>NZ_QHHX01000005.1:0-721738 GCF_003947485.1 Amycolatopsis sp. WAC 01416 | reverse complement strand
AGCTCCTGGTGGCTCCTGGGTTGATCTTGGTCGACGATCCATCTACCAGGAGCTTCGCCACGTTCACAGCACCAACACACCTACCCCACCACCAGGATGAAAAAGGCTCAATGAAGGGGCCTTTCATTGCAAATTTTGCTATGAAAGGCCCCTTCATTGCAGTCGCGATCGTTGCGGCCGCGCGTCAGGCCCAGAGCTGCCCGTCGAGCCTTTCGGCCGCTTCGTCGAGCGAGCCGGCGTACGCGCCCGTCGAGAGGTACTTCCACCCCGCGTCCGCGACCACGAAGGCCACGTCGGCGGGCTTCCCCGAAGCGTCGGCCTTCTCGGCGACGGCCAGCGCCGCGTGCAGCACGGCGCCGGTCGAGATCCCCGCGAAGATGCCTTCGTGCTCCAGCAGCTCGCGCGTCCGGCGAAGCGCGTCGTACGCGCCGACGGAGAACCGGCTGTTGAGCACGCTCGCGTCGTAGAGCTCCGGGACGAAGCCTTCGTCGAGGTTCCGCAGGCCGTACACCAGCTCGCCATAGCGCGGTTCGGCCGCGATGATCTGCACGTCCGGCTTCGCCTCGTGGAGGTAACGCCCCACGCCGACCAGGGTGCCGGTGGTGCCGAGGCCGCCGACGAAATGCGTCAGCGTCGGCAGGTCCTTGAGCAGTTCGGGCCCGGTGCCGCGGTAGTGCGCGTCGGCGTTGGCCGGGTTGCCGTACTGGTAGAGCATGACCCATTCCGGGTTCGCCTCGGCGAGTTCCTTCGCGCGGCGCACGGCCTCGTTGGACCCGCCGGCGGCCGGGGAGAAGACGATCCGCGCGCCGTACGCCTGCAGCAGCTGCTTGCGTTCGGTGGAGGTGTTCTCCGGCATCACGCACACCAGGCCGTAGCCCTTGAGCTTCGCGGCCATGGCGAGCGAGATCCCGGTGTTGCCGGAGGTCGGCTCGAGAATCGTGGAGCCGCGCCGGAGGATGCCTTCACGCTCGGCGGCCTCGATCATCGCCAGTGCGGGGCGATCCTTGATCGAGCCGGTCGGGTTGCGGTCCTCCAGTTTCGCCCACAACCGCACGTCGTGGGTGGGCGAAAGCCGGGGAAGACCGACCAGCGGGGTGCCGCCGAGCGTGTCGAGCAGCGACTCGTAGCGAGCCATCGATCAGCCACCGGCCACGGCGGGCAGGATGGTCAGGGTGTCGCCGTCCTTGACCTCGGCCTCGAGGCCGCCGGAGAAGCGGACGTCCTCGTCGTTGACGTAGACGTTGACGAAGCGGTGCAGCTTCTCTTCCTTGACCAGGCGGGCCTTGAGGCCGCCGTGACGGGACTCGATGTCGTCGATCACCTCGAGCACGGTCTTGCCGGTCGCCTCGACGGACTTCTCGCCGCCGGTGTGCGTACGCAGGATGGTCGGGATGGACACGGTCACGGCCATGGTTTTCTACCTCCGGTGGGTTCTCTGCTACGCAGACGTTCGGTCCGGGCCGGGTTATTCCCGGGGCCGGGTTCAGCCGATGATCTCGACGGGCTCCTCGGTGATCTCCCCGTCCACGATCCGGTACGACCGGAACTGGTGCGAATCGGGGTCCTTGGTGGAAACGAGCACGTAGTGCGCGTCGGGTTCCGAGGCGTACGAGACATCGGTGCGGGACGGGTAGGCGTCGGTCGCGGTGTGCGAGTGGTAGATGACCACCGGCACCTCGTCGTTGGCGTCCATCTCGCGGTAGAGCTTGAGCAGATCACCCGAGTCGAACTCGTAGAACGTGGGCGAGCGCGCCGCGTTCAGCATCGGGATGTACCGCTCGGGGCTGTCCGATCCCTCGGGACCGGCGATCACCCCGCACGCCTCATCGGGATGGTCACGACGGGCGTGGGCGACGATCTCGTCGACGAGTTCACGGCGGATCCGGAGCACGTCGCCCATCTTAGGTGCTGGACGGGGCGGGTCCATACTCTGAGATTGCCGCCACTCGGACCACGCTCGGTCAGGAGAAGGCTTCGGGCCAGACGTCGCGGTACGCGCGCATATCCCCGGCGGAAGTGGCGTTGAGCACGCCGTGCACCATCGCCCGCCCGAAGACCCGCGCGGCCGCCGAGCAGAGCGTGTCCAGCACCATCGCGCGCCGGGTCGCCGCGACGGGCCCGGCGCCACCGGGCAGCTCCCGGTCACCGGTCGCCAGCGCGAACACCGTGTCGCCGTCGAACATCGTGTGCGCCGGGCGGACCGCCCTGGCGAGACCGTCTTGCGCGGCCACCGCGAGCCGTCGTGCTTCAGCCTTGGACAGCGCCGCGTCGACCGCGACCACGCCGATGGTCGTGTTGAGCCCCGATGCCTTCGCCTCGACATCGCCCGGCCGGTCGGGCCAGCGGACGCCGAATTCGCCGTCGACCTCGTGATCCGCCGCGAACGCGCGGCCGGTCGAAAGGTCAACGGCCTCGCCGGCGGCGTTCACGGCGGCGACGACGCCGACGGTGAACTCCCCGACCTTCTCCGAAGCGGTCCCGATCCCACCCTTGAGTGATCCCGCCTTCGCCCCGGCGCCCGCACCGACGGTCCCTAGCCCGACCGGGCCCAAGGCAGCCGCTTCACAGGCCGCATAACCGAATGAGGCGTCCGGACGGTTTCCCCAGTCGCCTCGGGGCAGGTCGAACAGCACCGCGGCGGGCACGATCGGCACCACCTCGTGCGGTTCGGTCCCGACCGGGATGCCCAGGTTCCGCTCGGCGAGCCAGCGCATGACGCCGTCCGCCGCGGCCAGGCCGTACGCGCTCCCGCCGGACAGGCAGATCGCGTTGACGTGCTGGACCAGGTTCTCCGGCTCCAGCAGGTTGGTCTCGCGGGTGCCGGGCGCGCCGCCGCGCTGGTCGACGGCTCCGACGGCGCCACCGGGGACCAGCACGACCGTCGTCCCGGACGCCCAGCCGTCGCCGACCCGCTCGTGATGCCCGACCAGCACCCCCGGCACGTCGGTGATCATGACGTCAGCGACTGGATGAGGGTCTCCTGCACCCAGGTCAGCCAGTGGTAGACGCCCAGATGCGGCGCACGCGGATCGTCCTCGGGCAGCTCGTCGGGCATGTCATCGGTGACGTCGAGCGCGGTGCCCAGCGCGAGCCGGACGTCGTTGAGCGCGCCCAGCCAAGCGTCGGCCTGCTCGAAGGTCAGCCGCACGTTCCCGCCGTCACGCGGCAGGGTGTCCAGCACGATCTTGGCGACGCCGACCTTCTTGTCCAGCAGTTCGGGCTCGTGGATCGACCGCATCGCGGCGGCGGAGTCGATGTCCTCGCGGGTCGGGTTGTCCGGGTCGAGCTTGTGGAAGTCCGGCAGCAACCGGGAAAGCACCGGGTCGTCCGGCGATTCGGTCGGGCCCATCCGGATGCCGGTCAGCTCGGCCAGCTCGTCCTGCGGCGCCTCCTCGGCGCGCGCGGTGAGCATGTCCTCCAGCTGGCTGACCAGACCGCGCAGAACCGCGGCCTCCTGCTGCTCGAACCCCGCGACGATGGTCTCGCCCTTACGGCGCCATCCGTTCATGAAGGCTGCTCCATCGTCGCCCAGAGACCGGCGGCGTGGAGTTTCGCGACGTCGGTCTCCACCTTCTCCTTGGAACCGGAGGACACGATCGCCTTGCCCTTCTGGTGTACGTCGAGCATCAGCTTCGTCGCGTGGTCCCGGCTGTAACCGAACAGCTTCTGGAACACGTACGTCACGTACGACATGAGGTTCACCGGATCGTTCCAGACGACCGTCCGCCAGGGTTTGTCCTCAGAGACGACCTCTACTCCCTGTGGATCAACCTGCGTCTGCTCGGATGCGACAGGCGTGGACATGCACTCCATGGTGTCACGGGCCCGTTCCGGTATGGGCTGGCAGGTCCGGCCATGTGGGTGAATAGGCTGGTGCCATGGGTTTCCCCGAGGCGGCCACTGGCGCCAGCACCGCGCTGCTCACCGACCACTACGAGCTGACCATGCTGGCCAGCGCCCTGTCCGACGGGACCGCGGACCGGCCGTGCGTCTTCGAGGCCTTCGCGCGTCGTCTGCCCGACGGTCGCCGCTACGGCGTCGTCGCGGGCACCGGGCGGGTCCTCGACTCGATCGCGGACTTCCGGTTCACCGATGCCGAGCTGAGTCAACTGGAAGCGACGGCGGTCGTCGACGACGCCACACTTTCGTGGCTCGCGGACTACTCCTTCTCGGGGAACATCACCGGTTACCCCGAGGGCGAGCTCTACTTCCCCGGCTCCCCGATCCTGACCGTCACCGGCTCCTTCGGCGAGGCCGTCGTGCTGGAGACGCTGATCCTCTCGATCCTCAACCACGACAGCGCGATCGCGTCCGCGGCGGCACGGATGTCGGGTGCCGCGCACGGCAGGCCGATCATCGAGATGGGCGGGCGCCGCACCCACGAGTACGCCGCCGTCGCCGCCGCGCGGGCCGCGTACCTCGCCGGATTCGCCACGACCTCCAACCTCGAAGCGGGCCGCCGTTACGGCATCCCGACCCGGGGCACCGTCGCGCACGCGTTCATGTTGCTGCACGACAGCGAAGAGGCGGCGTTCCGCGCGCAGGTGGACAAGATGGGCGCCGACACCACCCTCCTGGTGGACACCTACGACATCACCAAGGGCATCGAAACGGCCGTCCGGGTGGCCGGGACCGAACTCGGCGCGATCCGCATCGACTCCGGCGACGTGGGCCCGCTGGCGCGCAAGGCCCGCGAGCAGCTGGACGCCCTCGGCGCCAAGGACACCCGCATCGTGGTGTCGGGTGACCTCGACGAACACGCCATCGCGGCGCTCCGCGCGGAGCCCGTCGACGCGTACGGCGTCGGGACCTCGGTCGTCACCGGATCCGGCGCGCCGACCGCCGGGATGGTCTACAAGCTCGTGGAGGTCGACGGCAGGCCGGTCGCCAAGCGCAGCGCGCACAAGGAGTCCCGCGGCGGCAGGAAATCGGCGCTGCGACGGCACCGCGAAACCGGCACCGCCGTCGAAGAGGTGATCTGGACGGCCGCCTCGGCGGTACCAGAACGAGGACCGAACGACCACGAATTGCAGATTCCGCTGGTCCGGGACGGCCGGACGGTGGATGATCTGCCCACGCTGGACGACGCGCGCCAGCGGCTTCGGCGGGCGCTGGTGAGCCTTCCGTGGGAAGGCCTCAAGCTCTCGCACGGGGAGCCCGCCATCCCGACCGTATTCGTCTAAAGAGACTCAGGAGCAACACATGGGGACCGCCTTGATCGTGGTCGACGTGCAGAACGACTTCTGCGAAGGCGGGTCGCTCGGCCTGCCGGGTGGCGCCGCCGCCGCCGAAGCGATCTCCAAGCAGGCCGCGGAAGGCGGCTACGCGCACGTCGTCGCCACCCGCGACTACCACATCGATCCGGGCGACCACTTCAGCGAGACGCCGGACTTCAAGGACAGCTGGCCGCGTCACTGCGTCGCGGGCACCTCCGGCGCGTCGTTCCACCCCGCACTCGACGTGGTCCCGATCAGCGAGGTCTTCTCCAAGGGCGAGTACACCGCCGCGTACTCCGGTTTCGAGGGCAACGCGCGCGACGGCAAGACGCTCGACGCGTGGCTGAAGGAGCACGACGTCACGGAGGTCGACGTCGTCGGCATCGCGACCGACTTCTGTGTCCGCGCGACCGCGCTCGACGCGGCGAAGGCGGGCTTCAAGGTCCGGGTGCTGCTGGACCTCACGGTCGGCGGCTCGCAGCCGACCGTCGACGCCGCGCTCAAGGACTTCGACGAGGTGGGCGTGACCTACACCGGGAAGGCGCCGGTTCCCGCCGCATGATCCAGCACGGCCTCCAGGACACCCTGATCGAAAATCGGCTCGTCGCGATCCTGCGGGCCGCGGACGCGAGCCGGTTCGCCGACGCCGCCACGGTGCTGAACGCCGCCGGGGTGCGGGTGCTCGAAGCGGCGTTGACCACGCCAGGCGCCACCGACGCCATCAAGACCATCCGCAAGAAGCTCGGCGACGACGCGCACATCGGCGCCGGGAGCGTCCGCGAGGTGTCCGATGTGGACATCTCGGCGGACGCCGGCGCGTCCTTCCTGGTCACGCCCACGGTGAACCCGCTGGTCATCGAACGCGCGCACGAACGCGGGCTGCCGGTGATCTGCGGCGCGCTGACGCCGACCGAGATCGACCAGGCGTGGCGTCTCGGCGCGGCGGCGGTGAAGGTGTTCCCGATCGCGGCCGTCGGCGGGATCGCCTACCTGCGGGCGATCCGGGCGCCGATGCCGGACATCCCGCTGGTGCCGACCGGCGGCATCCACCTCGCCGACGTCGGGAAGTACCTCGATGCGGGTTCGATCGCCGTCGCCGCCGCGACGCCGCTTCTCGGCGACGCTCTCACCTCGAGCGGGTCGCTGACGGACCTGGCCACCCGGGCGAGTGAGTTCGTCGCCGCGGCCGCGAAGTACGTCTCACGCGCTTAGGGCCCCTCACCCGCCGCAATTCGTCACCTACTTGCGATCTCGATCCCCGCAAGTAGGTGACGAATTGCGGGCGGGGTCAGGGCTTCTTCTTGCCGTACGGGTCGCAGCGCGCCGTCCCGAGGTAGATGTCGCCCTTCGCCGGGCCGTCACCCTGCGGGAACAGCTTGATGTGCAGCATGTGCGTCACGAGGCTCCCGTCGGGCGGCGTCGGCGTGACGGTCTCGTTGACCGTCAGCGACGCCAGCGCCGTCCCGCCCTTGCCGCCGGCGATGGTCAGCCGGTAGTTCTGCGGGATGTTCTCCGGCAGCGTGAACCCGGAGACGTCGCCGAACTCGATGTAGCCGAGGCTGCCGTCCTTGGTGGTGCTGCACTTCGCCATGAACGTGCGGACCTTGATCACCGGGCCGCCGAACCGTTTGAGCAGCGTGGTCTCGAATCGCCGCCCGGCCGCCTCGGCGACGGCCACCGCACCGTTCCGGCCGCAGCGCGACTCACCGCCGCCGAACCGGGCGAAATCGCCGGTGGCGCCGCCCTGTGTCGTCGCGGTCAAGGGACCGTCGACGTCGCACGGCGCCAGCTCGCCGGTGACCACGTGCTCGTCGCCGATCTCCACGTCGAGCGAACCGACCGACGCGGCCGCCGTCGCGGGCGCGGGCTCGGCCGACGCGATCGCCGGTCCTCCCGTCACCAGCGCCCCGGTCAGCATCGTCACCGACAACAGCCTCGAAACGGGTTTCTTCATGTCCGGCAGCCTCCACCAACTGCCTTTCCCATGCAGGGTCATGCCACCCGGTCGAGTGGATCGTGAGGTGCCCGACATTCGGTCCGCCGCCCGCCGTCTGGCGTTAACCTCGGTTCACATTCGTGTACTCATAGGAGGTCTGAGTGTCTTCGCTGTCCGTGGCCGGCCCCCGTCCGGTCCTCGCCGACCTCGTTCCCGGCGCCCTCGTCCGCGACACGATCCTGGTCGCCGGTGGTGCCGCCCTGACCGGCGCGGCCGCGCAGATCCTGATCCCGGTGCCCGGCTCACCGGTGCCGATGACCGGCCAGACGTTCGCCGCCCTGCTGGTCGGCGCCGCGCTCGGCTGGAAGCGCGGCGCGCTGTCGATGGCGCTGTACCTGGCCGTCGGCGCGGCCGGCTTCGGCTGGTTCCAGAACGGTTCTTCGGGCCTGTTCGGCGCCAGCGCTGGCTACATCGTCGGGTTCGTCTTCGCCGGCGCCCTGGTCGGCGCGCTCGCCGGCCGCGGTGGCGACCGCACGCCGCTGCGCATGGCGGGGACGATGGTGCTGGGCAACCTCGTCATCTACTCGGTCGGTGTGCCGTGGTTGATGGCGTCGACCGGCTTCGGCCTGTCGACCGCGCTGGCGAAGGGCGTCGTGCCGTTCCTGATCGGGGACGCGCTGAAGATCGCCGTCGCCGCGGCGCTGCTTCCGGGCACCTGGGCGTTGGTCTCTCGCTTCCGCAAGGAGTCGTGACCGGTCCTTTCACGGCCCCACGAGCTGCAATGAAGGGGCCTTTCATTGCAAAATTTGCTATGAAAGGCCCCTTCATTGCACGGGGCGGACGATCTTGACGGTGCCCCCGGCTATCGTCTTGTCCCGTGCCTTCCCGTGCTGACTTCCCCGGTGTCCTCGAACTGCTGACCCACGCGGTCGAGTCCGTGGGCGGTGCCGAGCGCGAGGGCCAGGTGCAGATGGCGGACGCCGTCGGCCGGGCGATCCGCACCGGTGAGCACCTGGCCGTCCAGGCGGGCACGGGCACCGGGAAGTCGTTGGCGTACCTCGTTCCCGCGATCCGGCACGCGGTCGAGAAGGAGGCCACGGTCGTGGTCTCCACGGCCACCATCGCCCTGCAGCGCCAGCTGGTCGACCGAGACCTCCCCCGGCTGGCGAAGGCGCTGAAGAAGCCCCTCGGCCGCGAGCCCACCTTCGCGATCCTCAAGGGCCGCCGTAACTACCTCTGCCTCCACCGGCTGGACTCCGGCGCCCCGGACGAGCCGGAAGACCAGCAGTTGTTCGATCCGTTCGCCGTGTCCCGGCTCGGCAAGGAGGTCACGCGGCTGCGGGAATGGTCGTCCGACACCGAAACCGGCGACCGCGACGAGCTGGTCCCCGGCGTGACGGATCAGGCGTGGCGGCAGGTTTCCGTCACGGCCAAGGAATGCCTGGGCGCGTCGCGCTGCCCCATCGGCACGGACTGCTTCGCGGAACGGTCCCGCGCCGAGGCGGGCAAGGCCGATGTCGTGGTCACCAACCACGCACTGCTGGCGATCGACGCGCTGCAGGGCTACCAGGTGCTCCCCGAACACGACCTCGTGATCATCGACGAGGCACACGACCTCGTGGACCGCGTGACGTCCGTGGCGACCGGCGAGCTGACCAGCGGCATGGTCTCCGCTGCCGCCCGGCGCTGCGGGAAACTGGTCGACGACGAAGTGGCCGACCAGTTGCTGGAGGCGAGCGACGGGCTGGCCCTGATCCTCGACGACCTGCCGTCGGGCCGCATGGACTCGCTGCCCCAGGCCCTCACCGGCGCGATCCCCGCGGTCCGCGACGCCGCGCACCGCTGCCTCACCGCGCTCGGCAAGGACCGGAAAGAGGACGTCGACGAGGCCACGGCCCGCAAACTGGCGCGGTCGCTGCTCGAAGAGGTCCACGACACCGCGGTCCGGCTGCTCGAGGCCTTCGACGACGACAAGGCGCATCAGCGTGACGTCGTCTGGCTGACCGGGGACCGCTTCTCCACGAACCCGCGTCCGCCCGCGCTGAAGGTCGCTCCGCTCGGTGTCGCCGGTCTGTTGCGGGAGCGTGTCTTCAACCAGCACACGACCGTCCTCACGTCGGCGACGCTGACCTTGGGCGGCACTTTCGACACCATGGCCCGCCAGTGGGGTCTCCCGCCCGGCGGCGCGAGGGTGGAGAAGGCGCCTGGCGCGGCGACGGACAAGGCCGCTCCCGCCGACAGCGACGACGCCGAGGGCCCGAAGTGGACCGGCCTCGACGTCGGCTCCCCGTTCGATCACAAACGCAACGGAATCCTCTACCTGGCCAAGCATCTTCCGCCGCCGGGACGGGACGGATTGCAGCCCTCGACCATGGACGAGCTGGCCGAGCTGATCGAGGCCGCGGGCGGGCGCACGCTCGGCCTGTTCTCCTCGATGCGCGCGGCGAAGCAGGCCACCGAGGAGATGCGGGAGCGGCTCGACCTGCCGATCCTCTGCCAGGGCGACGATTCCACCGGTCTGCTGGTGCAGAAGTTCTCCGAGGACGCGCGCACCTGCCTGTTCGGCACGCTGTCGTTGTGGCAGGGCGTCGACGTGCCCGGTCCGTCGCTCCAGCTCGTGGTCGTCGACAGGATCCCGTTCCCCCGCCCCGACGATCCGGTCTCGTCGGCGCGGCAGCGAGCTGTGGAAGCCAGGGGCGGCAACGGTTTCCTCACCGTCGCGGCCACGCACGCCGCGCTGCTGCTCGCACAGGGCACCGGACGGCTGCACCGTTCGGTCACCGATCGCGGCGTCGTGGCGATCCTGGACTCGCGACTGGCCACCGCCCGCTACGGCGGATTCCTGCGTGCCTCGCTGCCGCCGTTCTGGCCGACGATGGATCCGAAGGTCGCCCGCGACGCGCTGCGCCGCCTCGACGCCGCCGCCCCGGGCTGAGTGGCCTGGAACACGGCCGAGTACCGTTAACGGAACGCCGAAGACAGGGAGAACCGGTTGTCCCACGAGTCGCCCAACGCACAATCCCGGACCGTCAGCGTCGATGACACCGGAGTGCGGCGCCAGCTCGCGGACGGAAGCGAGGAAGCCGTCATGTGGTCCGAGCTGTCCGCGGTGGTGGTCAGAGTGATCCCTGAAGGCCCGTGGAAAGAAGACGTCTTCTTCATGCTCGCGGGCGCCGACGGGAAGGGCACCGCGATCCCCAGCGGCGACCCGGCCGCCGACGCCTTGATCGAGCGGCTCCAGACGCTGCCCGGCTTCGACAACGAGAAGTTCATCGAGGCCATGACCACCGACGCCGACGAGGCGTACGTGGTCTGGAGCGCCGAAGGCCACGCCGCCAAACACTGAGCCAAGCGCTATGAAAGGTCCTTTCCTTGCAAAATTTGCAAGGAAAGGACCTTTCATAGCATCCGGAGGACCTACTCGACCGGGAAGCTCTCCGTGACCGGGATGCCCTTCTTCAGCGTCCGGCTCACCGTGCACAGCCGCTCGATGGCCCGATCCACCGCCGCCGCGAGCGCCTCTCGATCCGCAGCGGGCAGCGAGGACACATCGACGTCGAAAGCCACATGGACCGCGTCGAGCTCCGAAGCGTCTTCGCGCCTGTCCGCAGTCACGCCGACCCGGAACTTCGAGTCCTCACCGATCCGGCGCGTGATGAGGTTCTCGGCGGTGACGGCCGAGCAGCCCGCCGCCGCGATCTGCAGCAGCTCGGCGGGCGAGAAGGCGCCCTCGGCGCCCTTGCGGCCGATCACGACCTCGGCACCGCGTTCGTTACGGCCGATGAAGCGATGCTCGCCGTCGCGCTGGACTTCCAAAGACACGGTTTTCCCTTTCACAGTGGCGGCAGCCGGGGAGCGATCTCGCCGGCGAGCCGTTCCGCGGCCGGGCACATCTCCTCCGGCCGCTTGACCTTGTTCGCGACGTAGATCTCCACCGTCTCGATCATGGCACGACCGTCGCCGGTGAACGTCCGGTGCGGGATCTCCGCCTGGCAAGCCTTCCACTCGGTCGAGACCTCGACGAAGGCTTCCCGCGATCCGAGAGCGACGCGCCTGCCGTCGTCTTCGAGCGGCGCCTGGTCCCGTTCGAACCGGATCGTCACCTCCGTCTCGCGGTGGTTCCAGTAGCACTCCCAGTTGCCGAACACCGGATCCGGTCTCGCCGGCCCGCCGACGATCGCCTGGGGCAGTTCACCGCCGAGCGCGCAGGCGTCGAGAGTCCCGAGCGAACCCGCGGGGAAGGGGGCCGGACGACGCTCGAGCGGTCCGCGGTTCAGCACCCCAGCCGCGTGCGCGGCGACCGGGTCGACGTAGTCGCAAAGGTGCGCGTGCCAGTTCCGGACATGGCGTGAATGCACCCAGAGCTGGTTGCCGTCCGGCAGCTCGATGGCCCGCTGGCATTTCTCCTCGGTGTCGCTCGGCCATTCACGCACACGCAGCGTCCCGGGCGCGGGCTTCTCCAGCATCGGCGACCCCGGGATGGTCAATTCGAGCCGGACGTCGACGATGTCCTCTTCGTCCGGGCTCAGCCTCAGCAGGACGCCGCAAGCGTTGAAGTTGCCGTTCGCGGTGTCGAGCCGTGGGGTCCCGAACTGTTTCAGCACGGACGGGTCCACCAGCGCGCAGGGGTCGGCCGTGCGCGGATCTCCGACCGAGTTCATCGGCGTGGGGCCTGCCGCGATCGACGCCGGTTCCCTCGTGGCGTAGAGCAGCCCTCCGAGCAGCACCAGCACCGCCGCGGCGGCGCCGATCGCCATGGCTCGCCTGGTCACGCGGAACCGTCGCATCCGTGCGGGCACGCCGACATCCGCGACCTCGGACAGCAGTTCGGCGGCGCGAACGGCGTCCGGACGGCCGGCGGGTTTGCGGCGCAGCAGTTCGGTCAGCACCGGCGCCAGTGGCCCCGCCCGCCGGATCGGCTCCAGGGAGTACGACGTCGCCCGCCGGAGCTGGACGAACGGCCCCACGCTCGCGTCTCCCCACACCGAAGTGCCCTCGACGGCAGCGAACAGTGTCGCGCCGAGCGAGAACACGTCCGCCGCGGCGCCAGCCTGGCGCCCTTCGGCCATTTCGGGCGCGACGTAGCCGGGAGTGCCGACGTCGAGGCCGCCGCCGGTGCGGGTCACTTCCGCCCACTGCGCGATGCCGAGGTCGGTCAGTTTGGCGGTGCCGTCTTCGGCCAGCAGGACGTTGCCCGGTTTGAGGTCGCGGTGGACCATGCCCTTCTCGTGCATCGCCGCGAGCGCGGCGGCGAGCTGGACACCGATCTTCGCCACCTTGCCGGGTGACAGCGGCCCGTCGGTGTCGATGACGTCGGCGAGGTTGCGCGAAGGCAGGTACTCCATGACGAGCCAGCGGTCGTCGCCGTCGATCACGGCGTCGAAAACGGTGACGACGTTCGGATGATGCAGACCAGCGCCGATCCGCGCCTCGCGCCGGATCTGGCCGCTGTCCCCGGCCTGCGACCGCTTGAGGGCGACGACCCGGCCGAGGTCCAGATCGGCGGCACGCCAGACCACGCCCATACCCCCGGCGCCGATCCGCTCCTCCAAGCGATAGCGCCCGGCGATCAGCCGGTCACCCATATGGGGAGTATAGGAGGCTAGGCCCTTTGGGCTAGGACCGTGACGGTTCCGGGATCGACTTCGGTGAACCCGGCGTCCCGGACCGCGACGACGCCGTCACGGCGCCACGAGCCCTCCGGATCCTCGACCGGGCACAGCGCCTTCCAGGTCGCGACCGGCGGCGTCCGCACCGAGCACCGGAACCCGGTCTCGGCCCAGGCCGCCCGTTCGGCTTCGTCCAGCAGCGAGGCCAGGATCATCGTCGCGTGCCCGACCTGGGCGGCGCCCTTGCCGACGGTCATCGTGACCTCGGGGTTCAGCAGCAACCGCGGGAGACCGCCCGGCGCGGGCCCGGGCTCGTCGGCCGGGAGCTCGCTCCCGGAGATCTGCAACCGCGAGACCTCTTTCGGGGTGTCGACGACGCGGCCGGGCACCAACGCCCGCGCCTCGGCGCCGTCCACCTCGATCGTGATGCCGGGCAGCTCCTGGACGGCCTGCCAATGCGCGCCGCGCGCACGCCGGGCGACCTTGCGGATCCGGCCGTCGACCCACGCCTTGAGCGGCTCGTGCCATTCGCCTTCGGGCTCGGCGCGTTCGTCGAGACAGACCGCGACCGCGGCCGCCGCGGCGGCCTCCAGCAACGCGGTCCGCGACGGCGGTTCGGCGCGTTCCATCCGCAGGATCACGGGCATGGCACGGACCTCGGCGGGATCCTCGTCGGAGGTGTCCACCGTGTCTTCGGCAGGCAGCCCCAGCCAGTACGCGTAGCGCGCGGCCAGCGGCTCCAGCACGCTCATGGCCGCGAAAGCTCGAGCCCGTCGGCCGCGTCGGCGGCCTCGATCTCGGCCCTGGTGACCCCGAGCAGGAACAGCACGGCGTCGAGGTACGGATGCGAAAGCGCGGTGTCGGCGACCTCGCGCAGCGCGGGCTTCGCGTTGAAGGCGACACCCATTCCGGCGACCGACAGCATGTCGATGTCGTTCGCTCCGTCGCCGACCGCGACGCACTGCTCGAGCGAGATCTCGTACTCCTCGGCGAACCGGCGCAGCGCCGTCGCCTTGCCAGCGCGGTCGACGATCTCCCCGACCACCCGGCCGGTGAGCTTGCCGTCGACCACTTCGAGCTCGTTCGCGGCGGCGAAATCGAGGCCGAGGTCGTCCACGAGGGACTGGATGATCCTGGTGAATCCACCCGAAACGACCCCGCAGCGGAACCCCATCCGCTTCAGCGTGCGGATGGTCGTGCGCGCGCCGGGGGTGAGCTCGATGGACGCGGCGACCTCGTCGAGCACCGTCTCCGGGAGCCCTTCCAGCAGTGCGACCCGGCGCTCCAGCGACTCGCCGAAGTTCAGCTCGCCGCGCATCGCGGCCTCGGTGATCTCGCGGACCTGCGGTTCGACGCCGGCGTGCGCGCCGAGCATCTCGATGACCTCGCCCTGGATGAGCGTCGAATCGACGTCGAAGACGACCAGTCGCTTGGCGCGGCGGGCGAGCCCGGCCCGCTCGACCGAGATGTCGATCCCGGCCTCGACGGCGGCGTCCGCCAGCGCGGTGCGCAACGCGGCGTCGGCCTCCGGGGTGTCCTGGGCGAGCGAGGTGTACAGCTCCAGCCCGGTGACCGGATAGTCGGCGACACTGCGGATCGAGTCGATGTTGACGTCCAGCGCGGCGAGGCGGCGCGCGACGTCGGAGAACGCCCGCGCGGTGACCGGGCGGCCGAGCATCAGCAGGACATGCGTCGAGTCCTTCTGCCCGATGGCGAACGGGTCGGCGCCGATGGCCGAGCCGATCTTCACCTCGACCTGCATCCCGACCGACGCCATCGCCTGCTCGACGTATTCCTGCAGGCCTTCGGGGTCGCGGTACACCCCGGCGAGCACGCCGAGCACCAGCTGGCCGCGGATCACGACCTGCTCGACGTCGAGCACGTCGACGTCGTGGCGCGACAGCACGGCGAACAGCACCGAGGACACACCCGGCTTGTCGGGACCGGTGGTGGTGATGAGAACTGGTGTCTGCGTCACGGGGTCAGTCTCCCTCAGCCGGAGACGAAAAAGGCGCGTGCCTTGCCCCTGTGTGAGGCAAGGCACGCGCCGATTCCGCTTATCGGGTCACTTCTCGCTGGAGTTGTCCTTGGAGTGATCACCCGGCATGGCCGCCTCGGTGAGCACCTGGGACGGCGCGCGGTGGGTGTTGACCTTCTGCTTCCCGAAGAAGCCGATCTCACCCTCCTTGTGGATGCGCTCGACCATATGCGGGTAGTGCAGCTCGAACGCCGGCCGCTCGGACCGGATCCGCGGCAGCTCGGTGAAGTTGTGCCGCGGCGGCGGGCAGGACGTCGCCCATTCGAGCGAGTTGCCGTAGCCCCACGGGTCGTCCACCGTGACGATCTCGCCGTACCGGTAGCTCTTGAAGACGTTCCAGATGAACGGCAGCGTCGAGGCACCGAGGATGTACGCGCCGATCGTCGAGATCGTGTTCAGCGTGGTGAACCCGTCCGACTGCAGGTAGTCCGCGTACCGGCGCGGCATGCCTTCGGCACCCAGCCAGTGCTGCACGAGGAACGTGGCGTGGAAGCCGATGAACGTCGTCCAGAAGTGCCACTTGCCGAGCTTCTCGTCCATCATGCGGCCGGTGATCTTCGGGAACCAGAAGTAGATCCCGGCGAACGTGGCGAACACGATCGTGCCGTAGAGCACGTAGTGGAAGTGCGCGACGACGAAGTAGCTGTCGGACACGTGGAAGTCGATCGCCGGCGCGGCCAGCATGATGCCGGTCAGACCGCCGAAGAGGAACGTGACGATGAAGCCCATCGAGAAGATCATCGGCGTCTCGAAGGACAGCTGGCCCTTCCACATCGTGCCGATCCAGTTGAAGAACTTCACGCCGGTCGGGACCGCGATCAGGAAGGTCATGAAGGAGAAGAACGGCAGCAGCACGGCGCCGGTCGCGTACATGTGGTGCGCCCACACGGCCACCGACAGCGCGGCGATCGCCAGCGTCGCCCAGACCAGGCCCTTGTAACCGAAGATCGGCTTGCGGCTGAAGACCGGGAAGATCTCCGACACGATCCCGAAGAACGGTAGGGCGACGATATAGACCTCTGGATGGCCGAAGAACCAGAACAGGTGTTGCCAGAGGATCACGCCGCCGTTCGCGGGGTCGAACACATGTGCCCCGAGATGCCGGTCCGCCAGCAGGCCCATCAGGGCCGCGGTCAGGATCGGGAACGCCAGCAGGATCAGGATGCTGGTGACCAGGATGTTCCAGGTGAAGATCGGCATCCGGTACATCGTCATACCCGGGGCGCGCAGGCAGACCACCGTGGTGATCATGTTGACGCCACCGAGGATGGTGCCGAGACCGGAGACGACCAGACCGGAGATCCACAGGTCGGCACCGACGCCGGGCGAGTGGATGGCGTCCGACAGCGGGGTGTAGGCGAACCAGCCGAAGTCGGCGGCGCCACCCGGGGTCAGGAAGCCGGACATCACGATCAGGCCGCCGAAGAGGTACAGCCAGTACGAGAACGCGTTCAGCCGCGGGAAGGCGACGTCGGGCGAACCGATCTGCAGCGGCAGGATGAAGTTCGCGAAACCGAAGAGGATCGGCGTCGCGTACAGCAGCAGCATGATCGTGCCGTGCATGGTGAACAGCTGGTTGTACTGCTCCTGCGAAAGGAACTGCTGCCCGGGACGTGCCAGCTCGGAGCGGATCAGCATCGCCATCGCGCCGCCCACCATGAAGAAGGCGAACGACGTGACCAGGTACATGATGCCGATTTGCTTGTGGTCCGTCGTGCGGAACAACCGCAGCAGGTACGAACCCTTAACCGACTCCCGCGCGGGATACGGGCGCGTGGCGATCGGCTTGGGGGCTACGGCCGTCACTCCTGCCTCCAACACTCAAACCTTGTGGTGGTCAATGTTCTGCCGTCGGCCGGGTTCGAGACCCATTCCGGCGGCTAATGGGGATCGTAGCCCTCACTACCGACAGTCGCGCGCACCGGCTGGCAAGATCGCGCCGTGACCGACGAACACACGCGTGCGGGAGTGGCCGCGGCGATCGCTGTCGGTACTCGGCACGGGCTGCCGACCGGTGCCCCCGATGTCCTGCATTTCAAGTCGAACGTGCTGGTGAGACTGGGTCCGGTGGTGGCACGGGTGCCCGGCACGACGCGCCTCGCGCGTTCCTCCCCCGAAGACTGGCTCGCGCGCGATGTCGAGCTGTCGAGGTACCTCACGGAACGTGATGTGCTCGTCGTCTCACCGACCACGGATCCCCCGGCAGGACCGCATTTCGCCGACGGCCTCCCGGTCACTCTCTGGCACTACACGCCGCACGAACCGGGGCACACCTTGTCGCCGCGCGAGGTGGCGATCTCGCTGGCCCGGGTGCACGCCGCGCTCGCGGGCTACCCCGGCGAACTGCCCGAACTCGGACCGGTCCGAGAACTCCGGACGTTGCTCGACCGGCACGGTTCCGTCATGGGTGGCGCGGCGCCCCGGTTGCGCGAAGAACTCGAACGGGTCGCGGCGGCGCTCCCGGCGGACGAGATCCGGCCGCTGCACGGGGACGCCCATCGGGGGAACGTCATCGCGACGGCGGCCGGACCGTGCTGGCTCGACTTCGAGGACACCTGGCGGGGACCGCTCGGCTGGGACCTGGGCGTGCTCTACGCGGAGGCCGGTCCCGCGGCGCTTTCGGCGTATCCCACCGACGTGCCGCCCTCGTCGTTGGAGCCGTTCATCGCGTTGCGTCGGTTGTTCGAGGTGCCCTGGCGATTCGTGATCGCGCGGCGGTTCCCCGAGCGACTCCCCGAGGCCGAGGCCGCCCTGGAGCGCTACTTCTCCCGCAATCAGTCACCTACTTGCGAAGGGGTGCCACGCAAGTAGGTGACGAATTGCGCGGGGTCAGGAGTTTCGCCGCCACATCGACGCCGTCCGTCCGCACCTCACCGCCGATCTGCCCGGCCCGCGAGGCGACTTCGGGGCGCAGCACCTCATCCAGAGCGAGCGTCAGCGCTTCGGCGGAGGGCTCCCCCGTGATCGACGTCCCCACCCCGAGTTCCCTGACGCGCTGCGCGAAGTAGGGCTGGTCGAACATCTGGGGCACGAGCACCTGCGGCACCCCTGCCACGGTCGCCGCCGTGGTCGTACCGGCGCCACCGTGGTGCACGACCGCCGCGACCCGTGGGAAGAGCGCCTGCTGGTTGACGTCCCCGACGGCGATGCAGTCCGGCTCGTCGTCGATCGGCGCCAGCCCGGTCCAACCGCGGAACACGATCGCCCGCCGCCCGTGCGCCCTCGCCGCCTCGATCATCGCCTTCGCGATCTCCTCCGGGGCGCGGATGCTCCCGAATCCGAAGTAGACCGGCTGCTCCCCGTCGTCGAGGAACGCCTCCAGCTCGGGGGACAACGGACTGTGGTCCGGCAGGATCCAGGCGCCGGTCTGGTGCACGTCCAATGCCGACGGTCCCCGCCACGGCGCCAGCACCGGATCGGCGGCCAGCCACGGGCTCTCGGTGAAGATGTGCCCGCGGACGTCGTCGACCGGTGGCAGGCCGAGCCGTTTCCGTTGCGCGTCGAGCACCCCGCCCCACCGCTCGTTCCATCGTTCCGCGTCGTCGGCCCACAAAGCCGGGATGGCGGCATCGGGATTCTTCGGCGCCCATCCCGGGAAAACGGGCGGACAATGGTGCAGTGAAGGCAGCGTTATCGGGCAGTAAGCGGTGAAGAAATAGGGAATCCCTTTTCGCTCGGCCACCGAATGCGCGGCGATGTTCAACACCATTCCCGCGACGACGGCGTCGCATCCTTCGGCCGCTTCCGGCATCGTCTCGAACTGGTCGACGACCATGGCCTCGGCCATCTTCCTCCGCCCCTCCGGCGTGGCCATCGCCTTGGTCATCGCGGAATCCGGCTTCGCCGTCGACCGGAGCTCCGGCCCCAACGGCACGAAGGAGATCCCGAGACCTTCCGCCCAGTCACGGAAATCCGGCGGCGCGCAGAGCCGGACGTCCTGGCCGAGTTCCCGCAACCGCACCGCCAGTGCCACCAATGGCTGCACTTCACCCCTCGTCCCGATAGTGGACAGGAGTACACGCATGGGAATCCCCCTTCGGCAAAAATGTGAAGGGGCAATTGTGGACCGGGAATGGGGGCTTGCCGCAAGTCCCCCTGTCCGCTATACCTTTGAAGGGGCGAGGGAAATGGGCACTTTCTTCTGCGACCTCGTCATCTGTCGAGGCATCCGCGATCACGGCCGACGGCGGAAGCCGATGCGCATCAGCCGGCTGTGGGCACAGTCTTCGTGAAGCTGTGATCAGCGAGAAGGCTCGCATCCCGGCCGGTCGCGGCACCACCGGCGCCGCTACACAGGTAAGTGGTGCCCACGGCGGGGTGATCTCGATGGCTCGTCGGATGTGGTCAGGTAGGTGGGGCGTGTCCGGAGCACTCAGGCGGCCTCGGCCTGAAGGGCGGGGCCGAGGAGGAGTCCACCGTCGATGACGTACTCCGACCCCGTGATGAACGACGCGTCCGATGACGTGAGGAACAGGAGAAGCCGGGTGACATCGGCCGGCTCTCCCAGTCGGGGAATGGCGAACGGCTCGGGTGAGTAGAAGTCGGCGATCGCCGCGGTGGCACCGGCTGCCGGTTCGTGGATGAAGGGGGTCGAGATCACGCCGGGGTGGATGGTGTTCACCCGGATGTGATCGCGGCCGAGCTCGAGTGCCGCGGTTCGGGTGAGGCCTCGCACAGCCCACTTGCCGGCGACGTACGGCGCGTAGTGAGCCGTGCCGCCCAGGCCCATGGTCGAGGCGATGTTGACGATGGCTCCCCCCGCCGCGCGGCGCAGAGCGGGGGCTGCGGCCTTGATGCCGAGGAAGGTCCCGGTGAGGTTGACGTCGAGGATGCGCGACCACGTGGCCTGGTCCGTGTTTTCGATCGTCGCAGGCGGATTCTGCACGCCCGCGTTGTTGACGAGCACATTCAGGGCGCCGAAGGCGCGCTCGGCGGCTAGCACGGCGGCGGACCACGAGCTCTCGTCGGTGACGTCAAGACGGGAGAAGCGAGCACGGGTCCCAAGCTCGTCGGCGAGAGCGGCGCCGCGTTCGGCGTCGATGCCGCCGATCACCACGTTCGCTCCCTCCGCGTGAAAGGCGCGCACGTGGCTCGAGCCCTGGCCGCCGGTGCCACCGGTCACGAGCACGGTCTGGTTGTCGAAGCGGGGCATCGAATGTTCCTCCGGTACGTGGGCGAACGACCGGGATCACCAGTGATGATGAGCGGCGGCCAGTGGTGAGCCAGACGACTCACCATCCACTCCGACACTAAGTCGACGACAGAGGAGAGTCAAGCCACTCACCTCGTATGCTGGGCCCATGAGCGGGAGCGTGACGACGTATCACCAGCGGGTCGCCCAGGAGAAGCGCGCGCTGATCGTGAGGGCGGCGACCGCACTGTTTCTCGAGCTGGGCTACGACCGGACGTCGCTGGCGCGGATCGCAGAGTGCTCCGGCGTTTCGCGGGCCACGCTGTTCAAGCAGTTTCCGAGCAAAGCCGCCCTCTTCGACGCGATCGTGACCGAGTCCTGGTCGACCGCCGACGAGGAGGACCCTCCGACGGCAGGCAACCTCGTCGACGGGCTCGGCATCATCGGTCGCCGTTACGCCGAGCTGTTGGGCCGCGCCCAGATGACGGACCTGTTCAGGATCGTCATCGCCGAGCTGCCGCGGTTCCCGGAGCTGGCCCATGCGCAGTTCTCGCACGGGAAGATGCCCTACTTCGAGTCCGTACGCGGCTACCTCCTGGCCGAGCACGAGGCGGGAACGGTGCGAGTCGAGGACGTGGAGCTCGCAGCCACCCAGTTCCTGGGCATGATCTCCAACTACGTCTTCTGGCCGGCACTCCTGGTGCCGGGCTGGGAGGTGAGCGCCGAACGCGTCACTCAGGTGGTCGACGAGGCCGTCCGCACTTTCGCCGCCCGGTACGCGACCCAAGACCCGCAGCTACCCCCTCGGCCGTGACGAGCCGGGAACGTTTCTTACGCCGGGTACCAGCCCAAGATCGCTTCGACGACTCCGGCCGGATCCTCCAGCGGCGTCAGATGCCCGGTCTCCGGCAGCACGACCAACGTCGCGTCCGGCAGCGTTTCCACCAGGGTGTTCGCCTCCTCCAGCGGCGTCAGGCCGTCCTCTTCGCCGACCACGACCAACGCCGGCACGTCCGCCGAACGCAGCGTTTCGAGTGAATCGGGCCGCGCCGCCATCGCACGTGCCGCCCACGCCACGCCGGACGGCGGCTGCGTCGTGATCAGTTCGCGAAGCCGTCCGGCCACCTCCGGGTCGGCCTTCTCCGCGAGCAGTCCTGGCGTGACGGCGTCGGGCATCCATCCGGCGCCTTCCGCCTCGACCCGGGCCGCGACGTCGCGCCGGGCCTGCGCGGCTTCGGGGGTGTCGGCCGTCGCCTTCGTGTCGATGAACACGAGCCCGCCCACCCGTTCCGGCGCGAGGCGCAGCACCGCCATCGTCAGGTAGCCGCCCATCGAGCAGCCGCCGAGGACGACCTTGTCGAGTTCGAGCCGATCGAGCAGCGCCACGACGTCACGGGCGGCGTCGTCCAGATCCGGTTCCCGGTCCGTCTCCGGCAACGGGCTGCGGCCGAGGCCGCGCTGGTCGGGCGTGATCAGCCGCAGGCGTTCCGAGAGCGGCGCGCGGACCGCGTCCCACATGCGGGCGTCGACGGGGAAGGCGTGCAGCAGTACCAGCGGGAGATCCTTCATGGCGTAATTCTGTCGCACCCTGGGGCTACCGTCAGATCCGTGCTGACAGAGATCAAGACGGAGAGGCTGCTGCTGCGGCGGCTGCGCGAGGCGGATCGCGAGAACATCGTCGCGCTGCAGGCCGATCCGGAGACGAACAAGTTCAACGTCGTGCCGCACACCGTCGAGGGTGCGCTGGAGCTGTACGACGCCTGGATGAAGCAGTGGGCCGAGCACGGGTTCGGCTATCTCGCGGTGTCCGCCTTGGACGAACCCGAGGTGATCGTCGGCTTCGGCGGCGTCCGCCGGCACGAATGGAACGGCGAGCGAGTGCTGAACCTCGCGTACCGCTTCTGGCCGTTCGCCTGGGGCAACGGCTACGCGACGGAGATGGCGGCCGCCGTCGTCGAATGGGCCGAACGGGAGATCCCCGGCATCCCGGTGATCGCCAACATCATGGTGTCCAACGAGCCGTCGGTCCGGGTCGCCGAGCGGCTCGGCTTCAAGATCCACACGGAGGAGGAGTTCGAAGGAGCGCCCTCACTGCACATGCGGCGCTGAGTCACCAGCGTCCGGGACGGCGCCGGGACCGCGCGCTCCAGCACGCCTTGTGCCAATGACGGCGGTCGGCGACCCCGCCGGTGTCGTCGGCGGGCCAGGCGACCACGTGCGGGGTTCCCTGCCGGATCTCGTGGTCGCAGCCGGGGCAGCGGTAATCCTTGGTGGCCTGCGCGCCGGGCACGGTGCGCACCAGCCAGTCGCCGTCTGCGGCGGATTCGGAGCGCGCCCAGCCGGTCGACGCGCCAAGGTCGGGGCGTCCACCGCGTTCGGGCCGGTTACGTCGTGGCACGCCCGAAACGGTATATGGCCCAGCGCCGGGTGATCCCGCTCGCTCGGTGTTCGGTCCCGCCTGTCGAACACGCGAGTTGCGCCTCCAATCACGCGAGTTGCGCCTCCAGACACGCGAGTTGCGCCTCCAGACACGTGTGATCCGCCTACCGTCACGCGTGATCCGTTGGCCGACACGCGTGATCCGTTGGCCGACACCTGTGATCCGGCGGCCATCACGTGTGATCCGGTGGCCATCACGTGACAGGAGGGGTGGCACGTGGTGGAACCGGGCCGCGGGTATGTGTCGGCCACCCGGTCACGCGTGTCGGCCACCCGGTCACGCGAGTCGGCCGCCGCGACTCGCGTGACGGAAGACGGAACTCGCGTGATTGGAGGCGTAACTCGCGTGACGGAAGGCGTAACACTCGGCTAGCCGCCGAAGTAAGCACCCGGCGTCACACCGACCGCCCGGCGGAAGGCGGCGACGAAGGCGCTCGGCGAGGAGTAGCCGATCCGGCGGGAGACCGCGGTCAGCGGCATGCCTTCGGCCAGCAGCGGAAGGGCCGCGCGCAGCCGGGCCTGCACCCGCCACGCGCCGAACGTCGTCCGGCATTCGGTGAGGAACAGCCGCGCGAGCGTTCGTTCACTCGCGCCGGCGTCGTGGGCGAAATCCGCGAGGCCGCGGCGGTCCGCCGGATCGGCGATCACCGCCCGCGCGGCGGCGAGCGCCCGCCCGTCCGACGGCATCGGCACGGTGATCGGCACGACGTCCACCGGTTCGAGCAGGTCGAAGGCGACGGCCTCGGCCCGGCAGCGCGCGTCGTCGCCGAGGCCGACCGCGCCGAGGTGTTCCAGCAGTTCCCGCAGCAGCGGGCGGACGGCGACGAGCGTCGGTTCGCGCCAGTGCACCGGGCACCGGTCTCGAGCGGCGTAGATCCCTCGCAACACGGTCTGCGCGGTCGCGCCGGTGCGATGCACGACACCGGCCGGGATCCACAGCGCGCGCGTCGGCGGCAGCACCCAGTGCCGCTCGCCGACGTTCACGCTCAGGATCCCCCGCGCCGCCCAGGCGAGCTGGTGCCCGTCGTGCTCGTGCCACGGAAGCCACGTACCGGCGGGCAGCTCCATCTCGCCGAGCACCATCGCCGTCGGCATCGGGGGAAGGAGTCCGATTCGCGACATCACTTGGCAGCCTATCGCCTACCGGTCACGGCTAGCTTCGGGTTCATGCCGATGAACCTGGTGCACCGCAAACTCTGCAGTTCCGCGCTCTGGGCGAAAGCCGTCGCCGCCGAGATGCCGGGCAACATCGCCGGTTTCGACCTCGGCGACTCCGTGCTGGAGATCGGCCCCGGCTTCGGCGCGACCACCCGCGCGCTCGTCCGGCTCGTCCCCCGGCTCACCGCGGTCGAGATCGACGAGGCCTCGGCGGACCTGCTCAAGCGGGAGTTCGACGGCCGGGTGCGGATCGTCCATGGCGATGGTGCGGCGATGCCCTTCGAGGACGGCGAGTTCTCGTCGGTCGTCTGCTTCACGATGCTGCATCACGTGCCGACGACGGCGTCGCAGGACGCGATCTTCACCGAGGCGTTCCGGGTGCTCCGCCCCGGCGGTGTCCTGCGCGCGATCGACAGTCTGGCGAACGTGCCGTTCCGGCTCTTCCACCTCGGCGACACGATGAACGCGCTCGACCCGGTTTCGCTCTGGCCCCGCCTCACCGCCGCCGGGTTCACCGACATCGACGTCGAGCACGTGCCGAAGCGGAGCGTGAAGTTCTCGGCCAGGAAGCCTGCCTGACGCGCAATTCGTCACCTGGTTGCGGTCGTCGCACGCGCGAGCACCGCAACCAGGTGACGAATTGCGGGGGTCAGCCGCGCGCGAGGACCAGCGGGACGAGCTGTTCGGCCGGGGTCAGCGAGCCGTGCTGGCCGACCAAAGAGGACTCGACGGCCTCGGCCAGTTCCCGCACGAGCCCGAACCGCCCCTTCGACGCCACGACCACGTCGCCAATCCGCGGCCGGACCCGGTCGGAGACCGGCCCGAACCAGCCCGCCTCGACGGCCTCGTCGCGCGGAAGGATCCACGCCCGATCGCCGATCACCTCGCGCCAGGCCGCCAGCACGTCGGCCTCGGCGCCCGGTTCGCTGTAGACGTGCCTTGCCCGGACCTCACCACCGATCGCCCGGACGCCGCCGAGCAGCGCCGGTGTCTCGTCGATGTCGACCGCTCCCTCGACGGTCACCATGCCGTGGTCGGCAACGACCGCGAGGAGCGTACCGGACGGCAGGCCATCCACAATGGACTCGACGAGCCGGTCGACATGGCGCAGCTGCATCCGCCATGGCGCCGAACCGGGGCCGTAGATGTGGCCGAGCATGTCGAGTTCGCTGTGGTAGCCCCAGCAGAACGCCTGCCGCGTTTCGAGGCAGTGCAGGATGCAGGCGGCCAGGTCGCCGAGCGCGTGGACACCGACATAACGCGCGCCGGACTGTGTCGCGCGCGTGAGTGCGGTGTCGGCGAACTTCGCCGAAGACACCACGCTGGTCGTGATCCCGGCGGCCGCCGCGCGTTCGAACGTCGTCGGCAGGGGCTGGACCTCGCGCGGCGGCAGAGCGCCGCGGAGATCGCCGCCGTCCACGTGGCTGGTCCAGCGCAACGCGTTCAGGACGCCTGTCCCCGGCACCTCGAAGCTGTACCCGACGAGGCCGTGTTCCCCCGAGGCGAGCCCCGTGCCGATCGCGCCGAGACCGGCCGCCGTCGTCGACGGGAAACCGACCCGCAGCGGTGACTTCGCCAGCTGGGTGAGCACGGGCGCGTCGGCGGCGTGCTCGGCCAGCAGTTCCCAGCCGAGACCGTCGATGAGCAGCACACAGGCGCCGGCCGCCTCTGTCAGGCTCAGCGAGTTGGCGAACCCGTCGGCGCCGAGGGCGGACAGCACGGAGGGGACGACTTGGCCGAGATGCGGCACGTGCGCCGCGACAGGCAGTTCCACCCGGCCAGCTTGCCATCCCGGAGCCGTCGAGGAGATGGGATAATGCCGGACATGCCGACTTACGCTTACCGCTGCCGCGAATGCGCGGGGACCTTCGAACTGCTGCGGCCGATGAGCGAGTCCGGTGCGGCCGCGCCGTGCCCGGAGGGTCACCAGGACACCGTCAAGCTGCTGACGACCGTCGCGCTGACCGGCTCGGCTTCCGGCCCTGCCCCCGTTCCCGCAGGTGGGGGCGGCTGCTGCGGAGGCGGCTGCTGCAGTTGACCCACCCGTTCGGGTGGCACAACGTGTGATCGCCCGATTGGCGGGTACCCCCCTCCCACCAGCCTGGAAGCTCCAGTGGTGGAAGGGAGAACGTCCAGTGGCCACATCAGCACTGGCGGCCGTCGACTTCGGTCAAGGCGTGTCGAGCGCCTGGAGTTCGGTCGCCACTTTCGTCCCGAAACTACTCGCGTTCCTGGTCATCCTGCTCATCGGCTGGCTGATCGCGAAGGCCCTCGCCAAAGCCGTGAGCATGGTGCTCGAGAAGGTCGGGTTCAACCGGCTCCTCGAACGCGGGGGCTTCAAACAGATGCTCGCGCGCAGCCAGTTCGACGCGTCGGACATCATCAGCAAGATCGTCTACTACGCGATCCTGCTGATCGCCCTGCAGTTCGCGTTCGGCGTGTTCGGCCCGAACCCGGTGAGCTCGCTGCTCAACGAGATCGTCGCCTGGCTGCCGCGCGCCATCGTCGCGATCGTCATCGTGGTGATCGCGGGCGCGATCGCCAAGGCGGTCAAGGACCTGGTCGGCAACGCCCTCGGCGGCGTTTCCTACGGCAAGGTGCTCGCCACCATCGCCTCGGTGTTCATCTGGGGCCTCGGTGCGATCGCCGCGCTGAACCAGATCGGCGTGGCCACCGCGGTCACGCTGCCGGTGCTGATCACCGTGCTCGCCACGGTCGGCGGCATCGCCGTCGTCGGTGTCGGCGGTGGTCTCATCAAACCGATGCAACAGCGCTGGGAGACCTGGCTCGGCCGGGCCGAGGCGGAGATCCCCGCCGCGAAGGCGCAGGCCGAGGCCTACCAGCGCGGTCGCGAAGACGCCGGCCGCTCCGGCGACGTGCCGGCCGAGCGCACGACGGTCGGCCAGCCGGTGTCCGCCGGGCATCACGCGGCCGACCCGAACCGGATGGGTCAGCAGCCGACACAGCACCAGCAGTTCCCGCCAAGCCAGGGCCAGGTGCCTCAGCACCAGGATCCCGGCCAGCGGCCCCCCGGTGGAAACATGCCCCCTCCGCCGGAGTACCGCTGACCTTCCACGGGAGCGGGTGGGGCAACCGGCCGCCCTACCCGTTCCCGGTCGGCCGGTCGTCGATCGTGGCGGCCAGCGAACACACGCCGACCAGCCGCGCGGTCATCCAGTCACTGGTGGTCCAAGCGGACAGATCGGCCGGAGCACGGAATGCCCACCCCTTGGTTTTCGCCTCGTCGAGCAGCCCGCGCGTGTAGCCGGCGAGGAGGACGACCCCGGCGACCGCCGCCGAGCCTTCGACCCCCGCCGCGAGGATGTCCCGCACCGCGGCGGAGTGCTGATCGAAGACGGCCGACAGCCCGGGCACGGCCGCCGCCGCGGCCAGCCCGGCGACACCGATCTGCTGGTGCAGCCGGGAAAGCGTGCTACGAGCCGAAGATTCCACCCAGGACGAGACCAGATCTTTCACCCGACCAGGTTAGCCACGCCGGACGATTTGTCGACATCCCGGTGACGACGATCGCAGAACTCAGCACGCTTTGAGTGCCTGATCCAGGTCGTGCCACAGGTCCTCGACGTCCTCCAGCCCCACCGACATGCGGATGAGCCGGTCGGTGACCCCCGCGCCGCGCCGGTCGTCCTCGGCCACGATCCGGTGACTGATCGAAGCGGGATGCTGGATGAGCGAGTCGACGCTGCCGAGGCTGACGGCCGGGGTGATCAACCGGACCGCGCCGATGAGCGCGTGCGGATCCCCGTCGACCTCGAACGCGATCAGCGGACCGCCGACGGCCGGGTAGTGCACGGCGCTCACGTTCGCGTGACCGCGAAGCCGCTCGACGAGCTCGGCGGCTGTCGCGGACGCGGCGTTCACACGCAGCGGAAGGGTCGAGAGGCCGCGAAGCAGCATGTATCCGGCCAATGGGTGCAGCACGCCTCCGGTGGCGAAGCGAATCTGCCGCAGCATCCCCGCGTCTTCGGCGCTACAAGCGACCACGCCACCCATGACGTCGCCGTGGCCGCCGAGGAACTTGGTCGCACTGTGCAGGACGAAGCGGGCGCCGTGCCGTCCCGGCCGCTGGAGCACGGGAGTCGCGAAGGTGTTGTCGACCAGCACCGGGACCTCGCCCGCGGCGCGCACGATCTCGGCGATGTCGACCTCGCGCAGGGTCGGGTTCGCGGGTGTTTCCAGCAGCACGAGGCCGGTGTCGGGCCGCAGCGCCGACGCGACGCCTTCCGGATCGGCCCAGGTCACCTCGGTGCCGAGCAGACCGGACGTGAGCATGTGGTCGGTGCAGCCGTAGACCGGCCGGACGGCGACGACATGCCGTTTGCCCTGCGCGACGGCGGCGAGCAGCGAAGCCGAAACGGCGGCCATGCCGGTGGCGAACGCGACGGCGTCGTCGAACCCTTCGAGTTCGGCGAGCGCCTTCTCGAACCGTTCGACGGTCGGGTTGCTCAGCCGCCCGTAGACCGGTAGCCCGGACAGCGAGCCCGACGCGGCGAATTCATCGATGCGGCTTGCCTCCTCGACGCTGTCCCGCGACGGGTAGGTCGTGGACAGGTCGAGCGGAGCGGCGTGGACGCCGAGGTCCGTGAGATCGTCACGGCCGGCGTGGACGGCTCGGGTACGCAGCGTTGCGGTCATACTCCAGATGGTGCGATTTTCTCCGGATCAACCGCAATATCCTCGGATATCATTCGCTGATGTCGGATTCTGTCGAACTGAGCACGGTTGATCTTCGAATTCTGCGGCTTCTCCAGAACGACGCCCGGATCTCGAACAAGGATCTGGCCGCCGAGGTCGGTATCGCGCCTTCGACCTGTCTCGACCGCGTCAACCGGCTGCGTGAGCTCGGGGTGATCACCGGCCAGCGCGCGGAGGTGGACGCCGCCAAACTCGGCCGCCCGCTCGAAGCACTCCTCTTCGTCCAGGTCCGCCCGCACCGGCGGGCGCTGGTCGACTCGTTCGTCGAGCATCTGCTGGCGCTGCCCGAGGTCCGCGCCGTCTACCACCTGACCGGCCCGGACGACTTCCTCGCGCACGTCGCCACCGCTTCGGCGACCGAGTTGCAACGGCTGGTGCTCGACGAACTGACCGCCCGCGACGAGGTCGCGAGGGTGCACACGAACCTGGTCTTCCAGCACTGGAGCGGGGGACCTTTGCTACCGCCTAGTCGATCCTGACCTTGAAGGGATGCGTGACGTCGGCGGGGCAGGTGAAGACGTTCAGCGCCCCTTGACGGCTGAACGTCCAGCCCGCCGGCTCGCCTTCGTCTGCTTCGCATCCGCAGCCGACCTCGTGCTCCTCCGTGGCCAGCGCGATCGTCTGACGCAATTCGGCGCCGCACTCCCGGCAGCCCAGCTCGGACCGATCGGTGGCGCCCCAGGCTGTCCAGCCGCCGATCTTCGAATAGTGGTCCAGCTCGGGCCAGCCCTCCGGCTCGTCGCCCGCGCCCTCGGGGATACCGAGCGCCGAGCGGGTCTCCGCCGGGAAGTCGCAGAGCCGGGGCAGTTCGTCGATCGAGCACGGTTCGAAAACGCAGGGTTCCGGCAGGTAGGCGGCTTTGGCGTCCTCGGGGGCGGGCGGCGGTTCCGCGATGTCCCGTACCTCGCCCGAATCACGCCAGATCAGCCGCACCGCGGGCCCCTGGTGATGCAGGCTGTCGTGTTCCATCGGGCAGAACAGCATCTGCAGGACGTCGGTGCCCTCCGGGAAGGGCAGCTCCGGGAAGTCGTCGCGGAAGAACTGCGCGGCGCCGACCATCGCCGGGACTGGCTCGTCGAGCGGATGCCCGCCCGCCCAGGCGTCGTCGGAGGCGTCCGGGTCGGGCGGCCAGGTCACCGGGCACTCCGGCCACGGTTCGTCGGACGGCCAGAGCAGCGGGCCGCCGAAGTGGCTTTCGTCCGGACCGGGCACCCCCGGCGCGGGGTGCAGCCGGATGGCCGTCCGGACCAGGTCGTTCAGGCCGGGGATGGGCATCCCGTCGTATGTGAGCTGACGCACTCACGCGAGCTTAGAGGTCCGGCAGCGGATCTTCAGGTTTTGTCCGCAGGATCTCCGCATCGGCCGCGTGCACCACAGCGACGTACTCGTCGTCGACTTCGTAGACGATGCCGTTGAATTCGAACCATGGGGTGGTCTCCGTCTCGACCGGCCCGATCCGGCGGTTGCGCAGTGTCACCGAGACGACCCGTTTCGGGGTCTTCCGGCTCAGGTACCCCGTGGTGAGGATCGTGATCGTCTTGCGGGTCACCGCGAAGAACACGCTGGGATTGGTACTGCCGAAGATGTCGGCCGGGAACACGTAGTGGATCTCGTCGTCCGGATCGAGGAGTTCCTTGATCCGTTTCCTGACCCCCGAGGAAACCGGCATGCCACCCAAGCTACCGGGCCGAGTAGTCCTTGAACCCCTTTCCGGTCTTCCGGCCCAGCCTTCCGGCGGTCACGAGGTGCTCCAGCAGCGGCGCGGGCGCGAAGCCCTCTTCACGGAACTCGTTGAACAGGGTCCGCTGGATCGCCAGCGAGACGTCCAGCCCGACGACGTCGAGCAGTTCGAACGGCCCCATCGGCAGTCCGCAACCCACCTTCATCGCGGTGTCGATGTCGTCGGCCTCCGCGTAGTGCGCCTCGAGCATCTTCACCGCGTCGTTGAGGTACGGGAACAGCAGCGCGTTGACGATGAACCCGGCCCGGTCGCCGCAGTGCACGGGGTGTTTGCCGACCGCCGCGCAGACGGCGTCGACGGTCGCGATCACGTCGGGCGCGGTGGCGATGGTCGAGACGACCTCGACGAGTTTCATCACCGGCGCCGGGTTGAAGAAGTGCACGCCGACCACGTCCGAAGGCCGCGAGGTGGCGGCCGCGCATTCGATGACCGGCAGCGAGGACGTGGTCGTCGCCAGGACCGCGCCTGGCTTCACGACGTCGTCGAGCGCGGCGAAAACGGCCTGCTTGACGGCCAGATCCTCGGCCACCGCCTCGACGACCAGGTCCACGTCGGCCAGTTCCTCGAACTCCACCGCGGGCGAGATCCGGCCGAGCGCGGCGGCGGCGTCCTCTTCGGACAGTTTGCCCTTGACGACTGCCTTGTCCAGCGACTTCTTCACCCGCGCGACGGACGCCGCGGCCTTCTCCGCGCTGCGCGCCCGCAGGATGACCTCGTAGCCGCGTTTCGCGAAGACCTCGACGATGCCGGTCGCCATGGTCCCGGTCCCGACGACACCGACCTTGCGCACCTCCCGCGCCGACGCGGTGTCCACAGTGGACTTGGTGATCGCGTCGGTCACCGTCGGCGAATCGGGCTCGTCATAGGTGTAGAAACCCTGCCCCGTCTTCCTGCCGAGCAGTCCGGCGGTGATCATCTGCTTCAGCAGCGGCGCCGGCGCGTGCAGCCGGTTGCGCGACTGGTGGTACATCGTGTCGAGGATCTCGTACGCGGTGTCCAGCCCGATGAGGTCGAGCAACGCCAAGGGCCCCATGGGATACCCGCAGCCGAACCGCATCGCCGCGTCGAGATCCTCACGCGTGGCGTAGCGCTGCTCGTACATCCGCACCGCATGATTGAGATACCCGAACAGCAGGGCGTTCGCGATGAACCCGGCGCGGTCCCCGATCACCACCGGGGTCTTGCCGAGACGTTCGGCGAACGCGACGACGTCGGTGATCACGTCGGGTTCCGTGACGACCGTGCGGACGATCTCGACCAGCTTGAGGATCGGCGCCGGGTTGAAGAAGTGCATCCCGACGACCTTGCCCGGCCGCGCGGTGTGCACACCGATCTCGGTGATCGACAGCGACGAGGTGTTCGAGACGAAGATCGTGTCCGGGCCGGTGATCTTGTCCAGCTGCGCGAACACGTCGGATTTCGCTTCGAGGTTCTCCGGGATCGCCTCGATCACCAGGTCCACATCGGACAGTTCGGTCAGCGACGTGGTGTACCGGATCCGGCCGAGCAACGCGTCACGTCCGCCGGCGTCGAGTTTGCCGCCGGACACCGCCCGTTCGGTCGAATGCTCCAGATGACCGCGGCCCCGGCTCACGCCGTCGTCGTCGATCTCCACCGCGACGACGGACACGCCGCTCCGCGCGAGCACCTCGGCGATCCCGGCACCCATGGTGCCGAGACCGATGACTCCCACACTCGAGATTTCCCGCGCCACAACCGGCCTCCGGAGGTTACTCGCTGGTAGTTTCCCCGATCGTGCCATGCCGGGGCGCGGAAAGCAGCGGCTGTCACCCTCCGAATCGAGTAAGTGTCACTCGCGGACGAGGTCCTACGGGAGACTTTCCCCTGCGTGCGACGCGAGGACGGCCGTCACGGCCGCCGATGCAATGAAAGGCTCTTTCCTTGCAAATTTTGCAAGGAAAGAGCCTTTCCTGGCGGCGGGCGGCGGGCGGGCGAGGGATCAAGGGACCTTTGCTACCGCCTCCGGGCTACAGCCTCCGGCCGAGGCGAAGTACATGAAGGCCCCTCGATGGACCCAGAGTCCGTGAAGGCCTCCTTCACTACCTTCACGGTAGGCAAGGAGGCCTTCACGGCACGAGACCCTCAGCTCACTCGCCGAAGTTCTGATCGACGAGGTCCTTCACCTTGGTGAGCGCTTCGTCGGCCTGCGCGCCCTTCGCGCGGACCTCGATCCGGTCGCCCTGGCGGGCGCCGAGCGCCATCAGCGCGAGCACGCTGTTGGCGTCCGCGGTCTCGTCGCCGAGCCGCACGGTGACCTCCGCGTCGAGCCCCGCGATGCTCCGGACCAGGACGGCGGCGGGCCGTGCGTGCAGCCCGACCTCGTTCCGCAGCGTGAGTTCGACACTGCTCTCGCCGTCCCGCACACCTTCGTCGAACGTCAGATCCGGCGGGGCGCCCGCCGAAGCGGCGGCCGCGGCGACGGCGTCGCGCTCCGCCCCGCCCTGCGCCGCGACGGCGGCGGCGATCGCGCCTTCGACCAGCGGCGCGTCCACGACGACCGCGGCCGACGGGTCGGCGAGCGATTCGACGGCCAGTTCCGCGGTCATCTGCGCGCTGCCGAGGTCGTACAGCAGGACGACGCCCGCTCCCGCGTCGGCGCGCTGCGTCGCGGCGACGACCTCGTCGTAATCCGTTCCGATCCCGCCTTCGGCCAGACCGCCCGCCGCCGCGATGGTGACGTCCGGTGCCATCTGCGCGGCGAGTTCCGCGAGCCCTTCGGCGAGTTTGGAGCTGTGGGAGACGAGCACGATTCCGACGCTCACTTGGCGGCCTCCGCGAACGCGCGCAACAGCAACGCGGTCGAACGGGCACCGGGATCCATATGCCCCTTGGCCCGTTCGCCGAGGTACGACGCGCGGCCCTTGCGCGGTACGAGGTCCACAGTGGACTCGGCGCCCTTGTCCGCGGCGTCGGCGGCCGCGGACAGGATCGCCGCGACGCCGGAGCCGGAGGCCTCCTCGGCGGCGGAGACGGCGGGGATCAGGGCGTCGACCATGGTCGCGTCTCCCCCGACGGCCTTGCCGCGCGCCTGCACTCCTTCGAGTGCCGCGCGCAGGGCCTCCACGAGCAGCGGGCCGTCCACTTCGGCCGCGTCGCCCAGTTTGACCGACGCGCGCAGGAAAGCCGTGCCGTACAACGGGCCCGCCGCACCGCCGACCTTCGAGATCAACGTCGTGGCGGCCAGTTTCGCGACCGCGGCGGGGGTCTCGGGGGTCGCGTTGTCCAAAGCGGACACGATGGCGGTGAACCCGCGGTCCATGTTCTCACCGTGGTCGGCGTCGCCGATCGCGCGGTCGAGGTCGACCAGTTCCGCGCGATGCTCGGCGATCACCGCGGCCGCCGCCCGCAAGGCGGCGGCGAGCGTCTCGGCGGTGCAGGCCATCAGACTCCCCACCTCAGTGCCGGGGTGTTCACCGGCGCGTCCCACAACTCGGTCAGCTCGTCGTCCAATTTCAGCAACGTCAGGCTCATCCCCTGCATCTCCAGGCTGGTGATGTACGGCCCCACCAGCCGCCGTTCGACCACGATCCCACGCTCGGCCAGCAGCCGCTCGGCGATCCCGTGGGCGAGGTACAGCTCGACCAGCGGGGTCCCGCCCATCGAGTTCGAGAACAGCAGGACCTTGTCGCCCTCGCCGAAGGGCAGGTCCGTGACCACCGCGTCGACCATGCGCGCGACGAGTTCGTCGGCGGACAGGGCCGGTGTCCTCTCGATACCTGGCTCGCCGTGGATGCCGATGCCGAACTCGATCTCGTCGTCGGCGAGGTCGAAACTCGGCTCGCCCGCGTGCGGCACCGTCGGCGCGGTGAGCGCGACGCCGATCGACCGGACCTGGCCGATCACCTTGCGTGCCAAGGCCTCCACCGCGTCGAGCGTGTCACCTCGTTCGGCGGCGGCTCCGGTGATCTTCTCCAGCAGCACCGTGCCGCCGACGCCGCGACGACCGGCGGTGTAGGTGGAGTCCTTGACCGCGACGTCGTCGTCGATGACCACGCTGCGCACGTCCAGCCCCTCGGCGGCGGCGAGTTCCGCGGCGGTCTCGAAGTTGAGCACGTCGCCGGTGTAGTTCTTCACGATCAGCAGTGCACCCGCGTCGCCGGTGGTGGCCTTGACCGCGGCTTCCACGGCGTCCGGCGTCGGCGAGGTGAACACCGCGCCGGGTACGGCGGCGGAAAGCATGCCCTCTCCGACGAAGCCACCGTGCAGCGGTTCGTGCCCGGAGCCGCCGCCGGAGATCACCGCGACCTTCCCGGCCAGTGGCGCGTCCACGCGCACCACGATCGCCGGGTCGTCCTCCACGCGCAGGACGTCCGCGTGCGCCGCGGCGAGCCCGCGCAAGGATTCCGCGACCACCGTCTTCGGGTCGTTGATGATCTTCTTCAAAGCGGCCTCCGACACGTCGGTGGGTGGGGTGTCCCCTTCCTACCTCGCCCGGCCGGATGCCGCCAGCGTCAGGGCTTCGGCAGCTTGGAGATCACCGATTTGGCGATCTTCACTGCCTTCCCGCAGGACGCCGCTTCGTCCTTCTTCTCGTCGTAGTTCTTGTAGATCACGCTGACGATCTCGGCCTCGTCGTCGGCCCACGGCTTGTGCTGCCATTCGACCTTGCACTCGGCGTCGCTGCCGCTGCCGCCCTTTTGGTACGCGGTGACGCCGTCGATCTCGACCTTCGTGCTGCCCTCGCGCTGCTCCGGCGGCAGGCCGGGGCGGAAGCCGATGGAGATCCGCGGGTTGGAGCCCGGGGTCCAGTCGCACGAGTGGAAGGTGGTCAGCGTGGTGGCACCGTGCGGCACCACCTCACCGAGGACGGCGGGGTCGGCCGCGGTGCACGGGTCGACAGCGGTCAGCGTGCCCGCGCTGGAGGGGTACTTCGCCGGTGAGGCGTGCAGGCTCTTCACGGCCTTGGCCGCGACCGCGCGACCGGTCGCACAGGGGTCCCCGCCGTCGTAAGTGACCGAGAAGCTCACCCCGCGTTCAGGCTTGCGCAGCGTCATGATGCCGACGTCGCAGCTCTTGCCGTCCTTGCTCTTCCGCTCGATCTGCGGAAGCCCTTCGACCGCGGAGACGGTGACGCCGCTGGTCGAGACGTACGTCGACGCGCCGATGTCCACACCGATCGTGAGTTGCTTGCCGCCGGCGTCGACGACCTTCGTCCGGCAGCTGCCGAACGAGATGGTGGAGGGCCGCGGGTCCTCCGGGGTGCCGAGGCTGCTCAACGCCTCCTTGCCCACCAGTGGGCAAGGATCGATCGTGCGCATCACCACGGGGGTGACCGCCGGGTCGTTGATGTCACCGTCGGGCACCGAACCGGAACCTGAGCCTGCTTCGGCGGCGACGGTGGTACGGGCGAAGTTGGACTTGCCGAGGTTCTGACCGCAGGCCGACAGCGCGCCGAGTGCGGCGACCAGGGCCAGCACGGACGCGATCCGGCGACGTCGAGCGTTGAGCGACACGTCGTGCACGGTAGCCGGACCGCCTCGCGCCTGTCCGGACAACCCGGCTATTCGCCGCCCTCGCCGTCTGCGCTGGGCGGCACCACGATGGGCCGCAGCTTCGCCCACAGCATGAACAACGCCGCGAACACCAGCATGCCGATGCCCGCCCACAGGTTGATGTTGACGTCGGCGGCCTTGACCAGCTCCTCGTCCGTGGTGAACCAGAGGCCCATGATCGTGAGCACCAGGCCATAGCCGCCGATGAGCAGGGCGATGATCAGCCGGATGTCGAAGACGCCGGCCTTCTTGGGAGCTTGGGACGCAGCCATCTCCGGCCTCCTAGAAGATGATGTTGAGCACGATGGTCAGGATCAGCACGATGCCCGCGAGCAGGCCCGGCTTGCGGTACCAGCCCGCGTCGTCGCCGGTTTCGTCGTGCTTCAGCGACTCCTTCGGGGTGAGGGAGTACACGAGGCCGACCAGCTGGGCCTCCGGCTTCGGCGCGGTGGCGAGCGAAACCGCGACGCTGACCACGATGTCGACGACGAACGCCGTACCGGCGGCCACGAAGCTGACGCCCTGCCCGGTGAGCCCGAGAACCCCGGCCTGCGACAGCAGCCACACGGTGATCGCGGACGCGGTACCGGACACGAGCCCGACCCAGCCCGCCGTCGCCGTCATCCGCTTCCAGAACATGCCGAGGATGAAGGTGGCGAACAGCGGCGCGTTGAAGAAGGAGAACAGGTCCTGCAGATAGGTCAGGATGTTCCCGGAATTCGACGCGATGAACGCGGTGCCGATCGCCAGCACCGTGCCCGCCGCGGTGACCAGGCGGCCGAGACGGAGGTAGTAGCCGTCGGACTCGTTCTTCTTCACGTACGACTGCCAGATGTCATAGGTGAAGACGGTGTTGAACGAACTCAGGTTCGCCGCCATACCGGCCATGAAGGACGCGAGGAGACCGGCGATCGCGACGCCGAGCATGCCGTTGGGCAGCAGGTCGCGCATCAGCAGCAGGATCGCGTTGTTCGCGGTGACCCCGCTGGGCGCTTCGCCGCCATCGAGCAGGATCTGCTTGTCCTGGACGTACTCGGACACGGTGACCGCGGCGATCATGCCGGGGATGATCACGATGAACGGGATGAACATCTTCGGGAACGCGCCGATGATCGGCGTCCGCCGCGCGGCCGACATGCTCTTGGAGGCCATGGCGCGCTGGACCTCGACGAAGTTCGTGGTCCAGTAACCGAAGGACAGCACGAAACCGAGGCCGAAGACGAGGCCGAGGATGGAGAGGAAGCTGTTGCCGAAGCCGGTGAGGTTGTCACCCGGCCAGGAGGACAGCTGCGCATCTCCGCCGGGGCCGGCGGAGACCTTGTCGACCAGTCCCTGCCAGCCGCCGACCTTCACCAGGCCGACGATGGTCAGCGGCAGCAGCGCCGCGACGATCACGAAGAACTGCAGGACCTCGTTGTAGATCGCGGCGGAGAGGCCGCCGAGCGCGGTGTAGGAGAGCACGACCGCGGCCGCGACGATGATCGACACCCACAACGGCCAGCCGAGCAGGAGGTTCACCACGCTGGCGAGCAGGAACAGGTTCGCGCCGGCGATGAGGATCTGCGCGCTCGCGAAGCTGATGCCGTTGACCAGGTGGGCGGGTTTGCCGAACCGGCGGAGCATGAACTCCGGGACACTGCGGACCTTCGAGCCGTAGTAGAACGGCATCATCACGATGCCGAGGAACAGCATCGCCGGGATCGCGCCGATCCAGAAGTAGTGGAAGGTCGGCAGGCCGTAGAGCACGCCGTTGGCCGACATGCCCATGATCTCGACGGCGCCGAGGTTCGCCGAGATGAAGGCGAGACCGGTGACCCAGGCGGGCAGCGAGCGGCCGGAGAGGAAGAAGTCGAGGCTGCTCGAGACCGACCTTCGCGCCATGTACCCGATGCCGAGCACCAGTGCGAAATAGAAGGCGAGCAGGACGTAGTCGATCGGACTTGCGTCGAGCCGCAGGTTCGCATCGGCCAGCACGTGCAACCGACCCACCTCCATTAGTGAATACGTTCACGAGAAACGCCGGTATCGCGTCAATCGCGGACCATACTGCATGGATTCAGGAACGGCAGTGCGGGTGGGCGAGGTCGGCCCGGATGTGTACGAAAGGGCAGTTTTTGACAATTCTTGTCCGGTTCGGCGGACACCGCTTGGGCGAATCGATGGATCCTCCATTGGTCCGTTCGCCCTCGGGCTTCTCGCCCGCTCGAAGCCTGGGCACGGTTGTCGTTCATCCGGCAGAACTGCCGTGTTCGCTCCCGGCTCGGTCCCCTTCACTACCGGGGTGCATTGGGAGTGGATCGAACGGTTTTCCTGGATCGCGGGCATCCTCAGCGCGCTGGTCGCGGTTTTCACGGCTTGGGCGGCGTACCGCGCGGCCAAGGGGACGGCACGCGATCTCGCCTTGCTCGTCTCGGCGGCCACTGACGACCCCGGGCTGCTGGAGAAGGTGGAGGCGGCAGCTCGGAAGCGGGCCGAGACCGTGCGACGGCGAGTGCGCGCGGTCCTGGCCGCGGCGGTGAACGCGGTCGTGTTCATCGCCATCGGCGGCGCGTTCAGCCTCCTGTTCTCGGCCATATCGGACCACGTGGACACCGAAGTCGTCGGCGGCGACGCTCCCCTGACGCAGCGGGAATGCGCCAACGCGAACGAGGCGACGGTATGCGCCCCCGTCCACCGGTACGCCTTGTTCCGGGGTCAGAAGGTGGAGACCCTGTTCGCGGGTGTCCACCGGACGGCGCGACGAGGTGTGGGGGTCCTTTCCGTCGAACTGCCCGGCTGCGCGGCGGAAGTGCGATGGCACGTTTCGGTCGGCGGCGTGGTGGCCGCCGAGGCCGTGTCCCGCGACAGCCTGGTGCGGGTCGAGTTCCCGGTGTCCGGCGACCAGGGATACACGTTCACCGCGGAACGCCCGGCCGACTCCGGCTGCCCCCGGACCGAACTGCGGGTAAGGACCGGGATCACCTTCGACCGCCGGTAACGGAGAAAGGGCCGCTCCTGTTCGGAGCGGCCCTTTCCCGTGACCGGTGGGGGTTTACCGGTCCGTGGGCAGGCCGACTTCGCCGTCCTCCTCGATCAGCCGGGCGAGGACGTCGTCCGGCATGTACGTGCGGTGCGGGTAGCCCGAGCCCCACGAGTTCAGGAACGGCACGGCGCCGAGTTCGTCGGCACGCGGGTTGCCCAGCACCTCGTGCACCTCCTCGACCGTCTTCGCCCAGCGGTAGGCGTGGAGGCCGTTCTTGGCGTCGGGCGTGTAGGCGGCCCGCTTGACGTGATCGTCGTCGGCGTAGGTCTCCGACCACGGGACGTGCCCCAGTTCGAGCAGCACCTCGGCCGCCGCGCGGACGGACGTGCCGTTGTTGTCGCCGGGGTTGGTCTCGCCCCATTCGTCACGCAGCTTCGACTGGTCCCACAGCCATCGCGCGGCATAAAGGTCTCCGTTGAACAGGGTCATGCACCGCGACCAGCCGAAGCCGACGCAAGCGCCTTCCTTGCCCTGGTCGTAGAAGGCGTATTGGGTGTCTCCGTCGGTCGATTCACCGGGTTCGAGGCAGACGCAGTGCCCGCCGCGGATCCTGGTGAGCGTTTTGGCGCCGCCCTTCGCGACGAAGAACTCGCCGGACTTCTCGTCCTTTTCCGGGACGTCGAATTCCTTGTACCAGTTGACGCCGATGACGACCGGAGACCGGGTTGGCCGATCTTCCGTGGCGAGCGCGGTCAACGGATAGCGCTCGATGTGACGCCAGTCGTCCGGGACGAACCGGCCGAGGCGGCCGTCCGCCGGGTCACTGCCGATCGGGCGATAACGCATGGGATCCTCCTATCCCTCATCCCACCGGAATACCGCCGGCGAGTTCACTGCGGCACTATCTTTTCCAGAAACCGCCGCGCGGCCTCCCGCCCGCTTTCGAAGAGGCGCTTCTTCTCCTCTTCGCCGAGCCCGAAGTCGACGGCGGAAATCCCGGTCGTGTCGACGTAGACCGTCCTCCGGTTCACACCTTCCTCGTGCAACCGGTAACGATTCCAGTCCGACAGCAGGGTTTCGAGCGAACCGATGGCGATCCGCAACGCACTCTTCACCGGCTTGTCCCTGCCGCCCACGGGTTCCCCGGAAAGCTTCACGCCCCAGGTCGGCCACCGCGGCTTCTTCGCGTCGGTCCGATCGAAGACGGTGATGGGGAAGTTCGACAGCAGGCCGCCGTCGACCCAGGTGACCGTGCCCTCGGGGCGGACGTCGAACTGCACCGGCCGGAAGTAGAGCGGGATCGACATCGACGCGCGGACGGCGTCGACGATCTTCTCCGCGCCGGGGTCGCGGCCGTACTGGGAATAATCCCAAGGCAACCGGACGAGGACACGGCGGGTCAGGTCGCTGACGTGGACGACCAGGGAATACCGTTGGTACGGAAGCAAAGTACCTTCGGGATCCTCGATGGCGAGATCGGCGAAAGTGTGCACACCGACCTCTTCCAGCAACGGCGTGAGCCATTCGACGAGATAGTCACCGGAATGCATCCCGTCGTGCAGGAGCAGATCGACGCCGTCGCCGATCGGGCCGGTGACCTTGTCGAGCAGGGACTGGTCCTGGAACCGGCGGCAGTCCATGTCGTTCATCACCGCTTCCAGACCGCCGAGATCCTTCCCCGCCTTCTGATAGGCGGCGACCAGCGTCGCGACGATCGCCCCGGCGCTCGTCCCGGCGATCCGCGGGAACGAATAGCCGGCTTCGTGCAACTCCAGCACCGCACCCAGCAGCCCGATGCCTTTGACGCCGCCGCCTTCGAGTACGAGATCGACGTTTTTCCGAGAATCACTCATGGCCCATCACCCCTGCGACCGCGACCACCGGATGTCGGCGGTACCCCTCGCGGAAATCGAGTGTGGCACAGCGTGAGACGGAGGAATCCGCCGTTCACCCGAATGGCACGGAAACAGCTGGTTCTTTTGCGAGAGAACCCGAGTTCGTTAATTTCCCGCTTCCCTTAAGGGCATTCTGTGGCGCGGGAAATAATGCAGATACAAAACCGAGGACTCGATTCGGTATCGGCTGTTCAGCGTCGCGGGCCGGTGCGCCGATGGCGGTTTCGCGTGTCTGGATGGACGACACGTGATGCGGTGGACGACACGCGTGTTCAGGCGGACGAGGCCCCACGCGTGTCGTCCACTCAGTCACGCGTGTCGTCCGCCGGATCACGCGAACCCGGTGCCTGAAGGGGTGCTCAGAAGAGGCGGAACTCGTCCGACTCGATGCCGCGCAAAGCGTCGTAGTCCAGCGTGAGGCACCGGATACCCCGGTCCTCGGCCAGCACCCGTGCCTGCGGCTTGATGATCTGCGCCGCGAAGACGCCCTGCACCGGCGCCAGCAGCGGGTCGCGGTTGAGCAGTTCGAGGTACCGCGTCAGCTGCTCGACGCCGTCGATCTCACCGCGCCGCTTGATCTCGACGGCGACGCTGGCACCGTCGCCGTCGCGGGCCATGATGTCGACCGGGCCGATCGCGGTCGGGAATTCCCGCCGCACCAGGGTGTAGCCGTCGCCGAGGGTCTTGATGTGCTCGGCGAGCAGTTCCTGCAGGTGCGCCTCGACGCCGTCCTTCTGCAGTCCCGGTTCCGCGCCGAGTTCCTGGGCGTGGTCGTGGAAGATCTCGTCGATGGTGATGACGAGCTTCTCCCCCTGCTTGTTCTCGACGATCCACAGCTTGCCGTCCTCGATCAGCCAGCATGGCGGGCTCATCCAGTTCAGCGGCTTGTAGGCGCGGTCGTCCGAGTGCACGGACACCGAGCCGTCGGCCTTCACGAGCAGCAGCCGGGTGGCCATCGGCAGATGGGCGGTCAGACGGCCGGCGTAGTCGACCTGGCAGCGAGCGATCACAAGGCGCACCACGCGAGGGTAGGACAAGCATGGCGATACTGTGCGCATGGACCCCGTTCAGCGTGTCAGCTCGCGTGAGGTGTATCGGAACAACTGGATGATCGTGCGCGAGGACGCCGTCCGGCGGCTCGATGGTTCCGAGGGGATCTACGCCGTCGTCGACAAACCCACCTGCGCCGTGGTGATCCCGTTCGACGGCGCCAGGTTTCACCTGGTCGAGCAGTTCCGCTATCCGGTCGGGATGCGGCGCTGGGAGTTCCCGATGGGCACCGCGCCCGAACTTGCCGACGTCCCGCCGCTCGACCTCGCCGCCCGCGAACTGCGGGAGGAGACCGGGCTGATCGCGGGTTCGATGACCGACCTCGGCACCACCGACGTCGAGCCCGGATCTTCGAGCCAGCGCGGGCGCGTGTTCCTCGCCACCGATCTCACTCAGGGTGAAACACAGCGCGAGGTCGAGGAGCAGGACATGCGGACGGCGTGGTTCGAACGCGGGGAGTTCGAGAAGATGATCGCTTCGGGTGACATAACCGACGCCCAGACGCTGGCCGCCTACACGCTTCTGCTCATGCACGAACGAGTGTCATGAAACCCAGCCCGCGGGCGTGCAATGAAGGACGCTTTCATTGCAAATTTTGCTATGAAAGCGTCCTTCATTGCACGGGGGGCACTCAGTCGGGCCACACCGGGGAGCGCTTCTCCAGGAAGGCCGCCATTCCCTCACGCGCCCCCGGCAGCTGCGACGCCGAGGCCATCACCTCCAGCGCCAGCGCGTAGGCGTCGGCCTCGGGCCGGTCCAGCTGCGCGTAGAGAGTCTGCTTGCCCATCGCCTTGCTCGCCCGGCTTCCCCGCGTCGCGCGCCCGAGCAGTGAGGCGACGGCTTCGTCGAGCGAGTCGTCCGGGACCACGCGGTTCACCAGACCCCAGTCCAGTGCGGTCGCGGCGTCGACGACGTCGCCGGTGAGCGCCAGTTCCATCAGCCGTTTCCGTCCGATAGCGCGGGCCACCGGCACCGCGGGGGTGTGGCAGAACCAGCCGCCCTTGCCACCCGGGAGGGCGAATCCGGCGGATTCGGCGGCGACGGCGAGGTCGCACGAGGCCACCAGCTGGCAGCCCGCCGCGGTCGCCAGCCCGTGCACCCGCGCGACGACGACCTGCGGCACCGACTGCATCGTGCCCATCAGGTCCGTGCACAGGCGCAGCAGTTCGCGCACGCCCATCAGGTCGCGCGCGGCGACGTCGCCGAAGTCGTGTCCCGCCGAGAACACCGGCCCGGCGCCCGCCAGGACGATTCCGGTGGCGTCGGTCCGCCCGGCCTCGCGGAACGCCGCGAGCAGCTCGGCGAGGTGGTCCGCCGACAGTGAGTTGCGCCGCGCGGCGCGGTTCATGGTGATCGTGACGGTGTCACCGTCCCGCTTCACGAGGATGTGCTCGTACTCGGCCATGCTTCGACGGTAACCGACCGGAACGTCCGGCGATACGAATCGGGGCCGACACCGACGTCGGCCCGCAGCCGTCGTCGCAGGTTGGCGGCGGTGCCGAGGCCGGAACGCCGCGCGACCCGCTCGACCGGGAGCTCGGTGGTCTCCAGCAGCCGCCGCGCGAGCCGCACCCGCTGCGCGCGCAGCCACCGCCCCGGCGTCACCCCGGTGGCCGCCGCGAACTCGCGGTGGAAGGTCCGCTCGCTCAGCCCGGCGTGACCGACGAGGTCGTCGACACCGATGTCGTCGGCGATCCGCGCCAGCGCCCAGTCCATTGTGGACGAAACACTCGGCCGCGACGGCTTGGGCGGCAAGGGGTTGTCGACATACTGCCGCTGGCCGCCTTCCCGTGCGGGCGGCATCACGAGGCGGCGGGCGAGGGCGGCGGCGATCTCGGCGCCGTGATCGCGGCGCACCAGGTGCAGGCAAAGATCCAGCCCGCCGACCACACCGGCGGACGTCAGCACGTCACCCTCGTCGGTGAACAGGACGTCCCGCTGGACGACGGCGTCGGGAGCGGCGGCTTCGAGGTCGTCCAGCAGCCGCCAGTGCGTGGTGACGGACCGGCCGTCGAGCAACCCGGCCGCGGCGAGGGTGAAGGCCCCGGAACACAGCGACGCCACGGTGATCCCCGCTCGGTGGGCCTTGCGCAGCGCGGCGACGGCCGCCGCGGGCACCTCGGCGTGCGGATCGACCCGGCCGGGTACGAGGACGAGATCGCAGCCCGCCAGTCCGCTCAGCCCATGGGTGGCCTCGACCTGGCCGAACGGGTGAGTGGCGATCCGGCCGCGGCCGGACGCGCAGAGCCGGACTTCGAAGGGGCCGATGCCGCTGTCGGTCCGGTCCACGCCCCAGACCTCGCCGATCACGCCCAGATCGAAGGACCGGCTGCCCGGCAGGAGGAGCACACCCACGGTTCTCATGGCAGAAAAGTACCGCATCGCGCTTCTTCTGCCACTCCCCTCCGGCGACGGAACGCGTGAAACTCGAAGCCATGACCACTGAGAACAAGGCCCTGCTCGTGATCGACGTCCAGCGCGGCTTCGACAAGCCCGTCTGGGGCCCGCGCAACAACCCCGGCGCGGAGGCCAACATCAAGGCGCTCGTCGACGCCTACCAGGAGCGCGGGCTGCCGATCGTGCTGGTGCACCACGATTCCGTGAAGCCCGGCTCGTCGCTGCAGCCCGGCCAGGAGGGCAACCACTTCAAGCCCGAACTCGACGGTGTGCGCGCGGATCTGGTGTTCGGCAAGAAGGTCAACTCGGCTTTCCACGGCGACATCGATCTCGACGGCTGGCTGAAAACGCGCGGGATCACCTCGTTCGTGCTCGCCGGTATCCAGACGAACTTCTGCTGCGAGACCACCGCGCGCGTCGGCGGGAACCTCGGCTACGACGTGACTTTCGCACTCGACGCGACCTTCACCTTCGACCTCGCCGGGCCGGACGGCAGCGTCCTGACCGCCGACGAGCTGTCCAAGGCGACCGCGACGAACCTGCACGGCGGCGGGTTCGCCACGGTCACCTCGACGAAGGAGATCCTGGCGAGCCTTTGAGGCGTGATGGGCTCGCCCGCCGACGTTGCGAAAGCCACTTTCGCAACGTTGCAGGTTGCGAAAGTGGCTTTCGCAACGTTGCCACCACCGAGGCGCGGCGCGAGTCTCAGGCCCGGTCGATGACCGCCTTGAGGAACCGCCGCGTCCGGTCGTGGTCCGGATCGTTGAACAGCTTGTCCGGTGTGGCGTCCTCCAGCACCTGCCCCTGGTCGAACATCATCACCCGATCCGAGACGTCCCGCGCGAACTGCATTTCGTGCGTGACACAGAGGATCGTGATGTCGGTGGACGCCGCGATCTCGCGCAGCACGCGCAGGACGTCGGCGACCAGTTCCGGGTCGAGTGCCGAGGTCACCTCGTCCAGCAGCAGCACGTCCGGCCGCATCGCGAGCGCGCGGGCGATCGCGACGCGCTGCTGCTGGCCACCGGAAAGCCGGCTGGGGTGCTCGTCCTTCTTGTCCGTGAGCCCCACCATTTCCAGCAGTTCGACGGCACGCGCCTCGGCCTCGTCCCGCGCGACGCCGAGCGAGTGGATCGGCGCTTCGGTGATGTTGCGCAGCACGTTCATGTTGGGGAACAGATTGAACTGCTGGAACACCATGCCGATCCGCTTGCGCGCCTCCCGCAGGTACTTCTCGTCCGCGGGCACCAGTTTCTCGCCGCGCTTCATGTGACTCAGGTAGTCGCCGCAGATCTCGATGGTGCCGCCGTCGACCTTCTCAAGGGTCATCAGCAGCCGCAGGATCGTCGTCTTGCCGGACCCGCTCGGCCCGATCAGCGAAACGAATTCCCCTGGCGCGACAGTGAAATCGAGGTCCCGCAGCACGACGTGCTCGCCGTAGGACTTGACCACCTGCGAGAACCGGATCATCGGGGAATCAACTGTGGGCGGCACGTCGCTCCAACCTTCTCACCAGAATCGAAGCCGGCAGGCTCACCAGCAGGAACAGCACCCCGGCCAGGGTGTACGGCTCGACGACGCGGAACGTTTCGGCGCCGACCTCTTTCGCCCGGTTGAGCACGTCGAGGACACCGATCCCCAGCAGCAGCGGGGTTTCCTTGAACATCGAGATCGTGTAGTTGCCCAAAGCGGGCAACACCCGAGGGACCGCTTGCGGCAGGACGACCGCCGCCCACACCCGTTGGCGTGGCAGGTTCAGCGCGGTCGCGGCCTCCCACTGTCCTCTCGGGACGGCCTCGATCCCGGCCCGGTACACCTCGGCCGCGTACGTCGCGTAATGCACGCCGAGCGCCACGACACCGGTGACGAACGCCGACATCGTGAAACCCGTCAGCGGCGGCACCAGGTAGTAGATCGCGAACACCTGGATCAGCAACGGGGTACTGCGGACGAACTCGATGAACAGCGTGACCGCCTGCGACAGCACGGGAGTCCCCGTGCGGCGGATCAGCGCGAACACCAGCCCGAGCGCGTAGGCGACGGCCGAGGCGAGCAAGGTGATCTCGACCGTGACGAGAAGACCCTCCAGCAGCAGAGGAATCGAATCGAAGGCCGCTTCCCAGCTCCAGTCCATCAGATACCCCCCGCCGCGGCTGTCATCTTCGACGGTGCCCTGCCGAGGCGCCGCGCCGCGACCCGCTCCAGTGCCCGCATCCCGCTGGTGATCAGCAGGGCGATGAGCAGGTAGAGCACGAGTTCGGTGCCGTAGATCCAGCCGATCTCGGAGCCGAACACCGGCCGCAGCAGTTCACCTTGCCGTGCCATCTCCGGAACGGCGATGAACGAGAGCAGCGCCGTACTCTTCAGCAACTGGATGAACAGGTTGTTGAACGGCGGCAGCATTTCCGCGAACGCCTGCGGCAGGATCACGCGCCGCATCCGCTGGGCGGGTGTCAGGTTGAGCGCGATGGCTCCTTCGAACTGTGCCCGCGGGACCGAATTCACCGCACCGCGCACGATCTCGGCGCCGTACGCGCCGTGATTCAGCCCGAGCACGAGGATCCCGGCGAACATCGGGACCAGCTGAAAGCCCACCAGCACGGGCAGGACGAAATACAGCCAGAACAGCTGGACGACCTCCGAGGTACCGCGGAAGATCTCCACGTACACCCGGGAAATCCCCCGCACGAGCCGGGACGGCGATCTCAGCGCGAGCCCGGCGACCAAGGACAGCACCACGGTGAGCGCGATCCCGCCGAACGCGGCGGTGACGGTCGCGGTCAGTCCACTGAGGACGGTCGTGATGATATGCGACACCGACGACGACATGACGTCAGCCCCGTTACACCGCGCAGAGTTTCTCGGTGGTGACGTCGGGCTTCGGCAGGTTGGCCGCCGTGAACCCGAACGGTGTCACGATCTTGGTCCATTCGCCGCTGTCCTGCAGCTTCTTGAGTTCGGCGTTGAAGGCCTCACGCAAGGGGTTGTCGTCCTTGCGGAAGACGAAGGCGCCGGCGGAAACGACCGGCTTGCCGTCCTTGATCGGATCGAAGCCGGGCGTGACTTCGGCTGCCGCGCCAGGGCTCTTGCTCAGCACGTCCTTGAGGGAGATGTCGGTGAGAGCGGCGCAGTAGACCCGGCCGTCGGTGACCGCGCGGAGCATGTTGTCCTGCGAATCGAGGGTGACGATCTGGTCCTCGGCGACACCGGAGTCGGTGGCGTACCCCTTCTCCACGGCCGCCGAGAGCACGGCGACCTTGACCTTCTTGGCCGCGATGTCCTCGAACTTCAGCACCTGCTGCGGATTTCCCTTGGGTACCAGCAAAGCGGTCAGCGCCGAGTAGTCGGGGATCGAGAAGGCCGCCGCGTCGCACCGCTCCTTCTTGATGTTCATCCCGGCCGCGACGATGTCGTACTTCCTGGCGTTGAGCCCGGGGATCAGCTGGTCGAACGAGACCGCTTCGGCTTCCACGTTGTCGATGCCCATGGCCTTGAAGACGGCTCGGGCGACTTCGGGGGCTTCCCCGGTGACCTTGCCACCCTGGTCCGTGAAACCGTAGGGCGCTTCGTTCGCGATACCGATCTTGATCTTCTTGGAGCTTTTCGCCGCCTCCAACGCGTTCCCGGAGGTCGTTGTCGTGCACGCGGACAACAGCACCGGGCCGCCGATCGTCACCGCGCCCAGAACAGCCGACCGCCGGAAGAATTCTCGCCTCGACCACTCGCCGCGCGCCATCGCCGCACCCCTTTTCGATTAATCGGTTCAATCGAAACGTAGGTGGGTACCTTTGTCCCGGCAATGTGAGCGGCTCACCCACCAGTGGCCGTTACGGTACCGAGATTAACGGTGACGTTAAGTGCTCAGACCGTGGCGCTCCCGCACCAATCCGACAATTCCGTCCATGATGTCGGTGAGTTCGTAGTCCTTCGGCGTGAACACCCTCGCGATCCCTCGCTCCAGCAAGAGCTTCTCGTCGTCGGGCGGGATGATCCCGCCGACGATGACCGGGACGTCACCCGCGCCGGCGGCCCGCAAGCCGTCCACGACCTGCGGCACGACCTCGAGATGCGAACCCGAGAGCACCGAAAGCCCGACCACGTGCACGCCCTCCTGGACGGCGGCCGCGACGATCTGCTCCGGCGTGAGCCGGATGCCCTGGTACACCACCTCGAACCCGACGTCACGCGCCCGGACGGCCACCTGCTCGGCGCCGTTCGAATGCCCGTCGAGGCCGGGTTTGCCGACCAGGATCCGCAGCCGCTCGCCGATCTCGGTGTTCGTCGCCTTGACCCTGTCGCGGACGCGGCGGAGTTCCGCGTTGCCCTCGCCCGCGGCCGCCGACGCGGAAACCCCGGTGGGAGCACGGTATTCGCCGAACACCTCGCGCAGCGCACCCGACCATTCACCGGTGGTGACACCGGCGCGGGCACACTCGATCGTCACCTCGAACAGGTTCTCCGACGTTTTCGCGATCGCCTTCAGCTTCTCCAGCGCCGACTCGGCGGCCGCGCTGTCGCGGTGCGTCCGCCATTCGTCGATCGCCGTGACGGCCTGCTTCTCGACGGCGGGGTCGATCGTTTCGATCGCCTTGGCGCCCTCCGCTTGCAGCGGGGAGGGCTCCGTGGTCTCGAACTTGTTGACCCCGACCAGGATCCGCTCGCCGTTCTCCATTCCGCGCCGGTACTCCGCGAGCGAGGCGACGAGTTGCGACTTCATGTAGCCACTCTCGACGGCCGCGACCGCGCCACCGAGATCCTGCACCCGCGCGATCTCCTCGCGCGCGCCCGCCATGATCTCGTCGACCTTGGCCTGGATGACGTGCGAGCCGTCGAAGATGTCCTCGTACTCCAGCAGGTCGGTCTCGAACGCGAGCACCTGCTGCATCCGCAGCGCCCACTGCTGATCCCACGGCCGGGGCAGACCGAGCGCCTCGTTCCACGCGGGCAGCTGGATCGCACGGGCCCTGGCGCCACGGGAAAGCGAGACCGCGAGCATCTCCAGCACGATGCGCTGGACGTTGTTCTCCGGCTGCGCCTCGGTCAGTCCCAGCGAGTTGACCTGCACGCCGTAACGCAGCCGCCGCGCCTTGGGATCCGTGACGCCGTAACGATCCCGGGTGATCTCGTCCCACAGCGCGGTGAACGCGCGCATCTTCGACATCTCTTCGACGAACCGCACACCGGCGTTGACGAAGAACGAGATCCGCGCGACCACCTTGGCCATGTCGGCCTGCTCGACCTGCCCGGAATCCCGGACCGCGTCGAGGACGGCGATCGCCGTGCACAACGCGTACGCGACCTCTTGCGTCGGCGTCGCGCCGGCTTCCTGCAGGTGATAGCTGCAGATGTTGATCGGATTCCACTTCGGCACGTGGTGCACGGTCCACGCGATCATGTCGGTGATCAGGCGGAGACTCGGACCCGGCGGGAAGATGTAGGTGCCGCGGGAGAGGTATTCCTTGATGATGTCGTTCTGCGTCGTGCCGGTGAGCTTGGCCAGCACTTCGTCGACGTCACGTCCCTCGGCTTCGGCCTGCTCGCGCGCCACGGAGACGTAGAGCGCCAGCAGCCACATGGCGGGCGCGTTGATCGTCATCGACGTGTTGGCCTCGGCGAGCGGGATGCCGTCGAACAGGCGCCGCATGTCGCCGATATGCGAGACCGGGACGCCGACCTTGCCGACCTCGCCCTTGGACAGCTGGTGGTCCGGGTCGTAGCCGGTCTGCGTCGGCAGATCGAAGGCGACCGAGAGACCGGTCTGCCCCTTCGCCAGGTTGCGGCGATACAGCTCGTTGGACGCGGCCGCGGACGAGTGGCCCGCGTAGGTCCGCATCACCCAGGGGCGGTCCCGTTCACGGTCCGTGGGATAGGGCACGGTGCACCTCCGGCGCTGGACGACCGCCCGAGCATACCGGCCGGTAACATCGGCCGCGTAGTTGAATCGAACACAGTCGGGTCATTCTCCGGCGACAGGTTCGTGGCGCTGCCGTGCCTCGTCCACGGCTTTCGCGAGCTTTTCCCGCACCTTCGCCACATCGCTGACACCCACAAGGATGACCGGCGCCTCGCGATCCTTCCCGGTGCCCGCACCGAAGTTCGCCGACGCCCACGCCAGCACGCCGAGCCTGCCGAAGGTGATCGTCCCGGTCTTGCCGGGGCCCGGGGTCACCACGGGATCGGCCAGCCCGGCCAGCTCCTGGGACCTTTCCTTGCGGCGGACCAGCGAACTGGTCTCGATGACCCGGCCGTCCGTCACGGCGTAGGTCGTCGAAGCGAGCCTGAGGTAGCGGATCAGCGGCCTGCCGGCGAAATGGAACACCCCCGCGACGGTGAGCACGGCCCACGCGGCCACGTGGAACGCCGTGTCGTGGTTTCCGGCGAAGAACAGCGTGACGCCGCCGAGCCAGAGCAGGCCGACGGGGACGTTGAAGTAGTCGCCGGGATTGAAGAGGGGCCTGCGCACCGGCTGTCCGGCCCAGACGACCCGTTCGCCTGGAAGGAGGTCGATCTGCCCCTCATGCATGCCACGGCACCCTACCCGTCCGCGAGGCGGGCGAGGAGTGTCCGTTCGTCGGTTGCTAACCGGCCGGACGGACCTGGTGAGCCGTCACGATCAGGTCGCGGACGTGGTACCCGTCCGCGATCCTCACCAGCCTCGGAGCTGCGGTTCCGGCGTCACGGTTCGTCCTGCCACCGAGGAAACCCGTGGACAGGCCGTCGTCGAAGGTGATGGTGCCGGTTCCACCCGGATGCTCCACCAGCCGTGGTGCCCCCAGATCACTCAGATACCGCGACGTGACTTCACCACCCCTGCGCCGGACGACGACACGTCGATCGGTCACGACGAACGAACTCGTCCGCGTTTCGAGGTAGCGCTTGATGCCCTTGCCGATCCAGAGCAGCAAGATCACCGACGGCACCACGTAGACGATCCGCGACACGGGCCCCCGCGTCGCGGGATAGAGCAGGAACCCGATGAACAACAACCCCGGCACGCCTGTCAGGTCACTCGTCTCGACGAGCGGAACGCGCCGCGGCGCGCCTTCCCAAAGCAGGCGCTCACCGGACAGCAACGCCCCATCCCCCAGCTGCATGGACGGACGATAAGCCCGCTTCCTCCCGCTGACCAGGGCTTTGCCGGAATCGTGACCGGGGACTGTGACCGAAATCCGGGAGACGGCGCCCGCGGGCGCCGTCTAGCGTGAGTGACCGTGACCTGGAGTTCGTACAGCAGCTATCTGCTCATCGTCGTCCTGATCGTCCTCGCGCCGGGGCCGGACACGATGATCATGCTCAAGAACTCGCTGTCCGGCGGCACCCGCGGCGGCTTCCTCGCCACGGCGGGGATCTTCGTGGCCAACACCGTCCAGGGCACCGCGGCCGCGCTCGGCCTCGGTGTCGTCATCGCGCAGTCGCAGCCGGTGTTCGTGACGCTCAAGTGGGTCGGCGCCGCATACCTCGTCTTCCTCGGTTTCCAGGCGCTGCGCGGCGCGTGGCGCGGCGACTACTCCGGCGTCGCGGCGGTGAAGCAGCAGGGAGCGAGCGGATTCCGCCGCTTCCGCGAAGGCTTCCTCTCCAACATCACCAACCCCAAGGTGCTCGTGCTGTATCTGTCGGTGCTGCCGCAGTTCCTCGACCCCGCGACGACGTCGGCGTGGCACGCGCTGCTGCTCGCCTACACCGTCGCGGTGCTGGGCGCGATCTGGCTGATGACGCTGCTGTTCTTCGTGCACCGCGTGCGCACCTGGCTGGAACGCCGCAAGGTCCGCCGCGCACTCGACGGTGTCACCGGGACCGCGCTGGTCGGTTTCGGCGCGGCATTGGTGCTCGAGTCATGACCTGGGGTGTCTACGGCGGTTTCGCGCTGATGATGCTGGCGCTGGCGCTCGTCCCCGGTCCGGACAACATGGTGGTGCTGAAGAACGCGCTCTCCGGCGGCATCCGCGGCGGGAGTTGGGCCTGTTTCGGGGTCGGCGTCGCGAATCTCGCGCAGGCCACCGCCGCCGCGCTCGGTCTCGGCGCGGTCATCATGAACTCGCGGCCGGTGTTCGAAGCCGTGAAGTGGGCCGGTGCGGCTTACCTCTGCTACCTGGGGATCCGGGCGTTGATCGGCGCCTACCGCGGCGATTACGGGCAGCTCGCCGAGACCGCAGCCGCCCGGCGGAGCGGATTCCGTCGCTGGCGGGAGGGCTTCCTCTCCAACGTCACCAATCCGAAGGTCCTCGTGCTGTACCTGTCGGTGCTGCCGCAGTTCCTGATCCCGGGTGTCACCGGCACCGGCGACGCCTTGCTGCTGGCTTACACGATCGCGGCGGCGGGCACCATCGCCCAGCTTCTGCTGCTGTTCTTCGTGCACCGCGTGCGCACCTGGCTGGAACGCCGCAAGGTCCGCCGCGCACTCGACGGTGTCACCGGGACCGCGCTGGTCGGTTTCGGCGCCGCTCTCGTACTCGAGTAACCCCTTCGGCCGCTCACGCGATACTCCGTATGTCGCAATGGCGCGACCTCAGGGAGGCTTCGATGAACAAGAAGATCTACGGTGTTCTCACCGGAGCCGCCTTCTCCCTCGTTCTCCTCGGTGCGGGCCCCGCCGACGCCGGCGAACGCGGCAACGGCGGCGCTCCTCCCGGGCACACCAAACCGCAGCCACCGTCCAAAGCGGACTTCTCCGGGCACGGTGCCAACAAGCACGGCCCCTACGACTCCACCCGCGACGGTTCGCCGTCCGCCAACGGGAACGGCGGTGGGAAAGCCGCCGGGAAACCCTGTGCCGGTTGTGTCGGCAAGGCCGACGACAAGAACCCGCCCGGACAGCTGCCCGGCGGTTCCGACGCCAACGCGGGCTACGAATGCGACCGCAACCACGGCGTCGGACGCGGCAATCCCGCGCATACGGCCTGCACCCCGGCCCAGCCTCCGGGAGAGAAGCCGCCCGCCGTGACTCCCCCACTCGGGGGGCCACCTGCCCAGGTCGCACCGGCCGCGGTCGTCCCTGTGGCGGCCCAGGCCGCCGCCGTCGTGCCTCGTTCCGACACCGTGGGCGCGAGCCCCGCTTCGCTGGCCAAGACCGGTTTCGATCTCGAACCCGCGCTGCTGGCCGGGCTGGGCCTGCTGACCGCGGGCGGTGCCGTGGTCCTCGCCGGAACCCGGCGGCGCAGGGACACGTGACTACTTTCGGCGGATGACTTCACGGCGTCCACCACGTTGAATCCCGTCTTCAGAAGTACTCAGCCGAGGAGGCCGTTCGTGAGGTTCACCCCCGCCGCCACCGTCGCGACGCTGGCCGCCGCCCTCTTGCTGGGCGGCGCCACCGCCGCGCCCGCGATCAACTCCTACAACGCCACCCCGGCACCCGAGCGCACCGAGGTCGGCGCCCTGGTCGCCACCTGGGACAACGACGGCGACCCCGCCACGCCCGACCGGGTCGACTGGGTGTGCTCCGGCACCATGGTGGACGCCGACACGTTCCTCACCGCCGCGCACTGCACCACCGACTGGCCCGCCAACGTGCGGTTCTTCGTCTCACTCGATCAGGATGTGCAAGCGGGTCTCGACGCGGCAGCGAAGAAGTACCCCGGCGACCCGGCCGCGGTCGCCAAGGCCGTCGCCGTGGAGGGGGTCGCGCACAACGAGCCCGGCTACCCCGGCAACTCGGCCGACTCGCACGACATCGCCGTCGTCCAGTTGCCCGCGAAGCAGGTCGCCGCGCGTTGGGCCTTCAAGCCCGCCAAGCTGCCCAGCGCCGGACAGCTCGACGCGCTCGGCCCGCAGGCGCTGAACTCGACGCCGTTCGTGGTCGCCGGCTACGGCACGCAAGAAGCCGTGAACGGGCCGGGCGGGCACACGCATCCGGGTGGCGGGGTGCGAATGAAGGCACCGGTCACCTTCAACGCACTGAACAGCACGTGGGTGCGGCTCGCGATGACGGCGCCCCAGGGCAACGGCGGCGCCTGCTACGGCGACTCCGGCGGCCCGAACTTCGCCACCATCGGCGGCGAGCGCGTCCTGGTGTCGACCACCATCACCGGCGACGGGCCTTGTTACGCCACCAACGTCACCTACCGGCTGGACTCGCCGACGTCGCGTGACTTCCTCGCGCCGTTCGTCGCCCTGCCCTGATCGCGCGTGAAGGCCCCCTTGCCTCGGCTGAGCCGAGGGAAGGGGGCCTTCACGCGCGTTTGCTCAAGCCCGGTCGGGCTCTCCCGCCACGCGCTCGATCCGGGCGCCGAGGCGGTTCAGGTTCTCCACGAAATGCGGGTAACCGCGGTCGATGTGGAAGACGTCCCAGACCTCGGTGACGCCGTCCGCGCACAGCCCGGCCAGCACCAGCCCGGCACCGGCGCGGATGTCCGCGGCCCACACCGGAGCGCTCGAAAGCCTCTCCACACCACGGACGACGGCGTGGTGCCCGTCGGTGCGCGCGTCGCCGGAAAGCCGCATCATCTCTTCGATGAACCGGAACCGGGCCTCGTAGATGTTCTCCGTGATCATCGACGTGCCTTCGGAGACCGCCGACAACGCCACCGCGAACGGCTGCAGGTCGGTCGCGAAACCGGGGTACGGCAGCGTCACCCAGTCGACGGCCTTCGGGCGCTCGTTCTGGACGATACGGAAACCCTTGCCCTCGAACGTCTCGACCTCGGCGCCCGCCAGGCGGAGCTTGTCGAGGACCAGGTCGAGGTAGTGCGGGTTGACGCCGCGGACGGTCAGGTCGCCCCTGGTCATCGCGGCGGCGAACGCCCAGGTCGCGCCGACGATCCGGTCGCCGATCACGCGGTGTTCGGTGGGGTGCAGCTTTTCGACGCCCTCGACGGTGAGCGTCGAGGTGCCCGCGCCTTCGACCTTCGCGCCCATCTCGATCAGCATCGTGCAGATGTCGACGATCTCGGGCTCGCGCGCGGCGTTGTCGATGACCGTGGTGCCCTCGGCGAGCACGGCGGCCATCAGGATGTTCTCGGTGGCGCCGACGCTCGGGAAGTCCAGCCAGATCTGCGCGCCGCGCAGACCATCGGCCTTCGCCACGACGCAGCCGTGCTCGATGGTGCTGGTGGCGCCCAGTTTGCGCAGGCCGTTCTGGTGCATGTCCAGCGGACGGGAACCGATCGCGTCTCCGCCCGGCAGCGCCACGACGGCCTGCTTGAGCCGTCCGACCAGGGGACCAAGGACGCAGACCGACGCGCGCAGCTTGCCCATCGCGGCCGAATCGGCCCGGTGCGACAGCTCGGCGGGGGTGGTGATCTTGGCCGTGTCGCCGTCGATGACGACGTCGCAGCCGACACTGCGCAGGACGTCGCCCATCAGGGGGACGTCCAGGATCTGGGGGCAGTTCGTGATGGTCGTCGTGCCCTCGGCCAACAGGGCCGCGGCCATCAGTTTCAGGACGCTGTTCTTGGCCCCGACCACGTCGACCTCGCCGACCAGCCGTGCTCCGCCGTGCACGTCGAAGTGCTCGCTCATGGGCGCCAATCATGCCCTCTCGCCCGGATTTGCCTTACGCCGGGCCGGTAGAGTCGGCTTCATGGTCGTTCGCATCAACCGCGTGTACACGAAGGTCGGCGACAACGGCACCACGGCACTCGGCGACGGCTCTCGCGTGCCGAAGACCTCGCCACGGCTGGGTGCGTACGCCGACGTCGACGAAGCCAACTCCGTCATCGGGCTCGCGCTCGCGATGGGCGGCCTCTCCGACGAAATCACGCAGGTGCTGCGTGCGGTGCAGAACGATCTCTTCGATGTCGGCGCGGATCTGTGCGCGCCGATCGTGGAGAACCCGCCGTACGAGCCGCTGCGCATCACCGAGCGGTACATCGAACGGCTCGAAGGCTGGTGCGACGAATTCAACGAGCGCGTGCCGAAGCTGACTTCGTTCATCCTGCCGGGTGGCACCCCGGGCGCGGCGTTCCTGCATCAGGCCCGCACGGTCGCACGACGGGCGGAGCGCTCCGGCTGGGCACTGTTCGAGGCCGAGCAGGCCACGACGAATCAGCTGGCGATCAAATACCTGAACCGGCTTTCCGACCTGCTGTTCATCCTGTCGCGACTGGCGAACCCGGACGGCGACATCCTGTGGCAGCCCGGCGGAGCGTCCTGACGACGCAATTCGGCACCTGGTTGCGGTCGTTGCGTGAGCAACTACCGCAACCAGGTGCCGAATCGCGTGATGAGTAGGAGCTCAGCCCTGTTCTCGTGCTGCCCAATAACGCTCGAGGTCGACTTCGGGCGTTCCGTCCTTGCCCGGGTCGATCGCCTTCATCGTGATCGTGTCCTCCAGGGACACGGACTCGGGAAGGTGGCTCCAGCGGTTCGCGTCCTCGCTCTGAGTCATAGGCCGAGAATAGACGTGGATCACGTCGGAAACCCGGTAGAAATGCCGCTTCGTGATGATCCCATGTTTCCGCGGCCGCCTTCAGCGGCCTAAATGCCCCAGGAACCCCGAAGCGCGGCGAGGGCGTCATGGAAACCGGGGAAGGTCTTCTTCACGCAACCCGGGTCGTCCAGCGTGATCCCGGGCGTCCGCAGTCCCGTGACGCTGAACGCCATCGCGATCCGGTGATCCCGCCGGCACTTCATCAGAGTCCCCGTCGGCACACCCGGCTGGATCTCGATCCAGTCCCGTCCGGTCTCGACCGAGACGCCCATCGCGCGCAGGTTCTCCTCGCACGCCGCCAGCCGGTCGCATTCCTTGATCCGCGTGTTGTAGACGTCCTCGATCCGCACCGGCCCGTCCGCGAACGGCGCGATGGCCGCGAGCGTCGGCACGGTGTCGGAGATGTCGCGCATGTTCACCGTGACACCGCGCAGCCCGCCGGTCCCGGTCACGGTCACCGCGTCCGGCCCCACCTCGACGTCCGCGCCCATCTGCCGCAGGACGTCGACGAAGGCCAGATCGCCCTGCAGAGCGCCTTCGCCCAGGCCCGGCACGGTCACCGAGTTGCCGGTCAGCGCGGCGGCCGCGAAGAAGTAGCTGGACGTCGAGGCGTCCGGCTCGATCTCGTAGCGGCAAGCCCGGTACGGCGTGGGCGGCACGACGAACGTGTCGCCGTCCCGCACGACCTCGACGCCGAAGCGCCGCATCATGGCGATGGTGATCTCGACGTACGGCACCGAAACGAGGTCGGTCACGGTGATCCGCAACCCCTCGGAGGTCAGCGGCCCGACCAGCAGCAACGCGGTCAGGAACTGGGAGGACAGCCCCGCGTCCAGCGTCAGTTCCCCGCCCTTGATCCCGGCGGCCCGCACGACCAGCGGATGGTGTCCCGGGGAGCCTTCGAAGGTGAGGTCGACGCCCAGTTCCTGCAACGCGTCGGTCAGCGGCCCGAGCGGCCGGGCGCGCATCTGTTCGGAGGCGTCGAAGCGGAAGGTGCCGTGCCCGGCGGCGGCCAGTGCCGGCAGGAAGCGCGCGGTGGTGGCGCCGTCGCGGCAGAAGACGTCGGCGCTGTCGACGGCGGGGCCCTCGGGCCTGCCTTCGATCGTCCACTCCCCGTCAGTGCGGGAGACCTGGTAGCCGAGCTTGAGAAGGCCTTCGGCGAAGCCCTCTGAGTCATCCGAACGCAGCGGCCTGCTCAGCACGGTCGTCCCGTGGGCGGCGGCCGCGAGGAACAGGCCTCGGGCGGTGATCGACTTCGAACCGGGGATGTCGACGATGGTCACGGCGTGAGCATACGGCGTGCTCGAACGGCGAACTCACGTGATCAGAGGCGTGACTCACGTGATTGGGGGCGTAACTCAGGAAGCGCGCGGGAGGCGGCGGCCCGGCGGGGCCGATTCGAGCCAGGAGAGAAAACCGGTGAGGGCGCCGGGGCCCATCGCGATCTCGATCGCCTCCTGCGTGGCGGACTCACACCGCAGGACGATCGAGCCGTCGGGGACGGCGTACGCCTCCGTGCCGGAGGGGTCGCGACGGTCCGCGACCTCCATGCTCGCTCGTTGGAACACGCGGTCCGGGCCGGTCCGCAGGCTCCACACGCGGAACCAGACGAACTCGTCGCCCTCGTAGCGGCCCAGCCCCAGATGCCAGCTGGACCGCGCCTCGTCCGGACGCCACCGCAGCGCGACACTCACGCCGCCACCGCGGCGCATCCGGACCCACCGCAACGAATACCAGGCCGCGAGAACGGCCAGGATGGTCAGGGCCCCGAGAACACCCACGGCGATTTCCACGGCCCGGCCCCTGTCCTTCGCCCGGTCAGACTGACTGACCGGCCGCGCGGAGCTGGGCGGTCGCCCTAGCCCGCTCTTGCTCGTCGTCGCCGCTCAACGCCTTCTTGGCCGCATCGACGTCGATCTCGTGCGAAAGTTCCGCGCTTTCGGCGAGGACGCTCACGCCGGTCGCGGTGACCGACAGGAATCCGCCGTGCACCGCGGCGGTCACGGTCTCGCCGTCCGTGGTGGTCACCTTGACGACGCCACCCTCGACGAGCTGACCGAGGACAGGCTCGTGACCGGCCATGATGCCGATCTCGCCCTCGGTGGTCTGCGCCACCACGAACGTGGCGGTACCGGACCAGAGACGGCGCTCGACGGCTACCAGCTCGACAGAAATCTCAGCCACGTAGCTTCCCTTCACTTCAGGTGCTGGCACCGAGTGTAATAGTCAAACTTCCAACTATGCGAACGGCGGGACCAGCGTCCACAGTAGACACTGATCCCGCCGCTCATCGGAACATCACTTCTTGGTGATTTCCTTGTACTTCTTCTCGAGGTCTTCGAGGCCACCGATACCCAGGAACGCCTGCTCCGGGTAGTGGTCGAAGTCGCCCTTGGTGATGCGGTCGAAGGACTCGATGGTCTCCGACAGCGGCACGGTCGAGCCCGGGATCTGCGTGAACGCCTCGGCGACCAGCATGTTCTGCGAGAGGAACCGCTCGATGCGGCGCGCGCGCTGAACGGTGAGCTTGTCCTCTTCCGAGAGCTCGTCCATACCGAGGATCGCGATGATGTCCTGCAGTTCCTTGTACTTCTGCAGGATCCGGATGACCTCGGAGGCCACGCGGTAGTGGTCCTCACCGACGATGGCCGGGTCGAGAATGGTCGACGTCGACGCCAGCGGGTCCACCGCCGGGAAGATGCCCTTCTGGAACACGCCACGCGAGAGCTCCGTGGTGGCGTCCAGGTGGGCGAACGTCGCGGCCGGGGCCGGGTCGGTGTAGTCGTCCGCGGGGACGTAGATCGCCTGCATCGAGGTGATCGAACGACCACGGGTCGAGGTGATCCGCTCCTGGAGCTGACCCATCTCGTCGGCCAGCGTCGGCTGGTAACCCACGGCCGAAGGCATGCGGCCCAGCAGGGTCGACACCTCGGAACCGGCCTGGGTGAACCGGAAGATGTTGTCGATGAAGAGCAGCACGTCCTGGTTCTGCACATCGCGGAAGTACTCCGCCATGGTCAGCGCGGACAGCGCGACGCGCATACGCGTGCCGGGCGGCTCGTCCATCTGGCCGAAGACGAGGGCGGTGTCGTTGATGACGCCGTCCTCGGACATCTCCAGGAAGAGGTCGTTGCCCTCACGGGTGCGCTCGCCGACACCGGCGAACACCGAGGTGCCACCGAAGTTACGGGCGACACGGGTGATCATCTCCTTGATGAGCACCGTCTTGCCGACGCCGGCACCGCCGAACAGGCCGATCTTGCCACCCTCGACGTACGGGGTCAGCAGGTCGACGACCTTGAGGCCGGTCTCCAGCATCTTCGTCTTGCCTTCGAGCTGGTCGAAGGAAGGCGGGTTGCGGTGGATGCCCCAGCGCTCGAGGTCGTCGCCATAGCCGGGCTCGTCGAGGCACTCTCCGAGCGCGTTGTAGACGTGGCCCTTGACCTTGTCGCCGACCGGCACCGTGATGGGGCCGCCGGTGTCGGTGACCTCGGCGCCACGGACGAGGCCGTCCTGCGGCTGGAGCGAAATGGTACGGACGAGGTTGTCACCGAGGTGGCTGGCGACCTCGAGCGTCACCGTCTTGCGGAGCTGCTCGAACTCGATTTCGACCTTGAGCGCGTTGAACTGGTCGGGAACGGAACCGCGCGGGAATTCGACGTCGACGACCGGGCCGGTCACCGAGACGATGCGCCCCTTGGCACGGGCTTCAGTACTGGTCATCAGTCATCACTTCCTGCTGCGGTGAGCGCGTTCGCGCCACCGACGATTTCAGAGATCTCCTGGGTGATCTGCGCCTGACGGGCCTGGTTCATCTCCCGCGTCAGCGTGCTCACCAGATCGTTCGCGTTGTCCGACGCGGCCTTCATCGCGGTCCGGCGGGCCGCGAGTTCGGACGCCGCCGACTCGAGCATCGCCGCGAAGATCCGCGTGTTGATGTACTTCGGCAGCAACGCGGAGAGCAGCTTTTCGGCACTGGGCTCGAACTCGTAGCTCGGGAGCAGGCTTTCCGGCTTCTCTTCGCCCTCGGTGTACTCGACCTCGAGCGGCGCGACGCGCTTGGCGGTCGGACGCTGGGTCAGCATCGAGACGAACTCGGTGTAGACGACGTGGATCTCGTCGACACCCAGGATGCCGTCGGCGTTGCCCGCCTCGTCGTCGGCGCCGTTCAGGAACGACTCGACGATGAGCTCACCGGCCTCCGCGGCGTTGACGTAACCGGGCTGGTCGGAGAAGCCCGTCCAGCTTTCGGTCACCTCGCGGCCACGGAAGCGGTAGTAGCTCAGGCCCTTGTTGCCGGTCACGTACAGCACCGGCTCCTTGCCCTGCTCACGCAGCAGCGTGAGGAGCTCCTCGGTCGCCTTCAGCACGTTGGAGTTGTATCCACCGCACTGACCCTTGTCGCTGGTGATCACGAGGACCGCCGCACGCTTCGGGTCGGAACGCTCGACCAGCAGCGGGTGGTCGAGGTTGGCCGAGGCGCCGGCCAGGGCCGAGAGCACGTTCGTGATCTCGTCCGAGTAGGGCCGGGACGCCGCGACCTTCGCCCGCGCCTTGGTGATGCGCGCGGTGGCGATGAGCTCCATCGCCTTGGTGATCTTGCCGATGGACTTGGTCGCCTTGATACGCGACCGGAGTTCTCGGAGTTGTGCGGCCATGAGCTATCAGCTCACTTCTTCGGTGCGGGCTTGTTGACCTTGACGGTCTCCTGCCCGACCTTCTCGGCGGCCATCGCGTCGGAAACCTCGACGAGGCTCTTGCCCTCGGCGGTGGTGAACTCCTTCTTGAACTCGTTCACCGCGTCGACCAGCCCGGAAGCGGTCTCGTCGGAGAACTTGCCCGACTCGCGGATGTCCTTGAGGAGCTCGCCGTGCTTACGACGGGCGGAGTCGATGAACTCGTGGTTGAAGCGGCGCACGTCCTCGGTCGGGACCGAGTCGTAGTGCCCGTTCGTGCCCAGGTACACCGTGACGACCTGCTCCTCGACCGGGATCGGGGAGTACTGCGGCTGCTTGAGCACTTCGTACAGGCGGGCGCCACGCTCGAGCTGCGCCTTCGACGCGTCGTCGAGGTCCGAAGCGAAGGCCGCGAAGGCCTCCAGCTCGCGGTACTGCGACAGGTCGATACGGAGCGAACCCGAAACCGACTTCATCGCCTTGACCTGCGCGGCGCCACCCACGCGGGAAACCGAGATACCCACGTCGATGGCCGGGCGCTGACCGGCGTTGAACAGGTCCGACTGGAAGAAGCACTGACCGTCGGTGATCGAGATGACGTTGGTCGGGATGTACGCCGACACGTCGTTCGCCTTGGTCTCGATGATCGGGAGACCGGTCAGCGAGCCCGCGCCCAGCTCGTCCGAGAGCTTCGCGCAACGCTCGAGGAGACGGGAGTGCAAGTAGAAGACGTCGCCGGGGAAGGCTTCACGGCCCGGCGGGCGACGCAGCAGCAGCGAGATCGCGCGGTACGCGTCAGCCTGCTTGGTCAGGTCGTCGAACACGATGAGGACGTGCTTGCCCTCGTACATCCAGTGCTGGCCGATGGCCGAACCGGTGTACGGCGCGATCCACTTGAAGCCGGCGGAGTCCGACGCGGGGGCCGCGACGATGGTGGTGTACTCCATCGCGCCGGCGTCCTCGAGGGACTTCTTGACCGCGGCGATCGTGGAGCCCTTCTGGCCGACCGCGACGTAGATGCAGCGAACCTGCTTCTTCGGGTCGCCGGAGTCCCAGTTGGCCTTCTGGTTGATGATCGTGTCCACCGCGACGGCCGTCTTACCGGTCTTGCGGTCACCGATGATCAGCTGACGCTGGCCACGGCCGATCGGGGTCATCGCGTCGATCGCGGTGATACCGGTCTGCAGCGGCTCCGCCACCGGCTGGCGCTCGACCACCGAAGCGGCCTTGACCTCCAGCGGGCGACGGTCGGTGGTCTCGATCTCGCCGAGGCCGTCGATCGGGGCGCCCAGCGGGTTCACGACGCGGCCGAGGTAGCCCTCGCCGACCGGAACCGAAAGGACCTGTCCGGTCCGCTTGACTTCCTGGCCTTCGACGACCGTCTCGAAGTCACCGAGGATCGCGGCACCGATGGAGCGCGCGTCCAGGTTCAGCGCCACCCCGAGGACCCCGCCGGGGAACTCGAGCAGCTCGTTGGCCATGGCCGAGGGGAGGCCCTCTACGTGGGCGATACCGTCACCGGCGTCGACGACGACGCCGACTTCTTCCCGGCTCACGTCCGGGGCGTAACTCGAGACGTAGTTCTCGATCGCGCTACGGATCTCATCCGAGGAGATCGTCAGCTCCGCCATTTCAATCCCGCTCTCGCTTCGTTCGTGCCAGTGTGCAAAGTCGTTGTTGTGGGTCAGCTAGCCAGCCGGCGACGCAGGGCGTCGACGCGCCCCGCGGTGCTGCCGTCGATGACCTCGTCGCCGACGCGGACCACGAGTCCGCCGCCCAGTGACGGGTCGACCTCGACGTGCAGCGCGAGCTGCCGCCCGTACAGGGCGTTGAGCTTCTCGCTCAGCCGAGCGTGCTGCTCGTCGGACAGCGCGCTCGCGCTGGTCACCTGGGCGACCGAGCGCTGACGGCGTTCCGCGGCCAGCTGGACCAGCCGCTCGAGGGCGTTGGCGACCCCGCGGCCCTTGGCGCGCAGGACGACCTGCTCGACGAGGGTCTTGGTGACCACGTCCACCTTGTCGGCGAACAGAGTGCGGACGAGGGTCCGCTTCGCCTCGGCGGGAGCGGTCAGGTCGGCAAGGGCCTGTTCGAGCTCCGGCGCACCCGCAACGATACGAGTGACCCGGAACAGCTGGTCTTCGACAGCGTCGATGTTCCCGGACTTCTCCGCACTGGTGAGCAGCGCCGAGCGGCCGAGGGCCTCGAGCCCGTCGGTCAGTTCGCGCGGGCTCGACCAGCGGCTGCCCGCCACGGAGTCGAGCACCTGCAGGGCCGGCTCGGAAACCTTGCCCGCGAGAATCCCGCGAGCGAGGCCGATCCGGGCTTCGGGCGTGGCCGAACCGTCGGCGACGGCCCGGCGCAGGCCGATCTCCCGGTCCAGCAGGGTGACGACCGAAAGCAGCTCGTCGCCGACCGTCGCCGGGTCGGTACCCGCGGCGGCCAACACCTCGCCGAGACGATTCTCGGCGAGGTCGAGCGCTTCACGGCTCGCAGCATGCAGCGTCATTCTGGTCTACTTTCCCGCTCCGAGACCGGCACCGTTGGTACCGGCGGTCTCCAATTCGGCCAGGAACCGGTCCACGGTGCCGTGGCGGCGCGCGTCGTCCGCGAGCGACTCGCCGACGATGCGGCTTGCCAGCTCCACGGAGTTACGGCCGAGTTCGGCGCGCAGTTCGGCGATGATCTGCGCCTTCTGGGCCTGCAGCTGAGCCTGACCCTGGGCGACGATGCGCTGGGACTCGGACTCCGCCTCGGCCCGCAGTTCCGCCTTGATCTGCTCGGCTTCGAGCCGGGCGTCGTCGCGGATCTTCGCGGCCTCGGAACGGGCTTCCGCCAGCTGCGCCTTGTACTGCGCAAGGTTCTCTTCGGCTTCGGCCTGCGCCTTCTCGGCTCGCTCGATGCCACCCTCGATCAGCTTGGTCCGCTCTTCGTAAGCCGTCTCGAAACGCGGGACGACGTACTTCTTCAGAACGAACAACAGCAGAAGGAAGGCGACGAAACCGAGGATGAGCTCGGGAATGTGCGGCACGATCGGGTTGGGCGCGTCTCCGGCGGCCAACACCAATTCGGTCTTCAGCACAACGTCTCCTTAAAGCGAGATGAGTCGGAAGAACTCAGGCGCCGGAGGCGAGGAAGTAGATGACGATACCGATCAGCGCCAGCACCTCGGTCAGCACGAAGGTGGAGAAGGCGATGCCCTGCAGCTTGCCCTGCGCCTCCGGCTGACGGGCGGTGCCGTTGATGACCGCGGCGAAGATCAGACCCACACCGATACCGGGGCCGATCGCGCCGAGGCCGTAGCCGATGGCGGCGAGACCCGGGTTGATGTTGGAAGCGGCCTCGGCAGCCTGCGCAAGAACGATGTTGCTCACGTGCGTTTCCCTTCAAACTCGGTCCGCGCGACTCACGCGGATCGGGGGCTTTTGGTGTTTCTCAGTGCTCCGACGCCAGCGCGGCGCCGATGTACCCTGCGGACAGCAGCGCGAAGATGTACGCCTGCAGGATCTGGATGAAGGCCTCCAGGAACGTCATCGCGATGGCGAAAAGGAATGCCACCGGCGACGCGACCTTCACGATGCCTTCGCCCTCGGTCAGCAGGAAACTCCCGCCGAGCGTGAAGACCATGATGATGAGGTGCCCGGCGAACATCGCCGCGAAAACTCGGATGGCCAGGGTGGCCGGTGCGATGAAGAACTTCTGCGCGAACTCGATGGTGGAGTACAGCGGCAGAACGAATCCGGGAATACCCGCCGGCGCCAGTTCCTTCTTCAGGTAACCCTTGAAGCCGTGGCGTTTGAACCCGACGTAGTGGTACACCGGGTAAACGACGAGGAACGAGAGAGCGACCGGGAAGCCGATTCGCGCCATGGTCGGGAACTGGAAGAACGGGATGATCCCGAACAGGTTGTTCACCAGCACGAAGCTGAAGAGGCCGAGCACGAGCGGGATGAAGGGCTTGAAGTCGGCAGAGCCGATCTGTTCCCGCGCGATGTTGTTGCGGCCGAAGTTGTAGATCGATTCGGCCATGAATTGTCCCTTACCAGGGACGACCTTCAGCCGGCGCGACGTCACCATGAAGTAGGTGACGATGATGATCAGGGAGATGACCACCAGCAACATCGGCTTGGTGAAGCTCAACCAAGGGCCGGAGCCGAACAACGGCGGTAGGTTGAAGTCTTTGACGCCAGGCGGCGTGAACTCCGCACCTTCGGCTAGTACCAGCGCGCCCACTGGGCTCCTTCCGGTTCTCCCGGCCGGCGTTCACTCCGCCGGGGGAATCGTCACGATCTGGACTTAACGTACCCGACACGTATCGGGCCGTCGGAGGCGGCCACCCCACGATGTGCTGAACACGGTTTCACGTTCCGCACACGAGGATTCTCGTTGCAGTGCTCCCGGGAGACGGACGCCTACCAGCGGGTAAGAGGGGACGATTCAACGCCGCCGCCACACTGCTGTTCGGGGTTCGTCATCAGGAGCCGGCAGCCGAGGCCGCCGCCCATACGCGGACCATATCAGCAGGTTCCGACAGGCCGTACAGGCGTACTACATTGCCCCCGATCGGCCGAGGACCTAGGTCCCGCCCCAGGTCAGGACCTCGGTCCCGGGGTCAGCGGGAAGCGGGGATGATCGTCGGGATCTTGGTCTTGCGGAAGGCCGCGAACTCCACGGCGGCGGACACCAGGATGGCCGCGATCATCGTGATGCCCAAGGACATCGGGTGCAGATCCGACCACCCGCGCAGCAGGGTGAGCGCCCCGAACAGGAGGAAGATCTTGAGCACGTAACCACCGAGAGCGATCACCATCACGAACATCGGGTCCATGCCCGCGCTGAAGCGCATCAGGCCCATCGTCGCGAGGGCGGACAGAATGGCGAGCACGCCGCCGATGGCCGCCCCGACGAGTCCCGGGAGTCCATTGAGGATGGTGAAGAGCACGATGCAGGCCAGCACGACCGGCGGTGTCGCGATCAGGGAGGCCCGCGTCATCGCGTTGGCCGCCTGCAGAACGACCTTGGCGTGAGGGTTCTCCTCCGCCTCGACGGTCTTCTCGGTCTCGCTCACAGAAAACTCCCTGGTCGTCTCAGCCCGCCAGTGTAGGCCCGCGCCGATACCGGCGTTCAGGCAGTCTGAGTTGTGCCGTTCAGGCGGTCCGGTTCCTCGACCGCAGCCTCGGCACGATCGACACCAGGGTCGCCAGCAGGAAACCGAAGCCGACGATCCAGAAAACCGCGACGCTGTCGAACAACGTCACCGAAACCGCGCCGAACGCGAGCAGGCCCGCCCACAAGTAGATGAGCAGTACCGCGCGGCGCTGGGAATGGCCGATCTCCAGCAGGCGGTGGTGCAGGTGCATCTTGTCCGCGGCGAACGGGCTCTCGCCGCGCCGGGTGCGGCGGATGACCGCCATGATCAGGTCCAGCAACGGTACGAAAAGGACCGCGGCGACCACGACGAGCGGCGAGAGCAGCGCGAGCGCGTCCTTACCGCTGAACTGCGGATACGGCACGCGGCCCGACGCGGACGTCGTCGCGCCCGCCAGCATGAGGCCGATCATCATCGAACCCGAGTCGCCCATGAAGATCTTCGCGGGTTGGAAGTTGTACGGCAGGAAGCCGAGACAGGCCCCGGCGAGCGTGGCAGCGATGAGGGCGGGCGGGTACGCGCCGACGTCACCGCCCGAGGAATCGAGCAGGCCGAGCGAGAAGGAGCACGTCGCCGCGGCGGCGATGAAGCCGAGACCGCCGGCGAGCCCGTCGAGGCCGTCGACGAAGTTCATCGCGTTGACCATGACGACCACCAGCACGACGGTCAGCAACGCGCCCTGGTTCTTGTCCAGCACCAGCACCTGGCCGAAGGACTCGCCGCCACCGCCCCACGGCACCCAGAACGACACCCACTGCACCCCGAAGATCACCAGGATCCCGGCGCACATGACCTGGCCGGCCAGTTTCGTCCAGGCGTCCAGTTCGAAGCGGTCGTCGAGCGCGCCGATCAGGGAGATCACCCCGGCCGCGAGCAGGACGCCCAGCGAGTCGAAGGAGAAGTCGAAGCCGCGGCTCAGCGCGGGCAACTGGTGCGCGAGCCCCATCGCGGCGGCGACGCCGAGGAAGATGCCGATGCCGCCCATCCGCGGGATCGGGGTGACGTGGACGTCGCGGGCCCGCGGGTTGGCGATCGCGCCGATCCGGATCGCGACCCGTCGCACGACGCCGGTGAGCAGGAAGGTCACGGCCGCCGCGGTGAGGGCGACGAGGATGTACTCCCGGATCGGGAGACCTTGCGTAGGAGGCATGGTGCGTTACGCCGCCGAGGTCCAAGTCACACGAACACGCTACCGCGCTGGGGGGATACGGCGGCCAACGGTCTAGGCGAGTGACTCCGCGGGCACTCCCAGTACTTCCGCGACGGCGGCGCGGCTGACCGCGCCCTCCCGCAGGATGACCGGGTCGTCGCCGGTGAGATCGACCATCGTGGACGGAACGGGCTCCCCGGTGGACCCGCCGTCGAGGTACACCGCGACGCTGTCGCCGAGCTGATCGACGGCCTCCTGCGCGGTGGAGGCGGGCGGCCGACCGGACACGTTGGCGCTGGAGACCGCCATCGGACCGACGTCACGCAGCAGTTCCAGCGCGACCGGGTGCAGCGGCATCCGCAGCATCACCGTCCCGCGTGACTGGCCGAGATCCCACTGCAGGCTCGGCGCGTGCGGCAGGACGATGGAGAGGTCGCCTGGCCAGAAGGCCTCGATGAGCGCGCGGGCCTGCGGCGGCGTGCCGAGCACGAGTCCGTCCACAGTGGACCAGGAGCCGACCAGGACGCCGACCGGCATGTCCGGGCCGCGGTTCTTCGCCCGCAGGAGGGACTGGACGGCGCCGTCGTCGAAGGCGTCCGCGCCGATGCCGTAGACCGTGTCGGTCGGGAGGACGACGAGGCGGCTGGAGCGCACCGCGCTCGCCGCCGCGGCGAGCCCGTCGGCCCGCGATTCACGCTTGCTGCAGTCGTACACCGCGCTCATGGCGCCTGAGCCTAGCGCTGTGCCGCTTCGTGGCTCGCCAAGGTGCCCCGTCTCGGCCGGGTGGTCGTGAACCGAACCGGCAGGCGTGACTGGATGGACGGCACGTGTGATCAGACGGACGACACGCGTGTCTGGAGGGACGACACCCGCACGCGGCCGGTCCGCCGTGTGTCGTCCGTCTGGACACGCGTGTCGTCCGTCCAGTCACGCGAAATCACCCGGATCGCCACTCGTGACCGGCCCAGCCCGTGCCATGAACGGTCCGTTCCTTGCAAATTTTGCAAGGAACGGACCGTTCATGGCGTCCGCCGCTCCCGTCAGAAGGCGAAAGCGGTGCAGAACGACGTCGCCGTCTTCGCCGGGTCCGCGATCGACGTCGCGGTCAGCTTGACGTGCGCGACGTGGTCACCGCCCGCGGCCCGTTTGGCGTGCGCCGTCGCCGAAGACCGCCCGCCGAACGGGACGGTGGACAGCTCGTTCGGCAGCCGCACCTCCCAGCCCTTCGCGCTGGTGGAGGCGCTCAGGCGGTAGGTATCGGTGTTGTACGGCGCCGCCGCGCCCTTCGCGTTGCCGGTGTTGAGCACCGGGAACGAGCAGCTCGCGAGCCCCTGCTTGGCGAACGCGGGGGCCGACGGCCACAGCGAAACACCCCTGGCCTGCGAACCCGCCCCGTCGAGCGAGGCCACCGTGACGACGTAGGACAGCACGCCCTTGCTGTCGCGCTCGACGTCCGAGACGAGGAACTTCAGCTTGTTCGCCTCGTCGGTGTACTCGTACTTACTCGCGGAACCGGTGCCCGCCTTGAACGCCGCGTCGTTGAGCTGGCGGTAGTCGCCGATGGGGATGGGGACGGCGGTGCCGTCGGGCTTCTTGTAGTCGGTCATGCCGATGTCGGCCGGATTCGCGTCGACGATCCATTCGAACGGCGCGTTGTCCTTGTTCTTCGTCTTCGCGATGATCACGCCGGAATCGGGGGCGAAGGAATCGCTGCCCATCCGGTCGACGACCTCGACGGTGTAATTGTCGTAGCCGCCACCGTCGCAGAACGGATCCTTCGAACGATCGCATTTCGGCGAGAGGTCCCCGCCGTTGAGCGCGATGTTGATACCGCTGTAGGCGCCCTTCCCCGGAAGGACCGAACGCGCCGTGATCCTGGCCGAGACCGGGCCGTTCGAGGCGAGCTGGTTCCGGTCGATCTTCAGTACGTCTTCGGGATCGATGATGTCCAGCTTCATCTTGGTGCGCATCATGTGATGCGAACCCATCGAGCCGCCCTGCGTCGCCGGGATCTGCCAGCGCGTGTGCGGTCCACCGGGACCGTTGAAGCTGCCGCGCGACATCATCTCCCACGGACCGGTGTAGGTCCGGGACGGTGGGGTGCCGAACGGGTTGTTGTAGTTGTCGCCGATGCCGAGAATGTGGCTCAATTCGTGCGCGTAAACCGCCTGACCCGAGCTTTCGGCCTGGGTCGAGGAACCGGTGACCGCGTTCGGCCAGATACTGGCGGCCGATTTCCACGACGTCCACGGGACATAGCGGGTGGACGCCGCGTTCGGCATTCCCTCGACACCGGGGCCGAATTCGGCGGGCACGTTCCCCGGCTCGCCGAACTTCATCACGCCGAATTCCTGCCAGGTCGCGCTCTCGTCCTGGCCGGCGGAAAGATAGAAGATGAAGTCGAACTGTTTGGAGACGTCACCCACGTCCGCCCGCCAGGCGGCGCCCGCGTCGGCGCGCAGGTCACGCTTGCAGTTCGCGCCGGGCGGACACGCGTCGGGCTGGAACTCCATGCCGTATTCGAAGGACTTGCCGGGCAGCCGGTACGGCCCGAACGCGGTCAGTTCGACGCCCATCCTGCCGCCCGAGTCCTCCATCCAGTACTCGTTGATGGTGTGGCCCTGGTTCAGCGCCTGCGGTTTGTTCAGAAAGTCCTGGTAGAACTTCGCGACGCCTGCGCGGGGGATGTCGCTGGCGGCGGGGCCGGGGTTGCCGAACACCGTCGAATGCGCCGGCTGCGTGACGGCGAACTCCTGGTCCGGGTAGTCCGCGAGCACCACGGCGCCCTTGAACGTCCGCTTTGTCGGCTTCAGCGAAGGATCGGCCCAGTTGGTGCCGGGCGGCTTGCGGTAGTCGTCCCACGTCATGTGGTCCTGGTTCTCCCAGGTCGACCCGTCGATCGGGGCGGGCCAGCCCTTCACGGGCACCGCGGCGGACGCGGGCTGGGCTACCAGACCCGGCAGTAGCGCGACGGTGGCGAGGACGGCGAGTGTTCTGAGTGGGGCTCGTCGGAGAGACGATCGCATCGGGGTACACCTCCCAGTCGGACCGCCGATGAGGCGGCCGAGACCGACGTTAGGAGGTGGGCTTTGCCCTGGGCACCGCCGGAAGTCGTGAGTCTCGCTAACTATCCGGCCTTACCCAGCCGCGAAACCTCAGGAGACGCGCAGGGCGGTGACGAAACGAGGTCGTCCGGCGAGGTCGAGGTGCCCTTGCACGTCGGTCAGCACCCGCCGCGCCCGCACCAGCGCCGGGACTGCGGAGCCGTGCGTGTCGTCGTGCTCGATCGCCATCCCGCCGGTGGGCCGCAGCAGCCGGGCGGCGGCGGCGATCGCGTGCCGGATCACCGCGAGCCCGCTTTCCTCCGCGAACACCGCCCGCGGCGGGTCGTGCTCGGCGACCTCGGCCGGCACCGGCGTGCCTTCCGGCACATACGGGGGGTTGCACAGGACCAGGTCGACGAGACCGTCGAGTTCGGCGAACATCGTGCTGTCCGCGACGTCGCCGGAATACAGCCGGATGGGCGTGTCCCCCGCGTCGGCGTGGACGTCGGCGTTGTGCCGGGCCCACGCGAGCGCCTGCGCGTCGATGTCGACGGCGTAGACGACGGCGTCCGGCCGCGCGTGCTGCACGGCCAGCGCCAGCGCGCCGGAGCCGGTGCACAGATCGACCACCACCGGGTACTCGCGCCCGTGCAGCAGTTTGAGGCCCCATTCCAGGAGCAGTTCGGTCTCCGGGCGCGGGACGAACACCCCGGCGCCGACGTTGACCGTGATGTGGCCGAGCGCGGCCCAGCCGGTGAGGTACTGCAGCGGGATCCGTTTGGCCCGCTGGTTCACGAGCTGACCGATCGCGTCGATGACCGGCGGGTCCACCAGCGGCACCATCGGCAGACGCCCGCGGTCGACGCCGAGGACATGGGAGGCGATCAGCTCCGCGTCCGAGCGCGGTGACGCCACACCGGCCTCGGTGAGGATGCGGGTCGCTTCCATGATGGCGAGGCGCAACGGCTGCCGGTTCACTGGTGTTCCTTCACAGAGTCAAGCCTGACACACGAGGCACGCGTGCCGGGGTCGATACACGCGGGCTCAGGGTATCGATTGCTTTCAGCGCACCCGCCACGAGAGCGACGACAACGTCAGCGCCGCTTCGGCCACACGACGCGCGAGGTCGGTCTGAAGGCTCTTCGTCGCCGAAGCGATCCACTCGTCGACGTTCCGAACCCCGACATCGCGGTACTCGACGGCCTGAAGCAGCATTTCGAGCTTGTCCGCGTCGCGTGCGTACAGCGCTTCGGGGCTTTCTGCGGCTTCGTACTCGTCGACGGCGTCGCGTACTGAGTCACGCGCGACGCCGGGGAGCGCAGACGTCTGCGCGGCGGTGATCGCCCGCGGATCCGGCTTCTCGACGAAACCTTTGATCGTGTGCGGAAGATCGCCGGTCCGCGTCTCCTGCGTGTCGTGCCAGAGCGCGAGATACGCCGCCCGGGCCGGATCGGCGCCGCCCTCGGCCGCCAGGAGTCCGGCCAGCTGCGCGACCCGGGTGGTGTGCTCGGCCACCGATTCGGGATCGCGGACCCCGGCCTGCCACCACCCGGCCCGCCGGATCCGCTTGAGCACACCCAGTTCGAACCCGAATCTGGCCAGGGCTTCCACAGTTCTCCTACACGTCGGCGGTGAGATATCCGGCCAGTGTCCCGCGCCGCTGCCGGAGCGTGTCGATGCGGTCGTCCATTTCGGCCAGTTCGCGCCGGATCTCCGCCACCACCGTCGGGCACATGTCCAGTTCCGGCACTTCACCGTTCGCGCACGGCAGCATCTTCGCGATGACCTGCGTGGTCAGCCCGGCGGCGAGGAGCGCGCGGATCTGCCGCACCGTGGTGACCGCGTCGTCGTCGAACGTGCGGTAGCCGTTGAAGTCGCGTCGCGAGGCCAGCAGCCCCTGCTCCTCGTAATAGCGCAGGAGCCGGTGGCTCACGCCGGTCCGCCGGGAAAGCTCGCCGATCAGCATGTGACCCCCGTCATCCGTGGTTGACCCTCACATCGATGTCAGTATCTAACGTCGCCGGCATGACGAATCATTTCGCGCACGTCGTCCGCGGTTCCGGCCCCGGTCTGCTGCTCGCCCACGGCGGTGGCGGCAGCGTCGAGGGCAACTTCGGCGGCATCATCGACGACCTCGCCCGCACCCACACCGTCGTCGGTCCCGACTACCCCGGCTCGGGGGCCACACCGCGCAGCACCGAACCGCTGGACCTCGACGCCGTCGCGGACGAACTGGTCTCCATCGCCGTCGACGCCGGACTCGACCGCTTCGCGATCCTCGGCTACTCCCTCGGCACCGGAGTCGCCGTCCGTGCCGCGACCCGGCACCCCGATCGGGTCACCGGTCTCATCCTGACCGCCGGATTCACGAAACCGGACAACCGGCTCCTGCTGGCCGTCGACATCTGGCGCGAACTGCTGGACGGCGACCGGAAGCTGCTGGCGAAGTTTCTCACCTTCGCCGCCACCGGAGAGAAGCACCTGAACGCGCTGTCGCCGTCGGAGCTCGAAGCCGCCATCGAGGGACTCGCCGGCTTCATCCCGGAAGGCAGCCCCGAGCACGTCGGCCTGGTCGCCGGCGTCGACACCCGGGCCGAACTCGCCGGGATCCCGGTCCCCACCCTCGTCATCGCCACGACACTCGACGGCCTGGCCCCGCCCACCCACTCCCGCGAACTCGCGGCCGGGATCCCCGGCGCCGAACTGGTCGAGATCGAGGCCGGGCACGGGATCGGCGTGGAAGCCCGCGACGAATGGCTCGGCGTGATCCAGAAGTTCCTCTCCGCGGGTTCTAGCGAGGGTACGAGCTGATCACCCTGCGGAATCTTCTAAGGTGACGCGGGTGAAGATCCGGGAAATCCGACTGACCCTTGGCGTGTTCTTCGCGGCGCTCGGGGTGCTGCTCGTCCGTTTCCTGGTACCGCGTCCGATCGGCATGGCGGACAACGGCGACGGCTGGCGCATCCTGTGCCAGCTCGGCGCCCGCGAGCGCGACCGGCCTTCGGAATACTTCGTCCGCTTCTCCTACGGCCCCGCCCCGGCCTGCAACAGCGAGTACATCTCCAGCCAGAGCTGGATCGACAAGATCGCCAGCGAGATCGGGCAGCTGCTCGGCTCGTCCGCGATCCTGAACCTCCTGGTACTGGGCGTGCTGGGCTGCCTGCTGGTCGCGGGCGGGATCGCCGCGATCGTCGTCGGCCTGCGCCTCTCGGTCCGGAACAGCGTCATCGCCACGGCCGCGCTGCTGCTGGTCGCCGCGGACTCGGCCTTCTTCGGGTACTTCGCCTCGGTGCTGAGCGAGGGCGCCGCCTTCGTCGGGATGCTCCTGCTCGCCGGCGGGCTGCTGCTCATGCACCGCACCGGACCGTGGCGCTACACCGGCGCCGCGGTCACCGTGCTCGGCGCGATGATCGGCATCAACGCGAAGTCGCAGACGCTGCTGCTGATCCCGCTGTTCGCGCTCGCGCTGCTGTTCGTCCGCCCGTCGGGCACCCGCGGCCTCGCCAGGTGGGCCCTGCCGTTGGCCGTGCTCGCCGTCGTCGGCACGGGGACCGCGCTGGTGCAGGGTGCGGGCGACTCGGCCAACGCGGAATACCGCGAAGCCAACATGTACCACGTCGTGTTCAACGGGATCGTGGACGGAAAGCACGACACCACCGCCGACCTCGCCGCACTGGGCCTCCCGCCCGAGTTCGCGAAGTACATCGGCACGGGCTGGTGGAGCGCGAACGCGGCCTGGCGCGACCCCGACTACGCCCAGTACCGCGACAAGATCAGCCGCCGCAACGTCGCCAAGTACTACCTCGATCACCCGGGGCGCGTGGTCCAGATGCTGCACCGGTCCGCGCAGGAGACGTTGACCGCGCGGGTGCCGAACCTCGGCAGCTTCGGCGAACACGCCGGGCAGCCGCCGCTGGCCAAGGAGTACCGCGTCCCGGTGCTGTCCGGGATCACCGCCTGGCTCGCCCCGCTGGGACTGTTCGCCCTCCTGCCGATCTGGCTGCTCATCGGCTGGGCGGGGCTCCGTGCCTTCCGCAACCGCACCGGACGCCGCGACGTCGGCATCGTCGTGCTCATGTTCCTGCTCTTCGCGATGGGCCAGATCCTGGTCTCCGGCCTCGCGGAAGGCATCGAGAACGTCAAGCACCAGCAGCTGACGATCTACCCGACCCTGCTCGCCGCCGCCTTCGCCGCGCTCTCGTTCCTGCCGCGGCGCAAGGAAGAGGCGCCGGTCGTCGAGGAACGCGAACCGGAGAAGGCGTCCATCTCCGGCTGACCTTCAGCCGCAGGTTTGCGCTTTCTCGGGGTTCCGGTCGTAGCGCAGTCCGCTTCGGGTAAGTCTTATTCAAGTAGGTAGTCACCCATACCCGTATCATGGGGAAGCCTGTCACTTGACATTACTCATGGGCGTGTCACGGCAATACGGCTCAGACTGGAGCCAGGAACCGCTTTCGCGGCCCCAACACCACTGCACGGAAACTCGACGGATTCGACGATCTCGAAAGAGGATTTCTTGACTTGCCTCAACGAGAATGGACTTCACTACCGCACATACAAGAACCTTACCTTTGAGAAACAAGCCGCATTTCAGGTTCAGGATACCGAAGTAGTGGCCAGTTTCTTCGAGCACAAAGAATCCGACCGCGTCAAGAAGCACGGATTCTACCTGACCGGCATGTATCTCGCGTCGAAATGAGCTCCTAGGCGAAATAGTCGCCATCTGATTACTTGCCTGTCCACGTCCGGTGGTCGGCGCAGTGCAAGTTTCCGAGTGAAGTAAGGTGGGCACGCCTTGTTGTCGCCGAAGGGCTCACGAAATAGTCATGGATCTCCGGGAAACGGAAGTCGTCACGCGGATATCCGCGAACATCGAGACCGAGGATTTCGCCGCAGCCGCCGCGCTGGGCGAACGGCTCATCGGCGAGTTCGAGGCCACCGAGCTGGAGATCTGCCGGGCGGATCCCGAAGGCGGCTGGAAGGGCTACTCGGTCTCCGTCGGCTATCGCACGCCTCCGGCGGACGGTGAGGACCTCGCCGAGACGCTGCACCGGGCCGCGGTACCGGCGCTTTTCCACTTCGGCCTGAACGCGGAATTCTTCGAAATTCACGGCACGCCGGAGACCGGCCAATACGGAAGCTACGACGCCTACGACACCCAAGCCGACGGATACACGCTTTATTCACTGATGGCGGCCGTCGGCGGCACCGACCCGCGTGAACCCGCGTACGTCCCCCGGCACGATTTCTCCCCGCGCGCGGAAAACGATGTCATTTCGCGGGTGCATCTCTACATCCCTACCGGTGACCTGCGCATAGCCGTGGATCTGTGCGGCCGTCCCGCGACCGACCTCTCGGCCTCGCTGGTCCGGATCAGCACGGACGCGGGCCCTTGCGAGGCGGTGCTGCTGTCGGCTTTCCCGGCTCAAGCCGGAGAAAGCGGTGAAGAGGCGCTCAGCCGGGTCACGAGCGAGGTGGCCGACAAGCTCTCGCAGGTGAGCATGTCCGTCCGGGCCATCCATACCGGGCTGGAGGACGACCCGTTCTACACCGAACCCGGCTAGCACGCTGTGTATCCCGTTCGCTGGAGCATCGATCCACCGGAGCCGATCGTGAACCCACCACTCACACCTCAAGATCTGAGAAGCGCCCTGGAAGCGTTGGACTACGTCTTCGAGGCGTTCACAGAGGAGATCGACGAAGAACCGACACTCGGTGAATTCCTCGAAATACTGAGCCTCTCGATTCAGCCGGACGCGGATGTCCTTCCTGATGCTCCTGTCCTCTTGTTGATGAGGGCGAAGAGGAAGAACGGCCGGTGGTACAAAGCCGAACCTTCCGACAGGGTGGCTTCGCTCAACGACAACACCTTCGCCGAGGCCGGTGCGTTCCTGACGCTTCTCATGGACCAGCACACGGCCGGCGGTACCCCGACGATGTCAACCGGGGATCTCGCGAACCGTGTCCTCGAGGTCCTTCAGGCAAGCGAACGCGCCTTTGCCGATATCACGGCCGAGAACATCCATGCGCTGACGATGCCGAAAGCCAAGAAGAGTTTCCGGTCGAAGACCGGCGACGTCATCGCGATCGCCGCGGAGCCGCGGGGATACCACTTGGCGGTTGTGCTCGGCAACGACAGGATGGGCCTCGCCATCGGGCTGTTGGAAGGTGTCTTCTCGCGACCAGCGGTGGGCGACGTGCGCCGCCATCGCGCCCGCCACATCCCGATTCACACAGGTACTCGACTGATCAGGGACGGGACTTGGAAGATCGTCGGGAACCATCCGGACCTGCTCGAGTTGTTCCCTGATCCACCCGATCTCTACTGGAACGCGGTGACCGCCTCGGGGCATCGGTTCGGTGAGCATGGTGGTGCGGGTCCTTTGGAAGGACCTTTCCGTCTCCTCGGAGAGGCCGAGGCGAAGGCCGTCGGCCTGGTGGACGGAACCTACTGCTCGTCCTATATGGACGAATACCTCCAAAAACTGCTCAACGAAGGCCGTTTCGACAACGGACCGGCACCGAGGTCGTGGCTCTGATCCGTCGGGGTCAGCCCGCGTGTTCGGCCAGTCGCTCTTCGCGGTCCGCGGTGATGAGCGCGTCGAGCACGCCGTCGAGGTCGCCGTCGAGGACCTGGTCCAGGTTGTACGCCTTGTAGTTCACCCGGTGGTCGGCGATGCGGTTCTCGGCGAAGTTGTAGGTGCGGACCCGCTCGGAGCGGTCGACAGTGCGGATCTGCGAGCGGCGCGCGTCCGACGCCTTCGCGGCGGCCTCCTCCTCGGCGATCGCCTGGAGGCGGGCCTGCAGCACCTGCAGGGCGCGGGCGCGGTTCTGGATCTGCGACTTCTCGTTCTGGCACGAGACGACCACGCCGGTCGGGAGGTGCGTGATGCGCACGGCCGAGTCGGTCGTGTTCACGCTCTGGCCGCCGGGGCCGGACGAGCGGTAGACATCGATGCGCAGGTCGTTCGGGTCGATCTCGACCTCGACGTCCTCGGGTTCGGGGTAGATGAGCACGCCGGACGCGGAAGTGTGGATGCGGCCCTGCGATTCGGTGGCGGGCACACGCTGCACGCGGTGCACCCCGCCTTCGAACTTCAGCCGCGCCCAGACACCGTCGACGACGGCCGAGCGGCTCTTGATGGACACGGTGACGTCCTTGAAGCCGCCGAGATCCGAGTCGACCGAGTCGAGCACTTCGGCCTTCCAGCCGTGACGCTCGGCGTAGCGCAGGTACATGCGCAGCAGGTCGCCGGCGAACAGCGCCGACTCCTCGCCGCCTTCACCCGATTTGATCTCCATGACCACGTCGGAGCCGTCGTACGGGTCGCGCGGCAGGAGCAGTTCGGTGAGTTTGGCCTCGAGCACGGGGATCTTGGCGGTGAGCTCCTCGGCCTCGGCCGCGAAGGACGAGTCTTCCGACACCAGTTCCTTCGCCGTCTCGAGGTCGTCGCGCGCGGAGTCGAGCTCGCGGACCGTCTTGACGACGGGGCTCAGCTCGGCGTACCGGCGGCCGAGTTTGCGGGCACGCGCCTGGTCGGCGTGCACGGACGGATCGGCCAGCTGCTCTTCCAGCTGGGCGTGCTCTTCGAGCAGACCCCTCAGCGAACTCGAATCCACCACTCCACCTCTCAACGACCTGAACAGAACCATGAAAAACGGCGCCTACCCGGACATGCGGGTAGGCGCCGTCGTTCAAGCTACTTGGCGTCTTCGGCCTTCTTGCGCTTGCCGTAGCGAGCCTCGAAGCGCGCGACGCGGCCGCCGGTGTCCATGAGCTTCTGCTTGCCGGTGTAGAACGGGTGGCAGTTCGAGCAGATCTCGACGTGGAGGTTGCCGGAGGTCTTGGTGCTGCGGGTGGTGAATTCGTTGCCGCAGTCACAGTTGACGTGCGTGACAACGTACTCGGGGTGAATACCGCTCTTCATGGTGTCCTCTCTCGTTGGCCCCGGGTCCCCGTGCGGGGTGAACCGGTGCCGGACTTCAGCGGATGATTTTGCCAGATGCGCTGGCAGTGGACTCAACGCACCCCTCCTCAGGAGTATTCCAACACGTTGAGTTATCAACTATCACGCCCAGTTGTACGAAATTTGTACTTGATCACGAGATTCTCCTCACTGTTGGTAATTCCTCAACAGGAGGTACTGATCATGCGCAGCATCCTCGCCAAGGTGGCGAAGCCGGCGTCCGTCGCCGCGCTGGCCATCGCGGCCCTCGCCCTGGCTCCGGTCGCCGGGGCCGCTCCGGCCGCCCCCGAAGCGGGCGCCACCATCACCGCCGCTGACATCAACCCGGACGCGGGAACGTTCACCACCGTGTCCGACGGCGACCTGGCGATCCAGGGCGCCGGCGACGGCACTCCCGCCGGCGCTGTCCAGTGGTTCAAGAACCGCATCGGCTCCACCGCGTACCAGGGCCTCTGTGAGAAGGCCGTCGAAAACGCATACGGGACCACGGGCGTCTGGGCCTCGGCCAACGCGCACTGGAACGGCGCGAGCCCGAAGCACACGACCGGGACGCCGCCGAAGGGCTCCTTCGTGTACTGGAACATCAGCCAGTGGGGTCACGTCGGCATCGCCGACGGCTCCGGCGGGATCTACGCCTCCAGCATCGGCGGCAAGATCGGCCACGCGTCGAGCGTGCACTACTTCAACAACTACCGCGGCTGGACCCCTGCGGCGGTTCCGCACCGCTGAGCACTCCGGTGGGTCGTGAGCGGCGATTCGGGTCAGAGCCAAGGGTGGCTCAGGTACCTACCTGGTTCCGGCGTCCTTCATGTACCTCAAGCGGGACAAGAAAACTCCGGTACCGAGCCGGTCAAGTCTCGTGAGTGGCGATTCGGGTTAGAACCCGAATCGCCACTCACGACCACCCCGGCCCGGCGCGGTCTGCTGCCGGAATCCGCGCCAGCCAGCACTCCGTCGCACGCGACGAGGTCAGCCGCAGCACCGGCACGTCGGGGTCCGCGGCCCACGCGCGGATCGTGCGCCGTTTGCGGGCGAAAGACCGGAAGTGCCAGAAGATGATCGAATCGCCGGAGAGCATGCTCCGCAGCGTTTCGACGTTGCCGTTGCAGATCCGGCGCCGCGTGACGCAGCGCACCACGGTGCGGCGCACCAGACGGCTCAGCGAAACCCGGCGCGGATAGTCCAGCGCCACGATCAGTTCGGCTCGGGGCAACGCGATATCGCGCCATTTGGCGAACATGCCGTCGATGATCCAGCGGTCTCCTGCGACCAGCGCGCTGATCCGGCGTCGCTGCTCGTCGTCGGGGACGGGGACCCAGCCCGGCTGCCAGGCGAGGTCGTCGTCGACCGAATGGCACGGCAGCCCCGTCCGCTCGGCCAGCTTTCGCGCCAGCGTCGACTTACCCGAACCGGTGACCCCGTAGACGACGATCCGTTCCGGCACCGAACCCACAACGGCCTCCCCCTGGATGCAATGAAGGGGCCTTTCATAGCAAATTTTGCTATGAAAGGCCCCTTCATTGCAGTGCCGAAGGCGACCGGAGGATCAGTCGTCGTCGTTCGAGCCGAGGGCCGTCTTCGAGACCTGCATGAGGAACTCGATGTTGGTCTTCGTCTTGCGCAGTCGCGAGATCAGCAGGTCGATGGCCTGCTGCGAGTCCAGCGCGTGCAGCACCCGGTGCAACTTGTGGGTGACCGCGAGCTCGTCCGGCGAAAGCAGCAGATCTTCCTTGCGGGTACCGGACGGGTTGATGTCCACCGCGGGGAAGACGCGCCGCTCGGCGATCTTCCGGTCGAGCTTGAGGTCCGCGTTCGCGGTGCCCTTGAACTCCTCGAAGATGACCGTGTCACCGGTGGATCCGGTTTCGACCATCGTCGTGGCGAAGATCGTCAGCGAACCGCCGTTCTCGATGTTGCGCGCCGCGCCGAGGAACCGCTTCGGCGGGAACAGCGCCGTCGAGTCGACACCACCGGAGAGGATCCGGCCGGACGCGGGGGCCGCCAGGTTGTAGGCACGACCCAGCCGGGTGATCGAGTCGAGCAGCACGACGACGTCGTGGCCCATTTCGACCAGCCGCTTCGCCCGCTCGATGGCGAGCTCCGCGACCGAGGTGTGGTCGGACGGCGGGCGGTCGAAGGTGGAGGCGATGACCTCACCCTTCACCGACCGCTGCATGTCCGTGACCTCTTCCGGACGTTCGTCCACGAGCACGACCATCAGGTGGCACTCGGGGTTGTTCGTCGAGATCGCGTTCGCGATGTCCTGCATGATCGTCGTCTTACCGGCCTTCGGCGGCGAGACGATCAGGGCACGCTGTCCCTTGCCGACCGGCATCACCAGGTCGATGACGCGGGTGGTGAGCTTGTGCGGCTCGGTTTCGAGGCGCAGTCGCTCGTTCGGGTACAGCGGGGTCAGCTTGGTGAACTCGGGACGGCGCTTGGCCTCGTCCGACTCCAGGCCGTTGATCGAGTCGACGCGCACCAGCGGGTTGAACTTCTGCCGCTGCTGTTCGCCGTCACGCGGCTGGCGCACGACACCGGTGATGGCGTCACCGCGCCGCAGGCCGTACTTGCGGACCAGCGAAAGCGAGACGTACACGTCGTTCGGCCCGGCGAGGTAGCCCGAGGTACGCACGAACGCGTAGTTGTCGAGCACGTCCAGGATGCCCGCGACGGGCAGCAGGACGTCGTCCTCGCGGATCTCGGTGTCGGGCGAACCGCCCTGTTCACGGCCACCGCCGGAACCCCGGCGGCGACGGTCGCGGAAGCGACGGCCGCGACGGCCGCCTTCCTCGTCGTCGTCACCCTGCGGGCCCTGGCCCTGACGCTGGCTGTTGTCCTGGCCGCCGCCCTGCTGGTTGCGCTGGCGGTCCTGGCCACGGTTGTCGCGGTTGCCGTCGCGGTTGCCCTGACGGTTGCCGCCCTGCTCACCACGGTCGCCACGCTCGTTGCGGTCACCCCGGTCGCCGCGATCGCGCTGCTCACCACGGTCGCCACGCTCGTTGCGGTCACCCCGGTCGCCCCGGTCGCCCCGGTCGCCCCGATCGCGCTGCTCACCGCGATCACGCTGCTGGCCACCCTCGCGCTGCTCACCGCGGTCACGCTGCTCGCCACGCTCACGCTGCTGGCCGCCCTGCTCGGGCGATCCCGCGGCGCGGTTGGAGCCGCGACGACGACGGCTGCGGCCGCCCTCTTCCTGCGGCGACTGGCCGTCCTGCTGGCCGTTCTCCTGCTGTGCCGTCCGCTCGCCGGCGGGCGCGGAGCCGTTCTCCGCGACCTTTTCGGCACGCGGGGCTTCGGCCGGGGCGGCTTCCGCCTTCGGTGCTTCGGCCTTCGGGGCCTCCTGCTTCGGGGCCTCCGTCTTGGGCGCTTCGGCCTTGGGAGCCTTGCGCGGTGCATCGATCCCCTCGAGCGGAAGCGTTTCGCTCGCCGCGGCGGGGGTCTTGCGCTTGGTCTTGCCCTGGCGCTCGCGGATGGCCGCGATCAGATCGCCCTTGCGCATACCCGTCGTCTCGCCGATGCCGAGATCCCCAGCGATCGAGCGCAGTTCGGCGACGGTCTTGCCGGTCAATCCGCCGACCGTGCGCTTGGGAGCGACGGCGCCGTTCGACTCGGCGGCGCCACCTTCGACGTCGCTCAAAAGATCGGTGTTGCTCACAAATGTCCTTCCTGACCGATCCACGCCTCCAGGTGGATCAGCGGACCGCCGTTCGCGTCCGATTGCGAAACGGCGTATCTGGCCCCCGATACGGGCGATCAACTCCTCAGCCGTGTCGAACACAGCGGAGCTGCTCCAACAGGACCAAGAAAAGGCCTCCAGCACAGGGATTTGCGTCCTCCAAACGGAGGAAGCGGAATTCGGCACCGCCGAAACCGGGAACCCGCCTGCGTCCATCCGCCACTCCCGCTTGCCAAACGGTGTGCGGTACTGGCGGATCAACGAAGGATGCGGGCCAAGGATGACACTGGTCACCTGGACCGGCACCGGGTGCGGAAACGCACGGTGATCGAACGCCCCCGAGGGTAGACCGCGCCACGGCCCGGTGCAACAACCACCCCCCGCGTGGCGGGGCGAGGCGCCTGCCTGTGACCGAGGCTTTACTGGGCCGCAACCTGGACGCCGCCCGGATCGATCGGCAGCTCGGTGACTTCGAAAGACGTAACGTCGACGCCTGCCGGGAGTATTCCGCCGGTGGTCAGCGCGAGTACGGTCGGGCCGGCTCCGGAGATGGCCGCGGCCACCCCTTCGGCCCGCAGCGCGCGCACCAATTCGCTGCTCGCCGGATACGCCGGCGCCCGGTAATGCTGGTGGAGCCGGTCTTCGGTCGCGGAGAGCAACAGGTCGGGCCGCGCGGTGAGCGCGTGGACCGCGAGCGCCGCGCGGCCCGCCGTGAACGCCGCGTCGGCGTGCGGGACCTGCGCGGGCAGCAGTCCGCGCGTCGCGTCCGTGGAGGATCTCAGCGCCGGGATGGCGACCACGGGCCGGATGTCGTGATGCGGCTGGAGCCGCTCGGCACGGAACCGCTCGCCCTCGTTCCAAGCGACCACGAAGCCGCCCAGCAGGCTCGCGGCGGCGTTGTCCGCGTGTCCCTCGAACCCGGCGGCCAGTTGCAGCGCGTCGTCGTCCAAAGCCTTCTCCGCCAGCGCGTACGCCGCTGCGACGCCCGTCACCACGGCGGCCGCGGACGAGCCGAGGCCCCTGGCGTGCGGAATGGCGTTGAAACACCGCAGTGCCACGCCAGGCGGCTTGAGACCGAGGTGCTCGCAAGCACGCCGGAAAGCGCGGACGACCAGGTGTGATTCGTCGGTCGGGACGTCTTCCACGCCGCCCGCGCCGACGTCGGTCACCTCGATCTTGAGCCCCGCGTCGGTGATCTGGAGCTCGACCCGGTCGTACAACGCCAACGCGAGGCCGAGGGTGTCGAATCCCGGGCCGAGGTTCGCCGAAGACGCCGGGACCTTGACCTCGATCAACGTCATCGCAGGTCCAGCGCGGCGGCGACGGCGGTCGGGTCGACGGCGAGCGGCTCGACCTCGACGTTGCCTTCCAACGCGGTGGCGGGGTCCTTCAAACCGTGTCCGGTGACGGTGCACACAACCGTCGAACCCTTCGGCAGGCGTCCGTCCGCGGCCGTGGCGAGCAGGCCCGCGACGCTGGTCGCCGAAGCGGGCTCGACGAACACGCCTTCCTTGCGGGCCAGCAGCCGGTACGCCTCGAGGATCTTCTCGTCGGTGATCGCCTCGAACAGCCCGGCGGAAGCGTTCTTCGCCTTCATCGCGCCGTCCCAGGACGCGGGGCTGCCGATGCGGATCGCGGTCGCGATGGTGTCCGGATCGGCCACCGGCTCGCCGTGCACCAGCGGTGCGGCACCGGCCGCCTGGAAACCGAACATCCGCGGGGTGTTCTTCACCACACCGTCGCCCGCGTACTCGGAATATCCGGCCCAGTACGCGGTGATGTTGCCCGCGTTCCCGACCGGGAGGCAGTGGATGTCCGGCGCCCGGCCGAGCACGTCGCAGATCTCGAACGCGGCCGACTTCTGGCCGGCGATGCGCACCGGGTTGACCGAGTTGACCAAGGTCACCGGATAGTCGATCGCGGTCTTCTGCGCGAGTTCGAGGCAGTCGTCGAAGTTGCCGTCCACCTGCAGGATCCGCGCGCCGTGCTGCACGGCCTGTGCCAGTTTGCCCATCGCGATCTTGCCCTGCGGGACGAGGACCGCGCAGGTGAGCCCGGCGCGGGCCGCGTACGCCGCGGCCGACGCCGACGTGTTGCCGGTGGAGGCGCAGATGACCGCCTGGAGCCCGCTGGCGAGCGCGTGCGTGATGGCCACGGTCATCCCGCGGTCCTTGAACGATCCGGTCGGGTTCACGCCCTCGACCTTGAGGTAGACCTCGCATCCGGTGAGTCCGGAAAGGTGCGGGGCCGGCAGCAACGGGGTGTTGCCCTCGCCGAGCGTGATCACCTTCGCGCCGGAGGGGACCGGGATCCGGTCGGGATAAGCCTGGATGATTCCTGGCCATGGTTGGGGAATCACTGGTCTTCGCCTTCCACACGCATCACACTGACGACCTGGTTCACCACATCGAGCTCGGCAATGTCGTCCACAGTGGACCGCAGTGCCGCGTCCGGCGCCAGGTGGGTGACCACGACCAGGCTGGCCGTGTCGTTGGCGTCGCGCTGCCGCACCGCGGCGATGCTGACACCGTGCCCGGCGAACGCCTGGGCCACCTGGGCGAGGACGCCCGCTCGATCGGCCACGTCGAGACTGACGTGGTACCGCGTCGGCGTCTGGCCCATCGGCCTGACCGGGAGCGCGGCGTGCGCGGATTCGCGCGGGCCACGGCCGCCGACGACCCGGTTTCGAGCCACCGCGACGAGGTCGCCGAGCACGGCACTCGCGGTCGGCGCGCCACCGGCGCCCTGACCGTAGAACATGAGCTCACCGGCAGCGTCGGCCTCGACGTAGACGGCGTTGTACGCGCCGCCGACCCCGGCGAGCTGGTGGTTGCGCGGGATCATCACCGGATGCACGCGCGCCGAAACGGATTCGGTGCCGTCGTCGGCGGTGACGCGCTCGCAGATGGCGAGCAGTTTCACCGTGCGGCCCAGCACGTTCGCCGCGGCGAGGTCGGACGCGGTGACGTCGGCGATGCCCTCACGGTGCACGTCGGAAGCCGTCACCCGGGTGTGGAACGCGAGCGAGGCGAGGATCGCGGCCTTGGACGCCGCGTCGTAGCCGTCGACGTCGGCCGTCGGATCCGCCTCGGCGTATCCGAGCCTGCTGGCCTCTTCCAGCGTTTCCGCGTAACCGGCGCCGGTGGAGTCCATCGCGGACAGGATGTAGTTGGTGGTGCCGTTGACGATGCCCATCACGCGGGTGATGCGGTCACCGGCCATCGATTCGCGCAGCGGGCGCAGCAACGGGATCGCCCCGGCGACGGCCGCCTCGAAGTACAGGTCCACGCCTGCCGCGTCGGCGGCCTCGAACAGCTCCGCGGAATGCTCGGCCATCAGCGCTTTGTTCGCCGTGACAACGGATTTCCCGGCCTTGAGCGCGTCGAGCAGCCACTGCCGCACCGGCTCGATGCCGCCGACCAGCTCGACGACGACGTCGACGTCGTCGGAGGTGACGAGCTTCGTCACGTCGGAGGTCACCAGTTCCGGCGGCAGCTCGGGGTGCTTGTCGGGGCGCCGTACCGCGATCCCGGCCAGCTCCACGCGTGCGCCCGCCCTGGCGGCGAGTTCCTCGGCCTGCTCGGTGAGCAGCCGGACCACCTCACCGCCGACCGTGCCGCAGCCCAGCAGGGCGACCCTGATCACGCGTCCGTCCACAGTAGACACTTGCTAGACCTCCAGGCGCAGCATGTCGTCCGTCGTCTCCCGCCGCAGCAGCACGCGGGCGCTGCCGTTGCGCACGGCCACCACCGCGGGCCGCGGCTGCCGGTTGTAGCCGCTGGCCATCGAGTAGCAGTACGCCCCGGTGGCCGCCACGGCGAGCAGGTCGCCGGGAGCAAGAGTGTCGGGGAGCCAGCAGTCCCGGACGACGATGTCGCCGGACTCACAGTGTTTTCCCACGACCCGGGACAGCGCGGCGGCGGCCTGGCCGTCCCCGTCGTCGTCGGCGGAACGGGAAACGAGACGGCAGTCGTACACCGCGTCGTAGAGCGCGGTGCGGATGTTGTCGCTCATGCCGCCGTCGACGCTGACGTACCGCCGGGCGGCCTTGTCGCCGAGCGAGACGTCCTTGATGGTGCCGACCTCGTACAGCGTGATCGTGCCGGGACCGGCGATGGCGCGGCCCGGCTCGCCGGCGATCTTCGGCACCGGAAGGCCCGCGTACTCGCATTCCTTGCGGACGATCTCGCGGATCTGCGTGATCATCTGCGCGGGCGGGGGCGGGTTGTCCTTGTCGGTGTAGGCGATACCGAAACCGCCACCGAGGTCGACGATCGACAGCTGGTCGAGCAGATCGGCGCCGTGCTCCTTGCCGAGTTCGGCCAGCAGGCCGACCACGCGACGGGCGGCGACCTCGAAACCGTCGGCGTCGAAGATCTGCGAACCGATGTGGCTGTGCAGGCCGATCAGCTTGAGCGACGGCGCGTTGAGCACGCGGCGCACGGCCTCGGCCGCGTCACCGGAGGCCAGCGAGAACCCGAACTTCTGGTCCTCGTGCGCGGTCGCGATGAATTCGTGGGTGTGCGCCTCGACGCCGACGGTGACCCGGATCAGCACGTTCTGCACGACGTCGTGCCTGGCGGCGACATCGGCCAGCCGCGCGATCTCGTAGTAGGAGTCCACCACGACCGTGCCGACGCCTGCTTCGACAGCGGCTTCCAGCTCGGGCAGCGACTTGTTGTTGCCGTGGAAGGTGATCCGCTCCGCCGGGAAGTTCGCGCGCTGCGCGACGGCGAGTTCGCCGCCGCTGCAGACGTCCAGGCTCAGCCCCTGCTCGGCCACCCAGCGGGCGATCTCGATGGAGAGGAACGCCTTGGACGCGTAGTGCACGAGCGCCGGGTCGTCGAACGCCTCGGCGTAGTCGGCGCAGCGGGATTTGAAGTCGGCCTCGTCGACCACGAACAGCGGCGTGCCGTACTTCTCGGCGAGTTCGCGGACGTCGACGCCCGCGATGCGCACGACGCCGTCTCCACCGCGGAAGGTGTTACGGGGCCAGACTTTCGGGTACAGCCTGTCGAGTTCTTCCGGACTCGACGGCGGGAAACCGGAGGCGTCGGCGTGGGGGTAGACGTCGGCGTGGCGGGGGCCCGCGGGGTGAGCCATTGCTTTTACATCCGTTCCGGAGCAGAGACACCGAGCACGTTGAGGCCGTTCGCCAGCACCTGGCGGGCGGCCTGGCACAGCGCGAGCCGGGCGAACGTGAGGGGGGTGGCCTCCTCGTCGCCCTGGGGAAGAACACGGCCCACGGTGTAGAACTTGTGGTACGCGCCGGCGAGTTCTTCGAGGTACCGGGCGACGCGGTGCGGTTCGCGCAGCAGTGCGGCCCGGCGGAGGACGGTCGGGAATTCGCCGATCGTGCGGATCAGATCGCCCTCGGCGGGCAGCGTAAGCAGGCCGTAGTCCACTTCGCCATCTGTTTTCAGGCCCAGGTCGGAAGCGTTGCGCTGCAACGAAGCCAGCCGCGCGTGGGCGTACTGGACGTAGTAGACCGGGTTGTCGTTGGAGTGCTTGCGCAGCAGATCGAGGTCGATGTCCAAAGTGGAATCGACCGAGTAGCGGATCAGCTCGTAGCGGGCCGCGTCGACGCCGACGGTGCCGACCAGGTCCTCCATGGTGATCACGGTGCCCGCCCGTTTGCTCATCCGGACCGGCTTGCCATCGGAGACCAGGTTGACCATCTGGCCGATCAGCACCTCGACCACGGCCGGGTCGTCACCGAAGGCGGCCGCGGCGGCCTTCAGGCGGGCGATGTAGCCGTGGTGGTCCGCGCCGAGCATGTAGATGCAGAGGTCGAAACCGCGTTTGCGCTTGTCCTGGAAGTAGGCGAGGTCACCGGCGATGTAGGCCGGGTTGCCGTCCTTCTTGATGACGACTCGGTCCTTGTCGTCGCCGTGCTCCTTGGACTTGAGCCACCAGGCGCCGTCCTCGAAGTACAGGTTGCCGGAGTCCTTCAGTTGCTGGACCGACGACGCGACGGCGCCGGAGTCGTGCAGCGAGTTCTCGTGGAAATAGACGTCGAAATCGGTGCCGAAGTCGTGCAGGCTCTGCCTGATCTCGGTGAACATCAGCTCGATGCCGACCCGGCGGAAGGTCTCGGCCCGCTCGTCGTCCGGCAGCGAAAGCGCGCTCGGCTCCTGGCGGATGACCTCGGCGGCGATGTCGTTGATGTAGCCGCCCGCGTAGCCGTCCTCGGGAGCGGGCTCGCCCTTGGCGGCGGCGACCAGGGACCGGACGAAGCGGTCGATCTGCGCGCCGTGGTCGTTGAAGTAGTACTCCCGGGTGACCAGGCCGCCCTGCGCGGACAGCACGCGGCCCAGCGCGTCGCCGACCGCGGCCCAACGCGTACCGCCCAGGTGGATCGGGCCGGTCGGGTTCGCCGACACGAACTCGAGGTTGATCTTGAGGCCGGCCAGCGCGTCGCCGAGGCCGTACTTCTCACCGGCGTCGAGCACCTGCTGGACGATCTGGCCCTGCGCGTCCGCGGCGAGCCGCAGGTTGAGGAAGCCCGGCCCGGCGACCTCCGCCGAGTCGATCCCGTCGGTCGCGGCGAGGGCTTCGGTCGGCGCGTCGGCGAAGTCACGGGGCTTCATCCCCGCCTTCTTGGCCACCTGCAGCGCCAGGTTGGTCGCGTAATCGCCGTGCTCGGGGTTGCGGGGACGTTCGATCGTCACCTTCTCCGGCAGCACGGAATCGTCGAGGCCGCGCGCGGCGAGAACCTGCACGGCGGAGTTACGGACCAGGTCGGCGAGAGCTGCGGGAGTCACTCGCGGAATTCTAGGTGCGACCTGGTCCGGGCTTCGCAGCGACCGCCGGAAGGTGTGAGCCAAGCCGGTGATCATCGCAGGCGTTCACGGTGATCAGACGCGGGGTCTCTACACTGGCCCGCGCAGGGACCACCCCCTTTGGAGAACGCAGGAGCCATGGCTAACGGGACAACCAGAAAAAAGGGCGCGTCGTCGAAGAACGCCATGAAGGCCGCCCGTAGTTCCGTCGTGTCCAAGAAGGGCACGCCCTGGGGCACGATCATCGCCGTCGTCGCGATCGTCGCCCTGGCTGCCTCGGTGGTCACCTATTACATGGTCGCCTCGGCCCCGAAGCGCGACCAGAAGACCCGCGAAGAGGCCGCGGCCGCCTTCGCGCCCTCGCAGCAGGACCCCGACCCCTCGAAGCGGATCGCCGGCGTGACCACGGCGACCTACGAGGGATCCGTGCACGTCACGGCCGCCGAGCGCGTCGCCTACGACAAGACCCCGCCCTTCGGTGGCCCGCACGACCAGGCCTGGGCCGCGTGCAACGGCGTCGTCTACGAGAAGGCCGTCCGCAACGAGAACCTGGTCCACGGCCTCGAGCACGGCGCCGTCTGGATCGCCTACAACCCGGCCCAGATCTCCGGCGACGCGCTGGAGCTTCTGCGGGTCCGCGTCGAGGGCAAGCCGTACACGGTGATGTCGCCGTACCCGAACCTGGACAAGCCGATCTCGGTCCAGTCCTGGGGCCACCAGCTCAAGCTCGACTCCGCCTCCGACGAGCGGATCGACCAGTTCATCGCCGCGCTGCGCACCAACCCGTTCGGCGCGTACCCCGAGCGTGACGCCACCTGCGACGCGCAGATCGAGCCGGGCGACTTCGACCCGACCCCGCCGGGGCCGGACGCGAAGCCGATGGACTACAAGGGCACCGCCGGAACGCAGCAGGACCAGCCCGGCGCCGGTCAGCCGTCCGCGCCCGCCACCCAGCCCTCGGCGCCCGCGAGCAAGTAGTGAGCCAAGTGGACCCCGATCTCCAGTACGTCGACGAACCGGACGACACCTCACGGTCGACCAAGAGCCGATGGCTGGTGATCGGGGCCGCCCTGGTCGTCATGCTGATCCTCGGCTTCGGCCTCGGCGCCCTGACGACCAGGCTGATCGACTCCGACGCGGAGCCCGCGACCCCGGCCGCGGGCTCGGTCGAGGTCGGCTTCGCACAGGACATGTCGGTGCACCACCTCCAGGCCGTCACCATGGCGGGCTGGGCGCGGGACCACACGGCCGACCCGGCGATCAAAACCCTCGCGTTCGACATCGAGCGCACGCAGACCGGCCAGGTCGGCCGGATGAAGGGCTGGCTCGGCCTGTGGGGCCAGCCAGAGCAGGCGACCGGCGCCTACATGACCTGGATGACCGAACCGATGGCAGGCCACGGCGCGCACGGCGACGCCGGCATGAAGCCGTCGAACGGCGCCCCGATGCCCGGCATGGCGACGACGGCCGAACTGACCAAACTGCGGTCGCTGACCGGCAAGGACATGGACGTCTTCTTCCTCCAGCTCATGCTGCGGCACCACGAGGGCGGGACGGCGATGGCCCAGTACGGCCACGATCACACGGCGATCGCGGACGTGAAGTCGCTGACGCAGAGCATGCTGGTGTCGCAGGGTGCCGAGATCACCCTGATGAAGGGGCTGTTGCAGGAACGCGGTGCCGCTCCGCTTCCTGCTTGAGCGGTTCTGTTGTTCCGTGAAGGCCCCCTTCCCTCGGCTGAGACGAGGGAAGGGGGCCTTCACGCGCATCGGGGGCTGACGATGGAGACGGTGCTACCAGGAAAGCTCCCGGCAGCGCTGCGCGCATTGGGGCACTTCTATCTGCAACGTCGCGTGCTCGATCGAGTAGCGGTCCGCCAGGAGGTTCTGCGCTTCGGTCAGCACCGCCGCCTGCTCGACGGTCGGTGCGATGGTGAGGTGCGCCGAAGCGACCTCCATCCCCGAAGTCAGCGTCCAGACGTGCAGGTCGTGGACGTCCTCGACGCCCTTCAACCCGCCGAGTTCGGCCTGGATCCCGGCGACGTCGACCCCCTTCGGCGCGTGCTGGAACAGGATCCGCAGCGCGCGCCGTGCGAGGGCGTAGGTGCGGGGCAGGACGAACAGGCCGATCGCGACACCGATGATCGGGTCGGCGTAGCGCCAGCCGAACAGCAGCGTGATCGCGCCGCTCAGCAGCACCCCGACGGAGCCGATCAGGTCGGCGAGGACTTCGAGGTACGCGCCGCGGACGTTGATGCTCTCCTCCGCGCCCTTGCGCAGGACCAGGAAGGAGACGATGTTCGCGACGAGACCCGCCGCCGCGGCCAGCAGGACGGGCAGGCCGGGTACGACGGGCGGGTCGCTGATGCGGCCGATGGCCTCGATCAGCACGTAGCCCGCGACACCGAACAGCAGGATGGCGTTGCCCAGTGCCGCGAGCACCTCGGCCCGGTAGAACCCGAACGTCCGGGTGAGGGTCGGGCCGCTTCGCCGGGCGAGCATGATGGCCGCCAGCGCCATGCCGACCCCGAGGACGTCGGTGAACATGTGCGCGGCGTCGGAGATCAGCGCGAGCGAGCCCGTGGCGAACCCGACGATGAACTCCATGACCATGAAGCCGGCGCCGATGACCAGGGCGATCGTCAAGCTCTTGAGGTAGCGGCCTGACGCGCTCGACGGCGAGGCCGTCCCATGCCCGTGCCCGTGACCCATTGCTCCGCCTCTCGTGAAGTCGACAGGCCGAATATATTGTCACATGCGCATATGTGCAATACAGGTGAGCCTAAGTTCACCATGTCTTAAGCCGCACAGGGAAGCCATCCCCCATGAGGGCCTTCCCGAAACCTGGTACCGACACGCACCGCTACCGAAGCGACCGGAAGAACCCCCGCAGCTGGCCGACGAAGGCCTCGGGCTGCTCGAACGCGGCGAAGTGACCGCCCTTGGACAGCACCTCGTACCAGCGAAGATCGGTGTAGCGCAGCTCCGCCCAGCGCCGGGACGGCCGGATGATCTCCCTCGGGAAGATCGAGATACCCGAAGGAACTTCAACAGCGGAGAGGTCCCGCTCCTTGCTCTCCCAATAGATCCGCGCCGACGAGGCCGCCGTCCCGGTGAACCAGTAGACGGAGATCGCGTCGACCATCCGCCGCCAGGACAGCGCGGTCTCCGGCGAGCCGTCGTTGTCGGTCCACTCCCGGAACTTCTCGGCGATCCACGCCGCCTGCGCCGCCGGCGAGTCGGTGAGGCCGTAGCCGACCGTCTGCGGACGCGTGGCCTGCTGCTGCGAGTACGCGGACCCGACCGCGCGGAACCGGGCCAGATCGGCGATCGCCGCCTTCTCCTCCGCCGTCGGCTCCCCGAGCCGGGTCTCGTCGTACGGGACACCCGCCATGTTCACGTGCACACCGATCAGCCGCTCCGGCGCGACCTTGGCGAGCATGTTCGTCACCCCGGCACCCCAGTCACCACCCTGCGCGGCATAACGCCCGTAGCCGAGCCGCCCCATCAGCTCGTCCCAGGCCCGGGCGATCCGCTCGACGTTCCACCCCGCCGACGACGGCTTGTCACTCCAGCCGAACCCCGGCAGCGACGGCGCCACGACATGGAAGGCGTCCGCCGGATCGCCCCCGTGCGCCGCGGGATCGGTCAGCGGGCCGAGCACGTCGAGGAACTCGACCACCGAACCCGGCCAGCCGTGCGTGAGCACGAGCGGGGTCGCGTCCGGCTCCGGCGAGCGAACGTGGAGGAAATGGATCCCGAGGCCGTCCACAGTGGTCTTGAAACCCGGGAAAGCGTTGACACGGGCCGCCAAACCGAAGTCGTAGTCCTCCGCCCAGTACCGGCACAGCTCGCGCGCGAACTCCAGCGGAACCCCTTGCTCCCAACCGTCCACAGTGGCTGGTTCGGGCCAGCGCGTGGCGCGCAGCCGGGTCCGCAGATCTGCGATGGCGGCTTCGGGGATCGCCACCTCGAACGGTTCGATCATGCGTCCTCCCAGTTCGTTGGTGACACCAACGCTACGCTGTCCCGATGACCACCGCACCCGTCCGGCTCCGCACCAAGGCCAGCTGGCTGGTCAACCAGGCCGCCACCGTGGCCCACCGGCTCGCCATGGACGAGTTCGCGAAAAGCGGCTCCCGCCGGTACCACTACGGGATCCTGGCGGCCATCGACGAGAACGGCCCGTCGAGCCAGGCCGCCTTGAGCCGCTGCACCGGCATCGACCGCAGCGACGTCGTCGCCGTCATCAACGAACTCGCCGCCGCGGGCCACGTCGACCGCACCCCCGACCCCGCCGACGCCCGACGCAACCTGATCAGCCTCACCGACCCCGGCACCCAGCGCCTGGACCAGCTGGAAGACCTGATCAGAGACACGCAGGACGCGCTCCTCGCGCCACTGAACCCCGCCGAACGCGAGCAGCTGACCAGGCTGCTCGCCCGCGTCGTCGAGCACCACAACGGCTAACGACCACCACTCGTGAGAGGGCCGGGAGACATGCGCTAAGCTTCCAACGTCGCCCAGGCGGCAACGCCCTCGTAGCTCAGGGGATAGAGCACTGCCCTCCGGAGGCAGGTGTCGCAGGTTCGAATCCTGCCGAGGGCACACTACGAAGTGCGAGGAAAACCGCATCTGACCAGCGGTATCGCTGATTTTCCGATCTTCCCCGCACTCCAGCTGACTCCGGCCAAATCCGGCTTCACACGGGTGTCTGTCCCCAATGCGTTCCCATGGGGAACCCACGTGCTCATGTCTTCGGCTTGTGGCCCAGGATCTTCTCGATGCGTGCCCGGTTGGCCGCCTCCCCCTTGTCGAGGAACGCGGCGTAGATCTCCAGCAGCACCGACACCGAGTGCCCTGCCCACTCCGCCACTGTGGCCGGGTCGACCCCGGCCGCCAGCTGGGTGCTGACGGCCGCGTGACGGAGGTCGTAGGGTCGCGAGGCCAGCGGAGTCGCTTGCGCTTCCTCGCTCAGGATCAGTTTCCGCACCGACCGCCACGCCCGCGTGTAGGTGATCATCGGCACCTCGCCGCCCTGCTCCCCCTGAAACAGCCGTCCGTCCGGCGCGTACCCGAACAATCGGATGTGGCGCCACAGCAGACGGGTCAGGTCGGGCGGGAAGGTCACTGTGCGCCCCTCCCCTTCGCCGCGGGCTTTCAGGGGTCGTTCGTCGCGCGGTTTTCCGCTGTCCGTCCACCGTCCTCCCGCGTGCGGTTCGGCGAGGTCCAGGTGGAACTCGCCCCAGTCGTAGACGTGCTCCCCACGTTCGTCGTCCCACTCCGGTTCCGGGAGTGACGCGATGTTGCGCTTGTTCAGAGCGACCGCCTCCTCCGGGCGGAGGCCGGCGTAGTACATCGCGCCGAAGAACGCCTCCAGCCGCGGTCCGCTACGCGGAAGGGAACCGACCCCGGCCAGCAGGGTGCGCGCCTGCACAGGGTTCGGCACTGCTCGTTTGTTGACCTTCCTCTTGCCCGACGGCATGGCGGACCACTTCACCGAACTCAGCGGATTGGAGTCGATCAACTCGCGTTCGACCGCGTAGTCGAGTGCGTTGAACAGCACCGCCCGGGTCTTTCGCGCCACGCTCGGCGCAAACCGTTTGCCGTCGAGGCGCCGGGTCACCGCACGCTGCAAAGCACGCAGAACATCCGGGTCGGTCACCGCTTTCACCGACACCGTCTTGCGCCGACACCACGCCAGCACTTTCTCGACGTCCTCCGGAACCTCGCGGCCGGTGCGGTACTCGGTGTTGTAGCCCCATTGGCGCAGAGCGGACCGCACCACCTTGGCGTCAGGACGATTCTTGGCTTCCTGCATGAACACCGGCATCACGCGAATCAGGGCTTCGGCGATCGTCTGCCGTGCCGTCGCGGCGGTATCCGGCCATTTCATGTCCACATAGGACTCCGTGAACTGATACCAGGTCATGTCGCCCTTGGGCTGCGTCATCGATCGCGGGCGCCCGGTCACGATGTCGAACGGTTCGCCCGCACGCTGCGCAGCGAGCAACGACGAACGGAAACCGTCCGCTTGCGTGTAGAGCTTGAACGACTCCTTGAATTTCTCTTGCTCGACCATCCAGTTCGCGCGGTAGCTGGTCACCTTCCCCGCCGCGTTTACGCGGGACTCCAATTTCCAGATCCGCACCTTGTACGACAGGGTGATCACGCAGCCACCTCCCGTTCAGCCAGCCAAGTTTCAAAGTCGCTGCGTCGGATGCGAACGGCGCCGTTCGGCAGCTTGAGACACTTCGGCGCTCGATTTGTCGCGCGCCATTCGTAGAAGGTGGATGGTGCAACGTCCATCTCTTCGCACACCTCGGTGATGCTGAGAAGTCGCCTCATGAAGGCGTGATCCTGACCCATGGCGAACTCCTTTCGTGCAGGCAGGACGACCGGGTCGCCGGTAGATGCCCGGCGACCCGGTCGCGGTGACGATGTGTAGCCAAATGACGCTCATGCCCAGAGCAGTCCCAGAGCCCTCGGGACGTGGGGGCTGAAACCAAACCCGCAAACCCGCAAACCCGCAAAGTGGTGCTTGACCTGCGTATATGCTTGCGGGTTTACATACGGGGGCGAGACCCGCAAACCCGCAAACCCGCAAACCCGCGCGGGGCGGGCAAGCGGGTTTCGGCTGGCCAGGACTACTGGTCGCGGTTTTCGGACGTGTCGTCGTTCGTGGTGGGCGTGAACGGTTCGGTCCAGTAGGTCCGGCAGTTGTGGTGGCTGTCGATCACGCTGCGTAGAACGATGTCGGTGTGCCAGCGGTCGATGTGTCCTGCGAGCCTCTTGCCCAGAGACCGGGCGGACAGGGGCTTTCCGGCCCGGTCGGTGGGGAAGGTCCCGGCCCAGGGGTCGGTGCCCGCGGTGGGTTCGCCGGACTGGCGGAGTTCCTGCGCGGTGAGGCGGCGGTCGCCGTGCAGTTCGTGCCAGGTGTGGAGGAAGTTCATCCATTCCGCGTTGTCCTCGTCGAGGCCGCGTACGGATTCGGCGTTGGCGAGGAAGTGGCCGATTCCGTGGTGTTCGAGGAATCCCCCGAGGTGTTTGGCCCAGGCGGTGAATTGCCGCATCTGCGGGATGGTGCCGGATGCTTCCGGTGCGCCGTGGTTGGTCCAGTCCAGGATGAGCACCAGGAGGTGACGCAGCACGACCGCCCGGTTTTTCGGTTCCAGGATCCAGGAATCGAGGTTCGGGATGGTGAACCCGCTGCGTGCTTCCGGCCGGGGGCAGTCGGGGTCGAGGCGCACCCAGACCGTCCGGCTCGCCATGTCGCCGCCGGTGCGGAGGTTGTTCCCGGTGGCCAGCCAGAGCCGGTCGTTGGTGTAGGTCGGGGCGGTGTTGGTGCCGAGTTTCCGGTCCGACCACGACCGTTCGGTCATCAGCCGGGCGAGTGTGGCGGAGTCGAGCGCGGTTCCCTCCTTGATGTTGTCGAACACGATGACGCCGGACGGTTCGGCCAGCACGCTGGTGATGGTCTTGCGTAGTTCGTCCTCCGATTCGGTCCAGTTCTGCACGGTCTGCCCCACCAGCAGCCCGACGCAGCCGGTCAGGATCGTTTTCCCCGACCCGGGCATGGACGCCTCGACCAGACCGAACGGGGACAGCGCGCGGGTGTAAGGCCGGATGAGCGGGGTGGCCAGCAAGGCCATGTAGTTGGCCTTGTCTGCCGGGGTCCGCCACGGGAAGTCCCAGAGGAACTTGTCCAGCAGGAATTCCCGCGCGGCGGCCACCTGGTCCGCACTCGGCTTGTCCGGGATCGGGGCGAGGTGGTTGTTGCTGGCCAAGTAGAACTTGGTGTCCGGGTCGTATCCGGGCGTTTGCAGCAGCGTTCCGTCCGGTCGGAGCACCGGGGTGGAGATGATCCCGTTCAGCACCGGCAGACCCGGCCACGATCGCCGGGCGAGCACTGCGGACAGCACCGGCCCGGCCGGGGTGACCTCCGCCGACTTCCCGTTCTTCGCCCCCATCACGGTCGCGTGTTCGGCCAGTAGCGCCGCGAACAGCGACGGCTTGAGCGTCGAGGCGGTGATCGGCAGGGCGGCGTCGTCGTCGGCGGCGACGGGCCCGGCCGCGCCGGAGATCTCCTCCAGCACCACCGGTGCGCCGTCGGCCACGTAGCTGCCGGGGATGATCCGCCCGTCGAGAGCCCGGGTGAGGACCCGGATCATCTCCGGGTCTTCCTCACCGACCCGCAAGACCGGGCGGCCGTCGTCCCCGATGACCCACAGCGGCGTGCCCCCGCTGGACGGCGATGCGCTGGGTACGGATGTGGACATAGGGCCTCCTTCGGTCGTGCGGATGGTGCGTCCGCCGGGTCACGCGGCGGGTTCCAGTGGTTCACCGGAGAAGGTCTCGATCAACGCGGATGCGAGGACCTCGGCCATGGCGGGCGGGACGGCGTTGCCGTAGCCGCGGACCTGTGCGCGTTTGACCTTGCTGGACATCTTGTAGCCGGACGGGAAGCCCATCCCGGCGCCGATCTCGTGGGGTTCGAGCATCCGGAAGGTGCACTTGTCCACCGGCGGGCCCTCGCCGCCGAGCAGGGCGTAGCGGTCCTTGGTGGTCAGCGTCCCGATCGGCTGGTCGGTGCGGTGGGTTCCGCCGTTGCCGTAGTAGGACATCAGCAGCGCCAGCTCCCGGCCCTCGGTCGGTGGGCCGACCAGGCCGTGGTGGTTGCCTCCGGCCGACACGGTCGGGATCGGCCCGCCGACCGGGTAGGCCGTCTTGGCGGAGCCGCCGTTGCGCTGGATGGAGATGAACGGCGGAACCACGACCGCGGTCTCCCGGCGGCAGGTCTGCGACCGCATCGGCCGGTCGACGGTGATCGCGGTACCCACCCCGGCCCGCGCCGCGCACGACACGAGCAGCGGCGGGCACACCAGCCCGTCGGTTTCCCGGGTGGTCCTGGTGGGCATCGGTTCGTCGACCGAGGTGGCGTGCTGGCGCCAGGTGCCTCCGGCCGGGGCCAGCAGCGCGCCCATGTGCCGCTCCAGCCCGGCCTCGATCCGATCCATCGTCTTCGGCGTGAGCGGGTCCGGCCGGCCGCGTTCGTCGACCCGTTCCCCGATCCGCTGCCCCGGGTCCAGGCTCCAGTCGATGATGGACGACGCGGCCAGCACCTCCGGCTCCACGATCTGGTTGCGGCACTTGCGGTGCGGGCACTTGTAGACGTACTGGCCGTTGCGGATGCCGTAGACGCCCATCACATCCGTGGGCTTCTTGAACACCTGCATCGCGTCCACGATCTCGTCACAGCCTGAGCAGTACGCCTTGGGGCGCAGCCACTTGTCCCAATCCGGGACGCGTCCGAGGCTCTTGTGGCAGTAGCCGAGAAAGAACCGGTTCCGGGACTGCGCGACCTTCCCCAGCGTCGGACCGGCGACGTGCATGGCGTTGAGCGCGATCAGCCAGGTGAGGTAGCCCTCGGCCTCGATCTCCCGGCGCCAGCGCTTGAACGCCGACCACTTCACCACCTGCACGACGTTCTCCACGACGCCACCGAGCACGGGTTTGCCGCGCCGGTTCATCGCGCGCAGGTAGCGCGGGATCTCCTCCATCAGCGCCCGTGCCCGCGCCACCGAGGGGTCGAGCGCTTTCGGGCCGGTCTTGGGGTCGAACAGGACCCCTTGCAGGTTCTGGTCGAAGTCCCGTTTCACCCCGCGTGCGTCCGTCCACGGCGGACACGCCGGTGAGCCCCAGAAGAAGTCCACGCGCGGGAACCCGCCGATGTCGGCCTTGGCGATGTCGCCGCGGTAGTGGTCCATCCCCGGGTGGTTCAGCCCGTGGGTGGCGATGGCGATCGGGTCGTGGTTCGCCGCGAGGATGCCCTCGGTGCCGGGGACGGCGAGCACGCCGGTGGTGTCGCCGCCGAACCCGGCGAACTCGTGATACGTCGTGAACATCAGTTCTCCTCGGGTCGGTGCTGGCGGGTGTGCAGGTAGGGCGGCAGGGCCAGGAACCGGAGTTCGTGCCAGCCCTCGCGGTGCAGGTGCGGGACCGCGGTGGCGATGTCGTGGTGCATCCGCCAGACGACGTGGTCGGGAACGCGGCGGGCGTATCCGCAGTCCGGGCAGCGGCGGGGGTCTCGGGATCCGTTGCGGGCCAGTGCGGTCAGCAGCGGCGGCAGGATCACCAGCCCGACGGTGCGTGCGCCGAACTCGGCGGCGAGGTCGAGCAGTTCGGTCCGGAACCGCGGCAGGTAGCCGGTCACGTCCCACACCACGGTGCCGCCGTCGGCGAGCACCTGGCGGGTGGTGGCGTACCCGGCGGCGACGGCGGCGGCGTTGACTGTCTGGTTCGACGAGCATCCGCACGGCGCCAGCGCGGCGCGGGTTTCGTCCAGCGACACCACCACAGCCCGCGGCGGGGTGTGCCGGGTACGCCAGGTGGTCTTCCCGGCCCCGGCCGGGCCGATCGTGGAGATCAGGGTCGGTGTCATGCGGCGAGCTCCCATCCGATGCTGTGGTGGCAAGTGGTGAGGGCGGCGTGCCCGGCGGCGTCGAGAGTGGGTTCGCCGTGCAGGAACTCGTGCAGATACGAGTCGGTGTCGAGACCGGAGCTGTAGAGGCAGGCTTCGCATGTGCGGTGCGCTTTGGGGAGTTCGGCGTAGCCGGTCTCCCGGCATTCGCGGCAGGTACGGCGGGCGGCCATCGCCTTCGCCAGCGCCGCCCGCCGGCCGGGCGTCATCGGCCGGACGGGCTTGGCCTGGTCGATGAGGTAGAGGTTGGCGTAGACAGTCTTCCCGGCCTTGCGGCACCGGAAGTACAGGAACGCCACCGGATCCTGCCCGCCGGGCCGTTTCCCGGTGGCCCGGAGCTGTCGGCGTGTGGCGAGCAGGTGACGGGGTGCGGTGTTGCGCGACAGCAACGGTTTCCCGTACAAGCGGCCGCGGGTGTATTCCAGATCGGGTGACCACGGCACCGCCGCGAGCACCCACGGGTATTGACGTGCCATCGCTGCCCTCCCGGCCAGCACGGGCAGGGCCCGCGCAGCGGGGTGGCTGCGCGGGCCCTGCAACGATTGAGAGGGACTACTTGCTGGCCTTGACCTTGGCGGCGATCTCCCTGGCGAGCGTGCCCTTGGTGACCGAGATCGTCTCGCCGTTGACGCTGATCGCAGCCGAGTCGATGGTGCTCTTGAGGTGCGCGCCAGCGCGCTTGCCCGCGATAGCCCACGCCTCGGCGGCGGTGTACTTGATGCCGCCCTGCGTGATCTCGCTGGTCTTGACGATCCACTCGAAACGGTTCTTCGACATGGTGGTGTTTCCTTCCGGTGTGAGGATTCCGGCCGCCGGTCGACGGCCGGGGTGTGTGGGTTGGTGGTGCGACCGGCCTGGGGTCAGGCCGCTTTCCGGTTGACGCGGCGGGGGTTGCGGCTCCCGGCACGCAGAGAGGTGTCGATGACTCCGAAGTCCTTGGTCATCGATTCGGGGGTGTTCCAGGCGGTGACCGCGGCCTGGAGTTCGGCCCGGGCGTGCGCGAGGTCGAGCAGTCCGGCACCGACGAGCTGACCGAGGGCGTAGGCGGCAGTCGACAACGCCTTGTTCCGCTGCCCTGACGGCGCCGCACGGACACGGTCGGTCTCGCCTGCCACTGCGCGTGCCACGTAGGCGTTCGGCGCCGCTACGGGCTTCTCCTTGCCCGCTGAGACGGCCGTGGAGAGGGTTTTGAGCGAGGCTTGGACCAACCACCCCGGAAGTTCCGGAGGGTCGGTGTCGTCGAACAGTTCGTAGGCCCCGTCCTCACGCACCGAGCCCGGGGCGAGGGCGTAGCCGCCCCAGCCACGGGTGTCCACATGCGGCGCGATGTGCTTGACCGTGCAGGGAAGACGGCACCCGGGTGGTGTCGCGTACCAGAGCTGGCGGCCGGTGGACGGGGTCGTGGTCGTCCACGCCTCCGGCAACGGGCCGCCCCGGTCGGCGGCCAGCGCCTGGAGTTCGTCCCAGCCGTCGGGCCCGGCCGGCTCCGCCGGTTTCCGGACGTCGCAGTCGATGACATGCAGCCCGGACTTCCCGGGATAGACCGCGACGTTGTAGGGCTCCCACGACCACACCCGTTCGATCACCTCGGGGTCAGTGGTGGCCAGGGCTTCCGGGACTACATGCCCGGCGCCGCACGGCCCTCGTCCCGGACAGCGTTCCTCGCGATGCCAGGCGGGCGGCCACTTCCGGCCCGGCATGATCGGGAACACGAACCACCCTCTGCCAGCCATCGTCAGCGCGATGTCGAGGAGCGTCCGCCGTTGGGCGTCGTGCATCGGTCTGCCTCCTTTCGCCAGAACACATCCCGCTCCCAGCCGGGCCGGTCAACGAAGCGGAAGTCGTTGACCGGCCCGGCGGCGGTCACCGTCGGCGCAGGGCGTAGGTGCGGTCCTGGTCCCGGTCGGTGACGACGAACCGGTGCTGCGCCAGCCGGGCGGCGACGCCGGTGACGGCGGGCAGGATCGACGGCCCGCCGACGATGAGCACGCCGGGTTCGTCGTAGACCCGCACTTCGCCGTCGAGATGCCGCGTGCACATCAGGTGCACCTCGGACACGTACACCCCGCTGGCGCCGTAGAAGCCGAGCAGGGCCCGGACATCGTCCGAGTCGTGCACCACGGCGTGCTTGCCGTAGCCCTCGCGCAGTCCGAGCATCACCGTGACCGGCAGGCTCGGATCACCGGCTTCCAGGACTCGCCAGCCGTGGTTCTCCTTGAGCGAAGCGGCGATCGCGGCGTAGTCGCCGATCCCCGGTGCGCCGTCCGAGACGCTCGGATCCCGGATCAGCGTGAACCGCGGCGCCCCGTCGACGGGCTGGTGGATCGCGGCGGTGATCGTCACCCGTGTCGTGCAGGCGGCGGCGACCAGCCGGACGGCGTCGACCCGGCGGGTTCCGGCGGGTGGCACCAGCAGCGGCTGATACACCCCCGCCGCCGACGCGACTTCGCCGTAGAGACCGCTCATGCCCGGGTTTCCGTTCGTCACAAGGCCTCCAGGTGCGCGAGCCAGTAGGCGATCGAGGGACACGCAAAGCCGCACTCGCAGCCGTGGGCGGCCGACCAGGTTTGGTGACCCGGCAGGGAATTCGGGGCCCCGGCACTGATCGCCGCGCCGACGACCGGATGCCCCCGGCGCGCTTCCCCGAGGTGCGACTCGCCGAACCAGCACGAGCAGACGCTCACGACCTCCTCCCCGTTCACGTCGTAGGTCGTCATCAGGTGAACACTCGACATCGGCGTCACTTCCTTTCAGCAGCGGCGGAGCACGGCGGCGATCGCGTCGCGCTCGGCCGGGTCGACGGTCATGCGGTAGTCGTGCTTGGTCTCGACCCAGCGGGCGAGATAGCCGCATCGGTCTTTGGCGGGCAGCCATTTCGCGGGGTCGGAGTCGCCTTTGGACCGGTTGGATTTCGCGGTGACGGCGACCAGGACGCGCGGGTCGTTGGCGTACCGCTGGCGATCGGTACGGGACCAGGAGCGGGTGCCGGAGCGGGCGGCTTCGGCCAGCGGCACCATGTGGTCGACGTCGAGGGATTTCGCGTCGGTGACGGTGACCCCGTCATACGGCGACACCCACCGGCCGCCGGTGACCTTGCACCCGGGACCGGTCGTCACCTTGGCGCCTTGGGATTTCAGGGTGTTTTCGCGGGCGTCGCAGGCACCGGAGACGGTCTCCCAGTGCGGCCAGTCCGCGCGCCGGTAGACGTTGCCGGTGTCCTCGACGGTGACCTTCAGTTTCGCCAGCCGGGCCCGGACAGCGGGAGCGTCGATCCGCGCGGTGCCGTGGTCGGCGGCGGCCGGCGTCGGCTTCGCGGGCGGCGGGGTTCTCGAGTCCTGGCATCCGGCCGGGGTCGACGCGACAGCGGCGGCGAGCGCGACGGTGGCGATCGTGCGGGCGATCACGCGGCCACCGCCAGCGTGACGAGGTCGGCCGCCTGGACTGCGCGGGCGGTGTCGATGTCGACCGCGCGCCACACGATGACCGGGAACGCGCCGTCCTCGCCCGGCGCGGCGCGGCGCATGATCGGGTCGCCGTGTCGGAGCGCGTGGGTGTAGGCGAACCAAGCCAGCCGGAACACGCCCGCGTCGTCCCGAGTCGGCAGGGGCACCCCGATGTCGAGCGCGGCGGCGCCGATGGCGTCACGGGCGATGTCGGGCCGGGTGAAACCGACCGCGAACACGCTCCCGTCGTCGAGGACCAGCACGGTGGGATGGCGCACCCCGAAGCAGGCGTAGGCGTCGGTGGTGACCAAGTCGGGCATGGGCAGGAACATGACGGGACTCCTTGACGTGGTTGGGGTCCGCCGGACCGGCAGGGCGTCGAGCGCCTGCCGCCGGTCCGGCGGACGTCGTGTGATGGAGGGGCCGCGGCTGCCCGGATCGGGGACAGCCGGGTCAGAGCGAGATCCGGCCGTCGCGGACCAGGACCGGGGCCTGCCGCTGGATCTGCGACCAGCGGCGGGCGACTCGGTCACGGGCAAGCGAGCGGGCCTTGCCCTCCGACAGGGCGGGCTTGAGTTCCTTGGCGAAGTTCTTGAAGACCTTGATGTCGTGCGCGGCGTGTCCACGGCGGGCGGGCTTGAGGCGGTGCTCGCGTCGCCATCGCTCTTCGGCCTCGAAACCGGCCCAGCAGCCGACCGCGTAGTCCCTGATGGCCCGCTGGTCCCAGTCCGATTCCCGGACCTTGGCGAGGCTGACCCAGCCTTCATCGCCCAGGAACCGGATCTCGGTGACCGTGAACCCGGCGTCTTTCCAGACCCAGGCGTGACCGAGTTCGTGCGCGGCGGTTGCCAGCTGTTCCGGGTCTTCCGGATCGCGGGCCGGACTGAACAACCCCATGACGAAACCTCCCTATCTGTGACTATGAGTGACCGACCGTGGGGTCGGCGACGGCCCGCGACCGGGCGGCGGCGGGTGATGGCGCGAGTTACGGGGAGGGTTACGGCCCAGGGTGCGAGTTACATCGGTAACTCGCGCCCAAAACGGCCTGTAACCCGGTCTGATCAGCGGAAAGTTACGGAGTTATCGCCCAGGTCAGGGCCGGTTTCCGGCCGCCGGAACCCCGAAATCGGGGTCCGGCGGCCGGGTCGGGGCCGTAACTCAGGCGTCCGGGCCCTCGATCGCGGCGACCTCGTCCCGCCCCGCAAAGCGTTGACGCACAGTGACCGGGTCGACGGGGTAGAGGTTGCCGGTCGACGGCGGTTTGATGCCCAGGGCGTCGAGTTCCTTGACGAGTTTGGGCTTGGTCAGCTCCTTGTAGGGCTTGTATCCGGGGTCGAGATTGCGCAGCGCGCCGACCAGGTCCCCGGCGTTGACTGGCTCGTCGCCGGTCATGACGGTGGCCAGGTCCTCGATCAGGTCCCTGACCTGCGGTTCCAGCGACCTGGGGGTGCTGGCGCCGCCGCGCATCTCCGCCCCGCGGGCGGCGATGGCGGCCAGGTCGTCGGGGGTGAGGTAGAACGACCGGAGCAGGCCGGGGGTGTCCATGAATCCCACGGTCACGGTGGTCCCGCAGTCGTTGAGCGCGTCCTTGGTCTTGGGCTTCAAGCCCAGGGCGGAGATGCCGTTTTCGTGGGCTTTCTCCCCGAGGACGATGTTGTTCCGGGCCTTGTCCCCGATCGCGCCGCACGCCTTGTTCGTAGTGACGGCCATTAGGTCACGCGGCAGGCTGGCGTCCGACGGGTTCGGCGTGGCGAACACCAGCACGATCCCGTATTTCCGGGCGGCGGAGTAGAACCTGACCAGCATGTTCACCAGCTTCTTGCGGTCCTCGGGCTTGTCCTGGCGGAAGAACGCCTGGCATTCCTCGATCACCACGATCCGGGGCCGCAACCCCGGCTCCCGCGCCGCGACCTCCCGATTCACGGCCCTGACCTGGTGTTTCTCCAGCAGACGGCCGCGCACGGCGAGGTCGGCGTAGAGGTGTTCGATGTGTTCCAGGCAGGCGGTGACGTTGTCCTCGGTGTCGCCCTTGACGAACGTGGACAGCACCGGGGCCAGCGGGTCGTAGTCGAAGTTCTCCGCGAAGCAGAACACGTCGATGTCGACCAGCGGGTCCAGGGCGGCGCCGGCCAGCAGGTCCAGCACCAGGGTGGTCTTGCCCGATCCCATGGCACCGGAGAACACGAAGTTCCGTTCGTTCACCGTGGTCGTCACCGTCGACCCGCGCGGGCTCTGCCCGACCGGGAAACCGGTGAAGAAGTCCGTGGAACCCTCGGTGAGCAGCGGATACGGGTCCACCAGCTCGCGCAGGACGCCGGGTTCGAGCCGGAACAGGTCCAGCACGGTCGGGTCGCCCTCGTCCGCGTCGAGGAACAGCTCCTGCGACCGGCAGCCCAGGTTGTGCGCGAGCAGGTCCTTGGCCTTGTTCACGTCCTTCACCGACGCGCCCATGGGGAGCCGGATCTTGGCGGTGTAGGCCTTGCCGCCGTCGGCGAGCATCGGGAACCGCACCCACGCCTGGTCGGTGTCCCTGTTGGGCCAGCCGTCCTTGATCGCGGCGTTCAGCTTGGTGTTGCCGATGTTCGCCAACGCCGTGACCAGCGTTTTCTCGTTCAATTCCTGGTAGGCCACGCTCGCGCTCCGGCGACGCAGCGACTCCGGCAGGACCTGTTCCCCGAGCTTGACACCGTCCTTCCAACGGCGGAACGCCCACACCCCGGCCGCCGCGAGCCCGATCAGCCACGCGTGCAGCACCGACCAGGTCACCACCGCCGCGCCGGTGGTCAGGACGGCGCCGATGGTGCGCAGCACGTCGGTGAGGTTCCAGTCGCCGAACCAGCCGCCGAACCCGTTGAGCAGCCCCAACACCAGCGAGATCCCGAGCAGCAGCACCAGCACGACCGCGGTCTTCTTCGTGATCTGCCACGCCAGCTCGAACCGCAGCTTCGCGGCTTCGGCAGCGACGCGTTTCTGCTCGATGATCTGCGAGTTCAGCTCCGCCACCCGGTCCAGCTCCCCGGACACCAGCGCGGCCTTGCGGGCGGCGCGGGCGTCGAACTGGCCCCGGTCGGCCTTGCGGCGCTGGCGTTCGGCCTCGGCGCCCTTGGAGATGTAGGTGGCGTGGCGACGGACGAACCGGAACGCCGGGGCACCCTTCGCGCGGACCACCTTCCGCCCGCCCCGGACCACGACGGCGGTGCCGTGCGCGACCGTGGACAGGTCCTGGCGGTATCCGGCGTAGCGGGCCGCGCGCTGCGCTCGCTGGTCGGTGATCAGCCGGTATTCCTCGTCGCTGACGATCTCGGCGTCCATCACCGGTCCGGCGGACTCGGGGTTGGACTCGCGCTGCTCAGAGCGGGTGGCGAGGTGGTGGACGGTGGCCAGTTCCCCCGCCGACCCGGCGGACTCGTGCACGGTGGTCGAGGTGGACTCGATGGCGGACTGAGCGGTGGACTCAGGGGTGTCGTTGTGGTCGGTGGGGTTCATCGCAGGATGCCCTTTCGTGCTGGACTCGTGCAGCACCAGGGCAGGGTCGAACCCCGCACCGGGACAGGTGGAGGTCGGCCCTGCCCGGTGTCTGTGCGGGAGGGTGGTTAGGCGTCACCGCCGTTGCGGGCGACGTAGTCGGCCTTGAGGTCGGTGGCCTGTTTCTTGCCGCACTTGAGGGTGCGGCGGATGGACTCGGCGTTCAGCGGGTCGAACCCGGCCGGGCGGTCGTCGAGCGCCTTCGCGAACTCGGTCTTCAACTGCTCCGGGGTGCGCTTCTTCGGCTCCGGGATCGTCGCCCGCGCCGACCGGCGACCACCGGTCCGGCGGGCCGCCGACGGCCGCTTCGGACCGTCGTCCCCGGCCGGGTCATCTCCGGTGTGATCGTCGGCGCGCGGACGGGGTTCGGGCTTAGGGTCGAGGGTGGCGACCCCGGCGGCGTCCCTCCCCCTCTCGCCGTCCGGGGTCGCCTCGGACGCCCCGGACTCCAGGCGGCGGAAGTGCGCCCCGGCAAGGTAGGCGGCGGCCTCGTCGGCCACCGACAGCTCACCGTCCCCGGCCGTGGACACCGGCAGGTTCGACACCGTCGCCGGGGCCAGCCGGCCACGACGGCCCAGCTGGAACAGTCCGGGCTGGAACACCAGCCGCGCCGCGCCGTCCGGGCCGATCTCCGCCACCGCGGACCGGATCGCCGCCCGCCGTGCGGCCTCGACCCGGTCCCGTTCGGCCCGGACGGTACGCGCCGCCGCCTTCTCCTGCCGCGCGGTCTCCTTCGCCGTGCGGCGCAACGCCTTCTCCGCCGTCGACCGGCGCGGCGCGGCGGTGACGATCTGGTGCGCGATCACCCCGGCGACCGACACCAGCCCCATCACCACACCGATCCCGAGGTTCCCGCCCGGCATGGTGATGCCCCGGATCACGGAGATCACCAGCCCGTATCCGGAGAACACCAGCACCCCGAGCTGCAACGCCCACACCGGCCGGTCCGGGTGCCGCACGCGCTGCACGTGGACCGCGACGGAGAACGCGACCATCCCCCACTCGCTGAGCAGGGGCAGCAGGAGCCCGACCTCGCTCCCGAGGTGTTCGCCGCCCCAGTGCGCGACACCCGGGATGGTCAGTGCCGCCGAGACCAGCATCAGCGGGTAGATCAGCAGGTCCACCACGTGCGCCGCGCACCAGGACCACAGGCCCTTGACCGCGGTGACCCGCGCCTGCCGCTTCTCCTTGCGGTCGGCGCGGGTGTCGGCCTTGTCCTTGCGGGTTTCCTCCAGCTGCAGCCGGGTCAGCGCCAGCCGCTGGTCGAACCCCTGCTCCTTCTCCTTGCGCGCCAGCTCCGCCTTGACCCGCTTGTCCTCACGGGCCTGTTCGGCCCGGTCGCTGAAGTAGCTCATCGGGACACCTCCCGTCGATGCGGTCGCCCGGTCCCGGGCGCGGTCTCGTCCTGCCCGGCCTCACCGGGCGAATCACCGTCGTGCGCCATGCCAGGCAGCTCGGGCACCCGGCCGCCAGCGACGGCGCGGTGCCGGGCGGCGCGAGCCCGGCGGGCCAGCAGGATCTCGTGCCGCGCCCACACCCCGGCCACCCCGACCGAGAGCAGGCACACCCACGGCGACACGACCGCACCGGCGGCCAGCGGCACGGCCACTCCGGCCAGCTCCCCGGCGTGCGTGGACGCCCACGCCACCGCCGTCTCCTGCCTCGTGCACCGCGGCTTGCCCTCAGCCATGACGCCACCCCCCTCGCTCATCCGGCCCGCCGTAGAAGTTGCGGGAGTGCCGATCCGGGTAGATTCGGCCCCGCAAGACACCAGACCGGAAACGCAGCCACCGCCAGGTGTTCCAGCCCAGGAACACCACGACCGCGCGGACCGGCCACGCCAGCCAGAACCCGTCCAGCACCAGCAGGTCGAGCCCCAGCAGAGCCATCGCGACGATGATGTTGCGGCGGATCGCGTAGCCCGCGTTCCCGGTGGCCGCCGCACGCCACGCCGCCACATACGCCGCATAGGACAAGTAGCCGAAGTTGGTGTCACGTCCGTACACGCGTGTGCTCCCAGCTCCCCGCCGCCGTGGTGGTGGCGGGGTCGTAGTAGTGGTTGATCGGCCCGCGTGGCGGGGTGGTGATCTGGCGGGTGGTGTAGCCGTCCAGCTCACCGATCACCCCGGCCAGGATCCGCACCAGCAGCACCAGCGGAACCCGGACCAGGTGCAACGCCAGGAACAACGCGAACGCCCCGAACACCTTGCACAGCGCCCAGGTTCCGTTGCGCTCCAGCAGCATCCGCAGCAGCGCCACCGTCGGGTTCAGCGCCAGCGCGTCCGGTGTGGACGGTCGCGTATCGCCCGGGGTCATGACGGCCACTCCAGAATTACCGGCAGGCATCCGCAGTCGGTTTCGGTGTAGTGGTGGAACCCGATGCAGCGGTCATCGGTGCAACCGCACGCGTCGCCGTGCCACTCGTCCGTGCCGAAGTGGCGCTGTGCCCACTCGGTCGGGGTGATCCCGGCGGCGGCCAGCGTTTCCTTGGCCGTGTCGTTGAGGTTCGCCATCGTGGTCAGCACTCCTCGGAGGTCGGGTCGGTCATGGGGCCGGTGGTGCCGCCGTCGGCTGCGGCCGCTGGTAGTCGGTCATGGCCGGGTTCACCGTCCGTTCGTGCGGTCGATGACCCGGCCGGACAGGCTGCGCAGGTTCGAGCGCACCGTGGCATCGGAGTCGGCGGCGAGCCGGATGTCCCCGGACACCGATTCCGCGTGCACCGACGCGTCGCCCACGGCGTGGACCCGGATGTCTCCCGAGACCGTGCCCAGGAAGGCCCTGGCGGCCAGGCTGATCACGCTGACGTCGCCGGAGACGGTGTGGACCGTGGCGTCCGGGGTGCTGGCGATGACGACGTCGCCGGACGTGGTGTTCACGTGCGCGGTTTCGGTCGCCGTGCCGATGGACACGTCGCCAGAGAGGGTGCGCGCCGCGACGGTGCGCGGTACCCCGAAGACGGCCACGTCGGCGCTGGAGGTGTCGACGCTCACCGCGGCGCAGGTGCGCGGAAGTCGGACCGTGACCTGGATCCCGCCGCCGCTGACGACATTGCCGTAGACGGCCCCGCCGTTGACGATGTTGCCGCCGACGACGACGTTGCCGTTGCCGTTGCCGGTGATCGTGACGCCGGTCATCGAGCCGGTCACGGTCCTGGCGGTCATCCGCACGTGGGTGCCGCGCGCGTTCTGCACGACCGTGGTGTTGCCGCCGGGATCACCGGGAACGGTGACCCGCAGCTCATCGCCAGCGGTGACCGCGGTGGCGCCCGCGATCAGCCGCGCGGCGACCGTGTCGATGGGCGCGAGCGGTTCGAGCATGACCGACGCCGTGGCGTAGTCGCCGACCTCGATATCGACCGTGCCGATCGCGTCGCAGTTCAGGACCAGCCGGGCAAGTCCACGACCGTCGTGGGTCAGGGTGCGCATGAGTTGTCCTCCTTGGACAGTGAGAGATGGCGGGGCGGCATGAGCCGGGCCGCGCGGGTCAGTGGTCGCGTTCGGGCGACACGTGTGTGCAGCGGGTGCAGCCGTAGAGGCCAGTGGCCGCGGTGAACGTGCGTTCCGGTCCGCCGCACGCCGGGCAATCAGCGTCGATCGCCAGCACCAGCCCGGCCGGGTCGTCGACCACGACCAGGTTCTGGCCGCTCCCGCCGTCCGTGGCCGTGTCGGTCAGTCGTTCGGATGTCACTTCGCGCAGCACGGGCAGCCTCCACAGTGGACGGTGTTGCCCTCACCGGCGCGGTAGCAGGCGAGACAGGTTTCCATCGCGTTCCCCTTCCACGAGAGGGATATCGGTCAGCGGCGACGACGGGGCGGGCGGTTGATGGTGGCGACCTTCGCGCGGCCGCGTTCGACGTCCTGGCGGCCGGTGTAGCGGCCCAGGTGGTCGACGGTGGTGGTGTGGCTGATGCCGGTCGGGGTGCCGTCCGGGCTGACCATGACGACGTTGATCGTGTCCCCGGGCTGGACGATGCCGGACATGTCGCCGATCGTGCGGGTCATGCGCCCTCACCCACCAGCAACGTGATCTCGCTGTCCCAGTCGAGGACTTCGTCGCCCTCCGGCACGAGCTGTTCGGCCTCGTCCAGCAGCCGGTCGACGTCAGCGCGGGGCAGGCGCAGGATCGCGTGCCCGGACGGGGAATCCAGCTCCAGCAGCACGTGCGAGCCGTGCGCGGTGATCTGGACGTCGCCGTCGCCGACCCGGTCGAGCGTCGACCCGCCGGCCGTCATCGCTTCGGTGAGCAGGGACCGGGCGAACACCCACGGCAGCCAGTTGTCGCAGCCGGTCCGGACGGTCAGCGTGACCGCCCACGGGTCGTCGATGTCGAACGCCAGGTTCGCGCGGGTGGTGGCCTGGACGTGTTCCAGGTCCATCGCCATCACCTCAGCCCGGGTAGGGACCATCGCGATCGGTAGCATGGGAAACCCTTCCTGTTGATGGCCGCCCTGCTGGGCGGCGTGGGTTGGTGGGAAGGCCCGGCCCGGTGGCGCGTTCTTGGCGGGATGAACCACCGGGCCGGGGCCTGCTAGTACGTGATGACGCGCGGCGCGTCCTTCGCGGCGGCCCGGATGGTGCGGATCTTGTCGGCCGCCTGGTCGCGCACCTCGATCGACACGAGACCGTTTCCGAGTCGCACCGGGGCCTGGTGCACCGTGTACTTCCGGCCGTTGTGCCTGATGGTCCAGCCGGGCCGCAGCCCCGCGTAGTCGTCGGCCATGTGCGCAGTTCCTTTCGTCAGAGTGATTCGCTCCATGCGGCCCTGTGTGGCGTACAGGGCAAGGGCTCGTGCTACTTGGTGTTCCGGCCGCTCCTGCGCAGGACCCAGGAGACGAACTCCATCTGCGCGGCGGGGTTGTCGCCGCCGATGTGCCACTTGAGCCAGTCGGAGATCGTCTTCACCGAGTCGCCCTCACGGTGGTGACCGACGATGACCGTGATCACCGGGTCGACCAGCACCGGGCGATGCCCCAGCTTCTCCGACGCTTCCATGACCAGCGGGCTGTACGCGGGCATGACGACTTCCTTCCACAATGGACGATTGGCAGGACTGTGGTGCGGCGTAACGAGGTCAGCCGTAGACCTTCGCGGTGATCTTCTGCTGGCACGCCCACTTTCCGCAGTGGCCGTAGCCGTTGAACTGCCGCTTCGCGCGCTTACCGCACCCACCGCAGTGGCTCTCGGGAAGCCCGTTCCCGGTGTGCGCGACGACCTGCGACCGGTTCTTGCCGACGAACTCAGCGGTCTTGTCGACCGCCTTCGCGGTGGCCTTGACAGCACTGAAAAAGCTCATGACGTCCTCCTGTGATCATGTTGGGTTGATGGGGTGGTGCTTCTCCCGGGACGCGGCGCGTTCGTGGCGGGATGAACCGCGTCCCAGAGGTGGTGCGACAACGTTCGGTGTGATCAGCCGTGCAGGGTCAGAGACGGTCGATATCGAGAGATCCCGTCAGTTCTGTTTCTGGTAGCGCAGGGCGATCCAGGTAGTCACCAGCGAGGCGACCACGCCGATGGCCCGGTGCGCGGCCTGGTCCAGCTCCATCAACGCCGTTCCCGGGCCACAGCCGTCGACCACTCCCTCACGGCGCTGCACCGTGGCGCGCTCGACGTAGCCCTGCTTTCCGGCCAGCCGCGCCAGCTTCCTCAACGGCTCGCGGCGGTCGATCACATAATGCGTCACGCCATTGATCACCGCCCCGGCCAGCACCGCACGCAGCGGCGTCCGGAACCCCAGAACCCGGGTAACCGCAGCAGCGGCCCCAACCTGCCCGGCGGTGTAGCTGGCGACGTGCCTGGCGCAGTGCCTCGCGCCCTCACGCCCCGGCTCACCCTTGCCGAGCGCGTCGGCGCTCGATTGCAACCACTGGTCACACAGTGGATGGATATCGGCGAACGTCGCCTGCAACGCCCCGAACAACGCGAGCCCGCGAACTGTCGATGCACGCACCTCAGGTCACCTCTCCCACTCCCAGGAGGCCAATCGACGCGAAGTTCTTCACAGGATGTGTCCTTTCGTTGGGATGCAGGGGTTAGCGGCCGACGCCGGTTGCTCGTACGGCGTCGGCGAGGATCTCGGCGTGGTCGAACGCGAACCCGCCAGCACGCGCCATCCGGACGGCGACCACGAGCGGGATCCACGACGCGGCGGCCGCGTCGTCGGCGGCGACCGGGGCGGGCATCGTCGGCAGCACCGCGGTGTAGGCGACACCGACATAGCGGCCGCGCGGGTCCCGGCCCGGGGTGTCGTAGACACCGACCAACCGGAGCGAGGTCCGGTCGAGGTCGAGCCCGGTTTCCTCGACGGCTTCCCGTTTCGCGGCCGCCAGCGCGGTCTCACCGGCGTCCACATGCCCGCCCGGGAACGCGGCCTTGCCCTGGTGCGGGTTCTTCCCGCGTTCGATCAGCAGCACGTGCGGCACACCGTCGCGGTGGGCGAACAGCACCACGTCGGCGGCATAGAACACCGGTGCGCGGCGGTCCAGACGGGTCGCGACCCGACCGGCCAGCGCCGCGGCCCAGTACCTCATCTTCGCCATGACCTGACTCCTTCCATAGTGGACAGTGCGGATCGCTGTGTTGCAGGGCCGGATCAGGCTCCGGCAGGGAACGGCGGTGTCAGCAACGGCCCGCTTGCCGCAAGACCCAGGACACGAACGCGGGCTGAGCACTGGGGTTTCGTGAACCAAGGAAGCCCTTGCGGCTCTTGGCGATGTCGGCGGGACAGAGTCCGGCGTCGTAGGAGTCCGTGATGCTGTTCATCGCCATCACCACCTGGTCTGGCGCCATCTTGGTTTTGGAGATTCCTTCTCGGACGGCCTTGTGGTTGCTGTCGAAAACCGGTCGCACGATGTCCTCCTAGGTTGTTGTTCAAGGGAAAGAGCTGGCAGGGATGGGGTTCAGCGACTGGTGCGCCGGAAGGCGTCGGCGATCGCGGCGGCGGCGCCGATGACGCGGTCGCTGTAGCCGCGCCGGTGAAGGTGTGTGGCCAGGGAGTCCAGGACGGCGGCCCGGCCGGCCAGGTTCCTGGCGGTGGCGTAGGTGCCGAGCAGGTAGACCGTCCAGTTGTCGGCCTCCAGCCCGTACCCACCGAACCGGTAGCCCTGGCCGTGGTCGGCGGCGTGTTCGGCGGTGGCGATCATCCCGGCCAGGTCAGCGGCCCACAGGTGCCCTTGGATCCGGTCGGCGACCGCGGTGTCGTCCAGCAGCCGCGAGCCGAGCGGGACCAGCTCAGCCAGGTAGTGCTCCTCGCCTGCCAGCCAGTTCAGCGCCGCGATCCGGTCGCACCCGGTGCGAGCCATCGGCAGGAAGTCCCCAGCGATCTGCGCGGATCGGCGGTCAGCGTCGCGGTAGGCACGGGTCGCGGCCCGGAGTGGTTCGTTGAAGTGGAGGCGGAGTCGCATCACGCCACCGCCCGTCCGGCCGTCGCGGGCACGGTGGCCCCGGCCAGCAGGGCGAGCACGTAGCGCACGAACTCCTTGCGGGCACACGGGTGCACGTGGTCGGTCTGGGGATCGCGCAGCGTGGTGCGCAGCCACAGCGTGAGCCGAGCAACCGACCAGCCCTGACGGCGCCGCTTCGCGATCGCGTCCACCAGGACCTCCAGGAACGCGGCCCGGACCCGGGGTGCGCGGGCGGCGGCCTGCCGCGCGACCTGGTTCGGCACCACCGCGAGCACCGTCGACACCGGGCGCTGGGCCCGCGTCCGACGGGCCGTGGCCTCGTCGGCCTCGTGCCGGGCCAGCATCCGGACCTGCGAGGCGACGTCGCGGTAGACCTGGGCGCGGCGGCGCATCACCGGCTCGGACGTGCCCTTGACCAGCACGCGGGCGTTGGCGGTCAGCTGGTCGGCCAGCTGCGTGAACCGGCGCACCACCACGGTCTCGACATCCTCGGCGTGCAGTGGCACCACCAGCGGGTTGCCCGCGGCCTGCTCCGCCTCGACCTCGACCAGCACCCCGAGCTGCGCGGCGACGTCGCGGTAGACCGTCGAGCGCAGCGCCACGACCTCGTCCGGCAGCCCGGAGGCCTCCAGCACCGTGGCGTTGCGGGTCAGCAGGGCGGCCAGGTCGCGGAACCGGGTGGTGATCGCGGTGGCCGGGTCGGCGTATCCAGGCATGGCGGTACCTCCACAACAATGCGAGAAATGCGGGAAATAGTCAGAAAAGGAGCGAAAAGTCAGCTCAGAAACTCGTGCGCTGGACGGAAACCAGCAGCGGGATCAGCCGCCAGGCCTGCACACCGTGCGGGCCGGGAATCTCAGCGCGGAGCGCGGTCACCGTGGCCTCCAGCCACTCCCGGCACCGCGCGGCCGGCGCCGTCTTCGGCGGCATCGACGCGAACAGCTCGGCGAACACGGCCGGGACGAACAACCGGGCACCCATCACGCCACCTCGCCGAAGCCGTGGAGCTGCGCGAGCAAGCGAGTCGACGTCTTGCCAGCACCCGACACCCCACCGACCGGCCAAGACGACAGCTCGACCACCGAAGCCGTCTCGTCGACCGGGGTAATCGCCGCCTCGAACTCCGCCAGCGTCCGCGTCTCGAAGTCGAACTCCGGCAGGCCGGACACCTCGTAACCCGGGTCCGCCAGCAGATCCGCCACCCCTGCCGGGCTCACCGACAGTGCGTCGAAATCCAGGTCTTCGGCGGCCGCTTCAATCTGGCGGCGGGTCGGTCGTGCAGTCCTCATCGGGAAAGTTCCTTTCGTTTCTGTCGCTTCCGTCGCTCCGGTCGCTGATGTATCGCCAACTTAAGCGCGCGCATTGGCGCTTTGCAAGCGTTCTTGGCCGCTTGCCGCTGCGCCAGGAGATGACGTCCGCCCAACCTGGCGCTAGTATTTGCGCTGGTACAGGCGATGATTGAGAGGTAGTTGTGACCCGTAATTGGGATCTCGTGGGACGAGCTATAACCACTCGTTTGGAGCAGCTAGGGATGACTCAAGTAGAGCTAGCCGCCAGCTCTGGAGTCAGCACCGCAACCCTTCGCGAGATGCAAAACGCCCGCATCGCTCGGCGTCGCAGCTCACGGACCTTGGCCGCGATCTCAACGGCGCTACAGTGGCCGGCCGATCACCTTGAACACCTCGCCATGAACGGCGAAAATCCAAGTCAGCCGACTGACCCGCTGGTGGCGCTGGCAGAACGTGTCGACGAACTTGCGCAGCGCCTCGAATCGCTGGAACGCCGACTGCCTTGATCAGCCGTTCCGAAGACCTCGAAAGAAGGTGATCAGGCTGTCGACCACACCTTCGCCGCTATCGCGAGCGTCGTTGACGACGCCCGCCGCCTCTCCGGGCGACTTGAGCACCATCACGATGACTGCGATCACGACCAGGGCAATCGCCAGCTTCTTGAGGATTCCGACGCTGGTCTTGAAGTCAGGAAAAGAGTTCTTAGCCATTGGTTCATCTCCGTTGTGGGTCTGGGCGACCCATTTGAGGCCGCTCTGCCGTGCTGAGATCAGCTTCGCGGACAGACCCCCAGGCACATCAGTGCGCATGTAAGGGCACATGGCGCACGGAGGGGGCACACGTTGGATCACGCGTGTGCCCCCTTGATCACTACGAGCTGTGTTTTACTGGTGACGGGAGGGCAAGTGACCGTTCGGGAGAAGCATCCAAACCGCCATCTAGCTGCGCTTATGAGCAAGGCGGGCCTCAGCAACAAGGGTCTCGCCGTGCGCATGCGCGAGCTGAGCACACGTGACGCAGGCGAACCGATCGCGCCAAGCCACACCAACGTCGCGAAATGGCTGAGCGGCGAGACCAAACGCCCAAGTGACCGCAGTTGCCACATCATGGCCAGGGTCCTGAGCCAGAAGCTTGGGCGCCCTGTCGGAGTGGCGGACATTGGCTACGGAGACACGGCATCCGAGCTGGCGGACTCCACTCTGGATTACCCCGAGACGATCAGTGCAGCGGCCGTATCGCTGATGCAGCTTGCCAACTACGAACTCGGCCGGGAATCGTCGGAAACATTGCAGGTCGTCCCTGAAGCTTGGGACGGCCTGCTGACGAGGTGGACTTACGGGAGCGATTGCGAGCCGTCACAACCGGTTGAACCTCGCCCAATCAGCGAGGTTGATGTCGCCGTGGTTGTGGATGCCACAGCGATGTTCGCAAACTTCGACTACCGCTACGGGGGTGGCCGGCCGAAGCCGCTGGTCGCGCGTTTCCTTGAAACCGACGTCCTTCCGCTCATACCGCATGTTTCACCGCACACAGCGCTTGGAGTCGAGTACTTCCGGGCCGTTGCCGCCCTCACCCGACTGGCTGGCTGGACCGCCTACGACATCGGCCAGCACGCACTCGCACAGCGGTACCTCTACCTCGGCTTCCGATTGGCCAGGGCAGCGCAAGACAAGCCGCTATGCGGCCGAATTCTGGCGGGCATGAGCCACCAAGCCAACTTCCTCGGCTACTTCGACCGCGCCGTCTACCTTGCACGCGCGGCAGCCCATGGCGCGAAGGGCCACGCAACAGCGACCACGATGGCACTGTTTCACGCCATGGAAGCCCGCGCGCTGGCTTCACAGGGAAATGCCGCCGAAACGGTCGCCGCGCTCACCGCGGCCGAACAATGGCTGGACCGAAGTGACCCGGACAACGATCCCGACTGGATCCGCTACTTCGACAGGGCCGAACTGCATGCCGAATTCGCTCACTGCTTCCGCGACCTCGGAGACGCCGGCCGGGCAGTAGAACACGCTGCTGCCTCAATCGCCGCATCGGAAAATGTGTACGTACGAAGCCTGAGCTTCTGTCGTACAGTGCTTGCTACTGGTCATTTGCAAGCAGGTGAGCTAGAGGAAGCCCTTCGAATTGCGGAAGGCGTGGTCGACACTGCAGCCGAATTGAAATCCTTCCGCGTAATATCATACCTTGACAACTTTCGAGACCGCCTGCAGTTGCACGGCAACGAGAGCGTTGTACGAAGCTTTAGCGACTACTCCGAAAGCAAGCTTCCGTCAAAAAACGCTCCAGGATCGGGGAAACTGATCGTTGCGTAGGTCGGCAAGCCGCCTATGAATCTCCCGGTCAATTCTCGACGACTGACCTATCTGCTGCATAAGCCAAGTGGTCATATTGAGTTCGCGGATTGCCCGCAGGGTCGGGTAACCAGGCCATGCCAATGGATCAAATCCGTACGCGTCAACATAGGCGTCGTACTCACTTCGTGTCATCCATCCGAACGCGTCAAACCGAGTGGCCGCCACCGAGACGTCCCACTCTCGCGGCCCGAGGGCGAAGTCTTCAAAGTCGATTAGGCGGACAGCTCCGTCTTCGTCTCGCATAAGGTTGCCGTTATGCGCATCACCATGAATGGGACCATAGGGAAGCTCGAACGTCAGCCTGTCAAACTCGCCTTCAAGTAGCGCACAACGATCCCACAGAAAGTCAATGTCAGTAGTGCTAACCAGGCCCGACGGTAGTCCTCTAAGGCGATCCGAAACCTTTGGCAGTGGCCTGAATTTCGGCAGGTCCAGACTCGAAGAAGGCGCGAGCGCATGCAAGTCCCGCAAAACTTTCCCAAGATCCTGAGATGTCGGCACCGGCGGGGTTTCACTAATGAATTCCCAGAACGTGACATGGAAGGCAGCCGCTCGGACTGGCTGAGCAATCCGCGCAGCTAGCCGCGCTGCTGGAAAGTCTGCTTCAGTCAACCAGTTTGCGATGCGAACCTCCTTCCTGCTCGCATCCAAAGATCGACCTATTCGGGCCATAATCTTGCCCGGCAAGTAATACAAGGCGTTTTCGCCCATGCGGACAAGCTTCGCGCTTTCTGCACTTAATCCGGTCGCCGCGCAGGCTTCCAGTAGAGCCGACTTGGCAGTGTCCGGCGTAAGGCGCGTATTGGCATGAGTCATGCGTCGTGCTCCCAATCGGTCACGCACATAGGCTACGGGTATATAGACGGCCAAGCTGGCCGAAGGAGCGGGTCTAGCCACCAGTTGCACGGCTGGCCGACTCAGTCCTCCGGAGACACCGAAGGCCGCCAGTGGATCCCGCTGGCGGCCTTCAACTCCCCACGGACAAGCTCAGCCTGATGTTTCTGTCTCTGACGGCGGTCCGCCAAGCAGGCCGATGATCTGTTGGAGCGAGCGGTTCACTGCCGCGAAGCCTTCGCGCATCTCTTCGCGGAGGTCAACCTGGTCCTGACGGAGTGCGTTCAGCGTGCCGGTGTGGGCGCGCAGTTCGGCGCGAACCTCTGAGACGTCGCGGTCTGCGCCGGCCGCGAGCACGCGTGCTGCTGCCGCATCGGTCGAGCGCTCGGTCAGCTCGGCTACCTGACGTTCAAGGCGGGCAACGCGCTGCGTCAGCTCCTCTTCGGGCATGGTGCGATCGTATCCTTCCGTTCGCGCGAATCGACAGGCCACAGGCGCCGGTCCAGACGGTTCGTCAGGGTGACGTTTCGTAGTGGAGCCGACCATGCTGGCAGGTGGCGGAGCGGCGGGTTTGGGGATCAGCGCCACATGGACCAACGCGGCCCTCCACCGGACCGCAAGGCACCAAATGTGCCTGTTGAGCTGCGAAAAGCCCGTTATTTCTACAGTGGTAGATTTGCGGGTTTGCGGGTTTGCGTTTCCCATACAAGGACTAAACCCGCAGCTTATATTTCCAGCTCAGGGAGCATTTTGCGGGTTTGCGGGTTTGCGGGTTTGTCTTCCCGGGTTTCCTAGGGCTCCCCGCGTGTACATGCTCCCTTGAGTCCCGCTGCCACCCAGATTGGTCACGCTCCGTAGAGGGTCCCACCACCACCTGCCAGCTCGCCGTAGACGGGGCGACTTGAGGATCGCGGGATGCATAATCGAACACATGTCCGACTCGGCAAGGTCAGCTGGCGATGTCCCGTACGTGCACGTGGTCGAGCAACCCAAGCCGGTATGGGTCGACCTGCGCGTCGTCTTCCCGATCGGCGCCCCGCGGGGAACGCTCCCTGACGGGCTCGACCTGACCGGGACCGTCCCTGGAACGCTGAGCACGTGGGCGGCAACGGTCACAGGGCATTGGGTTGGATGGGTCACGTTCCCTCTCGGGACGCCCGGGGAGGGCGCCGCGTGGCACCAGCAATGGGTTCTGTCGGACGCACTGAAACCACGTTCCAGTTGACCGCCAGGATGCCGCCTGTTCCCAATGCGTCCCCAAACCGGCGTTGACCAGCAGCCCGAACTAGACATATGTGCAGGTCGGGGCACTCGTGCGAGGTGCACGCGGTTCAGCCCTCCGGAGGCAGGTGTCGCAGGTTCGAATCCTGCCGAGGGCACACATCTTGACCACGCATTCACCAATGCGTCCATGCCGGTGATCGAGCAGGTCCAGAACTGCGACAGTGACAACCCAGTGCGGGCGCTCACTCACAAACAGCACCTGGCTACATGCGTGCCCTCTGACGACTACGTTGACTTCTCTTACCACCTCGGACGCGGGCATCACCCAACCGCCCTGCCCGCCACGTCAGCACCTTCACCTACCCCGCTCCCGTCCTGCACTTCCCCGGGACGCGTCTTCCCGCCGGGGTCCGAGCGAGTCCCGCGGCTTTGCCCACGCGCAATTGGGTGCCATGCCGTGTTCGGGTCCGATCGGAGACTGGATGGCTCACCTGCGCTTCGGGCGCTACAGCCTGCCGCCGAGAAGCCGCGCCAGCGAGGCATATCCGGGAATATTGGCAGCCATCGGACTACCCGCGAGCGTCAAGTGAGCGATCCGGACTTCGCCGTGGCTCCGCTTCACGGTCACGACCAGCGTGTCGAGGTCCTCGTTCCGGCACCACATCGCCGTATCCCCGGCGCCCGCCAGCGGCTGGGCCTGCCCCTCACCCAGACAGTTCTGTTCGGCAACGGCGAGCGCACTCTCCGGCGCCGCCTCGCCCTTGATGGCGGTCACCATCAAGCTGCCGACGCCGGACCCGTCATCAACACGACTGAACTCGCAACCGTAGGCAATGCTCCGCTGCCCCTCAACCGGCTTCTCCTCGACTGACCGGTAAGCGGCCTTCGACTCCAGTGCCCTTTGAAGCTCATCGGCACCAAGAAACGCACAAGCCGCGGAAACCACCCGCGGCGACTCCGCCGGAGCCCAGCTTGAAGCGGGGGCCGGCACCGAACCGACCGGATTCGTCACCACACTCCCTGATTCGATCGAGCATGAGCAGGACAACAACACTGACATCAGCCAAAGTCTGCGCATGCGTTTCAAACTAAACCCATCGTCAAGCGTTTTTAAACAGCAAATATTAAATTTTGACCAAGTGACAATCGGTGTGAGTGAATTAAATTCACGCCGAGATTTACGAAAATCATCCAGGAAACACTACTCGACAATCCAACTCGCAACCCCGACCACCGCATCGCCGGATGGGTCCAGATACAACCCGACGATGACCTCCATCATCACCCCGAGAGCACCACCACGGCGACCTGCACGGTCAGCCTGCCTCGGCGAAGGTCACCACAATGTCCAGTGCGCCATCACAATACTATTTTCTGTGAATCTACGCGCTTCGGATCCCATACGACGCCGTTACCATCAACTACCCACATGGGAGAATCAGCACCCTGCGCCACAGCGTCGAGTAGGCGAACAACCAAATCAACCCATCTGCACTCAAACGAGCATGAGAAAACTTTCGTCATGTCAGGTACGCGGACATCGTCGTCTGCAGCCTCAAAAGGACCATCAGTCACCTCCCACTCCGCGCCGGCCGGAACTCCTTCAAACACCGTAAAGAGACGCCCGCTCTCGTCTGTCAGCTGGACTACTGATTCACCTGGCCCACCAGACGCGGTTGCCGCACCCATCTCGACGAGCACACTTTCCACATGTCGGAAAAAGTCACCGTCCAGAGAGACGATAGAACCACCCATCATCCGAACTCCTTCACGTATGCGATCACATCGTCTGCCGTTCCAAAAATGGGCATTCCTTGCGTGCGACGTTCTTCCAGACTGCATCAGAAATTCCGGCGCGAAGCCAACCGTCATTTTACCAGTACTTTCCTTTGCTTTGGCCATCTGCCCAGTCGGCTTCTTGGCCAAGCCACCCCTGACTTGCACATAAATGTGCACCAAGCTCGATGTCGATCTCGCGCGTCAAGCCATTCGATACAGGTTGGCGGGTGCCCAGGCTTCGGCGAGGCGCTGGAGATCGAGGTGATGTTGCCCGCGGGGTTGTAGCTGTAGCGGGTATCGGTCTGCATCGGCTGCAGCACTTCGGCGTCGACAATGGTGCGGTCGGACTGACGGGCGTTGATGTCGTAGTAGAAGGACAGCCACGCGCGCTTCCCGTTGGTGGCGGTGCTGCTCGAACCACCGAGATGAAGACGTTGCGGTTCCCTGTAGCGGGTGTACTCGGTCTGGGACACGTAGGTCTGAAAGTCGTCGTCCACGCCACCATTGCGCCTGACCTTTGAGGAACGATCGTTCTTGACTGATCGTTCCTCAAAGGTCTACGGTCGTGGCATGGGCAGACGAAGGGCGTTCGACGAGGACGAGGTGGTGCGCGCCGCCGTGGGGTTGTTCGGTGGCCGCGCGTACGACGGGGTGTCCGTCGACGACCTCGTCACCCACCTCGGCGTGCACCGCAACAGCCTGTACAAGACGTTCGGCAGCAAGCGCGGCCTCTACCTGGTCGCCCTGCGCCGCCACGTCGCCGACGACGTCCGCCCCTTGGCCGACGCGCTCGCCACGGCGACGGATGCCGCGGCCGCGCTGCGGCTGGTCACGTCGGCCGACCTCGGTCTGTTGCTGCTCGCGGCGGTCGAACGGGCGCCGGCCGACGAGGAGGTGGCCGACGAGGTAGTCGCGGCGCTGGCCTCTGTCGACCAGGCGATCGCCGACGCGCTCGGCATCTCCACCGCCCTGGCCGCCGCCATCACGGCCGCCGCGCTGGGCATTCGCCTGCGCGGCGACCCCGACGGTGTCGGCGCCGCGCTGACCCAACGCCTCGATCCACTTGACTGAAAGGAAAACCGCTATGGCAGTGGTACGCATCGACGGTGAGAACCTCGTCGTCGTGATGGAGGGGCTCAACAAGCTCTGGGCCTTCAAGAGCAGCGTGACCATCCCGCTGGTCAACGTCCGCGGCGCGACCGCGGACCCCGGCATCGCGGCCGACCCCAAGGGGATCCGGGCGCCAGGTGCCCACTTGCCCGGCGTGATCACGGCGGGCACGTTCCACCTCGACGGCGAGAAGGTCTTCTGGGACGTCAGGGATCCGTCGAAGGCCGTCGTGCTCGAACTCGCCGACGAGCGCTACGCCCGCATGGTCGTCCAGGTCGACGACCCCCGCGCGACCGTCGCGCTGGTCGAGAACGCCCTACGCTGAAAGGGGTAAACCCGATGTTCCCCGCATCGCCGCGGCCGTGATGGCGTTGGCCGTCGCCGTCGTGACCGTGACAAACCGAGCAACCGTCTGCGAACTGGCGCTCATGCCGAGCCCCGCCTGAGCTCGAAGCTCGCCTCGACCACCAATGTGCCGCTGAAAAGCCCCTGGTCAGCCCCGTTCCTGCCGAGGGCACACGTTGCCGCAGGACGGCCACACCATTCCGCAAACGTGACGTCCATGTGCAGCGGCTCGCCTGCCTGCGTGGCAGGTTGCGGGGATCCACTGGCCGACGTTGCGAAAGCCACTTTCGCAACGTTGAAGGTTGCGAAAGTGGCTTTCGCAACCTGCCCCCTTCGCCTTACCCCTCAAGAGAACCCGCCTTCGGGCGCGAACCCTTCGCGCTCAGCGGACTGTCCACATAAGACCACCGACGTTCGCTCGTCTGTCGTAGCAGTGCGAGAGCCTCCTCGGAGGGGGATCCGGCGGGGGTCGTGCAGACGATCAGCATCTGTTCCGGCGAGCGGGCGATCGACAGGGTCTGCTGCGTGATGGTCACCGCGCCGACGACAGGATGGTGCAGGTCGTAGGACGCGGCGTCGCAGGGTGCCACGCGGTGGTCGCCCCAGAGTGCGACGAACTCCGGGCTCTTCATCGTCAGTTCGCCGATCAGCTCCGCGAGCAGTGGGTCCTGCGGATGCCTGCCGACGGTGCTCCGCAGGTTGCCGACCACCGCGCGGGCCTTGCGCTTCCAGTCCGTGTACAGCTCCCGGCAGTGCGGGTCCAGGAACAGGATCCGGCTCATGTTCGGCCGCTCCGCCGGGTTGTCCGGGCTGTGGAAGTCCAGGTGCCCGGCCAGCAGGGCGTGCCCGAGGGTGTTCCACGCCAGTACGTCCGTGCGCCGGCCGAGCACCAGCGCCGGGACGCCGTCCACGGCGCGCAGGAGGTCCCGCGTCTCGTCGGCGAGCTTCTCGGGGCGGGGGCGGCGCGGGCGGGGAGTGCGGCGGGCGGCACCGGCGAGCCGGTTGAGATGCTCGCGTTCGTGGTCGTCGAGCAGCAGGGCGCGGGCGATCGCGTCGAGCACCTCGGCCGAGGCTCCGCGGGACAGCCCCTGCTCCAACCTCGTGTAGTACGAGACGCTGACGCCCGCCAGCTGGGCCAGTTCCTCGCGCCGGAGCCCGGCCACCCGCCTGCGTGGCCCGAGGTCGCGCAGACCGACGTCTTCCGGTCGCAGCAGCGCACGTCTGGCCTGCAAGAAGTCGCCGAGTGGGCCTGGTCCGTCCATACCCTCAGTATCCGGCGCACGGCCCGATCCCAGCCACCCCCTGTGAGGGGTAGGACAACGCGGGACTGGTTCGTGCGCGCCCCCGTGTCCAGGCTCGGTCTCAGTCACCGAACCGAGGAAGGACCACATGGATCAGATCACCCTGGGCGACGTCACCGTCACCCGCGTCAAGGAGTTCTACGGCTCGGTCGAGCTGAGTCCCGGCCAGTTCTTCCCGGACAGCCCCGACGGCTCGTGGGACGAGCATCGCGGCTGGCTGGCGCCCGATTTCTGGAATCCGGAGACCGGTGAGTGCCACTCGGCGATCCAGTCCTGGCTGCTGCGCAGCGAAGGGCGCACGATCCTCGTCGACACCGGCGTCGGCAACCACAAGGACCGGCCCTACGCGCAGGTGTGGAGCCGCAGGGACACCGGTTACCTCGACAACCTCGCGGCCGCCGGGGTGCGGCCCGAGGACGTCGACATCGTGGTCAACACGCACCTGCACATCGACCACGTCGGCTGGAACACCCGGCTCGACGGCCGCACCTGGGTGCCGACCTTCCCGAACGCGACGTACCTGATGACGCGGCGGGACTTCGAGTTCTGGGACCCGGCCAACGAGCACGAGACGGTGCTCGGCCCCGGCAACCAGAACGTCTTCGAGGACAGCGTCACGCCGGTCCACGAGGCGGGGCTGACGCACCTGTGGGAGGGGTCGTACCGGATCGACAAGAACCTGCGGCTCGATCTCGCTCCCGGGCACACCCCCGGCTCGTCCGTGCTCGCACTGGAGTCCGGCGGCGACCGGGCCCTGTTCGTCGGGGACCTGGTGCACACCGCGCTGCAGATCGTGGAGCCGGAGACCAATTCCTGCTTCTGCGAGGACCCGGCCGAGTCCCGGGCCACCCGGCACAAGCTGCTCGGCCACGCCGCCGAGACCAACGCACTCGTCTTCCCCGCGCACTTCGCAGGCCAGGGTGCCGCGGAGGTCGAACGCGACGGGTCGAAGTTCGCGATCAAGGAGTGGGCGGGCTTCTCCCGCATCTCCTGATACTCCAGGAAAGGAAGTGTTTCCCGTGACCCAGTACGCAGATCCGGTCGTCGAAACCCCGGCGGGCGCGGTGCGCGGCGTCCGCGACGACTCCGGCGAGTTCTACCGTGCCATCCCCTACGCGGCGGCACCGATCGGTGCCCGCCGTTTCACCTCGCCCGCACCGCATCCTGGCTGGTCCGGCGTCCGCGACGGCACCCGGCCTTCGCCGACGGCTCCCCAACCGGCCCGCGACTTCGGCAAGCTCGACATGACCCCCTACTTCGGACCGGGCTGGGTCCGGGGCGAGGAGTACCTGACCGTCGACGTCCGCACGCCTGCCGCCGACAGCGGCGAGCGACCCGTCCTGGTCTTCGTGCACGGCGGCGGATTCGTCACCGGCTCGAACCGCGCGGCACTCTACGACGGCAGCGCGTTCGCCCGCGACGGCATCGTCCTCGTGACGGTGAACTACCGCCTCGGCATCCCTGGTTTCCTCGACCTGGATGGCGCTCCGCCCAACCGCGGACTGCTCGACGTGCTCGCCGCGCTCGGCTGGGTGCGAGCCACGATCGCGGCGTTCGGCGGCGACCCGGACAACGTCACGATCTTCGGCCAGTCCGCGGGCGCCACCCTCGTCGGAGCGCTACTCGCGACGCCTGAAGCCAAAGGGCTGTTCCGGCGGGCGATCATCCAGAGCGGCAGCGGCACCGGCGCCTTCACCCCGGAACAGGCGCGACGGGTCACCACCACGGCGGCCGCCACGCTGGGCGTCGAACCGACCGCCGACGCCTTCTCCGCGATTCCGGACGAGCGCTTCCTCGAAGTCCTGCCCGCACTGGCCGGACTCGACCTGCGCACCAGCACCGCGACAGACCCGTTGGCCGGTCTCAGCCCGTTCAGCCTGGTTCTCGCGGTCCAGCCCGCCGACGGTCTCGCGGACGGCCCGGCCCGCGACGTGGACCTGCTGATCGGGACCAACACCGAAGAGGGGCGTCTTTACCTTGTGCCGCAGGGCGATCCGGAGCCCGCCACGGAGGCGGACGTGCTCGGGGAGGCTCTGTTCGGAGCCGGTACGGCCCGCATGGCGCAAGCCCACGCACAGATCTCGGGCGGCCGCACACACGTCTACTCGTTCGGATATCGCTCGACCGCCCTGAACGGACGACTCGGCGCCGCCCACACCGTCGAGCTGCCCTTCGTCTTCGACATCGCCGACAAGCCTTGGCTGCACGGCGACACTGGCCTGCTCGGTCCCGACCCCGCCCCGGACGGCCTCGCGGCCCGGATCCACGGCACCTGGGTCGCGTTCGCCGGTACCGGGGACCCGGGCTGGGCGGCGTACGACCCGCAGCGGCGGTTCAGCCAGTACCTCACGTAAACCTGGATGACCTTGTCCGGCCTGGTCGGTAATCTCCAGCGGACAACGAAACAGGGGGAATGCGCGTGTCGAGCCACTTCGAGGCGATCGGGATCGGCTTCACCGACCAGGACGAGTTCGGGGAAAAGGTCATTTCCCTGGTCGGTATGGGCGAAACCCGGCAGATCGCCGCAAAGCTCAGTGAACATGTTGGGACTGACGCCTCGGGTGCCCGGCTGGTCGCACAGGTCCGCGACCGCGGGATCGAGTACCTCCTGCCGTGTCTGGCCGGCACGACGCCCGCGGTGCCGGTGCGCGACGTTCGCCTCGTCGACGACGAGACCGCGACGCTCGACCTCCTCGATGGCGTCGAGGGGGAAATGGTCTGTCCCATCGCGGTGGAGCTTGAAGACCGAGCGGTTCTCGCCGACGCCGGCGGGCAGCTCGAGACCGGGTCCCTGGTGCTGGCCGCTCTGGCCGAAGACGTCACCGTGCACGCCGACGCCGAGGCCTACTACGCCTCGCAGGGCGACGACGGACCGAAATTCGCCGCCGACCACTTCATCCCTTCCGGCACCTTCGCGCTCGCAGAGCCCGCGTCCGACTGGACACCCTCAGCTCACGCGCTGTTCGCCGGTGTAGTCATCGAGGCCGAGACTCCCGTGAATACCGTTACCGGTGCGGCATTCCATCGGATCCGGGTCCGCACCATCGCCGCGATCGAAGTCGACGTCGCCATCGCGACCACCGACCTCGAGGAACCACCCGCGCGCGGCAACATCGTGACCGGAACCTTCTTCCTGACCGGAAGGCTGGGGCTACAGCCGTCCGGCACCACGGAAAAGCGGCGGCGCTGGTTCCGGCGATAGGCCCGCTACTCAAGTCCCGGAGATGGACCGGATTCCGGTGATCAACCGGTCGATGTGTTCAGCGGTAGTACCGATGCCGATGCTCGCGCGCACCGCGGTCGGCGTGGTCGCGCCCGCTTCGTCCAGCAGCCGCCGGGTGAAGGGGTGGGCACAGAAGAGGCCGTCGCGCACGCCGATGCCGAATTCCGCGGCCAGGCGGGTGGACACCGTGCGAGTCTCGACGCCGTCGACAGTGAAGGAGACGATGCCCAGCCTGTCCGGCCAGCTGTCGCCTGCTCCCAGTATCCGCGCCGCGGGGATCGCCGCCAGGCCGTCGTGCAGCCGGGCCATGAGGGCGTCCTCCTCGGCTCGGACCGTGTCCAGGTCCGCCGCCACGAGGGCATCGCATGCGGCGGCGAGGGCCACGGCGCCGATGACGTTCGGGGAGCCCGCCTCGTGGCGCGCGGCACCGGACGCCCAGCGGACGTCGCCGGGCGCGTCACCGACGTGCGCGGTGGCGCCGCCGCCCGAGAGGTACGGCCGTGCGCCGTCGAGCCAGTCGGCGCGGCCCGCGAGTACGCCGGTGCCGAAGGGGGCGTACAGCTTGTGGCCGGAGAAAGCCACATAGTCGAGGTCGAGCGCGGCGATGTCGATACGCCGGTGTGGCGCGAGTTGCGCGGCGTCCACCGCGATGCGGGCGCCGAAGCGGTGGGCGGTGGCGGCGAGTTCGGCCAGCGGCCAGACCTCACCGGTCACATTGGACGCTCCGGTGACGGCCAGCAGCACGGGGCCCTCGTCCTGCGTTGAAAGCGCGTTCGTAGCGGCGGAAATCGCTTCACCTGGCGACGAAGGCGCGGGGAGCCGGACGACTTTGTTCCAGGGTAAGAGGTTCGCGTGGTGTTCGCCTTCGAACGTGATGACGACGGTGCCCGCCGGAACGGCGTGCGCGAGCAGGTTCAGCGCGTCGGTGGTGTTACGGGTGAACACCACCGCGTCGTCAGGGCGGCAGCCGAGGAACTCGGTGACGGATTCGCGGGCGGCTTCGTACTTTTCCGTGCACAGCCGGGAAAGCGCACCGGCACCGCGGTGCACGCTCGCGTAGAGCGGAAGCAGCTCCCCCACCACGTCGGCCACTTCGCGCAGGCACGGCGCGCTCGCCGCGTAGTCCAGGTTGGCGTAGGCGATCTTCGACCCGTCGGCCAATCCCACCTTGACGTCGGAGCCCAGCACGCCCAGCGTGTTCCCACTCATCCCGAAGCTCCTCCGCCGACCGGATCACCTGTTCGCACCACATGGTCCCAGCGTTCTCACCAGGTGGACATCTCCTACGCTGCCACGGATCAAGAAAAGGCCCACGGTGAAGTGGCGATCGCACATCCGTTCCGCTCGAACCGCCCGGGATGGCGCGACACGAGCGTGCCGAGGTCGCGCCGGACGGGCACCGCGATCGGGCCCAGCCTCCGTGCCCAGTCCGCCACCGGCCGCGTGCCCAGCGCCTTGGTGATCGCGTCCGGTAGTTCTTCGCTTGATGGCAGCGAAATGCCGAGGAGCGAACACAGCGCGTCGACGTCGTCGGTCACGATCGCGAGCAGCCCGTCGGCCGCCGCGAAGACGCCGTCGACGGCGGCGGGCGACGGCTCGTGCAACAGCGCGTCCGCCGCGGCCAGCAGCGACGTCGTGACCTCGCCACCGCGGCCGGTGCGCTGACGCGCCACCAGCGCGGCCAGGATCCCTTCCGCCGAAACGAATCCGCCCGCGACGTCCACCATGATCATCAACGTCGGACGCGGCGGTGCCCCGGCGTGCGTCAGCGCGTCGGCCACCCCGGAGTAGGCCTGGACCATGTAGTCCGTGCCGGCGGGCGGGTTCTTCCCCAGCGCGTCACCCCAGCCGCACGCTGCCGCATACACCAGTCCGGGGTTCACCGCGTGCAGGGTGGCCGCGTCCAGGCCGAGCTCGATGTCCTTGCCGGGCGCCCAATTGTGCAGGAAGACGTCGGCGTCGCGGATCAGCTCCAGGACTTCGGCACGGCCCTCCGCCTGCTTGAAGTCGATCTCGGCGACCCGTTTGCCGTCGTTGAGGACGCGGAACTTCGCCGAGCAGTCGCCCGCCATCGGCGGCATGCCCCGCAAGGGGTCGCCGCCCGGCGGTTCGATCCGGGTGACGGTCGCGCCGAGCAGCGACAGCAGCCGGGTCGCCAGCGGGCCCTGCACCCGGCGCGTCGACTCGACGACGTGGATTCCGGCGAGCGGAAGACCTGCGGTGGCCCCGGATCCGGGCGGCGCCGCACGTCCGGCACGGAAGGACCACGGCGGTGAGCCCGCGTCAGGATCGGTGCGCCGGTCGGCCACCGTCCGCACCGGGCAGACGTGCATCCCGGTCGACGCGGCGATCGAGCGGATCTCCTCGAACGAGGTGGACTCGGCCGCCTCGTGCAGCTCGCGTGGGAGCGACACCGACGCACGTTCGTAGCGGAGGAGGAACGGCCGCCAGCCCCGGCCGATCGCTCGTTCCGGCGTTCCCAGCGAGGCCCAGAACCGTTGCCAGGCCTCACCGCTGAAGGCTTCGACCTCGAACGCGACTCCGTCGGCGGAGACGAACGGCGGCCGCGCCGCCGACGGCGTTCCTTCCTGTCCCTCGGGATCCTCGTCCGCGGTGGCGGCGGCGATGTACTGCCCGACCGCGAACAAGGCGACGCCGTCCGCGCCCAGCTCGACCCGGGACACCGGGTTTCCGCGCAGCTGAGCCAAAGTCGTGGCCAGCATGCCCTGGACGGCGGCGATTCCCGTGAGCACCGAAACATAGTCGACGCCCAGCGGGCGCGGCTGAGCCTCCGACCGTCCGTGCAGTGCCATGATCCCGCAGTCGGCCTGCACGAGGTTCTCCGGGAACTGCCCGCGCAAACCGGCCTCGGCCGAAACGCCCGGCCCGATCAGGCTGAGGGGTCCGGGTCGCGCGGCATCGACTTCGGCCTCCAGCATCCGCAGCCGATCGAGCGCGGTCTCGACGGCCGGGCCGGATCCACCACAGTGGACCCGGAAACCTTTCAAAGGGGCGGAAAAGGACACGACGAACCTCCGGAAGCGAATGCGGGAACGGCCTGGCGTCCGCTGCGGCGGACGCCAGGCCGGAAGGGTCCGATGGCGAAGGACTACACCGGAACAGATTCCCCACGCGGTGGCGGCACCGCGGCGGCCTTGCGGGCGGCCCGGCGCTTGATGACCCGCTCGCCCCAGTTCATCAGCGGGCGTTCCAACAGGTAGTACGAGATCGTCGACAGGATGATCGTGCCGACCAGGGTGACCAGTTGCAGCTCCCAGAACCCGGTGCCGGCGCGGATCATCATCAACGGCATCGGCTCCCCGTTGAAATAGGCGTTCGGCTTCTGCAGATAGAAATGCATCACCGCGAACTGCCACAGATAAACGCCATAGGAGATCTTGCCGATGAACAGGATCACCCGGTTGGTGAACACCGCGCGGATGAAGCGCGACTCGGGTCCCGGCGCGACCATCGAAAGCAACAGGGTCGCCGAGAGAATGGCCAACAGGCCGTAGAAGATCCCGAGTGCGGTGAGACTGTAATAGTCGTCCATGCCGATTTCACTGCCGGGACGGGCGCAGTTGATGAGCAGGCAGGTCAGCGCGATGCCCAGGAACAGCACGCGGTGGCGGCCGGCGAAAGCGAGCAGCTTGGGCGTATCCCGAGGCGACGCCTTCTGCAGCTCCAGCCAGATCGCGATGACCATACCGATCGCGACCTCGGGCATCAGACCCATCGGGTACCAGAACAGCGCGCGGGTGCCGAGGCCGTTCATCTGCGAGTACAGCAGCCAGGCGATACCGGCCGCGAACAGGAGCGGCACCGGGAGCATCATCCGGTACGCCCGCGCCCGCGCGGTCTTGCCGCGGGACGCGAACTTGAAGGTGGCCCAGGCGAGCAGCGGCAGCAGGAGGTAGAACTGCGCCATATCCGGCACGGTCCACGTGATCTCCATGCCGTTGCTCCAGCCGTCCCAGTCGTAGATGTGCAGCAGCAGCATCGGACGGAGGACGTCCCACAGGTTCTCGACCTGCTGGAGGTTCAGCGCGACCAGCACCACGAGGTACATCGCGTAGTACGCGGGGAGCAGGCGCAGCACCCGCCGGATCACCGTGCCTTCGCGTTTGCGCGGAGTGCCGTTGATGATCGACTTCGCGAAGCCCTGGTAGACGAACATGCCCGTGAGCACGAAGAAGACGCCGGCGAAGATCTGCAACCCGCCGGTGAAGAAGCCACCGACCGCACTGGTCGAAGCGATCGTGCCGCCGAGTTCCTTGGTGCCGAGCACTCCCGCGATCATCGCGACGTGTGTGAAGAGCAGGGCCAGCGCGCAGACCCCGCGCAGGCCGTCGACGGCGAGATAGCGTTGTTTGGCTGGCTTTTCCGCGGCTGCGGGCGGCCCGCCAGTCCGCGTTGCGGTAACGCTCATTTGTGCGTCCTTTCTCCCAAAAGCGATGGGGGTGAACCGCGTTCGAGCATTTCCACGTCACGCGGCGGAACCCAGACCAGTAACCGGCTGCCTCGCAAGCTTCGCACCGCCGTATGGGCCACGTCTTATCCCATTCTGCGAGCATTTCCGCCGTGAGCGGGGTCGTGAAGACCAGTTCGAAGGCTACTGCGGTTTCAGCCTTGATCAACGGAGGATCGGGGACACTCACCGTCCCCGATCCTCCGTTGATCAAGCACGGCCGGTCGAGAGGGGCGACACCGATCCCAGCGGCAGTCGAAGACAGTCCGCCAGAACCGTCCTTACCACTCACGAGGCCGGCTCAGGCGGCTTCTTCTTCGAGGCGTCGCGCGATGTCCGCGCGCAGGACCTTCTTGTCGATCTTCCCGATCGGTGTGCGCGGCATCGCGTCGACGACGACCAGCCGCTCCGGCAGTTTGAACCGGGCCACCCCCGCCGTCTCCATGACGTCGATGACGTCTTGCAGCGCGACGGAATTGCCGGGGGTCGGCACGACGTAGAGGCAGCCGCGCTCCCCCAGCACGGGATCCGGCATCGCGACCGAGGCCGCCATCTCCACCGAGTCGAGCTGATAGGCGAAGGACTCGACCTCCTCGGCCGCGATCTTCTCGCCACCGCGGTTGATCACGTCCTTGGTGCGCCCCTCGACGACGACGTAGCCGTCCGGGCGCAGCCGCACGACGTCGCCCGTGCGGTACCAGCCGTCCGGGGTGAAGGCGCGCTCGTTGTGTTCGGGCGCGCGGTAGTAACCGCGGATGGTGTACGGGCCGCGGGTGATCAGCTCGCCCTGCTCGTCCGGCGGGACCGGATTCCCGTCGGGGTCGACGACACGCAGTTCGTCGGCCGGATTGATCGGGCGGCCCTGGGTGTCGCAGGTGATGTCGAACGGGTCGTCCAGCCGGGTGAGGTTGGTCAGCCCCTCCGCCATCCCGTAGCCCTGCTGCAACGTGCAGCCGAACACCGAGCTGATCTGCCGGACCAGCTGGTCCTGCAGCCGCGCGGCGCCGAGCGTCAGCACCTGGAACGACGACAGGTCGTGGTGCTGGTCGGCCTCGCGGTACTCGAGCCAGCGCACCACGATCGCCGGCACCACCGACGTCACCGTGGCACGTTCGGTCTCGATCGCGCCGAGCGAGTCACGCGCGGACGGCGACGGCGAGACGACCACGCGGCCGCCCGCCCACAGCACGCCGAGGATCGCGCTCAGCGGGTAGTTGTGCCCGAACGGCAGCACGGCGAGATACACCGAAGAGGCGCCGAAACCGAAAGCGTCGGCGGATCCGTCGACGTAGCAGGCGTAGTCGTCGTGGGTGCGCGCGATGAGCTTCGGCAAACCCGTGGTGCCACCGGAAAGGATCAGCAGCGCGACCGAACGAGGGTCGGGAGCCGACGCGTCCAGCTCGGTGCGCGCCGCCGCGGGATCCGGCGCCGGGGCACAAAGGGCGCGCAGGTCGACGTGGCCGTCGCGGACGTCACCGGCGACGATGACGTGCTCGATCGTCTCGGCCCCGGCGGCGATCCCGGCCGCGAGTTCCTGGTGGTCGAAGTCCTTCACCCGGTCCGGCACGGCGATCGCGCGTGCCTCGGACAGCTCGGCCAGGTAGGACAGTTCGTGCCTGCGGTGCTGGATCAGCGCCATCACCGGGATCACGCCGAGCCGGAAGCACGCCAGCGTCAGCACGACGAACTCCCAGCCGTTGGGCAGCTGCATCAGGAGCCGGTCGTCGGGCCGGAGACCCAGCGCACGCAACCGCTGGGCGGCACCGTCCACACGGGACAGCAGTTCGGCATAGGTCAGCCTGAAGTCGCCGTCGGTCAGCGCTTCGACGTCCGGAGTCGCGTCGGCGGCGGTCACGAAGCGCGAAGCGAGCGCCTGGCCCTTCCAGTGGCCTTCGGCGACATAGCGCTCGACGAGGTCGGCGGGCCAGGGGACCGTTCCCGCACGGCTCGGCTGGACAGGTTTCGAGGGCACGACGGCCTCCCTTTCTCGTGGAATCATCCGAAGGACACGAAGCGCGCGGGCATGGACTTGGCGCCGTTGACGAAGTTCGATTCGAGCCGGGTCACCGGCCCGGTCAGGCGCAGGCGGGACAGCTGCGGCAGCAGTTCGGTCAGCAGCGTCGACATCTCCAGCCTGGCCAGATGCGCGCCGAGGCAGAAATGCGGGCCGATCCCGAACGACAGATGGGGGTTGGGATCGCGGCCGAGGTCGAGCCGGTCCGGATCGGTGAACACGGCCGGGTCGCGGTTGGCCGAGGTGTAGTAGACGACGACCTTGTCGCCCTCGGCGACGGACTGCCCGGCGATCTCCGTGTCCCGGACGGCGGTGCGGCGGAACTGCATGATCGGCGTGACCCAGCGGATCAGCTCGTCGACCGCGGTGGCCACCGGCACTTCGCCGGACACCAGCCTGTCCCGTTCCGCCGGGTTGTTCACCAGTGCCTCCAGCGAACCGGAGATCAGGTGACGGGTGGTTTCGTTGCCCGCGACCACCAGCAGCAGCCAGAAGCTGCAGAACTCGCGGTCGCTCAGGTGTTTCCCGTCGACCTCGGCGTTGACCAGCCTGCTGATCAGGTCGTCGGTCGGGGTCTCGCGCCGGGACATGCCGAGCTTCATCGCGTAGGCGAACGCCTCGGCGAAGGTCCGGCGGTACGCCTCGACGTCGCCGCCGCCGAACTCCGGGTCGTCGAAGCCGACCAGCGCGTTGCTCCAGCGGTAGAGCAGGTGCCGGTCGTCCGGCGGGAACCCGAGCAGATCGCACAGGACCAGCAGGGGCAACTCGGCGGCGAAATCGGCGACGGCGTCGAACTCGGCGCCGTCGGTGACCTTCTCCACCAGCCGCCGCGCGTGCCCGGCGATGCTGTCACTCAGCCCGCGGACCGATTTGGGCGTGAACACGGTCGCGACCAGACGGCGGATCCGGACGTGCTCCGGGCCGTCCATGCTGACCAGCAGTTGCCGGGTCTGCTTGAGGTCACCCGGCGTGCGCGGGTCGGGCAGGAAGGCGCCCTTGGCAGCGGACGAGAACTCCTCAGGCCGCCGTGACACGGAGTAGACGTCGTCGTAGCGCGTCACCGCCCAGTAGCCGGAGCCGCGCTGGGTGGTGCTGCCGGCACTGGAATGCCGCGTCAGCAACGGTTCCGGGGTCCAGGCCACCGGTTCGGTCTCGCGACGGCGGGCGAACTCCGCATGCGGCACGCCGTCGGCGAACGTCGCCGGATGCGCGATGTCGGGCCGCTCGATGCCGATCACGGCGAAACTCTCGCGCAGCACGTCCTTGCGGAGTTTGCCGGTCGCCTCACGGGGCAGCCGCTCGATGACGTGATACGTCCTCGGGGTTTTGAAGCCCGCCAAGGATTCGCGACAGAACGGGTCCAGCAGAGCGAACAGGTCGGCGGGGGCCTCGCCGGTGACCTCGACGACGGCCTCGAACCGCTCACCGAACTCGTCGTCGGGGACGCCGATGACGGCGACGTCCCGGACCACCGGATGATTGAGCAGCACGGCCTCGATCTCGGCCGGGTACACGTTGACCCCGCCGGAGACGATCATGTCCTGCGCGCGGCCGGTGAGATAGAGGAAGCCGTCCTCGTCGAGGTGGCCGACGTCGCCGAAGGTGAAGGTGCCCGGCTCCAGATGCGCGGACCGCGTCTTCTCCGGGGCGTTGTGGTACCTGAAGCTCTGGCCTTTGACGCGGCGGACGAACACCTGTCCGGAAGCACCGATCGGTTGCGGGGTGCCGTCCTCGCCGAGGATCACGATCTCGTTCGGCGGCACGGCCTTGCCGACGCTGCCGGGATGCGCGAGCCAGTCGCGCGAGCCGGTGAGCGTGACCGCACCGCCCTCGGTGGCGCCGTAGTACTCCGTCAGCACGGGACCCCACCAGTCGATCATCCGGCGCTTGACGTCCGGCGGGCACGGTCCGCCGCCGTGCCACACGCGGCCGAGGCTCGCCCCCGAGAACCGCGCGCGGACCTCCGGCGGCAGCCGCAGCAGGCGGATGAACTGGGTGGGCACCAGATGCGCGGCGGTGATCCGCTCGCGGTCGATGGTGTCCAATGTGGACTCGGGATCGAACGAGCGGCGGATCACCAGCGTCGAGCCGAGCAGCAGACCGAGCAGGGAGAAGAACAGCTGGGACGAGTGGTACCAGGGACCGTCGAGCAGGCATCGTTCGCGCGACGGGACGTCCAGGACGACGTGCGCGTACCGGGTCAGCTTCGCCACCCGGGAGAACGGCGCGCCGACGACGAACAGGCCGTTCACCACGCCTTTGGGCGCGCCCGTCGTGCCCGAGGTGTACAACATCGTGGCGCCGCAGGTCTGTCCATCGGGTTCGGCCGAGGACATCCGCGCCAGCAACGGTTCCGCCGCTTCGAAACCGGCCTCGTCCGCGGAACCGGTGACGATCAGCGTCGCGCATTCCCCCGTGGAACGGGCGACCGCGCGGCCGGCCGTCTCGGCGTACGAAGGCTCGACGACCAGCGCCTTGCTCCCGGAGTCCGAGACGATGTAAGCGATTTCGGGATCGGTGAGATGCCAGTTGATCGGTACCACGGTGATCCCGGAGTGCAGGCAAGCCAGGAGGACCTCGAAGGTCTCGCGACGGTTGCCGAGGACACAGGCCAGCCGGTCACCCTCGCCGATCCCGCGGTCACGCAGGAGGGCGATCCAGCGGTTCACCCGCTCCCCCAGCAGCCGCCACCCGACCGCGCCCGCCTCGTCGACGATCGCGACCCCGGTCCCGTCCTCGGCGATGTAGTCGTTCAGTAGCGTCGGCATGACCTTCCCCTCAATCTCCTTTGGTGAACCCGCGTCCGGTCGTTTCCAGGTATTCGACGAGTAAGGCAAAGTGTGTTGCCAGGGATCACACCGGTGGGTAGTGCCTCTGTGACGAGACCGGCGGCGCCGCCGGCAGACTCAATCCAGCAAGTCCGGTTGGCGGCGCACGAGATCGGCGTACAGCGGCCGGAAGTTGAGCCGCCCCATCCCCGGCGTGCCGATCATCGACGCGGTGTGCCGCGCGACCGCGGGCTCGATCGGTACCGGCTTCCCGGCCGCTTCCGCGAGCAGTTGCACGTGGCACGAGCCGTCCATGGTGGTGAACCACCAGGCCGCCTCCTGCACCGTGCCGCCGACCGTGAGCAGCCCGTGGTTGCGCAGGATCACCGCCTTGCCAGTGCCGAGGCGGACCGCGATCCGTTTGCCCTCGTCGGAATCCAGCACCACGCCGCCGAATTCGTCGAAGACCTCGTGGTCCTCGTAGAACGCGCAGGCGTCCTGGGTGATCGGGTCGAGCTTGCGGCCCAGCGCCGCCCACGCGCGCCCGTAGGTGGAGTGCGCGTGTGCGACGGCGACGACGTCGGGACGCGCCGCGTGGACGTGCGAGTGGATGACGAACCCGGCCGGGTTGATCCTCCCGTCGCCTTCGACGACTTCACCCCGGCTGTCGACCAGCAGCAGGTCGCTGACCCGGACGTGTCCGAAGTGGACGCCGAACGGGTTGATCCAGAACCGGTCCGGGTCGCCGGGGTCGCGGGCGGTCACGTGCCCGCCCGCGCCCTCGTCGAAACCGCGTACCGCGAACAGCCGCATGGTCGCCGCCAGGCGTTGCTTGCGGTAGAGCCGTTCCTCTTCGACGGTCCTCATCCGCAGCCGCCCGGGCTGTCCCAGTCGTAGGCGGCCCCCTCGTCCAGCAGTTCGGCGGGTACGCCGTACCACTGGTCGGTGGGCAGCTCGGTGACCGTGGCCTCCTGGTCCTCGCTCATGCCGCACGCTCCTCTCGCACCGTGGGCTGCCAGACCCCGAGGAAGCCGTCCAGCCGGTCGAATCCCCAGAAGCGGTGGCGGCCCCACTTGAAGTACGGGATGCCGAAGATGTCGTCGAGATAGGCCTGGTAGAGGCATTCGACACCCTCGGCGCGGATCTCCGGGTCGTCGACGGCGCCCACGGCCAGTTCCGGGTCGAGCCCGGCCCGCTCGGCCGCCGCACGCACGATGCCAGGCTCGCAGATGTTCTCGCCGCGACCCCAGCGCGCGTCGTTCAGCGCGTCGTAGAACGGCCACTCGACACCCTCGCGGCGGGCACGCAGCCAGGCCAGATGCGGCAGCTCCCACCACGGTTCGATGTCGATCGGCCAGGCCATCTTGCGGCCCTGCTGCTCGGCGATCCGTTTGGTGTCCATCAACATGTACAGATGCTTCGCGCGGCTCATCTGCACGTAGTGGAACTCGCCGCCGCGCTCGCCGCGGCCGGCCCCGGTGACCGTGTCCGGATCCCAGTACGGGAAGCATTGCAGCTGTTCGAGTGCACCGGGTACCTCGGCGCGCAGCTTGTTGATCGCGAGCCAGCTGTACGGGCTGCGCAGCGAGAAGTACAGCTTGGCGGGCCGGCTCACGCCCGGTCCCCGATCAGCGCGTGCACGACGCCCTCGTCCAGCTGCGCCATCCCGCCCGCGCCAGGACCGGCCGCGATGGCGTAGCCGTGCAGGATCTGGGCGGTCGCGACCGGCACCAGCTCCTGGCCACGCTGGACGTAGCAGTCCATCCGGCCGTCGAACATGACCCCGCGCAGGATGTCGGTGACGGTGAACACCGTGTGCACCGTCTCCTCCATGCGCGCTTCCTCCAGCAGCCGGACGCGGGCGCGGGAGACGACCGGGATCCACGCGCGTTCGGACAGCATGCGGCCGACGGAGATGCCGCGTTCGGCGAGGTACCGGTCGACGACCTCCTCCAGCGTCCGGACGAAACCGGAATGCTGGACGCGGTCGGAGTAGTGGCAGTAGAAGTACGGCGCTCGCCAGGACCACAGGAACGCGCCCGGCGCCGCGGTCAGCACCGACTCGGCGGTCTCGCCCGCCGGGATGGCGATCCGCTCCACTGTGGACGTCAGCGCCGGGACCTCCAGATGCGCCAACGCCTCGGGCGCGGCCGCCGTGCTGTCGGCCGCCCGCTCGCGGACCAGCGCGACGGTGACCTTGCCGCGCAGCACGGTGACCTTCTCGCCGTCGCGGACCACGGAGAGCTGGACGTTCAGCTTGTCGCCGCGGCCGGGCGTGACCTCGACTTCGACCTCGTCGTCGAGTTCCAGCACCGCGGGCAGCTGCACCGAGCAGTCCACGATCTCCGCGCCGAGGCCGTGCGCGAGGAACAGATCGCGCGCACTCGTGCCCTGGTCGCGCAGCCACTGCAGGACACCCTGCTCGACCAGGTACATGAAGTGCTTGAAACCGATCCAGGTGCGGATGTTGGCGCCCTCGAACGCGGGGCGGCCGTGCGTGACGGTCCGGCTTGGCCGCAGGACTGCGGTCATCGGAGCTCACCTACCTTCGGAATGGTCCGGACGTCTTCGACGAGGCCGGTCACCTCGGCCGCGGCGTACCGGGCGTAGCGAACGTGGAAGAAGTGGTCGCCGCGGTCGAGCGTGTGCAGCGTCGCCCCCGGCATGCCGTCGGCGAGAGCGCGCGCCGATTCGGCGGGCAGCGTCGGGTCCATGCCGCCGACCAGCACCTTCGTCGGGATCTCGACGTTGCCGAGCTGGAGGTCGGCGCTCGCGGCGTAGCGGTCGAACACCGCCGCGAAGCCGAGCGGCCCGGCGCGGTTCAACGCGATCTTGACCATGCCGTCGACGACCTCGGGATCCAAAGTGGCCGCCCGTTTGCCGAGCCGGGCGCGGACCCCCTCGCCGACGTGCGCGGTGAACGTCTCGCGCGAACGCTCGAACATCCGCCACGTCACCTCGAACCGGGGCAGCCGGTAGAACGGGCAGAACAACGCCACCGACGAACCGACGCGCGGGTCGAGCCCGCACATCAGGTCCAGCGCGGCGTTGGCACCGAACGAATGCGCGACGAGGACGTCCGGAGTGGCGCCGACCATGTCCAGGCCGTCGCCGAGCCAGTTGCCGAAGGAGCGGTTGCGCCAGCGGAAGTCGTTGCCCGCCTTCCACGGCAGCTCCAGCGAAACGACCCGGTAGCCCTGGTCGAGATGCGCGGCCAGCGGCGTCCAGCTCTTCCAGTGGCCTTCCATCCCGTGTGCGAACAGCACCAGCGGCGCACCGGGCCTGCCGGGCGAGATCGTGTGCGCCTTCACCGCCGAACCGTTCACCGGTACCCCATCTCATCGCTGTGGTGTGTGACGGCGACCGAAACCGACGGCCCGCCGTCCGGCCGGTGCGGGCCGATGCCCACGCGGCCTTCGCCTTCCGCCACGGCGAGGTGGGCGGCGAGCGCGAGCTCCACGACCCCGTGCGCGCCGTAGAAGTCGCCCCACCGTTCCTTGATGTCGAAACCGCCGGATCCGACCGTGCGCCGGGGCGGCGGCGCGACCGGGTCGACGTCGACGACCAGGGGCCCGGCGTTCTCGCGCCAGGGTTCGAGGATCACGCAAGCGCTCCCGGAGCGCAGCGGTCCGTCGTGCAGGATCGAGGCGATTTCGTCCTCCGGTTCGGCGCCGACGAGCACCACCCGCGTGGCCCGGCCGGAGCGCAGCAGCAGACTCGCCATCCGCAGGCCGGCGTGCCCGGCCGTACTGCCGGAACACAGCATCAGGTTGGGGCCGCCGAAGCCGAACCACAGCGCGACCGTGCTGGCCACGACGTTCGGCGACACGTTCGGCGCGTCGAGCACGCTCACCCCGCGGCCGCCTTCCGCCTCGACCGCGCGCGTGACCTTCGCGACCGTCTCGACATTGCCGAGGTTGCTGCAGGCGACCACGGCGGTGCCGGTCTCGATCGGCCCGGTGACCCGGTGCCCTGGTTCGAAACCGAGCGCACGATGCACCGCGCACAACGCCAGCCGGGTCGAGGGTTCCTTGTACAGCAGGCCTTTCCGCCCGAGTACGGTGGCGGCCTTCTCCGGCGGCGCGCCGTCGAACTCCGCGATTCCCGGCAGGTGCAGGCTCCAGCCGGTGAGCAGCAACCGGGCTTTCATACGCGCTCCAGCAGGGTGACGGCGTTGACTCCGCCGAAGCCGAACGAGTTGACCTGCACCAGATCCGGCCGCGCGGTGACCGTGTCCCCGATGACCAGCCGTAATCCGATGCCCTCGTCGAGCGGGTCGGTCAGGCCGGCGACTGCGGGAACCTCGCCGGAGGCGAAGATCCGCAGCGCGACGTCCACATTGACCAGTGCTGCGCTGCCCGAGGTGTGGCCGGTCGACCCCTTCACCGCGGTGACCAGCGGATTCCCGCCGCCACCGAGCACGACCTTGCGCATCGCCTCGCATTCGACCGGGTCATTGAGCGCGGTGCCGGTCGCGTGTGCGACCACGAGGTCCACATCGGACGGTGCGCGGTCCGCACGCGTGTAGGCGTCGGACATCGCGCGGGCGATGCCCTCGATGTCCGGCGCCGTGGCGTGGTGGGCGTCGCAGGAAAGCCCGGTCGCGGCGACCCGGCCGAGCGCCGGGCCGTCCCAGCTCTCGGGCACGACGACGAGCGCCGCCGCGCCCTCGCCGAGGAGTACGCCGGTACGCTCGCGGTCGAACGGGCGGACACGCTCGGTCGGTGTCTCGGCGACGCGCCCGACCATGGCGAGCATCGACCGCGTCATCGCGTCGGCGGCGGCGACCACGACGGCGTCGCATTCGCCCAGTTCCAGCATGTCCTGTGCGAGCGCGAGCACATGGCCGCCGGCGCTGCACGCGTTGACGACCGTGGTCACGTACGCGGCGCCGGGCAGCGTTTCCGCCACGACGTCGGCGAAGTCCAGCCGTCCGGCGGACACCGGCTCACCGGTGAGCGCCAGCCGTTCCACCGCGGACAACTCGCGCAGTCCCGTGCCGACGAGGACGGCGACCCGTTGCGTCGCAATGTCCAATCCGGACTGCGCGACCGCTTCCTTCAGACATTCGGCCAGTAGCCGTCCCGCGCGGAACGGCTCACCGGCCAGCTCGGCGTGGTAGCCATAGGCCACGTTCAGCTGTCCGGAATCCCCGTACCGCAGCGGTGAGACGCCGCAAACGCCACGGAGGAGGCCGTCGAACGTCTCCGCTCCCGAACCGAGGCAGGTGCGCACCGCGCTACCCGCGATCAAGACCGCCATCGGCGTACCTCCTCACGATGGCGGCGCCGACGGCACCGTCCGCGCCCCGCGCGGTGAGCAGGCTCAGCCCGCCGGGGCGGACATCGCGGTCTTCGGCCAGCAGGACACCCAGCGCCACCGCGCCGGAGGCCGCGTCGCATTCGCCGAACAGCCGCTTGACCATGACCCGCTCCGGGCGGTGGCCCAGCGCTCGGACGATCGGGCCGTACTCGCGCTCGTCGCCGTCTTCGACCTCACCGGTGTACACAGTGGACACTTCGGACGCGTCGACGCCCGCCTTCGCGAGGACGCGGTGCACACATCCGGCGAGCGCGGTCTCGGCCGCTTCACCACCGCCCGGCCCGTAGGCCGTCGCGACCGCGAGGACGCCGGCGCGCTGCCGCGTGCCCGCCCACTCCGGGGTGTTCTCCTTGGCCAGCACGAACATCCCGGCCGCCTCACCGGCGGCGACGACGTCGGTCGCCCCGGTCAGATGAGTCGCCCACGCGCGGTGCGGGGTGAACTCCTCCACCGCGCCCGCGACGACGACGTCGACGTGACCGCGCTCGATGGCGTTGCCGGCGTACCGCAGCACGTTGAGGAAACCGAGGGTGCCGCCCGCGATGGTGGTGTTCGCCCCTCGCAGACCGAACCGGATGGCGACCTGCCCGGCGGCGCAGTTCATCACCGTGTTCGGGAACAGCATCGGGTTGACCAGGTACGGTTTGTCCTGCACCAGGGTCTCGCGGGTGTAGTCGCTGGTGGACTTGAAGCTGCCCAGCGAGGTCCCGAGCACCACTCCGATCCGCGGCCGGACCTCGTCGTCGAGGGACACCCCGGCCTCGCGCAACGCCTCCTGACAGCACACCACGGCCAGCCCGGTGGCCCGGTCGTAGGTGCTGGTCCCCTTGCGCCCCAGGTGTTCGCGTGGGCTGAAGCTGTTGAGGAAGTGCCCGCTCGTCGCGGGCAGCGGCTCTTCGTAGAGGTCGCCGATCTCGTGGCCCTTTTCGACTTGGCCCGCCTCGGCCAGAGCGAGCCGCTTCGCCAGCGCGTCCACGCCGACGCCCGCGGAGGTCAGCGCGCTCCAGCCGGTCACCACCACACCGCTCATTCTGGCGCTCCCAACATCACGATGGCGTTGTTGCCACCGAAGGCGAAACCGTCGTTCTGGACCACCCGCACGGTCGCCGGGCGGGCCGCGTTCGGCACCGGGTCGACGCCCAGTTCCGGATCCGCGGTGGTCCAGTTGACCGTGGGCGGCAGGAAACCGCGGTCGATCGCGATGGTCGAGGCAATCGCCCCGAAACCGCAGGCCGCGCCCATGGTGTGGCCGAGCATCGACTTGATCGAGCTGATCGGCGGCGGGCGCTCGCCGAAGACCTCGATCACGGCCTTGCTCTCGACCAGGTCGTTCACCTGCGTGCCGGTGCCGTGCGCGCAGATGTAGTCCACATCGGACGGTGAGATGCCGGAGTTGCGGTGTGCGATGCGCATGCATTCCGCGACCGTCGGCGCGTCCGGCGTGACCGGGTGGATGGCATCGCAGTTGACGCCGTACCCGAGCAGTTCCGCGTAGACCGTGGCGCCCCTTTTCCGGGCGTGTTCGTAGGTTTCCAGGGCGAGCACGGCGCCACCCTCGCCGGTGAGGATCCCCGCGCGGTCCTTGTCGAACGGGGTGCAGGCGTCCTTCGCCAGCGCGCCGAGCCGGTAGAACCCGGCGTGCGCCCAGCGGCACACCGAATCGGCGCCGCCGGCGAAGACGACGTCGGCCTCGCCGCCGGCCAGGAGGTCGTAGGCGTAGCCGATCGCGTAGTTGCTCGCCGAGCAGGCGGTCGCGATGGTCAGCGACTCGCCGGACAAGCCCAGCTCCTCGCTGACCGCGTTCGCCAGCCGGTTGGCGGGCAGCTGGGTCAGCAGGGCCGGGTCCTGCGCGGCGAAACCGCCCTCGATGATCTGCGCGGTGAGCGCCTCCGCGACCGCGGACTCACCGCTGGTGGTACCCATGATCGCGTGGGCACGCCCCGGCGCCACCGACGTCAGGTCGAGCCGGGCGTCGGCGAGCGCCAGCCGCGCGGCACTGGCCGCGAACTGGCTGGACCGGCCCCACTCCGCCGGGTCGACCCGGCGGAGCTGGGCACCCGGATCGAAGGTCTGGACCTCGCCCGCGTTCCGGTGCGGGAACCCGGCCGGGTCGAAGCTGGTGATGGGCGAGATCCCGGATCGGCCGGTGCGCAGCGCCTCGGCGAACGCGGCTATCCCGATCCCGATGCTCGACACCGGGCCGACCCCGGTCACGACAACGCGGGCCACGGTTCATCCCTTCTTGACGGAGTGCCGGATCAGGGCGTCGTTGACCGCCTTGAGCGTGCGCAGCTCCGGCAGTTCGGCCTGCGGGATCTCGATCTTGTACTGCTTGTCGATCCTGGCGAGGATCTCGATGGCACGCAGGGAATCGGCCTCGTAGTCGTCGATGAAGTCCCCGTTGTCCTCAAGTTCCTCGGGCTCGAGCTCGAGCACCTCGGCGACCAGCTCGCGGAGCTCCTCGAGCTGGGTGTCGGTCTGCGTCATGACGATCCTCCGGTTTCGTTGTCCGCGTGCGGTTCTCACGCCGCGGGCCGCACAGGGCGCCGCGTCGCGGTCAAGGTGGTGACGGTGGCGATCAGGCGATCACCGACCCAGGTCCGGCCGGTGGCGAAGGCCGTGTCGGCCAGTACCGATTCCAGGCGGACCTCGTGGCGCAGCACGTCACCAGGGCGGGCGGCGGCCGTGAAGTGGTAGTCACGGGCACCGATGAACATCAACGTCGAGTCGTCGTCCTCGACCGGCGCGCGGCCGTCGAGCCAGAGGAGCGCGGCGCTCTGCCCGAACGACTCGATCATCAGCGACTTCGGGTAGTCGTACCGGCTCGCCGATGCTCCGTCGGGAATCCCCGCGTAGCACGGCTCGGTGCCGGTGACCGCCTTGATCGTGACGATCGACTCGCCGGGGACCAGGTCCAGCACCCGGTCCACCAGCAGCAGCGGATACCGCTGCGGCAGCAGGATCCGGATGTCGTGGTGCTCGGTCATTCCGCGTCCTCCTCGAAGGTGGCGCGGACCTTGGCCGTCGTCGTCTCGCCGAGCACGGCCCTACCGATGACTTCCCAGCCGTCCCGGATGCGCTTCGCGGTGGCCGTGAGCACCATGAGGTCGCCGTCGAGCAGCGGCGCCAGGAACCGGACCGAGCGGACGGTACGCAACCGGGCGTTCGCGGCCTCCCGCATCGCCTGCTCCAGCGTCTCGATGACGAAGACGCCGGGGTACACGGCCTGGCCGGGGAAATGCCCGCGCAGATTGGGTTCCTTGCCGTCCACGGTGATCCGGGCGACGAGCTCCAGATCGTCCCCGTGCCGCCGGACGTCCAGCGTGTCGACCGCCCGCAACGGTGCGGCGTAGGCGGGGATCGGAGTCACAGCGTGATCCCCCCGTCGATCTGCAGTACCTGTCCGGTGATGTAGGAGGCGCGGTCGGACACCAGGAACGCGACCAGTTCGGCGACGTCCTCGCCGGTGCCGAACCGCTTGGCCGGGATCTGCGTGAGCGCCTTGGCGCGCTGCTTTTCGCCGAGGGAACCGGTCATGTCGGTCTCGATGAAACCGGGGGCGACGACGTTGACCCGGACACCGTGCCCGGCGACCTCCTTGGCCAGCGACTTGCTGAAGCCGATGATCCCGGCCTTGCTGGCGGAGTAGGCGGTCTGGCCCGCGTGGCCGTGGACGCCGGCGACCGAGGACATGTTGACCACGACGCCACCGCGGTTCTTCATGAATCGGAAGGCCATGGTGCGGCAGAAGTTCCAGGTGCCGGTGAGGTTCGTGGCCAGTACCGCGTGCCAGTCCTCGGCGCTGGCGAGCACCAGCGGGCTGTCCTTGGTGATCCCGGCGTTGTTGATCAGCAGATCGATCGGGCCGAGCTTCTCCTCGGCGTCCTTGACGAACCGCTCGACCGCTTCGGAATCGGCGACGTCGCATTCCGCGAAATACGAGGGCACACCGACGGCGGCGATGTCCTCTTCGGTTTCTTCCGACGCGGCGCTCGCTTTCGAAAAACAACCCGCGACGGCGTAGCCCTCCTGGGCCAGCCGCAGCGCCACGGCCCGGCCGATCCCTCGTGAAGCCCCGGTGACCAGGGCCCGGTGGTGCTCCGCCACGACGCCTCCTCGTTTTCCAGCACAATTTGTTTCCATTTTAAGAAGCGCGGCGCAAACTATTCTTCTCATCGTTTGCCGCGAGCTCCGCGAGTACTTCGGCGGTGTCCGCGCCCGGCCGCGGCGCACCGTGGCGGACCTTCGTCGGAGTACGGGAGAATTTCACCGCCGGCCCGACGATAGGCGCGGTGGTGCCATTGCTCAGCACCGTTTCCTGAAGCATCGCCCGCGCCTGGACGTGCTCGTCGGCGACGGCTTCGGTGAGCGTGCGCACCGGTGCGGCGACGAGCCCGCGGCCGTTCAGCACGTCGAGCGCTTCGGCGAGCGGACGTCCCGCGCACCAGCCGGAGATCATCGTGTTGATCGCGTCGCGGTTGGTCATCCGTTCGGCGGCCGTGCGGAAACCGTCGGCGAGACCGAGTTCCGGTCTGCCGATGATCTCGGCGAGTGCGCGCCAATGCCGGTTGATCGCGACGGCGAGATACAAATGGCCGTCGGCGCATTCGTAGACATTGGCGGGCACGACGAAATCGGTCTCGTTGCCGACCCTCGGCGGCGGGGCACCGGTCGCGGCGAGGGTCGGCAGGCCACTGCTGCTGGCGAGCAGGCAGTCCACCATGGACACGTCGACGTGCTGACCTTCGCCGGTCCGGTTCCGGTGCGCCAGCGCGGCGAGCGCGCCGATCGCCGCGTGCAGGCCTGCCAGCTCGTCGGCGAGGAACGTCGGAGCACGCACCGGCGGCCCCTCGGGCAGGCCGTTGAGCGACATCCACCCGGCCGCGGCCTGGATCGCGGGGTCGTAGGCGGGCAGATGCGATTTCGGGCCGTACTGCCCGAATCCGGACACGGACACGAACACGACGTCCTCGCGTGCCGCCCGGCAGGCCTCGTACCCGGCGCCCCAGCCGTCCAGCGTGCCGGGTTTGTAGTTCTCGACCACGATGTCCGCGTGCGCCACGAGTTCCAGGAAGCGCGTGCGGTCGGTGTCGACGCGCAGGTCCAGCCCGGCACTGCGTTTGTTGCGGTGCACGGTTTCCCGGAACCACGACAGCCCGGTGCCGGGGATGTTCGGCGGCACCTCGCCGTCGTGGCCGTCGGCGAGTTCGATCCGGACCACGTCGGCCCCCATGTCCGCCATCACGCAGGTGGCGAGCGGACCGGACCAGACCTTGGTCACGTCCAGGACGCGCACACCCTCCAGCGGGCCGGCCGAACCTGCCCGTGCCCGGCGGAAGAACTCCTCTTCGCGCATGGTCAAAGCCTTTCCAGCAGTGAGGCCGTGCCGAGCGAACCGCCACAGCACATGGTGATCAGTGCGGTCGAGGTGCCGGTGCGTTCGAGTTCGTGCAGTGCCGTCACGAGCAGGCGGGTCCCGGTCGCGCCCAGCGGGTGACCGAGCGCGATGGCGCCGCCGTTGACGTTGACGCGGTCGATGTCCGCGCCGTGCGCCTTGGCCCAGTTCAGCACCACGCCGGCGAAGGCCTCGTTCACCTCGCAGATGTCCACATCGGACAGTCGCCGTCCGGTCCGGCGCAGCACTCGTTCGGTGGCGACCACGGGACCGTCGAGCAGGTAGTAGGGATCGGCGCCGGTGACGACCTGGCCGACCAGCCTCGCGCGCGGCGTCAGGCCGAGCGCGCGGGCTTTCCCATACGACATCCAGAGAATGGCGGCGGCCCCATCGGAGATCTGTGACGTCGAACCGGCGGTGTGCACCGCGCCCTCGATGTTCGGCCGCAACGCGGCGAGCCCCTCGCGGGTGGTTTCGCGGATGCCCTCGTCGCGGATGACCGTGCCGACAGGGGAGACTTCACGGTCGAATCGGCCCTCCTGCCACGCACGGGCCGCGCGCTGCTGGGAGAGGAGACCGTAGTCGTCGGCGTCCGCGCGCCCGATGCCCTCGCGCGCGGCGATCCGCTCGGCGCCACCGAACTGGGCCTTCGGCGGGTCGTCCCACGGATAGTCCCGCGTCTTGTAGTGCCCGGGGCCCTGGTAGAGGTTCGTGCCGATCGGCACCCTGCTCATCGACTCGACGCCGCAGGCGATCCCGGTGTCGATCGCGTCCGCGGCGATCAACGCGGAGATCAGATGGTTCGCCTGCTGTGCCGATCCACAAGAGACGTCCACTGTGGAGCATCCGACGGCAGGGTCGAAACCGGAGTTGAGCCAGGCGTTGCGGGTGACATTGAGGCTCTGCTCGCCGGACTGGGTCACGCAGCCGCCGATGATCTGGTCGACGTCGCCGGGCTCGATACCGGCGCGGGCGATGACCTCCAGCTGGACGTGCCGCATCAGCTCGACGGCCTTCAGCTCGGCGAGCACCCCACCGCGTTTGCCGAGCGGGGTGCGGACGGCGGAGACGATGACCGGGGTCCGGTCGTTCAGCGCGGCCACGGGCGGGTACCTGCCTCTCCACCGGACGGGGTGCCCGGCTTCCCCATCGTGGTGCGGCCCTCGGCGGGCGAACGTCTCACGGATTGCGGAGCCGACCAGCGGTTCTCCATAGTTGCGGGAATCGCTCGCGCGGCCCCTCACGATCATCGACGCTGGTTATGGTGCGTACATGCGGCTGGACGACAGCGAAGATCAGGCGGCATTCCGGGCGGGCCTCAAAGCCTGGCTCGCCGGACAGTTACCCGAAAGCACGCCGAGCGCGCCTCGTGCTTGGGCCGCCGACGAATTGCGTGCCTGGAGCAAGGCGCTGCACGCGGCCGGATACGCGGGGCTGACCTGGCCGGCCGAACACGGCGGACGAGGGCTTTCCCCTGCTTATCAAGCGATCTACGCCGAAGAGAGCGCGTTGGCCGAGGCGCCGGACCACGCCGGGGTGATCGGGCTCGGCATGGTCGGCCCCGCGATCGTCCACTATGGAACGGACGCGCAGAAGGCCACCCATCTCCCCCGCATCCTTTCCGGGGAAACGATCTTCTGCCAGGGCTTCTCCGAACCGGACGCCGGCTCGGACCTCGCATCGGTGCGCACCCGCGCCCGCCGCGTCGACGGCGGCTATGTCGTCGACGGTGAAAAGGTGTGGTCCTCCTACGCCCATTTGGCCGACCATTGTCTGCTGCTCGCCCGCACGGACCCGGACGCGGCCAAACACCGCGGGCTGACCTGTTTCCTGCTCGACATGCGCGCACCCGGTGTCGAGGTGCGGCCGCTGCGTCAATTGTCCGGCGACACCGATTTCAACCAGATCCTGGTGACCGGTGTCGAAATCCCCGACGACTGTGTGCTCGGCGAACCGGGACAGGGCTGGCGCGTCGCGCTGACCACCCTCGCGCACGAACGCGGCACGTTCGGCATCACGCTCACCGCGCGGCTGGCCGTCCAGCTCGACAGGCTGGTCAAGACCGCCAAGGCGTGCGGAGGCGACACCGACCCGCGGGTCCGCGCCGAGATCGCCGAGCTCTACGTCGATCTGCAGGGCCTGCGCTTCACCGGATACCGCGCGCTGGCCGCGATGGAACGGACCGGCGAACCGGGACCGGAGAGCTCGATCCTGAAACTGCGCTGGTCGCAGGCGAATCAGCGGGTGAGCGCGCTCGCGCTGCGGCTGCTCGGCGCGGGCGCGGCGGCGGACGGGACCGACGCCTTCTGGGGCGGCTACTGGCAGCACCAGCGGTTGCGCAGCCGGGCCAACAGCATCGAGGGCGGAACGTCGGAAATCCTGCGCGGCATCGTCGCGGAGCGGGTCCTCGGCCTGCCGAAATCACGTTAGGGAGCACCGGTTGGCGGAGCTGAAGATGGACGAGAGAAGTGACCGAACGCGTGAACCCGCCCGGCCGAAGGCCCCGCTATCGCGGTGGCAGGGCGCCCTGTTGACCGTCGTGAGGTGGAAGACCAAGCCGCGGCCTGCCGACGTCGATCGCGGACGCGGGTTCACCAAGGCAGTGAGGGAGCATCGATGGACTTCGCGCTGACCGAGGACCAGACCGGGCTCAAGGCCGCCGCCCGCACCTATCTCGAGGACACGTACGGCCTCGATCGGATCGCGGCGCTGGCCGACGACGGCGAGCAGGATCTCGCCGCGTGGCCCGAACTGGTCCGGCAGGGCTGGCTGGACGCGGACCTCGGCCTGGCGGAGTTCGTCCTACTGGCCGAAGAGGGCGGCCGCGCGCTGCACCCGGTGCCCTGGTTCGCCACGGCCGGGCTCGCGCTGCCGGTGTACCGGGCCGCGGGGGTCGAACCGCCTGGCCCCGCGACGTTGGCCGACGGCGGCGACACCTGTCGAGCGGCACGTCGCGACAAAGGCTGGCGGCTGGACGGCGCGGTGCAGGCCGTCCTGCACGCCGACGTCGCCACGGAGATCCTGGTCGCCGCCCGCACCCCGGCCGGGGTGGCGCTGTTCGGCATCGACCCGGCTGCCGCCTCGCTGTCCGCGCGCGACGGCGTCGACCCGCTTCGGGCGACGTCGGACATCGCGCTGGCCGGAGCCGAGGGACGGCTGCTGATCGGGCCGACTGCCGCCGCGCCGCTGCTCACCGCGATCCGCGGCAGGGCGACGACCCTGCTCGCGGGCGAGGCCATCGGCGTCGCGGACCGGGCGTTGGCGATCGCCGTCGAGCACGCGAAGGCACGGACCCAGTTCGACCGGCCCATCGGTTCCTTCCAGGCGGTGAGCCAGCAGCTCGCCGATGGCTACGCCGAGGTCGAGCTCGCGCGTTCGCTGGCCTACCGCGCCGCGGCAGGCGAAGCCCTCTCCGCGGAGGCCGTCGCGTGCGCCGCGCACGCCGCGAGCCGCGCTGCGGTCACCGTCTGCGAGACCGCGATCCAGGTCTGCGGCGGCATGGGCGTCACCTGGGAATTCCCGCTGCACCGCTGGTTCCGGCGCGCGTTGTGGCTGGAGGCGGAACTCGCCTCGGGACCGTTGGAAGCGATCGCGCACTCACTGTTCGGGGAGCACTCATGAGCCTGCAACTGCACTGGTTCCTGCCGTCACACGGCGACGGGCGGGAAGTGGCGAAGACCGCCGACGGTGTCACGGCACCCGGCGCCCGGCGCGAACCGGACATCGAATACCTGACCCAGGTCGCGCTCGCCGCCGACCGCTTCGGGTTCACCGGGATGCTCACGCCGTTCGGGTTGTTCTGTGAGGACCCGTGGGTCGTGGCGTCGGCGCTGGTGGGCGTGACGCGGTCGGTGAAGTTCATGATCGCGATGCGGCCGGGCTTCGTCTCACCGCTGCTGGCCGCCCAGACCGCGGCGACGTTCCAGCGCGTCTCCGATTCGCGGCTGCTGCTGAACATCGTGACCGGCGGCGACCCCGACGAGCAGCGCCGCTACGGCGACTGGCTCGACCACGACCAGCGGTACGCGCGCACCGGCGAGTTCATGGACGTCTTCCGCCAGGCCTGGCCGGGTTCGCGGTTCGACTTCACCGGCACGCATTACACGTTGAAGGCCGGCATGGTCGCCCGCCCGCACGCGGTGCGGCCGACGTTGTTCCTCGGCGGTTCTTCGTCGGCCGCGCTGGAAGTCGCGGCCGCGCAGGCGGACGTACTGTTGATGTGGGGCGAAACGCCCGCGGCGATGGCCTCGCACCTCGAACGGTCGCGTGCGCGAGCGGAGACCTTGGGTCGCTCGTTGCGATTCGGCACGCGATTCCACGTGATCAGCCGGGACACCTCGGCCGAAGCGTGGAAGGTGGCCGACCAGCTCCTCGCCGGGATGGACCCGGCCCGGATCCGGCAGGCGCAGGAACGGTTCGCCGCCACCGAATCCGAGGGCCAGCGGCGGATGGCGGCGCTGCACTCCGGCAGCACCGACTCGCTGGAGATCCACCCCAACGTGTGGGCGGGCTACGGCCTGGTGCGTCCCGGCGTCGGCACGGCCTTGGTGGGCAGCCACGAAGAAGTGGCCGAACGGATCGAGGAATACCACGCCCTCGGACTCGACCACCTGATTCTGTCCGCTCAGCCACACCTCGAAGAGGCCTATACCTTCGGCGAAGGCGTCATGCCGCTGCTGCGGAAACGCGGGCTGCTCGCGGAGACGCTCTGAGCTCGCGTCTTCGGTGACCTTTGACGCGACTCGCGTGTCCAGACACGGAACTCACGTGATCAGAGACGTATCACGCGTGATTAAGGCCGTAACTCACGTGATTAAAGCCGTAACTCGCCGAAGCTGGTCCGTACTGTGAATTCCGGCTGTAACACGTGAGTTACGGCTCCAATCACGCGAGTTACGGCTGTAAACACGTGAGTTACGGCTCCAAGCCAGGTACTTTCACGTGCGCTATCCTCTTACTCGACGGTGGAGGAATTGGGACACGCGACGTCCCAATTCCTCCACCGCCGTTTTGGTCCGGCCGCGAGCGTCAGCTGAAGCTGATGACCACGCCGCCACCGTTGCCGGCGGCGTCACCGAGGCCGACGACGCAGGTGATGGCGTCGCAGTCCACCGCACCGTAGCTGCTGCCGTCGGGCAGCACGCCGGTGAAGTTCTTCTGCACGGTGACCGAGGCCGAGATCTTCCCGGTCGCGTCAGCGACCAGCGACTGCTGCGAAGGGCTGCAAGGGAACTGCCCCACCGCGTCCTGGGCGCACTCGCCGACGCGATAGGTACCGCCCGGCGTCAGGCCGGTTCCGACCACCTGGACCACGGCACCGTCCGAGAGCCCCGACGACGGCGTGACCGTGACGGCCGCCGCGGCGGAGGCGCCAGGGGCGACGACGGCCAGGAGGCCGAGAGCGGCGATGGCGGAACCGGCGAACTTGGCGACAAGCTTTGCGGACACAGTAATCACTCCGATTCATTGACAGGGATTTTCCGACTTCACCAGGCGCGGGTTCCGTTACCCCCCGGCGTCCTGGTAACAACGTTACGATCATCGAACCTAGATCGTCAACGATTTCTTCGAGCAGTTTTCGAGTAGGCCGCAAGAAAAAACGTGCAATAAACTCGCGCGCTTCATGCGTAATTCATATGCTGCGGGCAAGCCAGGAGAAGAAGGCTCGAGTGCGCGCGCGGGAACCTGATTCAGTGACCTCTTCCAGCTCCGATTTCCTGTTCGGTGGCGCGCCAGAAAGGCACGCCGCCTATACCGCGTCGCGCGAAACCGGCCCGGTCCGGAGGATCACGCTCTCCTCCGGCACCAGCGGCTGGCTGGTCAGCGGCTACGCCGAAGTCCGCCAGGCCCTCGCGCATCCGGGGCTGAGCGGGCGCACCGGCGTCGTCGGCGACCGGCGCGGGCTGTCCGAGGACGTCCGGCTCGGCATGAACACGCATATGCTGAACCTCGACCCGCCGGATCACACCCGCCTCCGAAAGCTGGTGTCCGCCGCGTTCACCGTGCGCCGGATCGCCCAGCTCCGCCCCAGGATCGAAGCCATCACAGCGGAACTCCTCGACGCCGTGGCCGACTTCGACGAGGTCGACCTGATCAAGGCGCTCGCGCTGCCGCTGCCGATCCGCGTCCTCACCGAAATGCTCGGTGTGCCAGAGGACGAGGCAGGCGCCTTCCACGGCTGGACCGAGATTCTCACCGCCAGCGCGCTCCCCGTCGACGAACTCGACGCGGCGGCCGCCGAAATGCTGCGCTATGTCAGGAAACTCCTCGCCGAGAAGCGTGAGAACCCCGGCACGGACCTGCTTTCGGCGCTCGTCTCGGTGCACGACGGCGAAGATCGGCTGACGGAGCACGAGCTGACGTCGATGGTCTTCCTCCTGCTCATCGCCGGGCACGAGACCACCGTGCACCTCATCGGCAACGCCACTCTCGCCCTGCTCGAGAACCCGGCACAGCTCGCCGCGTTGCGAGAGAATCCGGACGGGATGCCCGCCGCGGTCGAGGAGTTCCTGCGCTACGAAAGCCCGGTGCACGCGGCGATGCGCTACTCCACCGAGAAAGTCGAACTCGGCGGCGTGACGATCCCGGCACGGTCGCTGGTCATCGTGTCGCTGCTGGCCGCGAACCGCGACCCCGCCCGGTTCCCCGGCGCGGACACACTGGAGCTCGACCGCGCGGACAATCCGCAGCTCGCCTTCGGCCACGGCATCCACCACTGTCTCGGCGCGCCGATGGCCAGGCTCGAAGGCGGAATCGCGCTCGCCGCCCTGCTCACGCGGTTCCCGAAGCTGCGCGAGGCCGTTCCCGCGGAAAGTCTCCGCTGGCGCGTCAGCATGGTGATGCACGGCCTCGAATCGCTTCCCGTCCGGCTTCGCTGACAATTGTCCTCAAAGGACACTTCGCCGGTGAACGCGGACGGCAAACGCGCAGGCTGGGATAAGACGCGGCCGAAACCGCGGTGCGACACTTTCGGAGACGATCACGAATTCGCGGTGCGTATCTCACGTCCGTGAGCCGCGTCATCTCCTATTCCTGGGAAGGGAGTAGAACGTGTCCCAAGACCTAGGCACCCCGGTCACGAGCACCCCGCCGAGGGGCGCTGCCCCGCCCGCGCGGACGCCGAAGAAGAAGACCAAGACGGGGTTGTCCGCACTGGCGGCCAAACGCATCGCCGTCCTGAGCGCGCTCGTCGCCGGCATCGCCTACGGGTGGGGTATCGGCGGGAACGCCGCACACTACGCCTACGCCGCCGCGGTACGGAGCATGTCCCAGAACTGGCACAACTTCCTTTACGGCGCTTACGATCCCGCGGGGTTCATGAGTGTCGACAAGGCACCCGGCGCGCTCTGGTTGCAAGCGCTCTCCGTCCGCGTCTTCGGCTACGAGACGTGGGCGCTGCTGCTACCCGGCGTCATCGCGGGCGGTGTCTCGGTGTACGTCCTGTTCGTGCTCGTGCGCCGCTGGGCCGGGCACGCGCCGGCGGCACTGGCCGCCGTCCTGCTCGCCGCGACGCCGATCACGGTCGCGGCCACCCGGGTCAACCTGCCCGACTCGACGCTGATCCTGACGCTGCTCGTCGCGACCTACGCCTTCTGGCGGGCGCTGGAGAAGGCGTCGCCGCGCTGGCTGCTGCTGACCGCCGTGCTCGTCGGAGTCGGCTTCCACATCAAGCTCGCCATGGCGCTGGCCATCCTGCCGGTGCTCGGCATCGTCTACCTCGTCGCCGCGCCGGCTTCGGCGGGACGCCGGGTGCTGCACCTGCTCGGCGCCGGTGCGGTCACCGCCGCGGTGTCGTCGATCTGGATGCTCATCGTCTCGTTCACTCCCGCGGGTTCCCGCCCGTACATGGACGGCAGCACCTCGAACTCGGTGTGGCAGATGGTCTGGTCCTACAACCTCTTCGACCGCACGGACGCCGCGAAGGCGGGGAACTCGGCCGAACTGCCCGTCCTGCCCGACGGCAAGGTCACGCCGGTGGACCAGGGCGGCGACACCGGCGTGTTCCGGCTGTTCAACGACCTGATCGGCGGCCAGATCTCGTGGCTGCTGCCGCTGGCGCTGCTGCTGCTCGTCGTCGGCCTGGTCGCCGCGGGCCGCGCTCCGCGCACCGACACGCGGCGCGCGGGCTGGCTGCTGTGGGGCGGCTGGCTCGTCCTCTTCGCCGGCGCGCTCAGCTTCTCGCAGAGCATCCACCCGTACTACACGAGCATCCTGGCACCGGCCATCGCCGCGATCGGCGGCGTGGGCCTGCACTTCGCCTGGACGACCCGCCGTCACCCGTGGGTGTTGCCGGTCGGGCTGCTCGCCACCGGCGCCTGGGCGTTCGTGCTGATGAGCCGTTCCGGCGACTACGTGCCGTGGCTGCGGCCTGTCGTCGCGGTCGCGGCCGTCCTCGCCGCGGCGCTGGTCCTCCTGCGCCGCACGGGAAAGTTCGCCGTCGTGACCGGGGCCGTGGCCGGGGTCGCGCTGCTGGCCGGGCCGGTCGCCTGGGCGGCGCCCACCTTCCAGCCGCCGTCGGATCCGCGTACGGCGATGTTCCAGAACTTCAACCCGCTCGCGGGACCGAATCCGAACGCGCTCTCCACCGGCATCGACCTGACGAAGTTCATGGCGGGCGGCCCGAAGCCCGGCGCGAGCGGTGGGCAGGCCATGCCGTTGCCCCCGCCGATCATGTTCCAGATGATGCCGTCGGACGCCGATCAGAAGCTCCTCGGTTTCCTCAAGGCCAACGACCGCGGCGAGCGTTTCGACCTGGCGACCTTCGGCGGCACCGGCGCCTCGCCCTACATCCGGGCGGGCCTGTCCGTGATGCCGATGGGCGGCTTCGTCGGCACCATGCCGATGCCGACCGCCGCCGGTCTCGCCGAAGCCGTCCAAAGTGGGCAGGTGAGGTTCGTGCTGTTCGGCGGATTCGCCTACGACAGCCCGACCGCGCTCGCCCGTAAGGACTGGGTGGTGCGCAACTGCACCCGCGTCCCGCCGCCCGCCTACACCGCGAACCCGTGGATGGGCTTCACCTCCGCCCTGTTCGACTGCAAACCGGGAGCGTGATGCCCGATGACGGCTGAACTCACCGCGGCACCCCGCCTCGCCCCGGGAAGCCGCACGACGGCGACCGTCGAGATCGTCATCCCGGTGCTCGACGAGGAACGTGCCCTGCACGGCTGCATCACCACGCTGAGCGCGTTCCTCGACGACGGCTTCCCGTTTCACTGGTCGATCACCATCGCCGACAACGGCAGCACCGACCGGACCTGGGAGATCGCCACCGAACTGGCCGAACGGAACCCGCGCATCTCCGCGCGGCGGGTGCCGGTCCGCGGCCGGGGCGCGGCGATCAAGGCGACGTGGGGTTCCAGCACCGCCGACATCGTCGCCTACATGGACGTCGACCTCTCGACCGGCCTGGAGAGCCTGCTCCCCCTGATCGCGCCACTGGTCAGCGGGCACTGCGAGATCACCATCGGGACCCGGCTCGGCCGCGGGTCGCGGATCCGCCGCAGCCTCAAACGCGAGATCGTCTCCCGCACCTACAACGCGATCACGCGGCATGTGTTCGGGCTGCGCAGCACCGACACGTCCGCCGGCTTCAAGGCGGCCAGGCGCGACGCCGTGGCCGGGCTGCTGGAAGCGGTCGAGGACGACCACTGGTTCTTCGACACCGAAATGCTGATGCTGGCCGAGCACAACGGTCTGCGGGTGCACGAGGTGCCGCTGGACTGGGTCGAGGACGTCGATTCGCGGGTCAAGGTCACGCAGACCGCGATGGGGAACCTGAAGGGCCTGGTCCGCGTGGGCCGGGCGATCGCCGCCGGGAAAGGACGGGTGAACGTGCCGGAGATCCCGCAGTTGCGCGCCACCCATCCCGACGCCGTGCTCGCCGAACCGCGGGCCGCGACCTTGGCGAAATTCCTGGGGTTCGCGGTCATCGGTGTCATCTCGACAGTGCTCTACACGCTCCTGTACCTCCCCTTGCGGGTACCGCTGACGCCGGCGGGGGCGAACCTGGTCGCGCTCGTGCTCGTCGGGGTGGCCAACACCGAGGCGAACCGGCGCTGGACGTTCAACCGCGGCGGCGGGCACCGGCTCGGATTGCACACCCGCGCCGCGATCCTGTTCGCCACCACGTATCTGCTGACCACGATGGCCGTGACCGGGCTGCACCTGATCGCCCCGGGCTCCGGGCCGGTCGTCGAACTGCTCGTGCTCATCGTCGCCTACGGACTGATGACGCTGGTGCGGTTCGTGGCCCTCGACCGCTGGGTCTTCGCCCAGCACCGGAAGGAGCGCCGGTGAAGACGGCGGACGTCACGCGCATCACCGAGATGGAGGACCGCCACTGGTGGTTCCGGGAAAAGCGGCACCTGCTCGCCGACGAGCTGAACCGGCTCGGCCCGCCCGGCCGCGCGCTCGACATCGGCGCGGCGGGCGGCGGCAACACACGGGTGCTGCGCTCGCGCGGCTGGGACGTCGTCGCCACGGACTACGACGAGAACGCCGTCGAAATCGCGCGCTCACGCGGTCTCGACGCGATCCACGCCGACGCCCGTGACCTGCCCCTGCCGTCTTCGTCGTTCGATCTGGTGGTGGCGTTCGAAATCCTCGAGCACATCCAGGAAGACGACCAGGCCGCGGCGGAACTGTTCCGGGTGCTGCGGCCCGGCGGCTCCGCGCTGATCAGCGTCCCGTCCGGAATGGACCTGTGGTCGGCGCACGACGTCGCGGTGCATCACGTGCGCCGCTACGACCGGGCTTCGCTGCGGAAGGTCGTCGAGGACGCCGGCTTCGTCGTCGACGAGCTGTGGAGCTGGAACGTCCTGCTCCGGCCGGTGGTGGCGCTGCGGCGGCGTTCGGCCCGCGGGAACGAGCTCAACGAGCACACGCCCTGGCTGGTCAACCGCGCCCTGACCGCGATCGTCACGGTTGAGCGGTACCTCCCGACGCGCTCGCGCCGGGGCGTCTCGCTGATCCTGAAGGCCCACAAGCCTTAGCGGTACATGAAGGCCCCCTTCCTTGCGCCTGGCGCAAGGAAGGGGGCCTTCATGTACTTGGTCGGGCCGCAGGCGATAGCAAAGGTCCCTTGCTTGCTCCGGTGACCCCGTCCTCTCGCCCGCTGATGCAATGAAAGGCTCCTTACTTGCAAAATTTGCAAGTAAGGAGCCTTTCATTGCACGCGCGCGGCCTTACGACACCGGCGGCTGGCGGCCCGAGCACCCGAGCCGCAGGCACGGGAGGCGATAGCAAAGGTCCCTTGCTCTCGTTCGCGCCCGCCCCGAAGTCCGTGAAGGCCTCCTTGAGGGACTCTGGGTCTCTCAAGGAGGCCTTCACGGAACGGCCACCGGCCCACCGCGCAGCGCGTGGGACCTAGGCCGCGCGGAGGCCGGCCGGGGGGACGTCCCAGGCGGTGCCGCGGTGCTCGAGGTACCAGTCCACCGTCTTCGTCATGCCCTCCTCCAGCGTGACCAGCGATTCCGGCTCGATGCCGACGGAAAGCAGCGTCGAAACGTCGGCCGTGACCGGGGTGTTCGGTGTCTCGCCCGGGCGCATGGGCAGGTCGGTGATGCCGACGCGCGGATAGCCGCGCTGCTCGCACAGGCCGATGACCAGCTCCGCGACCTCGCGGATCGTCACCGAGTCGGCGGGCCCGATCTCGACCGTGTTCTCCAGCACCCGCCCCTCGGCGGCGACCTCCAAAGAGGACACCAGGGTGCGGGCGACGTCGCCGACCCACACCATGTCCGAGATCTGCCGTCCACCGCCGTAGAGCTCCACCGGGATGCCGGACAGCGCCCGGCAGACCAGCGCCGGGGTGATCTTGCGGACCTTGCCCGCGGCGAACGGCGGCGCGGCCTTCTGGCGCGGGCCGTAGGCGTTGACCGCGCGGACGCAGTTCACGCGGGTGCCGCGGTCGGCGTTGAACATACGGACGAACCGCTCGACCGTGGTCTTCGAAATCGAGTAACTGTTGTTCATCCAGTGGTTGCCGACGCAGATGTACACGCCGGGCAGGTCGTACTGGGCGACGGCCTCGAGGAAGTTCAGGCCGCCCATGACGTTGGTCTCCACCGCGGGGCGCGGATTGGTGATCGTCTCCTGGGTGCCCAGCACGGCGGCCAGGTGGATGATCCCGTCGCAATGCGCGGCGAGCTCGGTCAGTGCCGTCGCGTCACGGATGTCGCCCAGCATGACCTCCCACGGCCCGCCGTCCCCCTCGCCACGATGGTCGAACACGACCGGCGTGTGTCCTCTCGCGGCGAGTTCCTCGCAGACGTACTGCCCGATGAACCCGGTGCCACCGGTAACACCAACCTTCATTTTAGCCACCTTTGCCCGATAGGCTGGGAATTCCAGGACTTTTCCTTTTCGCAGAATCCCACCGGAGAGTCAGCCGGGACGCCTTCAATACTGCCTCCGAAGGATTCAGCCAAGGAACTTCTGCAGCGCGCCGATGACCTGAGCCGGCTGTTCCTCGGAAAGGTAATGCCCGGCCCCGGCGATCTTGACCACCTGCGGATCGGCCGCCTTGGCCGGCATCACCTGGGTGAAGTACTGATAATTGAACTCACCTGCGAGACCGAGCACCGGCATGGTCAGCTTCCCGTACGACGATCCGGCCGCGATGTCCTGGTTGAGCGTCCGGTACCAGCCGTTCCCGGCCCGGACGGCCTCACGCGTGTGGTAGGCCCGCGCGTACACGTTCCGGTCGAAATCGCTCACCGCCGACGGCGCCACCGAAAGCTGGTCGATCATCGCGTCCACCAGGTACCGCGAGCGACCGGAGACGAGCTGCTCCGGCAGGCCCTGCAACTGGTTGAACGTCCACCACCACGGCGAGAACTGGCCGGGCCCACTGGGCAGCAACGGCAGCTGATAGAGGCTCTTGTCGGGTGCGACCACGTCCATCAGCGCCAGTTTCCCGACCGCCTGCGGGTATTTGATCCCGTAGCTGTGCGCGACCATCGCACCGATGTCGTGGCCGACGATATCCGCCTTGGCGTACCCGAGCTTGGCGAGCAGCGCGTGGATGTCGGCGGCCATCGTCTCCTTGTCGTAGCCCGCCTGCGGCTTCGACGATCCGCCCATCCCACGGAGGTCGACGGCGATCACCCGGTGGTTCGCGGCCAGCGCCGGCATCACCTTGTGGAACGCCCACCACGTCTGCGGCCAGCCCGGCAGCAGGACCACCGGACTGCCGGAACCGCCGGCGACATAATGCAACCGGACGCCGTTGACGTCGGCGTGAGCGCTTTCGAATCCGCCCTGCAGCGAACGTGCGAGCGCCGCGTCGGAATGTCTCCAGCTCGTATTCGCGGAGGTTCCCGCCGCCGCGCCCCCCAGCAGTACCACCGCCGCGACCGCGGCCAGCGCGATCATGACCTTCTTGAACCTGCTCATGAATTCCTCTCCCACCGCCAGGGAAATGGTCATCGACACCTCAATGATCGGCCGGATGGGCCGAATGACGCATCTCGATTGTTGCGGAGGAGGAAAAACATTCACGGCCACCCGTACCGAACCGGCGTTTTCGCGTGACCGATCGGACGACACGCGTGATCCGATGGACGACACACGTGACTGGATGGACGACTCGCGTGATTGGGCGGCCGACTCGCGACCGTGCGCGTGTCGGCCGCACAATCACGCGAGTCGGCCGTCTGATCACGCGAGTCGTCCATCCAGTCACGCGAGATCGCCGTTCGCGCGCTAGGGCAAGGTCACGCCGCGCGCGACTCGCTGCCCGGGCGGGGCAGTTCCGTCACCGTCGCCTCCGGCGCGGGACGCCGCCGGTTGGCCCGCAGCACCTTGCGCACGATGCCCGGCTTCATCAGCGCGGTCGGCGGGTCGACCAGCCCGGCCACCCGCATGAACGCCGCCGTGATGTCAGGGTCGATCGTCGCCGCGTACTGGACCTTCGCCATGTACGCGTTGCCCATCTTGACCTTGAGCGTCCGCTTTCCCTCCACGCCGGGGAAGTCCAGGTCGCCGCTGGTCGAAATGTCCCACGGGTCGTTGACGACTTTGCCGATCTCGCGCAGGAATCGCCGCGAGTCCGGTTCGGACCGGCGGCGGAGGTGTTCGCGCAGCGCGATCGCCTCCATCGACGCGACCGTCATGCCCTGGCCGTACACCGGGTTGAAGCTGCAGAACGCGTCGCCGAGCACGAACAGCCGCTCCGGGAACCGCTTGAGCCGTTCGTACCGCCGCCGCAGGCTCGCCGGGAACTTGAACGTCACCGGCTCGATCAGCGGTTGCGCGTCCTTCACCGCTTCGTAGATCTCCTTGGCGGGCAACGACTTCACGTAGTCGAGATAGCCGCGTGCGTCGGTCGGCGGATGGTCGCCGAGGATGCCGGTCAGCGAAAGGATGCACTCGTCTTCGTTGACCTGCCCGAAGAACGCGCCCCGCGGATGCGCGGGCGAGGCGACCGGGTTGATCGACTGCCAGCCGCCGAACATCTCCGGCCGCTTGCGGAACATCCGGGTGGTGTAGGCCAGCCCGACCTTCACGCGCTCCTCGGCCGGCCGTTCGAAGCCCAGTTCCTCCAGCCAGACCGGCGTGCGCGTACCTCGTCCGGAGGCGTCGACGACCAGGTCCGCGCCGAGGCGTTCCTCCGGCGAGCCGTCCCTCGCCTGCACGCGGACCCCGATGATCCGCTTGCCCTCACGCGTGGCGAGCAGGCCGTGGACGTCGGTGCGTTCGCGATAGGTGACGTTCGGCAGAGCCGCCGTGCGCAGCCGCAGATGATGCTCCAGCACCGGGCGCAACGCGGTGATCGACGGCAGCCCGCTGTCGGCGGGCATGACCTGCTTCCCGTTGAAGTACCACTTCATCCGCGCGAGATCGCCGACCGGGACGCCGGAGTCCCGCAGGTCGTCGAGCAGGTTCGGGAAGAGCTCTTCGAGGATGAAGTAGCCGCGCGCGTGCAATCCGTGCGCGTGCCAGGTGTGCGGGGTCCCGCGCCGCGGTTTGTCCACACCGAGCACCTCGTCGCGGTCCACGACCACGACTTCGCGGTAGAACTCGGAAAGCACTCTCGCCGCCAGGGTGCCGGCGACGCTGCCGCCGATCACCACCGCGCGTTTGCCGACGGGTTCGTTCATGACCATGGCTCCTTGGTGCTCAGGCCGCGAGGTCGCCGGACGAGGGCGGAGCCTGGCCGATCGTGGCGGTGGGGGCGAGAGGTTCGGCCGTCTTGACGCGCCGTGCGGTGCGCAGCACGCCGACCACGAGACTCGGCCGCATCAGCGCGGTCGGCGGGTCGACCAGGCCCGCGGCCCGGAAGAACGCCTCGGTGAACCGGCCGTCGACGGTCGCCGCGGAGTGCAGCTTCGCCATGTACGCGTTGCCCATCTTGACCTTCAGCGGGCGTGGGCCCTCGACACCGGGGAACGCGAGGTCGCCACCCGCCGAGATGTCCCACGGCACGTCGATGATCGGGCTGATCTCCTTGAAGAACCGCAGCGGCCGCACGCCACCGGCGTCGAGATGCGTGGCCAGCTGGGCGGCCTCCATGGCCGCGACCGTCATGCCCTGGCCGTACACCGGGTTGAACGCGCAGACGCCGTCCCCGATCACCAGCATGCCTTCGGGGAAGCGGCGCAGCTTGTCGAACCGGCGGCGGACGCTGGCGGGCACCTTGAAGCTGGTGATCTCGCTGATCGGCTTCGCGGTGCGGACGGCCTGGTAGATCTCAGGCGCGTCCAGCGTCTTGGCGAACTGGAGGAAACCCTCGGCGTCACGCGGCGGGTGGTCGCCGAGCAGGCCGGTCTGCGACAGCAGGGCGACGTTCCCCGGCAGGTTCACGAAGAAGGCGCCGCGCGGGTTCGCGGGCGAGGCGACCGGGTTGATCGCCAGGTCGTCGCCGAACGGGTCGGTGTCCAGCTCGAACAGCCGTGAGGTGTAGGCGAGATCGATCTTGATCTTCTCTTCGGCAGGCCGCTCGTAGCCGAGTTCCTCCAGCCACACCGACGAACGGCTGCCGCGGCCGGTGGCGTCGACGAGCAGGTCGGCGAGGATCGTCTCGGGTTCGGCGTCGTCGCCGGTCACCCGCACACCGACGACCCGCGAGTGGTCGTCGGTGGCGACCGGCGACTGGATCACCGTGCGCTCGCGGACCTCCACGTTCGGCAACGCGACGACGCGTGCCCGGACGTGCTCTTCGAGCTCCGGGCGGGTCGCGGACACACTGAGCAGCCCGGAGTTCTTCTGCCGCAGGCGTTTGCCGTTGAAGTACCAGCGCAGGCTGCCGGAGAGGTCGCCGCTGGGGATACCGTTGTCGGTCAGCTCCGCTTGCAGGCCGGGAAAGAGGTCTTCGAGGATCTGCTGGCCGCGGGCGAGCAGCGCGTGCGCGTGATGCGCCTGCGGCACGCCGCGGCGGGTCCCGGCGACGCCGACGATCGTGTCACGCTCGACGATCACGACGGAGCGGTAACGTTCCGAAAGTACGCGGGCGGTCAGCAGGCCGGCCATGCCGCCGCCGAGCACGACGGCGCGTTCGCCAAGGTATTCGCCCATCGCGGGATTCCTCCAATAGGGTAGTCGGCCGGGCCGTCGGAGTCCGACACGTGAAGAATCGTCGTCCGCCCGCGGCCGGGCGGCGTCTCTTCGACTGCTGCTTCCCAAAGCGTTGTGCGGCAACGTGTTCTCGAGCGGCTCTCCATTCCCGGTTGTTAGCGTCGATCAAGTAATTCCGGCTGTCGGCGTAGTTGGAGAGGTGTCATGCGCGCAAAGACCCGGATCCTCGTGATCGGCGGCGGACCGGCGGGTTCCACCGCTGCCGGGCTTCTGGCCAAAGAGGGATTCGAAGTCACCCTTCTCGAGCGGGAACATTTCCCGCGCTACCACATCGGCGAATCGCTGCTGCCCTCGTGCCGCCCGATCCTCGAACGCCTCGGCGTCTGGGACAAGATCGCCGCGGCCGGGTTCCAGCCCAAGGGCGGCGCCTACTACTTCTGGGGACCCGAAGAGTGGGAGGTGCGCTTCCGGCCGCACGGCCGTGACGGCAGCACCAGCGCGTGGCAGGTCATCCGCGCCGACTTCGACAAGATCCTGCTCGACCACGCGCGCGAGGTCGGCGTCGAGGTCCACGAGGGCATCGCGGTGAAGAAGCTCGACTTCGACGGCGATCGCCCGGTCGCGGCGCACTGGGCCGAGGCGAAGAACCCGGCCAACGCCGGCCGGATCGAGTTCGACTACCTCGTCGACGCCTCCGGCCGCGGCGGCGTGATGGCCACCAAGTACCTGAAGAACCGCAAGTTCCACAACGTGTTCCGCAACGTCGCCGCCTGGTCGTACTGGAAGGACGCGAAGGAACTCGACCGCGGGCCGCGTGGCGCGATCACCGTCGCCTCGGTCGGCGACGGCTGGTTCTGGGGAATCCCGCTGCCCGACGGCACGATGAGCGTCGGGCTGGTCACCGGCCGGGACTCGTTCAACGCCGCGCGCAACGAACTCGGCGGCGTGGATCCGGTGTACCACAAGGCGATCGGCGACTGTCCGGCGATACAGCAGCTGCTGGTCGAGGCCGAGCAGGTCACCGAGGTCAAGGTGGAGCAGGACTATTCGTACGCGGCCGAGCAGTTCCAGGGCCCCGGCTACCTGCTCGCCGGCGACGCCGCCTGCTTCCTCGACCCCCTGCTGTCGACCGGCGTACACCTGGGCACCTACAGCGCATTGATCGGCACCGCCGCGATCAGCAGCGTCATCCGCGGCGAGATCGGCGAACCCGAGGCCTGGGACTTCTACGAGGTCGTGTACCGCCGCGCCTACGAGCGGCTGCTGGTGCTGGTGTCCACCTTCTACGAGAGCTACCGCGGCAAGGAACACCATTTCTTCCGGGCACAGCAACTGTCCGAAAAGGACTGGGCGGGAATGGACGTGCAGGCCGCGTTCGACCGGTTCGTCACCGGCATCGCCGATCTCGAGGACACCGAGGACGTCTACCGCCGGATCCAGGGTCACCTGCTCGGCGAGGAGAGCGGCAAGCACAACCCGCTGGACAACCTCAACCGCGTCCACGAGCACAAGCAGGCGCCGGAGAAGCCCGAAAAGGCGATCAACGGGCTGTACCTGAGCTATGAGCCGCAGATCGGCATCCGGCGCGCGTGAGCGCTGCCACTCCTCCACCGGCCTAGGGAAAGGGTCCTCATGTCAGCCACGCTTCACGGTATGCCCGAGCGGTTCGACGTCATCGTCATCGGTGGCGGCCCGGCGGGCGCGACCTGCGCCGGTCTCCTCGCGAAGGAGGGGCGCACGGTCCTCGTCCTCGAGCGCGAACGGTTTCCCCGCTACCACATCGGCGAATCGCTGATCCCGGTCGGGATGCGCCCGCTGCAGGAACTCGACCTGCTCGAACGTATGGAGGCCCGCGGCTTCGAACGCAAATACGGCGGCAGCCTGGTGTGGGGGAACCGGGACGTGCCATGGAACTTCTCGTTCATGAAGGCCGCGGAGGGCACGTACGCCTACCACACCCGCCGCGCCGACCTGGACACGCTGATCCTCGACCGCGCCCGCGAACTCGGCGCGTACGTCGTGGAGGAGACGACGGTCAAGGACGTACTCCAGTCCGACACCGGCCGGGTCACCGGCGTCCGGTTCGCCCTGCGCGGTTCGGCGGGCGACTACGAGGCCAGCGCCTCGCTGGTCGTCGACGCGTCCGGCCAGTCCCGCGTGATCGGCCGGAAGTTCAGCGACATCACCTGGCACAACGAGCTCCGCAACGTCGCGGTCTGGACCTACTACGACAACTGCGACCGGCTGCCCGGTGACGAGTGGACCAACATCCTCATCGAAGGCACCGCCGACGGATGGTTCTGGGGCATCCCGATCGACAAGGGCACGATGAGTGTCGGCTACGTGACCAAGTCGGACCTCGCCAACGCGGACGACCAGTCGCTGGAACAGCTCTTCCTGAGCGAGCGGGACAAGACCACCAGGCTCAAGGGACTGCTGGCCAACGCCCGTCAGCACGCGGGATACCGGACGGCGCGGGACTGGTCCTACACCAACGAAACCTTCTACGGCGACGGCTGGGTGCTCGTCGGTGACGCCGCCGCGTTCGTCGACCCGCTGTTCTCCACCGGTGTCGCGCTCGCGACGCTGGCGGGCAGCTCACTGTCCAAAGTGGTCCACCAGGTCCTGGAACACCCGGCCATCGAGGAGAAGGCGCTCGACCGGTACGCCGGGAACTACCGTGCGTTCTTCGACGAGATCCGTAACTTCGTCGAGCGCTTCTACGACCGGACCAAGTACAAGGAGTACTACTACGACCTCGCACAGGAGGTCGTCGACCCGGAGCAGCTCCACGCGCCGAGCGTCGACTTCGTCACGCTGGTCTCCGGGCTGTCGGGCAAACACCCGCTGTTGAACATCAGTCTCGACGACCTGATCGCGAACGTCACCGAACCCTGAGCGGGGACCTTGATGGTGGAGATCAAACCCCGCACCGGCTACCGGGCACTCGGGGTCTACATGGGACTGGTCGTGGTTCCCGTCGTGGTCGCGATCATCCTGCTGGGACAGGGCGACGACGGTGACGTCGTCGCCACGGCGAAGGCGTCCTCCGGGCCGTCGCTGGCGCAACTGCTGCTGGCGATCGCCGTGGTGGTCGGCTTCTGCAAGGTGGCGGGCTGGCTGACCCAGCGGATCGGGCAGCCCGCGGTGATCGGCGAGATCACCGCGGGCGTCCTGCTCGGCCCGTCGGTGCTCGGCGCGCTGTGGCCTTCGGGCGCGGCCGTGCTGATCCCGCCGTCGGTGGTGCCGCAGCTCAACGTCGTGGCACAGCTCGGCGTGATCTTCTTCGTCTTCCTCGCCGGGCTGGAACTGAACACCCGGCTGCTGCGCGGGCGCGGGCGGCTCGCGCTGGTCGTCAGCCACGTCAGCATCGCGCTGCCGTTCCTGCTCGGCGTCGGGCTCGCCATGCTCGCCTACACCCGGTTCGCCCCGCCCGGCGGCGGTTTCCTGCCGTTCGCGCTCTTCTTCGGCGTGTCGATGAGCATCACGGCGTTGCCGGTGCTGGTGCGGATCCTGCACGAGATCGGGCTCTTCCGCAGCGAGATCGGCGTGGTGACGCTGACCTGCGCGGTGGTCGACGACGTGACCGCGTGGAGCCTGCTGGCGCTGGTGATCGCGCTGACCACCGCGTCTTCGCTGTTCGGAGTGGTACTGACGGTCTTGCTGACGGCGGCGTTCGTCGCGCTGCTCGGCCTGGTCGTCCGGCCGCTGCTGCGAAAGCTCGTGACGCGGGTTCCGGTGGCGAGCCTGCAGAAGGCGGCGCCGCTTTCGGTGGTCGGCGTGCTGGTGTGCGCGATGGCGACCGAGTGGATCGGCGTGCACGCGATGTTCGGCGCGTTCGTGTTCGGCGTGGCCTTCCCGAGGGACAACCCGATCGCGACGTGGCTGCACGACAAGGTCGGCGGACTGACGACGGCGTTGATGCTGCCGTTGTTCTTCGCCTACAGCGGGTTGCGCACCGACATCGGCCTGCTTTCCGGCGGCGGCGCGTGGCTCTGGTGCGGCGCGATCCTGCTGGTGGCCGTCGCCGGCAAGTTCGGCGGCTCGGCGCTGGCCGCCCGTGCGGTCGGCGAGAACTGGAACCGCTCGCTGCAGGTGGGCGCGTTGATGAACTGCCGCGGCCTGACCGAACTGGTCGTCCTCAACATCGGGCTCGACCTCGGCGTGCTGTCCCCGACGCTGTTCACCATGCTGGTGATCATGGCGCTGGTCTCGACCGCGATGGCGGCGCCGATGGCGACCTGGTTCGCCCGGCGCGACGGCCAGAACGTGGTGGATTTCCTCGACCGCACCTCCGAACGTGCGGCAGCTTGACGCACCGGCAAGCAGGAAGACGCGACGTCTTCCGACCGCTGCGAAGCTGGAACAGTCGACGATCTAGGAGGTCAAGGTGTCGAGCACCGATGTTCCGACGCGGGAGGAACTGGTTCGCCGCGTGGCCGAACTCGCCCCCGCATTGAAGAAGCACTCGAACTGGCAGGAACAGAACCGGCGGGTGCACGAGGAGTCCATCGAGGCACTGGCCGACGCCGGCGTCTTCAAACTGCGCCGCCCCAAGCGTTACGGCGGCTACGAAGCCGACACCCGGACCCTGGTCGACGTCGCCACCGAGATCGGCCGCGCCGACGGCTCCACCTCCTGGGTGGCCTCGGTGTACTGGATCCCGACCTGGATGGCCTGCCAGTTCCCGGAGGCCGTGCAGGACGAGGTGTTCGCCACCCCGGACGTCCGCGTCTGCGGCACGCTGAGCCCGACCGCGATGGCCGCTCCGGTCGACGGCGGGGTCGTGGTGAACGGCAAATGGGGTTTCATCAGCGGGGCACTGCACGCGCAGTGGCAGGAGATCATCGCGATCCTCGTGCCGCCGGAGGGCGAGCCGTACCCGATCATGGCGCTGGTGCCGATCTCGGATCTGCTGATCGTGGACGACTGGGACACCTCGGGTCTGCGCGGCACCGGCAGCGTGTCGACGGTGGCACAGGACGTCTTCATCCCGGCTGAGCGGGTCCTCCCGCTGCCCGCGGTGCTGGAAGGTCAGGGCGCCGCTTCGGCCTCGATCTACCGGGCGCCGCTGCTTCCGGTCGCCTCGGCGTCCTCGGTGGGGACGCTCGTGGGGATGGCGAAGGGCGCGCAGGACACCTTCCTCAAGCGCCTGCCGGACCGCAAGATCACTTACACGGCCTACGATTCGCAGCGCGAAGCCCCGATCACGCACCACCAGGTGGCCGAGTCGGCGCTGAAGATCGACGAGGCCGGGTTCCACGCGCATCGTCTGTCCACTTTGGTCGACCGGAAGACCGCGGACGGCACGCCGTGGAAACTCGAGGAACGCGCGATCGCACGGGCCGACCTCGGCGCCGTGGTCCGCCTCGCCAAGGAAGGCATCGACATCCTGGCCGGCGCTTCCGGCGGTTCGTCGGTCTACCAAGGCATTCCGATCCAGCGCATCGCCCGCGACGTCGCCGCGGTCAACCTCCACGCGCTGATGCACCCCAACACCAACACCGAGCTGTACGGCCGCGTGCTCTGCGGGCTCGAGCCCAACACCCTTTACATCTAGGAGGATCCGCCGATGACCACGACCGAAACCGGCACCGCCGCCGACCAGGCGGCGATCGCGGCACTGACCCAGAAGGTGATCGCCGCGTGGGCCTACCACGACGCCGACTCCTTCGCCGGCGTCTTCACCGAAGACGGCACGATGATCCTTCCCGGCGTCTACAAGAAGGGCCGCGACGAGATCCGGTCGTTCCTCGTGGAATCCTTCGAAGGCAACTACAAGGGCACCCAGGTCACCGGGCGCCCGCTGGAAATCCGGTTCTTCACCCCGGACTCCGGCGTCCTGATCACCCAGGGCGGCGTGCTCGGCCCCGGCGAGACCGAGGTCGCGGACTCCCAGTCGATCCGTGCCTCGTGGACGGTCGTCAAACGGGACGGCGGCTGGCAGCTGGCGTCCTATCAGAACACCCCGGCCAAGCAGCAGCTGCCCAAACCCGGCACGGCCGCCTGACCCTCCCCACCTCGGAACCCGGGCCTCCCTCCTCTGGGCCCGGGTTCCGCCCTGTCCGGGTCCGGCCGGCCGGAGGTGGCGGGCGGTTGCGAAAGTGGCTTTCGCGACACGTCCCAGCGTAGCCACGCGCCCGGCCGACATCGGTACAGGTGGTCGTGAGTGGCGATTCGGGTTAGAACCCGAATCGCCACTCACGACCACCCCGGCCCACCACCTACCCGATGGCGAAGACCTCGACCGGATGCGGAATGCGAACGTGCCCCGCGGAGAGCGTCCCCAGCTCGCCGACGGCGCCGAGCAGCTCCGCGCGGCTCGTCCCGCCGTGCCACGGCTGGTGCCGCGCGAAGGTCAGGAACTCGAGAAGACGGTGCGCCGGCTCGGAAACCGGCACCGCGATCTCCGCGCCCACGGTGACGGACCGGAACTCGATGCCGAACCGCGCCAGTTCCTCCGCGAGCGTCTGCGCGAACAGCGGACGCGTGACGCCTTGCCGCGCGAGGGATTCCGCGAAGGGACCGTTCAGCCGGTTCAGCGGGGTCACCGCCACGATCAGGACCCGGTGCCGGTTGCGGGCCTCCTTCAGCACGGCCATACCGTCGTCGGCGTCGAGGTAGCACAGCGACTGGACGAACAGGCCGTACTCGGTCGGCGCGATCCGGAAGTCGGCGACGTCGGCCATGCTCGCCGTGAGCACGCTGTGGCCACGCACCTTCGGCAGTCCGGTCAGCTCCGTGCGCAGCCGTGCCACCGCTTCGCCGTTGGTGTCGACCCCCTGGAACCACACCGTTCTCCGCGGCACCCGCGCGATCAGCTCCAGTTCGAACATGCCGAACCCGCAGCCGTACGACGTGAGTTCGAGATCGTCGCCCGCACCGATCAGTCTCGATGTCTCCTCGACCATCAGCCGCTGCTGATCGGTCAAGCTCCGGAAGGTGGCATTGCAGGTGTTGTAGTCCAGTTCGTCCATCAGCACTCCCCGGTCCAGGCCACTGAAACACCGAAGCCGTGGCGCGCAGGCGTCACGGCTTCGGTGTTCGAGCGACGAATACTCAGATCCGCTTCTTCAAGGCACGTACCGAAAGCGCCCCGAACACGATCGCGATCACGGCCGCCCAGATGAGCGACCAGACCACCGCCGAGGTGACCCCGACGCCACCGTTCATCAGGCCGCGGCACGCCTTGAGCAGGATCGCCACCGGGCTGACCTCGGCGAACGCCTGGAGCCATGACGGCATCGACTCGACCGGCGCGAACACCCCGCTGACGAAGTTCAGCGGCAGGATCACCGCGAACGCGAACACCTGGACCTTCTCCGCCTGGTCGGCGGCGACGCCCACCAGCGTGGGCACCCAGGAGAACGCGATCGCGAACACCAGCAGCAGCAGCCCGGCCGCCAGCACGCCGAGGAAACCCTTCTCCGGCCGGAAACCGAGCAGCAGCCCGACACCGACCACCAGCAGCACGGACCAGACCTGCTTGAACTGGTCGCCGATGATCCGCCCGGCCAGCGGCGCCCAGCGCGCGATGGGCAGCGAACGGAACCGGTCGAACACGCCCTGGGACAGGTCGGTGTTGAGGCCGATGCCCACGTTGATGGTCGCGAACAGCATGCTCATCACCAGCATGCCGGGGATCATGAACTGCAGGTACGCGTGCCGGTCACCGGAGATCGCGCCACCGAAGACGAACGTGAACAGCAGGGTGAAGATGATCGGCTGGAAACTGATGTCGGCCAGCTGTTTCGGCTCGTGCTTGACCGAAACCGTGCTTCGCCAGGCGAGGGTGAACATCTGCGAGATGCCCTGGAAGAACCCGACCCGGGCCGACAACTGCGGCGGCAGCGTCGTGGTCGCGGCGGTCATCGGATCTCCTCCTCGGTCTCTTCGGTGGTCTCCTCGGCCGGACGTCCGGTCAGGCTCAGGAACACCTCGTCCAGGCTGGAGCTGCGCAGGGACAGCTCGCCGATGACGATGCCCGCCTCCTCCAGCCGCCGGACCGCGCCGGGCAACGCCGCCGGGTCGGTGACCGGGACGCTGACGACCTGGCCAGAGATGTCCGGCGTCACACCGGCGATCTCGCCGATCAGCCGCACGACCTTCTCGAGGTCGGCGGGCTGGGCGCCGCGCACCGTCAGGCGCTGGGCGCCGGTGCTGGCCTTGAGCTCGTCCGGGGTGCCCTTGGCGATCACCTTGCCGTGGTCGACGACCACGATCTCGTCGGCGAGCGCGTCGGCCTCTTCGAGGTACTGCGTGGTCAGCAGCACCGTGACGCCGTCGGCGACCAGGCCGCGCACGACGTCCCACAGCTCGAGCCTGCTGCGCGGGTCGAGGCCGGTGGTGGGCTCGTCAAGGAACAGCAGGCGCGCGTTGCCGACCAGGCTGGCGGCCAGGTCGAGCCGGCGGCGCATACCGCCCGAGTAGCCCTTGGCGGCCCGTCCGCCCGCCTCGGTGAGGGAGAACCGCTCCAGGAGCTCATGCGCGCGGGCCTTGGCCGCCCGCCGCGAAAAGCCGAGCAGCCGCCCGATCAGCAGCAGGTTCTCCACGCCGGTCAGGCTTTCGTCGACCGAGGCGTACTGCCCGGTCAGTCCGATCAGCTGCCGCACCTGGTGGGCGTCTTTTTCGATGTCGTATCCGGCCACGGTGGCGTGGCCCTCGTCCGGCGTCACCAGTGTGGACAGGATCCGGACCGTGGTGGTCTTCCCGGCGCCGTTCGGGCCGAGGACCCCGAGCACGGTACCCGTGCGGACGGTCAAGTCGACCCCGTCGAGCGCGGTCGTCTCGCCGAACCGTTTCACCAGCCCCTCGGCGTGGATCGCGAATTCCGTCTCGATCCCCCGCGGCCCCGGGCCGGCCCTCGACGCGGTCGCGGGTTCGACGTTCTGCAACATGACGCACTACCTTCCTGTTCCTCACTGCGGAGACACTCTCGTGCGGTTACATCATGCGACCGGACGCGGCGCGGGGGGAGTGAATGGTTAACCTCTCGGGTATGAATTCCTCATTTTCGCCGATAATTGTCCCATCATCAAAAAATCACACTGCCGCCGACCATACCCGCGCGGCACGCGGCCGCACTTCTCCATAAATGCGGTAAATAATCGTGGTCGTCTCCCGAATTCCGCTGCTAATCTGCGAATGTCCGCCTTTCGGCTAAAACGCGATTACCCAGCCAGGAAAGGACCGCCTCGGCCATGGTCGCCGTCATCACCGCAGCTCCGCGGACCGGCACGGTCTTCGCCGGATTCGCCGCGTACGGCGCATTGTGGGGCCCGTACCTTTCGATGTTGCCGGACGTCCGCCACGCCACCGGCGCCGGTGAGGCGCAACTCGGTGCCGCGTTGCTGATCGGCGCGCTCGCGGCGATGCCCGCCATGTTCGCGATCGGCAAGCTGCTCGACCGGTTCGGCCGCCCGGTGGCCGTCGCGACCTTCGCCGGATTCGCGCTCATCGCACCGACGCCCGCACTCGCCGGATCCGTTCCTGGCTTGTTCCTGACCTTGGGTTTGTTCGGATTCGGATCCGGCGCCTGCAATGTCGTCGTGGTCGCGCTGGCGGCGTCCGCCGAAGCAGGCGACGGGCCCCGCGTGATGAACCGCGCGCACGCGTTGTTCAGCGTCGGCCTGTTGACGTGCAGCCTCGGCACCGGGGCGGCGCGGAGCGCGGGTGTCCCCGCCGAGGTGATCGCGCTGACGCTTTCGACGCTGGTCGTGATCGGCGCGGTCGCGGCGAGGAACTCCGTGCCGGGACGGCTGGTGCGGCAGGGCCGCGAACCGGGAAAGCGGTTGCGGCTCGGCTCGACGGTGCTGCTGCTGTGCCTGCTGGCCGCGCTCGCCATGGTCGTGGAAAGCGGCGTGCAGCAGTGGAGCGCGGTGTTCCTTGCCGACGTCACCCGGGCACCGGTCGGGATCTCCGCCGCCGCGCCCGGCATCTTCGCCGCGGGCATGGCGCTGGGCAGGCTCGGCGGGCACCTGCTGTCCGGCCGCGCGTCGGACCGCTTGGTGCTGCTCGCCTCCGGCGCGCTCTCCGGGGTGGGCGTGCTGCTGCTTTCCCTTGCCGACGCGCCGGTCCACGGCTTGATCGGCACCGCCGTGGTCGGCGGCGCGATCTCGGTCTCGACGCCCACCGTCTACGGGCTGATCGGACGCGGCGCGACGGCGGAGGACCGCGGCGCGGTGATCGGCTCGGCCGCGTCGCTGGCCAGCGTCGGCCTGTTGCTCGGCCCGGCCGTGGTCGGCCAGATCGCCGGCCACACCGACCTGCGGGTCGCCATCGCGGCCTTGTCCGTGGCCTCGGTCGCGGTCTGCCTGCTCGCCCTGCGCGTGCCCGCCCGGAACGACTGATCGACAGGAGGGACCAGATGGCCGACGTAACAGGAGGTCGTGGAGGCTCGGATTTCGCCGAGGGACGGCATCGGCGGCTACTCGTCGGGGACGACGTCCCTGCCGGATGCCCGATGAGCTCCCGCCCGCGCGACGGGCGGCGTGAATGGCTGGTGAGCGGCTATTCCGAAACGCGTGAATTCCTGCGTGACAAGCGGTTCAGCCGGGCCGTGCTGGCCGAGACGACCCATCCGCGCGGCCCGGCCACCCGGATGTCGGTGACCGATCTCGACCCGCCCCGGCACACCCGGATCCGGAAGCTGATCGGCGGCGCGTTCTCCGCGCGCCGGGCGGAGCAGCTGCGCGGCTACGTGGAAACCGCCGCCACCGACCTGCTCGACCGGCTGATCGCGGCGGGCCCCACCGCGGACCTGCTCACCGATTTCTGCGCCCCGCTGACCTTCAGCGCGCAGGCCGAGTTGCTGGGGGTGCCGCGGTCTCGGCGCGACGCCGTCCGCAAACGCGCGAACGCGCGCCTCGGGAAGCCAGGCTCCCCGCGATCCGCCGTCTACCAGGGCGAACTGCTGCTGCACGACGAGGTCGCGATGATGCTCGCCGACACCGAGGACCCGCCGTCCGGGCTGATGGCGGAACTCGTCGAGGCGCACCGCTCGGGGGCGCTCGACGAAAGCGAGCTGACCGGCCTGGCGGCGTCGCTGTTCTTCGACGGGCACGCGCTGGCGGCCGCGCAGATCACCAACACGGTGCTGTGCGTGATCTCCCGGCCGGGACTGCTGGCCGAGCTGGACTCGAAGCCGGCGGTGCTGGACGCCACCGTCGAGGAAGCGCTGCGCTACAGCCCCGCGGTGAACTTCAGCATGACGCGGATCGCGACGGAGGACGTCGCCCTCGCCGGCACGCGGATCGAACCCGGCGACCTGGTGACCGCGCTGCTGCCGGTGGTCAACCGCGACGAGGGCGTCTTCGCCGAACCGGACCGGTTCGCGATGGACCGCAACGGCAGGCACCTGTCCTTCGGGCACGGCACACACCACTGCATCGGCGCCCACCTCGCGCGGGTCGAGATCCAGTCGGCGCTGCGCGCGCTTTCCCGCCGCGCACCGGAACTCTCGCTCGCCGTACCCGAATCGTCCCTGGACTGGACGGTCTCGCCGACGATGCGCGCATTGTCCGCGCTGCCGGTCCGCTGGAGCTCTTCCGTCGTGCTGGATCCTTTGGAGCGTCGCGAGCGGCAGTGGGAGGATCGGCCCGCGGCCTGAAATCGGGCTTCCGGCCAACGAAGGAGTTCTCATGCGTGAAATCGCCGCGGGATTGTTCATGTCGCTGGACGGGGTGGCGGAACGGCCCGACCGCTGGATGGGCCAGTACTGGTCGGACGAAATGAGCGAAGGCATCGCCGAGAGCCTCGCCGCCTCGGACGCCATTCTGATGGGCAAGGACACCTACCTGGCTTTCGAGCAGATGTGGAAGCCGCAGGGGGACAGCAACCCGATGGCGGCGTTCCTCAACGGCACGCACAAATACGTCGTTTCTTCGACGCTCGACGAAGCGTCGCTGACCTGGCCGGACACGAGCTTGATCACCGGTGACATCGCAGGCGCGATCACCCGGCTGAAGGAAGCGCCCGGTAAGACGATCCGCGTGCCCGGAAGCCCGAAACTGGTGAGCTGGCTGCTCGCCGAAGACCTCCTGGACGAGCTGGCGCTCAACATCATGCCGCTGGTGGCGGGCGAGGGAGCACGGCTGTTCGACGGCGTCGGCAAGGAGATCCCGCTGACCCTGACGAAGTCGAATTCGCTGAAGACCGGCGTCATCGGAGCCGTCTACAACCGGGCGGGCTGAATTCACGGAAATCGCGGCCGGGCACCGACGTGAAAAATTCATTGTCACGTCGTGACGAAAACATACCCCGATCGCACGTGAATGGACTACCGGGGAAGCATCGGCACTGCGATACTGGCGAGCAGGCGCGATCATTCACGCGCGACGGCGAGGAAAGGACCTTCTGTGACTGCCGCAGCCCGCAAGACCAAGCAACCGGCGGGTGAGGGAATCCGCGTCACCGGCGCTCACGAGAACAATCTGAAGGATGTCTCCCTCGAGCTCCCGAAGAACCAGATCACGGTTTTCGTCGGGGTGTCGGGTTCCGGGAAGTCCTCCGTCGTCTTCGACACGATCGCCGTCGAGGCGCAGCGTCAGCTGAACGCCACCTTCCCCTGGTTCATCCGCAACCAGCTGCCCAAACACGAACGACCGCATGTGGACAGCATCGAGAACCTGACCACCCCGGTCGTTGTCGACCAGCGCCCGCTCGGCGGGAACGCCCGTTCGACGGTCGGCACGGTCGCCGACATCCATCCGCTGCTGCGGGTGTTGTTCTCGCGTCAGGGAAAGCCCAGCGCGGGCAACCCTTCGCTGTACTCCTTCAACGACCCCAACGGGATGTGTCCCGACTGCGAGGGCATCGGGCGCGCGCTGCGTCCGGACCCCGAGCTGATGCTCGACATGACGAAGTCGCTCGACGAGGGCGCGATCCTGGTGCCGGGCTACCCGGTCGGCAGCCCAGGCTGGCAGTTCTACGCCAACCACGACGCCATCAACCCGGCCAAGAAGCTCAACAAGTACACCGCGAAGGAGATGGACACCCTTCTGCACGGCAAGGAGGGCAAGGTCCAGCTCACCTTCAAGAACGGCAAGACGCAGACACTGACATTCGAGGGACTGGTCGCGAACTTCACCCGCCGCCACCTCAAACGCGACACCGGGTCGATGAGCGAGAAGACCCGCGCCCAGGCGGAGAAGTTCATCACCGAGGGACCTTGCCCGGCCTGCCGCGGCGGACGGCTGAGCGAGGCGGCGCTGGCGACCAAACTGGCGGGCAAGAACATCGCGCAGTGGTGCGAACTGCAGATCACCGATCTGATCGAGCTGATCCGGTCCATCAAGGACAAGCAGACCAGCGCGATGGCGCAAGGGGTGCTGGCCGCGCTCGAGCGTATCGAGGCGATCGGCCTCGGCTACCTTTCGCTGGACCGCGCGACGACGTCGCTGTCCGGCGGTGAAGGGCAGCGGCTCAAGCTGGTCAAGCACCTTGGCAGCGACCTGACCGGGCTGACGTACATCTTCGACGAGCCCAGCGTCGGCCTGCACCCCCGTGACGTCGGCAGGCTCAATGACCTGCTGCGGGCGTTGCGGGACAAGGGAAACACGATCCTGGTGGTCGAACACGACCCGGACGTCATCGAGATCGCCGACCACGTGGTCGAAATCGGGCCGCGTGCGGGCGTGCACGGTGGCGAGGTCGTCTTCCAGGGGACGTACCGGCAGCTGCGCGCCGGCAAGACGCTGACCGGGGCCGGGCTGGCACGCGCCGGTGTCGTCAAGACGGATCCGCGGCCTGCCAAGGGAAAGCTGCCGATCAAGCGGGCTTCACTGCACAACCTGAAGAACGTCTCGGTCGACATCCCGACCGGTGTGCTCACCGCGGTCACCGGTGTCGCGGGTTCGGGCAAGAGCTCGTTGATCTCCGGTGTCTTCCGCGAGGCGCATCCGGACGCGATCTTCGTGGACCAGACGGCGATCGCGGCGTCCTCCCGATCGACGCCGGCGACGTACCTCGGCCTGATGGACCCGGTGCGCAAGCTCTTCGCGAAGGCGAGCGGCGCGAACGCGGCGTTGTTCAGCTTCAACTCCCAGGGCGCCTGCGAGGAATGCCAGGGGCGCGGCGTGCTGATCACCGAAGTGTCCTATATGGACCCGATCACGACGCACTGCGAAAGCTGTGACGGGCGGCGGTTCAAGGACGAGGTGCTCGCGCACAAGCTGCGCGGCAAGTCGATCGCCGACGTGCTGGAGCTGTCGGCCGAGCAGGCGGCGGAGTACTTCACCGAGACGCCGGTGCTGGCGAAGGTGAACGCGCTGATCGAGACCGGGCTCGGGTACCTCGGGCTGGGGCAGGCGCTGAGCACGCTGTCCGGTGGTGAACGCCAGCGGATCAAGCTGGCGGACCGGCTTTCCGGCGGCGGCAACGTCTACATCCTCGACGAGCCGACCACCGGCCTGCACATGACCGACATCGACATGCTGCTGGGCCTGCTCAACGGCATGGTCGACGCGGGGAACACGGTGGTGGTGATCGAGCACAACCTGGCGGTGATCGAACAGGCCGACTGGATCATCGACCTCGGCCCCGGCGGCGGCAAGAACGGCGGCGAGATCGTCTTCACCGGCCCACCCGAGAAGCTCCTGACCGCGGAGAGCTCGCTGACCGGCGAGTACCTCAAGCGCTACCAACAGGCCTAGGCTCCTCGGTTGGAGGGGACGTCCCGCGTGGGGCGTCCCCTTCGGCATGTTCGGCTCGTCCGGCGCAGGATGCGAGACGCCCTCCGCCGCCGGAATCCGCCATGCTGGGAGCCGGTTCGGTGAGGAGGCTCGGATGGCGGTGCGGCTGGAGCTGACCGGCGGGCTGGAATTGCTGGATTCGATTCCGGAAAGCGAACGCACGACGATTTTCACCGCGTTGTTCGCCATCTGCGACGGATCCGCGTTCCTGACCTACGGCGTTTTCAAGGTCGGCGGCGGCCCCGATCGGTTCCTGCTGACCATGGCCCCCGAACTCGCGATCCGGATCCGGATCGATTGGGCGCGTTCGGAGTTCGAGCTGCTCGGGTTCACCAGGAAAGCCCTCTACTGGCCTCAGGAGCTGGACGCGCTGTGAAAGCCGATTCCGTCGCGGCATCCGGCTGCGGACAATGACGTGACCGGCCTCCCCTGATCGCCGCACCGGAATGCGTATTCCGAGGAATCGCCGCGGCGTTCGATATTGCCGTGAAAATCCTGCTTGCCGAAGATATCCACATGGTCCGTGGTGCGCTCGTCGCGCTGCTGAACCTGGAACCCGACATCGAGGTCGTGGCCCAAGTCGCTTCGGGTGATCAGATCCTCCCGACCGCGAAGTCCGTCCAGCCCGACGTCGCGGTCATGGACATCGACCTGCCGGGCAAGGACGGGCTGACCGCTGCCATGGAGATCCGCGAAAGCCTCCCCGGCTGCCACACGCTGATCCTCACCAGCCTCGGCCGCCCGGGCACGGTCCGGCGCGCGCTCGACGCGAAGGTCAACGGTTTCCTGCTCAAGGACAAACTGGCCAACGCCGTGCGATCCGTCGCGCTCGGACGGCGCGTGATCGACGGCGAACTGGCGCTGGCCGCCCGGGAAACCGACGACTGCCCGCTGACCACACGCGAGATCGAGATCCTGCGGGTGACCGCGCTCGGGCGCGACGTCGCCGGTCCGGTGTTCCCGACCGCGCGCTCCTGGAGCGACCGTCGCCCCAAGGCCACAACGGCGGTGTCGCGCCCGGCTAGGTGTGCCTTCGCGACGATGGAGGATTTGGGACGCTGAACGTCCCAAATCCTCCATCGTCAGCGCTACGGGTGGTCGTGAGGCCTTCGCTCGACCGCCTCCGAATCAGGCCGATGGCTCGACGACGGCAATTTCGTTCTTAACCCAACGAACGGCGCGAAAGAATCCTCCCGCCATTTAACGACCGATCCCCGGGATATTCACGGACGAATCAGCCGATCCGTCGTTCGGCCGGTTCCTGCGGTTCCTTCCGCCCGCCGGGGTCCAGACCAGGTTGCGCGGACGACGTGCTCCCGTCAAGCGACTTACGGCGCCCTGCCGAGTTTGCCTTACCTCTCAAGGGTTCTACCCGACGTCGACGGCAACGCACAGTAACGAGCAACTCAACGACACCGCACGAAACTCACCAAGCCGCCGAGTCCGTGGTCGAACACCCAGGCGACCAGCAGTGAGCCGGCGCGGCTCGACTCGCAGCACTTGACAACCACTCCCGACCGCTTGAATAGTGGAAAAGGTTTGACATTCACCAAGTGCTCTGGGGGCTAGAAGATGTTAAACTGGCATAAGGAGAAAACTGCGGACGGCACGCAGATCCCCACAGCCAGGAGGGAAGGTGAGTGGGCCTCCGCGGGCTCGGATCCACCGCTGGGCGAGGTCGTCGAGGTATCGCTCGACGAGTTGACCATGGAAGACTCCCCGAGGGCGGCGGGGGTTGATCCGGCGTACGCGCGGGTGCTCGCCGAAACGGACGCCCCGCTTCCGCCGATTCTCGTGCACCGTTCCACGATGCGAGTGATCGACGGCACACATCGGTTGCAGGCGGCGCGACTGAAGAAGGCCACCGTGATCAACGCGCGGTTCTTCGACGGCGACGAGCAGGCCGCGTTCATCCTCGCGGTGAAGTCGAACATCGCGCACGGTCTGCCGCTTTCCCTTGCCGACCGCAAGACCGCTGCCTGCCGGATCCTCGACGTCCGCCCGCACTGGTCCGACCGCGCGATCGCGGCGGTCACGGGCCTGTCGCACAAGACGGTCGGCAAATTGCGCCGTCGTTCGAGTGGGGAAGTTCCCCACTCGAACGCCCACGTCGGCCGGGACGGACGCGTCCGGGCGCTGGATCCGACACAAGGACGGCGGCGCGCTCACGAGCTGATTTCGAGCAATCCCACCGCCTCGATCCGGGAAATCGCCCGTGGCGCGGGGATTTCCCTCGCGACGGCGCACGACGTGCGCCATCGGCACCGCCACGGCGAGGACTCGTCACCCACGGCGACACAGGGCAAGTCCCCGGCGCGTGCCTCGGCGAGGCCACGCCTTCGGCAGACCGAAGCCGGCGACCCCGGCACGACACCGGGCGCCGACAATCAAGCGGCGATGGAGCGACTCCGCTCGGATCCCACCATTCGCTACACCGAGTCCGGGCGCACCTTGGTGCGGTTGCTCGACGGTCATCTGAACGACCGCGACGAGTGGGATCAAGTGGCGAGGAACATCCCCGAACACCGGCTGGAACTGATCTCCGAACTCGCCAACGCACGGGCGGAGGACTGGCGGCAGTTCGCGGAACTCCTCCAGAAACGCAAGCGCTGATCCGGTCCGAAGTGCAATGCCGCGTGACCAGGGTGGCGCGGCCGAGGAGTCGTGAGTGGTAAGTCCGTGAAGGCCTCCTTGAGGGACCCTGGGTCCCTCAAGGAGGCCTTCACGGACTCGGGCCTGGCATCAACCGCAGCCGGAACCACGTAGGTATCTGAAACACCCTTGGCTCTAACGACCCAAAACACTCACGACGTATCCGCGAAGAACAAAGAACACCGGCGACGGGGACGGTTGCGGATCGCGGGCGCTTCGAGACACAATGGAGTCACTGGGCGGAACGGCAGAGTGCACACTGTGGTGCTTTTCTCTGCCGCACCAACGTAAACAGGCCTGAAACCACCGGCCTGGTCCGCCGCGCCCGATCGCGGCGGGAACACCTTTCGAACTCATCCATTCGCGCCCGTATGCGCGGATTCAGCAAAGGGGACACATGAACGCGGAAGACGCGCGGACGGAATTGCGTCAGCAGATTTTCTCTCTCCTGTCCGAAGTCGCAGGCGGCGTTCTGGAAAACCAGACCATCGAGGCGGACACGGAGTTCCCCGAGACGGGTATGAGCTCCATCGAGTACCTGGCGCTCATCGAGAAGATCGAGACGAAGCTCGACGTGTTCATCGACCTCGAAGAGAACGAGGATCTGACCACTGTGGACAAGTTCTGCGACTACCTGCTGGAGCAGGTCCCGTCGGCCTGAGCCCCTCTCCCCGGACCCAAGATCAGGAGTTCCAGTGATCACGCACACCAAGGCCTTCGGCTGCTTCCTGCCTCCCTTCCACGACCCTTCGGTCAGCCCGCACGCGTCGCTGAAGCGCGACATCGAGCTGTGCGGCCTGGTCGACGACCTGGGTTTCGACGAGATCTGGCTCGGCGAGCACCATTCCAGCGGCTGGAGCACGCTCAGCTCCCCTGAGATGCTGATGGCTGCGCTGGCCCGCGAGACGCGCCGCATCCACTTCGCCACCGGCGTGATCCCGCTTCCGTATCACCATCCCCTGCATGTCGCGGAACGGATCGTGCTGCTCGACCACCTCACCGCCGGGCGGGCGATCCTGGGTGTCGGCACCGGGACCTACGTCCACGACATGGAAATGATCGGGGTGGATCCGGCCTCGGTCCGCGATCACTTCCGGGCCGCGCTGGCGACGGTGCAAGCGCTGCTCAACGGCGAGACGGTCAACACCACGACACCGTGGTTCACCGCGAAGAAGGCCGTTCTGCAACTCCAGCCGCTCAGGGGCGCGGGAGCCATCGAGACCGTCGTCGCGTCTTCGCTCAGCCCGGCCGGAATCGAGCTCCTGACCGACACCGCGACGACCCCGACCGTCCACGTGGCACCGCCCTGGGGCTCCATCCGGCCCGGTATGGACCCGGATCCGGTCGGCGCGCTGACCGAGCGGGTGGAGTCGTACCGGAACAAGTCCGCCGGCGGGACGCGGGTCCGGTGCAACGTCTTCGTCCACATCGCCGACTCCCCCGCCGCGGGCGTGGAAGAACTGCTCGAGGGCTTTTCCGCGCTGCGCCGCGGCCTGTACCGCAACACCTTGGGCATGCCCATCCCGGACTCCCCCGTCGCGCACCGCAAGACATTGCAGAACCTCGTCGACACGGGCGGGTTCATCGTCGGCGACGCCGCGACCTGTGCCGCCCGGATCCGCGATCTCCTCGACCGCGTCGGTGACCCGGTGTCGCTGAACTTCTTCGTCCCCAGGTGGGTTTCGCATCAGGCGACCCTCGAACAGCTGACGGGGCTCGCGCACGAGGTCCTGCCCGCCCTCACCGGCGGATACGACGGCACCACCGAGTCCATCCGGCTGACCTCGGAAGAAGCCGCCCGTCAGCTGAAGTCCCGGACCGAGCTGGTCGGAAACGGAGGCGACAAATGAGCCCCACCACGGTGAAGCTGGACTTCAGCTCCGACGAGTTCCTCGCCGACCCTTGGCCCATCTACAAAGAGCTCCGGCGCTCTGAGCCGGTGTACTGGTCGGAGGCGTTCAACGCCTTCCTGGTCACCAGGTTCGAAGACGTGCAGAACCTGCTGTCGGATCGCGAGGTCGGCAGCGGCTTCCCGATGCGCAGCAGCAGGCGGCTGTTCGGCCGGACCCTGCTGGACACCGACGGCCCCCGCCATCGCGATCTGCGGAAGCTGTTCATGCCGCTGTTCGCAGGCGGATCGGTGAAGCGGCTTCGCACGGAGATCCTCGTTCCCGCGGTCGACCAGGTCCTCGACTCGATCGAGGCCGAAATGGGGGCCGAGAACAAGGTCGACGTCGAGTTCATGGAGCGGGTCGCGGTCGGCGTGCCGTACGCGATGGTCACCCGGCTGTTCGGGTTGCCGCCGGAGGACGCGGCCTGGCTGCGCCCCCGGGTCCTTCCGCTGGCGGGCGCGATCGAGTTCCCGGCGACCTCGCTGGACTCGGCGCTCGCGGCCAAGGCGGAGCTGATCGACTATCTCAAGGACAAGCTCGCCCGTCGCCGTGAGGGCGACAGCATGCCGTTCCTCGACCTCGTCTTCCCGCCGGGCGAACCGCTCGACGAGTCCATGCTGGGCACGGCCACACTGTTCCTGCTGGCGGGCACCGAGACGAGCGTCGCCACCATCGGCAAGATCATGTACGCGATCCTGGCGCACGATGTCGACCTGTCGACGTTGGCGGACCGGGAGTACCGCACCCAGGTGGTCCGCGAGACGCTGCGGTGGGAACCGCCGAGCCACACCATCCTCAGGTACGCGACCAAGGACCTGAACCTGCACGGGGTGGACATCCCGCGCCGGTCCGCGCTGCTGCTCTCGCTGGGCAGCGCCAGCCGCGACGAGAACGCCTTCGAGGACCCGGATTCCTGGCGCCCGGAGCGGACCGACCAGCGGCTGCTGGCGTTTTCGGCGGGCCCGCACACCTGCCTGGGCATCCAGCTGGCCTTGGCGGAGTTCGACACGCTGTTCGAGCGGCTGTCGCAGCGGTTCGGCGGCGTCCGGCTCAGCGGTTCGCTCGACGGCGTCCGGCCGGGTTTCTGGCGGCTGCGGGAGCGGGGCCACATCTTCCGGCGGCCCGATCACCTCCATGTCCGGCTGGAGCGCAAGCGCGCGGGGAGCAGCGAGGCCGATGCCTGATGTGCTCGCCGCTCACTACGAGCTGAAGGCCGAGCTCGCGGTCGAGCCCTCCGAGTACCGCCGCGCGGCACTGGTACTGGCCGCGTTCGCGGTCACCCTGTGCCGGTGGACGGCGGCGGGCGAGGCCGCGATCTCGATCGCGGGGCGGGTGATCCGGATCCGGGTCGACGACGAGGCCCGGATCGAAGACTTCCTGGGGTCGGTCCACCCGGTCGGCGTCGTCGAAGACGGTCCGGTGGATCTCGTGCTCAGTTCGCTGCACGGGGATCTGCGCTCCGGCGAGGTCCGGTTCGTCACCGAAGTGCCAGGCTCCGAGCACGGGTTCGTCGACGACGTCGCCGCCGCGATGAACGAGCTGACTTCCCTCGAAGGTTCGCTGGAGGACGTGCGCTGCATCGCGCCGGAACGCCGTCGCATCCTCGACGGGCTGGTCGGCGCGGACACGCCTCCGGCGGGCATCGAAAGCCTGTTCCTGGAACAGGTCGAGCTCCGGCCGCAGGCGGTCGCGGTCCGCGACGCGAGCGCCGAGCTGACGTACGGGCAGCTCGCGCGGGCCGCCGACGCGTACGCCGGTGTGCTGCGGCGGGCCGGGGTCCGGCCCGGGGACACGGTGCTCGTCGCGACCCGGCGGTCCGTCGGCGAGATCGTGGCGTTGCTCGCGATCGTCCGCGCCGGCGCCGCATACGCGGGATTCGACGAAGACGCGCCCGAAGCACGGCTGGCGCGGATCGTCGGCAAGCTGGCGCCCGCGGCAGTGGTGGTCGACGCCGCCTCGGCGGGCCATCCCGTCCTGCGCGAGCTCGTCCGGGTCGATTCCTGGCTCCCTGGCGGGGAGATCGACTCTGATCCCGAGCCATCGCCAAGCAGCGAAGATCCACAAAGGACGGCGTACATCGCGTTCACCTCGGGCTCCACCGGCGAACCGAAGGGGGTCGTCGTCCCGCATCGCGCGGTCACGAGGCTGGCGCGGACGCCGGAGCTCCAGATGCGCCCGGGTGATCGGGTGCTGCGGATGGCGCCGCTGGCGTTCGACGCGTCGACGTACGAGATCTGGGTGACCTTGCTCAACGGCGCGACGCTGGAGGCCTTCCCCGGAAGGCTTCCGACGGTCCGGAAGCTCGAAAAGTTCTTCACCGAACGGGAAGTCACGGTCGCCTGGCTGACCGCCAGCCTGTTCCGGCTGGTCGTCAAGTCACGGCCGCAGGCGCTCGCCGGACTCCGCTGGCTCCTGAGCGGCGGCGAGGTCGTCCCCCACGACGCGGCGGCGCGAGTCCTCGAGTCGTACCCCGGCCTGGTGCTCACGAACGGATACGGGCCCACCGAGAACACCACCTTCACGACCACGCACACCGTGCGCGGCAGCGCGGAGATCGACGGTCCGCTGCCCATCGGCAGGCCGATCGCCGGTACCAAGGTCTTCGTTCTCGACCGGAACGCGCGTCTCGTGCCGCCCGGCGGGATCGGCGAACTGTACGCGGCCGGAGCGGGTTTGGCCGACGGCTATCTCGACGACGAGACCGAAACGGGCAAGCGGTTCGGCCACTTCTCCCCGGACGTGGACGAACGCCTGTATCGCACGGGTGATCTGGTCCGGCTCGACCCGAACGGCGACGTGCTCTTCCTCGGCCGCGCGGACAAACAGATCAAACTCGACGGCCACCGCATCGAGACCGAGGAGATCGGCACCATCCTCGCCGGTCACCCCGGTCTCCGCGACGCCGTGATCGTCGTCGCCCGGCAGCCGGGCCAAAGCCCTCAGCTCGTGGCGGCCGTCGTCGCGCACCCCGGGCAGGACACGGATTTCCGGTCCCTGCGCGCGTTCTTGTCACGGCAGCTGCCGAGTTACGCGATACCCGCCCGCTGGGTGGTGGTCGACGAGATCCCGCTCACCCGCAACGGGAAAGTCGACGAAAAGGCCCTGATCGAAGCCGCGACGGACCGCGAGGTCGTCGCCGCCCTACGAGCGAACGCCGGATGAAGGAGAAGTCGATGAGGTTGTCGCTCGGACAGGAGCGGCTGTGGCTGGTGCAGCAACTCGACCGGACCAGCGCCGCGTACAACATCCCGATCGTCCTCCGGTTCCACGACGGCGTCGATTTCGAAGCGCTCGACAAGGCGCTCGGCGCGCTCGTCGACCGCCATCCGGTGCTCCGCTGGCGGTTCGTCGTGGACGGATCGGGGACACCCGCCGCAGTACCGACCCCGGGCTTCCGCATCCCGGTGGCGCGGCGGACCGCGGGGCCGGGCGAGAACGAGTGGCAGAAGCACACGGCCGACCTGGTCAGTGAACCGTTCGACCTCGCGGCGGCACCGCCGGTACGCGCGATGGTGGTCGAATGCGCCGACGGATCGGCCGTGCTGTGCCTGGTGAACCACCACATCATCACCGACGGGCGGTCCATCCAGATCGTGACCGAGGACGTCGTCAGGCTCTACCGGGAGGAGACCCTCGCACCGCTCGACGTGACTTACGAGGAGTTCGTCGCGGTGCAGCGCGCCGGCACCGGTTCGGTGGCGGAACACCTCGACTACTGGCGGCGTGAGCTCGACGGCTTCGAGCCGCTGCGGCTGCCGACGGACCGGCCGCGCACGGGTAATCCCGGCTTCGCGGGCGACCACGTCGATTTCGAGTTCCCCGCCGAGCTCACCAAGGCTTTCAGCGCCTTCGCCCTGCGGAATCGCTGCGCCCTCTCCAGTGCCATGGCCGCGGTGTTCCAGGCCCTGTTGTCCCTCCATTCGGGACAGGTGGACGTCACGATCGGCACGGTGCTGGCCGGTCGCGACGACCGCCGGTTCGCCGACGTCCTCGGCTTCTTCGTGAACACCGTGGTGCTGCGCACGCACATCACCCCGTCGATGTCGTTCCGCGAGCTGCTGAAGGTGGCGCGGACCAAGATGGTCGACGCCTACGCGCATCAGCAGGCGCCGTTCGACCAGGTGGTCGCCGAGGTCCGGCCCGAACGGGACGCGGGCCGCAACGCGATCTTCGACGTCGTGGTCGTGCACAACGGGGAGCTCCCCACCCCCGGCGAAGGCGAGATCTCCAGCGTGCCGTGGGCGGGGGTCGCGACCCGGTTCGATCTGGAGCTGGTCACCCACCTGCAGGACGGCAAACTGCACGGTTCACTGGTGTTCCGCACCAGTCTTTTCGACCGCTCCACCGCCACACGGCTCGTCGGCAGGCTCGTCCGGCTCGTCGAACACACGCTGGAACACCCCGACGAGCCGATCTTCGAGGCACTGCGCGGACAACTGGACTACTGGCGGAAACAGCTCGACGACGTACCCGCGGCCTTGGAACTGCCGACGGATCGCGCACGCCCGCCGATGGCGGCCTACCGCGGCGACTCGCTCCCCTTCACCGTGGATCCCGGCGTCGCCGAGAGCCTCCGCGAAGTGAGCGGTCGTCACGGCGTCACGCCGTTCATGACGCTGCTGGCGACCTTCGACGTCGTCCTGTCCCGCTACGCGCGCACCACGGACGTGACGGTCGGAGTGCCGACGACCGAGCCGCAGACCGGGTTCGACGCCAAGATGCTGGTGCTGCGCACCGATCTTTCCGGCGATCCCACCTTCGCGGAGCTGCTGGGCCGTGTACGGGAAACCACGCTCGGCGCGTACGCGAACCCGGACATCCCCTTCGAGCGCCTCGTCGAGGAACTGGCGCCCAGACGGGACTTCAGCCGCACTCCGCTCACCCAGGTCGTGTTCCGGCTGGTGGACGGGCCGTCGCCGGACGTCTCGCCGGTCGGCACGAAAGCGGAACCGTTCGATCTCGAATGCCGGGTCGCGGACTCCGGCGGCGTGCTGGAAGCGCGGATCGACTACAACGCCGAGCTGTTCGACCGGGTCACGATCGAACGCTTCACCGGGCACTTCCGGCAGCTGCTCGCGTCCGTCGTCGCCGAACCGGAGCAGCCGCTTTCGGCGTGGTCGATGATGGGCGATTCCGAGCTCCGCCTGCTGACGGATGACTGGAACGACACGACAAAGGCGTTGCCGTCCCGGGCGACCGTGCCCGCGGTGTTCGCCGAGCAGGTCCGCGCCCGTCCACAAGCGACAGCCCTGGTCTGCGGTGACGATTCCCTGACCTACGCCGAACTCGACATCCGGTCCACCCGCCTCGCACACCGGTTGCGCACGCTGGGCGCCGGACCGGAAACGGTCATCGGCGTCTGCCTGCCCCGCTCGATCGGGCTGATCACCGCTCTGCTCGCGATCCTCAAGACCGGCGCCGCGTACCTGCCGATCGACCCCGAGTATCCCGAGGAACGCCAACGGCTTCTGCTCACCGACGGCGGAGCGCGGCTGGTGATCGCGACCGAGCTGATCGGCGACCCGACCCTCGAAGAGGAGCCGGCGACCGCGCTGGAGACCGGAGTGGGGCCGCGCGATCTCGCGTACGTCATCTACACCTCCGGCTCGACCGGACGCCCGAAAGGCGTCGAAATCGAGCACCGGTCGATCATCCGGCTCGTCACCGGGCTGCCGGAGGGCGTCCTCGGCCCGGACGAAGTGGTCCTGCACGCCTCGGCGATCTCCTTCGACGCCGCCACATTCGAAATCTGGGGTGCCCTCCTCACCGGCGCCACCTGCGTCATCTCGACCGAACGGGTGCTCACCGCCCGGCCGCTCGCGAACGCGATCACCCGGCACCGGATCAGCACGGCGTGGCTGACCTCGTCGTTGTTCAACCACATCGTCGACGAGGACACCTCGGCGCTGAGCGGGCTCCGCCGTCTGCTCGTGGGCGGCGAGGCGCTGTCGGTCACCCATATCCGCCGCGCCGTCGCCGCACTTCCCGGTACGCGGCTCTTCAACGGCTACGGCCCCACCGAATGCACCACGTTCGCCACGTGTCACCCGATCCCCTCGCCTGTTCCCGAGGACGTCACCGGAATCCCCATCGGCCGTCCGCTCGGCAACACGCGTGTGTACGTCCTCGACGAGCGCGGCGAGCTCGCACCGATCGGAGTGCCGGGAGAACTCCACGTGGCCGGACCCGGTGTCGCACGGGGCTATCGAGGACAGCCGGAGCTCACCGAGGAGCAGTTCGTCCCCAATCGCCACGACACCACCAGCGACCGGCTGTACCGGACCGGGGACATCGTCCGCCACAACGCCGACGGCGACATCGAGTACCTCGGCCGCGTCGACGACCAGGTCAAGATCCGCGGCTTCCGCATCGAACCCCGCGAGATCGAAGCCGCCCTTCTGTCCACTGAGGACATTTCGCAGGCCGCTGTCATCGCCCGTGAAGACGGCGCCGGGCAGAAGAGGCTCGTCGCGTATGTCAAGGTGCCGGACGTTCTCGACGACACCGCTCTGCGTACTCGCCTGCGAAGCGTGCTGCCGGAGTACATGGTGCCCGCGACGTTCGTGTCGCTTCCCGAACTCCCGTTGACCATCAACGGAAAGCTGGATGTCCGGGCGCTACCGGAACCCGAGGGCGAAACCCGGGCGGACGACACCGCTCCCCCGCGCAACCCGACCGAGGAGAAGCTGGCGGCGATCTGGGCGCAGGTCCTCGGCCGCGAAACCGTCGGCAGGGACGAAAGCTTCTTCGACGTCGGCGGGCACTCGCTGAAGGCCGCGCAACTCGCCGTCCGGATCGGGGAAACCCTCCGGATCGACCTGCCGTTGCGGACGCTGTTCGAGCGGCCCACGATCGCGAAGCTGGCCGAAGAGATCAACGGTGAGCGGCGGACCGATGCCCGCTCGTTCGATCCCGCGGCCGTCCTGCGCGGCGTCCTCCCGGACCAGCTGCCACCACGCGAGTCCGGCACTTCGGAGATCCTGCTCACCGGGGCCACCGGCTTCGTCGGGGCGTACCTGGTCCGCGAGTTGCTGGCGCGGAAGAACGTGCGCGTGCACTGTCTCGTCCGCGCGGCCGACGAAGCGTCGGGATGGCATCGGCTGCGCGAGAACCTGGACCGCTACGGCCTGTGGGACGAGGTCGACCACGAGCGGATCACCGTCGTCCCCGGTGATCTCGCCGCGCCGGGACTCGGGCTCACCGCCGAGACCTTCGCGCGGCTGGCAGGCGAGATCGACCTGATCTGCCACAACGGCGCACGGGTCGACGCGCTCTCCAGTTACGAACAGCTCGCAGGCGCCAACGTGGACGGCACCCGCGAACTGATCCGGCTCGCGGCGACCACCCGGCTCAAGCGGCTTCAGTTCGTGTCGACCATCTCCGCCGGCGAGGAAAACGGTTCCCGCAGCGGTTACGCGGAGACCAAGTCGCATGCGGAGCAGCTGATCACCGCCGCGCACGAGCGTGGGATGCCGGCGGCGATCTACCGGCTGCCCCGGATCGTCGGCGACTCGCGCACCGGACAGGGCAACACACGCGACATCATGCTGCGGGTGCTGCGGATCATCCTCGAACTCGGCTGCGCACCCGACACCGAGATCGAGGAACCGTGGATCGCCGTGGACGAAACGGCGGGCACACTCGCGCGGCTCGGCATGGAGCAGCAGCAGGACGGCAGCCGGTTCGTGCTGGCGAGCCGACGACCGATGCGGCTCACCCATCTGGTCGAACTCCTGCGGAGCACCGGCACGGAGATCGGCGTCCGGCCGGTGCCGGACTGGCTTTCGTCGCTCGAAGCCCATTCCCCCGAGGAGCACGCCATCCTGAGGTTGCTTTTCGGATCCGCTTCTCCCACCGGACGGCCGAGCAGTGAGTTCGAACCGATCGTCGTGCCGAGTCCCGACGACGACGCGCTGCTTCGTTACGTCGACCGAATGCTCGTCTCGACTTCCGCAGAAGGGCTGTCGCGAAAATGACCAGTGAAAACCGGATGGCCCTGTACCGGTCCATGAAACAGATCCGGGAGTTCGAAGAGCGCTGCCTGGCGATGGCCATCGCCGGTGAGATCGACGGCGGCATCCACCCGTACATCGGGCAGGAAGCGGTCGCCGTGGGCATCTGCGCGAACCTGACCGACCGGGACTTCATCACCAGCACGCACCGGGGACACGGGCACGTGCTGGCGAAGGGCGCCGATCCGCGCCGTCTGCTGGCCGAACTCCTCGGCACCCTCGAAGGCTTCAACAAGGGCCGCGGCGGGTCGATGCACGCCGCGGACATGAAGCTGGGCATCCTGGGCGCCAACGGGATCGTCGGTGCCGGCGGGGCGATCGCCTCCGGCGCCGCCTGGGCCGCCAAGTCCCGCGGGAACGCGGAGGTCGTCGTCAGCTTCTTCGGCGACGGGGCGATGAGCCAAGGTGTCCTGCTGGAAGCCTTCAACCTGGCCGCGATCTGGTCGCTGCCGGTGCTGTTCGTCTGCGAGAACAACATGTACGCGACGAGCCTCAAACTCGAATCGGGGCTCGCGGGCGGCGCGGCACGGCGCGCGGAAGGCTTCGGGATGGTCGCGCGCACGGTCGACGGCATGGACGTCGAGGCGGTGGAGGAGGCCGCGGCGGAACTGGTCGAAGGGTGTCGCGCGGGCCGTGGCCCGGCGTTCCTGGAATGCCAGACGTACCGGTTCTTCGGGCATCACTCCGTGCTCGAACTCTTGGGCGTCGAGTTCCGCGATCCCGAGGAAGTGGCCCGGTGGCGCGAGCGGGATCCGATTCCTCTGCTGGGAAGCCTGCTGGGCGATGACGTCGTCGCCGAGATCGACGCCGCTGTGAAGAACGAAATCGACGAGGCGGTCGAGTTCGCGAGGAACGCCCCGTCGCCCGATCCGAAGGACGCATTGATGTACCTGTACGCGGGAACGACCGCCGTCCGGCCTGGGGTGATCCTGTGAGCGAGCTGCCTTCCCCGTCGAACTTCGGCTACATGCACGCGATGAACCTCGCCCTGCACGCCGAGATGGCGGCCGACGAAGACGTGTTCCTGCTCGGCGAGGACGTCGGCGTCGGCGCGAGCGGGGTCACGTCGGGGCTGCTGCCCCGGTTCGGCCCGGAGCGAGTGCTGGACACGCCGTTGTCCGAACAGGCTTTCACCAGTTTCGGGACCGGCGCGGCGATGGCGGGCAAGAAGCCCGTGATCGAATTCCAGATCTCCTCGCTGATCTACCTGGTGTTCGAGCAGATCGTGAACCAGGCCCACAAGTTCTCCCTGATGACCGGCGGGCAGGTGCAGATCCCCGTCACCTACCTGGTGTCCGGTTCGGGTTCGCGGTTCGGCTGGGCGGGCCAGCATTCGGACAACCCGTACAGCCTGCTCGCTCACGCGGGGATCAAAACGGTCGTCCCCGGCCTGCCCGCGGACGCGTACGGGCTGCTGCGGTCGGCGATCCAGGATCCCGACCCGGTCGCCGTGTTCGCCCCGTCGTCGTTGCTGGGGGCGACGGATGTGGTCTACGCGGGCGAAGAGGACATCGTCCCGCTGGGCGAGGCGAACGTCGTCCGGGAGGGTGGCGACCTGACGGTGGTGGCGGTCGGCCAGCACGTCGGTACGGCGATCGAGGTCGCCGAGAGCCTCGGCGGCCGGGCCGAAATCGAGATCATCGACCCACGGACGGTGTACCCCTTCGATTGGGAATGCCTCCGCAAATCGGTCGACAAGACCGGGCGCCTGGTCGTGATCGACGACTCGAACCGCATGTGCGGGCTCGGGGCGGAGATCGTCGCGACGGCGGCCGAGGAGTTCGACCTGGTGGCACCGCCGAGGCGGGTGTGCCGCCCGGACGGCACCGTCATCCCGTATGCCCTCGCGCTCGACAAGGCCTTGGTGCCGGGACCCGAACAGCTGATGGCCGCCATCGACGCGACGCTGAAATGAGGTGCCCATGAACGAAATCGCGGACCGCTACCGGCGGACACAAGACGCCTTCGACGCCGTGCTCGCGGCCGTGCCGGAAGACCGGTGGCACACGGCGTCGGCCTGCGAACACTGGACGGTGCGAGACGTGACAGGTCACGTCATCTGGGGTCTGGAGGTGCTGCGGCAGCACGCGGGCGGCCAGGAATTCGCGGTGGAGAACGGGCCCGCGGGCTCCGAGAAGCCCGGCGAACTGGCCGGTGACGACCCGCTCGCCGCATGGCGCGCGACACGCTCCGCGACCGACGCCGTCGTCACCGGCGAGATACTCGACCGGCCGGCCCCGGCGTGGTACGTGGCCAACCGTCCCGATGCGACGGTCACCGACTACCTGGCCTTGCTGACCTTCGACACCCTGGTCCACACCTGGGACATCGGCTCCGCCCTCGGCGTGGACGTGCGCATGGAACCCGACCTCATCGCGCCGTCGTTCTCGCTCGCCCGGCTGATCATCAGCCGCACGCCGGGCACCTTCGGCCCCCGGCTGAAACCACCCGCGGACGCCGACGCCCAGGCCCGGTTCCTCGCCTTCCTTGGCCGCTCGACCTGAGTTCCGCCTCCAATCACGTGAGTTCCGTCCCCAATCACGCGAGTTCCGCCTCCAATCACGCGAGTTCCGTCCCCAATCACGTGAGTTCGCCTCCTTGAGGGATCCAGATCCCTCAAGGAGGCCTTCACGGACTTCTGACTCGCTTATGCTGCCTGGCGTGTACTCACCGATCCCCGTCCTGAACGAGCTGAAGGACCTCTACGACTCGGCCGGCGACTTCATCGCCGATGGCTTCGAGCTGTACGACTACGACGACAAGGACCGTTTCCCCAAGGAGCTGGACGACCCGGAGTTCCTGTCGCGCGTGATTCCCTTCGCCCAGGCGAACGGGAGCGGCTCGACATACGCGATCTGGCGAACCGGCGACGAGACGGATCTCGCCCTCTCGCCCGTCGTGGTCTTCGGCGACGAGGGCGGCGAGCAGGTCGTCGCCCGCGACTTCCGGGATTTCCTGCGGCTGCTGGGCTACGACGGTGAGGTCATGGTCGACCACGACTCGGCCGACTACTTCCGCGAGGAAGACGACGACCACAGCGGCTCGCACGAAGAGTTCGTCAAGTGGCTCCAGGATCGGGGCCTGACACCGGCCGAAGACCCGGACGCCATCGTGGCCGCCGCCCAGGAGGTCCACGGGGAGCGGTTCCGAGCGTGGATCACGCCGTTCTACGAGCGGATCGGCTGGGTCTGACCGGGTCCCGTACGCCTGTCCGTGAAGGCCTCCTTGCCCACCCTGAAGGTCGCGAGCTACTCGAGGCACGCGTCAAGCCCCGAGCGTCCACAAGGGACACTTTCGAGCGGTGAAATGTCTGATTGATGGCTAGATGCGCGGTTCTCAATGGGGGGTCGCGAGTGGCAAGTGTCGTTAGAGCCAAGGGTGTCTTAGGTACCTACATGGTTCCGGCTGCGGTTGATGCCAGGCCGGTCCGTGAAGGACTCCGGTCAGAGGCGCTCACGTGAGCTTTCGCGGTCGTGGGGATGTCGTGAAGGGCCCCTTTGAGACGTTGAAGGTCTCAAAGGGGCCCTTCACGACACACCGGGGCCGGACAGGAACGCCCCCGTGAGCCTCAGCGCCACTGCGACAGCGCGTGAAAGACCCCATCCTTGCGCCTAAGTACAGGAAGGGGACCTTCATGTACTTCAAACCAGGCATCACGCAAGAAGCGCCGCAGGTCACGCAGTACGCACCCAAGACGAGGCTCACCAGAACGACACTTGCCACTCGCGACCCCTTCACAAAACGCCCGAATCAGACACTGCCACCTGGAAAGGGTCCCCTGTGGACGGTCGAGAAGGTGTCCGGCCACTGTGACGGGCCCCTGTCATCAGAATCCGAATCGTCACCCGCCACTCATTCACCAGCAGTTATGCGACTTTGCCGAGACCCTGCCCCCGCGGGCAGGGAAGGAGCCCTCACTACCCGCCGAGGTGACCGCCGGGACGGCGCGCTCGGCCGGCCCGACGTTCCCTGTGCCTGGACGCGAAACTCGCGTGACTGGAGCCGAAACTCTCACAGCGTTAGACCCTCTCACTTTCCTTCTTGACGTTATCCACCGTCTCGCTATAGCTTCTAACTATAGCGATAGCCGCTAACCGAGCGGCTCGCGAACAGAGGGAGAAGGATCATGTTCGGCACCTCAAGCCGTCGACTCGCCACCCGCGCCGCCCTGCTCACGGTTCCGCTGGCCCTCGCCGGCGTCGTCGGCGCCACAACGCCTGCCCAAGCTCACGGCCACAAACCGACTTCCCTTACCTGTCAAGGAAAAGGCATCGACCGCGCCGCCAAGGTGCACTACCGGACCGAAACCTTCATCAAGGCGCCGCCGCGCACCGTCTGGAACCTGCAGACCGACGTGGAGGCTTGGCCGTCGTGGCAGAACCCCGTCCTCCCCGTCACCATGAAACGCCTGGACCACGGCCCGTTCCGCAAGCATTCCCGGTTCCAGTGGACGATTTCCGTCCCGCCCGGCATGCCCTACCCGCCCGGTGACGTGACCATCGTGTCCACCGTCCGGCAGCTCCAGCCCGGCAAGTGCATCCGCTGGACCGGCCCCCTCGACGGCCCCGGCGGCATGCACATCGACGGCGTCCACGTCTGGACCTTCGTCAAGGTCCCCGGCGGCGTCATCGTCCGCACCGAAGAGAGCCACACCGGCCCGCAGGTCGACAAGGACGTGCCCAACTCCACCGAGATGCTGGGACAGGGCCTCGAAATCTGGCTGAAGGATCTCAAGACGGCCGCCGAAAAGCGGTAGCGAAGACGCCCCCCGATAAACTCCCCCGGATGCGGATCATCGGGCCGGACGACGCTCTTCCCGGACGCCGGATCCGGCGGGTCGCGGTGGCGGGCCCCGCCGGATCCGGCAAGTCGACGCTGGCGCGAACCCTGTGCGAGCGCATGGAGTTGCCGTTCGTCGAGTTCGAGTCCTTTTTCCACGCACCGGGCTGGACGGTGCGGGAGACCTGGCAGGCCGACGTCCTGGAATTCCTCACCGGCGACGAGTGGGCCATCGAATGGCAGGGCGAAGAGGTCCGGGAGCGGATGACCGAGCGGTTGGACGTCCTCGTCTGGCTCGATCATCCCCGTGCCCTGACCGTGGCACGCACGGTCGTCCGGACGCTGAAACGTCGTGTGGGGCGCGGCTCGAAGATCGCCGGCGGCAACGTCGAAGGCCCGCTGTACACGTTCTTCACCGACGGCGACCACATCGTCAAGCTCGCCTGGCGCTACCACCCGATCATGCGCGCTCGCGTGCACAGGGTCATCGCCGAGAACCGGTATCCGGACCTCGTCGTCGTCCGGCTGCGGGGTCAGCGCCAGGTCGATCGCTGGCTCGACGGACCCCTGACCCGGAACCTCCGCTAGCGAAGATCGCGGACTCGCCAGACCACACCGAGCCGAGCGTCGATCCGCTCCACCCTGAAACCCTCGCGCTCGTAGAAGGCTGCCGCGCGTTCGTTGGCCACGAAATGCTCGATGTACAACCGTTCGGTGCCCGGCGGCAACTGTCCGATGAGGACGTCGAGCAGCTGCCTGCCCAGCCCGCCACCTCGATGACGAGGGTGCACGTACAGCTTGTAGATCACGTGCTCCGCACCGTCGAGTCCGCGCTGTCCGACACCCACCAGATGCCCGCCGTCGTCGGCGACCACCACCGAACCGCGGGCAACGGCGCCCGCGACGTTCGTCTCGTTCCACCACATCCGCACCTGCAGGGCAGCGGCTTCTTCGCCGATCAGCGGCGTGTAGTGGGATTGGACGTGCTCCTCGCCGAAGCGGCAGATGGCCATGACGTCGTCTCGATCGGCGTCCCGCACGATCGGTCCGGTTTCCATCGCGGTTCCTCTTCCAGGCTCTGGCCCGAACCACCACCACCGGAGGACCTTTCGGGCAATACCTGATCATCCGGGTTGTCCGAACGCCCGCGCGGTGGTAACGATACGTGACGATCTCGGGCAGTTCCGCAGAGCGCCTCGTCGACCTCGCACTCTCTCCGATCGTGCCCCATCCGAACCGAGCCAAGGCGACGCATGCAACCCAATTTCGACGCAGGTGAGGACTTCGCGCTCCTTTTGGAGCGAGAGGCAAAGAAACTCCAGGAAAAAGCCGAAGCCCTGACGGCCGCGTTCACCTCTTCCGCGTCCACGGTGCGGTCCCCCGACGGCTCGGTGACGGTGACGGTCGAGGCCAACGGCTCGCTGAGCGCGATCGAGTTCGGCAACCGGGCCACCGCGCTGGGACCCGCGCGGCTCTCCTCCCTGGTCATGCAGACGGTGCGCGAGGCCCAGCGCAAGACCGTGGAGAAGGTCACGGAGTCGTACACCGAGATCAACGGCAACGACGAGGCCGCCGAGCTGGTCCGCACGTTCCTGCCGAAGGTCGAGGACGAGGAAGACGCCCCGGAGAGTCCCGAGCAGGACAAGTGGGCTCCCGAGGCGCACCACGAGGACCCGCGGCCGCAGGCGGGCTTCCGGCCGCCGCCCCCGCCGCAGGCAGGCCCCCCGATGCCGCCTCAGCCCGGCCGTCCCGTGCGGCCGCCGAACCCCCCGGCGCCGCGACCCCGGCGACCGGCCACCCCCGACGACGATGAAATGAGCCCGTGGTGAGCGGATTCGGTGTCAAGACGGAAGCCCTGAACGAGTTCGCCGGTCACCTCGACAAACTCGAGGACGCGCTGCGGAAGAGCGCCGGCATGGTGGGCAGCTGTGTGGCCGACCCGGGCATCTTCGGCATCTTCGGCGGCCAGATCTACGGCGCCGGCGCGAGCATGCACTGCGGGAAGGCGCGGGACCACCTGAACAAGTACTCGGAGAACGTGCAGGAGTTCTCGGACAGGGTGCGCGAGGCCGCGAAGAAGTACGACGCCAACGAGCAGGAGGCGGAGAAGCTGATCACCGACGCCGGTAAGGGCATCGACGAGGTGAAGGTCAAGTGAGCGACGAATACCGCCCGAACGACTTCGGCAACGGCAGCGGCACCAAGGCCGACGACTTCAAGGACGAGAACCGCAGCTTCCTCGCGGGCAGCGGGGACACCGCGGGCGCGGGCTTCTTCGATTCCGCGTTCTCACTGAAGAAGGCCGTCGACGACGGCGACAGCCTCAGCATCGGGCTGGCCTCGGCGGGGATGGCGATCGAGGTCCTCGGCATGGTCGTCGACCCGATCGGGTCGCTGCTCACCGCCGGAATCGGCTGGCTGATCGAGCACATCGTCATCTTCCGCTGGCCGCTGGACTTCCTGATGGGTGACCCGAAGGGCATCGAGGCGGCCAAAACGGCGATCTACAACGAGGGCAAGGTCGTGAAGGAGTGGTCGGAGGACCACGCGGCCGCCACCAAGAAGTTCATGGAGAAGTGGGACGGCGAGGCCGCCGACAAGTTCCGTGCCGACATGGAGGGCGTCGCCGCCCAGATCGACGCGCTCGCCGAGTACGTCAATTTCGCGGGCAAGCAGATGGGGATCGCCGGTGCCGTCATCGGCGCGGTCCGCGGCATCGTCCGCGACATCATCGCCATGACGCTGGCGGGCATCCTCAAGGCCGCGATCGTGGCGGTGGCGCTGGCGCCGGTCACCTTCGGCGGTTCGATCATCGCGGCGATCGCCTCCATCATGACCACGGTCGGGGTGGCGATCGCCAAGATCGCCAAGCAGATCGCCGACACGGCCAAGAAGCTCGCCGAGATGATCAAGATCCTGGCCAAGACGCGCGGGGCGGCGGACGACGTCGTGAAGCTGACCCTCGGCGGCGGCAAGGTCACGCTGCCCAAGCCGAAACCCGCCGGCGGGACGCCGATGCCCGGCGGCAAGAAGCCGATCGAAGCCCCGCCCACCAAACCGTCCGACACCACTCCGGAAGCCACACCCAAGCCCCCTCGGGAAAAGCTCAGCGACATGCCCCTCCGGGTCGTGCGCGAGAAGCTGACGAAGGTGCTGGAGGGGCGCCCCGAGGCGGCGGACATCTTGAAGCGGTTCGACTACTGGAACAGCTTCCCGATCGGCGACCTGCACAAGAGGTTCCCGAAGGTGGCGGACGCGATCGAGAAGACGACCAAGATCCTCAGCGACCCGACCTACGGCGCTTCGGGCATGGCCGGGAAGACCATCGTCGAACTGACGAAGGCCATCCCGCCCGCCGTGAACGAGAAGCCGCCGGAGGACAAGGAAGAGAAGTAGGTATCGGCGGCCCCGTACCGGTTTCGGTACGGGGCCGTTTCGTGCTTTCGTTCGGTCCATGACTGAACGGGTGAACATCTCCTCCGGCGGGGACTTCGAGCGGGTCTTCGGCTACAGCCGGGCTGTGCGCGTCGGCGAGCACATCCACGTTTCCGGGACGACGGCACGGGAACCCGCCCGTTCGGGCGACGCGTACGAGCAGGCGACGGCCGTGCTTTCGATCATCGAGACCGCGCTGCGGGACGCCGGTTCGAGTCTGGTCGCGGTGGTCCGCACGGTCACCTACGTGACCGACATCAAGGACGCCGAACTCGTGGCGCGGGCGCACCGCGAAGCCTTCGGCGACGTGCTTCCCGCGGCCACGATGGTCGAGGTCTCGGCGTTGCTCGACCCGAAGATGAAGGTCGAGATCGAGGCCTACGCCATCGAAAAGTAGGTCACCTCCCGAACGAACCGACCAGCGCTTCGGGAGCTTCGCGCGTCTCGTAGAGCTTCCAGAAGGCGTCGGCGAAGACATCGGGATGGATCACCTCGGGCTCGAAGTCCAGCGGGCTCGAGGTGAGCACCCGATGCGGAACACTGCCCTCGATCAACGCGCCGACGTTGACGGCTCCGGCGTAGACGCCCTTCTCGGCGAGCACGGCGTTCAGGTTGTGGAAGTAGTTCCGCAGCGCGGCCTGCGCCATGCCGGCGTTGCCGAGGAAGGGCGCCGGGTGCAGACCGGATTGCCCGGCGGTGAACAGGATCGCGCCGTCGCCACGTTCGGTCATGCCCGGCAGTACGGCCCGCACCAGCGCCACCGCGGACACCAGGAAGCGGTCGAGGACGAGCCGGAGGTTCTCCGGATCCACGTCGAGCACCGGCACGATGCCCTCTCCCATGGTCCCGCCGCCGGGATTGAACGCCAGCGCGTCGATGCGGCCGATGGCGGTGACGGCGGCCGCGAGCTGTTCGGACTCGTAGACGTCGGCGACGAACCCGCTCGCTTCGATGCCGTCCTTGGCGAGTTCGGCGACGAGCGCGTCGAGGTTCTCGGTGGTGCGCGCGACGAGGGCGATACGGAAACCCTCGCGGCCGAAGCGACGCGCGAGCGAAAGTCCCAGCACCGGTCCGGCGCCGAAGATCGCGAACGTCTTGGTCATGGCTCCTCCAGGAGAACTAAGTTGAGGTTCTCCTCAACTTATACCCGTAACTTGAGGGTCCCTTCAACTTGACTACGATGGCGTCATGGCCAAACCTCTGCGGAAGGACGCCCAGCGCAACCGCGACCTGCTGGTGCAGGCCGCGAGAGGGCTCTACGCGGTGCGCGGCCTCGACGTCCCGCTCGAAGAGATCGCGAAGACGGCAGGCGTCAGCATCGGCACCCTGTACAACCACTTCCCCCAGCGCGCGGATCTGGTGAACGCCGTGTTCGCCGACCGGGCCGCGACCGTCGCGAAACTGGCCGGACACGCGCTCTCCCTCGACGACGCCTGGGCCGGGTTGACGTACTTCGCCGAACGGATCTGCGAACTCCAGGCCGCCGATCGCGGTTACAACGAACTCGCCTCGACGCGTCCGCCGCAGACCGAAGATCCCGAACACGGCTACGAACTCATGACCAGGATCGTCGAGCGAGCCAAGGAAAGCGGTGACCTTCGCGCCGACTTCACCCTCGAGGACATGGCCTTTGTGACCTGGGGGATCGCGCGCACCGTGGAGGCGACCGCGGCCGTGCGCCCGGAGGCATGGCGCCGCCACCTCGCGCTCCTGCTCGACGGCATGCGGGCCACGGCCGCGAGCCCGCTGCCGGAGCCGCCACTGTTGCCCGGCGAACTCGCGCGGCTCATGGGGCACTGCGACTGAGGGCAACCCGCGGGCCCTCCGGTGCGTGTTCACCCCGGAGGGAGATCCGATGAAGACGAAACTCCTGCTCTTTTCCCTGGTGGGTGCCCTGTTCGCGGTTTCGGCCTGTTCGAGTGGGCCGCCGCCCGCCGGGCCTGCGACAGTCACCGTCACCCCGCCGTCACCGCCGCCGTCGTCGCCCGCCGGGCCCGATCCGAAGGCCGTCGCCTGGCTCGACGGCGTGTGCGGCGCGGTGTACGGCTATCTGAAGGCCCACGACGAATACTCACGCAAACAGAAGCCGGGAATCGAAGTCACCCGCGGCGCCCTGAAGGAAGAACTCGGGATCCGCGCGGGATTCGCGGGCGAGGTCGTCGACGACCTCGCCGCGCTGCCCCCGTCACCGATTCCCGGCGGTGACGCGGTGAAGAAGTCCCTTGTGGACCGATACGCCGCGGCGAGGGACGCGGCGGCCGCGGGCAAGCAGCGTCTGGAGAAGTCCGGCAACGAAGCCGCCATGGACGCCGCGATCGCGGCGATGGACGCCACGCAGAAGCCCGTCACGGACACCCCGGATCTCCTGCCCGCGCTCAAAATCGAGACACCGGGCCTGATGGCCGTCGCGGCCGAGGCCAAGAGTTGCGCTTCTCCCCACTGACCGAAGCTTCACCGCGAACGGAGTCTCCGATGAAGACGAAAGTATTGCTCGTTCCCCTAGCCGTGGCCCTGTTCGCGATAACGGCCTGCTCGGGTGAGCCGCCGCCTGCCGCCGCACCTGTGACAGTCACCGCCACCCCGTCGTCTTCGGTACCCGCCGCTCCGGACGCCAAGACCGTCGCGTGGCTCGACGGGATGTGCGGCGCGCTGTACGGCTATGTGAAGGCCAGCAACGATCACGCGAGCAAACAGGCGTCGGGCGTCGAAGTGACGAGGAGCTGGCTGAGCGAAGACCTCGGGGTGCGCGCCGGACTCGCGGACAAGGTCATCGGCGAGCTGGCCGCGCTGCCCCCGTCACCGGTCCCCGGCGGCGACGACGCCAAGAAGTCCATTGTGGACCGCTACACCGCGGCACGGGACGCGGCGGCCGACGGCAAGCGACAGCTCGACGCGTCCAAGGGACAGGCCGCGCTGGACCAAGGACTCAAAGCCCTTGAAGCGGCCCAGAAACCACTGACGGAGACGACCGATCCCTTCGCTTCCGTCAAGATGGACACCCCGGACTTGGCGGCCGCCGCCGCGGCCGCCAAGAAGTGCGTGCCCGGCTCCTGACCCAGCCCTCGGCGAGTTCCGCCTCCAATCACGCGAGTTACGCCTTCAATCACGCGAGTTCCGTGCCTGGACACGCGAATCACGCCAAACGTCTCGTGAGCGACAAGGACGGTGACCAAGATCGGCGCGTTCCAGGGCCCGGCCCTGTGTCGCGAAAGCCACTTTGAGGACGCCTGGCGTCTCGAAAGTGGCTTTCGCGACACCCTCAGGACTCGATCTCCGCCGTGATCCCACCCGCCGCGGCAAGCGCGCGATGCAGCGCCAGCTCCGCCGTCGGTCCTTCGGCCAGCACGATCCCGGTGCAGGACCGCTGATCCGTGAGGTGCCGGATCTCGTCACCGGGGCTCGCCGTCGGATACCACTCCGGCGCGCCCGGGAGGCCAGGCAGCCTGTCGAGCCCCGACCAACCCTTCAGCACACCTTCCACGGCCGGGTACGCCAGGACGAACCCGATCCCCGGTCCCCCACCGACCTCCTGGGTCAGCAAAGCGGGTTCCTCGCCCAGCGCCATGTCGATCATCGCGGAATACACGTTGGTGTCCAAGGACCGGCACAGCGCCTCGCCGAGCATCGCCCCGCCGATCCGGATGTTGATCTCGACGACCTCCGGCCCGTCGGCGGTGAGCACGAATTCGGTGTGCGCGAAGCCTTGCTCGTGTCCGGCGGCCTTGAGCACCCGCCCGATCCAGTCGGCCAGTCCGGCGTATTCGGCCTCGGGGAACGCCACCGGGAACGCGGCGGCCTCCTCGCGTCGCACGGGTTCGGGTGACAGCTGACGGGAGAGGATCCCGAGCAGCCGCGTCCTTCCTTGCCAGGTGACGGTTTCCGCGCTGTAGAGCGGGCCGGCGAAGTACGGTTCCGCGATCAGATGGCCCTTGAGCGGCGTTTCCTTCGCCTCCAGCCTGGCTCGCTCGAGTTCGTCCTGGTCACGAACGAGCCACACCCCGCGTGACGACGTTCCCGAAGAATCCTTGACCACCAAGGGAAACTCGAGCTCCTCGGCGACCATGACGGGTACCGGCCTGCCCCGGGTGAGCCCGTGTTCGTACAGCAGATCGCGCACGGCACCCTTGTCCCGCAAGACACGGACGGCGGCCGCGTCGGGGCCGGGCAGGCTCAGCCGGGCGGTGAGTTCCGCGCCGGGAAGCGCCCAGGTGTCGGTCGAGTTGATGATCCCGGCGAGGTCCGGGATGGCCCGCAACGCCGCTTCGCAGGCCGCGATGTCGGTGGTGTCGATGTCGACGACCTCGACCCTGCCCGGCCCGAGGGTGCCGAGTTCGTACCGGTAGATGTCGCGGTTTCCGGTGAACAGCACCAGTTTCCGCCCGGCATCCGCCGCTGCGTCGGCCAGCCTGCCCAGGCCGAACGTCAAGGCTTCCAACAGGACGACGGTCACGACGCACGCTCCTTCCGGTACAGCGGCTGCGCGGGTATCCCGAAGCGGCGGCGGCTCCAGTCCATCGCCGCCCACGGCAGGGCGAGTTCGTCCAGTGAAGCGATCTCGCGCGGCGCGAGCCCCGCCGGGTCGACCGCTTCCCGATGCCGGGCGAAAACCCTTGCCGTGTAGCGATGTCCGGTGTCGGCGCCGATCACGACGTGCGTCCGATCCGGGTTCCGCGCCGCTTCCCAGCCCGCGACGAGGTACGCGGCACCGGTGGAAAGCCCGGCGAAGACGGCGTGGTCGCGCATCAGGCCGACGGTCGCGGCCATGGCGTGCACGAAGTCCAGCCAGTGGATCCGGTCGTACAGTGCGTGATCGACGTTGCCGAACGGGATGGCGGACCCGATCCCCGCGATGATCGCGTCCGGATCGGTGAACCGCTCGCTCCCGAAGGTGACACTGCCGAAGGGCTGCACGCCGGTGAGGCGGACGTCCGGATCGCGTTCGCGCAGCGACCGCGCGATCCCGCCGGTCGACGCGCCGGTGCCCACACTGCCGACGACGGTGAGCGGCCCGGACGGCAGCGCGCGGGCGACGAGATCGGCGACCTCGCCGTACCCCAGGTAGTGCACGGGATCGTGGTACTGGCGCATCCAGTGCATCTCCGGATGGCGTTCCAGCAGTTCGTGCACGCGTGCGACACGGCGCCGCTGGTCGAGCCGGAGGTCGTCCGACGGCGGCATCTGGTCCACCGTCGCGCCCAGGATCTCCAGCTGCGAACGCATGGTGAGGTCGACAGTGGTGGACGCGACGATATGGCAGCGCAGACCGTAACGATGACAGGCCATCGCCAGCGCGAGCGCGTAGATCCCGCTGGAGCTGTCGATCAGCGTCTGTCCTTTTCGGACGGTACCGGCCGCGAGCAGCGACCGGACCGCGCCGAGCGCCGCGTAGACCTTCAGGGTTTCGAAGCGGATCAGCACGACGTTCGGCTCGAGCCGGATCAACGCCGGTGTCTTGATCGCGTCGGTGACATGTTCGTGGACCAGCGCGGACATCGGGTTCACCGCCCGATCGAGCGCAGGTACGCGGCCAGCGATTCGGCGCCCGCCGCGTTGCGCGGGCCGCTCACGAGGTCCCCGTAGGAGACGACGTGGAACCGGTTGTCTCGCACGGCGGGGGTGTTCTTCAGCTGTGGCGCGGATTTGATGAACGCGATCTTGTCCTTCGCCGGCTGGTCCGCGTAGTCCACCACGACGATCACCTCGGGCTCGGCCTTCACCACCGCTTCCCAGCCGACGCTGCCCCAGCCGTCCTGGAGGTCGCGGAAGACGTTGGTCCCGCCCGCGGCGTCGATGATGTCGTTGGGAGCGGCGTGTTTTCCGGCGGTGAACGGCTGGTCGGTGCCGGAGTCGTAGACGAACACCTTGGCGGGCGGGGTCTTCGGTGCTCCGGCTCGGACCTTGTCGAAGCGTCCCTTGAGGTCTGTGACCAGTTCGTCGGCCCGCTGACGGACGCCGAAGATGTCGCCGAGATTGCGCAGGTCGGTGTAGAGCGCCTCAAGCGGCGTCACCTCCGACTTCGCGGCCGGATACTCCCAGCAGGTCTCGGTGTGCAGATAGCTCCGGATGCCGACCTGCTCCAGCAGCTTCGGCGTGATCCCGCGTTCCTCGCTGAAGCCCGAGTTCCAGCCGGCGATCACCCAGTCCGCCTTGGCGTTGACCAGGATTTCACGGGTGACCCGCGAGGTTCCGAGCCGTTCGACCTTGGCGTAGTCGTCCTTCCACGGCGACCCGGCGATCGACGGATCGCCGAGCGAGTTCATCACGTAGCCGCGCATCCGGCCGGCGAGGCCGAGCGCGAACATCTTCTCGGCGCCGGAGACGTCGTAGGCCACCGGGCGCTGGGGCGCCGGGAAGGTGACCTGCGCACCGCAGTTGGTCACCGTGGCCTGTGCCGGTGCGGCCGGTCCGGCCTCGACCTGGGCACCGCAGGCGCTCAGAAGCAGCGCCGCGGCGAAGAGCGCGGTCACCCTGGACGGCTTCATCGTGTGATCCCCTCGGTTTCATCGGCGGGAAGGTCGTACAGCAGCTGGAGCGCCCCGGTCACGGGATGGGTCACCGGGGTGACCTCGACGCCGAACACGGCGCGGACCGTTTCGGGCGTGAGCACTTCGGCCGGGGTTCCGCAGGCGGCGAGTGCTCCGCCGCGCAGCAACGCGATCCGGTGACAGACGGCGGCGGCGAGGTTGAGATCGTGCAGGGCGACGAGCACGGTGAGCCCGCAGTCGCGCAGGAATTTCAGCAGTTCCACCTGGTGGCGGACGTCGAGGTGATTGGTCGGCTCGTCGAGGACCAGCACCTCCGGTTCCTGGACGAGTGCCCTCGCCACCAGTACCCGTTGCCGTTCGCCACCGGAAAGTGTCAGCACGCTGCGCTGGGCGAGATGGGTGATGTCCATCCGCCGCAACGCTTCCCGGCACAGCGCGCGTTCGCGGGCCGACAGCCGGAGGTTGCCGCGCTGATGCGGCGACCGGCCGAGCGCGACGACCTCCTCGACGGTGAAGTCCAGATCCGCCCGGCTGTCCTGGGTGAGCGCGGCGATCCGGCGGGCGGTGTCGCGCAGGCCCTGTTCCGCCAGGTCGACGCCGTCGAGCAGGACGGCGCCGCCGGACGGGGTCAGCGCCCGGTAGACACAACGCAACGCCGTCGACTTGCCGCTGCCGTTGGGGCCGAGGAGGCCGTCGAACTCGCCCGCGCCGACGTCCAGGCGCAACTCGCGGATGAGCGTCGATCCGGCCACCTCGACGGAAAGTTCGCGCAGGGACAGCATCAGCGACCCCCGAACGCGTAGCCGCGGCGCCGCATCACGACGAGGAACACCGGGACGCCGATCAGCGCGGTGATCACGCCGAGCGGCAGTTCCTCCGGCGCGACGAGGGTGCGGGCGAGCAGATCGACCCACACCAGGAAGACCGCGCCCACCAGCGGCGCGAGCGCCAGCACGCGGCGATGCCCCGAACCGGCGATCATCCGCACCACATGCGGCAGGACCAGACCGACGAACCCGATCGAGCCGCTGACCGCCACCAGCAGTCCGGTGACGACCGCGGTGAGCAGGAAGAGCCAGCGGCGCAAAGCGGCGGCGTCGGTGCCGAGGCTCATCGCGGTCTCGTCGCCCATGGACAGGACGTCGAGCGCGGTGCCGTACCGCAGCAGGACCACGATCGCCACGGCCACCCCGAGCGCGGCCAGCGGCAGGGACGCCCAGGTCGCCGCGCCGAGGCTGCCCAGCAGCCAGAACAGCACGGTCTGCGCGGCCTGGCCGCTCGGCGAGAGGTAGACGAGCACGCTCATCACGGCTTGGAAGCCGTAGGTGAGCGCGACCCCGGTGAGCACGAGACGCAACGGCGTCAGGCCGAATTTGCTACGGGCGGCGAGATAGACGATCGCCGTCGCGCCAAGCGCGCCGAGGAAGGCGGCCGTCGACAGCGCCAGCACGCCGAGCCCGGCGAACAGGCCGAACACCACGACGGCGGCGGCACCGACCGAGGCACCCGACGAGATCCCGAGCACGAACGGGTCGGCGAGGGCGTTGCGGACCAGCGCCTGCACGGCGACCCCGACCACCGCGAGCCCCGCGCCGACCACGGCCGCCAGCAGCACCCGCGGCGTGCGGACCTGCCAGACGATCGAGTACCCGGTGACCTCGTCGCCGGTGATGGTGCCGCCGGTGATGGCCTTTCCCAAGTAGCGCAGGACATCCGGGAGAGCGACGCTGGACGGGCCGAGCGCGATGCCCGCGATCAGCGAGATCACCAGCGCCGCCGACAGCAGAAGCACCGGAGCGGTGAGCCGCAGCGAGCGGGCGGCTTTTTCGTCGGGCCCGGCGTCGTCCGGTTCGGCGAACAGGCGAAGCGGTTCAGCCGGCACGTTCACCACGCACGATCAGGCGGCGTGCGTGGTTGTCGTACGGCGAGCCGTCGAAGTCACCGAAGCACTCGACGCCGGTGAAGCCCACCGTCTCGAACAGCACCTTCAGTTCCGCCGCGCTGTACAGGAAGGACAGGATCGACGCCTGCTTCGCCGCGCCGTCGCGGACCAGCGTCCATTCGGTCTTGAGGCGGGTCCAGTCATCGAGGATGGTGTCGCGCATGAACACCGTCCCGCCGTCGACGTCGACCGCTTTCGGACGGCCGACCCAGCCCGCGAGTACCTCCTTGCCGAGGACGTCGATCAGCAGCCTTCCGCCGGGCGCGAGACTCGCGTAGGCGTTTCGCAGCACGGTGAGGTTGTCGCCGGGCTCGGTGAAGTAGCCGAATGACGTGTACATGTTGATGATCAGGTCGTACGCGCCGGGCTCGGCGTACTCGAGCATGTCGGCCTGGATCAGTTTCGCGGCGACTCCGGCGCTTTCGCAGGCCTCTCGCGCGCGTTCGAGCATCGCCGGGCTGAGGTCGACGCCGGTCACGTCGGCGCCCTTCTTCGCCAGCGGCACGATGTGGATCGCCGGGCCGCACGCCAGATCGAGCACCTTCGCGCCGTCGGCGACCTGGAGCAGCGGTGACGTGGCCGTCAGGCGTTCGGCCTCTTCGGCCCGGCTGGGCGGGAACATCACGTCCGCGAAGCCGACCCACAGGTCGTCGTCCTCGTACCAGTGCATCTCTCTCCGCTCGCCGGGCCGCATTCAGCCCCACAAGTCGTCGAAAGGTCGTCTTCGGTTCCCGGTTTCACCGCCTTTCTCGTGGAGTGATCACACGAGTGCCGGTCCAGGTGGTCGTGAGTGGCGATTCGGGTTCTAACCCGAATCGCCACTCACGACCAGCCGCACGCTCAGGGAGGCGGGATCAGATCGATGAGGAACGTCTGGTCAGGTGCGCCGGAGCAGCGTTCCCGGACGACCTCCGTACCCGCGACGGTGTCCATGTCGCGCAGGCCGAGGCATTGGCTGGTGCCGACGGGACGGATGACGAACCGCCCCTCCTCCGTCGGACCGGCCGAGCCGATGGTGAACAGCTGGTCCATACCATCGTCGTCGCAGTCGTCGCGGGGTTCGATCAGGTCGTGCCCCAGTCCCTCGTTCACGATCGTGAGGCAGCCGACCCCGGTTTCCGGATGGTGCCACTGGATCTGCACGGCGTTCTCTTCGCCGACCGGGTCGATGAACAGATGCGGAGCCGCGTCGCTGCCGCAGAGCTGCTGGGCGACGACGGTGCCGGCGTAGAGCCTGGTCCGGTCCGTCCCCTCGGCGAGACAGAACTCGGGAGAGCGGGCGGGGCGGATCTGCGCCCAGCTGCCCACCTCCCGGATGTCCAGCCCCGGCACCACGGCCGCGGTGTCCTTGCCCTTCGTGGCCGCGCCGAAGGACCGGGTCAGATAGCCGAGTGCCCCGACGAGGACGATGCTCACGACCGCGGCCACGATCAGCGGCCCACGCCAGCGCCGAGGTCGCCGGGCCGGCGGCGCGGGCTCCGGTTCCGGTTCCGGAGGGAGCGCGGGAGTCACCTTCACGTCGTCGACGAGCCGCAGCGGGACCCCCATCGCGATCCGCGTCCGGGCGCCGAGCCACCGCCGTACGTCTTCGTCGTTCAACCCGCACGCGCGCGTGAACGTCTCGACGAACGATTCGCGGGGCAGTGTGGTCCGGCCGAGAGTGGTCGCGACCGTACTCGCCGGAAGCGTTCCCCCGAGTTCTTTCGCCCGTCCGGCCAGCTGTCGATAAGTCAATCCGGACCACGTTCTCAATACACGCAGTGCCGCCGTGAACTCAGCCGGTGAAGACGCTGAGTCCGGTGACGGAACTCCCGTCGACGACTCCCCGTCGTCGCCCCCCTCATCAACGATCATCGCTCTAGATTGACTGAACCGATCTCGACCGTGATACCGCCATTCAGCGGTGTCGGAATCTGCTGTTCGGGCCACTCGAACGATTTCGAACAAGGCCGAACTACCCGAAGGTTGCCCATGCGCTGGTCAGGAAGTCAGGCTGGCCCCAGTCGGTCCCCACGCCGGCCACCTCGGGGGAGGCTCGGGAATACCGGGCCCGAAAAAAAATGAGCAAACCGGAAGAGTCCGCACGATCATCGTCAAGGGCGACGGTGAACCCGACGGAAACACCTGGTTCATCTCGGAAGGCATCCACTGAAATCTCTGCTCTGAAGACCGGATGACGCCTGACGTCGGCCGTATCGGCCCGCGTCTGCTGATTCCGAAGAGAAATCCTCGTGCGCCGCACATCTGAGCACACACGAGGCATGAAAGCTGCGATTCCAGCAGCGAACCGGCGGTTCGCAGACCGACGCGCCGCGCCGATCGTATCGGCCCGGTGACCGTGCGTGGACATAAGCAACAACCATGCCACGCGGCGGTATGACCCGGTCTCGTTCGAACCCGGTCGTCCATGAATGGCGAACATCGGATTGTGTGGAGCGTTGTTGATGCATAGCGGGCAAAATGATGTGGCCGAGAGGCAGGTCGTCGTCGCCGGGGCCGGTAATGCGGGTCTTTGCGCGGGTATTGCGGCGCTGCAGGCGGGCGCGACCTCCGTCAGTGTCCTCGAAGCCGCGCCGAAAGAACTGCGCGGCGGGAACAGTTCCTTGACCAGGACCATGCGTTTCTCCTGGCAGGGAAGCCCCTTCATCGCGGCCCTGTTGCGGGAGGCGGACAAGGACCGGGTCGAAGAGATCCTGGACGGCCGGTCGGGGTACTCGGACGAGCAGTACGTCGACGACTGGCTGCGGGTGTGCGGCGACCAGGTGGACGTCGCCTTGATCGAATCGATCGTCCGCCGTTCGACGGAAACGATCACCTGGATGCGCGACTTCGGGCAGCGCTGGGCCCCGCGGCCGACTCCGCTCCCCGGTGACGTGCCGATCGTGCTCGACGGTGGCGGTCAGAGCCTTCAGGACCGCAACTTCGCCCGGTTCGAACAGCTCGGGGGAACGGTCTTCTACGACAGCGCGGTCACCGGCTTCGAGAAGACCGCCGACGGCCGGTACCTGGTCCACGGATCCGGGCCCGCCTTCCCGGTGATCGCCGACGCGCTGGTGCTGGCATCGGCGGGCTTCGAGGCGAACACCGGGCTGCGTGAACGTCACCTCGGCGAGGAGTGGGGTGACGTGAAGCTGCGCGGTGTTCCGTTCAACGAGGGCGCTCCGCTGGCGGCCGCCGTCGAATTCGGCGCCGACACCGCGGGCAACTGGGAAAAGTGCCACACCACGCCGCAGGGCGTCGAACTGCCCGACTACATGCTGCCAGGGCAGATGCACAAATCCCACGGCCTCGCCAGGTACGCCTTTCCGCTGGGCGTCGTGGTCAACCGGGACGGGCGCCGGTTCTTCGACGAAGACGGCGGCTACAGCAACCTCACCTACGTCACCCTCGGGCAGAAGATCCAGGAACAGCCGGGACGGATCGCGTTCCAGATCTTCGACGACAAGGTCGTCTCGGCCGGGTCGCTCCCGAACGGATACCTCGGCGATCCGGCCTCGGTGACCGTCTCCTCGATCGAGGAAGGCGCCCGGCGGCTCGGCATCGACGCCGCGAATCTGGCCGCCGAAATCGAGCGGCTGCATTCCGGCCGAACGGAGAAGCGGCTCGACACTCCTCCATTCCTGTTCGTCCCGGTGGTCTGCGGCCTGACGTTCACCTACGGCGGGCTGTCCGTGACCCCTGGCGCCGAGGTGCGTGGCGGCGGCGAACCGATCGACGGTCTCTACGCGGCGGGTGTGATCGTCGGCGGCCTTTACGACCAGGGCTATCCGGGCGGCACCGGTCTGATGGCGGGAGCCGTGCTGGGCCGGGTCGCGGGCACGTCCGCCGCCCGCCACTCCATCCGGTCGCGGGGAGGGGAAGCCCGTGTCGGCATCGTCGCTGGCTGAGAAGACGATCGTCATCGTCGGGCTCGGCAAGATCGGATCCCTGTACGCCGCGTGCTATGGGCAAGCGGGTCATCGGGTCCGCACCGTGGACATCGGTGACGGCGCCGACTGGGACCGGGTGGAAGAGGTGCCGGATCCGTCGGACGTCGACGCCTGGGTGGTCGCCACCCCGACGGCGACCCATCTCGCCGTGGTCGACGAGATCCTGCGGCTTCAGCCCGACGCACGGATCCTGCTGGAGAAACCGGCCTGCTATCCGGACGAACTCGACGCCCTCGGCCGCACGGTCCTGCGGCATCCCCGCGCCCGGATCATCGTCAACGACGTCTATTCCCACAGCGAAGCCGTGCAGCGCTTCGCGGCGTCGGTGCGGGAAGCCGGTGAATTCGATCCGATCCGGAAGGTCACCATCGAATTCACCAAGAACCGGGAGTTCGACGTCGCGAACGGCAGGTTCGTGGACACGCAATACGGCGAAGCCGGCTACGAGGGCTTCCACATGTTGAGCATTCTGCGCGCGATCCTGCCGTCCGATCAGTACCGGACGTATCTGCTCACGGCGCCTTCGGCTGTGACAGCGGAAATGAGGGTGCTGACCTCGGCGATGGACCTGCCGGACGTCGAGCTCTACACGTCTTCGACCGGAGCTGTCGCCTTTCCGGCACTGGCCGGGTTCGCGTTCCCCGAGGACGTGTCGAGGGATTTCATCTCCCCCGCCGCCATCCCCTACGGCTCCGAGTTCCGGTATCGCTTCGCCGACGTGGAGTTCCACTCCGGCAAACACGTAACCCTGGTCTTCGAACCGTTCTTCGGCTCGGACCTCGACCACAAGAACATCCACGCCGTTCACATCCGGCACGCCGGCGACCTCCTGGAACCGGTGGCGGCGCGCCATTTCCTGATCACCGTCAACCATTTCAAGGAGGCACTTCTGACGCAGCTGAACCTCTTGGGGCACCTCGACGAGGGCACCACGGTGACCCGGCCCGCCGAGCACCGGTTCCTCGCCGCGCTGGGTTCGGCGATGTTCACCGGCACCTTCCCGCAGACAACGGAAAACGACCACGAAGAGTTCGCACGAATTGGGAGCGAAGCATGACGCGAAGCATTGAGGACCTTTCGACGCTGTTGCGACCGGCCAAGGACATGCTGGCCGAAGTCTCGGACCGGGAAGCGGCGCTGACCGAGGTCACGAGCCAGCTCAAGAACGACGACGACGCGCGCGCGTTGTTCGGGAAGGTCTGCCGGTTCGAGGCGCCCTTCACCGCGAGCTGGATCCACGGCCCCGGCGACAAATCCCCTTACCTGTCGCTGGAACTGGCCGCGGCGTCGCTCGACGACGACCGGCATCGCGCCCTGCTCGCCGACATCGTGCTGTCGACGTCGCCCTCCATTCCCTACGACTACCGGGCGCTGGCCGCGGAAAAGCTCGTCCAGGTCGGAACGGGTGAGTTCGCCGACGCTCTCCAGGAGGTCGTCGACTCGTACGAACCGCTGCCCAACCGTGGCCTCCAGGCCAAGATCGCCGTTCCCACCGACGGCATCGACCACCTCTTCGACATCCCGGAAACGGTGACCGGAAGGCTCAACCTCCTGATCGCCGCCAGCAGGGCGAAGACGCTGGAGACCAGGCACCGGCTCGCCGTCCGGGTCCTCGCGAACGGCGTCCTGCCGTCGGAACCGGTCGGCGACGCGGAGCGGCTGATCCTCGAAGACGTCGGGACGACCATGGTGGCGCCGTCGGACTACCTGGTGCCGTGGGACCAGGAATTCCCCGGGGAGCACGGCTCCGGCCTCACGCTCGCGGAACTGGTGCGCATCACGCTGATGTGCGGGGAATTCTCGCTTCCGGACACGACCGTGCGGCCGATCCTGGTCGACTTCTACCGATCGGTGCTGCGCACCTGCGGCCGTTCGATCATCGGCCTCTCGGCAGGCGTCTTCCACGTGGAGCACGGCACGCTCGCCACGCCCTCGTACTACTACCAGGGCCGCGACGCGATCCTCGGCAAGGGCTGCGTGATCGACTGCGTCGGCGGGGCGGTCCTGCAGGCGGGTTCGTTCCTCGGCGGCGGCTACATGCCGATCCTGATCCACACCCACAAGCACATCCGCAAGGGCGGTCAGGCCGCCGCCTCGGAGCGCAAGCAGATCCTTCCGTGCATTTTCGCGGCGGAAGCGGGCGCTCGCTATCCGATGGACGCCATCGGCCTGTTCGAAACCGTGGACTACCTCGGCAAGGAGACCCCGTACCAGGGAATCCGGGCGATCCCGCACGCCGCGTGACGCACGACTTGTTCGGCTGAGCACGAAATCCGTATCTCGCGATGCCATCGGGCAGGGCGGCTCCGTCCTGCCCGATGGCATCGAAAAACTGGAGGGTGAAGAGAATGGGTTCAACATCGGGGGCCAAGGTCGCCGTGATCGGCGCGGGCTATGTCGGTCTCACGACGGCCGCGTGCCTCTCGTCCTTGGGGCATCAGGTCGTCTGCGCGGACGTCGACCAGGAGAAGGTCGACGCGTTGCGGCGCGGTGAGGCGACCATCAGGGAACCGGGTATCTGCGAACTGGTGGTGGATGGGCTGGCGTCCGGGCGGCTGGACTTCGTGCTCGGCGCGAGCGCGGCTGCGGCCGGGGCGGACATCGTCATCCTTTGCGTGCCGACGCCGATGAGCGTCACCGGCGCGGCGGATCTGACCACGCTGGAGTCCGTCGTGACCGAGGTGCGGGATCTGCTGCCGACCGGCTGCGTCGTGGTGAACAAGTCGACGGTTCCCGTCGGCACGGCGGCCCGCGTCGCCGGCCTGATCGACCGCGCCGATGTGGCGGTCGTGTCCAATCCCGAATTCCTGCGTGAGGGGTTCGCGGTCCACGACTTCCTGAACCCCGACCGGATCGTGGTCGGCTCGGCCGATCGTGACCCGGTCTCCGCCCGCCGCGTCGCCGATCTGTACGAGAAGCTCGACACCGCCGTCCTGGTGACGGATTCCGCCAGCGCGGAGATGATCAAGTACGCGTCCAACTGCTACCTGGCGACGCGTCTGTCCTTTGTGAACACCGTCGCCGAGCTCTGCGAGTACCTCGACGCGAACGTCGACGACGTGACGGCCGGGATGGGGTACGACGCGCGGATCGGCAAGTCGTTCCTGCGGCCGGGGCCGGGCTGGGGCGGCTCTTGCCTGCCGAAGGACACTTTCGCGCTGCTGCACATCGCGGAATCCGCGGGCAGTGACTTCGCCCTGCTGCGGGCGGCGATCGAGACCAACCTGAAGCAGCAGGATCTGGTGGTGGACAAGGTGCGCAAGGCCGTCGGCGGCAACCTCGCCGGTACCCGGATCGGCCTGCTCGGCCTGACGTTCAAGGCCGGGACGGACGATCTGCGGGATTCCCCGGCGCTGGCGATCGCGGCCCGGCTGGCCGCCGAAGGCGCGGACCTGTCCGGCTACGACCCCAGCGTCCACGCGCCGGTGGCGGGCGTGACCGACAACGTGCGGATCACCGGCACCGCCTATCACGCCGCGAAGGGCGCGGCCGCGATCGTGCTGCTGACCGAATGGCCGGAGTTCCGCGCCCTCGACTGGTCGCGGATCGCCGACCGGCTCGACGGCCGGGCCGTCATCGACACCCGGAACCTCCTCGACCCGGTCGCCGTGGCCAGGGCGGGGCTCTCGTATCAGGGCATCGGCCGTCCGGACGGCACCAGGAAGCCGTTGCCCCGCACCGTCGGCATGGTGCGGCAAGCAGGGTGATCCCGGGGTGGACGACGAGTGGCCTTGCTCGTCGTCCCACCCCTCCGGCGTCGGGAACAGGAGGACGGATGCCGAAGCGAACCAAGTCCTGGTCCGCGCTTTTCGCACTGTGCCTGGGTTTCTTCATGGTCATGCTGGACATCAGCATCGTGAACATCGCGGTGCCTTCGATGGTGCGCGAACTCGGCACCGACCTGACCGCGGTGATCTGGGTGACCAGCGTGTACCTGCTCGCCTACGCCGTCCCGATCCTGCCCGCCAGCAGGCTGGGTGACCGGTTCGGGCCGAAGCGCGTCTTCGTCGCCGGTCTGCTGGTGTTCACCGCGGCCTCGTTGTGGTGCGGGCTTTCCGGCGACGTGGAAACGCTGATCGTCGCCCGCGCGGTACAGGGTTTCGGCGCCGCGTTGCTGACCCCGCAGACCACGGCCTTCATCACGCATTTGTTCCAGCCGGACGAACGCGGTCCGGCGATGGGCGCGTGGGGCAGTGTCGCCGGCCTCGCCATGATCGCCGGCCCGGTGCTGGGCGGCGTACTCGTCGACAACTTCGGCTGGGAGTGGATCTTCTTCGCGAACGTTCCGGTCGGGCTGGTCGCGCTGGTGCTCACCCTCGTCCTCGTCCCCGACTGGCGGCCGGGGAATTCGCACCGGTTCGACGTTCCCGGCATCCTGCTCTTCGGCGCGGGTCTCGTCTGCGTCGTCTTCGGTATCCAAAATGGACAGACCTACGGCTGGGGCACGGTCGGCGCCGGGATCTCGATCTTCGACATCATCGTGGCCGGAGTGCTGCTGCTGGGCGGTTTCGTCCTGTGGCAACTCGTCAACCGCCGCGAACCGCTGCTGCCGTTGCGGATCTTCCGGCACCGCGACTTCTCGCTGGGGACCGCGTCCGCGGTGGCGGTCGGCTTCGCGATGACCAGCATGCTCCTGCTGCTCGTCATCTACGTGCAGTCGGTACTCGGCCTGTCCCCGGCCGAAGCCGGCCTGCTCATCGCGCCGCTCGCCTTGGTGTCCGGCGGTGTCGCGCCGTTCGCCGGACGGCTGTCGGACCGGGTGAATCCCAAGTACCTGTTGATGTCCGGGTTGCTCTCCCTGTCCGGCGGCCTCTGCGTCCTCTCGCTGGTGATCATCCCGGCGAGTTCGCCGCAGGCCCTGATCCCCGCGCTGCTGCTCTGCGGTCTCGGTGTCGGCTTCACCTTCTCCCCGATGAACAACGTGACCATCAACTCGGTCGGCCGTTCGCTGGTCGGCAGCGCGTCGGGCATCTTCAACACCGCTCGCCAGGTCGGCGGGGTGCTCGGCGGCGCGGCCGTCGGCGTGCTGCTGCAGGCACAGACCAGTGCTTCGATGCCCGTCCGGGCGAACGAGGCGGCGGCCGCGCTGCCCGCCGAATTCCGGCAGCGCTTCGTCAGCGGCTTCACCGGTGAGGCCGGGTCCGCGGCCGCCGCCACCGAGTTCGGCGGCTCCCCCGCGGTCCCGGCGGACCTGCCGTCCGATGTCGCCGGCCAGGCACGGGAGCTGGCCGCACAGATCACCGGGGCGGCGCTCACGGACGCGGTCAAGACCGCCTTCCTGCTTCCGGTCGGTGTGCTGCTCCTCGGTCTGCTGTGTTCGGCGGGCTTGCGCGGCACCCGGCGCGGGCTACCGTCACATGATGACTCTCGTACCGACGGTCGACCTGAGCAGCTGGAACGACGGTGACCGCGCGGAACTCGCGCACACCGTCGACGAGGCCCTGACGCGCGTCGGATTCCTCCAGGTCGTCGGGCACGGCATCCCACAGGCGACGATCGACGACATGCGCGAAGCGACCGCTGCCTTCTTCGCGCTCCCTGTCGAGGAGAAGCTCCGGTCCGCGCCTGCCGACCGCGCCTCGGATCGCGGGTACGCGGCCGAAGGCACCGAAGGGCTGGCGTACAGCCTCGGCGAGACGACACCGCCTGACCTGTCGGAGTCGTTCGTCATCGGCGCGGAGGAGATCGACGGTGAGGATCCGTACGGCTTCTTCGCCCCCAACATCTGGCCTGAGCTGCCGAAGTCCCTTCAAACGGCCCTCACCGAGTACGAGGCCGAAGCGCACCGCGTCGCACGAGTACTGCTGGAGATCTTCGAGAAGGCGCTCGGGCTCCCGGACGGGTACCTCGGCGCGTACACGCGGCATCCGACGCGCACCCTACGGGTCGACCACTTCGAGCGCCGCGCCGGCGCACCCGAACCACTCCCGGGGCAGATGCGGCTCGGCGCGCACACCGACTACGGCATCGTCACCGTCCTCTACGCCGATCCCGTCCCCGGCCTGCAGATCCACGGCCCCGACGGCACCTGGCACGACGTCATCCCCGCCGAGGGCGCGCTGGTGGTGAACCTCGGCGACCTCACCGCGCAGTGGACCAACGACCGCTGGCGTTCCACCCTGCACCGGGTCGTGCCGCCGTCCGGGCCTGGTCCGTCACAGCGGCGAAGCGTGGCTTTCTTCTTCGACGGCGACCACGACGCGCGTTTCGAATGCCTCCCGACCTGCCGGTCCGCCGAGAATCCGCCGAAGTATCCGCCGGTCCTCGGCGGCGCGCACCTCTACGCGAAGATCACCGGCGGACGGACCCTCGAACCGGCCGAAGCAATGAACACCGCCGCCGACCGCGGTTGAGGAAGAATCTCCAGCGATCGATGTCCGGTCCTGTCCGGCGGCTCCGACGTCTCCGGCAGAAGGCACCGAAGCGGTGCCCGCCGAGAGGAGCAAGCCATGAAGTACATGATCATGATGATGGGGTCGCAGAAGGACCTGGACAGCATCAGCGGCAGCTGGAGCGCCGACGACATCACGGCCCTGCACGAGTTCATGGGCAAATGGAACAACGACCTGGTCGAGTCCGGCGAGTTCGTCGACGCGCAGGGCCTCTCCCAGCCGGCGCACGCTCGCCGGATCTCCCTGCGTGACGGCGCGCCCGTGGTGACCGACGGACCGTATGCCGAGACGCAGGAGGTCCTGGTCGGTTACACGACCGTCGACTGCGCGAGCTACGACCGCGCGACCGAGATCGCGGCCAAGCTGGCGGCCACCCCGTATCCGGAAGGCACCGACCTCGGCCGCGACTGGTACGTCGACATCCGGCCGTGCGCCGACAGCTTCGAAGAACTGGAGCTGTAAGTGCCGGACAGTGGCATCGAGGGCCTGCTGCGCGAGCTGTCGCCGCAGGTCCTCGGTGCCGTCGTCCGCCGCTACGGGCATTTCGACCTGGCGGAGGACGCGACACAGGAGGCGCTGCTCGCGGCGTCGACGCAATGGCCCGCCGACGGGCGGCCCGACGATCCGCGCGCCTGGCTCATCACCGTCGCCTCACGGCGGCTGACCGACCTGCTCCGCGCCGAGCAGGCGCGGCGCCGCCGGGAGGACACCGTCGTCCAACGAGCGTTGCCGGAAGAGCAGCTCGCCCCCTCGGCGGACCGGCGGGCCGCCGACTCGGACGACACGCTCGTCCTGCTCTTCCTGTGCTGTCATCCGTCGCTCTCGCCGGCGTCGCAGATCGCGCTGACCCTGCGGGCGGTCGGCGGCCTCACCACGGCGGAGATCGCCCGCGCGTTCCTGGTCCCCGAAGCGACGATGACGCGGCGGATCACCCGCGCGAAGTCCGGCATCAAGTCCAGCGGTGTCCCGTTCGGCATGCCACCGGCGACGGACCGCGCCGCGCGGCTCGACGCGGTACTCCACGTGCTGTACCTGATCTTCAACGAGGGCTACGCCAGCACGTCCGGCCCCGATCTGGTGCGGAGCGATCTCTCCGCCGAAGCGATCCGGCTGACCAGGATCGTCCACCGGCTGGTGCCGGACGACAGCGAGGTCACCGGGCTGCTCGCGCTGATGCTGCTCACCGACGCGCGCCGCCCGGCGAGGACGGGGCCGGACGGCGCGCCGATCCCGATGTCCGAACAGGACCGGAGCCGGTGGAACACCGAGTACGTCGCCGAGGGCGTCGCGCTGCTTTCCGAGGCGTTGCCGCACGGGCCGACCGGGCAGTTCCAGATCCAGGCGGCGATCGCCGCACTGCACGACGAGGCGCCGGGCGCCGAAGAGACCGACTGGCCGCAGATCGAGGCCCTCTATGCACTTCTGTTGCGGCTCTCCGACAATCCCGTGGTGGCGCTGAACCACGCCGTCGCCGTCGGGATGGCGCGAGGTCCGCGCGAAGGGCTGGCGGCGCTGGAAAAGCTCGGCGACCGGATCTCCGGCGACCATCGCTTCCACGCCGCCCGAGCACATCTGCTCGAGATGGCCGGGGAAACCGCCGCGGCCGTCGAGTCCTATGTGGACGCCGCGCGACGTGCCACGAGCCTGCCGCGACAGCGCTATCTGCACTCTCGCGCCGCACGCCTGCGCTGACGCAATTCGTCACCTACTTGCGATGGTCCCATCCCGCAAGCAGGTGACGAATCGCGTGTGTGTCAGCAGCTCAGCAGGAGCCCGGTGACAGCCGTGCAGGTCGACGTCGACGCGTCGTTGGCCGCGTTCGGGTCGGCGACGGAGCTCTGCGTGATCTTCGCGGTCGTCTTGACCTGCCCGAGGGACAGCAGTCCGGCGGCCACCGAGAACTTGGCCGTCACACTGGCTCCGGACGCGAGCGACGAGAAATCGCAGTTGACGGTCTTCGCGCCGCCCGGGTTCGAGCAGGTGGACGAGCCGGTGAAGCGCAGCCCGGTGCCGAGGGTCGACACCACCCGGATCCCGGACGCCGCGGCCGGGCCCGCGTTCGTGACCTTGACCGTGTACTCGATCGACGACGTCAGGATCCCGCGCGGCGACGCGGTCAGCGTGACACCGAGATCGGCGGCGCTCGGCGTGCCGGTGACGGTCAGCACGGGTCCGTCGAGGATCTCGAAACTGTAGTTGTCACCGACGAACTGGTGCTGCAAGGTGACGCTGCCCAGCGGGGCGTCGTCCTTGACCCGGAAGGTGAACACCACGGTCTTGCTCTGGCCGGGGGTCACGGTGCCGACCCCGCCGCGGATGCTGCCGCCGAGCATGTCGCAGGCGAACGCGCCGGGACAGGACACCAGGTCGACGATGCCCGGCAGCGAGGATTCCTTGCCGTAGAGCGTCGCCTTGCCACCTTCGATGGTCGATGTGGCGTCGGCGTTGTAAACGGTCTGCGTGACGGTGAACGTCTGTCCACGTTGGACAGTGGTCGGCGAGACCTCCACCGCACTGGTCGGCGGGGCCGCGTTCGCGGAAGCGGGCGCCACGAGCATGATCGTGGCCACCGCGGCCACCAGAGACAGAAGTGAGGCTCTTCGAAGCTTCATCGGTTCTCACTGTTCCGGTCGGGGGCGTCGCGCCGATCGGTGCGGACAACGATCAGTCGCCGAGGAACCGGCATTCGTTACCGGCGTCTCCGGCCGAGCGGCCCGACGGTCTCACCCGCTCGGAGTAACCGCGCCGCGTGTTCCCTGGTCACGGCGACGTCGTGCCGTCACCGCGGAGCGCGGGGAGCAGATTCGCCTCCTCGTAGGCGAAATGCTCCTCCAACCCGTTCGCGACCCGATCGAACTCCTCGCGCAGAGCGGCACTTTCGATTTCCCTCTTGCCCTGCAGCAACTCGTCGAGTTCGCGCAGTGCGCGGGACACGGTTTCGTGCTCCTGGCGCAGCCGGTCCAACGCCGGCGCGAGCCCGGGATGGGCCTTCTGGATCGCGGTGAACGCGCCGTCCTCACGGAGATGGTGCATACGCAGGTCGTTGCAGAACGTCACGCAATGGCCGAGCAGTTCGCGCCGCAGGACCGGTCGGCCCGTGAACCGCTCGCCGTCGAGTTCGGCTCGCGCGGCCGCCAGCGTCTTGCGGAGTTCACCGTGATGGACGAGCAGCTGATCGGCTATCGCCCGGCCGCGGGCGGCGTCGACTTCCAGCAGGTGCAGCGCGACACCGCGCTCCTCGCCTTCGAGCGGCACGGCCCGCGCGGCGTGCGGGACCCCGTCGATCTCGAGTGTCGCTTGTGGACTGACAAGGAGGTCTTGGTACCAAGGCGAATCGACGTCCGGCGCGTACGCCAGATACCGGCTCCCGGAGCGGCGGCAGTCGACGTCGACAGTGCGGGGACGGCCGGTTCCGGCGTCCGCGGTGGTCATCAGCAACGGTACTCCCCAGGTAACATCATCGAGAAAGCCATTTTGCTTTGCAAGCAAAGCCTCTTTGCTTGCAAAGGTATCCAGGAGGGTGTCCGGTGTCAACCGAGGACATGGAAGTCGACGACGCCGTGCGGGCCTTGCTGCTGCTCATGCCACGCATGGTCGGCCGCGCGAAGCGGCTCAAGATCCCCGAAGAACTCCAGTCGCTGTCGCTGGCTCCGCGTCACTTGTCGCTGTTGTCGTACCTGCTCTTCGACGGGCCGATGACGGTGAACGAACTGGCCGAACGACTCGAGGTCGCCCCGACCACGGTGAGCCTCATGGTCGGCGAACTGACCAAGAAGGACGTGCTCGACCGGCGCGAGGACGAGGCGGACCGACGGCGGCGGATCGTCGCCATCAGCGAACGGATGCGGCCCGCGATCGACGGCTGGCTCGCGCAGGGCGCCCGCGCCTGGCAGAAGGCGCTCGCACCGCTGACCTCGGCCGAACGGCGCACGTTCATCGACACCCTGCGCGCCTACGAAGACGGACTGACCGACTAGGAGGAACGGTGCGCTACCTGCTCATGCTGTGCGGAAGCGTCGGCGACGACCCGCTCGAAACGGACATCACCGAGCCTTGCCGCGCCTGGGGCGAGGAGATGACGCGACGCGGCCTGCGCCTCAACGGGATGGGCCTGCGGCCGCCCGAGTCGGCGACGACCGTCCGCGTCCGCGGCGGCGAGGCACTGCTCACCGACGGGCCGTTCGCCGAGACGAAGGAACAGATCGGCGGCATCAACATCATCGAATGCGAAACCCGCGAACAAGCCGTCGAGGCGGCGAGAACCCATCCCTGGGCCGCGATCGGGACGATCGAAGTGCGCGAACTGCTTTAGCCGGTGATCCGCGCGGTGACCTGGTTGTCGGCGTACGTGTAAGCCACGTATTCGAATCGGGTGCCGGTGCGCTCGACGTATTCCAGCCACGCCTTGTGCTCGTGCCGCTGCCAACCGGGATAATTGAAGAATTCGTCGAAATGCACGATGCTGCCGGGCCGCAGGCGCGGGCCCGCCAGATCGAGTACGGTTTTCGCCGAGCTGTACAGGTCGCCGTCCACATGAAGGAAATCGACGACGCCGTCGTGCCGTTCGAGAAAGCCGGGAAGCGTGTCGGCGAAAAGACCGACGACGAGTTCGGCGCCGGGGACGTCCGGCAGGTCGTCGCGTGCGAACGAACCGGCGGGCATCCCGTTGAGCCAGTTCTCCGGCAGGCCTTGGAACCAGTCGAACCCGTAGGTCTCGACACCGCCGCGTGCCTTGGCGATCACCCGCAGTGTGTTCCCGCTCGCGACGCCGAATTCGAGGGCCATCCCTCCTGACGGGGCAAGGGAAAGCGCGTACGCGAGAGTCTCCTGTGGACGCGCGAAGTGCCGGGTGCCGGTCAGCTGCTCGCGAGCGAACCGATTGCTGTCCCGCGCCGCGTCCTGATCACCCGCGTAGATGATGTCGCGGCGGCTTCGGATTTCGAACTCGACGACCCGATCGAAACAGCGATCCCCTTGCCGGACGATCTCCGCGCGCAGTTCCGCGGCGACCCGTTCCAGTTCCTCCGTATACGGATCGTGGAATCGCCGGGCGAGCCGGTGCAGGCCCCGGCCGAGTGTGCCGCGGGCCGATCGGCCCAAGGTCTTCAGTGCTGAATGGGGTACCAGGTGACGCATTCCGGGACGGTACACCATCACCGTTCGGGTGAACGGGTGCAGAACACCCGGGGTCGGTTTCGTTGCGGTAACCGAGGGGTGCGCTCCTAGCATCGCGTTCGCCGCCGGTGATCGGATACCGGCAAGGGAAAAGGGAGCACGATGAGCAGGATCGTCATCTTCGGGGCAGGCGGACGCGGAGGACGCCGAGCCGTCGCCGAAGCCGTGAGCCGCGGGCACCAGGTCACCGCCGCCGTCCGCGATCCCCGGCGCCACGCGGACCTCGCCGGGGACAACGTCACCTTGATCGCCGCCGACGTCACGGTCGCGGACGACGTCGCGAAAGCCGCCGCCGGGCACGACGCCGCGATCAGTTCCGTCTACCGCGCGGACCTCCCGTCGCGGGAGTACTACCCGGCCGCCGCGCACGCGTTGATCGACGGCCTCGGCCGGGCCGGTGTCGCGAGACTGGTCGTCGTCGGCGTCGGATCGGCGTTGGAGATCGCGCCGGGCCTCGCGTTCCACGACCAGCCGGGCTGGCCACCGGAGCACCGCGAGTTCTCGCTCGGGCACACGGCGGAACTGGAGGTCCTCCGTACGTCCGGCGGCGGACTCGACTGGGTGATCATCGCGCCGCCGCCTGCGATGCTCGACGAACACGCCGACCGCACGGGCGAGTACCGCAGCGGAGACCACCGGGTACTGCCGCGCGCGGAGGACGCGGCGCCGTTCTCGTACGCGGATCTCGCGGTCGCGCTCGTCGACGAGATCGAACGGCCGAAGCATTCGCGGGCGATGGTGGCCGTCGATCACTGACCGCGTCGTGAGTGGCGAGAGTGAGCGGGCGGCTGTCTCAGTGCTTCCGACGGCCCGGCGTCGAACTCGTATGTCGTGAAGGGCCCCTTTGAGACGTTGAAGGTCTCAAAGGGGCCCTTCACGACATCCCCACGGACCACTGGTTGTGACTGCTGGTTCCCGTGGGGCGAACGCGGTGATCACCGAAGTCCATGAAGGCCTCCTGGGGGACACCGCATTTGCTTACCCACTACTCGGGGCTCGCGCTCTGAGATCCCCTTGGTCGTCGTGTGGCCTTAGGCGTGACACGCGTGATTGGAAGCGGAACTCGCGTGATTGGAAGCGGAACTCACGGCCGACCCGGTCACGGGCGAGATCGGCCTCCAATCACGCGAGTTCCGCGTTTAAACACGCGAGTTCCGCGTTTAAACACGCGAGTTCCGCCTTCAATCACGCGCGACGTCCATCGACCTGGTGGTGACATCACCTCACGACCCACCCGCCAACCCGCAGGTCAGACGTAGGCACACAAATGAAGGCCTCCTTGAGGGACCCAGAGTCCCTCAAGGAGGCCTTCACGGACAGGCGCTCAGCGCTCCGGCGTCTCCCCGCCGTTCTGCTCGGCAAGGAACCGCTCGAACTGGCTGCCCAGCTCCTCGGCGGTCGGCATGTGCTCGACCGACTCCGCGAGCAGGCTCTCCTTGCCGGACGCCTCCATGAACGTGTCGTACTGCTGTTCCAGCGCGCGCACGACGTCGGCGACCTTCTCCGAGCCGGCGACCTGGCGGGCGATCTCGGCCTCCGCCTCGTGCGAGGCTTCCCGCAGGTCCCCGTCCGGCAGGTTCAGCCCGGTCGCCGAGGCGACGGCGCCGAGCAGGTTCAGCGCGGCGCTCGGGTACGTCGAGTCCGCCAGGTAGTGCGGCACGTGCGCGGCGAAGCCCGACGCGTCGTGCCCCCACTCGCCGAACCGGAACTCCAGCAGCCCGGCGATGCTGCCCGGCACCTGCATCCGGTTGGGCAGCGGGCGGTGTTCGCCGACCAGTTCGTTCCTGGTCGCGTGCGCGGTCACGCCGAGCGGGCGGGTGTGCGGCGCGCCCATCGGGATGCCGTGGAAACCGGTGGTGAGCCGGACGTCCCAGCGTTCGACCAGTCCGCGCACGGCCGCGCAGAACCGCTCCCAGTCGTGGTCCGGTTCCGGCCCGGTGAGCAGCAGGAACGGCACGCCGTCGGCGTCATGCAGGAGGTTGACGACCAGCTCGGGAGCGTCGTAGTCCTCCCAGTGGTCGATGGAGTAGGTCATCGCGGGGCGGCGCGAGCGGTAGTCGATGAGGCGGTCGACGTCGAAGCGCGCGACCACGCGGTGCTCGAAGGAGTTCAGCAGGTGCTCGGCGACGAGCTTGCCCGCCGAACCGGCGTCCATGAACCCGTCGAAGTAGTGCAGGAGCACGGCCCCGCCGAGGTCAGGGACGTCCGAGTCCACCTCGTACAGGTCTTCCGGGTCCAGCGCCACCAGATCCTCCAGGTTTCGTGGGTACGACCGTCTACAGGTGGAACGCCCCGATAGGGGGTATCCATTCCGCCGACGGTGGCCTGGATCCTATCGGTCCGTGACAGCTGTCGTGGGCGGTCCGCACGGAGGTGGTGCAGGGTGGAGGGGTGACACAAGAGACGCTCAGCCTGCGCCCGCCCGCCAATCGGGTGAGCCGTCGCGCCATCGGCTACTGGACGGTGTGGGCCGCGGTCGGCTGGGCGGTGCTCATCGGCGTCCAGACGGTGTTCGTCCTCACGAGTGACGACGCACCGACGTGGCTCACGGTGACGCTCACGCTCTCGTGTGTGCTCGCGCCGCTGCATCTGCTGGTCATGCCGCAGTGGCGCTACCGGATCCACCGCTGGGAGGTCACCGGCGAGGCCGTCTACACCCAGGAAGGCTGGCTCAAACAGGACTGGCGGATCGCGCCGATCTCGCGGATCCAGACCGTCGACATCGAGCGGGACCCGGTCGAGCAGCTGTTCCGGCTGGCGAAGATCACCGTGACGACGGCGTCGGCCGCGGGCCCGGTCAAGATCGCCGGTCTCGACCACACCGAAGCGCTGGCGCTGGCCGCGGAGCTCACGAGGACCACGCAGGCCACTCCCGGTGACGCGACATGAGCACCGAGGCACCGCCGGAAGCCGCGGAGGTCGCCGTCGGCCGGTGGCGCCGGCTCGATCGCCGGATGCTGCTGATCCGGCCGGTGCTCGACGTCGTCAAATCGCTGCCGGTGCTGATCGGGACGGTGATCCTCGGCCGGGGCAACGGCTGGGAGTGGATCGGGCTGGGGGTCACCGCGCTGACCGTGCTCGTCGGCGTCTCGCACGTGCTCACTTCGCGGTACCGCATCGCCGGCGGCCAGGTGGAATGGACCACGGGTCTGTTGCTGCGCAAGCATCGCGCGATCCCGCTGGACCGGGTGCGCACGGTCGACGTCACCTCGGAACCGAAGCACCGCCTGTTCTCCCTCAGCGCCGTGCGCATCGGCACCGGACGGCATTCCGCGGGCCAGGGCGACCAGCTGGTGCTCGATGCGGTCAGCCAGGCCGAAGCACACCGGCTGCGCACGGTTCTTTTGCACCGCAAGGAAGTCCTCGCGGAAGCCGAGGCCACGCCGCCACCGCCGGAACAGGTCGTCGCGGAGGTCGACCGGAAGTGGGTGCGGTACGCGCCGTTCACCCTGTCCGGGCTCGCCGTGGTGGGCGCCGTGTTCGCCGCCGTCTGGCATTTCGCGCACCAGCTGAACATCGCCCCGGAGAACGTCGGACCGCTGCGGGACCTCGTGGACGACCTGGCGAATACGGCGGTGTGGCTGATCGTGGTCGTCGCGGCGGTGGCCCTGCTCGTGGTGGTCTCACTGCTTTCCGTCGGCGGCTACGTGCTCTCGTTCTGGAACTTCAAGCTCACCCGGGAGCCGGAAGGCACTCTGCACGTCCGGCGCGGCCTGATCACGACGCGTTCGGTGTCCATCGAGGAAGAACGGCTTCGCGGCGTCGAGGTGAAGGAACCGCTCCCGCTTCGGATCGCGGGCGGAGCCCGGCTCACCGCGATCGCGGGCGGACTGCGCGAGGGCAAGGGCGGGGACAAGGGGGGCGGGCTCCTGCTGCCGCCCGCGCCCGTCGGCCGGGTTCACGAAGTCGCGGCGGAGGTGCTGCGGGAGAACTTCGACCCGGCCACCGTTCCGTTGAACCGGCATCCGCGACGGGCGCTGACCAGGCGGCTCACCCGCGCGGTGGGTGGCGTGCTGATCCTGGCGGCGGCCTTGTCCGGCCTGGCCTGGATCGGTTTCCTGCCGTCGTGGATGTGGCAGGTCGCGCTCGGCCTGGTGCCGCTCGCCGCGCTCGTGGGCTGGGACCGCTACCGCAATCTCGGCCACGCGATCGTCGGGCGGTATCTGGTCAGCCGTTCCGGCTCACTGGCGCGGGCGACGGTGGCGATCCGGCGTGAAGGGCTCACCGGAATCGTCGTCAGCCGCTCGTTCTTCCAGCGCCGCGCCGGATTGATCACCGTGACGGCCCCGATCGCGGCGGGCAGCGGCGGCTACCAGGTGGTCGACGTCGGCGAGTCGGCCGGGCTGGCGATGGCGGAACAGGCCGCGCCCGGTCTGCTCACGCCCTTCCTGCGCCGGGAGGCTCAGCGGTAGCCGGTGACGTCCGCCGGCTTGCCGGGATCCTGGACCTCGACGAGATAGCGCCAGCAGTCGGGACGGCTGCCGTCGAGGTCGGTGAATCCGTATTCCTTCGCCAATTCACCACTGGAAACCGATTTCCCGTTCCAGCGGCCGACTTCCGGGTCACCGGCCAGTGCCGCGACCGCTCTGCCGACTAACGCGGGGCTTTCAGAAATGGCGAAATGCGGCTGCACCTTCGTGGCGTCCCGCCAATTCTCTTCGGTCACCTGATAAGCGTCGAGCATCGCCTCGGAACGCAACCAGCCCGGGGTGACCGCCACCACGGTACCGCCATGCGGTGCCAATTCGTGGCCGAGTGCGAACGCCATCGGTTCACCGCGGTCTTGGCGAGGTCGTAGAAGAACGAAACACGGTAGTTCTCCGAGTTGTACTCGGCCGTTCCGTCATTGACCTCGACGACCAGCGCGCCCGGATTCCTGATCATCAGCGGAAGCGCGAAATGGCTGGTGATGGCATGGGTGTCGATGGCGAGCCGCAGCGTCCGCAGTCCGACGTCCAAAGTGGACTCCCAGACCGTCTTGCCCCATTCGATGGGCGCGCCGTAGATGTCGTTGACCAGCACGTGCAGCGCGCCCTGTTCGGCGTCGATCCGTTGCACCAGTTCGCGTACCTGGTCTGCCGCCAAATGGTCCACACCCATCGCGATCCCGTGCCCGCCCGCTTCGTCGACGAGCGCCGCCGTCTCCTCGATCGTCTCCGGGCGATTCATTTCCGACCGCCGGGAACCCGTACTGCGGCCGGTCACGTAAACGGTCGCCCCGGCGGCACCCAGCTGGACCGCAATTCCCCGGCCTGCCCCGCGGGTCGCCCCGGCGACCAACGCGATCTTGCCTGCCAATGGCTTTTCCATGGCCCGAACCTAGCAAGAAGTCCGCTTGTTCGTGGACCAAAGACCCTGGCCCGCAATTAACCCAATGTGCTACTTTCTTGACTCTTTGTGATTGCCCCGGCGAGAGGTCGAGATGACGCCTGCCGCACGATCCCTGGACACCACCGCCCCGCCGAAACGGACCCCCGGCGCCAGCAGCTCACGCAAGGTCCTGCAGTTACTGCTCTCCTTTTCCGAACGCCGCTGGGACGCCAGCGTCGCCGAACTCGCCGCGAGGATCGGCACCCCGGTCGCGACGACGTATCGCTATGTCGCACTGCTGAAGGAACTCCAGCTCCTGGAGGAGGGAAGGACGGGGCGCTATCACGTGACGAGCCAGGTGATGCCGCTCGCGCGGGCGGCGCAGCTGGCCAACGACCTCGCCCGCCTGGCCCGTCCGGCGATGGAGGAGGCGGCACGCGCCCTCGGGGAGACAGTGCTGCTGTTCCAGCATTTCGGCGATTCCGCCGTCTGCGCGGACCGGGTCGAATGCGAACGCGCGATGCGTTTCACCTTCCAGCCCGGCCATTCCGTCCCGCTCGGCACCGGCGCGTCCGGCAAGATGCTGCTCGCCATGCTGCCGGAGGGCGAACGCGAAAGACGGCTTTCGTCGATCGTCCACCGCCGCGGTCCGAGCGTGCGGGAAGAGGTCAAACGCGCCGGGGCGAACCGGTATTCGGTCAGCTGGGGCGAACTGGACGACGGCGTCTGGTCCTGTTCGGTGCCGATCCCGAACACCGGGCACCGGCCCGCGGTGCTGACCCTCGCCGCCCCGGCGACCCGGATCGGCGACGACGAGAAACGGGCCGCCATCGTCGCGCTCCAGTCGTACGCGAGCAGGATCCACCGGGCCGTTTCGTCGTTCTCGCTCTGAATTCCCACGGCCGGGGTCACACGTGTCGTCCGTCTGATCACGCGTGTCGTCCCGCTAATTCACGCGCGACCGCTCCCCGCGGCGGGGTAGAACTCGATCCGTGATCCGACTCGCCGTCCCCGAAGACCTGCCCGTGCTCCAGGACATCGAACGCGCCGCGGGCGAACCGTTCCGCGCGCTCGGCATGGCCGCGATCGCCGACGACGACCCGCCGTCGATCGCGGACCTCACGGCCTTCCAGCGCGACGGCCGGGCCTGGGTGCAGGACGCCGGCGACGGCCCGGTGGCATACCTGCTCGCCGAGGTCGTCGACGGCCACGGCCACATCGAGCAGGTGTCCGTCCATCCGGATCACGCGCGGCGGGGCCTCGGGCGGCGGTTGATCGAGCACGCCGCCGGCTGGGCCTCGCGCGAAGGCCTCGCGGGGTTGACGCTGACGACGTACGCCGAGGTGCCGTGGAACGCGCCGTACTACGCCCGGCTCGGCTTCATGACTCTCGACGAGGAGAGCCTCAGTGAGGGTCTGCGCGCCGTCCGGGCCCACGAGATCGCCCGCGGACTGGACGCGTGGCCGCGGGTGACGATGCGGCGGTGACCCGCACGGGGGGTCGGATTGGCGAGGGTCGTCGAACATGTGTTCTACTGTCGGCGCCGGCCCCGGAGGGGGAAGCTCCGCGGGCCGGCACCGGACTTCAGGAGGCACGGATGGCGGTCAAGATCACCCATCTCACCAACGGCCAGCAGGTGCGCTTCGTCAACGCGGACGGCGCCCGGCGGTACGCCGAGATCATCGGCGGCGGGGTCGACAAATGGCGATTCACCGTGGTCAGCGGGCATGAGCTCCCGGAAATGTCGGGGCGCGTGGTTAATGTGCCGGTATGGCGTATGACTTCCAGGTGACACCGAGACCGTCCGCGTGGATCATCACCGCGGACTTCGAGGGCGAAGAACTCCGCCTCCGCTGAAGCGGGCCCACGTGGGCCCGTCGCACTGGGGGTGTCATGAGGGGACCTGGTCCCGTCGGCTGCGCCCTTCATGACCGAGCGCGAGGCCCTCGTGCACGTCACGCTCCGCCGCACCCGCACTCGCTGGGCGCGGCGGACGTGACATGAAGGGGCCTTTCATAGCAAATTTTGCTATGAAAGGCCCCTTCATTGCGCTGGCGAAGCGCGCTAGACCAGCTTGTCCAGAGCGCGAGGCAACGTCGAAGCGAGCAGGTCCAGTTCGGCCTCGCCGGCGATCAGCGGCGGCGACACCGCGATCCCCTTGGCCAGGTTCCGCACGAGGACGCCTTCGTCCCGCGCCAGCCGCTGCAGCCGGTTCGCCGCGCCGGGGTTCGCCTCGACGACTTCGGCCTTCAGTTCCACCGCGCCGAGGAAGCCGAGGCCGGCCCGGACCTCCGCGACCAAGGGATGCGAAGCCAGCCCGGAAAGCGCGTCGGCCAGCGGCTTCTCCAGTTCCCGACCGCGCGGGATGAGCCCGTCACGCTCGTAGATGTCCAGCGTCGCGTTCCCCGCGGCGCAGGCGACCGGATGCCCCGCGTAGGTCGCGCCGTGCCGCAGCACCGGCGCACCCGGCGCGCCGGTGAAGAACGGCTCGGCCACCCTCGGCGCGACGATCAGCGCGCCCAGCGGGATCGTCCCGCCGGTGATGCCCTTCGCGGTCGTGATCATGTCGGGTTTCACGGCCCATCGGTCGATCCCGAACCAGGTCCCCAGCCGTCCGAACGCGGCGATCACACAGTCCGCGACGAACAGCACGTCATGCTTGCGGCAGATCCCGGCGACCGTCTCGATGTAGCCCTCCGGCGGCAGCAGGACGCCGCCCGCGCCGATCACCGGTTCGCAGAAGAAGGCCGCGACCCGCTCCGGCCCGATGCGCAGGATCTCCGCCTCGAGCGCTTCGGCACTGTCGTAAGGCACGTGCGAAATGTCGCCCGGCAGCGGCCCGAAGCCCGCCGCGTTGGCCGCGATGCCACCGACGGCCGTCCCGAAACCGTGCGTGCCGTGGTAACCCTGCACGCGCCCGATGACGTGCACCTTCTCCGGACGGCCGGTGTGCGCGAAATACGACCGGGCGATCTTGACCGCGGTGTCGATGACGTCACCACCGCCCGAACCGAAGAACACCTTCGAGCCCGGCTCCGGCGCCAGCGCCGAGACCCGCTCGGCGAGCTTCAGCGCGGGCTCGTTGGCGTTGTAGCCGAACAGGTTGTACGAATCGAGCGTCCGCAACTGGTCCCCGACGGCCTGCGCGATCTCCTCGCGTCCGTGCCCGAAGTTCGCGTACCAGAGCGACGCGGTCGCGTCGAAATACCGCTTCCCCTCGTCGTCCCAGACGTAGGAACCCTCACCGCGGGTGATGACGAGCCGGTCGCCGTCGACCGCTCCCATGTCCGCGAAGGGGTGCCACAGCGGATTGCGCGCGGACGCCGACGAAACCATGATCTTCCTCCTCGTGCTCGTGCCCCCATCCTCACCCGGATCCGGGCGGGACGCGAACACTCCATCGTGCACAGTTCGCGGCCCGGACCTGTCCGGACTGTAGCCGCGCTGATCGGTCTTGTGCGAAGTTGGGCATTTATGGGCGAAGTGCTAGGAACGGTCCTTTCCTTGCGAAATTTGCAAGGAAAGGACCGTTCATGGCGTCCCTGCCGCCACCGGCCGGGTGCCCACGGACCCGGTAAAGAGGTTGCGAAAGCCACTTTCGCAACCTTCAGCGTTGCGAAAGTGGCTTTCGCAACACCCCGGCAGGGGCCACGGACCCGGCACAGCTCACGAACCCCGCCGGTCGTAAGCGGCCAACAGCTGCTTCTCCGCGTCCCGCAGGTACTTCTCCAGCGCCGTCTCCGCGGGCCCGAAGCGCCCTCGTTCCAGGTCCCGCAGGATCCGCTCGTGCCGCCGCAGGAACGGCTCGAAGAACGTGCGCGTGTTCTCCGCCAGCACGAAGAAGAGCCGCGTCTCCGCCAGCACCTGACGCATCGTCGTGCTGACCCGTTCGCTGCCCGCCAGGTCGCCCACCGCTTGATGGAACGCGATGCTCGCGGTCCCGACGGCCTGCCAGTCGCCTTCGCCCGCCGCGGCATGCCCCTCCCGCACCGCGACCTCGATGGCCGAAATGTCCACAGTGGACAGTTCGGCCGCTCGCCGCAGCGCACCGCATTCGGTGACCCGCCGCATCACGTAGAGATCCGAAATGTCCTGCGCGGTCAGTTCCCGCACGAACACGCCGCGGTTGAGCTCGTGTACCGCGAGCCGCTCGTGCGCCAGGAGCTGGAATGACTCGCGCAGAGTGTTGCGTGAAACACCCAACGCGGCGCTGATCGACGGTTCGGAAAGCCTCGACCCAGGCGGGAAGACGCCTTCGGTGATGCGCTGGCGCAGGATCTCGGCGACCCGTTCCGCTGTCCCGCTCCGTTCGAGCAAGGGTCTGTCGCGGGCCAGTGTCTCCTCGGCGGCAGGAGTGGACATGGCGCTACCTGACGCCGAGTTCGAAGTCGAGGCTGTACCGGTTGCCCGGCATGGCACCGGCGGCCTTGGCGCCGTCGATGGGGAGCGCGACCCCGTTGATGAACCGCGATTCGTCGCTGGCCAGGAAGACGACCGCCTTCGCGACCTCCCACGCCTCGCCGACCCGTGCCGCGGGCGTGCTCGCGGTCAACTGGTGTTGCTTGGCTTCGAACTCCTCCGGCGACGCGAGTGTGCCGCGCAGCATGTCCGTGTCGATCGCGCCCGGGTTGACCGTGTTCGCCCGGATCCCCTGGTGCGCGTGCGCGACGGCGATCGATTTCATCATGCCGACGAGCGCGTGTTTGGTGGCGTTGTACACCGGGTCGCCGGGGCGGCCCATCACCCCGCCGTTGGACGACGTCGTGATGATGCTGCCCGCCTTGTTCGCGATCATCCGCGGCAGCACCGCCCGTGTGCCGAGGAAGGCGGCCCGCACGTTCAGCGCGAAGATGTTGTCGAATTCCGCCAAGGTGGTGTCCGCCAGGGGTTTCCCGAGGTGGATTCCCACATTGTTGAACAGCACGTCGACCCGGTCCGTCTCGGCGAGCACACCGCGCACGAATTCGTCGACCTGTCCTTCGTCCGTGGCGTCCACAAGGGAATGCCGGACGCCTTCGACGGGTTCGGCGAGTTCGCGGATGTCGCTGGAGAACACGGTCGCGCCCTCGGCGACGAACTCCTTCACGGAGGCGAGGCCGATGCCCCTCGCGCCCCCGAAGACCACCGCGACCTTGCCGGCCAGCCGACCCATGCTCATCTCTTCCCTCTCGACGAAACCGCTGTGTAGTCCTCCGGAAGCCGCACCAGCGCCCCGGGTTCTCCGTGATAGGTGACTTCGACGCCGTACAGTTCGCGCGCGGCTTCCACCGACACGTATCCGTCGACGACGTCGGCGAGTACGGCCTCCGGCTCCCGTTCGAACGGGTCGCCGTAACCGCCGCCGCCGGGCAGGATCACGTCCACGACGTCGTCCGGGCGCAGGTTCACCCGGCTCTTCGACGGCAAGGGACCACGGGCGAGCTCGAACCGGCCCACCGCGCCGTCGTGTCCCGAGTCCACACCGGACGCCGGCCGGAGCACCCGATCGACGTTCCCGTTGACACTCCACGAGATCTCACCGCGAGCGGCCATCGTGGTGCACTGACCGAGGCCGCCGCGCCATCGCCCGGCACCGCCGGAGTCCGTGCGCAGCAAGCGTTCGCGCTGGATCAGCGGCGCCATCGTCTCGATGACCTCCGTCGGCGTGGACCGCAGCCCGCTCGGGAACCCGGTGGTGCTGAGGCCGTCCTTCGTGGCCCGTGCGCCGATCCCGCCGGTCTGGAAGACGTTGAGCATGAACTCGCGTCCACTGGCGTCGGCGCCACGCCAGATCGTCATCCACAACGCGTCCGCGCTGTGCGCCAAAGCGTTGCCGGGCAAGGCTTCGTGCAGTGCCGTGATCAGCAGCGACGGCAGGAAGTGCCCGATCAGATGACGGGACGCGACCGGCGCGGGTGGCGCGCAGTTGAGCACCGAGCCCTCCGGCGCGGTGACGTGCACCGGCCGGAACGAGCCCGCGTTGTGCGGCACCTCCGGCGAAATGGCGGCCTTGACCGCGAACGAGGCATACGCCCGGGTGTAGTTCAGGACGACGTTGATCCCGCGGCGGCTCTGCGGCGACGATCCGGCGAAATCGAGGTGGATCTCTTCGCCGTCGATGGTCACCGCGACCTTGAGGACGACCTCTTCGTCGTCGAATCCGTCGGTCACCAGTTCGCTGGTGTACGTACCGTCCGGCAGGTTCGCCAGCGCGTCCCGCAGTGCCCGCTCGGAGCGGTTCATGATCTCGGCGGCGACGTCGTCCAGCGAATCGAGATCGAACTCCTCCAGCAGCCGCACCAGGCTGGCGGCACCGACCTCGTTCCCGGTGACCTGCGCGTACAAGTCGCCGATGGTCTCTTCCGGCGTGCGGACGTTCGCGCGGATCAGCAGTTCGAGATCCGCGTTGACCTCGCCCGCACGGAGGAACTTCATGATCGGCAGGCGCAAACCCTCTTCGAAGACCTCGTTGGCCTCGGCCGAGACCAGCCGCCCGCCGATGTCCGGAGCGTGGCAACAGGAAGCGAACCACGCGACGAGCCGTCCCCGCAGGAAGACCGGCGTGGCGACGGTGATGTCGTTGATCTGCCCTGCCGTCTGCCACGGGTCGTTGGTGAGCAGGACATCGCCCGGCTCCAGGGTCTCCGGCGGGTACGCGGCGACGAAGTGGTGCATCCCGGTCGCCATCGCGTTGATGTGGCCAGGGGTCCCGCCGACGGACTGGCCGATCATCTCGCCGCGCGAGTCGAACACCGCGCAGGCTAGGTCGAGAGATTCCCGCACGACGGAGGAGAACGCCGTGTTGACGAGCGCGTTCTGCTGTTCGGCGAGGATCGAGTGCAGCCGGTTTCCCAGCACTCCCACCAGGATCGGGTCGACACTCATACCGTCACCACCAGACCGGCGTCCTCGCCGACCACGCACCGAGCGCCCGGCGGAACGACCACAGTGGACTCGCGTTCCTCCACAATGGCCGGTCCCTCGACGCGATCGCCCGGCTTGAGGCGATACCTGTCGAACACCGCCGTGTCGGCAAAGCCACCCGCGGCGGGAAAGTACGCCGGACGGCTTCCCTTGCGCGCGTCGCCTTCGGCCTCGGCACCCGCGAGTTTCAGCGTGACCTCGGGTGCCGGGCCGCGGGAAACGACACGCCAGTTGAGCACCTCGATCGCGACGTCCGGCCCGGTCCGCCGGTACAACGTCCGATAGGTCTCGGTGAACGCGTCGACCAGCGAATCCGGCCAGTTCCCCCGCTCGACCGGCACGCGGATCTCGTAGCCCTGCCCGGCGTACCGCATCTCGGCGATCCGGCGGTGCGTCACCTCCGCACCGTCCACACCGGACTCCTCCAGCAGTTCCCTTCCTTCGGCCTCCATCTCGGCGAACAGCGCGTCGACCTGTTCCCAGGACAGGTCGAGTACCGCCGCACGCGCCGAACGCACGAAGTCGAAGGCCAGCGGCGCGGTGAGGAATCCCGCCGCGCTCAGCACCCCTGCCGCGCTGGGCGCGACCACCTCGGGCGCGCCGAGCGCCCGCGCCACACCGACGCCGTGCACCGGACCGGCGCCGCCGAAGGTGAACATCGGCAGCTTCGCCGGGTCCTTGCCGCGCTCGACGGCGTGGACGCGGGCGGCGTTGGCCATGTCCTCGTTGACGCTGGTGTGGATGCCCCAAGCGGCCTCTTCGATACTGACGCCGAGTGGGTCCGCGATCTTCGAGCGGATCGCCTCACGCGCGCCTTCGACGTCCAAAGTCATTCCGCCGCCGAGGAAATACCCCGGATCCAGGTAGCCGAGCACGAGGTCGGCGTCGGTCACGGTCGGCTCGGTGCCACCTCGTCCGTAGCAGACCGGGCCCGGCTCGGACCCCGCGGAATCCGGCCCGACGGTGAGCAGGCCGAGCGCGTCGATGCGGGCGATCGAGCCGCCGCCGACGCCGATCTCGATCATGTCGATGACCGGCACCTTGACCGGTAGCCCGGATCCCGGCAGCAGCCGGTACTTCCGGTCCACTTCGAATTCGTGCGTCACCAGCGGCGCGCCGTCGGAGATCATGCACAGTTTCGCCGTCGTGCCGCCCATGTCGAAGGCCAGCAGATCCCCGGTCCCCGCCGCGGCTCCGATCGCGGACGCGGCCAGCGCCCCGCCTGCCGGTCCGGATTCGAGGATGCGGATCGGGTGGCGTGCGGCGGTGTCGACGGTCGCGATCCCGCCGTTGGACAGCATGATGTGCGGCGACGGCCGCACCCCGGACTCGTGCAGACGCCGCTCCAGATCACGGAGATAGCGTTCGGTGAGGTCCTGGACGTACACGTTCGCGACCGTGGTCGACGCGCGTTCGAACTCGCGGATCTCGGGGACGACCTCGCTGGACAGCGCGACGCGCAACCGGGGCGCGACGTCCTTGAGCACCTCGGCGGCCCGCCGTTCGTGCGCGGGATTCGTGAAGGCGTGCAGGAAACAGATCGCCACCGCGTCGATCCCGCGGGCGTCGAGTTCGCGGCCGAGCCGCGCGACGTACTCCTCGTCCAGTCCTGTGTGGACCGTCCCGTCGGCGAGGATCCGCTCGGGGACGTCGAACCGCAGGTGACGCGGGACCAGCGGGGCCGGAAGCTCGATGAGCAGGTCGTACAGTTCGTACCGATGTTCGCGCCGCATCTCCAGCACGTCACGGAAACCGGCCGTCGCCAGCAGGGCGGTGCGCGCTCCCTTGCGCTCGATCAGCGCGTTCGTGACCAGCGTGGTCCCGTGCACGAACTGCTCGACGTCGCCCGCGTGCAGCCCGGCGTCGGCGAGTGTCCTCTTGAGACCTTCCTCCACCGCGCGAGCGGGCTCGTCGTGCGTCGTCAGCACCTTGCCGACGGCGACGACACCGGTCTCGTCGAGCACGCAGAGATCGGTGAACGTACCGCCGATGTCCACGCCGACGCGGAGCCCGGTCACGGGGATTCCTTGCGGTACCAGCGGGGCGAGGTGTTGAGCGGCGGTGCCATCTTCGCGCGGACGACGAGCACGTTCGGCTCGTCGGACTCGATGAACTCGGCGAGCAGCCGCCGGAACGCGCGCCCGAACCCGGACACCCGGTCCGCGTGCACGCCGAAGGACCTCGCCAGGCCGACGAAATCGGGACTGTCCCAGTCGACACCCCGGCGCGGGACCCCTGCCCGGTCCTGGTCGTACCGAAGCATCCCGTAGCCGCCGTCGTCGACGATGATCACCGTGACCGGCAGCTGCTCCTGCGCCATCGTGGCGAGATCACCGCAGGCGAACAGGAAACCGCCGTCACCACTGACGCAGATCGCGCGGCCGGTGCCCGCCGCACCGGCGCCGAGCGCGGCCGGGAAGCCGTAACCGAGGGTGCCCCAGCCCATCGGATACGCGAGCTTGCGCGGCGCGCGGACACGGTGGAAGCCGCCGATCCAGTATCCGGCCACGCACATGTCCGCGACCACGACGGCGTCGGGCGGCAACACCTCGTCCAAAGTGGACAGCAGATCCGCGGCCTGTGGTTCCTCTTCCTTGATCCGCTGCCGGACCCGGGCGGAGACCTTGGCGAGCCTGCCGACGAGCGCCGCGATACCGGGCCGTTCCTCGACCTTGAGCGCCTCGGTGAGCACCCGGGCGTCCCCGACCAGTGTGATGTCCGGCTGGTAGTTCTTGGCGGCGTCGTCCGGGTCGACGTTGATCGCAATGAGCTTCTTCGGCTGCGGCATCAGCCAGTTCTGCGTCATCAGCCCGTCGAAGTCGGTGCCGATGGCGAGGACGACGTCGGCTTCGTCCCACAATGCCCCGACCTCGGGCGCGTGCACCGGATTCGGGGCGAGACAGGGGTGATCGACCGGCAGGAGCCCGCGAGCGCCGAACGTGGTGAGCACCGGCGCGGCCAGCCGTTCGGCGAGTTTCCCGATCGCCTCGCCGGCCTCGGCGCGCAGCGCGCCGCCTCCCGCCCAGATCAGCGGCCGGTCGGCGGTGGCGAGGAGTGCCTCGGCCTCGGTGAGGTCCGGGATCTCGGCCGGCCGGGCGTGCGACCTCGGCGGACGACGCGCCGGCGTCCGCTCCGAGAGGAAGTCGGCCGGGATACCGAGGTAGACCGGCCCGCTCTGCGGCTGGAGCGCGAGCCGGGCCGCGCGGTGGAGCGTCGCGGCGACCTGGTCGGCACTCGAGACGGTGAACCCGGCCTTGGTGACCGGCGCGAACATCGCCTGCTGATCCGACGTCTCGTGCAGCACGCCGCGGACCACCCCGGGCCGCCGCAGCGTGGAGGGGATGTCGGTGGCGATGACCAGCACCGGCGCCGCCGACGCCATGGCCTCGCCGACGGCGGCGAGCGTGTTCGCCGCGCCGGGCCCCGTGGTCACCAACGCGACGCCGAGCTTGCCTGTCGCGCGGGCGTAACCGTCCGCCGCGTACCCGGCCGTCTGCTCGTGCCGGACGCCGACGAGCCGGATGTCCGTATCGGCCAGCGCCTCCCATAACGGCAGGTTGTGCACCCCAGGGAGACCGAAGACGACTTCGGTCCCCAGAGCGGTCAGCGCGTCGGCGAGATGCTGGGCTCCGGTGGGTGCAGGCACCCCGCCGATAGTGCCAGATCGTTCAACGATCCAGCAACCATCCACTGCGCGTGAAGGCCCCCTTCCCTCGGCTGAGCCGAGGGAAGGGGGCCTTCACGCGCAGTGCGTCGTCAGTACAACCCGGCCGAGTAGGCAGCAGGGGCGTAATAGGCCTCGAGGTCGGCCAAGCTCTCGCCGGGCCGTTCGAAGGTCTTGGCGATCGCCGCGCGGGACGGCAGCGCGCCGGGCGCCCAGCTCTCCGGCGACCAGAGCTTCGACCGCATGAACGCCTTCTGGCAGTGGTGGAAGATCTCGTCGATGTCGACCACCAGCGCCAGCTTCGGCCGGCTGCCCTTCACGATCATGTCGTCGAAGAACGGCGCTTCCCGCACGAGCCGCGCGCGGCCGTTGATCCGCAGTGTGTCGCCGCGGCCGGGGATCAGGTAGATCAGCCCGACGTGCGGGTTCGACAGCACGTTGTGGAACCCGTCGGCGCGCCGGTTGCCGGGGCGCTCCGGGATGGCGATCCGCGTGTCGTCCAGCACCAGCGTGAACCCGGCCGGGTCGCCCTTCGGCGAGACGTCGCAGGTGCCGTCGGCCGCCGACGTCGCGATCAGCACGAACGGTGACGCCGCGAGCCACTGGCGGTCCATCTCGTGCAGTTTCGGACGCGCCTTGTTCGCGGTCCGTTCCAGCGGCGGCGGCAGGATCTCGCGCAGCTCGGCCTCGGTGGTGACTTCGACGAACTCAGACAATGTTGTGCTCCCTCGTCACGGCCCGGTCGCCGGCGAACCGGCGGACGTCGAGCCCGGTGATGTCGATGGCCGGGACCCACCCCAGGTAGAGGTCCCGCACGAGCTCCCCCACCGCCGGGCCCATCTGGAACCCGTGTCCAGAGAAACCGGTCGCGTAGAAGAACCGCGACAGGTGGACGCTTTCCCCCACGATCTGGTTGCGGTCGGGGGTGACCTCGTACAGCCCGGCCCAGCCGCCGCGGATCCCCGCGTCGAGTACCGCGGGCACCCGGCGCGCGGCGATTTCGGCGAGTTTCGGCAGCCAGTCGCCAGGCTGGTAGCGGGTGTCGAAGCCGGGTTCGCCGTCACCGTCGCAGAAGGACATCGCCAGGCCGAGGCCCTCGCGGTGGAAGTAGAAGGCGGACGGCATCTCGATGGTCAGCGGCACGGATCCGGGCAGGTCCGCGACCGGGCCGGTGAACACGACCTGCCGCCGGAACGGCCGCACCGGGAGGTCGACGCCGGCGAGTTCGCCGATCCGCCCCGACCACGCGCCCGCCGCGCAGACCACCGCGTTCGTCCGCACGAAGCCTTCGCCGGTCAGGACACCGGTGATCTCGTCGCCGTCGCGTTCGATCCCGACGACCTCGACGCCGGTCCTGAGCACCGCGCCGTGCGCGCGTGCCGCCCGCGCGTAGCCCTGGACCGCGGAGTCCGGCGTCGCCTTGGCGTCGTCCGGCGACCACAGGGCCGCGATCACGCCGTCGGTGTCGATCAGCGGGGAGAACCGCCGCGCTTCGGCGGGCTCGACGAGCCGGCTGCGGACGCCGTAGGAGTTCTGCAGTTCGGCGCAGCGCTCGAATTCGGGCAGATCGGCCGGGTCGGTGACCAGGTACAGGTAGCCGTCGCGGCGGAAGTCGATCTCGGTCCCGTACGTCTCGGCGAAGGAGGCGTACTCGGCCAGCCCGCGCAGCCCGATCTCGATGTTGACCCGGGTGGTGAACGACGACCGGATCCCGCCCGCGGCCTTCGCGGTCGAGCCTCCGCCGAGGCTCCCGCGTTCGAGCAGCAGCACCGAGACCCCGGCCGCGGCGAGCCGGTATGCGCAGCTGACCCCGACGATGCCACCGCCGATCACGACGACGTCGGTGCGTTCAGGAAGTGGCTCCATCCGTGTCCCCGATCCGTTCGTCCTCGGGCGGCGGTCCCGGCGGCGTGCCGTCGCCGAACGGGCGCCCGCCCAGCCGCTCCCGGTGGTGCGGCGCCGTCCAGCCGGACAGGTCCGGTCCCAGTGGGACGATCCGCGTCGGGTTCACCTGCTCGTGCACCGCGTGGTAGTGCCGCTTGATGTGGTCGAAATCGACGGTGTCACCGAAACCCGGCGTTTGGAAGAGGTCACGGGCGTAAGCCCACAGCACCGGCATTTCGGTCAGTTTGTTCCGGTTGCATTTGAAATGCCCGTGATACACCGGATCGAAGCGGACGAGCGTGGTGAACAGCCGGATGTCCGCTTCGGTGATCGTGTCACCGACGAGGTAGCGCTGCTCTTCCAGCCGCTCGGAAAGCACGTCCAGCATGGCGAAGAGCCGGGTGTACGCGTCCTCGTACGCGGCCTGTTTGGTCGCGAAACCGGCTTGGTACACAGCGGCGTTGACGTCCGCGTAGACGCCCACGTTGACGTCGTCGATCTCGTCACGCAGTCGCTCCGGGTAGAGGTCGGGCGCGCCGGGCCGGTGGAGACTGGTCCATTCGGTGGACAGATCCAGGGTGATCTGTGGATAGTCGTTGCTCACGAGCCGCTTGCTCGGAATGTCCACAATGGCCGGAACGCTGATCCCGCCCATGTAGTGCGGGTCGGCCGCGTGATAGGCCTCGGCCAGGTACTTGATGCCGAGCACCGGATCCCGGTCATCGGGATCGAGGGTGAACCGCCAGCTCTTCTCGTCCTGGATCGGGTCGGCGACGGCCACGCTCAGCGCGGACTCGAGGCCGAGCAGCCGCCGGACGATCAGCCCGCGGCTCGCCCAGGGACAGGCCCGGCTGACCACCAGCCGGTATCTCCCCGCTTCCACCGGCCAGCCGTCACGGCCGTCGGCGGTGACACGCGCGTCGAAATGGTTGGCGGACCGACGGAACTCACCCGTCTGCGGATCGGTCGGGATCGTCATGTGAGCCACCCTAAAGCGTGAGATGGTGGTTTCGGTGTGCGTAGACTCTGGCACCCGGCGTGCTCGCACGCCGCCGCGCGGAAGGTGGTCCGACGATGCCGTTCATGCCCGTGACCGACTCGATGTTCCTTCTCGTCGAGACGCGCGAACATCCGATGCACGTCGGCGGGCTGCAACTGTTCAAGAAACCCGAGGACGCCGGACCCGACTACCTGCGTGACATCCGCCGGAAACTGCTCGATTCCGACAACATGCGCCCGGTGTTCCGGCGCCGCCCGGCCCGGCCGGTCAACACCGCGGGCCACCTCGCCTGGTCGACCGACACCGAACTCGAACTCGACTACCACTTCCGGCATTCGGCGCTGCCCCAGCCCGGCCGGATCCGCGAACTGCTGGAGCTGACCGGACGCTGGCACAGCACCCTCCTCGACCGGCATCGTCCCCTGTGGGAGATCCACCTGGTCGAGGGGCTGCAGGACGGCCGGTTCGCGATCTACAGCAAGATCCACCACGCGCTGATGGACGGCGTCTCGGCGCTGCGGCATCTGCAGGGCACCCTGTCGGACGACCCGTTCGACCTCGACTGCCCGCCGCCGTGGGGTTCCCGGCCCAAACCCGAGGGCGGCCGCGACGGCAAGGCGTCGCCCTCGCTGTTCCAGACCATGGGCAAGACGGTCAACCAGCTCGCCGGTATCGCGCCCGCCGCGATGAAGGTGGCGCGCGAGGCGTTCCAGGAGCACACCCTGACGCTGCCTTCGCAGGCGCCGAAGACGATGTTCAACGTCCCGATCGGCGGTGCCCGGCGGTTCGCGGCGCAGTCGTGGTCGCTGGACAGGGTACGCAAGATCGCCACGGCGGCCGGGGTGTCGCGCAACGACGTCGTCCTCGCGATGTGCTCGGGAGCGTTGCGGGACTACCTGATCGAACAGAACGCGCTTCCCGACGCGCCGCTGACCGCGATGGTCCCGGTTTCCCTGCGGCGCAAGGACAGCGGGGACGCGGCGGGGAACAACATCGGCGCGCTGCTGTGCAATCTGGCCACGCACCTGAGCGATCCGGCCGCACGGCTCGCGGCGATCAACGCGTCGATGCGGAACGGGAAGAAGCTGTTCTCGGAGCTGACCCCGTTGCAGACGCTGCTGCTGTCGGGGATCAACGTCGCCCAGCTCGGCGTGTCGCCGATCCCCGGTTTCGTGAACAACACGAAACCGCCGTTCAACCTGGTGATCTCCAATGTGCCGGGGCCGCGCAAGCAGATGTACTGGAACGGCGCGTCGCTCGACGGCATCTACCCGGCGTCGGTGCTGCTCGACGGGCAGGCGCTGAACATCACGCTGACCAGCAACGGGGACAACCTGGACTTCGGCGTCACCGGCTGCCGCCGCAGCGTCCCGCATCTCCAGCGCATCCTGACCCACCTGGACACCGCGCTGGTCGAACTCGAGCACGCGGTCTCGCTACCCCGCAGCTGACCCCCGCAATTCGGCACCTGGTTGCGGTAGTTCAGCATCGAACTACCGCAACCAGGTGCCGAATTGCGTCGGATTCAGCTGCCGTCGGAGACGTAGAGAGCGCCCGGGGTGATCGTGTACAGCTGGCCGTCCGGGCCGGCGACCGCGTCACGCGTGCGGCCGAGGTTGGTCCAGAGCTTGCCGCCGTTGCCGTTCAGGTCGAGCTTGTACGTGCCACCCTTGAGCGAAGCCATGTACAGCGAGCCCTTGTAGGCCGCGAGCCCGCTCGGCGTCGCCGAAGACGTCGGCCAGGCCTTGACCGGGTTGGTCATCCCCGCCGTGTTGCACGGCCCCTCGCAGGTCGGCCAGCCGTAGTTCTTGCCGGACTCGATCTTGTTCAGCTCGTCGAGCCTGTTGGCGCCGATGTCGGAGACGTACAGCTGACCGTTCGCCCAGGTCAGACCCTGGACGTTGCGGTGGCCGTAGGAGTAGACGCGACTGTTGAACGGATTGCCGGGCGCGGCCGCGCCGTCGGTGGTGACGCGCAGGACCTTGCCGCCGAGGGAGTTCTTGTTCTGCGCGTTGGCACCGTTCTGGCCGTCGCCGGTGCCCGCGTAGAGGTAGCCGTCCGGGCCGAACCTGATCCGGCCGCCGTGGTGATACTGCGAACCGCGCGGGATGCCGGTGACGATCGGCGTCGGCGTCTGGCCCAGCTTCAGCTTGGCGATCCGGTTGTCGGAACTGGTCGTGTAGTAGATGAAGACCGTCTGGTCGGTGGCATAGTTCGGCGAAACGGCGATGCCGAGCAGTCCCGCCTCCGCGGTGACACTCACCCCGGGGATGGTCTGGACCGTGGTGACCTTGCCCGCCTTGTCGATCTTGCTGATCGTCTTGGCGTCCTTCTGCGTGAAGAGGCCGGTGCCGTCGGGCAGGAAGTCGATCGACCACGCCTGGTTGAGGCCGCTCGCGAGTTGTCTGATCGCCTGGACGGACGGCGCTTCGGCGGCCGCCGCCGGAACGGCCGCGATCGACACGGCCGTCGCGGCGGCGAACGTGGCGGCGAGAATACGACGTAAGGACATGGGACGCCTCCTTCAGCTACACCCCTGGAGCTCGGATGGCGGCGGTAGACGGGTGGTCGGGGTGCACCCGTCGAGTTGGATACAAACACACCGCAGGACGAAACGGACACCACTGGACGGGCTATCGACAGGGCCCGCCGTTAACCGTTATGTGCGCCGAGCGTGACGATCGGAGTCGCTCGATCGGCCATAGGTAGGAAACTTTACAAAACACCTCCGGAAGTCGGTCCTTGCGTCTGGTCAGAATCGGCGGCCCGCTTCTAGGGTGACGGTGGCTCGGCCCTGTTCGATCCCATGTGGACGTTAGGAGCGGAAATGATCGAAAGCATCGAGGTATGGACCACCCCCGACTTCGTCGAGTACGAAACCCCCATGGAGGTCACCGCCTACGCGGCCCGCATGGAGGACTGACTTCGTATCCGGTGGTGGGGGCCGTTCCCCCACCACCGCGCCGCCGTCCCGATCAGCGAGCCGTTGGAGGCAGCACGGTGTCCCCCATGTCGTCGTCGGATTTCATCGCGGCCTTGCGCGGGCTTTCGCACCGCTATTGGGGCACCCACCCGTTCCACGAGCGGATGCACCGGGGCGACCTGTCCGAGTCCGAACTGAAGATCTGGGCCGCGAACCGCTGGTACTACCAATGCGTGCTCCCGCAGAAGGACGCGGCGATCATCAGCAACTGTCCGTTGCCGGAAATACGCCGGGAATGGCTCGACCGCATCGTCTATCACGACGGGACGAAGGCAGGCGACGGCGGAACCGAGCGGTGGCTCCGCTTGTGCACCGCGGTCGGGCTCGATCGCGAAGAGGTTCTCGATCAGCGGCACGTCGCCCCCGGCGTACGGTTCGCCGTCGACGCCTACGTGACTTTCGCCCGCACGAAACCGTGGCTCGAAGCGGTCGCTTCGGGGCTGACCGAAATGTTCGCCGGCCATCTCATGCAGCGACGGGTCGCCGACATGCTGGCGAACTATTCGTGGATCGCGCCGGAAGACCTCGCCTATTTCACCAATCGCATCGACAAGGTCTCCGGCGAGGGCAAGGGAACGCTCGATATCGTCGTGCGGCACGCCGTCACCCGCGAGCAGCAGGAGAGGGCGATCGCCGCGCTGTCCTTCAAGACCGACGTGCTCTGGTCCATGCTCGACGCCATCGAGCGCGCCGCGGCCAAGGAGTAGCGATGAGCACCCTCGAAATGGGCTCGGTGCCGCGGCTGCGGCGCGGGGTCCGGCTGAGCTATGACCAGACCAGGGAAACACACGTCCTCCTGTTCCCTGAAGGCGTACTCGTCCCGAATCCGACCGCCGCCGCCGTACTCAAGCTCTGCGACGGCGTCGAAGACGTCGCGGCGATCGCTTCGGCGTTGCGCGAGCGCTATTCCGGTGTGCGCGAGGAAGAGATCCTGGACGTCCTGTCCCGGCTGGGAGAACGGCGGATCGTCGAATGGACCTGAAAACCGCGGCGCCGCCGCTGGGCATGCTCGCCGAGCTGACCCACCGCTGCCCGCTGCACTGTCCGTACTGTTCGAATCCGGTCGAACTGATCGCCCGCGACGGTGAACTGTCCACAGAGGAATGGATTTCCGTACTCTCACAGGCACGGGAGCTCGGCGTGCTCCAGGTGCACATGTCCGGTGGTGAGCCACTCGCCAGACCGGACCTGCCCGTCCTGGTCGAACACGCCACGCAACTGGGTTGCTACGTGAACCTGGTGACGTCCGGACTCGGACTGACCGAGCCCAGATTGGACGATCTCGTCGAACGCGGCATCGCGCACATCCAGCTGTCCGTCCAGGGCGCGACGGCCGAACGCGCCGACCGGCTCGCCGGTGCGCGGGCCCACGACCGGAAACTGATCGCCGCCGAGCTGATCAAGAAGGCCGGGCTGCCGCTTTCGGTGAACGTTGTCCTGCACCGCCAGAATCACGATCAGCTCGCCGGGATCATCGACCTCGCCGAGGAGATGGGCGCGGATCGGCTCGAACTGGCCAACACTCAGTACTACGGCTGGGCTCTGCGCAACCGCGACGCCCTGATGCCGACCCGGCGGCAACTCGACGAGGCCGAGCCGATCGTGCGCGCGGCCACCGAACGGCTGCGCGGGCGCATGGAGATCATCTACGTCGTCGCCGACTACTACGAGCGGTATCCGAAGCCCTGCATGTACGGCTGGGGCGCGCGGCAGTTGACCGTGGCACCCGACGGGAACGTGTTGCCGTGTCCCGCTTCGACGGCGATCAAGACGCTGGAGTTCGACAACGTACGGGACAGACCGCTGGCATGGATCTGGTACGAATCCAGCTCCTTCAACGCCTATCGCGGTGAGGATTGGATGCCGGACACCTGCGGCACCTGCGAGCGGCGCGCGATCGACTTCGGCGGCTGCCGGTGCCAGGCGTTCCAGCTCACCGGCGACGCCGCGGCCACGGATCCCGTGTGCTCGCGTTCACCACAGCGCGACGTCGTCGACCTCATCCTCGCCGCGCCCCCGAAAACGGACGAACTCGTGATGCGCGGACCGCGATGAGGGTGATCCTGCTCGGCACCGCGGCGGGCGGCGGCTTCCCGCAATGGAACTGCGCCTGCGCGCTGTGCGTTTCCGACGCGCCGCCGCGGACGCAGGACTGTGTCGCGGTGAGCGCGGACGGCGAGGGCTGGTACCTGCTCAACGCGTCGCCGGACATCCGCGCGCAGATCCTCGCCACACCACCGCTGCGCGCCGGGCCCGGGCCGAGGGAGATCCCGTTGCGCGGGGTGCTGCTCACCGACGCCGAGCTCGATCATTCACTCGGCTTGCTCCTGCTTCGGGAAGCGGGCGGGCTCCCGGTGTGGGCACCGGACGCTGTCCTGCACGCGCTCTCCGAACAGTTCCCGGCGCGGTCGATCATCGACGGCTACGGCGGCTGGGACTGGCTGCCGTCTTCGGAAATCGCCATCGACGGTCTTCGGGTGAGCGTGCTTCCCGTGAGCGACAAGCGGCCGAAGTACGCGCGTTCGTCCACTGAGGACGGCCCATGGGTGGTGGCGTACCGGATCGAAGACGTCCGGACCGGCGGCGTCCTCGTGTACGCGCCTTGCCTGAAGAGCTGGCCGGACGGCTTCGACGAGTTCACTCGCGACGCCGGCCTGGTGTTGCTGGACGGAACTTTCTTCGCGCCGGACGAGATGTCGGGAGCCACCGCGGCCGAGGTCGGCGACGGCGCCCAGCTGGCGATGGGGCATCTGCCGATCACCGGAAGTCTCGCGAAGCTGCGGCCCGGCCCGCGTTGGGCGTACACGCATCTGAACAACACGAACCCGGTGATCGACCCGGCCTCGCCGGAGCACGCCGCCGTCCTGGCCGGCGGCGCCTCGCTTCCCTTGGACGGTACCGAATTCAAGCTCTAGGCGACACCTTCCGGACTCGCGCCCGACACCGGGACGGCGTCGGCGGTGAGCCGATCGATCTCCGCGAGATTGTCCGCTGTCAGGTCGACGTCGGCCGCGGCGAGACTGGCCTCGATGTTGGCCGGCTTGCGCGCGCCCACGATCGCGACATGCACGCCCGGCTGGGCGAGCGTCCACGCGATCGCGAGCTGACCGACCGAGATCCCCTTGCCCGCGGCGAATTCCTTGAGCCGGTCGACGACGGCGAGATTGCGCCGGAAGGTCTCCCCGGTGAACGCCGAAGACCGGGAACGCCAGTCGGTCTTCTCGAACGTCGTCTCCGGCGTGAAGGAACCGGTCAGCAGGCCACTGCCCAGCGGGCTGTACACGAGCACGCCGATGTCGTTCTCCCGCGCGTACGGCAGCGGATCGGTTTCGATGTCACGGCGGAACAGGTGATACGGCGGCTGCAAGGTCTCCACCGGACGGGTCCGGTCGAAGGCGGCCAGCCCCGCGGCGTCGTAGTTCGAAACACCGACGTGCCGGATCTTCCCGGCGTCGACGAATTCCTGCAGGATCCCCGCGGTCTCCTCGGCCGGGGCGCCGGGATCGGGCCAGTGGATCTGGTAGAGGTCGATGTGGTCGACGTCGAGGAAACGAAGGCTGTCCTCGATTCCCTGTGCCAGCCACTCGCGCCGGGAATCGCGCGGCCGGTCGGAACGCGGCTTGATGCCGCCCTTCGTGGCGATGACGAGGTTGTCGCGGTCGCGCTTGAGTTCCTCACGCAGCGCCTTTCCCAGCATCGCTTCGGACTTCCCGAAACCGTAGGCCTGTGCGGTGTCGAAGAAGTTCACCCCGAGTTCGCGCGCGTGGTGGATCGCCGCGATCGCCGCGTCCTCGTCGAACGAACCCCAGTCCCCGCCGAGTTGCCAGGTGCCGAAAGCGATCCTCGAGACCTCGAGACCACTCCTGCCCAATGTCGTCGTACGCATGACTCCAGCAGAGCACAGACATCGGATCACCGCACCGGATCTCCCGGCCAATGAAACCCCCAAATAACCGTTTGACGGTTCGCGTCCCGGCAGTCGATACTCGTCCCATGTCCGACTCTCCCGGCCTCGACGGGCTCCGTGTCCTCGCTCATCCCGTTCGGCTGCGCATTCTGTCGCTTTTGACCGGTGTCGCGATGAGCGCGGCCGAAGCCGCGCGTGAACTCGGTGAGACACAAGCGAATGTCAGCTATCACCTACGGCGGCTGCACGAGGCCGGACTGCTCGACGTCGTCGAGGAGGTCCGGATCCGGGGCGGGCTGGCGAAACGCTACCGGCACGATCCGGAGTCCGGATCGCGGTGCACGTCGACGAATCCGGAGGAACACCGGCTTCTCATCACGACGATGGCCTCCGAACTCGTGCGCCGCAGCGAATTCCACGTCCACGGTGAACGCGGACTGACGGCCGACGTGGAGATGTGGGTCGACCGTGAGAGCTGGAAGAAGGCACTCGCCCACGCCCATGAGCTGAGTGAGCTTCTGCACTCGGCCGCGAAACCGCCCCGCACCCGGGGGACGATTCCGGTCAGCGCGACGGTCGCGATGTTCGAGACGAGGCGACCGTGACGTCGCTGCGCGAACCCCTGCGCCACCGCAACTTCCGCTGGCTGATCGGCGGCCGCACGTTCGGGGAGTTCGGCAACGCCGTCGCCCCGCTCGCGCTGGCGTTCGCGGTGATCGACCTGACCGGTTCGGCCGTCGACATCGGCATCGTCGTGGGCGCGCGTTCGGTGGCGAGCGTGGTCCTGCTGCTGTTCGGCGGGGTGCTGGCGGACCGCCTGCCGCGTTCGGTGATCCTGCAGGGCACCGAACTCGCCGCCACCGTGACCCAGGCCGTCATCGCGGCGAGTGTCCTTTGTGGATTCGCGTCGATCCCGCTGCTGGTCGGCCTCAGCGTGGTCAACGGCGCGGTGTCCGCGATCTCCGCCCCCGCCTCGGCGTCGCTCACCCCGTTGACGGTGCCCGCGGCACTGCTGGCACCGGCCAACGCCCTCGGCAGGCTGTTGTCGAACTCCGGCCGGATCGCCGGCGCCGGCCTCGGCGGCATCCTGGTCACCGCCGTCGGCCCCGGCTGGGCGCTCGGCGGGAACGCGCTGCTGTTCCTGGGCTCCGCCCTGTCCTACCGGTGCATCCGCCTCAGCCGCCGGGAGCGGACCCCCGGCAGCCGCCCGCTGGCGGAACTCGTCGAAGGCTGGCACGAGTTCCGGTCGCGCACCTGGGTGTGGGTCGTGGTCGTGCAGTTCATGGTGGTGAACGCGGTCATCGCCGGCGGGATCGCGGTACTCGGTCCCGTCGTCGCCGACAGCAGCTTCGGCCGCTCCGGCTGGGGGTTCGCACTCGCCGCACAGACGATCGGCTCACTCGTCGGCGGGATCCTCGTGGCTCGATGGCAGCCGCGGCGCGCACTGTTCGTCGGCGTCGCGGTGATCCTTTTCGAAGCGCCGCCGTTGATCCTCCTCGGCCAGGCGCCATGGCTGCCGCTGCTGCTGGCCGCCATGTTCGTGTCCGGCCTGGCGATCGAGCAGTTCGTGGTCGCGTGGGACGTCTCGCTGCAGGAGAACGTGCCCGAAGAAAAGCTCGCGCGCGTCTACTCCTACGACATGCTCGGTTCCTTCATCGCGCTGCCCCTCGGCCAGATGGCGGCCGGACCGGCCGCCCAGCACTTCGGGGTCAGCACGACACTGCTCGCTTGCGCCGCCCTGGTCGTGGCGGCCACCTGTCTCGCACTGTGCAGCGGCCAGGTGCGCGGCCTCGTCCGGAAGACCCACGCCGCCCAGCCCTGACCCTCTGGAAGCGATAGCAAAGGTCCCTTGCTCCCTTTCCGCAGGTCACGACCAGGGACGGACCTCCTCCAGGAGCTTCGCGACCGCGAGGACCAGGTCGTCGGAGTGTCGCGGGCCCACGATCTGCAGACCGACCGGGAGACCGCGAGAGGTGCGGCCCGCCGGGACGCTGATGGCGGGCTGCTGGGTCATGTTGAACGGGTAGGTGAACGGCGTCCAGTCCGGCCAGCCGCTGAGGCCGCTGCCAGGCGGCACCTCGTACCCGGCCTCGAAAGCGGGAATCGGGAGGGTCGGCGTGATCAGCACGTCGTAGCGCGTGTGGAATTCGCCCATCAGGATCCCCAGCGCTGCCCGCTCGGCGTTGGCGCCGAGATAGTCGCTCGCCGAGAAGGTCTTGCCGAACTCCCACACCTTCCGCAGCCCGGGATCGACCTTCGCCTCCGAACCGGCGGGGAAGGCGTCCAGCCACTTGGCTGCGCCCGTCGACCACAGGATGTCGAAGGCGGGTTTGGGGTCGGTGAAGCCTGGATCGGTCTCCTCGATGTGCAGGCCCGCGTCGCCCAGCGACTGGACCGCCGACTTGACGATCGCCGCGACCTCCGGGTCGACGTCGACGAAGCCGAGCGTCGGCGAGTAGGCGGCGATCAGCCCGCGCACGTCCCGGCGGACGGCTTCGCGGTAGGTCGAGACGGGCGGGGCGAGTGCGGCCGGGTCACGGTGGTCGGGCATCGCGAGGACGTCGAGGAGCAGCGCCGTGTCATCGACCGAACGCGCCATCGGGCCCGCGTGCGAGAGCGGCCCGAACGGGCTCGCCGGGAACAGCGGGATCCGGCCGTGCGTCGGTTTGAGGCCGACGATTCCGCAGAACGAAGCCGGGATCCGGATCGAGCCACCGCCGTCGGTGCCGACGGAGAGTTCACCCATCCCCGCCGCGACGGCCGCGGCGCTTCCCCCGCTGGACCCGCCCGCCGTCTTCGACGGGTCGATCGGGTTGCGGGTGATCCCGGTCAGCGTGTTGTCGGTGACACCCTTCCACGCCAATTCCGGCGTCGTGGTCTTTCCCAGCAGTACCAAGCCGTTCTCACGCAGCCGCGCGGTGACCGGGCTGTCGACGTCCCACGGCTGGTTCGGGTCGATGCACCGCGAACCGCGCAGCGTCGGCCAGCCCTGGGTCAGGAACATGTCCTTGATCGAGGCCGGGACACCGTCGAGCCAGCCGATCGGATTACCGTCCCGCCAGCGGATTTCGGACGCTTTCGCCTGCTCGAGCGCGCCATCGGCATCGACAAGGCAGAAAGCGTTCGTCTCGCCGTCGTGTTCTTCGATGAGACGCAACGCGTTCTGAGTGGCCTCGACCGGCGACAGCTCTCCGGTCGCATACGCGGCCACGAGCTCACTCGCGGTCAACTTGGTGTCGTTCATCCGGCCCCTAACCTTGGCGAAGCGTCTCCGACGGCACGTATCCGAGCTGCTTGTCCACGACGTTGCGCAGCGGCTCCCCCGCGCGCCAGCGACGGAAGTTGTCCGCGAACACCTCTACCAGAGTATTACGCCAGCCGACGAAGTCGCCCGACATATGCGGCGAGATCAGCACGTTCTCCATAGTCCACAAAGGACTTTCAGGTGGCAGCGGCTCGGTGTCGAAGACGTCGAGCGCCGCACCTCCGAGCAAGCCGTCCCGCAAGGCGCCGACCAGGTCCGAAGTGACGACCAGTTCGCCGCGGCCGACGTTGACGAACCGCGCGCCGGGTTTCATCGCGGCGAAGGCCGCCGCGTCGAACATGCCCTTCGTCTGCTCGGTCAGCGGCGCGACCGCGACGACGTAGTCCGCCTCGGGAAGATGGCGAGCCAGGTCCGAAGAGGCGTACACGTCTCCGAAGTCGGAATCACCCTCACGAGGACGGCGTCCGACGCCCGCCACCGACATCCCGGCCGCCCGCAGCGTCCGCGCGATCGACCGGCCGATCGGCCCGGTGCCGACCACGAGCACCCGGCGACCGGAGATCCGCTCACTCTCCCGGTGCTTCCACTGCTTCCGCCGCTGCAGGTCCCACGAACGGACGAAATCCTTGGCGAACGCGAGGACGACCCCGAGGACGTACTCGGCTATCGCCCCGTCGAACACCCCCCGGGAGTTGGTGAGCACGACGTCGCTCTCCTGTAGCCCGGGGAAGAGCACGGGGTCGACGCCCGCGCTGGCGATATGCAGCCAGCGCAGCCTGTCGGCCGCGTGCCAGGCACCCGGGACGGCGGTCGACAGGAAGTCGTAGACGAAGAACGCGTCCGCACCGGATAACGCATCGGCCAACCCGGCCTCGTCGGTGTAACGAACCACCGCTTCGGCTTCGATAGCGCGCATGTCCGGTGGGCGCGTGTCTCCGCAGAGCACCGCCAGCACAGGGGTCTCCGAGGCGATCACGTTGACACCGTAAAAGTGGCTCGTATGATTGTCAACAATCCGAGGAACGACCCCCGGAGCACCGGACTGTGACTGCAGAAGTTTCCGGAGGCTGAGACTTGGATTTCGACTTACTGGAGTTCGAAGGCCCGCTGGCGCAACGCGGAATCGGCGTCATCGCCCCCTTCGACCTGGCCCTGGAACGCGAGCTGTGGCGCTGGGTGCCCATGGAGGTCTCCCTCCATCTGGCGCGGACGCCGTACGAGCCCGTCCCCGTCAGCATGGAGATGGCCCAGCTCGTCAGTGACAGCAGACATCTCGCCGCCGCCACGCGAGACGTGCTCCACGTGGAGCCCGAAGTCGTCGCCTATCTGTGCACCTCCGGAAGTTTCGTCAACGGTGTGGACTACGAACGTTCTCTGACCAAGGCGATCTGCGACGCCGGCGCCCTGGACGCCGTCACCACGTCCGGAGCGTTGGCCGAGGTCCTGCACCAGCTCGACCTGCACCGCGTCTCGGTGCTGACGCCCTACGACGGCGACCTGACCGGGAAGCTGCACGACTTCCTGGCCGAGCTCGGCGTCCGCACCGTCTCCAGCGACCATCTCGGCCTGGGCGGCGGCATCTGGAAGGTCAGCTACCGGACCATCGCCGAACGCATCCTCGCCGCCGACCACGCCGACGCGGAGGCCATCTTCGTCAGCTGCACCAACCTCCCCACCTACGATCTGATCGAGCCGCTCGAAAGCGCGCTCGGCAAACCCGTCCTCACCGCGAACCAGCTCACGATGTGGGCCTGCCTCCGGCGGATGAACCTGCCGATCGTCGGGCCCGGCAAGTGGCTGCGGGAGGTCGACTGACCTCTTCCCCTACGATTGTCGACAATCTGTCCTCCGGAGGTCCCGTGCCCATCTCGCCGCTCACCCCACCCGAGCCGCCGTCCGAGACGACCACGATCGGATTCATCTACCCCGATCACGCGGCCGAAGACGACTACCCGCTCGCGGAACAGCTCCTCGGCGGGGACATGGCCGGGATCAAGCTGCCGGTCGAGCACATCTACGGCACCGATCTGCACGCCGTACCGGAGCTGCTGGACCTCGGCAGCGAAAGCCGGCTCGCCGACGGCGCCGCGCTGCTGGCCAAACACGAACCGGACGCGGTGGTCTGGGCGTGCACCAGCGGCAGCTTCGTCTACGGCTGGGAAGGCGCCCGCGACCAGGCCGACCGGCTGGCCGCCGTCGCCGGTGTCCCGGCGTCGAGCACCTCCTTCGCCTTCGTCCACGCCGCTCAGGCCCTCGGGGTCCGGCGGGTCGCGGTCGCCGCCAGCTACCCGGACGACGTCGCCCGGCTGTTCGTCGAGTTCCTCGGCGCGGGCGGGGTCGAGGTGATCTCGATGGGCAGCGCGGACATCGACACCGCCGCCGAGGTCGGCGAGCTCAGCCCGGAAGCCGTCGTCGAGCTCGTCGTGAGCCGCGACCACCCGGCGGCCGACGCGCTGCTCGTCCCCGACACCGCCATGCGCACGCTCGGCGAGATCAACACGCTCGAGACCCGGCTCGGCAAGCCGGTGCTGACCGCCAACCAGGTCACGGTCTGGGAGGGCCTGCGGCTCACCGGGAAGTCGCCGCTCGTCCGCACACTGGGCGCGCTGTTCGGGAGAAGGGGCAACTGAACCATGTCCTTGCCGGAAATCGAGCCGGTCAGCCGGGAGTCGACCGCCGGGATCATCGCGCGCCAGTTGCGGGACGCGATCATGACCGGCGCTCTCCCTCCCGGCACCCAGCTCGGCGAAACGGATCTGGCCTCCCGGTTCCAGGTTTCGCGGGGACCGCTGCGAGAGGCGATGCAGCACCTCGTTTCCGAAGGGCTCCTGCGCAGCGAGCGGCACCGCGGCCTGTTCGTGATCGACCTCGAACCCGGCGACGTCTACGACATCTACTCGGCGCGCTCGGCCATCGAGCGTGCCGCGATGCTGCGGGCGCTGCGTGGTGACCGGGAACGGGTCGCCACCGAACTCGAACAGGCCGTGAGCGCCATGGCCGCCGCCGCGGACGACGACGATCCGACCGCGCTGTCCTGGGCCGACCTCCGGTTCCACGAAGCGCTGATCGCCGCGTCCGGCAGCAAGCGGCTCGTTCGGATGGCCCGGACCCTGCTGATCGAGACCCGGATGTGCCTCACCGCGCTGCAGGCGACCTATCAGCAGGTCGAAGAACGGGTCACCGAGCACACCAAGATCATCGAGGCCCTCCGGGCAGGCGACGAAGAGACCGCGCTGTCGCTGCTGGAAGCCCATATGGAGGACGCGGTCCAGCGACTGGCCCCGGGAACCAGCCTTCGAGTGGGCGAGGCTCCCGCGGTGCCTTGAGGATTCAGCCACGGCCCCGCGCCCCCAGCACCGGCTGCCCGCCCGTTCCACCGCGGAACTCCCTGTCCCACGGCCAATTGCCGTGCTCGTCCTCGTAGACCAATTGCAGGGCACGGAATTCCTCGCCGTACATGAGCACGGCGGTGATCAGGTGCGCCGACGGCGAACTGAGCGGAACGACCTCGAACGCCGGCCATCCCACCGCGGCGGGCAGCACCTCACCCGCTTCCGGCGGCCCCGACCGGACCACCTGCTTGGCGAAATAGTTCAGCAGCTGCCCGGATCTTCGCTCTCTCAGTCCGGTGACGACGAGTTCCGGGAGCCCGGCGTCGGTGAGCCCGACCGTGTACGCGAAACCGGGTTGGGCGCTTCCGCGCTCGACCGTCTGCACCATCCAGCCGTACTTCCGGATCAGCGGACGGACCTCCTCGATGAGGTAGTCGCTGCGGCTCTTCCCGGGGTTGTCGCAATGCCAGCACATCGGCACTCCTCCAGTCGTCGAATCCGATGATCGACACTGTGCACCGGGGCACCGACAAAAACTCGCGGCCCGGGGTGGCGCGCATGCGATGAACGGTCCTTTCGTGGCGGGTTCGCGCCGAGATTCCCTTTCAGCACACCATTTTCGCCTTTTCGAGAAAATCGGCAGGGCCGGATTCACGGCACCGACGCCCCCGATGTGGCATTGGGGACACGGAGCGGGCCGCCCGAATACCACTGCCTTACTCCACAAGGTGAAGCTGGCGTATTCCTGACCTGTCGAGTGTCGCGAAAGCCACTTTGGGGACGCCTGAGGTCTCGAAAGTGGCTTTCGCGACACGGCAGGCCAGGGTTCCCAATGTCGCGTTGGGGACGCTCAGTGTCCCTAATGCGACGTTAGCGACACCGGACCGCGGCGGCATCGAGCCCGCAACACTAGAAGCGCCACGACAGCCATAACTGCCTTAACTGCCTTAAGTACATGAAGGCCCCCTTCCTTGCGCCTAACGCAAGGAAGGGGGCCTTCATGTACTCAAACCCCACCCGAAGTCATGAATGGACCATTCATGACTTGCCGGGACTTGACACGCCCCTATGCGGATGGTTCAAGATAGAGCGGCGACCACCGCGGACCCGAGTTCGGCGGTGGTGGACTTCCCGCCGAGGTCAGGGGTCTGCACGGTCCCCTCCTCGAGAACCTTTTCCACCGCGGCGCGAACATCCTGTGCCGCAAGGGTTTCCCCGAAATGGTCGAGCAGCATCGCCCCCGCCAGGATCTGCGCCACCGGATTCGCGATGCCCTGCCCGGCGATGTCGGGAGCGCTGCCGTGTACCGCCTCGAACATGGAAGGGAACTCACCGGTCGGATTGATGTTGCCCGAAGGCGCCATTCCGAGCCCGCCCGTCACGGCCGCCGCCAGGTCGCTCAGGATGTCGCCGAAGAGATTGGAAGCGACCACGACGTCAAGCCGGTCCGGCGCCTGCACCATCCGCGCGGCGAGCGCGTCGACATGGCACTGTTCGGCGTGCACGTCCGGATACTCCGAGGAGATTTCGGCGAAGATCTCGTCCCAGAACGGCATCGAGTGGATGAGCCCGTTGGACTTGGTCGCGGAGCAGACCCGGCCCGTCCGCGTCTTCGCCAGTTCGAAGGCGTAGCGGATGATCCGCTCCACCCCGACCCGCGTGAACACGGATTCCTGTAAGACGAACTCGTTTTCCAGGCCACGATTGTGCCTGCCGCCGATCTCCGAGTACTCGCCCTCGGAATTCTCCCGGACGATCACCATCTCCAGCTCTTCGGCGCTGCGGCCCGCCAGTGCCGAAGTCGTCCCCGGCAGCAGGCGGACCGGCCGGAGGTTGACGTACTGACCGAACGCGCGCCGCACCGGAATGAGGAGACCCCACAACGACACATGGTCGGGAACGCCGGGGAAGCCGACGGCACCGAGAAAGATCCCATCGAAAGCGGAAAGCTGCTCGATACCGTCGTCGGGCATCATCGAGCCGGTCTTGGTGTACCGCTCACAACTCCAGTCGAACTCTTTCCAGGACAAGGAGAAACCATGCGATGCCGCCGCGCGGTCGAGGACTTTGCGGGCCTCGACCGTCACATCGACACCGATCCCGTCGCCGGGAATGCTCGCGATCCGATAAGAAGTCACAGAGCCACCGCGATGTACTTGGTCTCGAGGAACTCCTCGATGCCGACAGTGCCACCTTCACGACCGAGCCCGGACTGCTTGATTCCGCCGAAAGGCGCCGCCGGGTTCGAGACCAGCCCTTGGTTGAGGCCGATCATGCCGGCTTCCAACCGTTCCGAAACCCGAAGCGCCCGCTTGAGGTCGGAGGTGTACACATAGGACACTAGGCCGAACTCGGTGTCGTTCGCCGCCGCGATGGCCTCGTCCTCGCTGTCGAACGGGGTGATCGGGGCGACCGGCCCGAAGATCTCCTCCGAAGCGAGCCTGGCGTCCTTGGGCACGTCGGTGAGCACCGTGGCCTGATAGAAGTTGCCAGGACCGTCCACAGCAGACCCGCCGGTGAGGACACGCGCTCCGCGATCGGTGGCGTCGGAGACCAGGCTGCTGACCTTCTCGACGGCGGCTTCGTCGATGAGGGGGCCGACGACGACACCTTCCTCGGTGCCGCGTCCCATCGGCAGGGCTTCCATGCGCTCGGTGAGACGCCGGGAAAACTCGCCGACGATGCCTCGCTGGACATAGAAGCGGTTCGCGGCCGTGCAGGCCTCGCCGATGTTGCGCATCTTGGCGGTCATCGCGCCGTCGATCGCCGCGTCGAGGTCGGCGTCTTCGAAGACGAGGAAGGGGGCGTTACCGCCGAGTTCCATCGAGGTGCGGAGCACCTTGTCCGCGCACTGTTCCAGCAGCTTCCGCCCGACGCCGGTCGAGCCGGTGAAGGACAGCTTCCGGGCACGGCCGTCCCGGATCAGCGGCTCCATCACTCCGCCGGAGTCCGACGTCGTGAGCACGTTCAGCACGCCCTCCGGCAATCCCGCTTCGGCGAGGATCGCCGCGAGAGCCAACATCGAAAGGGGGGTCTGGGCAGCGGGTTTGATGATCATCGTGCAGCCGGCCGCGACGGCTGGGCCGATCTTGCGGGTGCCCATCGCCATGGGGAAGTTCCACGGCGTGATCAGGAGACACGGCCCGACGGGCTGCTTCGTCACCAGGAAGCGACCCGACCCGTTGGGCGCGACGGCGTAGCCGCCGTCGATCCGGACGGCCTCCTCCGCGAACCAGCGGAAGAACTCGGCCGCGTAGGTGATCTCGCCCTTCGATTCCGCGAGCGGCTTGCCCATCTCGAGCGTCATCAGCAGCGCGAGTTCGTCGGCGCGCTTGATCAGCAGTTCGTAGGCGCGGCGCAGGATTTCCCCGCGCTCACGCGGGGCGACGTTCGCCCAGTCGGCCTGTGCGGCGACGGCCGCGTCGAGTGCGCCGACACCGTCCGCCGGTGACGCGTCGGCCACCTCGCACAGGGCTTCACCTGTCGAAGGGTCGAGGACGGGGAAGGTCTTCCCGTCCGTGGCGGGCACCCACTTGCCGCCGATGAACAGTTCCTTGTCGACCGCCTTGACTACGCCGGCCTCACTGATCGAGCTCATCCCAACGCTCCTCCATGTTGTCCCGAAAGCCATGCTATGGATATTGTCAACAATCGACAACAGCTCAGCCGACCTAGGAGCGCAGCCCATGGCCCAGCTATCACCGCTGCTCAAGCAGGCAACGCCGGTCGTGGTCGACCACGGTGAAGGGGTGTACCTCTACGACACCGATGGCAAACGTCACCTGGATTTCACCGCCGGTATCGGCGTGACCAGCACCGGCCACTGTCACCCGCACGTGGTGAGCGCGGCGCGGGAGCAGATCGGCAAACTCATCCACGGGCAGTACACGACGGTCATGCACAAGCCGATGCTCGAGCTGACCGAGAAGCTGGGCGGTGTCCTTCCAGAAGGCCTGAATTCCCTCTTCTACGCGAACTCCGGCAGCGAGGCGGTCGAGGCGGCGCTCCGGCTGTCGCGGCAGGCGACCAAGCGGCCCAACGTCATCGTCTTCCAGGGCGGGTTCCACGGCCGGACCGTCGCGGCGGCGACGATGACGACGTCGGGCCCCCGGTTCAGCGCCGGTATCTCGCCGCTCATGTCCGGGGTGCACGTCGCGCCGTTCCCATATGCCTTCCACTACGGCTGGGACGAGGAGACGGCGACGAAGTTCGCCCTGCGCGAGCTCGACTACCTGTTCGCGACGGTCTGCTCGCCGAACGAGACGGCCGCGTTCTTCATCGAGCCGGTGCTCGGTGAGGGCGGGTACGTGCCGGCGAACCGCGAGTTCCTCGCCGGGCTGCGCGAACGCGCCGACAAGCACGGGATCCTGCTGGTGATGGACGAGATCCAGACCGGCTTCGGCCGGACGGGCAGGTTCTGGGGGCACGAACACTTCGGGGTGAGCCCGGACATCGTGCTCATCGCGAAGGGTCTCGCGAGCGGTTTCCCGATCTCGGGCATCGCCGCGTCGGAGGAGCTGATGGCGAAGGCGCTTCCCGGGTCGCAGGGCGGCACCTACGGCGGTAACGCGGTGGCCTGCGCGGCGGCGATCGCCACGCTGGAGGTGATCCAGCAGGAGGGGCTCGTCGAGAACGCCGCCGAACGAGGGCGCCAGCTCCTGGAAGGCGTCCGGGTGATCGCGGACAAGTCGCCGTCGATCGGCGACGTCCGCGGGCTGGGGCTGCTGGTCGGTTCCGAGTTCACCACGCCGGACGGCGAGCCGGACACCGCGAAGGCACAGGCGGCCCAGAAGGCCGCGTCCGCCAACGGGTTGCTGCTGCTGACGTGCGGGGCGTACATGAACGTCGTGCGGATGGTGCCGCCGCTGATCGTCGACTCCGAGCAGGTCGACGAGGCGCTGCGGATCTGGGGCGACGTCGTGGCGGGGGTCGCGTGATGACCCGCTACATCACGATCACGCTCGACAAGCGCGGAGTGTCCTGCCGGGCCCGGCTGCTCGACGCCGAAGCCCCGCGGACCTGCCGGGCGGTGTGGGAAGCGTTGCCGCAGAGCGGTTCGGCGTACCACGCGAAGTACGCGCGCAACGAGGTCTACACCCTCGTTCCGCCTTTCGCCGAACCGAAACCGGGCCGCGAGAACCCCACGGTGACCCCGATTCCGGGTGATGTCGTGTACTTCGGGTTCGAAGCGTGGGAAATCGGCAACCCGGCGTACGGCTACGACGAGGACAGCGAGGCTCACAGTGACCAGGGCGCGACGGATCTCGCGATCTTCTACGGCCGCAACAACCTGCTGATCAACGGCGACGCGGGCTGGGTGCCCGGGAACGTGTTCGCGACCATCGAAGAGGGACTCGCCGAAATGGCGGAAGCCGCGCAAGACCTCTGGCTGCGAGGTGTCGAGGGCGAGACGCTTTCGTTCGCACGCGCGTAAAACCCGTGGGCGGTGCGGGTTCCCCACCCCACACCGCCCACGGGCCGGCACCCCTCCCTGGCTTACTGCCGCGCTTCGCTGAGCCGGTACTCGACGCCACCGACCTCTTCGCCGCGCTGGTCGACCTGGGTCACGTGGACGGTGTACTGCCCGCCGGCCGCCTCGGCTCCGGCGGTGAAGCTCAGCTTGGCGTCCACCTGTTCGCCCGACTTGAAGGTCAAACCGCTGATCCGGGCTTGCTGCGGGTTCACGATGGCCAGCTCGGTCTCACCGACACGTTCGACGCCTTCCCCCTTCGCGCCGGCCGCCCGCCAGCGTGCGGCGAGGTCGGGGCCGAGGTCGATGGTGATCCGTCCCGGGCCGGTGAACGGCCTGCCCGGCTGCGTGAAGACGATGTCGCCGACCGCCGTGGGCTCGCGACCGTCCCAGCCGAACACGATCGGCCGGAGTACCGGTACCTTGATCTTGAACGGTACGGCGTTCACGTTGTGCCAGCCGATGTTGTTGTTGTTCCGCGCGTTCGTCGACGTGCTCAGGCCCTCGGTCGGCAGGTCCGTCGGCGAAAGCCATCGTGCCAGCAGGCAGAAGTGCGAGCCGATCGGGACCTTCCACGGGATGACGACCCGTTTGGTGCCGTAGGGCACGCTCACGTTGGTGGCCGAACCGATGTAGTTCCACTGGCTCGACCACTGGGCCACGGTGCCTTGCTTCGTGTAGTAGACCTGCAGCGTCCCCTTCTCGAGGCCGTCCCCATACGGGCCGGGGTTGTTCAGCGTGACATGAATGTAGGCGGTGCTCCCCTGGACGATCGGGTCGTCGGTCGCGCAGAGGATCGTCGCCGAGAAACACACCCGGATGTCGGGGCTGGAGTAGAGCGAACCGGTCGAGGGTTCGAACCCGACATCGGACGTGTTGTCCCGGATGAAGACGTCGCTCCGAGCCTCCGGCGCGGCCTGCACCGCCGGCGCGACACCCGCGAACAGCGTCGCGGCGGCCAAGACGGCCGAGGCGAGCAGCGTTCGGCGGCGCCGCGGATTTCTGCTGATCATGTACCCCTCCTTGGGCGAAACTGTCGACCCGTTGACCGTCGGCCAGACCGGTTGTGGCGGGGTTGTCGAGATCGTGTGCCCTAATTGGCCGATTTCGGTGGGTCTTCGCCCGGATACGCTCACCGAGGTCACTTGCCGGAGGGAGCAGGGTGCCCAGGCCAGGGGAACTGCGGGTGCTGGGCCCGGTCGAAGCGATCGGGCCCACTGGGCGGGCGGAGTTGCACGGCGCCCGCCAGCGAGCCGTGCTCGGCGTTCTCGCCCTGCACGCGGGTTCGGTCGTCGCGATCCCCCGGCTGGTCGACGTGCTCTGGGGTGAGGATCCGCCCCGCACCGCGGTGAAGACCCTGCACAGCCATGTCGCCCGGATCCGGCAGGCGCTGGAGGACTGCGGCTTCCCGCCGGTCCTGCTGACGCGCAAGCCCGGGTACGTCCTGACGGTCGCACCGTCCTCTGTCGACGCTCTTCGCTTCGAAGAGGAACTTCGTGCCGCCAAGCGGAGCAATCCCGGCCAAGCGGTGGCGGCGTTGCGTGAGGCGTTGCGGCTCTGGCGCGGCGAAGCCTTCGCAGATGCCGAGCTCGACGGCTGGGGCCAACGCGAAGTCGAACGGCTTCAGGAACTGCGGCTGTCCGCCTGGGAAGAACTCTGGGACGCCGAACTCAGGCTCGGCGAACACGAAGAAGTCCTCCGGGAGCTTCCGCGGCTTCGGGCCGAGCAGCCGTACCGCGAACGGCTCGCCGCGCTGCACATGCTCGCCTTGCATCGCTGCGGAAGGCATGCCGAGGCGTTGGAGACGTTCCGGGTCGTGCGCCGCGGACTGGCCGACGAGTTCGGCGTCGATCCAGGCCCGGAACTGGTCGAGCTGCATACGTCGATCCTGCGGCGCGCGCCCGAACTCGACGCGCCGGCGCGGGGCACCGCGCCCGCGCAACTCCCCGCCCGTGTCGGGCATTTCACCGGACGGCAGCGGGAACTCGCTTCGCTCGACAAGCTCCTCGACGGACCCGAGCCACCGGTCGTGGTCATCTCCGGTGCGGCCGGAATGGGCAAATCCGCGCTGGCCGTGCAGTGGGCGCACCTCATCGCGGACCGCTTCCCCGACGGTCAGCTCTTCCTCGACCTCGCCGGGCACGACCCGAACGAAGCACTCTCACCGGGCGACGCGCTCGCGCATTTGTCGCGTGGACTCGGTCTCCCCGACGATCGGCTGCCCGACGCGACGGCCGAACGCGCGGCGCTCTACCGCTCCTTGTTGCACGGCAGGCGTTGCGTGATCGTCGCCGACAACGCGGGTGGCGTCGACCAGATCCTCCCGCTCGTCCCCGGCACGGCGAAGGCGATGCTGATCGTCACGAGCAGGCAGACCCTGGCCGCGCTCGGAAGCAGGCACGCCGTCCGGGTGTTCGCCCTCGACGCGCTGGCCGACCCGGAGTCGATGACCCTGCTCACCCGGGTGCTGGGTGCCGAACGGGTCGCCCGCGAACCCGCGCAGGCCGCGCGGCTGGCCAGACTGTGCGACGGGATGCCGCTGGCGCTGCGGATCGCCGCCGCGCGCCTGACCGGTGAACCGGGCCGTCCGATCGCGGAACTCACCGCCGAACTGACCGGCGCCGGCAGACTGGAAACCCTTGCGGTACAAGGAGATTCCCGGACGGTCAAAACCGTTCTCGCGAGCGCCTATCTGCCGTTGGACCGTGCGCCGGCTCGGCTGTTCCGGCTGTCCGGGCTGATCCCGGGGGCGTCGTTCAGCTCGGCTCTCGGCAGCGCGCTGTGCGGGGTGCCCGTCGAAGCGGGCCGGGCCGCGGCCGTCGAACTGTCCGCAGCGCATCTGATCACCCCGGCGGGCCCGGACCGCTTTCGCCTCCACGACCTGATCCGCGAGTTCGCCGTCGGGTGCGCCCGCGCCGACGAAACGACGTCGAGCCGCGCCGAGGCCGCGGACCGGCTGATCGATTGGTATCTGCACGTGGCCGCCGAGGCGAACCGGGTCATCGACCCGAACCGCGATCTGGTCATCCCGGCGCTGCGCCACCCGCCACCCGAGCGGCCGTTCCCGGCGGAAAGGCGTTCGGCGCTGGCGTTCCTGAGTGCCGAACGCGCGAATCTGCTGCCCGTGGTGCGGTTCGCGCGCGAACACGGCCGCAACACCGCCGCCTGGCAGCTCACCTATCTGCTCACCAGCTTCTACGACACCACGGGTGGCTGGAACGAGCGGATCGGGCTCTGCCGCGAGGGGGCCGCGGCGGCGGCCGAACTCGAAGACCCCTTGGCAGAGGCGGAAATGCTGCGCGCGCTGGGTGCGGCCTACTTCATGACCCGGAGGCTGACGGACGCGCTCGAAACCAATGCCCGCGCGTTGAAGGCCGCCCGCGCGGCCGGTGATCTCGAAGGCGAAGGGCATATCTACAACAACACCGCGAACGCCTACGCCGCGCTGCGCCGGTTCGACGAGGCGATCACCGCGTACCGGCTCGCGGTCCAGCGGTGCACCTCGGCGGGCAACCGGCTCGGGCGCGCGCTGTCCCAGCGCAACCTCGGCCACGCCTACATCCGCCGCGGCCAGCCGATGGACGGCCTCAGCCCGTTGACGGACGCGCTGGAGACGTTCCGCGCACTCGGCAACGCGCGGCTGGAGGCCGCCACCCTCGACACGCTCGGCGAGGCCTACGAGGAACTCGGCGATCACGACGTCGCGCTGGACCATCTCGGCAAGGCGCTGGCCGCGTCCCGGGCGATCGGCGACCGGTGGCAGGAGTGGGAATCACTGCTGCACGCCGGCCAGGTCCACCTCGCCCGCCGGGATTTCCGGGCCGCGCGGGACGATTTCGACCAGGCGCTGCTGATCAGCCAGGACGTCGGGAACCGGCACAGTGAGGCGGCCGCGCTCGACCGGCTCGGCCGCGCCCACCTGGGGCTCGGTGATCTGGCGGCGGCGCGGGAACACCTCGAGCGTGGCGTCGCCGTCCGGGCGAGCGTCCCGGATCCGTACGAGGAGGCGCACCTGCACCGCGACCTCGGCGACCTGGAGGCGCGTTGTGGTGACACGGCCGCCGCGGCCGCCCACTGGGCTCGAGCGATCGAGCTGTACCGGCGGGCGAACGCGACGGCCGACGCCGACCTCGTCACCGGGCGGAGCTGATCACCACGGTCGAGGTCCCGTACACGAGCTTGCCCTGCGACGGCTCGAAGAATTCGACCCGCGCCTTCCCCGTTTGACCGGACAAGACCGTGAACTCGGCGTATCCCCTGGTTTCACCGGGCCGGAAGGTGACGACACCGTCCTTCACCGGCACATGAGCGGACCCTTCGGTGCGGTAGCGGATCGTGAGCGGCCCAGCGAGCCACGGGCGGGACAGCACGAGCGGCACCTTGCAGCTGGTTCCCTGCGCGAAGTTGGGCGGGATCGACCAGCAGATCTCGCCTTCCTGAGTGGTGGCGAGTGGTGGAGCCTTGGTGGCGTCGTCGTCGGCGATCCAGGCGACGCCGACGCTGTGCCCGATCCGCAGCCCCTTCTCGCCGGACAGGCGCAAGGAGAACATCTCGTCGTTCTCCACGAGGGAGTCGGCGCGGACCCTGACCGCGACGGTTCGCGTGTACGCCGTCCCGGACCAGGTCAGCGTGCCCGCACTCGGCAGGTAGTCGACGCTCTCCTTCGCGATGAACGCCGGGTCGACCGGCGAGCCGTTGCCCTCGATCGTCCGGTATTCGACCGAGCCCTGCGGCGCGCAGCCGCCATCGGCGAGCGAAACGGTGAAAAGAAGGGTTGTGTATCCGGCGCTGGTTCCCTCGGCCTGGCTGACCCCACTGACGTTGGCCACGGGAGCCGTGCAGCCCGTTTCCCCGCCTTCGGCCGCCGGAACCGCGAGCCCGAACGTGACCGCGAGCGCCGCCCCCAGCGTCGCGATCCGTCTCATCTTCGTTCCCATCGAGCGTCCACCCCTTCCGGCGGGCCGCCACGGCCCGCTGCGACATGGGTAGCCGAGTGAGGTTGTCGTGAGGTTGTGACCACCGGAGAGCAAACATGAAAATGATTCATGGCCATCCCCGTCCACGACGTACTACGCTTCGGTAACCAGGCAAAGAAGCGTGAGGAAGGGCAGTCGATGGGCGATGTTGCGGCACGGTTCGCCGAAATCGTCGGGGACGCGAACTTGCTGTCAGGCGAGGCGATCCCCGAGGACTACGCACACGACGAGGCTTTGACCACCTCCGCGCAGATACCCGCCTACCTGGCGAAACCGGGAAGCGCCGAAGAGGTCGCGGAGCTGCTCAAGGCGGCGAGCGAACACGGCGTGCCCGTCACCGCGCGAGGGTCGGGCACCGGACTTTCGGGTGGCGCGCGGCCACGCGAAGACAGCCTGGTGATCTCCTTCGAGCGAATGAACGCGGTGCTGGAGATCGACACCGAAAACCATGTCGCCGTCGTCCAGCCGGGCGTCACCTTGTCCGAATTGGACGAAAAGACCACGAAGGCCGGACTCGGCTACACCGTCTATCCCGGGGAATTGAGCGCGAGCGTCGGCGGCAATGTCGGGACGAACGCGGGCGGTATGCGCGCGGTCAAGTACGGCGTCACCCGGCACAACGTCGTGGGCCTGCAGGCCGTGCTGCCCACCGGCGAGATCATCCGGACCGGCGGCAAGACCTCGAAGGTGTCGACAGGGTACGACCTGACGCAGCTGATCATCGGCTCCGAAGGCACCCTTGCGATCGCGACCGAGGTCATCGTGAAGCTGTACCCGCGCCTGCCGCACGGCGCCACGGTGTTCGCCCCGTTCGAGACCTTCGACGAGGTGATGACCGTCGTCCCGAAGATCATCGCCAGCGGGCTCGCACCGCACATCCTCGAGTACATCGACAACCTCACGCTCGCGGCGATCAGCTACAACGAGAAGCTCAGCCTCGGTGTCCCGGACGCCATCCGTGACAAGGCGCAGGCGTATCTGGTGGTGGCGCTGGAAAATCGCGACAACGACCGGCTGCACGCAGACATCGAGGAACTCGGTGGGCTGTTGGGTGATGTCGGCGCGATGGACGTGTACGTGCTCGAAGGCGCTTCGGCGCGCAAGCTCATCGAGGCGCGTGAGAAGGCGTTCTGGACGGCCAAGGCGGCCGGCGCGGACGACGTCATCGACGTGGTGGTCCCGCGGTCCGCCATGCCCGAGTTCCTGCGCAAGGCCAGGGAAATGGCGTTGTCGCGTGAGGCGGGCGCGCTCGGTTGCGGGCACGCCGGCGACGGCAACGTCCACCTCGCCATCTTCTGCAAGGACCCGGACAAGCGGAAGCAGCTGCTGACCGACATCTTCGCGCTCGGGATGGAACTCGGCGGCGCGATCTCCGGCGAGCACGGCCTCGGGAGAGCCAAGTCGGGCTACTTCCTCGATCTGGAGGACCCGGCGAAGATCGCATTGATGCGCCGGATCAAGGAGAGCTTCGACCCGGCCGGGATCCTCAACCCCGGCGTTCTTTTCGCTGAGAGGGCTTGAAAAGTGAGTGAGATGAACGGCGCCCAGTCCCTGATCCGCACGCTCGTCGACAGCGGCGTCGACGTGTGCTTCTCGAATCCGGGCACCTCGGAGATGCACTTCGTGGCCGCGCTCGACACCGTGCCCGAGATGCGCGGCGTGCTCGGCCTGTTCGAAGGCGTCGTCACCGGTGCCGCGGACGGATACGCGCGGATCGCCGACAAGCCGGCGGCCACGCTGCTGCACCTCGGCCCCGGCCTCGGCAACGGGCTGGCGAACCTGCACAACGCGCGCCGCGCGCACACCCCGATCGTCAACGTGATCGGCGATCACGCGACCTACCACAAGCAGTACGACGCCCCGCTCGAATCGGATATCGAAGGCGTCGCAGGTTCGCTCGAAGGCTGGGTCCGCCGTTCCGAGCACACGAAGGACGTCGGTGCCGACGCCGCCGCGGCGGTGTCCGCGTCCCAGGACGCCCCCGGGCAGATCGCGACGCTGATCCTCCCCGCCGACGCGTCCTGGGGTGAGGGCGGCGAGACCTGCGCGCCCATCCCGCCGCTGATCCCGCAGGCCGTCGACGCGACGACGGTGAAGAACATCGCCGAAGTGCTGGCCGGTGGTGAACCGGTCGCGCTGCTCGTCGGCGGCAGCGGCTGCCGTGAGGCCGGCTTGCTCGCGACCAGCAGGATCGCCGCCGCGACCGGGGCGAAGGCGTTCGTCGAGACGTTCCCCGCCCGGCTCGAGCGTGGCGAGGGCCTGCCGACGATCGAGCGGCTGGGTTACCTCGCCGAGCAGGTCGCGTACCAGCTCGACGGGATCAAGCACGTGATCATCGCCGGGACGAAGGCGCCCGTGTCGTTCTTCGCCTACCCCGGCAAGGCGAGCAATCTGGTTCCCGAAGGCGCGCAGGTCCATGTGCTGGCCGAGGTCGGGCAGGACGTGCCGCGTGCCCTGAACGACGTCGCGGCCCTGGTCGCCGCCGAGACGGAGCCCGTGCTGCAGGAGGCCGCCCGGCCCGCGCTGCCGTCGGGGCCGTTGACCCCGCAGAACTGGGTCGACGTGATCGGCGCGCTGCTGCCGGAGCGCGCGATCATCGCGGACGAGGCGAACACCTCCGGTCTGCTGCTGCCCGCCGCGACCGCGGGCGCGCCCCGGCACGACGTGCTGACCCTGACCGGCGGCGCGATCGGCTACGGCATGCCGGTGGCGACCGGGGCGGCCGTCGCCGCGCCGGACCGGCCGGTGATCAACCTGCAGTCCGACGGCAGCGCGCTGTACACGATTTCGGCGTTGTGGACGCAGGCGCGGGAGAACCTCAACGTCACCACGGTCCTGCTGAACAACCGCGCGTACGCGATCCTCCGGCTGGAGTTGCAGCGGGTCGGCGCGGACGCCAACGGGCCCAAGGCGAACGAACTGCTCGACCTTTCCCGGCCCGACATGGATTTCGTCAAGATCGCCGAAGGCATGGGCGTCCCGGCGACACGGGCGACGACCGCGGAAGAGCTGGCCGAACAGTTCCAGCGCGCGCTCGCCGAGCCGGGGCCACATCTGATCGACGCGATCGTCCCGACGCTGTTCTGAGCGCGGCACCCTCCGTGCGACGTGTCTCCGCGTCGCACGGAGGGAGCTAGCGGACCGAGGTGACCAGAGGTTCTGGCTGGCGTTGCTTCGGGACGAAAGCGGTCAAGACGAGGCCCAAGAGCGCCGCCCCGGCGGCGACCACGAAGCTCAGCCGGAAACCCGCCGCGGACGGAACGGACACCCCGCCGACGGTGATCGCCAGCGACGCGAGCATGGTCGCCATCACCGCGCTGGACGTCGATGTGCCGACGGAGCGCATCAGCGAGTTCAGCCCGTTCGCGGACGCGGTTTCGGTGACCGGGACCGAACCCATGATCAGCGCGGGCATGGCCGCGTACGCGATGCCGACGCCGCCACCGATGATGATCGACGCCGTGATCAGCTCGAAAGCGTTGTCCATCAGCACGGTCGCGAAGACGTATCCGGCCGCGATGGTGGTGGCACCGACCATCAGCGTCGTACGCGGGCCGTAGCGCTCGATGAGCCGGGCCGAAACCGGCGACAGCATGAACATGACCAGCCCGTTCGGCGCCAGGCAGAGTCCGGCCTGCACCATCGTCAAGCCGAGCCCATAGCCGGTCGACCCGGGGGCCTGCAGCAGCTGCGGGAACGACAACGCCATCGAGTACAGCGCGAACCCGATCATGATCGACGCGAGGTTGGTGAACAGCACCGGCCGCCGCGCGGAGACCCGCAGGTCCACGAGCGGATCGCGGCGCCGCAATTGGTAGGCACCCCAGACCAGCAGGATCGCCACCGCCGTCCCGGCGAAGCCGAGGGTGCGGCCGCTGCCCCAGCCCCATTCGCCGCCCTTGACGATCGGCAACAGCAGGCAGACCAGCCCGACCGTCAGCCCCAGTGCTCCGAGGTAGTCGAACGGCGCTGGTGTCTTCACGGGCGACTCCGGCACGACGAACAGGATCAACAGGCCGCAAACGAGCCCGAGCCCGGCCGACGCCCAGAAGAGGACGTGCCAGTCGGCGTTCTGCGCGACCAGCGCCGATACCGGGAGACCGATGGCGCCGCCGACCCCGAGCGTCGAACTCATCACCGAGATCGCGGCGCCGACCCGTTCCGGCGCGAGTTCGTCGCGCATGATGCTGATCCCCAGTGGGATCGCGCCCATCGCACAGCCCTGCAGCCCGCGGCCGACGACCATCAGCGCGAGTGAGCTGGTCAGCGCGGACACCACCGAACCGGCGACCAGGAAACCCAGGCTGATCAGCAGCAACTTACGCTTGCCGTACAGGTCGCCGAGCCTGCCGCTCACCGGCATCACCACGGCTCCGGCGATCAGGGTCGCCGTCACCACCCACGACGCGTCGGACGGGGTCGTGTCGAGCAGCCGGGGAAACGCCGGGATGAGTGGGACGACGAGCGTCTGCATGAACGAGGCCACCAGACCGCAGGTGGCGAGCACGACGACGAAGATCCGGGGCGAAGGTGCCCGTCCGACCGGTTTCACCATGCGCATCCCATGATCCGACCTTACACAGCACCACCCTTCTCAGTGAACGGTTGACCGACGGGATCACAACCAGATTCGGACCCCACCGTGCCCGGAACAGGTACCGCGGCGATTCTGGCTGTAGCTATAGGAACCGTCCTTGCAGATGGCCGTCGCGCCGTCGGCCGCGCCCGGTCCGGTCGCCGGCCGGTGGACACAGACACCGTCGGTGTTGCGGTAGAAGTCGCTTCCGCATTCCGCCAGATTCGGCGCCTTTGCCGTCGGCGTCGTTTTCGGGCGGGTTTTCGTCGGTGCCGGCTCGACCTGCTTCGGCACGTCGACCGCGGCCGTGGTCGGCGGCACGAACTGCCGAGGTGTCGGAGTCGGCGTGGCCGTGCTCGTGGGCGGTGCCCAACTGCTGCTGGGCGTCGGCGTTATGGACGTTGTGAAAGCTGTCGAAACCGGGCCGCTCTGCGGCGTGACCCGCCCGGTGGGCGCGGTCTCGACGCCGCAGCCCCCGGCGACCAGAAGCCCGATCGCCAGCGCCATGCCCAGCTTCGTCGCTCTCTTCGGCATAACGGCCTCCCCGGCACTTGGTAGTGCCGCGTAGTCGGGAGAGCGTTCGCCGTTGTTACAGAGAGAACATCAGTCGACCATCGCGCCGCAACTGATGTTCAACGCTGTCGCCGTCATGCTGCGCGCGTGATCCGACGCGGCGAAGGCCGCCACACGGGCGACGTCATCGAGTGATGCCGTCCGCCTGAGCATCGTGGCTTCTTCCATGTCGCGGATGGCGTCGCCGAGTCCGGCGCCCGCCGGTATCGTTTCCGGGATCCCGCCGGTGCGCAGGGTGACGACACGGATGCCGCTCGGTCCGAGTTCGCACGCCAGCCCTCGCCGCAACGCCTCCATCGCGCTGAACGCGACCTGCAGCCCGCCGAGGTGGTACCCCGGCAACGGATCACCGTCGCCGCCGAACATCAGGATCACCCCGGACCCCTGCCTGATCATGTGCCGGGCTGCCGCCCGCGCCGTCAGGAAGTTCGTCCGTACCGCCGTCCGGACCGGGCTTTCGAGGTCCGCCAACGACATCTCGACCAGTGGAGTGCCCTGGACGTCGTTGTGCGTGATCACGTTCATCGAGATGTCGACACTGCCCGCCGACGAAGCCACCGAAGCGGCGTGCTCGTCGATGGCCGTTTCGTCGAGTGCGTCGAACTCCGCGGTTTCGGCTTTGCCGCCTGCGGCCCGGATTTCATCGGCAAGGGCGTCGAGCTTCTTCAGTGTGCGGCCGGTGAGGTGGACGGTCGCGCCCTCCCTGGCGAAGCCGCGGGCCACCGCGCTCCCGATTCCGCCGGCCGCCCCGTAGACGATGGCGTTCCTGCCTTCGAGCAACATCGGATCCTCCTATTTCCCATCCAGTGTGATGAGCCCTTCGGGTGTTCCCTCCAGGTGGACGTCGACCCAAATCGGGAGCCACGGGTCGACCTCGTGGAACCTGCGCAGTTCCGCCAAACCGCTGAGCCAGCCCATCCACATGCCGTACGGGGGATTCCCCTCGGAGAATCCACTTTGGACGAAGGTCAGCTTCGTGCCGCCGCCGGAGTCTTCGAGTTCCCAGGAGGCGACGATGCCGTCCTCGTACGCGAGCGACATCTTGGAATCGGGCACCAGATCGACGATCTTCGCCGGATCCGGGTCGTTCTCCAGCGAACCCATCGCCCAGCGGCCGCCGACGTGGGTCTCCGCCTCGATGCGGGCACCGAACCAGCGCGTGAACACGGTGGGGTCGGCGATCGAGGAGTAGACCTCGCCTCGCGGCGCGTCGATCCGCAGTTCTTCTTTCATCAGCGGGGAAGTGAGGTCGCAGCGGGCGGTGAGCGGCCGTCCTTCGACGTGGTCCACGAGGTTCGCGACGGACAACGCCCAGAACGTGTACATCATGCCGAGCGGCGAGCCGGGGTCGGCCAGCATCGCGGCATAGTCCGGCAAACCGGTCTGACTGAACGACAGGGAGGTCCCGCCCCCGTCCTCGGTCAGCGCGATCTCGACGACGGTCTCCGTTTCACCGAGGATCCAGGCGAACCGCAGGACCTTGCCGTCGGCCAGCAGGAGCCGCTGACGCGGACGATCACCTTCCGGCGTGTAGCGACCCCAGAATTCGTACCGGGACGGCAAATCGACTTCCCCGTACTCGGAAAGCCAGGTGCGCAGCGCCCCCGGATCGACCAGCGCTTGCCAGACCTCGTCGATCGGCGCGCGCACCCGCACCTGGAACATCGTCGGCTCAGTCATGGACATCTCCCTTCGGGTAACAGGCCACGGCGAGCTTGAAGGCGTCGCCTTCCGCTCCGCCGTAGCGGGTGAACAGATCCTGCAAAGTCGTCTTCAGTTCATCGAGGAACTCCTGGCGCCGCTCCGGCTCCACCCGGATCTCGCCGGAGACGCCGATCGACGGCAGTTCCTGCGCCGTCCTGTCGAGCGCGGCGACGTCCGACTGGACCTCCTCCATGAGGTCCACCAGGTAGCCGAGACTCAGCTCGTCCCGCGCCGCCCGCGGGCCGATCCGGCCGACCAGCCCTGGCGACAGCCAGTACGAACGCGCGCTCGCCTGGTACACGCCTTCACTGACGGCGCGCACCTTCCGCTCCGACACCTGCTTCACCAGACCGGCTTCCACCAGTCGTTTCACGTGGTAGTAGACGCGCTGCGGGGTCTGGTCCAGCACCGCCGCCACCTCGGTGCAGGACCGCGGCTCCGCCAGCTGCCGCAGGACGTCCACCCGCTGCGGTTTCAGCAACGCCTCCGCCTGCTCGAGCCGCTCGAGGTACTCCACATCCTTCACGGCCGCACATCCTTGATCACAAAAATGAGTTTGAACGTAAAAAGCTTTTTTGTCAAACGCGCCGCATCGCGCTACTCTCGTCGTGTGGCGATCCTGCGGCGGTACTCGGCGGACATCGCGATCACCGTCGCGGTGCTCGCGGGTTTTGCCGTGGCCTTCTTCGGTGACAACGCCGAGACGCCGCGCAACGCCGCCCTCGGCTGGGTCTGCGCGGTGCTCGCCTGTGCCGCACTGTTCCTGCGCCGCCGGTATCCGCTCCCCGTCGCGATCTTCACCGCGGTCTGCTGCGCGATCTACTATCCGAACACCGATCCCGACGGGTTCGTGCTGCTCGCCTTCGCCTTCGCGCTGTACAACAACGCCTCCACCGGGCGGATACGCAGCGCGGCGGTCGTCGCGGCGGCCTCGATGGGCGGCGTCGCGATCGGCGAGTCACGGGCCGGCGCCTCACGGCAGGTGGACGACTTCGCGTTCCTGCTGATGGCGGGCTGGTTCATCGCGCTGGTCGCGGTCGGAGCCGTGACGTACTACCGCCGCGAAGCCGAGCGCACCAAGGAGGCCGAGGCGCGGCGAAGGGCAGCCGACGAGCGGCTCCGGATCGCCCGCGAACTGCACGACGTCCTCGGCCACAACCTCGCACTCATCAACGTCCAGGCGGGTGCCGCACTGCACGGCAAGGATCCGGCGAAATCCGAGGAGGCGCTGGCCACGATCAAACAGACCAGCAAGGAGGCGTTGCGCGAACTCCGCGCCACCTTGGGCATGCTGCGGCAGGCGGACACACCGAGCCTGGCCAGGGTCGCCGAATTGGCGGAGGCCGCGGGCGCGCACGGGCTGACCGTCCGGACCGAGATCGACGGTAAGGCGACGGAGCTGCCGCCCGACGTCGAACACGCCGCCTTCCGCGTCGTCCAGGAGGCGCTGACCAACGTCGCGCGCCACGCCGCCGCGAACACCGTCGTGGTGCGGATCGGCTACACACCCCATGATGTGTCCGTGCAGATCGACGACGACGGCCGGGGAGGCGCGGCGAAACCCGGCAACGGGATCCGCGGTATGACCGAACGGGCCGAGGCACTCGGCGGTGAGCTCACCGCCGCCGCGCGCGAAGACGGCGGATTCCGGGTGCGTGCCCGGCTTCCTTTGCGGGTGGGGAAATGATCCGGGTCCTGCTCGTCGACGACCAGCGGCTGGTCCGCGCCGGGTTCAAATCCATTTTGGACGGTGAACCCGACATCACCGTGGTCGCCGAAGCGGCCGACGGGCGTGAGTCCCTCGAAGCAGCGCGCGAACACAAACCCGACGTCGTCCTGATGGACATCCGGATGCCGGTGATGGACGGGCTCACCGCGACCCGGCATCTGCTCGAAGATCCGGCGCTGACCGGGACCAGGGTCGTCATCCTCACCACCTTCGACCTCGACGAAGACGTCTACGGCGCACTGCGCGCCGGTGCCAGCGGGTTCCTGGTCAAGGACACCGAACCGGAGGAACTGATCCGCGGTGTCCGCGTGGTCGCCGGGGGCGACGCGCTGCTCGCGCCGTCGATCACCCGCCGCCTGATCGCCGAATTCGCCGGCCGGGTCGCCAGGCCCGGCCCCTCACCCACCCTGAACCGGCTCACGGAAAGGGAACGCGAAGTGATGAGCCTTGTCGCGGCCGGCCTGTCCAACGACGAGATCGCGAAGGAACTCGTGCTCAGCCCGGCGACGGCGAAGACGCACGTCAGCCGGATCATGACCAAAGTGGACGTCCGTGATCGCGCGCAACTCGTCGTGCTCGCCTACGAATCGGGCATGGTCACCCCTCGCTGGTTGACCCCGTGACCACAACCCCGGTAGTACGGGAGGAGCCTTAGGGGTACCCAGAAGTTGCGACCCGAGTGCCCGCCGGAGCCCGACGCCATCCGGGCCCGGAAAGCCGATGCTTTCCGCCATGGACACCATCACTCTTTCCCGGCGACGGCCGCCTGGGGGCGCGCTCTCGAAGCTGGCGGGCTGGTCTCAGCGCCACCGGTGGCTGGCCGTTTCGCTCTGGCTGCTCACCCTCATCGGTGTCACGCTGGGCTCACAGCTGGCGGGCAGCGCCTACCACGACGACCATTCCTTGCCGGGCACCGAATCCCAGCAGATCATGGATCTGTTCAAGGCACAGGCTCCCACGCAGACCGGTGCGACGGCAGAAATCGTCTTCAAGAGCGAGAACGGACTCGCGACCGCACGCGGACCGATCGACGGGATGCTCGCCGAGGTCCGTGGCCAGCCGCATGTGAAGTCGGTGACGAGTCCGTTCGACACCCCGTCGGCCGTCTCCCGTGAGGGCACGATCGGTTACGCGGCGATCGCTTTCGACCTCGAGTCGAATGATCTGCCGTACGACGACATCGTGCGCGTTGTCGACACCGCGAAGAAGGCGGAGGCGGCCGGGCTCCAGGTCGAACTCGGTGGCGAGCCGATCAAACGGACCAGTGAAAGCGGCGGTCCGTCGGAGGGCGTCGGGTTGCTGGCCGCGCTGGTGGTCCTCGTCTTCCTGTTCCGCTCGATCCTCGCCGCCGGGCTCCCGGTGATCGCGGCGGTCTTCGCCGTCGGCAGCACACTCGGCGTGATCGTGCTCGTCAGCAGGTTCGTCGACATCGCGAGTTACACGGCGCCGCTGATGATGCTGGTCGGGTTCGGGGTGGGCGTGGACTACGCGCTGCTCATCTTTTCCCGGTACCGCAGCGAAATCCTGGACGGTCTCGACCGGGAACACGCGGCGCGACGGGCGCTCGACACCGCGGGCCGTTCGGTGCTGTTCGCCGGCGGCACGGTGATCATCGCGCTGCTCGGCCTGCTCGCGCTGGGCCTCGGTTCGCTGCGCGGGGTCGCCCTCGCGGTGGCGCTGACCGTGCTCGTGACGATGCTCGCGTCGATCACCCTGCTGCCCGCGCTGCTCTCCCTTTTCGGCCGCCGTCTGGAAAAGGGCATCCGCAAGCACGCCGGGAAACGGGAACACGGCAAAGCCTGGGGCCGGCTCGGGGACGCGGTGCAACGACGGCCGATGGTGCCACTCGCGATCGGCCTGCTCGTTCTCGTCGGACTCTCCTTGCCCGCGCTCGGCATGCGCCTCGGTTTCGCCGACGCCGGAACGGATCCGGAGACCGCGACCACCAGGCAGGCTTACGACCTGATGTCGGAGGGCTTCGGCCCCGGGTTCAGTGAGCCGCTGGTCGTGGTCACCGAAAGCGGTGATGGCGTCGCGCTGCGACGGAAACTCGAAGCCACGCCGGGAATCGCCGAGGTGACACCGCCCATGGGCCAGGGCGTCACGACGGTCCTCGCCTTCCCCACGTCTTCGCCGCAGGACGAGGCGACCGCCGACCTGGTGGAACGGTTGCGGACGGAGGTGTTGCCGGGACTGCCGGGCAAGTACCTGGTCGGTGGGAGTGTCGCGGCGGCGGTGGACTTCGCGGACGCCGTCGGCGACCGGTTACCCCTGTTCGTGCTGGTGGTCGTCGGCTTGTCGGCGCTGCTGCTGATGGTCGTGTTCCGCTCGATCCTCATCCCGCTCAAGGCGGCCCTGCTGAACCTGCTGAGCATCGGTGCCGCGCTCGGCGTGATGACGGCGGTATTCGGCGATGGCCTGTTCGGGGCGCAGCCGGGACCGATCGAGGCGTTCGTGCCGGTGCTGATCTTCGCGATCGTGTTCGGGCTTTCCATGGACTACGAGGTGTTCCTGGTGTCCCGGATGCACGAGGAATGGCGGCGCACCGGCGACGCTCGCCATGCCGTCCGTCAGGGGCTCGCCTCCACCGGCGGGGTGATCACGGCGGCGGCGGTGATCATGATCCTGGTGTTCGGGGCGTTCCTGCTCAACCCCGACCGGATGCTGGCGCAGTTCGGTCTCGGGCTGGCGGTGGCGGTGCTGGTGGACGCGTTCGTGATCCGCTGTCTCGTGGTGCCCGCGGTAATGCGGCTGCTCGGGGAACGCGCTTGGTGGCTGCCGCGATGGCTGGACCGGCGGTTGCCGCACGTGGCGCTGGAGCCGTCTTCCGTCTGACCCCGGACGACATGAAAGGCCCCTTCATTGCAAAATTTGCAATGAAGGGGCCTTTCATGTCACGCGCTTATTCGTAGATCTCGCCCTTCGCGGCCTTCGCGACCAGCGACTCCGGCGGGGTGAAGTGGTCGCCGTAGCGCTCCGCCAGCTCACGGGCGCGGTCGACGAAGCCCTGCAGGCCACCCTCGTACTGGTTGATGTACTGGATGACACCACCGGTCCACGCCGGGAAGCCGATGCCGAAGATCGAGCCGATGTTGGCGTCGGCGACGGTGGTGAGCACACCCTCGTCGAAGCACTTCACGGTCTCGAGCGCCTCGGCGAACAGCATGCGCTCCTTGAGGTCCTCGAACGGAACCTCGGCGCTGCCCGCCTTGAACGCGTCGCGCAGGCCCGGCCAGAGACCGGTCCGCTTGCCGGCTTCGTCGTAGTCGTAGAAGCCCGAACCGGTGGAACGGCCCTTGCGGTCGAATTCCTCCACCATCCGGTCGATGACACCTTCGGACGCGTGCGCGTTCCAGGTGCCGCCGGCGGCCTCGATCGCTTCGCGGGTTTCCTTGCGGATCTTGCGCGGCAGCGTCAGGGTCAGCTCGTCCATCAGCTGCAGCGGCGGGGCCGGGTAACCGGCCTGGGCACCGGCCTGCTCGATCGACGCGGGCTCGACACCCTCGCCCAGCGCGGCGACGGCCTCGTTGAGGAACGTGCCGATGACGCGCGAGGTGAAGAAGCCGCGGCTGTCGTTGACGACGATCGGGGTCTTCTTGATCTGCAGCGTGTAGTCGAAGACCTTCGCCAGCGTGGCGGGCGAAGTCTTCTCACCGCAGATGATCTCGACCAGCGGCATCTTGTCCACCGGCGAGAAGAAGTGGATCCCGATGAAGTCCTCGCTCCGCTGCACGCCCTCGGCGAGCGCGGTGATCGGCAGGGTCGAGGTGTTGGAGCCGAGTACGGCGTCCGGGTTGACGAAGCCCTCGATCTCCTGGAACACCTTGTGCTTCAGCTCGACGCTCTCGAAGACGGCCTCGATCACGAAGTCGACGCCGGCGAAGTCCTCCGCCTTGTCGGTCGGCTTGATCTTGGCGAGCAGCGCGTCGGACTTCTCCTGCGTGGTCTTGCCGCGGGAAAGAGCCTTCTCCTCCAGCTTGACCGCGTAGCCCTTGCCCTTTTCGGCGCCTTCGAGCGTGACGTCCTTGAGCACGACGTCGATGCCGGCCTTCGCCGAGACGTACGCGATCGCGGCGCCCATCATGCCCGCGCCGACGACGCCGACCTTCTTGGCGGTGTACTTCTCGAAGCCGTCCGGACGCGAGCCGCCCGAGTTGATGCTCTGCAGGTCGAAGAAGAACGCCTTCGTCATGTTCTTCGAAACCTGGCCGGTGGCGAGGCTGACGAAGTAGCGGGTCTCGACGGTGATCGCGGTGTCGAAGTCGACCTGCGAACCCTCGATGGCCGCGGCCAGGATCGCCCGCGGGGCGGGCATGTTCGCGCCCTTGATCTGCTTGCGCAGGTTCGCCGGGAACGCGGGCAGGTTCGCCGCGAAGCTCGGGTTCGACGGGGTGCCACCCGGGATCTTGTAGCCCTTGACGTCCCACGGCTGCACGCCGCCTTCGGGGTTGGCCTTGATCCACGCCTTCGCGGCCGGGACCAGCTCCTCGACCGTGCCGACGAGCTCGTGCACGAGGCCGAGTTCCTTCGCCTTGGCCGGACGGTGCCGCTGGCCCTGCAGCAGCACGTTCAGCAGCGCGCTCTGGATGCCGAGCAGGCGCACGGTGCGGACCACGCCACCGCCGCCGGGGAGCAGGCCGAGGGTGACCTCGGGGAGACCGATCTGGCTTCCCTTGACGTCGGCCGCGATGCGGTGGTGCGTCGCGAGGGCGAGTTCGAGACCGCCGCCGAGCGCGGCACCGTTGATGGCGGCCACGACCGGCTTGCCCAGCTGCTCGAGCCGCCGCATCTGGCCCTTCATCAGGCCGCTGCTCTCGGTGATCTCGGCCGCGTTCTCCGGCTTGGCCTGGATCAGGTCGTTGAGGTCGCCGCCGGCGAAGAAGGTCTTCTTGGCGGAGGTGAGGACGACACCGGTGATGCTGTCCTTCTCGGCCTCCAGGCGGTCCACGACCACGCCGAGCGACTCGCGGAAGTCGGCGTTCATCGTGTTGGCGGACTGCTTCGGGTCGTCCAGGGTGAGCACGACGATGCCGTCGGCGTCCTGCTCCCAGCGGATGGTCTTCGCTTCAGTCATTGTCTCTTCCTCAGACCCGCTCGATGATGGTCGCGACGCCCATGCCGCCGCCGATGCACAGGGTGACCAGGGCGCGGCGCGCCTGACGACGCTCCAGCTCGTCGACGACGGTGCCGACCAGCATCGCGCCGGTGGCGCCCAGCGGGTGCCCCATCGCGATGGCGCCGCCGTTGACGTTGACCTTCTCCTCGTCGAGGTGCAGGTCCTTGATCCACTTGAGGACGACCGAGGCGAAGGCCTCGTTCAGCTCCCACAGGTCGATGTCGTCCGGGGTGAGGCCGGCGATCTTGAGGACCTTCTCGGTGGCCGGGGTCGGGCCGGTGAGCATGATCGTGGGCTCGGAGCCGACGGTCGCGGTGGCCACGATGCGGGCGCGCGGGGTCAGGCCGAAGTCCTTGCCGATCTGCTCGTTGCCGACCAGCACCACCGCGGCGCCGTCGACGATGCCGGAAGAGTTGCCACCGGTGTGGACGTGGTTGATCTTCTCGACCGAGTGGTACTTCTGGAGCGCGACGGCGTCGAAGCCGCCCAGCTCACCGATGCCGGCGAAGGCGGGCTTGAGCTTGCCGAGGCCCTCGACGGTGCTGCCGGGGCGACGGTGCTCGTCGTGGTCGAGGATCGTGACGCCGTTGATGTCCTTCACCGGGACGACGGACTTCGCGAAGTAGCCGCCGGACCAGGCCGCTTCGGCCCTTTCCTGCGAGCGGACGGCCCACGCGTCGACGTCCTCGCGGGAGAAGCCCTCGATCGTCGCGATCAGGTCGGCGCCGGTGCCCTGCGGGACGATGTAGTTGTCGTACGCGGTGGCCGGGTCCATGAACAGCGCGCCGCCGTCGGAGCCCATCGGCACCCGCGACATCGACTCGACACCGCCGGCGATGATCAGCTGGTCCCAGCCGGAGCGCACCTTCTGCGCGGCGGTGTTGGTGGCCTCGAGGCCGGAGGCGCAGAAGCGGTTCAGCTGTACGCCGGCGACCGTCTCGGGAAGGCCCGCGTTCAAGGCGGCGGTGCGCGCGATCACGGCGCCCTGCTCGCCGACCGGGGACACGACACCGAGGACGATGTCGTCGATCACCGCGGGGTCGAGGTTCGGGTGCCGGACCTTCAGTTCTTCGATGAGGCCGACCACGAGATCGACCGGTTTGGTGCCGTGGAGGGCACCACCCTTGTTCTTGCCGCGAGGCGTACGGATCGCCTCGTAGATGTAGGCCTCGCTACTCACAGAAAAACTCCTCCGCGTACGGCGCTGTATCAGGATGAAACGTACCGGCCAGTAGTCATGCTAATGCCGATTAACATAAACCGCGATAACCCCATGGTGTCAATGGGTTGCGATGCACGCAACCGACGCTATGGTGAGTTCACCTATGGATCACCCGACCGAGCGTTCAGCCCGACCGCGCGACCGCAAGGCCCAGCTGGCAGGCCTCGCCGCGGAGCTGTTTCGCGCCCGCGGGTTCCACGGCGTCGGCATCAATGACATCGCCGCCGCGGCCGGCATCACCGGGCCCGCGCTGTACCGGCATTTCGCGGACAAGCAGGCGGTGCTGTCCTACGTCGTGCTGTCCGGCATCGACGACATGGAGACGGCGACCACCGAGACGCTCGCCGACGTCGACCTTCCCGTTCCCGACCAGGTCAACGCCCTGTTGGGCACCCTCGCCGCGCAAGCCGTGGAGCGGCGCGAGGTCGCCGCGCTGTGGCGCTGGGAGGGCAGGCATCTGCCCCGGGAGGAACGGCGGGAGATCCGCCGCCGCTCGGGCGCGGTGCTCGCGGCGTGGTCCAAGGCGCTGCTCGCGCTGCGTCCGGAACTGACCGCCGACGACGCCGAGCTGCTGTGCTGGGCGGGGCTGAGCGTGTTCGGCAGCGTCTCCGTACATCACACGTCCGTGGCGAAGAAACGCTTCGCGCAGATCCTGGTGCAGCTGGCGGAGTCGGTGCTGCATGTCACACTGCCCGAGCCCGAGGACCGGCCGGAAGAGACGCCGTCGATGACGCTCGGCGAGCCGTCCCGCCGCGAGCAGATCCTCGCGGCCGCGACCGGGCTGTTCGGGCAACGCGGCTTCCGCGCGGTGAGCATGGAGGAGATCGGCGCGGCGGCCGGGATCGCCGGGCCCAGCGTGTACCGGCATTTCCCCAGCAAGGCCGCGCTGATGGTGGCGATCGGGCATCGCGCGGCCGACAGGCTGGCGCTCGCCGCGGAACGCGCGTTGCGGACCGACGACGAACGCGACGCGTTGCGCAGGCTCGCGGCGTCCTATGTGCACACCTTGCTGCACACGCCCGAGCTGCTGGTGTCCTTCTCCGGCAGCCCCATGGAGCTGCCGGAACGCGACAAGGCGGACCTCATCCGCGTCCAGCGGGACTACGTCGCGCGCTGGATCGCGCTGGTGTCGGAAGTCCGCCCGGAACTGAGCCTGCGCGAAGTGAAGATCACCGTGCACGCGGCGCTGACCATCGCGAACGACCTCGCGCGCACCCGCCGCGTCAACGGCCGCCCGAACATCGAAGCCGAGCTGACCACGCTGATGCACGCGGTTCTCGGCGTCTGAAAGCGAGCTTTGGGCAAACTCGCGTGTGCCGCGAAGGAGTGACGGGCACGATGTGCGCGTGCCCAAGAAACGCGGCCTGCATCTGGTGACCCGGGAAGAAGACCACAAGGTCACCACGCTGGAACTCTTCTTCGACCTGGTCTTCGTCTACGCCATCACCCAGACCACGCAGCTGATGGCCGATCACCTCACCCCGCTCGGCATCGGGCAAGGGGTGGCGATGATCGCCGTGCTGTGGTGGTGCTGGTGCGCCTACGCCTGGCTGGCCAACACCCTGCACGTCGACCGCGGTATCGCCCAGCTGGCGATGTTCGCCGCGATGGGAACGATGTTCCTGGTCTCGCTGACCATTCCGGAGGCCTTCACCGACCTGCCCGGCGGCCTGTACGCGCCCCTGATGTTCGTCGGCTGCTACTTCGTCGTGCGACTGCTGCACCTGATCGCCTTCCTCGGCGCCGGGCGGAACGATGCGGAGCTGCGGAAGACCGTCTTGAAGATGTTCGTCGGCCTGCTGCCGAGCGTCGCGCTGCTGACCGTCGCCGCGTTCTTCTCCGGCTGGGTGCAGCTGGGCATCTGGGCCGTCGCGATGCTGGCCGACTACGTCAACGTCTTCCGGACCCGCTCGTCGGACTGGCGGCTGCATCAGCCCGGCCACTTCGCCGAGCGGTTCGGGCTGATCGTGATCATCGCGCTCGGCGAGTCGATCGTGGCGATCGGCATCGGGATCAGCTCGTATCCGATGTCCTGGCCGATCACGCTGGCCGCGGTCTTCGGGCTCACGCTGGCTTCGGCGATGTGGTGGATGTACTTCGCCGTCGTCGCGCACGTCTCCGAACACAACCTGAAACGCGCCGAGGGCGTGGAGCGGGTGCGGATCGGGACGGATACTTACACGTTCCTGCACCTCCCGCTCATCGCCGGGATCGTGCTCGTGGCGCTCGGTCTGAAGAAGTCGCTGCTGTACGTGGCCGACACCGAACACCACAGCCTCTCCGACGGCCTGCACGGAACACCGATCTGGGCGCTCACCGGCGGGCTCGCGCTCTACCTGATCACGTTGAGCGGGCTGCGGCGCCGGAACCTGGGCGCCTGGAATGTGCGGCGGCTGGTGCTGGCGGTGGCGCTGCTGGCGGCGACACCGTTGCTGGAACTGGTGCCGGCGGTGGCACTGGTCGGCATCGTGGCGCTGGCGGTGGTGGGGCTCGTGTCCTTCGAGCGACGCAAAGTCGTGAGTGATTCGGGTCGTTCCAACGACCCGAATCACTCACCAGCGTGACGTTCGCCTCCCCCGTAGTAGCGCAGACGCCCGAAGGGAGTTAACCTACTCACGAGTAGGTAAGCGAGGCAGGGAGACTCACCGTGGGTGCGCCTAGGAAACGAGACGCGATGGGCCTTGGCCTGTCCGCGCTCACCCGGCTGGCCGGGAGCAAGGTCATTGAACGGGCCGGACTTCGGAAGCCCGTGCAGAACCTGGTCAGTGCCGGGACGCGCAACGGCTTCCGGGTCGCGGGCGCGGCGGGACGGACCTTCAAATCCGCCACGAAGCTCGGCAAGCCGGCGCGGCTCGCGCCCGCCGAGGACACGGGGCTGTTCGACCTCACCCCGAGTGAGGACCAGCAGCTCATCGTCGAGACCGTGACGGAGTTCGCGGCCGAGCAGCTGCGGCCCGCCGCGGCCGACGCCGACGCGAAGCTTCAGGCGCCCGAGGGCCTGTTGAGCCGTGCCGCCGAACTCGGCATCACGCTCGTCGGCATCCCCGAGGAGCTGGGCGGTGTCGGCACCGAACGGTCGGTCGTGACGAACGCGCTGGTCGCCGAGGCCCTCGCGCACGGCGACCTCGGCCTCGCGGTCGCGGTGCTCGCGCCGTCCGCGGTCAGCACCGCGCTGGTGTCCTACGGCGACGAGCAGCAGCAGGCGGACTACCTTCCCGCGTTCGTCGGCGAGAACGTCCCGGCCGCGGCGCTCGCGCTGCAGGAGCGCACCGCGCTGTTCGACCCGTTCAAGCCCGCAACCAAGGCCCGCCGCACGCCGAAGGGCTACCAGCTCGACGGCGTGAAGTCGCTGGTGCCGAGGGCGGCGGACGCCGAGCTGTTCATCGTCTCGGCCGACCTGGAAGGCCGGGGTCCCGCGCTGTTCCTCGTGGAGTCGTCGAACTCGGGCGTCACCATCGAGTCCGAACCGGCGATGGGCCTGCGGGGCGCGGCGACCGGGAAGCTGCACCTGGAGAAGGTCGCGTTGCCCGCCGGAGCACTGCTCGGCGGCGGCAAGGCCGAAGTCTTCACCGAGGTCGTCCGGCTCTCGCGGCTCGGCTGGGCCGCGCTGGCCGCCGGAACCGCGAAGGCCGTCCTCGACTACGTGGTGCCCTACGTCAACGAGCGCAAGGCGTTCGGTGAACCGGTGAGCCACCGGCAGGCCGTCGCGTTCTCGGTGGCAGACATCGCCATCGAGCTGGAAGGACTGCGGCTGGTCACGCTCCGCGCCGCTTCCCGCGCCGAACAGGGCAAGCCGTACGCCCGCGAAGTCGCGCTGGCCCGGAAGCTGGCCGTCGACAAGGGAATGCAGATCGGCAGCGCCGGGGTGCAGCTGCTCGGGGGGCACGGCTTCGTCAAGGAACACCCGGTCGAACGCTGGTACCGCGATCTCCGTGCGATCGGCGTGATGGAAGGCGCCGTCCTCCTCTAGGACTTTCGAAAGGCAATCATGATCAACCTTGAGGTTCCGAAGAAGGCCGGCACCCTGATCAACCAGGCGTACCAGGCCGCGGCCGAGGTGTTCCGGCCGATCTCGCGCAAGTACGACCGTGCCGAGCACACCTATCCGGCCGAACTCGACATGTTCGCCGCGCTGCTGGACGGGCTGAACTCCTCCGGCGAGGGCGGCGCGGGCGCGGCGGGCGTCCGCCGGTCCGAGAAGAACGAGAAACCGGGCAACCGCAACGGTTCCAACCTCAACATCGTGCTCGGCACGATCGAGATGTGCTGGGGTGACGTCGGTCTGCTGCTGTCGATGCCGCGTCAGGGGCTCGGCAACGCCGCCATCGGCTCCGTCGCCACCGACGAACAGCTCAAGAAGTTCTCCGGGCTGTGGGCCGCGATGGCGATCACCGAACCGGACTGCGGCTCGGACTCGGCCGCGATCACCGCCACCGCGCGCCTCGACGGCGACGAGTACGTGATCAACGGTGAGAAGATCTTCGTGACCGCCGGCGAGCGCGCCGACGCCGTCGTCGTCTGGGCCACTCTGGACAAGACGAAGGGCCGCGCGGCGATCAAGTCGTTCGTCGTCGAGAAGGGCACGCCGGGCTTCGAGGTGGTGCGCGTCGAGCACAAACTCGGCATCCGCGCCTCCGACACCGCCGTGCTGCGTTTCGAGAACGTCCGCGTGCCCAAGGGGAATCTCCTCGGCACGCCGGAGATCGACACCGCCAAGGGTTTCGCCGGGGTCATGCAGACCTTCGACAACACCCGTCCGCTGGTCGCCGCCATGGCCATCGGCGTCGCCCGCGCGGCGCTGGAGGAGACCCGGAAGATCCTCACCGACGCGGGCGTGGTCATCGACTACGACAAGCCCGTCCACAGCCAGCACGCCGCGGCCGCGGCGTTCCTTCAGCTGGAGGCGGACTACGAATCGGCGTACCTGCTGACGATGGAGTCGGCGTGGATGGCCGACAACCGCAAGCCGAACTCGTTGCAGGCCTCGATGGCCAAGGCGAAGGCAGGCCGGTCGGTCGTCGAGATCACGCTGAAATGCGTCGAGCTCGCCGGAACGTTGGGTTACACCGAGGAATCGCTGCTGGAGAAGTGGAGCCGGGACGCGAAGATCCTGGACATCTTCGAAGGCACGCAACAGATCCAGCAGCTGATCGTGGCGCGCCGGATCCTGGGCAAGACGAGCGCCGAACTCAAGTAGCGTCCGATGTGCGGTGAAACGGGCCCGCTGCCGCTCCGTGCGCGACGGGAGCGGCAGCGGGAGGAACCTGGGGTCAGTACCGGGCGAACGGTGCCCAGTTCTTGATCGCGAAGCCACTGCCACGGTTCTCGACTTCCAGAGCGCCGTGACCGCTGAAATGAGCAGGCAGGACGACGGCGTTGACGTCGGCGGCCCAGCCGAGGACCTTGCGACGGGTCGCGCGGGCCTGCGCCGGGTCAGTGCAGAAACAGCTGTTGTGCTCCGGATGTGCCACCTGGAGCGGAGTGTGCATCAGGTCACCGGCGAACACGGCCCGGTCGCCGCCGGACGCCAGCTTGACGACGCTGGAGCCGGGTGTGTGACCGGGGGCCGCTTCCAGACTCAGGTGCGCGTCGATGGTGTGGCTTCCCTCCCACAGCTGGACCTGGCCCGCGGCGTACACGGGGGCGACGCTGTCCTCGAACACGTTTTCGTTGACACCGCCGGTGATGTCCGGGTTGTTCGCCGGGTTCCAGAACTCGAAGTCGGCCTTGGGCATCAGGTAGGTGGCGTTCGGGAACGTGGGCACCCAGTCGCCGTCGACCGACCGGGTGTTCCAGCCGACGTGGTCGACGTGCAGGTGGGTGTTGACGACCAGGTCGACGTCCTCGGGCCGCACGCCCGCGCGGGCGAGGTTGCCGAGGTAGTCCAGCCGCAGGTGGTCCCACGCGGCGACGGCCGGTCGGGCCTTGTCGTTGCCGACGCCGGTGTCGACGAGGATCGTCCTGCCGCCGCTGCGCAGCAGCCAGGTCTGCATCGCGATGTGGACCATGGTGTCGTCGGCGCCCAAGTGGTCGGGCACGAGCACCTCGCGGTGGTCCTGCCACGTCTGCGCGGGCATGTCCGGGAAGAACTGGTCCGCGGGCATGATCGGCCCGTGCATCTCCTCGATCCGGGTGACGGTGACGTCGCCCAAGGTGATCTCGCGCGTTTTCCGCATGGTGTTCTCCGTGTGGTGGCTCGGTTTTCCGGGGGTGCTAGTGGTTCAGGTGAGCGAGGACCAGGTTGGGGTCCTGCCCGTACCAGGCGGCGCTCAGCACGTAGACCGTGTCGCCGCGCAGGGCGACGGAGGTGGGATTCTGCAGACCGTCCTCCGCCGTCAGCACGATGGAGTGGCTGCCGTCGGGCTGGACGAGCGCGACCTGGTTCGCGACATCGAGAGCGGCCAGTAGCCGGTCACCCTTGCCGGTGAAAGCGAAATCGTCGATGCCCGCCAGACCGGTGGCCCTCGTCTGGACGACACCGGCACGCCCATCGGCGCGGACGGGGATGCGCAGGACGGTGCCCCGGTCGAGGTTGGTGACCCAGACCGCCCCGTTGTGGATCTTCAGGCCGTTGGCGCCGAGGAAGCCGGCGGGAGCCAGCTCGGGCGCGGTGGACCAGGCGACGGGGGCGCCGCCGGTGGTCGGCACGCTCCACACGGTGCCCAGTACGGAATCAGCCACGTAGAGCATCCGGCCGTGCGGGTCCAGCGCCATGCCGTTGGGCAGACCGCCGGACGGCAGCGCGGCGATCCGCCGCGGTTGCCCACCGGGGCGCAGCCGCCACACGCCGGTGAGGTCGGGCGTGCCGGTGGCGTAGAGGAAGTACAGGGTTCCGTCGTGAGCCCGGACGATGCCCGCGGTCAGCGGGAAGCCCAGAGCCGGGGTGTGGACACCGCCGTCGGCGGGCTCGGGCAGCGTCGCCAGGATCCGTACGGCACCGCGGGGCGAGATCTCGGCGATCTGGCGCCCCTTGGCGAAGGTGGCATACACGTCTCCGCACGGGCCCAAGGCGACGTTTTCGGGTGTCTGGCCCTTGGCCAGGTCGAAGTGCACGGCGACCCGTTGGCCGCTCAGCGGTGCGGAGGCTGCCGAAGCCGGAACCGGACCGAGCGCCGCGGTCACGGCCGCGAGAACGACGGCAGCCGAAGCAACGGACTTGGAGAGTTTCTTCGAGAACATGATTCCTTCACTGGGTTTTGGCGCGCGGCAGCGACACGCTGACGCGAATGTGGACAGACGGGTTCGCCCCCACGACGGCAGCCGATAACGGCTGCGCCAGTGCGGTGCGGGTGCTCGTGCCGGACGAGCACCGGAGACCTCCGTGAGGTCAGTCGGTAGCGACCTGGTGGCCGATCCGCGCCGGGGCGGTGGTCTGGGTGGTGGCCTGGGCGAGCAAATCCAGCGCGGCCCGCGAAGACGAGCCCGGCTCGGTAGTGGCGACCACGACGTTGGGGCCCGTCCCGTCGCTGAGGGTCTGCTGGATGACGGTCAGCGAGCCGACCAGCGGGTGCCGCATCTCATAGGTGGCGACGGAGCACGGCTTGACCCGGTGATCGGCCCACATCGAGGCGAACTCAGGGCTCTTGGCACTCAACTCGCCGACCAGCGCGTGCAATGCGGCGTCTTCCGGGTGCCGCCCGGCCACCAGGCGCAGGTTCCCCACCACCGCCTTGGCCTTGCCCGGCCAATCCTCGTACATATCGCGGACGTGACAGTCGAGGAACACCAGCCTGGCCATGTTGGGACGCCGCGCGGGCAGGTCCGGGGCGCCGAAATCCAGATGCCCCGCGAACAGCGCATGGCCAAGGTGGTTCCATGCCAGCACATCGCTGCGCCGGCCGAGCACGATCGCGGGGACGTCCGCCAGCACGTCCACCAGCTGGGCGGTCGCCGACGGCACGCGTTCCGGGGCGGGGCGCCGACCCGGTTTGCGATTCCGGTCCACCTTGGCCAGGTCATGCAGATGCCGCCGCTCCGGCTCGTCCAGCCGCAGCGCCCCGGCGATCGCGTCCAGAACCGCGGCGGACGCACTCAGCGACTGCCCCTGCTCCAACCGGGTGTAGTAAGAGGTGCTCACACCCGCCAGCAAAGCCAGCTCCTCGCGCCGAAGACCCGGCACGCGACGACGCTCCCCGTAAGTGGACACCCCGGCCTCCTCAGGGCGTAACTGGGAACGGCGCATCCGCAGGAGCTCACCTAGCCGCGACTTTCCATTCATGGCTCCGAGTATCACCTGAACGCGCACCGGACAGCCTGCCCCAGCCGTGGATAGGCAACGGCGGATCTGGCTGTCCGGCCGGGCACCCGGTGAAGTGGAGGAAGCCGAACCGGCATCCCACAGACAACCCTGGAGTTTCCATGAGCGCCACCACGGGCGACCACGAGACCTTCGATTCCTTGGCCCCGGCCGATTTCACCTTCACGCGACGCACGTGGGTCGACGCCTCCCCCGCGCGTGTCTACGAACTCCTCAGCGATGTTTCCGCGATCGGCCGCTGGAGCCCTGACGCCAGCGACGTCACCTTCGACAAGGGTGCCGGGCCCGAGGCAGGCAACTGGTTCAGTGGACGCAACCGCCGAGACGGCAAAGAGTGGACCACCCGCTCCCAGATCGTCCAGGCCGATCCCGGAGTCGCCTTCGGCTTCGTCGTCGGCGGCGCCGACGACGGCATCGTGCGCTGGAACTGGACGTTCATCCCCAGCGGGCGCGGCACCGTCGTCCGGCAATCCTGGCAACTGCTCCGCCTCGACCCGGTGCTGGGTTCCACTCGCGCCGATCTGGACGCGCTACGTACCCACATGGCCGACAGCGCCGAGAACACGCTGACCTCCCTGGCCCAGTGGATCGCCGAAGAAGACCACTAGGCCGTGTCCGGTAAGTCTGTTCGATGGGCTTCGTGGTCCAGGTGGTTCCTGGCGGTGCGGGCGGGTCGGCCTCGTACCGGGTCGTACTCGGCCGCGTCCGCCCGTGCCGTCAGGGACCGCCTGGGCGCGAAGACCGCGAACATGACTTACCGGACACGGCCTAGCCACCACGAACCCTCCCCGATCCAAGCCGGGCAATCTCCCGAGTAGACACACCCACTGTCGCCGGCGCAGAGGAAACACCTCGCAACAGTGCCGTGAAGGGGCCCGTGCAGCTGCACGGGCCCCGTTCTCGTTTATTCCCAACGAACTCCGCCATTACGACAACACCATCAAGTGAACCACCGCGACGACCGGGCAGAGGTACTCTCGAACCCTCCCCGTCCGTGAAGCCCGGAGTCGCGATGAGGCTCGCCGCTCGACAGCTCTCCCCTGTCGCACGCTGGTGTCTCGTCGTCCTCGCCGTGACGGCCTGCTATTTCGCGACCGGCCAGATCGGAATCCAGTGGGCGATCGTGCGGGAGCAGATCTCGCCACTGTGGCCCGCGGCCGGGGTCGCGCTGGCGGTGCCGATGCTGCTCGGTCCTCGGTTCTGGCCGGGGATCTTTCTCGGCGCCCTCCTCACGAACATCGCGATCGGCCCCTCGACGGCGGCGGTCTTGGTGATCTCGTCGGGCAACACGATCGGCCCGATGCTGGCCTACGCGGTGATGCGGCGGCTGGGTGGCCTCAACCGGCTCGACCGGCTTCCCGACGCCGTCCTCCTGGTAGTGGTCGGGGCGATCGGCGGCACCGCCGTCAGCGCGGTGCTGGGCACCGGTGTACTGGTCCTCGACGGCGCACTGGTTTCCGGGGAATTCTGGGCGACGGCGCTCGTGTGGTGGACCGGCGACGCGATGGGCGTCCTGACGATCACGCCGTTGCTGCTCCTGGCGCCGAGGTTCCGTCTGCCGACGCGGGTCTCCGTGGCGCGCTGGGGCGAAGCGATCGCGCTGGCGGTCGTGGCCACCGGCACGGCGCTCCTCGCGTCCACCACTCCGGCCAAGCTGTTCGTGGTCTTCCCGGTGCTCGTCTGGGCGGCGCTGCGGTTCCGGCAGGCAGGGGCGCTGATGTGCTCCTTGTGCGTCTGCACCTTCACGATCGTCGCCGCCATACACGGGCGCGGCCCCTACGGTTCCTACGAGCTGGCCGCCCGGATGCTGCACGTCCAGGCCTTCGACGCCACTGTCGGGCTGACGGCGCTCGTGTTGTCCACGATCGTCCTGCAACGCGATCGCGCGACCGCCGAGCTCACCGACGCCTGGCGCCGGATCACGGAAATGGTGGAGCTGATCGCGCCACGCCAGTCGCTGCGCAGCGCCATTTCCCAGCGCAAGGACGCCGAGGCTCAGGCGGCCTGTTCGTCGAGGAAGCGGTCGAGGTAGCGCCACGTGGTCCCGCGCGCCTTCCGTCCGGTCAGCACGCCAAGGTGCCCGCCGGGCGCGGTCTCGAAGGTCACCGACGGTGAGTTGTCCAGCAGCTCGGTGAGCCGTTCGACGGCCGCACGCGGGGCGATCGTGTCGTTCTGCCCGGCGATGACCAGCGTCGGCACCTTGACCCCGGACAGCGCGATGATGCGGCCGTTGAGGTCCACCGTGCCCTCGGCGAGATCGTTGGCGCGGAAGAACCGGTGGTAGATCTGGCCGAACGTCCGCCCGGGGTAGGCGATCATGTTGTCCATGAAGTGGTCGACGGCCTCGATCTGCGCCAGGTAGTCCCGGTCGTCGAGATTCTTCAGGATGGCAAGGGGTTTGGTGATCTCCTTGCTGATCCCGGTCGCCCGGAAGACCCGGCTGACCAAATAGGACGGTGCGCCGCCGAGCGCCCGGTAGAACGGAGTCAGCAGGTGGCCGCCGGTGAGGTCCACCAGCGGGCGGAACGGGGCGATCAGCGGGATCGCGGTGAAGTCGAACGGCGACGCGATGGTCGCGATCGACGCGATCGGCAGATCGGGCTGGTCCGCGGTGGTCAGGAGGGAGAAGATCCCGCCGAGGCACCAGGCGACGACGTGCACGCCCTGGCCGCCGGAGTCCTCGCTGACCTTGCGGATCGCGCGCGGGAGCACTTCCTCGATCCAGTGCTCGATGCCGAGGCGCCGGTCGGAGAACGCGACGTTCCCGTAGTCGACCAGGTACGTGTTGCGGCCGCCGTCGACCAGGTGCTCGGCGAGGCTGCACCCGCGGCGCAGGTCGAAGCACAGCGCGGGCGCGGCCAGCGGCGGCACCAGCAGCACCGGCGGGCCCGACGCCGGGCCCTTGCCGTTCGTCAGCCGGTACAGCGAACGGTTCGGGCCCTGGTCGATCAGGACACGCGGCACCGGGCGAAGATCGGCGACCCCACCGTGCAGCACCTTCCCGACGACGTTCGACGCGGCGGCGGCGAGCCGTGCCGGGGGTGTGGCCATGGTGTGCCTCCTGAGGAATCAACGCGGTAAGACGTAATCTTGCCGCTTGGGAGCGCACGACTCAACACCCCGGCCGCCACAGGCCGTCCATTTCGGACAGTTGCTAGGCCGTACGAGTTAAGAATCGGCGTCCTTTTCCGCCGCCGGGGCGCTCCGCGCGGCACGCGATTCGTACTCCGCGCGAGCACTGGAATGCGTTGCGGAGGACAGAATCTTGTCGCCGCCGAGCGCGCGGAGCAGTCCCTCGCCGAGACGGCGCGGAAGCAGTCGTGTGATCCTGCCCATGGCGTCCAGCGACGTGGGAACGAAGACGTCGAACTTGGGACGGCGTAACGCATCGACAATGGCCTGCGCCACATCTTCCGGCTGCACCGACTTGAAGAACTTCGCCTCGCCGAGCCCGCTGGCCAGTTCCGTGCGGACCACCGCGGGCATCACGCAGGAGACCAGCACGCCCGTTCCGTGCAATTCCAGATGCACCGATTCCGACAACCCGACGACGGCGTGTTTCGTCGCGCAGTAGGTGGCGGCGCCGGGGAAGCCGGCCTTGCCCGCCATCGAGGCGATGTTGACGATGTGGCCGGTGCCACGCGGGCGCATCCGCTTCACGGCTTCCCTGGTGCCGTGGATGACCGCGTGCAGGTTGATCTCGAGCAGCCTGCGGGTCGCGGCGTCGTCCTCTTCTTCGAGCGGCGCGAGCGGCATGATGCCCGCGTTGTTGATCAGCACGTCGATCGGGCCGACGCGCCGCTCGACCTCGTCGAGGAACTCGGTGAAGCCGCGCGTGTCGGTGACGTCGAGCGGCAGCGCCTCCGCGCCCAGTTCGGCGGCGGTCTTCTCGGCGAGGACCTGGTCCAGGTCGCCGATGACCACCTTGGCACCGAGCCGGGACAGTGCCGTCGCGGTACTGGCCCCGATGCCCTGCGCCGCTCCGGTGATCACGACGACCTTGCCTGCCAGGGAACGTTCACGCTTGGCCATGCCGGTCTCCTCTGCGACTTCGCTGTCCGGGGCACTGTTGGCGATGTGTCAACTATGGTGCACCGGAAGCCGCGCGGACGCCAGTCCTACGGGCGCTGCTCGAACACCTGCCCGATCCAGCCCTTGACGTCGAAACGTTCCGTCGGCTTGAAGCCCTGACTCTCGTAGTAACGCTGAAGGTCGCCGTCGCCACCGGCCCAGCAGTCGACCCGCACCAGCCCGATGCCGCGTTCCCGCGCTTCGGCCAGCGCGAACTCGATCAGCCGCGAGCCGACCCGGTGGCCCGTGAACCGGCGCGAGGTCAGCAGCAGGCCGAGGTAGATCTCCGGTTCGTCGACCGGCGAAACGTGCGGAAAACGGTCACCGAGAATGGTCGCCCCGGCCGCCTGGCCATCGACCTCGGCGATGTACAGCCCGGGCCCGTCGGCCATCCCGCGCACCCGCTCGATCCGCTTCGGGATCGTGGACCACGGCTCGGTCCCCCACTGCCCCGCGCTGCCGCGTCCGGCCAGCCACGCGACGACCTCGTCGAACATGTCCAGCAGCGTTTGGAAGTCCCCAGAACCACCCTTGCGGATGACGAAATCGCTCATGCTTCCGTTCTACAACATCGCGAGGACGCGTGCGTCAAGGCGTAACTCACGTGATCGGGGGCGTAACTCACGTGATCGGAGCCGTTACGGCTTCAATCACGCGAGTTACGCCTTCAATCACGCGAAACACGGGTCAGGCGACGCCGAGATGCCGTGCGATCAGCATCCGCTGCACCTCCGAAGTCCCCTCCCCGATCTCGAGGATCTTCGCGTCCCGGTAGAAACGGCTCACCGGGAACTCGTTCATGAAGCCGTACCCGCCGAAGATCTGCGTCGCCTCGCGTGCGTTGTCCATGGCGGCGTTCGACGCGACGAGCTTCGCGATCGACGCCTCCTTCTTGAACGGCTCACCGCGCAGCATCTTCGACGCCGCCGCGTAGTACGCCAGCCGCGCGGTATGCGTGCGCACCTCCATGTCGGCGATCTTGAACTGGATCGCCTGGTATTCACCGATCTTGTGCCCGAACGCCTCGCGTTCCTTGACATACCGCAGGCATTCGTCGACGCAGCCCTGCGCGAGCCCGACGCTCAGCGCGGCGATCGCGACGCGACCTTCGTCCAAAATGGACAGGAACTGGGCGTAACCGCGGCCGCGTTCCCCGACCAGGTTCTCGGCCGGGACGCGGACGTCGTCGAACGAGAGTTCGTGCGTGTCCGAGCAGTTCCAGCCGACCTTGGAGTACTTCGGCGCGACGGCGAAGCCCGGCGTACCGGACGGCACGATGATCGCCGAGATCTCCTTGCGACCGTTCTCCTTCACGTCGGTGACGGCGGTGACCGTGACCAGTTTCGTGATGTCGGTGCCGGAGTTGGTGATGAACGACTTGCTGCCGTTGATCACCCAGGTGTCGCCGTCGAGTTTCGCGCGCGTGCGGGTGGCGCCGGCGTCCGAGCCGCCGCCGGGTTCGGTGAGCCCGAAGGCGCCGAGCGCGGTGCCGGCGCACAACTCCGGGAGCCACTTCCGCTTCTGCTCCTCGGTGCCGAACCGGTGGATCGGCATGGCGCCAAGGGAAACACCGGCCTCGACGGTGATCGCGACCGAGGAATCGACGCGCGCCAGTTCCTCCAAGGTCAGGCAGAGCGCGAAGTAGTCGCCGCCCATGCCGCCGTACTCCTCGGGGAAGGGCAGGCCGAACAGGCCCATCTCGGCCATCTTCGCGACGATCTCGTACGGGAACTCCTCCCGTTCGTAGAGGTCGCCGATGACCGGGGCGACCTCGGAGCGCGCGAATTCCTCGACCGTCTTGCGCAGCGCCTCGTACTCGTCATCCAGTCGAAAGTCGATCATTGGCCATCCTTTTGGGGTGTCACAACGGCTACCGTCTCGTCCAGCGCGACCTGTTGGCCCACCCGGACGGGGAGTTCGCTGACCACGCCGTCGATCGGCGCGGTGATCGTGTGCTCCATCTTCATCGCCTCGACGACCACGAGCGGCGTCCCGGCGCTCACCACGTCACCGGCGGCGGCCTTGACCACCAGCACGGTTCCGGGCATCGGACTGGTGACCGGTCCGGCGCCACCCGCGGCTCCGGCGGCCGAACGCAGCCTTTCGCGCTCGCCGATCGCGAAGCTGTGACCGTCACGCGCGAGCCACACGGTCCTTCCGGTCCCGGCGGCGTGCCGGTACCGGTGGAAACCGGTGGGATGCCGGACTTCCAGCAGGTCTCCCTCGCGTCGCGCGGAAACGCGGACCGGCTCGGCGCCGTCGACGCTGACGAGCGCGTTCGCCGGGGTGCCCTGCACCCGCACGACGACTTCGGAGCTTCCCGACTTCAGCGCGAAGTCGATACCGCCGGAGGCGCCGAGCCGCCAGCCGTCGGGAACATCCCACGGATCGACGACGGAACCCTGCGGCTGCAAGGAAAGCAGCCTGTCGAGCGCTGCCGCCACGAAGAATTCCGGCGGCACTTCTTCGGAGACCAAAGTGGACAGTCGGCGATCGACGAGCTCGGTGTCGAGCTTGCCGTCGCGGACGTCGCCGTCGGCGAGGAGCCCGCGCAGGAAGGCGATGTTCGTGCCGACGCCGAGCAACGCGGTGTCCGCGAGCGCCAGGTCGAGCCGGTGCAACGCGGCCGCGCGGTCCGGGCCCCAGGCGATGACCTTGGCGAGCATCGGGTCGTAGTTCGAGCCGATGACCGCGCCTTCGCTCATCCACGAGTCGACGCGCACACCCTCGCCGGACGGTTCGTGGACCGCGAGCACGGTTCCACCCGTCGGGATGAAACCGCGAGCGGGGTCTTCGGCGTAGACGCGGGCTTCGACGGCGTGGCCGTCCAGCCGGACGTCGTCCTGCGACACGGTGAGCACGTCACCGGCGGCGATCTTGACCTGCCACTCGACGAGGTCGAGCCCGGTCACCAGCTCGGTCACCGGATGCTCGACCTGCAGGCGGGTGTTCATCTCCATGAAGAAGAACTCGTCGGGCGCGGTGGCCGACACGATGAACTCGACCGTCCCCGCGCCGACATAGCCCACCGAGCGCGCGGCCTCGACCGCGGACGCGCCCATCTTCGCGCGCGTGGCTTCGTCGAGGAGCACGGACGGCGCCTCTTCGATGATCTTCTGGTGCCGACGCTGAAGACTGCATTCGCGCTCACCGAGGTGGATCACGTTGCCGTGCGTGTCGGCGAGCACCTGGATCTCGATATGGCGCGGCGTGGTGACGAACCGCTCCATGAGCAGCGTGTCGTCACCGAAGGAACCCTTGGCCTCACGGCGGGCGGACTCGACGGCAGCATCCAATTCGGTCAGTTCGTTGACCAGCCGCATCCCCTTGCCGCCGCCACCGGCGGACGGCTTGATCAGCAGCGGGAACCCGACCTTCTCCGCGGCGGTGGCGAAACCGCCTTCCGGAATGTCCACATCGGACGCTCCGGGTACCACCGGGACACCGGCCTCGGACACCGTCGCCTTGGCGCGGATCTTGTCGCCCATGGCGTCGATCGCCTCGACCGGAGGGCCGATGAAGACGAGGCCGGCATCGGCGCAGGCACGCGCGAATTCCGCGTTCTCCGCGAGGAAGCCGTAACCGGGATGGACCGCCTGCGCGCCCGTGTCGACCGCCGCCTGGACGATCGCCGGGATGGACAGGTAGCTCTTCGCCGCTTCGGCCGGGCCGATGCGGACGGCGGTGTGCGCCTCCCGGACATGCCGGGCGTCGGCGTCCGCGTCGCTGTACACCGCGACCGAACGGATGCCGAGCCCCCGCAGCGAGCGGATCACGCGGACCGCGATCTCGCCGCGGTTGGCGACCAGAACCGTGTCGAACATGCTCACATCCTGAAGACGCCGTAGTTGACATCGGACAAGGGCGCGTTGGCCGTCGCGGAAAGCGCGAGGCCGAGCACCGTGCGGGTGTCCGCCGGATCGATCACTCCGTCGTCCCACAGCCGCGCCGTCGAGTAGTACGGGCTGCCCTGCGCCTCGTACTGGTCGCGGATCGGATCCTTGAAGGCTTCTTCGTCCTCTGTGGACCATTCGCCACCGCGAGCCTCGATGGCGTCGCGGCGGACCGTCGAAAGCACCGACGCCGCCTGCTCGCCACCCATCACCGAGATCCGCGCGTTCGGCCACATCCACAGGAACCGCGGCGAGTACGCTCGGCCGCACATCGAATAGTTGCCCGCGCCGAACGAGCCGCCTATGACGACGGTCAGCTTCGGCACGCGCGCACAGGCCACCGCGGTGACCATCTTCGCGCCGTGCTTGGCGATGCCGCCCGCCTCGTAGGCCTTACCGACCATGAAACCGGTGATGTTCTGGAGGAACAGCAGCGGGATCGAGCGTTTGTCGCACAGTTCGATGAAGTGCGCGCCCTTCATCGCGGACTCGGCGAACAGCACGCCGTTGTTCGCGATGATGCCGACGGGGTGACCGTGGATCCTGGCGAATCCGGTGACCAGCGTCGAGCCGTACTCCTTCTTGAACTCGCCGAACCGGCTGCCGTCGACGATCCTCGCGATGACCTCGCGGACGTCGTACGGCACGCGCGGGTCGGTCGGGACGACGCCGTACAACTCGTTCGGGTCGGCGGCCGGGGCCTCCGTCGGGAGGACGTCCCACGGGCGTGGCGTCCGCGGGCCCAAAGTCGACACGATCGAGCGAACGATGCGCAGGGCATCGGCGTCGTCCTCGGCCAAGTGGTCGGTGACGCCGGACTGGCGCGAGTGGACGTCGCCACCGCCGAGCTCCTCGGCCGTGACGACCTCGCCCGTCGCGGCCTTCACCAGCGGCGGGCCGCCGAGGAAGATCGTGCCCTGGTTCCGCACGATGACCGCTTCGTCGCTCATCGCGGGGACGTAGGCGCCGCCCGCCGTGCAGGAGCCGAGCACCGCGGCGATCTGCGGGATGCCGCGTGCGGACATCGTGGCCTGGTTGTAGAAGATCCGGCCGAAGTGCTCACGATCCGGGAAGACCTCGTCCTGCCTCGGCAGGAACGCGCCGCCGGAGTCCACCAGGTAGACGCACGGCAGGTTGTTGTGCAGCGCGACCTCTTGCGCACGCAGGTGTTTCTTGACGGTCATCGGGTAGTAGGTGCCGCCCTTGACCGTGGCGTCGTTGGCGACGATCACGCATTCGCGGCCGGAGACCCGCCCGATCCCGGTGATGATCCCGGCCGACGGCGCTTCGTCGTCGTACAGTCCGGTGGCGGCCAGCGGGGACAGCTCCAGGAACGGCGAACCCGGGTCGAGGAGGGTGTCGACCCGGTCGCGTGGCAGGAGTTTGCCCCGCTCGACGTGGCGGGTGCGGGATTTCTCCGGGCCCCCGAGCCGGGCGGCGGCGAGCCGCTTGCGCAGGTCTTCGACCAGCTCGGCATGGGAGGTGACGCTGCGGGCGTACTCGTCGCTGCCCGGATCGGCCGAAGTGCTCAGTACGGGTGTGTCCATGGCTCCTCGTCGCCAAGTTAGCCGTCGTTAACTTGCCCTCGTAGGTTAACGCCCACTAACCCGCTCTGTCCACCGCACTCCTCGAAGCGCGTGAAGGCCCCCTTCCCTCGGGTCAGCCGAGGGAAGGGGGCCTTCACGCGCGAAACGATCAGCCGATCGCGGAGACCAGCGGGTTGTAGTAGCCGCCCCGCTGACCGGCGACCGTCGGGTGGTACGAGTTCACGATCGGCCAGGTGAGGCTGTGCAGGTAATCGTTGGCCGACGAGCAGATGTTGTGCCCGGTGAAGGCACCCCGCACGTCGACGAACTTCGCGCCGTTCGCGGCGGCGCGGGCCGAGAGCACCGACGCGAGCGTGTCGGAACCCGAGTTGATCGCCGTGCGCTTGGTGTCGCTCAGCCCGACCGAGCACGAACCCGGCACCGTGTAGAAGCGCGGGTATCCGAGCACGACCAGCTTCGCGCCGGGCGCCTTCGCCTTGATCTTGCTGTAGACGTTGTTCAGCAGCCCGGGAAGCGTGTTGTTCACGTAGGTCTTCGCGGTGTTGACCCGGTTGATGCAGGTCTGGTCGCTGCCGGTGGTGCAGGTGGTCATGACGTCGGCGAACCCGGCGTCGTTGCCGCCGACCGAGACCGTCACCAGCGTGGCGCTGGAGGTGACGTTCGCGATCTGGTTGAGGACGTCGCCGGTGCGCGCCCCCGAGCACGCGACGAACTTGAACGTGGTCCCGGCGTGGGCGTTGGCCCACAGCTGGGGATAGGCGTTGGCACTGCGCATGCAGTCGCCCGAGTTCCCGTAGCTGCCGGCACCGACGCCGGACGAGTACGAGTCACCGAGCGCCACGTAGTTGGTCGCCGCTTGAGCGGTGCCCGCGAGACCGAAGGTGGCAAGGACAGCGACCCCCAGGGCCGCGACTGAACGAGTGAAGGAAAGAGCTTTGATCCGAGCAGGGACGGCCATGGTCACTCCTTCGTGACAAGTTAACGAGACACAGCATTACCAGGTGGTAGCCCCACGCAAAAGGGTCATTTCCCCAGGTAACCCGCTTGGCCCAGGCTGGAAGTACGGCCACGTGTTAGCGCTCGCTAACACACGGCCTTAATATGGCCAGATGCCGGCGAACCCCACCCCACTCGTGAACGGCGAGAAGGCGAACAGGCGTGAACAGATCATGTCCGCCGCCGCCGAGCTCTTCGCCCACCACGGGTTCCACGGCGTCGGCATCGACGACATCGGCGCGGCCGTCGGCATCTCCGGCCCGGCGCTGTACCGGCATTTCCGCAGCAAGGACGCCATTCTCGGCGAGATGCTGAACTCGATCAGCCGCTATCTGCTCGACGGCGGGACGGCGAGGGCGAGCCAGCGGGACGAGCCGAGCGAGGTTCTCGATGCACTGGTGAATTTTCACGTCGACTTCGCGCTCGCGCATCCCGCGTTGATCACCGTGCAGGAACGCAACCTCGCCAACCTCACCGACAGTGACCGCAAACAGGTCCGTGCCCTGCAACGCCAGTACGTCGAGGTCTGGGTGCGCGCGATCAGCGACGCCGTCCCCGGGATCGGCGAGCGTCAGGCGCGCTCGGCGGCGCACGCGGTCTTCGGGTTGATCAACTCGACACCGTACAACCGCCATCTCGGTGACAGCGAACTCGCCGAGATGCTCTGCCGTCTCGCGCTGGGTGCACTGCACGCCGCGAAGTGACCACGTCCGGGTTTCGGCCTATCCCCACTTTTCCGTCCTCTGGTGTTTGATAGGCACGTGGAGCCGGACAGGAGCGAGTACGAGCGGAGGCTCGTCGAAAAGGCGCAGCGTGCGCTCGTGGCGATCAGCCTCGGGGAGGACGCCGAGGCGCTCGACGAGCTCTCGCCGACCGCCGTCGAGCCCCAAGCCCGCTCCGAAGAGACCAAAGAGCTCGTGATGATGCTGTTCGGCGAATGCAGCGCCATGGTGTCCACTCTCGGCGACGGCGGGAGCGCGCCGGTCAAGGTGCAGGTGTTCGACGAGGACGGTGAAGAGGTCTCGATCGACCAGGCGGACCCGCCCGTGCGGACGGCCGTGCGCACGCTGCTGGCCGAGGTGCACGGCAACAGCGAGGCCGCGCAGGAACAGGTCGAGATCGCGCTCGCCAACGCCGCGCCGGACGAGGTCGACAGCCTGGTGCTGCAGGCGCTGCGCTGGACGATCCGGCTGTCGGTGGAATGCCTGGACCGGGACCTGCCGGTGGCGCCGTGGATCTCGGACGCCGTCGCGGACTAGCCGGGCTTGGCCCAGCCGGGTGTCGCCTGTCGACGGCTGGGGACGGCTGATCGTTCAAGGGACTCAAGGTGGCCTTAGCGGCAAACGTGGCGCGCCGGAGTTGGCGCAGGAGCAGGGACTCGCCGACGAGACGCCGGTCCCGACTGTCCATAAGGGACGGCTTCCGAGGTGCCCGTGCCCGAGTTGAGCGATTTATGCGGTTTGCCGGGAGGGTCGCGAGTAGCGATGAGGGTTGGAGCGAACCGTGTTTTAGGTACCTACGTGGGTTCCGGCTGGGGTTGATGCCCCTTTGAGACGGTGAAGGTCTCAAAGGGGCCCTTCACGACATGAGAGTTCGACGCCGGGCCGTCGGGGAGCACTGAAGCAGCCACGGCGGGCGGCGGGTCGGGATCGCAGGTCCGTGAAGGGCCCCTTCCCTACTCTCAGGGTAGGGAAGGAGTCCTTCACTACACGCCGGGCCACCCTCACAGCCCGGGGCCGAGGCGGCCCCGCTGCCACGGGCGGGCAGGAACGCCACCGTGGACCTCAGCGCTACAGCGGCAGTACATGAAGGACCCCATCCTTGCGCCTAGGTACAGGAAGGGGTCCTTCGTGTACTTCGCCAGGCAGCACGCAAGACGCGCCGCAGGTCACGCGGTCGGTACCTAAGAGAGGCTCGCCAGAACGATCATTGCCACTCACGGCCCCCGCGCAAGCACCCAAATCGGACACGCAGAGAGATCTTGGCGTCCTTTATGGACTATCGGGGGTCGTGATCGGCTCACGCGCGCCAGGGCAAGCGATCCGGCGGGAACACGTTGCGAAAGCCACTTTCGCAACCTTCAACGTTGCGAAAGCCACTTTCGCAACGGCACTTGCGCACCGTCGCCAGGCACCGCGGCCTACCCCAGCAGCAGCTTCACCAGCCGCCCGATCTGCTCGGTCTCGATCAGGAACGAATCGTGCCCATAAGGCGACGCGATGACGGCGAACTCCGCCCCGTCGATCCCGTCCGCGATGGCCCGCGACTGGTACAGCGGGTAGAGCCGGTCACTGTCCACCCCGGCCGCGACCGTGCGCGCGGTGATCCGGCCGAGCGCGTTCGCGGCGCCGCCCCGCCCTCGGCCGACGTCGTGCGTGTTCATCGATTCGGTGAGCACCACGTAACTGCCGGCGTCGAACCGGCGGGAAAGCTTCCCGGCGTGATGGTCCAAATAGGACTCGACGGCGAACCGTCCGCCGCGCAAGGGGTCTTCTCCGTCCTGGTACCGACGGCCGAAGCGTTGCGACAGTTCGGCTTCGCTGCGGTACGTCGCGTGCGCGATGCGGCGCGCGATGCCGAGACCGGCGTCCGGGCCGCCACCGGGGACGTCGTGATAGTCGCCGCCGTGCCAGCCAGGATCGGCGCGGATGGCATGCAGTTGCGGCGCCGCCCAGGCGATCTGGTCGGCCGACGCCTGCGCCGTCGACGCGAGGACGAGCAGTGCCTCGACCCGGTCCGGCTCGCTCACCGCCCATTCCAGCGCGCGCATCCCGCCCATGGATCCGCCTGCCACCGCGGCCCACCGGCCGATGCCCAGCGCGTCGGCGAGGACGGTTTCGGCGCCGACCTGGTCCCGCACGGTCACGCCGGGAAACCTGCTGCCCCAAGACTTTCCGTCCGGATGGGGCGAAGAAGGTCCGGTCGAGCCCTGGCAGCCGCCGAGCACGTTCGGGACCACGACGAAGAACGTGTCCGTGTCGATGGCCTTGCCCGGCCCGATCAGGCCGTCCCACCAGCCGGGGCTGACGTGGCCTTCCTCCGCGGGACCGACGGCGTGGCTGTCCCCGGTCAGCGCGTGCTCGACGAGGATCGCGTTGGAGGCACTGGCGTTCAGTGTTCCCCAGGTCTCGTACGCGAGCGTGAAAGGCAACGTGACGCCGGTTTCGAGCGTCTGGACGCCGCTGACGAACCGGCGCCGACCGGGCGGATCTCCCTCCCGCCACGCACCGGTGGCGGGAGGGAGATCGGAAGCCTGGGTCACAGAGCCGCCTTGGCCGCCCGGAATCCGGCCTCGAGATCGGCCTTGAGGTCCTCGATCCCTTCCAGCCCGACGGCGAGCCGCACGAGACCCGGCGTGACCCCGCTGGACGCCTGCTCCTCGGGCGTGAGCTGACTGTGCGTCGTCGAGGCCGGGTGCACGATCAGGCTGCGCACGTCGCCGATGTTGACCAGCTGACTGTGCAGTTCCGTACCGTCCACAAAGGCCCGTCCCACTTCGGCACCGCCGCGCAGGTCGAACGACAGCACCGCGCCGGCGCCCTTCGGCAGGTACTTCTTCGCGGCCTCGTGGTACGGGCTCGACGGCAGCCCGGCGTAGTACACCTTCTCGACCTCGTCGCGCTGCTCCAGCCACTCGGCCAGCGCCTGCGCGTTGGACACGTGCCGCTCCAGTCGCAGCGAAAGCGTCTCGATCCCTTGCAGGATCAGGAAACTGTTCAGCGGCGCGATCGCGGCGCCGGTGTCACGCAGGATCTGGACACGGGCCTTGGCGGCGTACGCGCCCGGGCCGAGTGCCTCCCAGTACTTGAGGCCGTGGTAGCTCGGGTCGGCCTCGTTGAAGCCCGGGAAGCGCCCTGGGTCCTTGCCGAAGTCGAAGGTGCCGCCGTCGACCAGCACCCCGGCGACCGTGGTGCCGTGGCCGCCGAGGTACTTGGTCGCCGAGTGGACCACGATGTCGGCGCCGTGCTCGATCGGGCGCACGAGGTACGGCGTCGGCACGGTGTTGTCCACGACCAGCGGGACACCGGACTCGTGCGCGGCGTCGGCGACCGCTCGGATGTCGAGCACGTTGCTGCCCGGGTTGGCCAGCGTCTCGGCGAAGAACAGCTTGGTGTTGGGCCGGACGGCCGCCTTCCACTGCTCGATGTCGTCCTGGTCCTCGACGAACGAGACCTCGATACCGAGCTTCGGCAGTGTGTAGTGGAAGAGGTTGTAGGTGCCGCCGTAGAGCGCCGGGCTGGAGACGAAGTGGTCGCCCGCGTTCGCGAGGTTGAGGATGGCCGCCGTCGTGGCCGCGCTCCCGGAGGCGAAGGCCAGCGCCGCGACGCCGCCTTCGAGCGCGGCGAGCCGCTGCTCCAGCACGTCCTGCGTGGGGTTGTTGATCCGGGTGTAGATGTTGCCGGGCTCGGCGAGGCTGAAGAGATCGGCGCCGTGCTGGCTGTCGCGGAACACGTACGAGGTGGTCTGGTAGATCGGGGTCGCCCGCGCGCCGGTGGCGGTGTCCGGCGCCGCACCCGCGTGGATCTGCTTGGTCTCGAACGACCATCCGTCCGCGCTCATCGCGATTCTCCTAGCGGTTCAAGGGTTTCGGCTGTTGTCACCGAAGCTAGCTCCGCCGAACGGAGCACCCAACCACTCTCAGGAGGTGGGATTCTTTTCCTGAAGAGCGAACCGGTTGCCCTCCGAGTCGGTGAACATCGCCCACCAGCCCCACGGCTGCTTCTCCGGCCGCGCCGGGAATTCGACGCCCTTCGCCGAAAGCTCCTCGTACGTCTTTTCGATGTCGTCGGCGTAGAAGAAGAAATTGCCCGTCGGAAGTTCGTCCCGCACTTCGAACCGCTTGAGGTCCTCCGGCGCGGTGCTCAGGACGAGCGCCGTCGCGCCATCGGCCGAAGTCACCTCGACCCACCGGTTCCCCTTGTCGTCGTAGGGCACATCGGTGGTGATCTCGAATCCGACGACCTCGGACCAGAACCGCTTCGCCCGTTCCTGGTCGGTCACCCCGACGACGATCTTGTGCACGCCCTGAATCGCCATGCCCGACTCCTTGTATCCATCATGGATATAACGAGATCGGAGTGTATGCTTCCCGGATGGCCGACGGCAACCCGCAGCTCACCCCCGCGGCGTTCCAGACCCTGCTGGCGCTGGCGAAAGGTCGCGCGCACGGCTACGCGATCATGGGTTTCGTCGACGAGGTGAGCGGCGGTACCGCCCAGCTCGGCCCGGGCACGCTGTACCGGACGCTGGCCCGGCTCGTCGCCGACGGCCTGGTCGAAGAGGCCCCGGACGCGAGCGAGGACCAGCCGCACGACTCGCGCCGCCGCTACTACCGGCTGACCCGCGCCGGCCGGGAGGTCGCCGCCCGCGAGGCGGAGTTCCTGAGCAGGCTCGTCGCCGTGGCCGGACAGGCCGGGTTGTTGAAGCGGGCGGAGTCGGCGTGAGCCGGGCGCTCGGTTTGACGCCGCATCTGTTCGTCAAGGACGTCGACGCGTCGCTTTCCTTCTACGCCAAGGCGTTCGGCGCCGTGGAGCTGTTCCGCAACGTACTGCCGAACGGCGTCGTGCTGTTCGTGGAGCTAGCCGTCGGAGATGCGCGGTTGCTGGTGAGCCAGGAGATCCCTCAGCTGGACGCGCTCGCGCCGTCGACCCTCGGCGGCACGCCGATGCTCCTGACCTTGGAGACCGAGGACCCCGACGACCTCGTGCGGCGCGCGGTGTTCGCGGGCGCACGGGTGGAGGCGCCGGTCGAGGAGATGTTCTTCGGCGAGCGTTACGGCCGCATCGTCGATCCCGACGGGCACCGATGGGCGCTGACGACCAAACGAGAGCGGTTCACGCCCGAAGACATCGACGCGAGGACGCCACGCGAGGTCTGACGTGTGCCGCGGTCCCGGTGACCGGCGGACGTCTCCTCGGCAGCGCGTCAGCGCGACGAGGAGACTTCACCGCGCCCGCCTCTTTGGAGCCGGAGGCTCACGAAAACGCGACGAAGGGGCACCTCGACGCTCGACGCGAGCGATCTTCGAGACTGCCCCTGCGGCGCGTTTTCGTCAGCGGGAGCAAAATAAGGCATGGTTTCCGTGCGGAGCGTGGTCGATCGAGTCGGTCCGACGCTGTTGCACGCCCTCCAGGTCCCCGAAGAGTCCCCGGCCGTCGGTGACGTCGTCATCGCCGAACCCGGCAACACCCTCGCCGCGGGCGACCTCGTTCTCGGCGTCGCGATCACCGAGACGTCGGACGCGGCCGAGCTCGTCAAGGTCAGCGCGTCGAAAGGTGCCGCCGCGGTCCTGCTGAAGCCGCCGCTCGCGGCGAAACCCTCGGTGAAGCGGGCGGCGAAATCGGCGGACATCGCGTTGATCGAGGTGCGCTCGGCGACGTCGTGGGCCCAGCTCGTCTGGCTGCTCAGGACGGTCCTCGACGCTCTCGCCGACGAGTCGGACGCGCTGGAGGACGGCGGCGGCCCCGGTTCCGGCGACCTGTTCCGGCTCGCGGACGCCGTCGCTTCGGTGGTCGACGCGCCCGTGACCATCGAGGACACCAACTCACGGGTGCTCGCGTACTCGGCCCGGCAGGATCTGACCGACTCGGCGCGCGTGTCCACGATCATGGGCCGCCGCATCCCCGACGACGTACTCGCGCGGTTCCGGTCGCGAGGGGTGTTCCGCGAGCTTTCCCGTGGGCGGCAGACGATCTTCGTGCCCGCGCAACGCGACGGCACGCTTCCCCGGCTCATCGTGCCGATCCGGATGGGCGGCGAACTGCTGGGGTCGATGTGGGCGGTCGTCGCGGGCCCGGTCTCCGACGAACGCGCGGCCGCGTTCGCCGACGCGGCGCCCGTCGTCGCGCTGCACCTGCTGCGCCGCCGCGCGCACACCGATTCACAACGCCGGGTCTCGGCCGAACTCCTGCGCGCGGTACTCGAAGGGAACGCCAGCCCGCGCAAGGCGATCGCGGAACTCGACCTGTCCGAAGAACCGCACCGCGTCGTGGTCGTCGAGGTCGCCGGCGGCGACGGCCGCGACGACGAGGGCCTGCGGCTCGCCCTCCTCGAACGGATCTCGCAGGGCGTCGGCAGGCGGCCGGTGGCCACGGAACTCGGCGGCATGCTCTACGCGGTCGTCCCGGACGGCGACGGCTGGGCCGAACTCCGGACCGCGCTCGAAGCCCTGCCGTCGTCGAGGAAGGGCGGAACACCACGGGCCGCGGCGGGATCGGCCTGCGAAATCGGCGAGCTCGCGAGGTCGCGCGTCCAGGCCGACGAGGCCCTGGGGCTGCTTCGCGCGAAGCTCGTCCCCGGCCGCGTCGTGGTCTTCGACGAGGCGTGGACGGCCCTTTCGCTGCACCGCGGAGCGACGGCGGCGAGCAGCGCGAAGGTCGCCGAGCTCGGCCCGCTCGGCCTGTTGCGCGCGCACGACGAAGCCCACGAGAGCGGCTACGTCGACACGTTGTACCAATGGCTGCGGCATCCCGGAGACCCGCGCGCGGCCGCGAAGGAACTCCGGATCCATCCCAACACCCTGCGGTACCGGATGCGGCGGCTGCTCGACCTCGTCCCGCTGGATCTCGACGATCCCGACGTCCGGCTGGCGCTGATCACACAACTCGTTTCACTGCGCTGGAGTTGAGTCCACTACAAACCGCTCGATACCGAACACTTTGTAGTGCGACAAAACCGTCCGCAGACGTCAGGAAAGGGTCTTTCAAGACGTTTTACGTCCTGAAAGACCCTTTCCTGACATCCGACGGTTCAGTGCGCGCTGGCGCGATATCCGTCCTCAATGGTCTGCCGTACCGCGGCGAGCAGATCGGCACCGGGGTAAAGCGGCAAAAGAACACCGGGGCCACCGTCGACCCGCAACGCGGCTTCGTAGCCGTGCCCCGGGGTTTCGACCAGGCCCACGACGACATCGGCCGGATTGCCTTCGGTATCGACGGTGCGGACACGCCGCTCCCGCCGCCAATCCTGATTTGTCATGCGGAACAGAATGGCAGCTTACCGGCCAGTAAGATCAACATCTTGACTCGATCGTGCTGCATTTACCGTTTCGCAGGTTGCACGGCCGCGCCCACCCCCAGCGAACGCGGCCGTGCTTCACACCCGATAACCGAGGTCTTCGGCGACGAATCGCTTCGGCACCATCCGGATCCAGACGGTCCCTTTCACCTCGGGATCATCGTGCAGGTACGAACGAAAACGCGCATCCCATTTGTGCTCGTCGGGCCCGAGATACCGGCTCAGCAGCCGCTGTCCACGGGGGACGTCGAAGGGGAGGATCTCCGCTTCGCCGCGCGCGAGCACTTGCCGCACCACACCCGTGCCGACGTCACACACATCGACGGTCACCGCGATCGACGGCGAATCGCGGACGAGGCCGGCCAGCCGCGCCCACGATCCGGTGAGGATCCAGAAAGCCCGCTTCTCCCAGAGGTACCAGGCCGGGCGCACGGTCGGCCCGGCAGCGGCGACCCTGGCCGTGAGCGGACCGGCGAGGAATTCGTCGACGTCGAACATCAGACCTCGAGCAACGTCTTGCCGATCGCGCCACGCGACTGCATGACCGCGTGCGCGTCCGCCGCCCGTTCGAGCGGGAACCGTTGACCGATCACGGGTTCCAGCCGTCCGGCGGCGGCTTCGGCGAGGGCGGACTCGGTGAACGCCCGCATCTCGGCCGGACCGCCGAGACCCTGGATCACCGTGACTCCGCGCGCGGCGGCGTCCTCTTCGGACACCTCCGTCCACGAACCACTCGAAAGGCCGTAGATCAGCATCCGACCACCTGGCCTGAGCAACCCGAACGACGTTGCCCCGATGTCGCCGCCGACCCCGTCGAACACGACGTCGACCTCGCCCGCCTTCGCCGCCCACTCCGGCTCGCGGTAGTCGACCGCCAGATCGGCGCCGCGTTCCCGGACGTGCCCGGCCTTCTCCGGACCACCCGCCGCACCGACGACCTCGGCGCCAGCGGCCTTGGCGAGCTGCACGACCAGCCCGCCGACCCCGCCCGCCGCGGCCTCCACCAGCACCCGCTCCCCGGGCCGGATACCCGCGGCGGTCACCAGCGCGGTCGCCGTGCGACCGTCGGCGAGGATCGCGACCGCGGCGTCGAGCGCCAGGCCGTCCGGCACCTCGAAGACGGATTCGGCGGCGACCGCGACCCGTTCCGCGTACGCCCCGGAACCGCCGGTCGAGGTGACGACGCGCTTGCCGACCAGGCCGAGGTCGGCCCCGTCCCCGACCGCGCTGATCACGCCGCCGACGCCGTTGCCCGGGATCATCGGCAGCTCGCCGCGGAACGGCCCGCTCCCGCCGGCGCGGAACTGCGTCTCGACGAAGGTGATGTTGGCGAACGCCACCTCGATCAGGACCTGGCCCGCTGCGGGTACCGGATCCGGGGCCTCGCCCGCGACGAGCACTTCGGGCCCGCCGAACTCTTTCAACCACACGGCTCTCATGGGCCCAAGGTGCAAGCTCCAGTTCACTGGAGGTCAAGCGATTGTGCCCGGAAAACCATGATCGGTGTCCAACCTTGTCGCGCGCACACGATGACACCGCCGTCCGGGTGGCTCACCGTGAGTGGCAGCACCTTTGTTCGCAGACCCGCCGCCAGGAGGCATCCCGTGCGTATCGCCGTCCCCCGTGAGATCAAGAAGCACGAATACCGGGTGGCGCTCACCCCGGCGGGCGTGCACGAACTGACCGGGCGCGGCCACGACGTCTTCGTGGAGGCAGGCGCCGGCCTCGGCTCCTCCATCACCGACGAGGAGTACGTCGCCGCGGGCGCGAAGATCCTCGCGACGGCGGAGGAGACCTGGTCCGAGGGCGAACTCGTGCTCAAGGTCAAGGAGCCGATCGCCGAGGAGTACCCGCGGCTGCGCGCCGACCAGGTGCTGTTCACCTACCTGCACATCGCCGCGGACCGTCCGCTGACCGACGCGCTGCTGGCCGCGGGCACGACCGCGATCGCGTACGAGACGGTGCAGACCCCGAACCGCGCGCTGCCGCTGCTCGCGCCGATGTCCGAGGTCGCCGGACGACTGGCGCCGCAGGTGGGCGCGTACTCCCTGATGAAGCCGAGCGGTGGCCGCGGCGTGCTGCCCGGCGGCATCCCCGGCGTCCACCCGGCGCGCGTGGTCGTGATCGGCGGCGGTGTCGCCGGCCTCAACGCGGCGCGGGTCGCGCTCGGCCTCGGCTCCGACGTCGAGATCCTCGACACCAACGTCGACCGCCTCCGCCAGATCGACAACGACTTCGGCGGCCGCATCCGCACGGTGACCTCCAACGCGCTGTCGGTCGAGCAGTCCGTGCTGGAGGCCGACATGGTCATCGGCGCGGTGCTCGTGCCCGGCGCGAAGGCGCCGAAGCTGGTCTCGAACGAACTCGTCTCGCGGATGCGCCCGGGCAGTGTGCTGGTGGACATCGCGATCGACCAGGGCGGCTGCTTCGCCGACTCGCGGCCGACCACACACGACGAACCGACCTACACGGTCCACGAGTCGGTGTTCTACTGCGTCGCGAACATGCCGGGCGCGGTGCCCCGGACGTCGACCTACGGGCTGACCAACGTGACGCTGCCGTACGCCGTCCAGCTGGCGGAGCACGGCTGGCACAAGGCGCTGCAGGCCGACGCTTCGCTGGCGAAGGGCCTCAACACGCACGCGGGCGCCCTCACGAACGCCCCCGTCGCCGCCGCGCACGGCCTGCCCGCCACGGAGCTGGCCGACGTCCTGGCCTGACCCTCGAGCCACTCTCCCACGCGGGGGACCTTTGCCACCCCGGTGCGCAAAGGTCCCTCGCTCCTTTTTGCGCCTTTCCGGCCTCCGGATCCCCGCGTCGCGGCACACTGTCCCGCGGGGAGGTACTCGATGGAATTCGAGGTTCTGGGGCCGATCCGCGTCCGTACCGTCACGGTCACCGGACGTATGCAGAGGATCCTGCTGGGGACGCTGCTCGCGAACGCCAACCGCGACGTCCCGGCGAGTGCTCTCGTCGACGTGTTGTGGCCGGGGGAAACCGACGACTCCGCGTCGAAGCTGTACCTGCACGTCCACAAGCTGAGGCGGCTGCTCGGCGAGCCGGATCGGCTGACGAGCGGAGTGGGCGGATATCGCCTGCGTGTGCTGCCTGGGGAGCTCGACGCCGAGCGGTTCGAGTCGCTGGTGGACGAAGCCGCCGCGAACGATCCGCGGCGGTGCGCCGAATTGTCACGTGAAGCGCTCGGCCTGTGGCGCGGTGAGCCGTACGACGGCCTCGACTCGCCGGAGCTGGCCGATCAGGCACGGCGGCTCACCGAGCGACGGCTGGCCGCGATCGAGACGCTGTGCCAGGCCGAGCTCGCCGAAGGCAAGCACGCGTCCCTGGTGGACGAGCTGACCGAACTGGTACGCCGTCACCCGTTCCGGGAACGCCTGCACGAATTGCTGATGATCTCGCTGTACCGGGCAGGGCGGCGCACCGCGGCCTTGGCCGTCTACCGCGCGGCACGACGGCTGTTCGTCGAAGAACTCGGGATCGAGCCGGGCCCGGAGCTTCGCGAGGCCGAACGGCGGATCCTCGACGGGCAACCGATCGAACCGACGGGCGTGCCGGCACCGGCGGTCGTACCGTCGGAATTGCCCCGCACCGTACGGAACTTCGTCGGCAGAACGGCGGAACTGTCCGAATTGGACGATCAGTTCGCGCTGTCCGGCCGGGACTCGGCGCCAGTGTGCGTCGTGGTCGGCACGGCAGGCGTCGGCAAGACCGCGACGGTGGTCCGCTGGGGCAACCGGGTCCGCTCCCGGTTCCCCGACGGCCAGCTGTACGTCGATCTCCGGGGTTACGGGCCGGAGCAACCACCCTCGGCCGCGAACGTGCTCGAAGGGTTCCTCCAGGCACTGGGTGTCGAAGGCCCGGCGATCCCCCGCGACCTCCCGGCGCGGGCGGCCCGGTTCCGGACGCTGGCCGCCCGCCGCCGCCTGCTCGTCGTACTCGACAACGCGCGGACCTGTGAGCAGGTCCGGCCCCTGCTGCCGATGAGTTCTTCCTGCCACGTCGTCGTGACGAGCCGGGATTCACTCGCCGGGCTGGTGGCCCGCGACGGCGCGACCCGGATCGTCCTGCGACGGCTGCCGTCTTCCGACGCGCGGGAGTTGTTCCGTGGCCTCGCGGGCGACCGGACGGACGACGCCGCGGACGCGATCGACCGGGTGGTGCGGCAGTGCGTCCGGCTGCCGCTCGCCCTGCGGGTCGCCGCGGAGATCTTCCGGGCCCGCGACAACATCAGCGTCGCCGACCTCGCCGCCGAACTGGCGGACGAGCATCGGCGCCTCGACCTGATGGACGCCGACGGCGACGCCCATACCGCGATCCGCTCGGTGTTCTCCCGCTCCTTCCATCACCTGCCGCCGTCGTCCGCGCGGCTCTTCGTCCTGTGGGGCCTCCATCCCGGGCACGACCTCACGGCTCCCGCGTTCGCCGCGCTCTCCGGCGAAGACCTGCGTGTCACCCGGCGTGCCCTCGACGCGCTCACCCGATCGCACCTTGTCGAGGAGGGCTTCGCCGGGCGGTACCGGACACACGACCTGCTCCGCGCCTACGCACGGGAACTCGCGGACCAGGTCGAGCCCGCTTGCCGCGAGGCGGCGACGCGGCGCCTGTTCGTGTGGTTCCTGCGCACGGTGATCGCGGCACGAGCACTCGTCGACCCGAAGGCCCGCGTGATCGATTTGGACGGCGTGGAGGAGACGAGGACCGAAACACCGTTCCACACCCGCGAAGACGCGCTCACCTGGTTCGCCGCCGAGCGCGCGAACCTGGTGACCGTGGTGCGGACCGCGGCGGAACAGGGCGCCGAGGACGTCGCCTGCCTGCTGGCCGCCGCGCTGATGCGGTTGTTCTACCTGACCAAACACTGGGACGACTGGCTGGCCACCCACGAGATCGCGGTGACCGCCGCCCGACGGTCCGGCAGGCGCGTCGACGAGGCCTATCTGCTGCTCGGGCTCGGGATCGCCCACGACGACGTCGGCGGTTTCGAGAAGGCGATCGAGTACTTCCGCACCACGGCGGAGGTGTTCCGCGAGCTCGGCAACCAGCACGGGCAGGCGTGGACGTTGAACAACCTCGGCGTGACGCAGGACAGTATGGGCCGCTTCACCGAGGCGGCGAGGAGTTACACGGCCGCGCTCGAGATGTTCCGGGCGGACGGCGACGTCCACGGCGAGGGCATCGCGCTGAACAACCTCGGCGATCTGCGCCGTCAGCAGGGCCAGTTCGACGACTCCCTGCGTCATCTGCGGGACGCCGTCGAACTGCAGCGGAGCAGCGGCGATCGCACGTCGCTGCGGTTCACCCTGCGCACGCTGGGTGACCTGTACCGGGACATGGGGCTGGGAGAGCAGGCGAGCGAGGAGTACCGGGACGCACTCGCGATCACCCGCGAACTGGACGACCGGTGGGGCTCGGCCCGGCTGCTCGTCCAGCTCGCCGACCTGTCTGCGGCGGACGGACGCGATACCGAGGCGCGGGACCATCTCCACGAGGCACTCGGGCTGTGCACGGCCACCGGTGACCCGATCGCCGAGAAGATCCGGGCCCGCCTCGGCGTGTGAGAGTCACGCGCGCCGAGGCGGTCGGTTCAGACCGGGGTTTCTTCGAGCCCGGCGGGCTCGTCCGCCGGTTCGTCCTCGGCCGCTTCCGGTTCGTCCTCGGCCGTATCCGGTGGCGAGACGACCCCGCCTTGCGACTCACCCATCCCGGCTTTACCCGGCAACTTCTTTTCCTCCGGCGGGTGTTCGGGCGCCGGTTCGATAACCCATTTCTTGGGGTCGCTCACTTCCTCCGGCAACGTTCCCGGCGAGGGGAAGCTGAGCGCGGAGATCTCGATGGCCTTCACGTTGGCCGCGAACTCGCCCATCCTCTCGAGGGCGCTTTCGATGAGATCGGCGTAGCTGGTGGCCAGCGCGTTGATCGCGGAGACCACCTCGCTCGGATCGAGAAGGGTGGCGCAGCCGGCGGCCGCCTTCGTGATGAACCCGATGGCCATCCCCCAGGTCTGGTACACGAGAGTGATCGCATCGGAGAGCAGCTCGGCCACTTCCCCCAGTTTCCCGGCCGTCAGGTCGCACTGCTGAACGATCCGATCGGTGTGGGTCTTGAACGCGTCGAACGCGCCTCCCTGCCAGTACGAGTCCAGCGAACCCAGTTTCGAGTTCAGTTGGCCCGCCACCGTGCTCGATATCGGCTGCGCTTCAGCCCATTGAGTGGCGCGCGCCGCGGGGATCGCGGGGTCGCCGAGGATCTTGCGGATTTCGTCGAGAATCATCTTCACCCCGGCGGAGACCGAGCCTGCGGGAATGACGAAGACGTCCAAGAACTCCGCGGCGTCCAGCACGGTCGCCGCGTCGCCTTCCGGGTACGGCGCCGGTTCAGTCATCGTCACTCCCCAGGTAGCCGAACTGCTCGTAGTATTCGGCGTCTTGTGCGGCGTAGGTGTTGGCGACGGTGACGAGTGCGGCCTCGGTGTCGTCGAAGCTCTTGACCGCCTCGCCGAGTTTCTCGACGACGAGCGTGCACGCCGCGTTGTACGCCTCGACGTATCCCACGTTGGTGGCGAGCAGACCGAGGTCACCCGGTTGCATCGTCAGTCCGCCGACCGTGTCCTTGAGCGTGGTCCACGAATCGGCCGCGGCCCGGAACTCCGTCGCCATGTCCGCGAGCGACTCCGGGACGACCTCGTAGCCGGTCCCCTCCGCCATCAGTGCTTCCTCCGTTCGATTCGCCGGGTCCTGGCGGCCTGCTCGGCCCGCTCGATCGCCGCGAGGAGGTGGCCGCCGAGCGCGGCCGGGTTCATCGCGCGCAGTGCCCGCTCGTCGAGTTCGACGGCGACCAGGTCACCGGCCTCGTCGACATGGACCCTGCCGAGACCGGCGTCGATGTCCGCACCGGCGAAGTGTTCTTCTCGACGGGAAGCGGGCCGCCTGTCGTCTTCGTCGTCGTCGAGGTCGTGAAGCCGCAGCAAGCCGTTCATCGGACGCTCGCCTGGAACAGCAGCCGGTATTCGGCGCGGGCCTCGCCACGCGCCTGCCCGACCGCCTCGACGATGTACGCGCCGAGTTCGCCGCCGCGGCTGCGGGCCACGGCGGCCCGGTCGATGTGGATTCCGACGAGCCGCGCCCGATGGTCCACCTCCGCACGCACGAGTCCCCCACGCGCCGAAGCCGTGTAGTGCCGCCCCGCCAGTTCCCGCTCAGCCTGCCCGAAGGCGGCCTTGTTCCTCGCGAGGAACTCCCCGAACTCTCTGATCTTCCGTACCGGATCGGTGTCCACCGGTCGCTCTCCCCTCGTCACCTGAATGACGACAGGATGCGACCCCCACCTTTCCCGGACCTTTCCCCACGGCCACGGCGCTCCGCACCGCAGGCCACTCACCAGCCAACCGCCGCCGGACGCACCGTGGGGGTCCCGGGGGGGGCTCGGCCCCCCGGGTGATACGACGAAGCCCCACCTTCGGGAAGACGCACCAGCGTCGACCGAAGTGGGGCAAAGGGGCTGAGGGCGGCCCGCTCGACCAGCCTGGGGGTCACTGGGAGCGGGCCGCCTCCTTCATCGTAGGTAATAAGTCGCCGTCGCGCTGCATGGGGTTGCCATGTCTTCCGAATTATTTCCTCACGGGGCGCCGCCGTTGTCGGTGAATTTCCGCGCTCCTAGGCACATATCCGGTAGTCAGCGACCATTCGGCCCAGTGTCGGCTGCGCCGGAGGACGGAGTCGGCACCGCACGGAACGTGACGAAGGTCGCTTTCGCTGGATTGACCCCTTCCGCGAGTGCGGACCCACCCCGTGAGGCAGGATGTCGCGTGATCGGCCTTCGTCAACAAAAGGGGACGGTATGCACGACGGCAGTGGCCGCATCGCGGTGCAGAATTTGAGCAAGCAGTTCGGTGCGGTCAACGCGGTCCAGAATCTGAGCTTCACGGTGGAGCCCGGCTCGGTGACCGGCTTCCTCGGCCCGAACGGTGCCGGGAAGACGACGACGCTCCGGATGCTGCTCGGGCTGGTGACGCCCACGAACGGCACGGCGACCATCAACGGGCGCCCGCACGACCAGCTGGGGAATCCGGCGCGGGTCGTCGGTTCGGTGCTGGAGAACGAGGGCTTCCACCCGGGGCGTACCGCGCGTAATCACCTGCGCGTGTACTCGGCGGCGATCGGGATGCCGGATCAGCGGGTGGACGAGGTGCTGGGGCTGGTCGGCCTTTCGTCGGCCGCGGACCGCAAGGCGGGCGGGTTCTCGCTCGGTATGCGGCAGCGGCTGGCGCTGGCGACGGCGTTGCTGGGGAACCCACAGGTGCTGGTGCTGGACGAGCCGACGAACGGTCTCGACCCCGAGGGCATCCTGTGGCTGCGGAACTTCCTGCGCGCGTATGCGCGTGAGGGGCGCACGGTGCTGGTCTCGAGCCACCTTCTGAACGAGGTGGAGCAGACGATCGACCAGGTCGTGATCATCAGCCAGGGCATGACCAGGTACAACGGCTCGCTGGACCAGTTGCGCAAGAGCAACCAGTCCCGGGTGCTGGTGCAGTCGGCCGACGCGAGCGGCCTCGTCGCCGCGTTGCAGGAGGCGGGCATTACGCAGGTCTCGCCGATGCCGGACGGCCGTGTCGCGGTGTCGGGTGCGACGGTGCAGCAGATCGGCGACATCTCCGCCAAAGCGAGTATCGCGGTCTACGGCATGCAGGAGGAGACCGCGGATCTGGAGCGGATGTTCTTCCAGCTGACGCAGGGCCAGTACGCCGCGCCGCCGCCCGGTTTCCAGCAGGGCCCGCCCCCTGGCTACCAGGGTCCGCCTCCGGGTTACCAGGGCCCGCCGCCCGGATATCAGGGGCCTCCTCCCGGCTACGCGCCGCAGAACACGCCGCCGCCCGGTTTCGCGCCGCCGCAGCAGTTCCAGCAGCAGGGTCAGCCGCCGCAACAGCAGCAGTACCAGCAGGCGCCGCCTCAGCAGCAGGCGCAGCAGCAGGGCCAGAACGAGGGCTGGGGAGGCCAGGGCTGATGGGCAACCTGATCAAGGCGGAGTTCCGCAAGACGCTCACGCTCAAGGCGTGGTGGGCGCTGATGATCCCCGCGGTGGTCTTCGCTTTCGCGTTCGCCCTGTTCTGGGGCATGATCACCAACGATTTCAGTGACTTCCTCGGCCGTTCCGACACCCGTGAGCTGACCGAGGCGCTCGGCATCTCGACCGGCGAACTGCCCGTCGGCCTGCTCGCGCTCGGGCACGGCATCAACATCGGCACGATGATCCCGATCATCTTCGGTGTCTTCGCCCTCGCCGGCGAGTACACGAAGAAGACGATCACCACGACGTTCCTCACCGCACCGAACCGGGTTTCGGCGTTGAGCGCGAAGATGATCACCTACATCGCCTGGGGCGCGATCTACGGCGTGATCATCGTGGGTGCGGCGAGCCTCGGCACCGTGATCACGGTCGACAGCGCACGCCTGCCGACGGCGGGCCAGTGGCTCGGCGTGCTCGGGGCGGGTGTCCTCGCGACGATCCTGGCGACGCTGTTCGGCATCGGGGTCGGCGCGGTCTGGCGCAGCGTCGTCGGCAGCATCATCACGCTGACCATCTGGATGCTCGTGGTCGAGAACGTCCTCGTGTTCGTCATGTTCGGCGCCGCCGACATCACCTGGCTGGGCGGCGTCCTGCCGAACGGCACGGTCAACGGCATCGTGGGCGCCATCGGCGCGGAGGCGTTCGGCGCCGCCGGCGTGAAGGTCCCCGGCCTGCAGGACGAGACGGCGTGGGCACTGCAGTACGCGGCGGGCGCTCCCGGCGCGTTCTCGTGGTGGGCTTCGGCGCTCATCTTCTTCGGCTGGACGATGGCGTTCTTCCTCGCCGGCTGGGCCGTGAACCAGAAGAAGGACATCACGTAAGTCACTGTCCACAAGCGCCATGAAAGGCCCCTTCATTGCAAATTTTGCAATGAAGGGGCCTTTCATGGCGTTCGGCCCTGCGCGAACCGGCCGGTCCTGTCGGTGGGGCCGCATAGGCTTGCGGGGTGACTACTGCTCCACCTCGTCCGCGTCAAGCGAGCCCGGCACGTGAGACGGCCCCGGCACCCACCGGAGGCTGGATCCGCCGCCTGGCCGCTTCGTGCTGGAAACATCCTTGGCTCGTCGTGCTTTCGCTGGGTGCGGCCATCATCGGCGTCGGGTTGCAGGCCGCCGGTCCGCTGCTGATCCGCGAGGCTCTCGACGACGCCGTCGCGGGCGACACCTCCCGTCTCGGCCTGCTCGCCGCCGTGATGGCGGTACTGCAGGTGCTGACCTTCGGCAACGCCTTCGCCCGCCGGTACGTCGGCGGGCGGCTGGCCCTCGACGTCCAGCACGATCTGCGCCGCCAGGTGTTCAACGCGGTCTCCCGGCTCGACGGCGGCAAGCAGGACGCGCTGCGCACCGGCCAGGTCGCCTCCCGCGCGATCTCGGATCTGCAGCTGGTCACGTCGGTCCTGATGCAGGTGCCGCTTTCGGCGGGATCGGTGATCTTCGCGCTCCTGTCGCTCGGCGCGATGCTGTGGATGTCGCCGACGCTGACCCTGATCGCGATGGTGGTCGCGCCCGCGATCGCGATCATCATGGCGGTGAGCCGGAAACGGCTCTTCCCCGCGACCTGGGCGGCCCAGCAGCGCGCGGCCGACGTCGCGCAGCAGGTCGAGGAAACCGTCACGGGCGTACGCGTTGTGAAGGGCTTCGGTCAGGAAACGCGCGAAGTCGCGAAGCTTGAGAAGACGGCGAAGAAGCTCTTCGCCGAACGCATGCGCTCGGCGCGGCTCTCGTCCTTGCCGACGGCCACGACGGCGGCGCTGCCCGCGGCCGGTCAGGTCGCGGTGCTGGCCGTCGGCGGCGTCCTCGCCCTGAAAGGCGAGGTCAGCCTCGGCACCTTCCTGGCGTTCGCCACCTATCTGTCCATCCTGATCGGCCCGGCACGGATGATCTCGAGTCTCGTCGTGCAGGCCCAGCTGACCAGGGCCGGGGCGGAACGGGTCAACGAACTGATCGACGCGCAGCCGGACGTCGTGGACAGCCCGGACGCGCGGCCACTGCCCGAAGGCCCGCTCGGTGTCCGCCTGGAGGACGTCTCCTTCGGCTACACGCGGTCGGATCCCGTGCTCGACGGTCTCACCCTGGAGGCCCGGCCGGGCGAAACACTCGCGCTCGTCGGCACCGCCGGTTCGGGCAAATCGACGATCTCCTTGCTGCTGCCCCGGTTCTACGACGTGCACAGCGGTTCGGTCCAGGTCGGCGACCTCGATGTCCGCGACGTCCGGCAGCACGACCTGCGCAGTGTGATCGGCGTGGTCTTCGAGGAGGCGTTCCTCTTCTCCTCGTCGGTGCGCGACAACATCGCCTACGGCAGGCCGGACGCGAGCGACGAGGAGATCCGCGCGGCCGCGCGGGCGGCGGAGGCGGACGAGTTCATCCAGCGCCTCCCGGACGGATACGACACGCTCGTCGGCGAGCGCGGCCTCACGCTTTCGGGAGGTCAGCGGCAGCGGCTCGGCCTCGCCAGGGCGCTGATGACCGATCCGCGCGTGCTGGTCCTCGACGACGCGACGTCCGCCATCGACACGGTCACCGAGGCGGCGATCCACGACACGCTGCGTTCGGTCACCGCGAGCCGCACGACCCTGCTGATCGCGCACCGCCGCTCCACCCTCGCTCTCGCCGACCGGATCGCCGTGCTGGACAAGGGCCGCGTCGTCGACGTCGGCACCGAGGAGGAACTGCTGGCGCGCTGCCCGCTGTTCCGCGAACTCGTCGCGGGGCCGGGTGACGACGTCGAGGAACCGCACCGCTGCGAGGGCCTCGACTGCGGCCCCTCGGGAATCACCCCCGCCCTGTGGCCGGAGCAGGACAAGTCCGACGAACTGGCGGGCGAACGCAAGGGCACCGGCGGCGAATGGGACGTCGACCTGCCACCGAGCGGGGAACTCCTCGAAGGCGTCCGGAAACTGCCGCCGGCCACGGACGTCCCACGGCTGCCGGGCACCGACGTCACCGCGCCCGAACCGAAGTTCCGTCTCGGCCGCCTGCTGAAACCGGTGCGCGGCCCGCTCGCCGTGGTGATCGGGCTGGTCGCGGCGGACGCGATGGCCACCATCGCGATGCCCGCGCTGTACCAGTACGGCATCGACAGCGGGGTACGCGCCGGAGCGGAGGCGGTGATCTGGCTCGCCGCCGGAATCGGCGCTTTGGTGATCCTCACGGACTGGCTGGTGGTCTACCTCCAGACCAGGATGACGGCGCGAGTCGGCGAGACGGTGCTGTATTCGCTGCGCGTCCGCAGTTACGCCCATCTGCAACGGCTCGGGCTCGACTTCTACGAACACGAACTGTCCGGGAAGATCATGACCCGGATGACGACCGACGTCGACGCGCTCTCGACGTTCCTGCAGACCGGTGTCGCGCAGGCCGTGGTGAGCGCGCTGACCTTGGTCGGGATCGCGGCGGCGCTGATGATCACCGATATCGGGCTGGCGGCGTACGCGCTCGCGGTGCTGCCGATCCTCGTCGTGGCGACGGTGATCTTCCGCCGGGCGTCGTCCAAGGCGTACACCGAAGCCCGGGAACGGGTGAGCGTCGTCAACGCGGACATGCAGGAGAACGTGAACGGGCTACGGGTCGCGCAGGCGTACACCCGCGAGGAGCGGACGGCGGAGAAGTTCGCGTCCCGCAGCGACGAGTACCGTCGTTCGAGGCTTCGCGCCCAACGCTACGTCGCGACGTACTTCCCTTTCGCGGCAATGCTTTCCGGATTGGCCGAGGTCGTCGTGCTGATCGTCGGCGCGAACCGGGTCGCGGCGGGCACGCTGTCGGCCGGTGTGCTGGTGGCGTTCCTGTTGTACCTCGGCCAGTTCTTCTCACCGATTCAGCAACTGTCCTCGGTCTTCGACGGCTATCAGCAGGCGCGAGTCGGCCTGACTCGCATCGGCGATCTCCTGCGCACGCCGACGTCCGTTCCGGCGGCGGAAAACCCGGTCCCGGTCCCGGAGCGGCTACGGGGCGAGGTCTCCTTCAAGGACGTCGATTTCGCTTACACCGCAACGGATGAACCTGCGCTGAAACAGTTGACGCTGGAGGTCGCCGCCGGGGAGACCGTCGCTTTGGTCGGCGCGACGGGCGCCGGCAAGTCGACAGCGGTGAAGCTCGTCGCGCGCTTCTACGATGCGACAGGCGGTGTGGTCCGGATCGACGGAACCGACATCCGCGAGTACGACCTGGGCGCCCTGCGCACGCGGATGGGCGTGGTACCACAGGAAGCGCATCTGTTCTCGGGGACCGTCGCGGACAATGTGCGCTACGGCAGGCCTTCCGCGACGGACGCGGAGGTCGAGGAAGCGGTCCGGTCCGTCGGCGCGCTCGACGGTGTCGCCGCGCTCCCCGCCGGTTTCCACCAGCCCGTCGGTGAACGCGGACGGTCGCTTTCGGCCGGGCAGCGGCAACTCGTCGCCCTCGCCCGCGCCGAACTCGTGGACCCGGACGTCCTCCTGCTCGACGAGGCGACCGCGGCCCTCGACCCGTCCACCGAAGCCGCCGTCCTGCGCGCGACGGAACAACTCGCTCGCCGCCGCACGACCTTCGTGGTCGCGCACCGCCTCGCCACCGCCGCCAAAGCGGACCGGATCGTGGTGCTGGACCACGGCCGGATCATCGAACAGGGCACCCACGCGGAACTGGTCGCCGCGGATGGCCACTACGCCCGCCTTTGGTCCTTGGGCTGACTCGGGCCTCGTGAGTGGTATTGCGTCTCAGGTACGTACTGCCGGGTTTCCCGTGACTGAACGGACGACACACGTGCTTAGAGAGACGACACGCGTGATCCGGCGGACGACTCGTGGCGGAACCCCGGCCGCGCGTCGTGTCGTCCATCCAGTCACGCGTACTCGCCGGTACTGGACCCCGTGAGTGGTAGAGGATGGTCAGCGCGGACCGGCATTTGCTCCGATTTTCCGGCCTTGATCAAGTCGGTCGAGAGGGGAGGATTTGGGACGTTGAACGTCCCAACTCCCCTCTCGCCTTCATCACTGTTCCGGGTGCGAGCCGGTTTCAGCGGCAGGCGAATACAGGTCCACCAGAACCGTCTTCACCACTCACGACGCCCGCCTCCGCTCACCAGGAACGCGACTCCGGCGGAGGCGTTGCGAAAGCCACTTTCGCAACCTTCAACGTTGCGAAAGTGGCTTTCGCAACCCCACTTTTCGCCAGACCGCACCGGGCCGAGGTAGTCGCCCTCCGATCACGTCGCGCCAGCCCTCTCACCCAGCTGACAGATCCAGCTGGAACTGCGCCCCTGGAGCCGACGGCTCCCACCCCCGCGTGAGCGCCAGCTGGATCGCGCGTTCGACGTCCGAAGGCAGCACGGCCTTCGACGGCACCCCCATGTAGTTCAACGGATGCGCGTGATCCGTCCGGACCACCAGCACCGCACCCCGCACCCCCTCCAATTCCACCCCGTACGAAAGGAAGTACCCGCCGTCCTGTGCATAGGTGGGCTTCCGCCGGACGATCCACCGGTAAGCGATGTCGTCGACCACGATCCGTCGCGACCCCCTGCGCAGCAATGCCATGAAGCCAGCATGACTCCACGGACAAGGGAATTTCGGTCGCGCGTGAACCCCCGCACCTGGCACCCTCACGACAAATGAACGAAGAGATCCCGGCGCGGCAGATCCGCGCCGTGCACACCGAAACCACGGTCCGCGTCTATCAGGCGTACTCGCCTGCCATCGCCGACGCCGCAGTGAAGGCGGGCACGTTCGTGCCGCCGTTCAAACGCGAACGCATGACCTGGATCAAGCCGTCCTTCCTCTGGATGGCGTATCGCTGCGGCTGGGCCGCGAAGCCCGGCCAAGAACGCGTACTCGCCCTCGACATCACTCGCGAGGGTTTCGCGTGGGCGCTCGAACACGCGGCGCTAAGCCACTACGACCCCGACGTCCACCCCGATCGGAAGACGTGGCAGGACGAGGTCAAGACCAGCCCGGTCCGCATCCAGTGGGATCCGGAGCGCGGCATCCGGCTCGGCGCACTGAAGCACCGCTCGCTCCAGATGGGGCTGAGCGGCGAGGCCGTCGATCGCTATGTCGACAACTGGATCACGGCGGTCACCGACGTCACCTCGACCATGCGCGAGATCGGCGCCCTGGTCGCGGCGAACCGCATCGAACACGCCGAAGCGCTGCTACCCGCGGAGCGCCCGTACCCCGGCTAGGGCCGCCACTTGAGGCCGCTCATCCCGGCGACCTCGAGGTCCAGAGCCGAAGCCCACCGGACGGTCCCCGGCCGGACGTGCACCCCGGCCGTCACCGCCCAGTCCGGCTCGTCGGGCTCGACGTGCTCCATCTCCTTGAAGTCGGCGAACGTCGGCCAGACCGCCGAGCACGAGTCGCACATCAGCACGACCTTGCCGGACTCGGTGACCAGCGGGCGCACGCGCCCCTCGTCCCAGAACGACGGGCACTCGTCGAGCCACATCGGCTGCCACCACCTCGCGGGCGATCGGCGGCAGGCACGACACCGGCCGCATCGTCCACCCAGCGAAGCCCCCTGACGTGAACTACAGGCTGTCCGGGCACGACCAGCCGGCCAACCTTCACCGACGAAACAGTGACCTGACCTGCACGGACGGTGAAAACGACAGCAAAGGTCCCTTGCTCCCCCGAACGGCCGAGGGCCCGGACGGCACAGGACAGATTTTCGGTCTCTTGATCGAGACAGTGACCCATCACCTAGTGCGCCACGCCTCACACAGGCCAGTTCCATCACACGGCCGCGACCGAGGGGGTTAGCCTGGTAGGCGCATCAGCGGTGTTCAAGATCTCGAGACGGATAGAGGCGAGTCCAAGCCGTGTCCAGCAGCAGCCCTGCGTCACAATTCGGCCCCAACGAGTGGGTCGTCGAGGAAATGTACGACCAGTTCCTCGCCGACCCCAGCTCAGTCGATGCCGCCTGGCACGACTTCTTCGCGGACTTCAAGCCAACGCAGGCCGCGCAGACCAAGGCTGACGACGCGCGTCAGAACTCCGGAGACCCCGGCAACGAAGGCCCTGGCGCCAACGGCCAGGTCACCCACCCGTCGCCCCAGACAGTCCGCAACGCCGAGTCCACCGCGAAGCAGACCGCGCCGAAGAACGCCCCCGCGAAACCCGCACCGAAGACCGAGACGAAGGCCGCCGCGCCCGCGAAGGCCTCAGCGCCTGCGAAGGCGGCGGCGCCCAAGGCGGCCGAGAAGGCCCCGGCCAAGCCCGCCGAGAAGGACGCCGAACCGGAGTCGAAGCAGCTCCGTGGCGCCGCGGCCGCGATCGCGAAGAACATGGACGCCTCGCTGTCCGTGCCGACGGCCACGAGTGTGCGCGCGGTCCCGGCGAAGCTGATGGCCGACAACCGCATCGTCATCAACAACCACCTCAAGCGCACGCGCGGCGGCAAGATCTCCTTCACGCACCTCATCGGGTACGCGATGGTCCGTGCGCTGAAGAACTTCCCGAACATGAACCGGCACTACCAGCTGATCGACGGGAAGCCGTTCGCGATCACGCCGGAGCACGTGAACTTCGGTCTCGCGATCGACATGAAGGGCAAGGAAGGCTCCCGCACGCTCGTCGTGGCCTCCATCAAGGCCACCGAGAACATGACCTTCATGCAGTTCTGGCAGGCCTACGAGGAGATCGTCAAGAAGGCCCGCAACGGCAAGCTGACCGCCGACGACTTCGCCGGCACCACGATCTCGCTGACCAACCCCGGCGGCATCGGCACCAACCACTCGGTGCCGCGCCTGCAGGCGGGCCAGGGCGCGATCATCGGCGTCGGCGCCATGCAGTACCCGGCGCACTTCGAGGGCACCAGCGAGAAGGCCCTCGTCGACCTCGGCGTCTCGAAGATCATGACGCTGACCTCGACCTACGACCACCGCATCATCCAGGGCGCGGAGTCGGGCGAGTTCCTCAAGCGCATCCACGAGCTGCTGCTCGGCGAAGACGGCTTCTACGACGACGTCTTCACCAGCCTGCGCCTGCCCTACGAGCCGATCCGCTGGGTCGCCGACATCCCGGACGGCCCGGTCGACAAGACCGCGCGCGTGATCGAGCTGATCGACGCCTTCCGCATGCGCGGTCACCTGATGGCCGACACCGACCCGCTGAACTACCGGCAGCGCAGCCACGCCGACCTCGACGTCCTCTCCCACGGCCTGACCCTGTGGGACCTGGACCGCGAGTTCCCGGTCGGCGGCTTCGCCGGCCAGGAGCGGATGAAGCTGCGCGACATCCTCGGCGTGCTGCGCAACTCCTACTGCCGCACCGTCGGCATCGAGTACACGCACATCCTCGACCCCGAGGAGCGCCGCTGGATCCAGGATCGCGTCGAGGTCCCGCACGAGAAGCCGGACCCCGCGGTCCAGAAGTACGTGCTCTCGAAGCTGAACGCCGCCGAGGCGTTCGAGACGTTCCTTCAGACCAAGTACGTCGGTCAGAAGCGGTTCTCCCTCGAAGGCGGCGAGACCGCGATCCCGCTGCTCGACACGCTGCTGGACAAGGCGGCCGAGTACGAGCTCGACGAGGTCGTCGTCGGTATGCCGCACCGCGGCCGCCTGAACGTGCTCGCGAATATCGTCGGCAAGCCGATCGCGCAGATCTTCCAGGAGTTCGAGGGCAACCTCGACCCCGGCCAGGCGCACGGCTCCGGTGACGTGAAGTACCACCTCGGCGCCGAGGGCAAGTACTTCCGCATGTTCGGCGACGGCGAGACCAGGGTGTCGCTGACCGCGAACCCGTCACACCTGGAGACCGTCGACCCGGTCCTCGAAGGCATCGTCCGCGCGAAGCAGGACATCCTCGACAAGGGCGGCGAAGGCTTCACCGTCCTCCCTGTGCTGATGCACGGCGACGCCGCTTTCGCCGGCCAGGGTGTCGTGGCCGAGACGCTGAACCTGGCGCTGCTGCGCGGCTACCGCACCGGCGGCACCGTGCACCTCATCATCAACAACCAGGTCGGCTTCACCACCGCGCCGGAGAACTCGCGGTCGAGCCAGTACGCCACCGACGTCGCGAAGATGATCGGCTCGCCGATCTTCCACGTGAACGGCGACGACCCCGAGGCCGCACACTGGGTGGCCAAGCTGGCCGTCGACTACCGCCAGGCGTTCCACAAGGACGTCGTGATCGATTTGATCTGCTACCGCCGCCGCGGCCACAACGAGGGCGACGACCCCTCGATGACGCAGCCGGCGATGTACGACATCATCGACACGAAGCGTTCGGTCCGGAAGACCTACACCGAATCGCTGATCGGCCGCGGCGACATCTCCGTCGAAGAGGCCGAAGCCGCGTTGCGCGACTTCTCCAGCCAGCTGGAGCACGTGTTCAACGAGGTCCGCGAGCTGGAGAAGCACCCGGCGAAGGCCAGCCCCTCGGTCGAGGAGGAGCAGCAGGTCCCGGCCAAGGTGCCCACCGCCACCACCGCCGAGGTCATCGAGCACATCGGCGACGCGTTCCTCAACGTGCCCGAGGGCTTCACCCCGCACCCGCGGGTCAAGCCGGTCATGGAACGCCGCCACAAGATGTCCCGCGAAGGCGGCATCGACTGGGCGTTCGGCGAACTGCTCGCCTTCGGTTCGCTGGCCATGGAAGGCCGTCTCGTGCGGCTGTCCGGCCAGGACTCGCGCCGAGGCACCTTCACCCAGCGCCACTCGGTGCTGATCGACCGCAAGACCGGCCAGGAGTACTCGCCGCTGGCCAGCCTGGCCGACGGCCAGGGCCGCGTGATGATCTACGACTCGGCGCTGTCCGAGTACGCGGCGGTCGGCTTCGAGTACGGCTACTCGGTGGCCAACTCCGAAGCGCTGGTCATGTGGGAAGCGCAGTTCGGTGACTTCGTCAACGGCGCGCAGACCGTCATCGACGAGTACATCTCCTCCGGTGAGGCCAAGTGGGGCCAGCTCTCCGACGTCGTGCTGCTGCTGCCGCACGGCCACGAAGGCCAGGGCCCGGACCACACCTCCGGCCGCATCGAGCGTTTCCTCTCGCTGTGCGCGGAAGGCTCGATGACCGTCTCGGTGCCGTCGACCCCGGCGAACTACTTCCACCTGCTCCGCCGTCACGCCCTCGACGGAGTCAACCGGCCGCTGGTGGTCTTCACCCCCAAGTCGATGCTGCGCAACAAGGCGGCGACTTCGCAGGTCGAGGACTTCACCGGCCAGTCGAAGTTCATGTCGGTCATCGACGACGCCGTCGTCGACCCGTCGAAGGTGCGCAAGGTGCTCCTGACCTCGGGCAAGCTCTACTGGGAGCTGGTGGCCGAGCGGACGAAGCGCGAGGCGAACGACATCGCGATCGTGCGGGTCGAGCAGTACTACCCGCTGCCGAAGAAGAAGCTGCTGGCGGCGCTCGAGCGCTACAACGGCGCTCCCGCGGTCTGGGTCCAGGAGGAGCCGGAGAACCAGGGTGCGTGGCCGTTCTTCGGCCTGAACCTGCCGCGGAAGCTCCCGGAGGTGTTCTCCAGCCTGGACGTCGTGTCGCGTCGCCCGATGGCGGCACCGTCGGCCGGTTCGTCCAAGGTGCACGAGGTCGAGCAGAAGGCGCTGATCGCGCGGGCCTTCGACTGATCGCCTAGAAGTACATGAAGGCCCCCTTCCTTGCGCCAGACGCAAGGAAGGGGGCCTTCATGTACTTCGGGGGAAGCTAGCCGATCGCCTCGGAGGTCGCCTTGGCCAGCTTCAGCGCGTTCTCCTTGCACACCGTCTGGTTGACGGTCGCGGACGCGTCGGGGCCGGTCACGATGATCTCGCCCTCGACGTTGCCCTGGTAGAACTTGATCTGGCACTGGCTCGGCGAGTCGAGCTTGGTGTGCACGGCTTTGGTCGACTTCGCCATGCTGGGGATGAGCACGCCGCCATCGGTCACGGCGTTCTCGACACTCGCCTTCGCCCAGGCCTCACCGGCGCCCGACCCCGGCTCCTTCGACTTCGACAGGTACATCACGACGGTCGCAGAAGGCGCGTTGGGCTCACGCCAGCTGCACGACGAGCGGGTGTAGGTGATGTCGTCGTTCGACGTGCTCGCCGGCTCCTCGCCCTTCGGCGTTTCGAGCGGCGGCAGGTTCCGAATCTTGCTTCCGATCTTCTCGCAACCGGGCATGGAGGTGTACTTGTCCGGCGGACCGGTCTTCTTGGACGACGTCGGCGCCGCGGTCGGCGACGAACCGGAGTCGTCGGACAACAGCAGGAAGGCCGCGACCCCGCCACCGCCGAGCAGCACCACCGCGCCGATGACGAGCCCGACGATGAGTCCGGTGTTCGACTTCTTGGGCGGCGGCCCGTATCCGGGTGGCGGATACCCCGGATATCCCTGCGGCGGATACGGCTGCTGAGGTCCCTGCTGATAGGGCGGTCCGGGCTGCATGCGGAGAGGGTAAAGCCTCGCGAAGGTCCTTAGTGGACGAACGTCGCAACTGGGCGCCGAATCACTCTCCGGATACGTGAAGGCCCCCTTCCCAGCAGGAGGAAGGGGGCCTTCACGTACTCCGGATATGGATCAGACGGTCAGCGACCAGCTGTTGAGCGAGCCGGTGTCGATCCGGTACACGTCCTGCACCTTCAGCTTCCAGGCGCCGTTCGCGGCCTCGGTCGAGACGTTGGCGGTGTAGGTGGTGTTGATGTTGTCGGACGAGTCGTTGCTCGAACCCTTCAGGCGGTACGAGCTGCCGTCCGGCGCGACCAGGTCGATGACGAGGTCACCGACGTAGGTGTGCGTGATGTTCACCGCGACCTTGGTGGTGGCCGAGGCGTTGCGGGCGCAGTTCGCGACGGTGATCGTGCTGGTCACCGCGGCACCGGCGTCGGGGATGGCGACGACGCCGCTGTTGGTCTGCGTGCCACAAGGCGTGGGCTCGGGGCCGGGGCCACCGTCGGTGCCGGTGTAGAGCAGCACGTTCGGCGAACCGGTGCCCGGGTTGGTCACCTTGTCCTTGGTGCCGTTGGCGACCAGCGCGTCACGGACCTGCTTCGGCGTGGCCGTCGGGTTGGCGGAGGCGTACAGGGCCGCCGCGCCGACGACGTGCGGGGTCGCCATCGAGGTACCGCTGATGGTGTTGGTGCCGTTGTTCAGCCACGTCGACGTGATGCCGCTGCCCGGCGCGAAGATGTCGAGGCAGGTGCCGATGTTGGAGAAGCTGGACCGCGCGTCCGTGTTCGTCGTCGAGCCGACGGTGATCGCTTCCGGGGTACGGGCGGGCGAGGTGTTGCAGGCGTTGGCGCCGTTGTCGTTACCGGCCGCGAGACCGTAGGTGATGCCTGCCGCGATCGACCGCTGGACGGCCTGGTCGAGGGTGGTCGACGCGCCGCCGCCGAGGCTCATGTTCGCGACGGCGGGCTTGACGGCGTTCGCGGTCACCCAGTCGACACCGGCGATGACGCCGGCGGTCGTACCGGAACCGGAGCAGTTCAGCACGCGGACGGCGACGAGCTTGACGCCCTTGGCCAGACCGTGCGCGGTACCGCCGATGGTGCCGGCGACGTGGGTGCCGTGACCCTGGCAGTCCGTGGCGTCGTTGTCGTTGTCGACGGTGTCACGGCCGTGGGTCGCGCGCCCGCCGAAGTCGGGGTGCGTGGTGAGGATGCCGGTGTCGACGACGTACGCGGTGACGTTCGACGCCGTGGTGCTGTAGCTGTACTTCTGGTTGAGCGGAAGGCTCTGCTGGTCGACCCGGTCCAGGCCCCACGACGGCGGGTTCAGCTGGTCCGCCGAGATCGAGACGGTCTGGTTCTGCTCCACGTAGGCGACCGCGGGGTCGGCGGCGACACGCTTCGCCTGCTTTTCGGTCAGCGCACCGGAGAAACCACGGACCGAAGACGCGAAGGTCTTCTCGACCGTGCCGCCGTGGCGCTGGGTCACGCTCTTCGCGGTGGCTTCGACCGACGAGCCGTCCTTCAGCACGACGATGTAGCTGTCCTTGATCGCCTTGTCGCTACCCGCGTTGACGATCGAACCCTCCGCCGCCGACGCGACGGTGGTGCCGCCCAGCGCCGTCAGCACGGCGACGGCCGCGGCCACACCGAAGGCGGGCAGTCGTCTCTTCAAGGTTCCCAGGGAATTGTTCAAGATATTCCTCCCAGGCAGGGTCGACCCACGGGCGTGAAATGGCCCGCCGGATCGTTGGGGTGACTCAGAGGTGAAGCGCGTTCCACTTAGGAGCGCAGGCTGAGACTAAGTCGCCGATTCACCCCAAGGAAGACCTTGCATTACGGACATCCCGGTAGTAATGGACGTCGCGTCGACGCAGTTCGGGCACCGTTCAGCCCCCGCCTTTAGTCGCGTTTTGCGCCCGTACGGCCCACGAAGAATTGGGGATCCGCACATCCAGTGGTCGCTTTCCGGCCCCCCGGCCGTTTCAGTGGCGTGGAAGTACACACGGATGGCCGCCTACTAAAGTCGCGACCTGACCGGGCGGAAATCGATTTCCATCCTACCTTCGGATGGAGCACACTCGGGCGCATGCTGCTCCGACAGGAAATCCCGGCCGACAGCGAGGCCATCCACGCGGTACATCTGGCCGCGTTCGCGAAACTCAGTGTCCCGGTGGTCGAGGCGAAACTCGTCGATGAACTGCGGGAGGACGGCGACCTGATCGGCGCACTGTCCATCGTGGCCGAACGCGACGGGAAGGTCGCCGGGCATGTCTGCTGCAGCCCGGCCAAGCTCGGCTCCGACGAGAAGTCGACGGTGGGCCTCGGTCCGCTCGGTGTCCTGCCCGAGTACCACGCCTCCGGCATCGGCTCCGCGCTCGTGCACGCGGTTCTCGGCGCGGCGGACGCCCTCGGCTACGGCGCCGTCGTCCTGCTTGGCGACCCGAACTACTACTCCCGCTTCGGCTTCGTACTCGCCGCACAGCACGGGATCACGCCCCCTGTCGCCGAATGGGCGCCGCACTTCCAGGTCCGCCCCCTTCGCGCGTACACGCCCGACCTCCAGGGCGAGTTCCGCTACTCCCCCGCCTTCGACCGCCTCTAGCCCTATCGCGATTCGGCACCTGGTTGCGGTCGTTCGTTAGCCGAACTATCGCAACCAGGTGCCGAATCGCGGGGGTCAGGCGGGCGCGAGGAGGTTGTTCCGGCGCAGGAACTCCTCGGCGACGTCGAGCGGGTTGCGCTTCTCCTCGCTGAACTGGACGTTCAACTCGGTCAATTGATCGGTCGTGAGCGCCGCCGAAACCCGGTTCAGCGCGTCGACCTCCTTCGGCGACAACGTCCCCTTCGCCGCGAGGGGCACGATGTTCTGCGCGGGGAACATGTTCTTGTCGTCCACCAGCGGTACGAACCCGTTCGCGGCGATCGACGAAGACGTGCTGAACAGGTCGGCGACCTGGATGTCGCCGGACTTCAACGCGGCGACCGTGACCGGGCCGCCGGTGTCGGTCGTGCGGATCTCCGCGAACTCACAGCCGTAGAGCGTCTTGATCTTGTCCTTCCAGCGGCTGCTCCACTGACCGGGACCGCCGAGCACGAGTTCCTTGCACCGCTTGCCGAGGTCGGAGAAGGTCCGCACCCCGGAATCGGCGAGTTCCTTACGCACCACCAGCAGGTCCTTGTCCTCCGCGGGCGCCTGTTCGAGGACTTCGAACCCGGACGGCAGTTTCTGCTTCAACTGCGCGTAGACGTCCTGCGGGGTGGTGGCCCGCGTGTCCTTGTCGAAGTAGCGCAACAGGTTCCCGCTGTAATCCGGTACGACCGAAAGCGATTTGTCCTGCAGTGCCTTGACGACGACCTCGCGGCTGCCGACCGGCGGGCGCACGGTGACGTTCTCCGCGCCCGCGTTGCGCAGCGCGCCCGCGTAGATCTGGGCCAGCAGAAGGCTTTCCCCGACGTCGGACGCGCCGATGATGATGTCACCGGTCGCACCTCCCTCGGCTCCGCCGGCGAGCGGGTTGCCACAGCTCGCCGTGAGCAAAGCGATCCCGGCGAACAGCGCCGCCACCCTCCGCCTCATGCCTTCGCCTTCTTCCCGCTCGCGGCCTGCGCCAGCCGAACTCCCTTGGGCACCAGCAGCCGCTGGACGCCCGCCAGCACCAGATCCAGCACGACGGCCAGCAACGTCGTCAGGAGCGCGCCCGCGACCACCTGCGGATAGTCCAAAATGGCCAGTCCGTCGAGCAGGAACCGGCCGAGCCCGCCGAGCCCGACGTAAGCGGCCACGGCGGCCGTCGCCACCAGTTGCAGCACCGAGTTCCGCACCCCACCGAGCACCAGCGGCAGCGAGATGGGCACCTCGACCTTCCACAACCGTTGCCAGCCGGTCATTCCGATGCCCTGCGCCGCGTCGACCAAGCCGTGGTCGGTCGCCTGCAAGCCCGCGTACGTCCCGGCGAGGATCGGTGGGATGGCGAGCACCACGAGCCCGATGATCGTCGAGAGCTCGCTTTCGGTGAAGAGCAGGAACAGGAAGGTCACCAGCCCCAGCGTCGGCAGCGCGCGGATCGCGTTGCCGCCGCTCACCAGCAGCACCGCGCCGCGACCGGTGTGCCCGACGTAGAGCCCGAGCGGGATCGCGATGATCAGCGCAAAAACCAGCGCCAGCGCCGTGTAGCCGAGATGCTGCAGCAGCCGGGCCGGGACGCCGTCCGTGCCCTGCCAGTGGGCCGGATCCCCGAACCAGTTCAGGACGTCGCCGATCATTTCGCCCCCGCCGTGGTCGCCACCCGGTCCCAGGGTGTGAGGAGATTGCGGAGCTGCACCAGCAGCAGGTCGACGACCAGCGCGAGCAGCAGCGTCGCGACGATCCCGACGACGATCGGCGAGAAGTACTCTCGCTGGAATCCGTCGGTGAACAGCACGCCGAGCCCGCCGGTGCCGATCAGCGCGCCGACGCTGACCAGGCTGATGTTGCTGACCGAGGCCACCCGGACGCCCGCCGCGAGCACCGGCACCGCAAGCGGCAGCTCCACGGCGAGGAAGCGGCGCGCGGGTTTGTAGCCGATGGCCGTGGCCGCGGCGACGACGTGCGGCGGGACCGCGTCGAGCGCGTCCAGCACCGGGCGTACGAGCAGCGCGGCGGTGTAGACGGTGAGCGCCACGATCACGTTGACGCTGTCGAGGATCTTCGAACCGATGATGCCCGGGATCACCACGAACAAGGCGAGCGACGGGATCGTGTACAGCAGGTTCGACACCACCAGCAGCACGGAACGCGCCGCGGCGAACCGGTGGCCGAGCCAGCCCGCCAGCACCGCGATCAGCAGGCCCAGCACCAGCGGGACCAGCGAGAGATAGATGTGGTCGAGCAGGTCGCCGAAGAACTGCGAGCGGTTGTTGGCGCTGCCCAGGTAACGACCGAGCTCCGCGAAGAAGTCGCCCATCAGGAGCTCAGCGACGGCGTTTCGATCACTTGGAGGACTTGCTGGGCTCTGACCACGCCGACGACCTTTTGGTCGGCGTCGACCACGACACCGAGGCTCGCGGGCGAGGAAAGCGCCGCGTCGAGCGCGCCGCGGATCGGTGAACCCTGGACGTAGAGCGACCCGCCCGCGACCAGGTCGGTCTCGGCGAGCTCCCCGTCCACAGTGGACCCGGGGCGCAGCCAGCCGCGCGGCTGTCCGTCGGCGTTGACCGCCACCCGCCACTCGTCGGCCGGTCCCGGGGCGGGCTTGCCGACCTCGACCCGCTTGACCTCTTCGACGACGATCCCTTCCGCCGACAGGAACGAAAGCCCGCGATAGCCGCGGTCCTTGCCCACGAACGAAGCGACGAAGTCGTCGACGGGATGACGCAACACCTCGGACGGCGTGCCGTACTGCGCGAGCACCCCGCCGACGCGGAGCACCGCGATCTTGTCGCCGAGCCGCACGGCCTCGTCGATGTCGTGGGTGACGAACACGATCGTCTTCCCCAGCTGTGACTGAAGGCGCAGCAATTCGTCCTGCAGTTCCTCGCGGACGATCGGGTCGACGGCGGAGAACGGCTCGTCCATCAGCAGCACCGGCGAATCCGCCGCGAGCGCTCTGGCGACCCCGACGCGCTGCTGCTGGCCGCCCGAAAGCTGGGCGGGGTAGCGCTTGCCGAGTTCCGCGGGCAGGCCGACGGTTTCGAGCAGTTCGGCGGCACGTTTGCGCGCCTTGCCCTTGTCCCAGCCGGACAGCAGCGGCACGGTCGCGACGTTGTCGAGGACTGTCCTGTGTGGAAAGAGGCCGGCGTGCTGGATGACGTAACCGATGCCGCGTCGCAGCAGCGCCGGGTCGCCTTCGCTGACGTCCTTGCCGTCGAGCAGCACCGTGCCCGAAGTCGGCTCGACCATGCGGTTGATCATCCGCAGCGACGTGGTCTTGCCGCAGCCGGACGGCCCGACGAAGACGGTGATGGTGCCGTCCTCCACGGTGAGGTTCAGGTCGTCGACCGCGACCGTCCCGTCCGGATACCGCTTCGTCACGCCACGGAACTCGATAGTCACGCGTCTCTCCCCATGTCTGGTCGAAAAACCGTAGCCCACATCCTGCCTGTTGGCACGGTGTCTCGAGGGGCGGGTCACCAGGCCGTGTCCGGTGAGACACGCTCGATGGCTTCGTGATCCAGGTGGTTCCTGGCGGTGCGGCCGGATCGGCCTCGTACCGGGTTCGTACTCGGCCGCATCCGCCCGTGCCGTCAGACCGCGAGCGTGTCTCACCGGACACGGCCTAGGTGTACTGACCCGAGACGTTGCGAACGAGCCGACACGTAGTCGGATGATCTTGGCATGAGGGAGGGCCTCCGGGTTCGGTGTGGATTGCGACATCTGCACCGGCTACCTGGAGGCCCTCGTGACTCACGCTAACGCACCGTTGACCCCTGCTGGAAGGCTGCGCCTGGCCCGGTGTGTCGTGGACGAGGACTGGCCGTTGCGGCGGGCGGCGGAACGGTTCCAGGTCGCGGTGTCCACGGCGAAACGCTGGGCCGACCGCTACCGTGAGGACGGCGAAGCGGGAATGGTCGATCGTTCGTCTCGTCCCCGTCACAGTCCGTCGCGGCTTCCGGCCCGGACCGAGCGGCGGATCATCAAGGTCCGGGTCCTGCGCCGCTGGGGGCCTGCCCGGATCGCCTACCTGCTCGGACTGAACCCGTCCACGGTGCACCGGGTCCTGCGCCGTTACGGCCTGGCCCGGCTCTCTCACCTGGACCGGGCCACCGCCCGGCCGGTCCGCCGCTACGAACACGCCGCGCCCGGTGACCTGATCCATGTGGACATCAAGAAGCTGGGCAATATCCCCGACGGCGGCGGGCACCGTGTCCTGGACCGCGCCACCGGCCTGCGGCACAAGAAAGCCACCACCACCGCCCGCTACCGGCACGGTAAACCCCAGATCGGGTCCAGCTACCTGCACAACGCCGTCGACGACCACTCCCGCCTCGCCTACAGCGAAATCCTGGACGACGAGAAGAAAGAGACCGCGGTCGCGTTCTGGCACCGAGCCCACACCTTCTTCACCCGCAACGGCATCACCGTCGCGCGAGTACTCACCGACAACGGATCCTGCTACAAATCCCGACTCTGGCGCGACACGCTGCGCGACGCGGACATCGTCCACAAACGCACCCGCCCTTACCGGCCCCAAACCAACGGCAAAGTCGAACGATTCAACCGCACCCTCCTCGAGGAATGGGCCTACGCACGCCCCTACCACTCCGAGACCGAGCGTCGCGACGCCTACCCAGACTGGCTGCACACCTACAATCACCACCGCGGCCACACCGCACTCGCCGGCAAACCACCCACCAGCCGCGTCCCCAACCTCCCAGGTCACTACACCTAGGCTGCTGGCGTGAGTTCCTCCGTCGATGACGTCTTCGCGGCGCACGGTGTCCACGTGCGACCGCTCCATCAGGTGATTTCCCTGCTCCGGACGGATTGGCGTGATCTCGGCGAACTGGTCCGGCTCAGCACCGCGCCACGCCGGAGTGTCGAAGACGTCCTGAACGCGCTCGGCGACGACCTCGAGCGGAACGAGTCCCGCGTCCGGCTCGCCCCCGCCACCCGGGAGAAGTACGCGCGCTTCGAGGCACGGGACCGGAAATCCGATCCCGACCTGCTGAAGACCATCACCAGCTACGTCGAGAACGTACCGGCGCCGCTGGCCGCGCTCGACCACGTGCAGGCGACGCCCGAAACCGTGCTGAACCGGGCGCTGTGGCTGGACGAACGCTACGACCTCGCGACGGCGAAGCTGCTGTTCCTGGGTGACCATGACCTCACTTCGCTGGCCGTACGCGCGTTGCGACCCGACGCGGACCTCACCGTCGTCGACCTCGACGATCGTGTCCTGGCCTACATCGACGAACTCAGCGAGCGGTCGATCTGCACCCTGCACACGGATCTGCGCGTCGGCCTGCCACCCTCGGTGACCGGGCGGATGGATCTCGTGTTCAGTGATCCGCCTTACACCCCCGAAGGAATGGGCTTGTTCGCGGCGCGCGGGGTCCAGGCGCTCAGCGAACCCTCGGAGGGGCGACTGCTGCTCGCCTACGGTTACAGCCCGCGCCATCCCGCGCTGGGCGCGCAGGTGCAGCGCGCGCTCGCGACGCTCGGCCTGACCTTCGAAGCGATCCTGCCGGACTTCAACCGGTACTTCGGCGCGCAGGCGATCGGAAGCGCGGCGGACCTCTACGTCTGTCAGCCGACCGCGAAGTCGAAGAAGAACCGTGGCGGCAAGGGAAAGGCCGCGATCTACACCCACGGCCCGCAGTCGGTGGAATCCGCGGGCGCGGCCAAGCCGTCGCTGCTGGACAAGCTGCACGAAACCGCCACGGAGGGCGGGCTGGCGCTGGAGTCGCGACCGGTCGACTGGTCCGTTTCCGGGCCGGAGGGTGACGCGGTCGCGATGGATCTTTCGGCCGACCCCGGCCCGTGGCTGCTGCGGACCCTGCTGGGCACCAACGCACGACGGCTGGCGCTGCTGCTCCCGAACTCGCATCCCGACCTGACGAACGCCGAAGGTCAGGGCGCGCTCAACCGGCTGGTCGGGGCGAAATACAAGCTGCGCCTGCTGCGGAGCACCCCGGACAACCGGCACGCCATCGTCGTCGCGGACGCCGTCGAGCACCCGGACGAACTCCTGACCCGTGCGCACGCGCGGCTCGCGAACGTGTCGCTGGACGTGCCGTCGGACCTCACGGACGCGCGGCTGATCGACCTGCCGCGGCACCGGCTGGCGGAACTGCTCGGCTGAGCGGCGCTTCCGGCCGTTGTGTCGGCTGTGGCAGTTGTGTCATCGGAACTTCATGGGCTCTTCCTAGGTTCGGTCCCATGAACGAACCGCGCGGACCTCAAGGCCCGGGAATGCCGATCGCGCAGCCGTACGGATACGCCTACCCGCCCGGTCTTCCGCCGCACCACCCCAAGACCAGCGGCCTGGCGATCGCCACCCTCGTACTGGGCGTGGCCGGTTGCCTGGCACTGCCGTTGCTGCCCGCGATCATCATCGGCATCATCGCGCTCACCCAGACGGGACCAGGGAAGCGGCCGGGCCGGGGCCTGGCGATCGGCGGCCTCGCGGCGGCCGGCTTCTGGGCCGTCGGCTGGATCGCCCTGCTCGGGAACACCATGGGGAACCCGGACCGCTACACCGCGAGCCCGCCGGGCGCCCCGAGCCCGTCGAGCGCGAGTTGCGCGACCCCGCCGTCCGGCCACGCCAACATTTGCACCTTGAAGCCGGGAGATTGCTTGCGACAGCCCGTGGCCTCTGCCACGAGCGTCGAACTCACCGCGTGCGGGAGCCCGCACACCACCGAGGTGATCGGAGCCTTCACCGCGACGAACGGCCCCTGGCCCAGTGGCGCAGACCTGAAAGCGGAAGCCTTGGACCACTGTCAGCGGATCCTGGCCAAGAACGTGGACAAGCCGCGACTCGACGCGGAAGGTGTCTACACCGATCTGGGCTACTTGAAGCCGGAGCGCGAGCCCTGGAAGCACGGTGTGCGCACCGTCTTCTGCACGCTCGTCTCGCCCGGCTCACAGCTGACCGATTCCGCGCTCGTCCCCGGCGCCGATCTGTCCATCCCTACCGGCTGACGTGCGCAACCCCCACACGCTATGAAAGGCCCCTTCATTGCGAATTTTGCAATGAAGGGGCCTTTCATAGCGCTTGAGCGAGCGTGAAAGGGACCGTCACACCACGCCGTCGGCCTCGACGGCCTTCGCGACGGCCGCGGCCACCTCGGGCGCGACCCGCGGGTCCAGCGGGCTCGGGACGATCCGGTCCGGGCCGAGGTCGTCCTGCGCGACGGCGAAGATCGCTTCGGCCGCGGCCAGCTTCATGTTCTCCGTGATCGCCCGCGCACCCGAGTCCAGCGCGCCGCGGAAGACACCGGGGAAGGCCAGCACGTTGTTGATCTGGTTCGGGTAGTCGCTGCGCCCGGTCGCCACGATCTTGGCGTACCGCGACGCCACGGCCGGGTGAACCTCCGGGTCCGGGTTCGACAGCGCGAACACGATCGCGTCGTCGGCCATCCCGGCCAGCAGAGTCTCGTCGATGGTCGCCCCGGACAGGCCCAGGAAGACGTCGGCGCCCTTCAGCGCCTCACCGAGGCCGCCGCGCAGACCGGCCGTGTTGGTGGTCTCGGCGAGCTTCTGCTTGATCGGGTTCAGGCCCTCGCGGCCTTCGTGGATGATGCCGCGCGAGTCGAGCACGGTGACGTCCGCGACACCGGCGTTCTGCAGGATCCTGGCGCAGGCCACTCCCGCCGCGCCCGCTCCCGAGACGACCACGCGCTGGCCGGAGATGTCCTTGCCGAGGACCTGGTTCGCCCCGCGCAGCGCGGCCAGCGTGACGATCGCCGTGCCGTGCTGGTCGTCGTGCATGACCGGGCAGTCGAGGGCCTCCTTGAGGCGGTCCTCCAGTTCGAAGCAGCGCGGCGCCGAGATGTCCTCCAGGTTCACCGCGCCGTACGACGGACGCAGCCGGACCAGGGTCTCGATGATCTCGTCGACGTCGGTGGTGTCGAGCACCAGCGGGATCGAATCGAGCCCGCCGAAGGTCTTGAACAGGACCGACTTGCCCTCCATGACCGGCAGCGAAGCGCTCGCGCCGATGTCACCGAGGCCGAGCACCGCCGTACCGTCGCTGACCACAACGACCAGCCTGTCCGCCCACGTGTACCGCTTCGCCTTGGTCGCGTCCTCTGCGATCGCACGGCTCACCTTCGCCACCCCAGGCGTGTACGCGACCGCGAGGTCACGGGGCGAGGAGATCGGGCGCGTCGCGGCCACGGAGAGCTTGCCGCCCTCGTGGCCCTCGAAGATCTCGGTGTCCGTCACTGGCGTGGTCATCGTGGTTCCCGTCATTGCTTCCGCCGTGTCTAAGGACGGCGAAGTCTCGATTCGAGCGAAGGTCATGGGATTCTCCTGGGACTGCGAGCGGGGGAACTGGCCGGTGAGCAGGCCAAAACTGGGCATGGCCCGGCCACCTGGGGTAACTCGTCCTCCGACACGGCAGCCCAGCGCGGTAGCGCCGGCCTGTCGGCGAAGCGTCCAATCGGCCATCGGTGCCGTGGGTGTGGCGACGGCCGCGGACGCAGCGGTCAGATCATTGTGACAGGCATGCGGACCAGTGTGCCCCTCTGGTGCGGTTGATGTCACAAACGGGCCCGGCTTTCCGCAGCTCACCGGAGGTTTCGCAAGACGTCCATCCGGTTTGGGAACGCCTCGTTAGCATGGAGGCCATGCAAGCCAGGCGCCTCGGCATCCCCGACTGTTTCGAGTTCACCCCGCACGTTTTCCCCGATCACCGCGGCCTGTTCGTGGCGCCGTTCCAGGAAGAGGTGTTCGTCGAAACGGTCGGGCACCGGCTTCGGCTGGGGCAGACCAACACCAGCGTCTCGCGGCGCGGTTCCATCCGCGGCGTGCACTTCGCCGACACGCCGCCCGGGCAGGCGAAATACGTGTACTGCCCGAGCGGTTCGCTGCTCGACATCATCGTCGATCTCCGGGTCGGCTCGCCCACGTTCGGCGAATGGGCGTCCGCAGTGCTCGACAGCGCCGAATACAAAGCGGTCTACATCGCCGAAGGCCTCGGCCACGCCTTTATGGCGCTCGAAGACGAAACGGTCATGGCCTACCTCTGTTCCGAGCCGTACAACCCGGCGGGCGAGCACGGTGTCAACCCGATGGACAGCGATCTCGCGCTGCCATGGCCACCGGACATCGAACCTGTGGTGTCCGAAAAGGACACCGCCGCGCCCCATCTGAAAGAGGCCTTGGAGCAGGGGTGGCTGCCGCGATACGACGATTGCGTGGCGCACTACGAGACGTTGCGGGCCGCGAACCGAGTCGAGAGGTAAGGCGAAGGTGGCAGGTTGCGAAAGCCACTTTCGCAACCTTCAACGTTGCGAAAGTGGCTTTCGCAACGTCGGGTGCAGGGGTGCGGTAGCGAAGGGGCCTTCGCTACTCCGGTGCCTTCGCGGAACCCATGGTCGCGATGTGTCGCGAAAGCCACTTTCGCGACGCCTGAGGTCCCGAAAGTGGCTTTCGCGACACCTGGGTGCCCCACGGTCGCGAGCGAATCCCCGCGACCCGATACCCCTCGAGAGAACCCGAATCGCCACTCACGACCCCCGGCACCGACCACCCCACTTCGCCCTTCGGGTCGCTAGCGCGCCAAGTCCTCCCGCAGCACCCGTTCCACGTTCCGCTCGGCCAGCGCGGTGATCGTGACGAACGGATTCACCCCGGTACTGCCCGGGATCAGCGATCCGTCGGTCACGTAGAGGTTCCGATAGCCCTTCACCCGGCCGTACGGGTCGGTGGCCTCACCCAGCACCAATCCACCCAGCGGGTGATAGGTGAACCGGTTCTCGAACGACCGCGTATCCCCGAACAGGTCACTCCGGTAGATCGTGCGATTCGCGCGGTTAACCCTGTCGAACAACGACTTCGCCGCGTCGATCGACGGCTGTCCCTGCGCCGCGTTCCATCGCAGCCGCGCGGAGTCGGTGGCGGCGTCGTAGGTGAAGTGGCCGCGTTCGGGATTCTTCGTGATCGCCAGGTACAGGCTCAGCCAGGTCTCGATTCCGGCGGGCACCGGCGCGACCTCGGCGAAGACCGGGTTCACCGGGTCGTCCCACGCGTCGATGCCGAGCGCGGGCATCCCCGATTGAAGCGATCCGCCGAGATCCCACGCGTGGTTGGCGCGGCCCAGCATCACGTTGCCGTTGGTGCCCCAGCCGCGGCCGACCTCGTCGTTCAGTCCGGGCAGCGTCCCGGTTTCCCGCGCCCGCACGAGCAGTTCCGTCGAACCGAGGCTGCCGGCGCCGAGGAACAGGTACTTCGCGCCGAGTTGTTTCCTTGCCACGACCACGCCGTCTTCCGTGGTCTCGTGCGCGGTGAGGACGTAGGTGCCGTCGGTCTGGCGGGTGATCCCGCGGACCTGGTGCAGCGTCTTGATGGTCACGTTCCCGGTGCCCAGCGCGGCCGCGAGGTAGGTCTTGTCGAGGGAACGTTTGCCGTGGTTGTTGCCGTAGATGACCTCCGACGCGAGCGCCGACCGCGGCACCGTGCCGTCTTCTTCCCGCTTCATGTACTCGAAGTCGTAGACGCTGGGCACGAACACCGTTTTGAGTCCCGCTCGCGCGGCCGCCTTCCGGGAAACCCTTGCGTAGCGGTAAGAACGGCAGGTCTCGAACCACCGCTGATCGATGTGGTTCACCCCGAGGGCCCGGTTGGCCCGGGGAAAGTACGTCCCGTACATCTCGTCGGCGTCGACGGCGGGCAGGATCTCCTCGAAGTACGACCGCTTCGGTGTCACGGCCATCGCGCCGTTGACCAGCGACCCGCCGCCGACCCCTCGTCCGACGTAGACGGACATGTCGCCGTGGTTCACCCTGTCGAGGACTCCGGGATAACGCTTGATGTCGCGGTTGGCCACATCCATCCACAGGAAGGAGGCGAGCGGGGCCTGCGTGCGGTCCTTGAACCACATGGCCCGCCGGTCCGGCCGGAGCATGTCGCAGAAGACCTTGCCGTCCGGTCCGGGGTCGGCCCACAACTTGCCCATTTCGAGCATGACCGTGGGAATCCCGGCTTCGCCGAGGCGAAGCGCCGTGACCGCGGCGCCGTAACCGGTGCCGACGACCACGGCCGTCGAGAAACCAGGAGACGATTCCCGGGCCTGTGCGGTGGAAATCGTGGTGAGTCCGAGAGCCGCGGCGGAGTTGAGCGCGGTGTACCCGAGGAACTTGCGGCGCGACAGTGGGGACATGGGCCGATGATCGCCCGCCGTTCGACACACCTTCAAGGTCGAATCCGAAGCAGATTCGCGTCAGCTGGGTAAACACCGTTTATTTTCACTCGAACGTGACGATCCCAGGGATCCCCTGGGGGCCTTCCCCGATGTGACCCAGGCCTCCGCGGGCCACTCTTTCGAGTCATGAGACGTCTTCTCGCCGCGACCGCGGCCGCACTGTCCGCAGCCGCCCTCCTCGCCCTTCCCGGCCACGCCGCCGCGACACCGTCGCCCGTGCCCGACTTCGACTTCTCCGCATGCCCGGCACCGCCCGCCAACGCCGACCCCGGGACCTGGCGTTGTGAAGCCTTTGTCTCCCAAGGAGTCCTGACCATCGGCGGCCGGGAGATCCCGCTCGGGGAGATGCGCCTGACGTTCTCCGAAGGCGAGATCGACGGGAAATTCGCGCAGGTCTTCGGCGAACTGCGGCACGCGCCCGCCCGGATCCGCGGCACTTTCGGCGCGAGCATGCAGCTGAAGTACGGCGGCTACTCGGACTTCCAGTCGAACGACGAACGCCGCGGCGAACTGGACCTCTACGCCGCCCTGCGGCATCCCTTGCTGTCCAAGGAATGCACGGTCGGCACCCTCGAAGCGCCGCTCCACTCGGTGGTCAAGGACGATCCCGCGGTGCCCTTCGAGGTGATCTCGCAGAACCCGAAGACGGTGAAGTTCGGCGTCGTCGACACCCAGCTCGCCCTGCCGGCCACGACCGGCTGCGGCAGGACGGCGCCGATCGCGGACCAGCTGCTCGGCCTGCCGTCGCCGAGCGGGAAGAACACCTTCAAGCAGACGACCTACGTCCAGTTCAAGCCCCTCTGACCATCGCGATCAGTCACCTGGTTGCGATGGTTCGCACACGCGAGGATCGCAACCAGGTGCCGAATTGCGGGAGCGAGAGCGCGCTTTACTTCTTCTTGGTCACCCAGATGGTGATGGTCGCGGTCACGACGGGTTTCCCATTCGTGTCCGTGATCGTCACCGGCACGGGGAGCTCGAAGCCCTCGTCGCCGAATTCGGGCAACTCCGGCAGTTCGGCGACCGCGCGCAGACCCGTCTCGGCCTTCGCCACGTATTCGACCGTCATTCCCTTGGGCAGCCAGCGATGCGTCGCCGGGACGGTCGCCTCGGCGAGCATGCCCATGGCGATCTCGGCGAGGTTGCATGCCGCGATCGCGTGAAAGGTCTTGATGTGGTTGTAAACACCCCACCACTTCGGGGACGTCACCTCGCACCGGCCGGGACGCAGGTCGCGCACCGTCGGGAGCACCGTCCGGAAGTACGGCACACGCAGGCACATCGCCGCCGAGAACAGCTGTTTGCCGACCGGCTTGCCCGCCAGCCGGTTCCACATCGCGTAGGTCGGATTCTGCGCCATCACGGTCTCCTCATCATGTTACTCACCAGTAGCATAACCGGACCGCAGGCTATATTCGCAACGTGGCACATCGGCTCTTCCTCCTCCGGCATGGTCAGACCGAGTGGTCCGTCAACGGACGGCACACCGGACGCACCGACATCCCGCTCACGGCCGCCGGCGAGGGGCAGGCCCGCGCGGCGGGCGGCACCCTGCGCGCGGTACTCGGCGGCTCTCCCGCCCTCGTCCTTTCCAGCCCCCGCACCCGCGCGCTGCGGACGGCGGAGCTGGCCGGGCTGCGCGTCGACGAGGTCACCGAAGAGCTGGCCGAATGGGACTACGGCGACTACGAGGGCGTCTCCACGCCGGTGATCCGCGAGACCGTTCCCGGATGGACGGTCTGGTCGCATCCGATTCCGGGCGGTGAAAGCGCGGAGGACGTCAACGTCCGCGCGGACAAGCTGATCGAACGCGTCCGCGAACCGCTCGGCAGGGGTGACGTGATCCTCGTCGGCCACGGACACTTCAGCCGCGTCCTGGTCGCACGCTGGGTCGGCCTGCCGTCGACCGCGGGCGTCCACTTCGGACTCGACCCGGCCGGCGTCGCGGTGCTCGGCGACGAACGCGGCGAGCCGCAGATCGAACACCTCAACCTGCTCCCCACCACAGAGGACTGACGAATGGGCGACGACCGCATCCGGCGTATCCGCGAAGAAGACGTGGACGCCGTCGTCCAGCTCGTCTACGACCTCGCCGAGTTCGAACGCGCCCCGGACGAATGCCACCTCACGCCCGAGCAGCTGCGCACGGCACTGTTCGGCGAGGCTCCCGGCCTGTTCGGGCACGTCGCCGAGGTCGACGGCGAGATCGTCGGCTACGCGCTCTGGTTCCTCAACTTCTCCACCTGGCGCGGCGTGCACGGCATCTACCTGGAGGACCTCTACGTCCGCCCCGAGCAGCGCGGCTCCGGCCTCGGCAAGGCGCTACTGGCCACCCTCGCGGCGGTCTGCGTCGAGCGCGGCTACGCCCGCCTCGAATGGTCGGTGCTCAACTGGAACCCGGCGCAGGGCTTCTACAAGTCCCTCGGCGCGGTGCCGATGGACGAATGGACCGTCGACCGCCTCACCGACGAACCGCTGAAGGCGCTCGCCGCCCAGGTCTAGCGTGAGCGAAGGCGTAACTCACGTGATCAGGGACGTAACTCACGTGATTGGACGCCGCACTCGAAGTTACGTCTCCAATCACGCGAGTTACGTCTCTGATCACGCGAGTGCGGAGTCAGGAGTCCCGCTCCTCGCGTTCGCGACGCGCAGCACGACCCGCGGCGCCGTCGCGCTCGGCGGCCTCCTCCTCGCTTTCGCCGTCCTGCATCCCGAGCGCCCACGCGCGCGAAGGGCGGCGGAACAGCAGCACGATGACGGCGACACCGATCAGCGCGAGCGGCACTCCCCACAGCGGCTGCCCGGACGGGCCCGCGCCGTACCAGCCGACGCCGACCAGGATCAGCGCGACGACCACACCGGGCGAGCGAGCCCACGTCTTCCCCATCGCCAGGCCGACCGCGCAGGCCAGCGTTCCGGCGGCGAGGACGAGGTAGTAGGCGACCTCGGCCAGCAGGTTCTCCGGTCCGGCCTGGCCGTTGACCAGGAGCAGGATCGCGAACACGATCAGGGCGAGCCCCGGCAGCGCGGTGACGGCCCCGGCGAGGCGGACTTCACGGGGCGCGGGCGAGAGCTTGTCTGCGATGGACACGGCGAAACAGCCTTCCAGGCTTCCGGTCACGGCGCTCCACCAGGGCGGGTCACCGTACGTGAGCGCTTTCGATCGTATGCCACCCGGTCGGCCGGTTTCCCCGGACCGCCGTATGGGAAGAATTGGAGGCGTCGTCGATGAGCGGGCGGTCGGCCCGGGTGCACTTGTCACGACACGCTGTCATTCACCGGCAGTGAGGAGGGACGCCCGCCACAGGGGTCATAAGGTCACGCGCGCGTTTCTTGGCGGCCGGAGGCCTCGGATTTGCGAAGATCGGGCCGCTGACACGGCCAAGTGAGTCGTCAGTCGACGCCGCGGCCCGGCTTCGGAAATCCGAAAGCGCGCGTTGAGCGACACTGCCTCGAGGACGCGCGTGCCATTGAGCTTCGCGTCACCTGACGCTCCCCTCTTCGGGCCGAAGAGGCTTACCCTGCGGTATGTGCGTGCCATCCTCGTCGTGAATCCCCAGGCCACCTCGACCACCGCCGGTGGCCGTGACGTGCTGGCGCACGCACTGGCCAGCCAGGTCAAACTCGACGTGGTGGAGACCGACTACCGCGGCCACGCGATGGCCGTCGCCCGGTCCGCCGCCCGTGACGGGATCGACCTGGTGGTCGCCCACGGCGGCGACGGCACGGTCAACGAGGTGGTCAACGGCCTGCTCGCGGACGCCGACGGCGATCCCGCGAAGGTGGGCGACGTCCCCATGCTCGGTGTCGTGCCGGGTGGCTCGGCGAACGTCTTCGCCCGCGCGCTGGGGATCGCGCACGATCCCGTGGAAGCGACCCATCAGCTTCTCAACGCCATCGAGAACGACCGGAGCCGCAAAGTCGGCCTCGGGATCGCCGACGGCCATTGGTTCACCTTCAACGCCGGCCTCGGCTGGGACGCCGACGTCGTCGGCAGGGTGGCCAAGCGACGGGGCAAGCAGACCACCGCCGGGCTCTATCTGAGGGCCGCCGTGGTGTCGCATCTGCGGCCTCCGCTCGGCCGTCCACCCCTCACGGTCCGGATCCCTGGCGAAGAGCCCACCGAAGTGCTGACCGCTTTCGTGTCGAACACCGATCCGTGGAGTTACCTGGGGGACCGTCCCGTCCACCTCAACCCGGGCAGCTCGTTCGACACCGGACTGGGCCTTTTCGCGTTGAACGGTCTGGGATTGCCCACCGTGTTCAAGCATGTACGGCAGGCATTGCTCACGAAGAGCAACCAACGCGGGCGACGTCTCCTTCGTCACGATGACCTGCCGATGATCCGCATAGACGCTGCTGAACCGGTAAACTTCCAGGTGGACGGCGACCTCGTCGGCCAGCGGAAGAGGGTGGAGTTCTTCAGCGTCCCGGGAGCACTGACGGTAATCGTCTGACGACCGGACCGCTGATCGCCTGCGGCAAAGTACGACCTGCCGCTCATCGACGCAGAACCTCCGCTCACCGCATCGGCCTTCCCTTCGGGAGGCTGTTTCGGAACGAAACCGCAGGTCAGAAGCGTCGCTCGGCCGGGTGAGCTGACTCACCGATCTTCAGAAAACCCTTGTCGAAACGGGTGCTTCGTGAAAGCATTCACAAGCACCCAAAAAAACGACCGCCATGACGACTATGGCGCGGAGTACCGCGCCGTTATGAAGGAGCTCAGAAACATGGACTGGCGCCATGACGCGGCCTGCCGAGACGAGGACCCCGAGCTGTTCTTCCCGGTGGGAACCAGCGGTCCTGCTCTGTCGCAGGTAACTCAGGCGAAATCCGTGTGCCACCGCTGCACCGTCGCTTCCGACTGCCTGGCCTGGGCTTTGGCCAGCGGGCAGGACGCAGGCGTCTGGGGCGGGATGAGCGAGGACGAGCGACGGGCCCTGAAGCGCCGTCGTACGCACATCGGCACGCGTACCTCTGCCTGAGTCTTTCGGACTCAGCACGCTTCATCGTATTACTCACAACTGAGCAAGACCCCAAGCTTCGGGAAACTCCTGCGGCGCAGTGGCTGTATGGCCCTGCGTCGTGAGGTGACACGTACCCGACTTGAGCTTAACAAGCGAGGCCGACACACCCTCACGGGGGTATGGCTTCGCTGGACTTTCCCAAGTCCTCCCGCGGAACCGTTACAGGGCCGGCGCCAACTTTCTCTTCGGGCGCCGGCCCTAAAACGTGTCCGGGTAAGACTGTCCACAAGGGACGATCAAAAGCGACAGTCCACACCGGACGCCGTGGCGGTGGAGCTCACAGCCGTCGCGACAACGGGATCCGCAGGGCCGCTTCGGTTCCCGCACGGCGGCCGACGGTCTCCTCGGATTCCCCGCGCAGCCCACGGATCGACAGCGATCCGCGCAGTTCCGACTCCACCAGGGTCCGCACGATCTGCAACCCGAGGCCATCGCTGCGTTCCAGCGAGAAACCCGAGGGCAGTCCGCGCCCGTTGTCGCGGATGACGACGTCGAGCCAGCGGGCCGAGCGTTCCACCTCGAGTTCGACCTTGCCCGGCCGTCCGCCGGGGAACGCGTGCTCGATGGCGTTCTGGACCAGTTCGGCCAGCACCATCACCAGTGGCGTCGCGATCTCGGCGACGACGACTCCGAACGAGCCCTTGCGCGAAAGCCCGACCTGCGATTCGGCCGTCGCGACCTCACCGACCATCGGGAGGACGTTGTCGAGCAGTTTGTCGAGATCGACCCGTTCGTCCACCGAGATGGACAGCGCCTCGTGCACCATCGCGATCGAAGAGACCCGGCGCACGGATTCGCCGAGCGCGAGCCGCGCCTCCTCGCTGGAGGTCCGGCGCGACTGGAGCCGCAGCAGCGCGGCGACGGTCTGGAGGTTGTTCTTCACCCGGTGGTGGATCTCACGGATGGTCGCGTCCTTCGAAAGGAGGGCGCGGTCACGGCGCTTCACTTCGGTGACGTCGCGCACCAGCACGAGCGCGCCCGCGGCCTGCCCGGCGGGGCGCAGCGGCAACGCACGGAACAGCACGACGGCGCCGCGGCGGGAATCCGCCTCCGTGCGGCTGCTGGGCTTGCCGTCGAGCGCTTCGATGATCCGGTGCGAAACCTCGGTCGCGTCGAACGGGTCACGGATGAGCGAGCGGGTCAGCGGCGCGAGGCGCTGCCCGACCAGGTCGGATTCGTGCCCCATGCGGTGATACGCCGACAACCCGTTCGGGCTGGCGAAGACCACGGTGCCGGTCGGATCGAGGCGGATGAGGCCGTCGCCGACCCGCGGGCTGGTGTGCGTGTCCGTCTGGTTCCCCGGGCTGGGGAAGGTGCCGTCGACGATCATCTGGCACAGGTCGCCGGCGCTGCCGAGGTAGGCGATTTCCAGCGGGCTCGGCACCCGCGAGGCCGCGAGGTTGGTCTCGCGGCTGAGGATGGCGATCACCGTACCGGCGAACACCACCGGGATGGCCTCGCGGCGCATCGGCAGGTCGCGGTACCAGTGTGGGTCCTCTTCGCGGCAGATCCGCACCTCGCGGCTCGCCTTCGCCAGCTGCGGATGCTCGTCGACGGTGAACCGGGAGCCGACGACGTCCTCCGGATGGGCGGTCGGCGCCGTCGTCGGGCGCGCGTGCGCGACGCAGACGTAGTCGCCGCCGTCGGGCTGAAGTTCTTCCGAGACGGCGACCCAGAGCAGGAAGTCGGCGAAGGACAGGTCGGCCAGCAGCTGCCATTCGGCGACCACGGTCTGGAGATGATCCGCGGCCTCACCGGACAGGCCGGTGTTCTCCGCGAGCAGATCGGAAAGAGTGGACACGTCCCCATCCAAGCAGGGTGAGGGCCGCATGACACACTGGAGAGGTTGACCCTGGCCCAGCGGTGTCGTACCACCCCGCGAGGGCCACTCGGACGAGGAGTGAAACATGTCGAAGCGCGCCCGCAAGCGTCGCGACCGTAAGAAGAACGGCGCGAACCACGGCAAGAAGCCCAACTCCTGATCATTCGATCAGACGACGAAGGCCCCCGCACCGATCCGGTACGGGGGCCTTCGTGTGTCCGGGGGCTCTACTCGAAGGTCTGCTCGATCTTGACCTCGGTGCGTTCGATGGTGATCGCGCCCTTGGTCTGCACGGTCTGGCGGATCGAGGCCCGCAGCCGGGACTTGAGGTCGTCCGGCGCGTGGTCGCCACCGCACTTACGGGCGAGCAGCTGCTTGATGTGCTCGTCGATGCCGTATTCCTCGAGGCACGGCGGGCAGTCCTCGATGTGCTTGCGCAGGGCGGCGTCGCGCTCGGCGCTGCACTCCTTGTCCAGCAGCAGGTAGATGTCGGCGAGGGCTTCCTCGCACCTGACCTTGTCGTCCGCGCCGGCGCAGTAGTCCTCGCTCATCGCCCCGCCACCTCCTGTTGTTTGCCCGCGCGGATGAAGCCCCGCTCGCGGGCGACATCGGCGAGCAGGTCACGGAGCTGGGCGCGGCCGCGGTGCAGCCGGGACATCACGGTGCCGATGGGCGTGTCCATGATCTCGGCGATCTCCTTGTACGCGAAACCTTCGACATCGGCGAGGTAGACCGCGAGGCGGAACTCCTCGGGCAGCTTCTGCAGCGCTTCCTTGACGTCGGCGTCGGGCAGGTTGTCCATCGCCTCGACCTCGGCCGAGCGCAGCCCGCTGGAGGTGTGATTCTCCGCCTTGGCGATCTGCCAGTCGGTGATCTCCTCGGTGGGCTGCTGCACCGGCTGGCGCTGACGCTTGCGATAGCCGTTGATGTAGGTGTTCGTGAGGATGCGGTACATCCACGCCTTGAGGTTCGTACCCGCCTTGAAGGACGCGAAGGCCGCGTATGCCTTCAGGTACGTCTCCTGGACGAGGTCCTCGGCGTCGGCGGGATTCCGGGTCATCCGCATGGCGGCCGAGTACAGCTGGTCGAGCAGGGGCATCGCGTCCCGCTCGAAGCGCTCGGCCCGCGCGGCCGCCTCTTGGGCGTCCGTGCCCGTGTCCGGCGCGGGATTCTGCGTGCTCGGCAAACCGTTCCCTTCCCGATCGGCGTCGATGCGCTTGTGCGCATGAGACGTCGACGAGTTTACGCGCGGACGGATCACCTGGCCGCCCGGCGTGCGCGGGATCAGGATTCGGGGAGCTTCGAGTGTGGTGGACACGTGGCTTCCAACAGTGCGGCCCGGCCGGGCATTCCCGGCGCGCTCGTAGACTCCGCCCATGGCAGGCAAGGGAACCCCGGCGACGGCGCTGCTGGCGAAGCAGAAAGTGGCACACATGCTGCACGCCTACGACCACGACCCGCGGGCCGAGTCGTACGGCCTCGAAGCCGTCGAGGCGCTGGGGCTCGACCCCGCACGCGTGTTCAAGACACTGGTCGCCGAGGTCGACGGGAAACTGACCGTCGGCGTGGTCCCGGTCACCGGCCAGCTGGATCTGAAGGCGCTGGCGGCCGCCGCGGGCGGCAAGAAGGCGAAGATGGCCGACCCCTCGGCCGCGCAGCGCGCGACGGGATACGTGCTCGGCGGGATCTCGCCGCTCGGGCACCGGAGCCGGCTGCCGGTGGTGATCGACGCCTCGGCGGAGAAGTTCGAGACCGTGCACTGCTCGGCCGGACGCCGCGGCCTGGAGGTCGAACTCGCGCCCGGTGATCTGGTGCGGCTGACCGGCGCCGTCGTCGCCCCGATCGCGAGCTGAGCGATGTCGCCAAGCCCCTCCCGCAATTAGTCACCTACTTGCGATGGGTCGCTCACGCGCCTGCCGCAAGCCGAAGTACCTGAAGGGGTCCTTCACACACCGCTCGGGTACCTGCTGGCGCTGCTGGTGTTCCGTGAAGGCCCCCTTGAGGGACTCTGGGTCCCTCAAGGGGGCCTTCACAGAACGCGAACCGGACTCGGCGCAGTGCTGAGCGAAGCCCTGCCTCCCGCAACTAGTCACCTACTTGCGGTGGTCGCTCACCCTCGCGAGGGAGGAGGGTCGGTCCGCAGCGGGAAGATCACGCGGCCGCGCTCGGGAATCGTCATCGGCGAACGAACGACGATTCCTGGGAGCGACGAAATGACCGAGACCGTGTCCGGCGTACCGAGGTGGGCGAACCTCGCCGCCCACGCCACGCTGCTGGCGACGTTGCCGTCCGGGCTGTGGCGGATCGCGATGGGCCTCGGCGTCCCGGTCGGGTTCACCACACAAGGGCTGGCGGAGTTCGGCATCCCCGGCTGGGGCACGGCCTATGTCTTCGGCCTGAGCTTCCTCACCGAGGCGCTCGCGTTTCTCACTCTCGGGCTCGTCCGGCCGTGGGGTGAGGTGTGGCCGCGCTGGATCCCGGGGCTGCGTGGCCGCCGGATCCCGCCGCTCGCGGCGATCCTCCCGGCCGCCGCGGGCGCGCTCGCGCTGACCGGGCTGGGCGTCCAGGGGCTGTTCGGCTGGATCGAGGCCGATTCCTCGATGGCGCCGGGGACCAGAGAGGACTCGCCGGTCTACGACATCGTCATGGCGGCCTGTTACGCGCCGCTCCTGCTCTGGGGACCGTTGCTGGCGGCCGTCACCGTGCACTACGCCCGGCGACGGCTCTCAGGTGAGCGGCCGCAGCACACGCTCCAGCCACTCGGCGGCCGCGCGTGACACGCCTTCGAGGTCCGCGCTGAGGTTGTGGTCGCCCTTGAGCACCACGATCTCGTGATGCGGGCCCGCCTTGGGCAGGCCGAACGGGTCGCGCTCGCCCTGCACCACGAGTGTCGGGACCTCGACCGCGTCCAACTCGCCCTGCCGGGACTTCTCCGGCTTCCCCGGCGGGTGTTCCGGGAAGGCCAGGCAGAGCACCGCCACCGCCTGTCCCGCCGCGGCGGTCCGGCAGGCGACGCGGGCCCCGGAGGACCTGCCGCCGAAGACGATCGGGAGATCGTCGAAGTGTGCGGAGATCTCGTCGGCCACGGTGAGCCAGGCGGTGTCGAGCTGGGTGGCGGGTGCGGGAGCGCGGCGGCCCGCCACCCGGTACGGCTGTTCGACGAGCGCGACGTGGACACCGGCCGCCTGCGCCGCCCGCGTGACCGCGACCAGGTCCTTCGCGCCGATCCCGCCGCCGGCGCCGTGGCCGAGCATCAGCACCGCGATGCCCTCCTCGGCACAGTGCAGCTCGGCCCGCGCGGGGCCGTAGGCGGTGTCGATCTCCAGCTTCGTCATGACTTCGGCACGTCGAAGAGCGCGCTTTCCGCGGCGGGTTCGACGCGGTCCAGCAGCTGCGGGCCGTTGTTGCGGACGTTGTTGACCAGGCTGGACACCGGCCGCAGTTCGATCGTGTCGACCAGGTCCTCGGCGGGCGGGACGAGCAGGTCGGTGACGTCGGACCGGTCGGGGTCGAGCCAGGTGTCCCACTTCTCGCGTGGCATCAGCAGCGGCATGCGGTGGTGGATGTCGGTGAGCCTGCCGACCGAGTCCGTGGTGATCACGGAGAAGGTGATCAGCGGGTCGGCGTCCTTGTCGTCCTTCGGCCGCCAGGTCTCCCAGATACCGGCGAACGCGAGCGAGCCGTCATCCGGTCCGGTCATGAAGAAGGGCTGCTTCTCCTTGCCGTCACGCCGCCACTCGTACCAGCCGTCGGCGGGGACGAGGCAACGCCGCGCGGAGACCGCCTTCTTGAACGACGGCTTCTCCTTGGCCGTCTCGGCACGCGTGTTGATCATCTTCGAGCCGACTCCTGGGTCCTTCGCCCAGAACGGGACCAGTCCCCAGCGCATCATCCGCAGTGACCGGACCGCGGGCTCGTCCTCGAGCACCGCGCCGTCGGCGTCCCGCGGATGCCGCTGCACCACGGTGGGGACGTCCTTGGTCGGCGCCACGTTGTGATCGGTCCGGATCCGGCCCTCGGTCAGATCCACCGCGGCGAACTCGTCGATCAGCGCCGCGGGATCCTTGGTGGCGGCATAGCGCCCGCACATGCGAAAACCTCCTAATCAGAAGTCATCGTTACACGCTGACCATGGGTTGGCGAGTGGCATGGGATCATTCTTCCGCGGGACGCGAAGAGCAGGAGGCGGTTTGGCTGGCAAGGACTGGCGCAGGCTGGACGAAACCGACGTGCGGATCCGTCCCGGCAAGGGCACCAGGCCGCGCAGCAAACGCCGTCCCGAGCACGCCGACGCCTCCACGGCGATGGTCATCGGCAAGGACCGCGGGCGCTGGACCTGCGCGATCGACTCGGATCCGGAGCGTGTCGTCACCGCGATGCGGGCCCGCGAGATGGGCCGGGTCTCGGTCGTCGTCGGCGACACCGTCGGCATCGTCGGTGACGTGAGCGGCAAACCGGACACCCTCGCCCGCATCATCCGGGTGGACGAACGTTCCAGTGTGCTGCGCCGGACGGCGGACGACACCGATCCCTTCGAACGGGTGGTCGTCGCCAACGCCGAGCAGTTGCTGATCGTCACCGCGCTGGCCGATCCCCCGCCGCGCACCGGGTTCATCGACCGCTGCCTCGTCGCCTGCTACGCGGGGGGCCTCGAACCTGTCCTCTGCCTGACGAAGGCCGACCTCGCGAGCCCGGACGAACTCCTCGCCGGCTACGCGGGCCTCGACATCCCGGCCGTGGTCACCCGGCACGACGAGCATCCGGAGGAACTGACCGGGCGGCTCAAGGACCGGGTCACCGCACTGGTCGGGCATTCGGGCGTCGGGAAGTCCACTTTGGTCAACCGGCTGGTGCCGGACGCCGGACTGGCGACCGGCGTGGTCAGCGCGGTCGGCAAGGGCAGGCACACGTCCGTCGCGGCGGTCGCGCTCCCCCTTCCCGGCGGCGGCTGGGTGGTCGACACGCCGGGCATCCGCTCCTTCGGGCTCGCGCACGTGACCGCCGACGACATCGTGCTCGCCTTCGAGGAGTTCGCCGAGGCCGCCGAAGAGTGCCCTTCCGGCTGCGGCCACCTCGGCCCGCCTTCGGACCCGGACTGCGCGCTCGACGACGTGGTCACCGACGGTCACGCCAGCCCGGAGCGACTGGGCTCGTTGCGCCGGCTTTTGGGCTCCCGAGCTGGGCATGACGACGATCGGTAACTAATTCCGGCCTGGAGCGATAACCCGTTCGGATTAGATCAACTTTTCTGAGGGGTCCACTTGAAGCGCGTAACCACGCTCGCCGCCATCACCACGGCCGCCGTCCTGGCGCTGTCCGCCTGCGGTGGCGAGAAGCAGCCCGGCGCGGCTGCCCCCGCTCCTTCCGAAGCGAAGAGCATGCTTTCGTCACCGCTGGGCGACGCGGTCCAGCTGGCCGCTCTCACCAAGGAGAGCACGACGAAGGCCAAGTCGTCGAAGGTCTCCATGGAGGCCTCCTCCGGCGGCCAGACCATGACCGTGACCGGTCAGGGCCTGTATGACGGCGAGAACAGCAAGTTCTCGATGTCGATGGACAGCGACGGCAAGAAGATGGACATCCTGTTCGTCGACAAGGCGCTGTACTTCAAGCTCGACGCCGCCGACAAGGCGGAGATGAAGACCGACAAGGAGTACGTGAAGGTCTCGGCCGACGGCCAGGACCCGATGTCGCAGCTGCTCGGCAAGATGATGTCGAAGGCCGTCAAGGACAGCGACCCGTCCCGCACTCTGGAGCAGGTCGCGAAGGCCGGGAAGATCACGAAGTCGGACCAGGTCCAGCTGAACGGTGAGCTGACCAACCACTACGTCATCGACATCGAGGTCGAGAAGGCGATCGCGCTCGTCGTCGGCGAGGCCGGTGTGCCGCTCCCGCCCGAGGCGCAGAAGCAGATCGACGCGAAGCTCAAGGGCAAGAACGTCACCATCCCCACCGAGCTGTGGCTCAACGCCGACAACCTTCCGCTGCAGGTCACCATGGACCAGACCGCGTTCATGAAGGCCCTGGGCGCTCCCGGTGAGGGCTCGGCGAAGGCCACGATCAAGTACACCGACTGGGGCACGCCGATCACCGTCACCGCCCCGCCCGCCGACCAGGTCGGCGACCTGGCGGAGATCATGAAGAAGGCCGGCGGCCGGTAAGCGGCTAGCTGCTCGCACGCGTGAAGGCCCCCTTCCCACGGTTCAGCCGAGGGAAGGGGGCCTTCACGCGTTCGGCGAGCGGGGAGGGCGGCGGTGACGCCTCGGTACGGGTGGTCGTGAGTGGCGATTCGGGTTCTAACCCGAATCGCCACTCACGACCAACTTGACCCACCTCGCCCCGACATTCGGACGGTGGAAATTCACGCGACAGGCACTACGGTGGTGGTACAGACCATTCACCCGAGGGAGTCCTATGCGTGCCACCGGATTCGCCGTCGTCTGTACCGCTCTCCTACTGCTGGGCGGCTGCTCCGGTGGAGAGCAACCGGCGGCGCCACCCGCGCAGGACGCGGCGCAGCTGGCTTCGGCCGCCGCCGCGGGCACCCAGAAGGCGCGTTCGTCCAAAGTCGCGCTCGAGACCACCTCGGAGGACGGCCGCAAGGTCGTCGTCACCAGTTCCGGGCTCTATGAGGGTCCGAACAGCAAGTTCTCCATGGTCGCCGAGGTCGCCGGTGAGAAACGGGACCTGATCTTCGCCGACGGCGTCCTCTACTACCACCTGTCGGACGCCCAGCTCCAGGAGAACAGGGGCGGCAAGGAATGGGTCAAGATCACCGCCGACGGCAAGGACGCGCTCTCCGCGGCCAACGGCGCGCTGATGACGAAGGTCGTCGAGACGATGGATCCCACCCGCACGATCGACCGGATCGCGAAATCGGGCAAGGTCACCAAGTCCGGACCGGCCGACGTGAACGGCACGGCCGCCACGCACTACGTCCTCGATCTCGGCGGCGCCCCCGCCGAGGTGTGGCTGGACGCCGAGCAGCGTCCGGTGCAGGTCAGCGTCGACAAAGCCACGGTGAAGTACGAAAGCTGGGCTTCGGACGTGGTGATCATCGCGCCGCCGCCCGAGGCGGTCGGCGACAGCCGCTGAGCCGTTCCCCCGATCGGGGCGAGGTCCGCGGCTGTGTTTCGCTTGGGTGCCCGCACTGTGAAAGCAGGTCCTCATGCGAAGAACGGCCCTGTCGACCGTCGTGCTCGTACTCGGCGCGCTGCTCGGCGCGTGCGACGGCGAGACCGTCTCGTTCGCCGACGCCCGCGCGCTCGCCGACGGGGCCATGTCCGCCATGGACGGCAAGGCGGCGAAGTTCGCCACGGACGTCACGGCGGGCACGATGCGGTCGAAGAGCCAGGGGCAGGCGCGGGTCGCGGGGACGGGCACCGCACTGGCCATGACCACGGACTTCCTCGGCGAGGCGCTCGAACTACGGCTGGTCGACAAGACCGTCTTCGCCAAGGTTCCCGAGGCCGCCCGTGAGGACGTTCCCGGCGGAAAACCCTGGGTCAAGGTGTCCCCCGACGGCGCGGACCCGTTCTCGCAGGTCGCCGGCGGCAGCATCGACCAGCTGGCCAAGCAGAACGATCCGGCCCGCGCGCTCGACCAGGTCCGGCGGGCGGGCACGCTCACCGAATCGGGACACGCCGAACTCGACGGCGTGTCCGCCGAGCGCTACCGGCTCGACGTCGACATGGCCGCGCTGGGCGGTGACCTGCCCGCCGGGTTGTCGGCGGAAGCCGTCGGCGAGCTGCACGGCAAACTCGGGAAGATCCCCATGGAGGTCTGGCTCGACGACGCGCACCAGCCGCTGCAGATCGTGCTCGACCTCGCCCCCGTCCTCGCCGCTTCCGGCGTCCCGGACAGCGCGATGGCCCGGATCGTCGCGCGCTACCGCGAATGGGGTACGCAGGCCGACATCCAGGCGCCGCCGCCGGAGGAGATCGGGGAGATCCCGGCAGGCTGACCCGGTCACGTTCCCCGGACCCGTCTCGTCCCTCTTGTGAAGGCGACAGGAGGAATGAACATGCGCGTGATGGTGATCGGGGCGACCGGGGTGCTGGGACGTCCGCTGGTGCGTCGGCTGCTGGCCGATGGCCACGAGGTGAGCGGGCTGGCCCGCGGTGTGGACCGCGTCGCCGCGGTGCGGGCGACCGGGGCGAAACCGGTGCAGGGCTCGTTGTTCGACGTCGATTCGCTGGCAGGCGCGCTGAACGGGCACGACGCGGTGGTGAACGTCGCGACGCGGATCCCGGACGCGCGCCACGCGATGACGTTGTCCGGCTGGGCGGAGAACGACCGGGTGCGGATCAACGGCAGCCGGACCCTCGCCGACGCCGCCCGACGGGTCGACGAGCTGGGAATCGTGGTGCAGGAAGGGATTTCGTTCGTCTACGCCGACGGCGGCGACGAGGAACTGGACGAGGACGCGCCTCTCGCGCTGCGCGGCAACATCGCGTCTTCGACGGTTGCACACGCGAACATCGCGGAACTGGCGGACGAGGGCCGCACCGCGATCCGGCTGCGGATCGGGCTCCTGGTCGGAGACGACGCGATGACCACGATGATGCTGGCGGCCGCGCGGCGCGGTTCGCCGCTGATCTTCGGCCGCCGGACCGACTGGACCGCGCCGATCCACCCCGACGACGCGGCGGCGGGCGCGATCGCGGCGCTGCGGGCGCCGAGCGGCGTCTACAACCTGGCGGCGGATCCGGTGCGGAAGCAGGAACTCGGCGAGGCGATGGCCGTCGCGGCCGGTGTCCGGCGGCCGCGCGCGGTGCCGAAGTGGATGGCGAACCGGCTGGGCCTGATGTCGGTACTGGCGCGTTCGCAGCGGGTCGTCTCGACCCGGCTCACCGAAGCGACCGGCTGGCGGCCCGAACGCCCGGTGCCCGGCCCGTCCTGGTTCTAGAACCCTCGCAATTCGGCACCTGCTTGCGATCGTTGCGCGCGCAACGATCGCAAGCAGGTGCCGAATTGCGAGGGTGGCTACAGGAGTTCCAGCAGGAACGGGAGCTCTTGGGGCGCGTACCAGGCGAGTTCGTGGTCCTCGGCGTCGCCGAGGGTGAATTCCGCGTCCGGGTCGCCGAGGTCCGCCTGGTCGATCACCGCGGCGGCGGCCTGCACCGACTCCGCGGCCTCCGCGGCGTCGACGTGGATCGCGGCGACGTCGGCGATCTTCACCGGCCCGGACAGCCGGACGACGGCGGCGTCGAGATCCGGGCGCAGCGTGACCTCCTCGACGTCGGCCGAGATCACCACCCGCCGCGGCTCGGGCTTCTCCTCGGCCTCGATCAGCCGGAGCGACGCCCTGGCGGCGTCGAGCAGCGCGGCGTACTCGAGTTCTTCGTCGGATCCGCTGGCGTAGGACTCCCGCAGCGCCGGGGTCAGCGCGAATCCCGTGCCGCTGCGTGCCCGGAACTCTCCCGAGGTTTCGAGCTCACGGAGCATCGCGATCGTCGCCGGTAGATAGACCCTCACCAGTGCGCACCCTTCAGCTCTTCCAACGATTCCTCGATCATCCCGGCGAGCAGGTCCACATCGGACACGGCCTTGCGGTCGCCGTTCAGTCCGAAGTAGACACCCCCGTGATACGAGGTGACCCCGATCGCCAGCGCCTGATTGCGCACCAGCGGCATGACCGGGAACATCTCCACCATCTTCGCCTGTCCCGCGTAGAGCGGCACCTGCGGGCCCGGCGAGTTCGTGATCAGCACGTTGAAGATGCGCCCCGACATCGACCCGGCCGCCCGCGCGCCCAGCGAATGCAGCGTCGCCGGCGCGAAGCCACCGACCGTCAGCAGCCCGCGCGCGGCGACCGAACGGCCGGAGTCGAGGTGGTCCGCCATCGCGTGGCCGATGTGCTGCAACCGCAGGACCGCGTTCGGCTCGCCGACCGGGAGATCCACCAGATAGGCGTCGACCTGGTTCCCGACCAGGGCGGGCGTCGAGTATTCGGCCGTCTCGGCGTCGCGGACGGCCATCGGCACCAGCGCGCGCACGGTGGTCGTCGCCGTCAGGTTCGAACCGCGGGAGAGCAGCCATTCCCGCAGCGCACCGGTGATCGCCGCGAGCACGACGTCGTTGACCGTACCTCCGTGGTCCGCGCGGACCTTGCGGAAATCCTCCAGCCGCGTGCGGACCACGGCGAACATCCGGCCGCCGGAAGTGCGGACGTTGAGCGGCCCGGACGGCGCCGGATGCACCATCGTCTTCAGCGCCGACGCGACGTCGCCCACCGTTTCGGTGACCTTGCCCGCCATCGCGGTGGCGTCGTGGGCGATGGACCGGACGTTCTCCACCAGCTCCGTCGGCCGCTGCACGGTCTCGGCGACCGCGTCGAGGATCAGCTGGGTTCGGCTCGGTTCCCGGCGCGGATGCCAGTTGTCGTCGAACGGTTCCGGCTCTTGCGGGGTGGCGTCGAGGATCAGCTGGCCGAGTTCGATGGTGCCGAGCCCGTCCACGACCGACTGATGCGTCTTGGTCACCAGCGCGACGCGATCCCCCGCGAGCCCCTCGACGAAGTACGCCTCCCAGAGCGGCCTTCCCGGGTCGAGCCGCCTCGACATCAGCCGGGCCACGAGATCGAACAGCTGGCCGTCGGAGCCCGGCTGCGGCAGCGCGGACCGGCGGACGTGGTAGTTCAGGTCGAAGTCGACGTCGTCGACCCACACCGGCCGCGCGAGATGCCCCGGTACCTCCAGCACCCGCTGCCGGTAGCGCGGCAGGAACGCCAGCCGCTGCCCGATGAGGTCCAGCAGCTGCTCGTGGGTGAAGCCGTCGCGCGGTCGCTCGAAGACCGCCACTCCACCGACGTGCATGGGGGTCGAGTGGTCTTCCACGTACAGGAACGAGGCGTCGAGCGCGGAGAGGCGGTCGGGCATGGGCCGATCCTTACATAGTGGGACACTCGCCGGTGTGGGTGATGAGTCGGTGATCTCGCCGAAGGACCGGTTCCTGACGGTGTACGGGCGCAAACCGGTGCTCGAGGCGTTGGACGACGCGGCGCTCGAGGTGGACAAGGTGATTCTCGCCGACACCGTGCGCGGGCCGAACGCCGCCGAGATCGAGCGTGCTGCCAAGGCCGCCGGGGTGCCGGTGCAGCGGGCGAGCGCGCACCGCGTCAAGGTGCTGGCCGGCAACGGCAAACAGGACCAAGGGGTGCTGGCCGACGTCGTCGCCCCGCGAATGCGGTCGCTGCACGCGGCCCTTTCCGACGGCAGGCCGCCGTCGCGGGTGCTGCTGCTCGACGGAATCACCACCCCGGCGAACGTCGGGATGATCCTGCGCACGGCGACCGCCGCCGGGCTGGAAGGTGTCGTGGTGCCGCGGCGCGGGGTCGCCGCCCTCGACCCGATGGTGGTCAAGGCTTCGGCCGGGGTCGCGTTCCGCGCGCCGGTGCTGCGGTGCGGCAGCGCGCGCGAAGCGGCCGAAATGCTCACCGAAGCCGGATACGGCATCTACGCGCTGGGCGCTTCGGCACGCAGTTCGGTGTTCGACGTCGAGCTGCCGCAGCGCGCGGCCTTCGTACTGGGCGGGGAGACGAACGGGGTCGGCGCCGAGGTCGGCGAACTGGTGACCGAATGGCTGTCGATCCCGATGCCCGGCGAGGTCGAGTCGCTCAACGTCTCGGCCGCCGCCGCGGTGCTGTCCTTCGAGCTGGTGCGCCGGGCTACGGCTTCGGGAACAAAGCGCTGAGCTCGGTCAGCGTCTCCTCGACCGACGTGTGGTGCACTCCCGCCATCCCTGCCGACACCGCGGCGCGGACGTTGTGCGCCGCGTCGTCGACGAACACGCATCGGTCGGCGGGCAGGTCGAGCAACCCCGCCGTGAGCAGGTAGACCTCGCGTTCGGGTTTGGCCACGCCGACCTCGCCGGAGAAGACGAGCGCGTCGAAGAACGGGGCGAGCGACCGCTTGGCCTCGTCCGACGCGCCGGGAGCGTTCGACAGCAAGGCCGTTTTGATACCGCGCTCCCTGGCCGCCCGCAGATAGGCGTACAGCTCGTCCGCGCCGTCGTCCGTGAGCACCCCGACGTAGTCGATGACCAGCCCTTTCAGCACCGGCCCACCGTACACAAGCGATCACCGCACGGTTCATCCTCTCGGGCGGTTCCTGTCGCCGGTCGGCCTGCCACCGGTCCCTTACTTGCTGGGCGTGGCCGAGGGGGCCGCGGAGGGGGATTGTCTGATGGGTTCGTACGTACTGAGACGGCTTGAGCCATTCGAACCGCCGTACCGGATCGCCGGAAGGCCGGGCAGGGCGGTGCACCGGGTGGCGCCGCCGGACAACCAGCTCGTGCTCGATCTGCCGCTGTCCGGCGAAAAGATCGTGGAGGTACCGGAGCCACGGCCCGACACCCTGGACGGGCGGCAGGTCGGCAGGCTGCTGACCACCATCCTCGAAGCCTGCGACGGACGCCGTCCGGCGGTCCAAGTGCGGCCGATCCTCGACCCCGCGCTCCACAGCGCGCTGCTCGACCGGGGCCGACGCCGCCCACCGGGCGGCTACCGGCCGAAGTCGATCCACCTGTGCCATCCCGCGGACGGCGTCATCGAGGCCTGCGCGACCGTCGAACAGAACGACCGCTGCCTCGCCTTGGCCGCCCGCTTCGAGCGGACGCCGTCGGGCTGGGTGTGCACCCGCTTCCACCTGCTGAAGCCGCCGCGCCGGGTCTCCGCGCTCGCTGCCTGATGCGCGTGAAGGCCCCCTTCCCTCGGTTGAGCCGAGGGAAGGGGGCCTTCACGCGCTTGGTCGCTTTTAGCGGCGCGGGCCCTTCTTGCCCTTCTTCTGGGAGGCGCGCTGCGCGGCACGGCGCTCCCGGCGGGTTCCGCTCTGGTCACCGCTGTCGCTCGCGCCACCGTCCGAATGCGACTCGACGCCGCCGTCCTCGGACGGGCCCGACATGGTCAGCCCGGACTGCGAACCGCCGCCGAGTCCCTTGCCCCGCAAGGCGGACGGCACGGATTCGGTGTCGGTCGCCGGACCCTGCGGCGGCGTCGGACGGGCGTGCCGTCCGTCGCCGTTGGCGGCCTGGCCGTTCCCGGAGCCGACACCGGCGGGCAGCGCGGACGCGGACTCCGGCGACGGCGTGGCGGGTTCGGCCTGCTCGACCTGGAGGTTGAACAGGAAGCCGACGGCCTCCTCCTTCAGCGACTCCAGCATCGCGCGGAACATGTCGTAGCCCTCGCGCTGGTACTCGATGACCGGGTCGCGCTGGGCGAGGGCCCGCATGCCGATGCCCTCCTTGAGATAGTCCATCTCGTAGAGGTGCTCACGCCACTTGCGGTCGAGCACGGTGAGCATCACCTGGCGTTCCAGGCTGCGCATCGCGCCTTCGCCGACCTTGGCGTCGATGTCGGCCTCACGCTCGTCGTACGCGCGGTGGGCGTCTTCGAGCAGCGCCTGACGCAGACTGTCGGCGTCGAGGTCGTCGTCCTCGGTGAGCTCTTCCCAGGTGACCTTGACCGGGTACAGCGTCTTGAGCGCCGTCCACAGCTTCTCGTGGTCCCAGTCCTCGGCGTAGCCAGAAGAGGTCTCTTCGGTGACGTACGCGTTGATGACGTCGACCAGCATGTGCTCGATCTGCTCGCGAAGATCCTCGCCCTCGAGGACGCGCAGGCGCTCGGCGTAGATCACCTTGCGCTGCTCGTTCATGACCTCGTCGTACTTGAGGACGTTCTTGCGGATCTCCATGTTCTGCTGCTCGACCTGCGTCTGAGCGCTCTTGATCGCCTTGGAGACCATCTTGTGCTCGATCGGCACGTCGTCCGGCAGCCGCATGGTGGTCATGACCCGCTCGACCATCGTCGCGTTGAAGCGGCGCATGAGCTCGTCACCGAGCGACAGGTAGAACCGGGACTCGCCCGGGTCGCCCTGACGGCCGGACCGACCGCGGAGCTGGTTGTCGATGCGGCGGGACTCGTGCCGCTCGGTGCCGAGCACGTACAGGCCGCCTGCCTCGCGGACCTCCTCGGCCTCGGCCTTGGTCTCCGCCTGGATGTCTTCGAGCACCTTCGGCCAAGCGGCCTCGTACTCCTCGGAGTGCTCCACCGGGTCGAGACCACGGTCGCGCAGCACCTCGTCGGCGATGATGTCCGGGTTGCCGCCGAGCACGATGTCGGTACCGCGGCCCGCCATGTTGGTGGCGACGGTGACCGCGCCCTTGCGCCCCGCGCGGGCGACGATCAGCGCCTCCCGGTCGTGGTGCTTGGCGTTGAGGACCTCGTGCGGGACACCCAGCTTGAGCAGCAGCTTCGACAGGTGCTCGGACTTCTCGACACTCGTGGTGCCGACCAGTACCGGCTGGCCCTTCTCGTGCCGCTCGGCGATGTCCTCGGCGACGGCCTCGAACTTGGACTGCTCGGTCTTGTAGATCAGGTCGGCCTGGTCGGCGCGGACCATCGGCTTGTTGGTCGGGATCGGCACCACACCCAGCTTGTAGGTCTGGTGGAACTCGGCCGCCTCGGTCTCGGCGGTACCGGTCATGCCCGACAGCTTGTCGTAGAGCCGGAAGTAGTTCTGCAGCGTGATCGTGGCGAGCGTCTGGTTCTCGGCCTTGATCTCGACGTTTTCCTTGGCCTCGATCGCCTGGTGCATGCCCTCGTTGTAGCGGCGGCCGTGCAGGATGCGGCCGGTGAACTCGTCGACGATGAGGACTTCGCCGTCACGGACGATGTAGTCCTTGTCGCGCTTGTAGAGCTCCTTGACCTTCAGCGCGTTGTTCAGGTAGCCGACCAGCGGCGTGTTCGCGGCCTCGTAGAGGTTTTCGATGCCGAGCTGGTCCTCGACGAACGCGACACCCTTCTCGGTGACACCGACGGTGCGCTTGCGGATGTCCACCTCGTAGTGGATGTCCGGCTTCATCAGCGGGGTCATCCGGGCGAACTCGACGTACCAGCGCGACGACTGGTCGGCCGGGCCGGAGATGATCAGCGGCGTCCTGGCCTCGTCGATGAGGATGGAGTCCACCTCGTCGACGATCGCGAAGTTGTGGCCGCGCTGCACGCAGTCTTCGAGGCTCCACGCCATGTTGTCGCGGAGGTAGTCGAAGCCGAACTCGTTGTTCGTACCGTGCGTGATGTCGGCGGCGTACTGCTCGCGGCGGACCGCGGGCGTCTGGTCGGCCAGGATGATCCCGACCTCGAGGCCGAGGAAGCGGTGGATACGGCCCATCCACTCGGCGTCACGTTTGGCGAGGTAGTCGTTCACCGTGATGACGTGCACGCCTTTGCCGGACAGCCCGTTCAGGTACGCGGGAAGCACCTGGGTCAGGGTCTTGCCCTCACCGGTCTTCATCTCGGACACCTGGCCGAGGTGCAGCGCGGCGCCGCCCATCAGCTGGACGTCGTAGGGCCGCTGGCCGAGCACGCGCCAGGCCGCCTCCCTCGCCACCGCGAAGGCCTCCGGCAGGAGGTCGTCGAGGGACTCGCCGTCCGCGTGCCGTTTACGGAACTCGTCGGTCTTGGCCCGCAACGCGGTGTCCGAAAGTTCCTTGACGTCGTCTTCGAGGGTGTTGATGTGATCGGCGATGTGTCGCAGCCGCTTCACCATTTTGCCCTCGCCCGCGCGGAGCAGGCGGTTCAGCACCATCCGGTCGACCTCACTAGCTGATTGTGATCGCACCCGAGCCGGTCCCGGGCAATCTCGTACGCGGTGGTGCCGGGTAACGCACCACCGTCCGACCCCATCGTAGGGAACACCTCGGTGTTCGCGCACGCACCGTCGGTCGGTACCTGACCGAGCGGGGGCGTATCCCGGCCGATCCGGACACGACAGCGGCCCGCACGGGACGCGTGCGGGCCGCCGTCGTGGACGTAGGGGCCGGCTAACTCAGCCGGATGACGCCGTAGTCGAAGCCTCGCCTCCGGTAGACGACGCTCGGGCACCCGGCGTCGGAGTCGTTGAACAGATAGAAGTCGTGACCGACCAGTTCCATCTCATAGAGAGCCTGGTCGACCGTCATGGGCTCCGCGTCGTGTTTCTTCTCGCGGACGATGCGACCGGGCTGGTGTTCGGTCACCCCGTCATCCCAGCGCTGCTGGGGCATCTCGAACTCTTCACCGCTCTCGACAGCGAAACCGTTGGCCAGGGGTTCGGCCTCGGGCGCTTCGAGTACAGCGGTTCCCGCCAGATGCCGGGTGTCGGTGGTCATGCCACCGGCGGCCGCCATCGAGGTCGCCTCGGCGACGGATTCCGGGCGGCTGCGGCCGTAGTGCACGCGCCGGCGGTCGTGTGTCTTCCGCAACCTGTTTTCGAGCTTGTTCAGTGCGGAATCCAGCGCTGCGTAGAAGTCGCCGGCACACGCTTCGGCGCGTACGGCGGGGCCTCGGCCCTTCCCGGTGATTTCGACGCGCTGGCAGTTCTTCGACTGCCGGCGATTGGGCTCATGGAAGAGCTCCACGTCGTATCGGATGACCTTCTTGTCGTAGCGCTCTAGCCGGGCCAGCTTTTCGCTGACAAGTGCCCGATAGTGGTCGGGCACCTCCACGTTGCGGCCCTTAACGACGATGTCCATACACGACCTCCCTCGCTGAAATGACTGCGAGCTGTAGATGTGTTCACTAGGGCGCCGGTAAAGCGGGGACGAAGCCCGGATCGCGGGCGATGAGGGAACTCGGCATACGGTCACGACGTCTCGTGTCGGATGTCCGAGCGCGGACTCAGCGCGGCTCCGGCGCCAGGGACATGGGCTGGTCACCTCCCTGCCTGCCGGGATTGCTGATAGCGCTGCACGTTAGCTCTAACACGCCGCGAGCAACAGCCCCCGAGCCGGGGGATATCAGGACGTGAGACCCCGTCACCGCATGCGACGGCGACGGTGCGACCAGCGGGACAATCCGGCCTGTCGGGCGTCGTCCCCGTGATTTGTTTTCACGCGGACGGCGCAAGCCTTCGGACAGGAAAAAGCCGAGGGTGACGCTCCCGGGGGAAACCGCCGCCACCCCGGTGGAGTGGCGGGCCGTTGGAGTGTTCCCCGGAAGGTCCCTCATATCTCGTCAACGCCCATGTACCCATTCGCGTTCCCGATCATTCATCACTCTTGTAGGTGACACCTCGATCACCCGGCGGCGGCCAGTGCGATCACCGCGGAAACGTGAATTCCGTTTACACCCAAAAGGCGCGCACAAGCGGCGACGGTCGCTCCGGTTGTGATCACGTCGTCAAGAAGTACGACTTCCTTTGGACAGTCCCCACGGAGGAGGCGAATGCGACCGGCGAGGTTCGCCGCCCGCTCGACACGGGTGAGCCCGACGGCGTCGCGGACCCCGGCGCCGAGCTTGAGGACCGGCGACACCGTCACCGGTTTTCCTTTGCTCACATGCACTTTCGCGCATTCTTCGGCGACACGCTGGACGTGCGGTCCGCCTCGGACACGCGAGGCGTGCCGTCTCGATGGGACGGGGACGAGACAAGGGCCGCGTGGCTCGCCCGGCAACTGCTCCAGGACGTCGGCGACCGCCCGCCCCAGGGACGGCGCGAGGTCGCGGCGGCCGCGTTCCTTGTAGGCGAGGATCAGGCGACGGGCTTCGTCGGCGTACCGGGCCAGGGCGTAGACGGGCACGAGGCCCGCCGTCGGGCCTCGGGTGATCTCGCTGAGCGAACCCCAGACGGCCTGACAGGTCGCACAACAGGGCGCGCCCGGCACTCCGCAGGACGCGCAGCGGGCGGGGATGAGGAGATCGAGGATTTTGGACATGGAGCGAGTGTCGGCCTGGGCTCCGACAGTTCCGGGGCCCGTTATGTCGTGACAGGTCCTGTTTGGACACTTTCCGGCCTGAAGGGGCCAGTCATGGCAGCAGTTCCGGAGAAAGCTGCGGCTGTTGCGGAGACGCTCCTTCGCCACTTCCGGTGCCTTCGCGCGCTACGCGCCTTCGCGTCGCTGCGCACCTTCGCCTCTCCTGACCGCCCTGGCTCACCCTAGGGCGCGGTCCGTGAAGGACTCCTTGAGGGACTCTGGGTCCCTCAAGGAGTCCTTCACGGACTTTCGGCGCCCGGATTTCGCTAGCGACGCTAGGAAAGCTAGCGATACTAAAGGTCCCTTGCTCCCCCAGCAGCGCCGCCGCGAAGACGGCGCCAAGTACATGAAGGCCCCCTTCCTTGCGCCAGGCGCAAGGAAGGGGGCCTTCATGTACTTTCGGAGAAGCCTCAGCCCGGGTAGAACGGGTCCGCGTCGGTGACGGTGTGCGCCTGCGGCCGCCACACCTCGCCCAGTTCGGACGCGACCCACAGCCCGCCCGCGTCCGCGACCAGGTTCTGCCTGCTCGGGGCCGCGGTGACGCCGTGCACCGGCGGGGTCAGGTTCGAACCGCTGAAGGTGTCCATCCGCTGCCCGTCCAGCGGCACCTTGACCACCGGCAGGGTGCTCGACGACGTCGCGGCGATCAGGTGGTCCTGGGTCGCCCAGTCGACGTCGACGACGTCCTTGAGGTCGCGTTCCTGCAGTTTCCGCGGCGCCCGCAGCGCCACCGAATCCGCCGTCCGCACGATCGACGCGACCACCAGCTGCCCGTTGACGACCGCGGCCAGCCGTGAGCCGTCGCGCGAAAGACGCAGTTCGGTGATCTGGCCGAGGCTGGTGAGCATGGTCGCGTCGACGCCGGCCTTCACCCAGCGGCCGTCGGCGGCCAGGGTGACCCTGGCGACGGTGTTGTGGTCGACGACCGTCCAGACCTCGCCCGAAATCCCGCCGCCGCCGCGGGCGACCGGCCGCCAGGTGGGACGGCTCAGGCTGCCGCCGAACAGGTCCACCGAACCGAGGTCGTGCCCGAGGTCGCCGACCCGCAGCCACTGTCTGCCTTCGCGTTCTTCGACCACCGCGAGCCGTTTGCCGTCGACGGACTGCGCGGCGCTGACGACCTTGTACCCGCCGTTGCCCGCGGGCCCGCCGACCGGCGCCCCGTCGCCGAGCGACCGGACCCGTCCGTTCACGGTCATCAGTCCCAGCAGCTCCGAGTTGGGCGCGATGTCCACGTTGTAGTTGGGCAGTTCGCTGGAGCGCCAGTATTCGTGTTCGGGCACCAGCGCGGTGCCGTCGGCGAGCAGCCGGATCCGGCTCAGCGTCACCGTCTGCAACGAGAGGACGATCTGTGCGGCGATCAGGCTCCGGTCCGCGAGGCTGGCCCCGCCGACGCCGGTCAGGTTGATGTCCAGTGTCCCGTCGTCCGTGCTGCGGACGTTGGACTCGGTGGTGACCTGGTCGCCGAGGAGGTCCTTGACCGCGCCCTTCAACCCTTCCGACGGTCCCTGCAGCACCAGGTCCATCACCCGGCCGGGCAATCCGGCCTGCGGTTTCGCCGCGACGTACCGGAGGTCCGGGACGAAGGCGCCGGAGTCGGGCGAGTAGAAGCTGATCGGCACCCGGAAGTAGTTGGTCGCGAAATCCTCGTCGATGACGGCGAGTTCCTGCGGCGGGTCCACGATCCGCCATTGGCCGTTCGGCTGCTTCCGCAGCTTGAACTGCTGCGAGTACTCGGCCTTCACCGGGATGAACGCGCTGTCGGGACTCAGGTTGCCGAGTTTGAACCCGCGGACGTTCACCATCTGCTCGTCCGGGTTCGCCGAGGGCGACGAAGTGTCGTAAACGGTGCCGAAGGTGTTGTCGATGATCGTCAGCCCCGGCGACGGCTTCCAGTTGCGGCGGGCCTCTTCGTCGAGGTAGACCCGCGCGTCGGCGTTCGCCGTGCCCGGCGTCGCGGAGTTGCGGATGAACTGGCGGGTGACGGTCAGCGGGTCGATCCCGGCCACCGGTTCGGCGACGTCCGCCGGTGCCTGTCCCGGTTTTTCCCCGGGGACGGCGACGGGCTGGGATTCGAGCGGGATGTTCGCGCAGCCCGCGACCAGCAGGAACGCCGCGAGCAGGGGCAGCAGCCGCTTCACCGGCCCACCTCCTCGGGTTCGGCGAGGATCGCGTCGGGGGCGGGGCGGACCTCGAGCAGTCCGGACGACCCGTGCGGATCGGTCCCCTGGTGATCGGGCGGCGGCAGGACCAGCGGGCTCTCCCCCATCGGCGTGTCCTGCTGCCGGGGCAGCACGAGCCGGAAGCAGGCGCCGTGGCCGGTCTCGCCCCACGCGTCGAGCAGGCCGCCGTGCAACCGGGCGTCCTCCTGGCTGATCGCGAGGCCGAGCCCGGTGCCGCCGGTCCGGCGGTTGCGGGACGGGTCGGCCCGCCAGAAGCGGTTGAACACCAGTTCCGCCTCGCCGGGCTGGAGCCCGACACCGTGGTCCCGCACCGTGATGGCGACCGCGGTCTCGTTGACCGCCAGTGTCAGCACCACTGGGTTCCCTTCGCTGTGGTCGACCGCGTTGGCCAGCAGGTTGCGCAGGATCCGCTCGACGCGGCGCGCGTCGACCTCGGCGGGCGCCTCCTCGTCCGGCAGGATCAGCTCGACCGAACTGCCCGCGTTGCCCGCGATCACCCGGACCTGTTCGACGGCCCTGGTCGCGATCGGCCGGACGTCGATCAGCTCGGCCGAAAGCTCCTCGACCCCGGCGTCGAGCCTGCTGATCTCCAGCAGGTCGCCGAGCAGTGCCTCGAACCGGTCGAGTTCGTCGACCAGCAGTTCGGTGGAGCGGGCGAGCCCGGCCGGGAACTGCTCGCGCGACGCGTGGAGCACGTCGGCGGCCATCCGGACGGTGGTCAACGGGGTGCGCAGTTCGTGCGAGACGTCGGAGGTGAACCGGCGTTGCAATCCGCCGAACTCCTCCAGCTGGCGGATCTGCCGCTGGATACTCGCGGCCATCTCGTTGTAGGACACGGCGAGTTTGGCGAGATCGTCCTCGCCGAGCACGGCGAGCCGCTGGTCGAGCTCGCCGCCCGCGAACTGTTCGGCCGCCGCGGCGGCCTCCCGGACCGGCCGGACCACCTGTCTGGTGACCAGGTTCGTGATCCCGGCCAGCAGGAGCAGCAGCACGAGACCGCCGACGAGCAGCGTGTTCTGCACGGTCGAGACGGTGTTCTGCTCGCTGGTCAGCGGGTACAGCAGGTAGAGCTGGAGCGGGTTGATCATCGTGGTCACCGGCGCGCCGACGATCAGATACGTCGTCTTGCCGCCGTCGGCCTCGGTGACCGTGTGCATCAGGAAGCTGACCTGCTCGGTCTCCACGAACTGGCGCAGCCGTACCGGCACCTTTTCGTACGGGCCCGCGGCGGCGGGCCTGCTCGACTGGTCGCGGCCGCCCGCGGCCAGCACCGGATCGAAGGTGCCCGCCGCCGATCCGGCGCCGTCCTTCGCCGTCGTGGTGCTGGTGATCTTCTTCAGCGCGTTGTTCAGCCGCGCCGTCATCGCGTCCGGGGATTCGGTGCCGACGCCGACCAGCTCATTGGCCGCGGTCTCGACGACCGCCCTTGTCTGCGCGATCGCCGCGTTCTGCTTGGTCTCGAGCAGCCGTTCGGTGATCTGGTTCTGCAGCACCATGCCCAGTACGAACACCACGGCCGACGAGAGCGCCAGCGTGGACACGGTGACCCGGAACTGCAGCGAATGCCGCCACAGTTCGTTGAACGAGACGACCTTGCGACGCACGAAAACCACGATGCGCCGGAGGTGGCGCATCGTGGTTTGGGCAAGCCTTCGCAAGCGTCCGCTCATGGGGTGGTCACGGCGGGCCGGCCTTGTAGCCGACGCCGCGAACGGTCAACACCACCTCGGGGTGTTCCGGGTCCTTCTCCACCTTCGAGCGCAGCCGCTGGACGTGCACGTTCACCAGACGGGTGTCGGCGGCGTGGCGGTAACCCCACACCTGCTCGAGGAGCACCTCGCGGGTGAACACCTGACGCGGCTTGCGGGCGAGCGCGACCAGGAGGTCGAACTCCAGCGGGGTCAGCGGGATGGCCTTGCCCTCCCGCGTCACCTCGTGGCCGGGGACGTCGATCGCGAGGTCGCCGATCGTCAGCGACTCGGCGGGCTCGGCCTCGGTGCGGCGCATCCTGGCACGGACGCGGGCCACGAGTTCCTTCGGTTTGAAGGGCTTGACCACGTAGTCGTCGGCCCCCGACTCGAGCCCGAGGACGATGTCCACGGTGTCGCTCTTGGCGGTGAGCATCACGATCGGCACACCGGACTCGGCGCGGATCGCCTTGCAGACGTCGATGCCGTTCATCCCGGGCAGCATGAGGTCGAGGAGGACCAGGTCGGGTTTCAGCTCACGGAGCGCGGGCAGCGCACGTGAGCCGTCGGCGACGACGGCTGTGTCGAACCCCTCCCCACGCAGCACGATGGTGAGCATCTCCGCGAGAGCAGGGTCGTCGTCGACGACCAGAACACGTGCCTTCATAAACCTATGTTCGCACTAGTTTCCCCGCGCAGGCGCGCGACCCGGCGATGTGACCACCAGAAAGATCATCGAATCGGGCAAATTGCTCCATCCGAGTAGGGTCTTCGGGCCCTAGAGAGCACGTCGGAGCCTGGTGAACGGCCGTGGGGAGTCGATCGCGAAGACGCCGGTCAGGACGTCGTCGCGGTGATAGGTCGCGACGAAGCGCTTCGAGGCGACGTCACCTTCGGCGATCCGCACGTCTTCCGTGGCCACTCCGGCGAATTGGAGCCGCCTTCCGTACTGATCGGACCAAAAGTAACCGTGTCGTGCGAAATGCGTGACGGTCGAACCGGCGAGCAGGTTCGCGACCGCGACGCGCGGCTGTTCGCCCGCCGCCGTCCAATGTTCGGCGCGGACCCGCCTGCCGCGCAGACGACAGTGGTACCTGGCGACGTCACCCACCGCGATCACTCGGGGATTCGCTGTGACACAGCCGGAATCGGCCAGCACGCCGTCGTCGACGGCGATCCCGGAACCGGTCAGCCAGTCGGTGGCGGGCCGCGTCCCCACTCCGGCGACGACGAGATCGGCGCGGACCTCGTGGCCGTCGGCGAGCCGCACACCGGTGACACGACCTGTTCCGGTGAAGCCGTCGACGGGAACGCCCGTGATCAGCCGGACGTCGTTCTCGGTGTGCAGTTCCCCGCAGACCGCGCCCATCCGCGCACCGAGGACGGCGGCGAGCGGCACGGGCAGCGCTTCGATCACGGTGACCTCGTGGCCGAGCAGGCGGCAAGCGGACGCGACCTCCGCGCCGATGAATCCCGCGCCGATGACGGCCACCGAAGAAGGCCCCGCCACGAGATCCCGTTTCAGCGCGACAGCGTCGCCGAGCGTCCGCAAGGTGTGGACGCCGTTCAGATTCCTTGCCGCGCCAAGGGTTCTGGCCACCGCACCGGTCGCGATGACGTAGCCGTCGGCGGCGATCGTGGTGCCGTCGCCGAGCGTCACGCCTTCGCGGCCGAACTTTTCGGCGCGGACGCCGAGATGCCATTCGGCGGCCAGCGCGTCGAGGTCGTCCTGTCCGGCGAGCGCGAGGTCGTCGGCGGAAGCCTTGCCCAGCAAGAACTCCTTCGACAACGGCGGCCGGTCGTACGGCGGTTCGGCGCCGATCATCACCAGCCGTCCGTCGAACCCCTGACCGCGCAACTCCTGTGCCGAACGAAGTCCCGCCAGCGAGGTGCCGACGACGGCGACCGATCTCAAGCCACTTCCCGGCGCGCCTCGGTGTCGACGTAGATCACGCCGTCGGCGACCACGACCGGATAGGTGCGCACGGCGTTCTTGGCGGGAAGACAGTCCGGGGCGCCGGTTCGCAGATCGAACCGCGCCGCGTGCAGCGGGCATTCGACGAAGCAGCCCTCGATCCAGCCGTCGGCGAGCGACGCGTCCTGGTGGCTGCAGGTGTCGTCGAGGGCGTAGTAGCCGCCCTCGGCGTGGAAGACCGAAACGGGCACAGGGCCGTTCAAGCGGAGGGCTTCGCCTTCGGGCAGGTCGGAAACGGAGCAGGCACGGATCATCGGGGCCTCCGGGGAAAGGACCGACGGTTGTTGATGTTGCGTATTACGAGACGGGACGTGCTCTGCGCAACAATCACCCCTGAGGGGCCGACGAGTCAAGGGATTCGCCCACTCAGCCGAGCGGATGCGGGCGAAACGGCTACTGTTGCGTCATGCGGAACCAGGACGCGGGGAACGCAACGCCCAGCCAGGTACAGTCCGTCGACCGCGCGATCAGCGTGCTGGAACTGCTGGCGCGCAACGGGGAAACGGGGATCACCGAGATCGCGGGCGAGCTCGGCGTGCACAAGTCGACGGCGTCCCGCCTGCTGAGCGTCCTGGAGAACCGCGGCCTCGTCGAGCAGCTCGGCGAACGCGGCAAGTACGCGATCGGCTTCGGCATCGTCCGGCTCGCCGGTGCCGCCGCCGGCCGGATGGACCTGGCGAAGATCGGCAGGCAGACCTGCCTGAGCCTGGCGGAGACGCTCGGTGAGACGGTCAACATCGCGATCGCCGACGACGGGGTCGCGATCAACATCAGCCAGGCCCGCGGCTCGGCGGCGATCTCCACGCAGAACTGGACCGGCCAGCGCACGCCACTGCACGCGACGTCCAGCGGGAAGGTGCTGCTCGCGTACCTGGGCGACGCCGAGCGCAAACGTTTGCTCCGGCGGAAACTCGAACAGTTCACGCACCGGACGACGACCGATCCGGAGCAGCTGACCGCGGAACTCGAAAGGGTCGCCGAGGATGGGTACGCGGCCTGCTTCGAGGAGCTGGAGCTGGGGATGCACGCGGTCGCGGTGCCGGTGTACGGCCCCGGCGGCGAGGTCGTCGCGGCGATGAGCGCTTCGGGTCCGTCGTACCGCCTTTCGAAGCAGCGGGTGCGGCAGATCGTGCGGCCGCTCGCGGAGGCGGCGGCGGATCTTTCGGCGCAGCTGGGTCACTTCGCGGATTGACCTGACCTGCCCTGTCGCGCCCCTCCGGCGTGCAATGAAAGGGCCCTTCATTGCAAATTTTGCAATGAAGGGGCCTTTCATTGCACGCGCTGGTTGACGAGCGCGACCGTTTCGGCTCTTGACAGCGTGCCCGCACGTGCCGCACTTTGTTGCTGAAGACGGAACAACGTGCCTCATCCGCAACAGCGCCTGTCACCCCGATGCCCCTGTGTCCTTTGTGGACTCTCCAGGGCAGGCAGGAGGTACCCCCAACCATGCCCCCAGGACCCCGCGTCGTCGTGATCGGCGCCGGCATCGTCGGCTGCGCGCTCGCCGACGAGCTCACCGAACGTGGCTGGACCGACCTCACCGTGCTGGACCAGGGCGACCTGTTCACCACCGGCGGGTCGAGTTCGCACGCGCCAGGGCTGGTCTTCCAGACCAACGCCTGCCGCACGATGACGTCGTTCGCCCAGTACACCGTCGCCAAATACGGCGGGCTCGACCTCGACGGGAAGCCGTGTTTCCGCCCCGTCGGCGGGCTGGAGGTGGCCACGACGCCGGAACGGCTCGCCGACCTCAAGCGCCGTCACGGCTGGGCGGCCGCGTCGGGCGTCGAAAGCAGGCTGATCGAACCGGCCGAATGCGCCGCGCTGCATCCGCTGCTCGATCCGGCCAAGGTGCTCGGCGGGTTCCACATCCCCTCCGACGGGCTGGCCAAACCCTTGCGGGCGGCCGAGGCGCAGGCCCGCCGGGCGATCGGGCGCGGCGCGAGGTTCCTCGCGCGCCAGAAGGTCGTCGGGATCGAACGGTCGGGCGGCCGGGTCACCGGCGTCACCACCGAGACGGGGAGCTTCCGCGCGGCCATCGTGCTCTCGTGCGCCGGGATGTGGGGGCCGTTGCTCGGCGAACTGGTGGACCTCACGATCCCGCTGGTCCCGATGGCGCATCAGTACGCGCGCACCACCCCGCTGCCGTCACTCGCCGGGGTGACCGAGGAGGCCACCCGGCCGATCCTGCGGCATCAGGACGCCGACCTCTACTTCCGCGAACACGTCGACCGGATCGGCATCGGCGCGTACGGGCACCGGCCGATGCCGTTGCCCGCCGGGGAGATCGGGGCGGACGAGGGCATGCCGTCGGAACTGGCGTTCACCCCCGAGGACTTCGAGCCGTCCTGGGCCGCCGCCGTCGACCTGCTGCCGTCGCTGGGTGAGACCAAGGTCGAGGAAGGCATCAACGGCCTGTTCTCCTTCACCCCGGACGGCATGCCGCTGCTGGGCGAGCATCCGGACCTCGACGGCTTCTGGGTCGCCGAAGCCGTCTGGATCACGCATTCGGCCGGGGTCGCGCGGGCCATGGCGCAGTGGCTGGTCGACGGACGGCCCGACGCGGATCTGCACGGCTGCGACCTCGCCCGGTTCGAGCGGGTGCAGCTGGCCCCGGACTACGTCATGGCGCGTAGTTGCCAGAGCTTCGTCGAGGTCTACGACGTCGTTCATCCCTTGCAACCCATGGAAGAACCACGGCCGCTGCGAACGAGTCCCTTCCACGGGAGGCAAGCGGAGCTCGGCGCGTACTTCCTCGAAGCGAGCGGCTGGGAACGGCCGCACTGGTACGAGGCGAACGCGGATCTCCCGGAGGTCGGCCTCATCCCGGAACGCAACGACTGGGCCGCGCGGTACTGGTCGCCGATCGGCGGCGCCGAAGCGCTGGTCGCGCGGCAGCGGGTGGCGATGTTCGACATGACGTCGCTGAAACGCGTGGAGGTCACGGGTCCTGGCGCGTTGCCGTTCCTGCAGACGATGACCACGAACCAGCTCGGCAAGAAGCCTGGCTCGGTCACGTACACGCTGCTGCTCGACGAGGACGGAGGCGTGCGCAGCGACCTGACCGTCGCCCGGCTCGGTGCCGAGCGGTTCCAGGTCGGCCTCAACAGCCCGATCGACATCGACTGGCTGCGAAGGCACCTCCCCGGCGACGGCGCCGCGCAGATCCACGAGACGACCCCGGGCACCTGCTGCATCGGGCTCTGGGGCCCGCTCGCCAGAGCGGTACTGCAGCCACTGTCCACAACGGACTTCTCACACCAGGCGATGGGCTACTTCAAGACGAAGCAGGCGTACGTCGGCCAAGTGCCGGTGACCGCGATGCGACTGTCCTATGTGGGCGAACTCGGCTGGGAGCTGTACACGAGCGCGGACCTCGGCCGCCGGCTGTGGGACACGCTCTGGGAAGCCGGGCAGGCACACGGGATCATCGCCGCCGGACGGGACGCCTTCTCCAGCATGCGCCTGGAGAAGGGCTACCGGCTGTGGGGCACGGACGTCACCGCCGAACACGATCCGTACGAGGCCGGGCTCGGTTTCGCCGTGCGGATGGACAAGGGGTACTTCATCGGACGTGACGCACTGGCGGGCCGCTCGGAGGACACTGTCGCCAGGAAGCTGACCTGTCTCACCGTCGACGATCCGTACTCCGTCGTGCTCGGCAAGGAACCGGTGTACGCCGACGGCCGTCCGGCCGGGTACGTCACCAGCGCCGCGTACGGCTACACCGTCGGCAAGAACATCGCGTACGCCTGGCTTCCGGTGGAGTTCGCCCAGCCGGGCAGGCCGCTGGAGATCGAGTACTTCGGCGAGCGGATCCCCGCCGTCGTGGCGCGCGAACCGCTGTTCGACCCCGGCATGGACCGGATCAGGAGCGCCGCATGAGCCACTACGACGTCATCGTCATCGGCCTCGGCGGGATGGGCAGCGCGGCCGCGTACCGGCTCGCCCGGCGAGGACAGCGCGTGCTGGGCATCGACCGGTTCGCGCCGGTGCACAACCTCGGGTCCAGCCACGGCGGCTCGCGGATCACCCGGCAGGCGTACTTCGAGGATCCCGCGTACGTGCCGCTCCTGCTGCGGGCGCACGAACTGTGGGACGGCGTCGAACGCGACTCCAGCCGGAAGATCTTCACCCGCTGCGGCGGCATCATGCTCGGCGGCCCCGATTCTCGGACGGTGGCGGGAAGCCTGGCCAGCGCCCGGAAATGGGAGCTGCCGCATGAACTGCTGGACGCGGCGGAGATCCGGCGCCGGTTCCCGACGATGCGCCCGGCGGACCACGAGATCGCGTTGTACGAGGAGAACGCCGGGTTCGTGGTGCCGGAAGGCAGTGTGGCGGCGCATCTCCAGCTCGCCGCCCGGGCCGGAGCGGAGCTGCACCACGAGGAGAAGGTCATTTCGTGGCGGCAGACTTCGACCGGTGTCCGGGTCGGCACGTCACAGAACTTCTACACGGCGGAACAGCTGGTGATCTGCCCCGGCGCCTGGGCACCGGAGCTGCTCGCCGAACTCGGGATCGACTTCACCATCGAACGCCAGGTCCAGTACTGGTTCGCGCCGTCGGGCGGCGCGGAGCCGTTCCGCGCCGGACGGCATCCGATCTACGTCTGGGAAGGCGAGAACGGCCGCCAGTTCTACGGTTTCCCCTCACACGACGACGCCGGAAGCGTGAAGGTCGCGTTCTTCCGCGGCGGCGAGACGTGCACGCCGTCGACCATCGACCGGACAGTGCACGCCGACGAGGTCGACGAGATTTCGGGTTTCGTCGGGCGGAAGATGCCGTCGCTGCCCGGTGCCTTCCTCCGCGCGGCGACCTGCATGTACACGAACACCCCCGACGAGCATTTCGTCATCTCCCGCCATCCGGCGCACGAACGCGTGGTGGTCGCCTGCGGGTTCTCCGGGCACGGCTTCAAGTTCGTCCCGGTGGTCGGTGAGATCCTCGCCGACCTCGTCGTGGACGGCACGACCGGCCATCCGGTCGCTTTGTTCGATCCCGACCGCTTCGCCGGAGTCCCGAGATGACGAGCCTCATCCCGACACTCGGCGGCGGCTACTACACCGATCCCGTGATCTTCGCGGCCGAGCAGGAGAAGATCTTCGAACGCCAGTGGTTCTGCGCGGTGCGGGCGGCGGATCTGCCGTCCGCGGGCGACTTCCGGACCGTCCAAGTCGGACGGGAGAGCGTGATCGTCAGCCGCGGGCGGGACGGCGGGCTGCGGGCCTTCCTCAACGTCTGCCGCCATCGTGGCGCCCGGCTGTGCACCGAGGAGTCGGGCACGGTGAAACGCGCGTTCCAGTGCCCGTACCACGCGTGGACGTACGGGCTCGACGGGAAGCTGATCGCGGCGCCGAACCTGGCGAACCTCCCCGGCATCGACCGCGCCGAGTACGGGCTGCATGCCGTGCGGCTGCGGGAATGGCTGGGCTACGCGTGGGTCTGCCTCGCCGCGGACCCGCCGTCGTTCGAGGCCGGCGTCGAGGGCGCGGTGCGGGAACGGCTGGGCGATCTGGAATCGATCGAGCGCTACGGCCTCGACCGGCTCTCGGTCGGGCGCCGGATCACCTACGACGTCAAAGCGAACTGGAAACTGATCGTCGAGAACTTCATGGAGTGCTACCACTGCGCGACCATCCATCCGGAGCTGACCGAGGTGCTGCCGGAATTCGCCGACGGGTACGCGGCGCAGTACTTCGTCGGGCACGGCGCCGAGTTCGGCGAGGACGTCGACGGGTTCACCATCGACGGCGGTTCGGGGTTCGACCGGCTCGACGGTGTCGCGACCGAGCAGGACAGGCGGTACTACGCGATCACCATCCGGCCGCAGGTGTTCGTGAACCTGGTGCCGGATCACGTGATCTTCCACCGGATGTACCCGCTCGCACCGGACCGGACGGTCGTCGAATGCGACTGGCTCTATTCCGAGGAGGTCGTGGCCTCGGGCCGGGACGTGTCACGCTCGGTGGAGCTGTTCCACCGCGTCAACGAGCAGGACTTCGGCGCCTGCGAACGCTGCCAGCCCGCGATGGCGTCCCGCGCCTACCGCGGCGGCGGGGTGCTGATGCCGTCCGAGCACCACATCGGCGAGTTCCACTCCTGGCTGCTCACGCGACTCGGCACCTGATCGCGATCCTTGCCCATGCGAAACATCGCAAGTAGGTGACTAATCGCGAAGGAGGGAGGTGGCCAGCGCGGCGGTGTCGACACCGGCGACGCCGTCGAGAACGTGCCAGGGCGCGAGCCAGCCCGTCGCGGCGAGTTCGTCGTAAACCACCGAGCACCGCTTCTGGAGCGCGTCGTCGGTTTCGAAGGAATCCCGCGCGCGGTCGGCGTCGCTCTCCGCGCGGCGCTGCGCGCGACGGGCGGCGACGTCCGCGGTGACCCGGAGCAGCAGATGCGCGACGGGCACCGGCAGGCCGAACCGGTCGATCTCCAGCTCCTTCAGCCAGCGCACGAACTCGCCGTCCGCACCCTGATGGAGCCGGGCGGCACCGTACGCCGCGTTCGACGCGACGTACCTGTCGAGCAGTACGACGTCGTGCTCGCCGAGCCGAGCGCGGATCTCGTCGGCCGCGCCCCGCCGATCGAGCGCGTAGAGCATCGCCATGCCGTAGACGGAGTCGGCGAGGTCGCCGTGGCCGCGGTGCAGCGCTTCCTTCACGAGGTCGGCGTGCACGCTTTCGCCGTAACGCGGGAACGCGATGGACGTGACGCTCGCCCCGGCCGCGTTCAGCGCACCGGTCAACGCGTCGGCGAGGGTGCGCTTGCCCGCGCCGTCCAGACCTTCGATCACCACGAGTCGTCCCACACGCCTACCTTAAGGCGCCGTGGTCGACCGGCGGGCCAGACGGGGTCAGCACACGTCCGGCCCACCGGTCCGCTAGGGGACGCGCCTCTTCGAGTGCAGGCAGAAGCCGGCGACACCGATGAGGAGCAAGCCGCCGAAGATCAGCAGCGGCACGAAGCCGGTGTCCTGCGCGTCGGGCGCGGGGCCGCCGTCGCCGCGGGGCATCACTTGGGCGTTGTAACCGCCGGCCTTGCCCTCCTGGGCGTACGGCGAGTTCGCGAGCAGTTCGCCGTAGCGGCCGGAGACCGTCTTCTGGTACTCCGCGAGGGTGACCGAAGCACCGGCCGCGGAACCGCTGGCGCCCGAATCGAGCAACGTCACCCTGCCGTCGCGCAGCGCGTACCAGGCGTCGACCTGGGGTTCGTGGAGCAGCGCCGCGCCGGCGGGCAGCCGCCGGGCCAGTGCGCTTTCCCGGTCACCCGAAGCGATATTGCCGACGCGCCAGGCGCCGTCGTCGCCGCGGACCGACCAGAGGGTCGCGGTCTGCCCGTCGGACGCCGTCACCGGGACCGCGACGTAGGCAAGCCGTCCGGCGACCGCGCCGTCCCCGGCGACGAAGTCCCTCGAAAGCTCGTAAACCGGGAAGGATTCGTCGATGACGTAGACAGCACTGACCGACGGCGTTTGACTCGAACCACTCGCCTGGGTGAGAAAGCGGCCGATTTCGGCACGCAGCGTGGGGTCGTCCGCAGCCGCCTTCGCGGCCGCGAGATCTTCACTGGACAGGTGATCCGCGCGCGCTCCGGGCGCCGAGATCAGCAGCGCGACCGCGACCAGCCCGGCAAGCCCGAGAAAACGCCGCGCGCTCATCGCCGGATCCCGGAGAGCGTGTGAGTCCAGGTGAAGGACTTGTTACCGGCGTAGAAGTCGTAGGTCGACCAGTTGTGGCGGCTCCCGGTGGGCAGTGGATCCCCCCACGAGACCCACTTCCGGCCGGCGTCGGCGCCGTAGAGCACGTGCATGTGACCGCCGCCCGCGGCCCAGCCGACCCGCGTCTGGACCGGCTTGCCCGCGCCGGTCTGCGCATGGACGGCGGCGAAGGGGACGCGGCCCTTGACGTAGTTCCCCGGGGAGGAGAAGCCGAGCTTGCCGAAGGCGCGCCGGACGTCGCCCAGCGTTCCCGGCTTGTCGGCGCACTCCCGGCGACGTTCGTCGTGGGCGATCCGGCAGAATTCGTTCTGAGTGAGGGCCACGCCGTGGTGTGCCGCGATGGTGTTGCCGGAAGCCACCCAGCACCACTGGGACTTCTCCTGCGCCTGCATGGCGATGGGGTGCTGGCGGGCAGCCGGCGAGGGCAGCGCGCTCGCCGGGGTCTGGATCGCCAGCCACGCCGCCAGACTCGCGGCGCCGGCGGCGCAAACCCTGCTCGAGAACACAGGCACGACGGGCCTCCTGGTCACCATGGCGAACCAATGTGGTCACAACGGTGAACAGAAGGTTCACGCAGAGCAAGATGGGCACTCGGTGGAACGGACCGTTCCGGGGCGTTTCCACACCCCGGAACGGTCACTCTTCCGGGGTCAACCACCCCGAACGGGGGACGTAGTGTTCACAGTGCGCTGCTAACGTGAACGTTCCGCGGCGTTCACGCTCAGCGCACACACTGGTCTGGTGAAGGGACGAGCGGTGACACGAGACGGTGTCGATGCGTTCTCGGCGGGAGAGCATGCCTCGGCCAGGGCTGATCCGTCCTCGGCGGGAAAGCTTGCCTCGGCCGTGGACACCCCGACGATCATCGACGGCACGCGCCGTCAATCGCTCGAAGCCCTGCCCAAGGAGCTCGTCGAGGCCCTCCGCAGCGGCGAGTTCCACCACGCCCTGCGGCAGGCGATCGCCTACCGGGGGCTGTCCCTCGCCCGGCTCCGGGCCCACCTCGGGCTCCGCGGTGTCCAAATCGGACAGTCGACGTTGAGCTACTGGCAGCGCGGATTGCGCCAGCCGGAGGTACCCAAGGCGCTCCCGGCCGTGCGTGCGCTGGAATCGGTGCTGCAACTGCCCGCGGACGCGCTCGTCGTACTGATCGGGCCGCGGACGACGCGGGCACGCGGACATCAGATGGCCGCGTCCTTCCACGACATCCGGTCCGGGGACATGGGCTCGATCGTCGACCAGCTGCTGGCCGAACTGGGCGCGTACCCGTCGTCCAACCGCTACAACGCCGACCTCGAGATGCTCGCGGTGCACGACACGATCACCTTCGACGCCGCGCACCGGCAGGTCGGCCTCCAGACCCGGCTGGTGTGCCGGGCCCGGCGGCACGGCCCGGACCGGTACGTCACCGTCTACAACGGCGACCCCGGCTGCAACATCGGCGACGTCGAACTGATCACCGCCGAGGGCTGCCGCGTCGGCCGGATCCGGCGCAACGCCGAGGCCGAGACGATGGCCACCGAACTGCTCTTCGACCGGAAGCTCGCCGAGGGCGAGATCCACGTGTTCTGCTTCGAGGTCCGCGACGATTCCGGCACCGCGTCGCCCGGCTACTTCCGGATGCTGCGGGACCAGTGCTCGAGCTATCTGGTGCAGCTCAAGTTCGCGCTCGGCGCGCTGCCCGCCCGCTGCACGCGGCAGTTCCGGACCCGCGACGACGCCGTGCCCGTCGAGTCCGAGGAGCTGCCGCTCGACATGGGCGGCGTGACCAGTGGTTTCTTCAGCGACGCCGGGCCGGGGCTGGCCGGCATCGAGGTCGAGTGGCGCTAGCGCGTGCGATGAAAGGCCCCTTCATTGCAAATTTTGCAATGAAGGGGCCTTTCATCGCACGCGCTCGGTAGGGGTCGTCAGCGAACTGGTCGCCTGCGCCGGGGACTTTCCGCGCACGATGCGGGGAAAGCTCCCTTCACACCGGCCCGTCCGTTCCTCTAGACCCCGAAGTCCGTGAAGGCCTCCTTGAGGGATCCTGGATCCCTCAAGGAGGCCTTCACGGACCCGCAGCCGTCAGTACCGGTAGTGGTCGGTCTTGAACGGACCTTCGACGTCCACGTCGATGTACTCGGCCTGCTCCTTGGTCAGCTTCGTGAGCTCACCGCCGAGCGCGTCGAGGTGGATCTTCGCGACCTTCTCGTCGAGCTTCTTCGGGAGGCGGAAGACCTCCTTGTCGTACTCCTCGTACTTGGTGAACAGCTCGATCTGCGCGATCACCTGGTTGGAGAAGCTGTTCGACATCACGAACGACGGGTGCCCGGTCGCGTTGCCAAGGTTCAGCAGACGGCCCTCGGACAGCACCAGGATGCTCTTGCCATCAGGGAAGACCCACTCGTCGACCTGCGGCTTGATGGTGATCCGCCGGATGCCCGGGTAGCGCTGGAGGCCCGCCATGTCGAGCTCGTTGTCGAAGTGGCCGATGTTGCCCAGGATCGCCTGGTGCTTCATCCGCGCCATGTGCTCGACGAGCACGACGTCCTTGTTGCCGGTGGTCGTGATGATGATGTCGGCCTCGCCGAGGACGTTCTCCAGCTTCTTGACCTGGTAGCCGTCCATCGCCGCCTGCAGCGCGCAGATCGGGTCGATCTCGGTGATGATCACCCGCGCGCCCTGGCCGCGCAGCGATTCCGCGGCGCCCTTGCCGACGTCGCCGTAACCGCAGACGACCGCGACCTTGCCGCCGATGAGGACGTCGGTGCCGCGGTTGATGCCGTCGATCAGCGAGTGCCGGATGCCGTAGCGGTTGTCGAACTTCGACTTGGTCACCGCGTCGTTCACGTTGATCGCCGGGAACAGCAGTTCACCGGCCGCGGCGAGCTGGTAGAGCCGCAACACGCCGGTGGTGGTCTCCTCGGTGACCCCGCGGATGCCTTCGCCGATCTTGGTCCACTTGCCGGTGTCGGCCGCGACCGAAGCACTCAGCAGCTGCAGGAACACGCGGAACTCGTCCGAGGTGTCCTCGTCCGGTGAGGGGACGACGCCCGCCTTCTCGAACTCGGTTCCCTTGTGCACCAGCATGGTGGCGTCGCCGCCGTCGTCGAGGATCATGTTGGGACCCTCTCCGTCCCAGGTCAGCATCCGCTCGGTGCACCACCAGTACTCCTCCAGCGACTCGCCCTTCCAGGCGAACACCGGAACACCCTTGGGCTCCTCGGGAGTGCCGTGCGGGCCGACGACGATCGCCGCGGCCGCGTGGTCCTGGGTGGAGAAGATGTTGCAGGAGGCCCAGCGCACCTCGGCACCCAGTGCGACGAGGGTTTCGATCAGGACCGCGGTCTGTACCGTCATGTGCAGCGAGCCCGAAACCCGGGCTCCCCGCAAGGGATACACCTCGGCGTATTCGCGGCGCAGCGCCATCAGGCCCGGCATCTCGTGCTCGGCGAGGCGGATCTCCTTGCGGCCGAACTCGGCGGCCTCGAGATCGGCGACGGCGAACTCGATGCCGTTGCGGGTGTCGTGCCGCTTGGCAACGCTTTCGGGGGTCATATGCGCGCTTCCTCCAAGGTTGGATGACATCGGAACAGTACCGTTGTCGGCTCAGTCCCCACTGAACGGTTTGGAGGCCTTCACCGTGGTCATGCCGGGTCCCGATACCCGCGTCGTCGAAATACGCGTACCCGGGCTAGTGGGCACGAGCGGTGAAAGCCTGCTGGATTCGACGTCCGTCGTCGACGTCGCGGGCGACGGGATCGGCAGGCTGATCCGGCCGTCGGACCGGCTGCGCCGTCCCGCTCCCGGTCCGGTGCTGCCCGCGCTCGGCCGTTCGATCCCGCGCATCCTCGAAGGCTACCTGTGGAGCGGGATGACCTCCGGTGGCGCGGCGAAGGCGACGTGGGCGCTGCTGTTCCCGTTCTCGCTGGCGAACGTCGCGCATTGGATGCTGCCGCCGGTCCCGGAGGGCAGGCGGTCCGCGGCACTGCTCGGCGCGGTATGCCGAGGGCTGCTGCGGGTGGCCTCGCTGCTGCTGACGATGTTGCTGATCAGCCAGCTCGCGGTGGTCTCGCTCGACCTGTTCGCCGCGCAATGCCTCGCCCCGGGTTCGACCTGTCTCGAAGGGGCGCCGTCGTTCCTGCGGGACTTCGCGCCGCTGCGGACCGCGATCGGGGTGGTCCCGCTGCTGGTGCTGATCTTCGTGCTCGACCGGATCCCGTCGTCGGACTGGCGGTCACGGGACAGGCGGCACCGCGCCCACAGTTCGAGCCCGCTGCAACCGCAGGACCTGCCGCGGACGCCGGGCCTGCGCACGCTGCACACCGTCGCCGCCTTGACCTGTGTCGCGCTCCCGTTGCTCGGCGGGCCGTTCCGGCTGCCGACGGTGACGTTCGACCTGATCGTCTGGATCTGCGCGCTGGCACTCGTCCTCGCCGCACTGGTGGCCTCGACGGTCGGGTTCTCCGCCGGACCAGTGATCCGGGGCGGGGTGATCGCGGTCGCCGTCGTACTGGTCGGGATCGCCGTCGTACGCCGGACGCCGCTGCCCGCGGGTCTGCCGGGCGGCGGGCTCGGCGGAGCGGACGGGACGGTCGAGGCGCTGGGCGCGGCCATGGTCGCGGCGACCGCGCTGTTCGCGCTGGTGCTCGCCCCGGCGGCGCTGCTCGGCCGGTCGGCCTGGAAGCATCTGCCGCACCGGCTGCGGCCCTGGCTCGGCGGCTGGGCGGCGGCGCCGGTGGTCGCGCTGGCCGGCCTGCTCGGCGGCGGTTTCGGCGCCGGGCTCGCGGTCGCGCTGCGGCAACTGGTCGGCGCGACCGATCTCCGGCTGCCCGACACCTACTCCCTGGTGACGGTGCTGTGGGGCGCCGGGCTCGCGCTCGCCGTCGTGCTCGGCGTGCTGGGCTTCGCGGTGGCCGTCCCGCTGCGCCGGTTGCGCCGCGGCATCCCGAAGATCGTCGCGTTGATGGAGATCGACAAGGCGCAGGAAGAGGAAGCCGCGAGTGCGTGGGCCCGCGCTTCGTGGGAACGCAAGCATCTGCACCATCTCGCGCTCACAGTCGCGCTGGCGATGGCGGCGGGCGGAGGCGCGCTCCTGGTGCTGCGCTTCGGTTTCGGCCCACTGCCCGACTGGTTCAAGCCGATTTCGGCGATCGGCGTGTTCGCGCTGGGCGCGATGGCGGCCGGCCTGCTGCGCGTCGTGTTCGCCGCCGCGACCACCCCCAAGCGCAGCCGTCACCTCGGCGCGCTGGCGGATCTCGTGTGCTTCTGGCCGCGTGCCGCCCATCCGACCGTGCCGCCGAGTTACGCGCTCAGGGTCGTCCCGGAACTCGCGGAGCGGGTCAAGGAGCATCTGGCCGAGCCGGGCACGCGCGTCGTGCTGTCCGGATACAACCTCGGCAGCCTGCTGACGGTGCTCGCCGCGGCACGGGTGATCGCCGATCTGCCGCCGGAGGACCGCGACCGCGTCGGACTGCTGACCGCGGGCTCACCCCTGCAATGGGGTTATCAGCGCGCGTTCCCCGCGATGCTGCCGCAGGAGCAGCTCGCCGGGTTGTACGAGGATCTCGACGGCCGCTGGCGGGCGCTGTGCCGAGGGACGGACATCTTCGGCGGCGGCGTCACGACATGGCGGCATCGGGTGGTGTCCGGGAAACTGCTGGGCGACGGCTACCTGCCCGGCGGCGGGACGGGGCCGCTGGCCGCCGAGGCCGACGAGCAGGGCGTCCTGGTGCTCGGCGGCGATCACTGGCTGCCCGACCCGATGCGCGGGCCGACCGGACGGCACCGCTGGGCGCCCGGCGTCCTCAAGCACACGGATTACGTCGTCGACGCCGAATGGGACAACGCCGTCGCGATGGCCGCCGGTCTCGGCCGCCCCCGGCCCACGAACCCTTGGGGCGAGCAGGGATCGCTGTTCGGGGACTTCCCACAAATGCGCTGAAGGCCCCCTTCACGAGGAAGAGGGCCTTCAGGCGTTCGCTAGCTTCAGTCGGTCTTGCCGCGACGCACGCGCAGCAGGACCAGGACGCCGGCACCGGCCAGCACCAGCAGGCCACCGGCCCACAGCAGCCAGGCGTTGTCGAAACCGGTGTCCGCGAGGCCGCCGCCGTTGCCGCCGTTGCCGTCGACCGCGGGGGCCGGGGCGGTGGTGCTGGTCGGCGTGCCGGAGGACTCCGACGGCTTCGAGGTGGTCGGCGCCGAAGTCGGCGGCTTGGCCGTCGAGGTCTTCGTCGGCTCGCTCGGCTTCGGCTGCTCGGTCGGCGGCGTCTTCTTCTCACCGCAGACGAACCAGTGGCTGATCGCCGCCTGCTGGTCGCCCTTGTTCAGCGGCGAACGCAGCTCGGTCCACGGCGGGTTCTCGGGCAGCCCCTTCTCCCCGGGAACGTAGACGTTGTAACCGTGGCCGCCCTTGACCACGATCGCCGTGACGGTGACGCCCTTGTCGACCGCGGTGATGTTGAGGAGGAGGTTGTCCGTGCCGCCGGTGAAGGTCAGGTCCGAAGTAGGCAGGACCTTGCCCGGCAGCTTGGCACCCTCGCAGGTGGTGGCGTTTTCACCCACGACCTGGGTGGCGCGGTCGTCGCTGCGAGTCGCGAGGGCGGTGCCCGCCGTGCCCAGCAGTGCGACGGTGGCGAGGGCGACGACAGTGACGGCGGAGCGGACGCGCCGTCTGGGGTTGATCTGCATTCAGAGCTCTCCTGTACCGATCGGGGGACAAACGAGCAAAGCGTGGCGCCTCTTTGGAGGGATGAAGGTCAACTCGCGGTACGTCTGCACGAGTCCCGTTCACCCGTCAGGGGGAAGCAGAGACCGGACGCTATCGCACACCGATTTCACACCGAAACCGGGGCCCCCGACAAAACGGCCCACCATCCACAAAGGAATGGTGGGCCGCCGAAACGAGAAAGATCAGTCCGGAACGGACGTCGGGACCTCGTCCTTGTTCTGCTTGCCGAGCAGCGAGTTGCGACGGCTGTAGGCGAAGTAGATGACGACGCCCAGCGCCATCCAGGCCAGGAACCGCAGCCACGTGAGCACGGTCAGGTTCAGCATCAGCCAGAGACAGGCGACGATCGCCAGGATCGGGATCAGCGGGACCAACGGCACCCGGAAGGCGCGTGGCAGATCGGGCCGGGTCTTGCGCAGCACCAGCACGCCCGCGGAGACCAGAACGAAAGCGAACAGCGTCCCGACGTTGACCATTTCCTCGAGTTTGTCCGCCGGGAAGAAGGTCGCCGCGACCGCGACCAGCCCGCCGACGACGATCGTCGCCCGCTTCGGCGTGCCGTGTTCCCCGGTCTTCGCGAGGCCGCGCGGCATCAGGCCGTCACGCGACATCGCGAAGATGATCCGGATCTGGCCGAGCATCAGCACCATGACGACGGTCGTCAGCCCGGCGAGGGCGCCGACGGAGATGATGTTGGCCGCCCAGTCGACGCCGTTGACCGCGAACGCGGACGCGAGCGTCTTCTTGCCGCCGTCACCCGCCGAGGTGGAGAGCTCCTTGTAGTTCACCATGCCGACGACCACGAGCGACACGGCGACGTACAGCACCGTGACGATGGCGAGCGAGCCGAAAATGCCGCGGGGCACGGCCTTCTGCGGGTTGCGGGTCTCCTCGGCGGTGGTCGCGACGATGTCGAACCCGATGAACGCGAAGAACACCAGCGACGCCGCGGCCAGCAGGCCGAAGACGCCGAACGAACTGCTGCCGCCACCGGCGAACAGCGAGAACAGCGACTGGTCGACCCCGGTGGACGCCGACTCCGCGGCGGACTGAGCCTCCGGGATGAACGGGGTGTAGTTCGAACCCTTGATGTAGAAGATGCCGAGCACGATCACGAACAGCACCACCGCGACCTTGATCGCGGTGATCACCATGGAGAAGCGCGAAGACAGCTTCGTGCCGACGGCGAGCAGCGTGGCCAGTACGAGCACCACCAGCAGAGCACCCCAGTCGACCGGGATCGGGCCGAGCTCGAACGTCGTCTTCGTGCCCTTGCCGAAGATGTAGGAGAGCACGGTTTCGAGGTAGGCGGACCAGCCCTTCGACACCGCGGCCGCGCCGACGGCGAGTTCCAGGATGAGGTCCCAGCCGATGATCCACGCCATGAACTCGCCGAACGTGGCGTAGGAGAACGTGTACGCGCTCCCGGCCACCGGAACGGTCGACGCGAATTCCGCGTAACAGAGGGCGGCCAGCGCGCAGGCGATGGCCGCGAACACGAACGCGAGCGAGACCGACGGCCCCGCGAAGTCACCGGCCGTGCGCGCGGTGAGGGTGAAGATCCCGGCACCGATGACGACGGCGACGCCGAAGACGGTCAGATCCCACGCGCTCAGGTTCCGCCGGAGCTTCGTCCCCGGCTCGTCGGTGTCCGCGATGGACTGCTCGATGGATTTCGTACGCCACAGACCGTTTCCGGGCACCCTTGACCTCCTACACCTGACTGCGGTTCAAGGGACCCTATCGCCCGGCCTCGACGGCAGCGCGGTGGGAGAGCAACGAAGTACCCGGAGGTCGCGGCGGTAATCGGCGGTGTATGGACAGTTGCCCCGGCCGCGTTCGCGGCGCCCGAAAAGTCCGTGAAGGCCTCCTTGAGGGACTCAGGATCCCTCAAGGAGGCCTTCAAGGACACCTCTCACGCGACCCCCGCCCACCTGCAATGGAGGGGCCTTTCATAGCAAATTTTGCTATGAAAGGCCCCTTCATTGCACGTCTTGGGCCGGCCGGGCTCAGGCCAGCGCGCGGTCCAGGTCGGGCTCCAGGTAGATCAGCTTCGCCGTCGGCACCTTCGCGCGAACACGCGCTTCGGCGTCGTCGATGGCTTGCGCGATGTCGGCGGTGTCCAGCCCGGGCACCAGCGCGAGCTTCGCGGCCACCAGCATCTCGTCCGGGCCGATGTACAGCGTGCGGATGTGGATGACCCGCTCGACCTTGCCGGCGGCGAGTTCGTCGACGATCGCGTCGAGGTCGGTCTCGGTGGCGCCTTCGCCGATCAGCAGGCTCTTCATCTCGATGATCAGGATGATCGCGATGATCCCGAGCAGCAGGCCGATCGTGACGGTGCCGATGCCGTCCCACACCGGTTCGCCGGTGATGACCGAGAGCCCGACGCCCGCGAGCGCGAACACCAGGCCGAGCAGCGCGCCCGCGTCCTCCAGCAGGACCACCGGCAGTTCGGGGGTCTTGGCCTGGCGGATGAACGCCCACCAGCCCGCGTCGCCCTTGATCTTCTTCGATTCCTGGATCGCCGTGTAGAAGGAGTAGCACTCCAGCCCGATCGCGACCACGAGGATGCCGACCGCCACCAGCGGCGAGGTCAGTGCCTCCGGCTCGCTGATCTTGTGGATGCCCTCGTACAGCGCGAACACCGAGCCGAGGCTGAAGAGCATCAGCGCGACGATGAACGAGTAGAAGTACCGGTCCCGCCCGAAGCCGAACGGGTGGGTGCGCGTCGCCGCGCGCTGCGAGGTCTTCTGTCCCAGCAGCAGGAGGCCCTGGTTCGAGGTGTCCGCGAGCGAGTGCACGGACTCGGCCAGCATCGACGACGACCCCGTGATGAGGAAGCCGGTGAATTTCGCGGCCGCGATTCCGGCGTTCGCCACGAGCGCGGCGATGATCGCCTTGGTTCCGCCACCTGCAGACACGTGCAACTCCCCGGATGGTGTCCCGATATGCCGGGTTCGAAGGCTAGCAGTGCAGATGAGCCCGTACGCGCCGGGCGGGACAGGTCACAGAATTGTCGGGCCCCCTCGCTAGTCTCGCCCCTCTCATGACCTGGGAGGTGCCCGTGCCGCGATTCGGCGTGCTCGGACCGTTGATGATCGAGAGCCCATGCGGGCGGCGGACGACGCCGCGCGGCGATCATCAGCGTGCCCTGCTGGCCGTCCTTCTGCTGAACGCGAACTCGCCCGTCCCGGTCGACGCCCTGGTCGAGACGCTCTGGCCGGAGACGCCGCCGAAGTCGTACTCCTCGAATCTGCACACGTACGTCTCCCGTCTGCGGGCCCGCTTCGAGGGGCTGGAGATCGAGCGGGATCCACACGGCTACCGGCTGGTGGTCGAGCCCGGCGACCTCGATCTGCTGTCCTTCCGCGAAGCCGTCGCGGCCGAGAAGGCGGCGGCGCGGGCGGGCGATCCGGCGGCCGCCGCCGGGCACTATCGCCGGGCGCTGGCGGAATGGCGCGGGCCGGTCCTGTCCGGGCTGCACATCCCCCGGCTCGACGCGGACGTCGCCCGGCTCGAGTCGGAACGGCTCGCCGCCTTCGAAGACTGTGTCGACGCCGAACTGTCCGACGGCAGGCACGGCGAGCTCACCGGCGAACTCCAGGCGATGATCACCGAACATCCCCTGCGCGAGCGGCTGGCCGCGCAGCTGATGGTCGCGTTGCACCGCGCCGGGCGGCAGGCCGATTCGCTGGCCGTCCACCGCGATCTGCGTGCCATCCTCGTCGAGGAGCTCGGCGTGGAACCCGGCGCCGAGGTCCGCCGCGTGCACGCCGCCGTGTTGCGCGGTGAGGATCCGGTGCCCTCGGCGAAGCCGGCGCCGGTCTTCCCGATCTGCCAGCTGCCTCCGGACATCGCGGATCTAGCGGGCCGTGAGGACGAGATCGCGAAGCTTTCCGGGCTGCTCGGCGACGGCGCGGGGGTCCCCGTCGCGGTGATCACCGGCCAGCCCGGCGCGGGCAAGTCCACCCTCGCGGTCAGCACCGCGCACAGGCTCCGCCGGTCCTTCCCGGACGGGCAACTGTTCGTCCCGCTGGCCGGCGCCTCCAGCCCTCGCGACCTCGCCACCGTCCTCGGCGACCTGTTGCGCGCGCTGGGCGTCACCGGCCCGGCCATCCCGGACGACGTCGACGCCAGGGCGGCGGTGTACCGCGGCCGCCTCGCCGATCGGCGGGTCCTCGTGGTGCTCGACGACGCCGCGAGTCCCGATCAGGTCCGCGCGCTGCTGCCGGGAACGCCGGGCAGCGCCGTCCTGATCACCAGCAGGCGGCGGCTTTCCGGGCTCGCCGGGGCGGATCGCCTCCACCTCGCACCGTTGTCCGGCGCCGAGGCGATGACCCTCCTGGCACGGCTCGCCGGGCCGGACCGGGTGGGCGCCGAAGCCGCGGACGCGGAGCGGATCGCCAAGGCCTGCGGCAATCTCCCGCTGGCGCTGCGGATCGCCGGCAGCAGGCTCGCCATGCGGCCGGGGTTGCCGCTCGGAAAGCTCGCCGGGAAGCTGGAAGACGAGGTCTCGCGCCTCGACGAGCTCCAGGTCAGCGACCTCCAGGTGCGCGGCAGCATCGCGTTGAGCTATCAGGCGCTGAGCCCGGCGGCGCGGCGCGCGTTCCGGTCGATCGGCCGCTGCCGCACCCTCGACCTGCCCGCGTGGGCGGTGTCGACCCTGGTCGACGGTGCCGATAGCGAAGGCTCGGACGAGGCCATCGACGAACTCGTCGAGGCCAGCCTGCTCGAAGCCACCGGTCTCGATCCGACGGGTGAGCAGCGGTTCCGCGTGCACGACCTGGTGCGGGTGTTCGCCACGGAACTCGGCAGGGAACTGGAGACCCGCGCCGAGCGGGTGGCCACCGTCGCGAAGGTGTCGGACGCGGCGTTGTGCCTCGCCGACACGGCGGCCCGCCGCCTGCCGAGGACGGTGCCGATGCCGTTGTCGGATCACGATGTCCCCGTGCAACCCCTGGCCGGCGAGCTGGTCGAGCGGCTGCTGCGTGATCCCGGCACCTGGTTCTCGGTGGAGCGGGCCAACCTGGTCGCCGCCGTCTCGTCGCTGTGCGCCGTCGGCTGGCGGCGGAAAGCGTTGCGGATACTGGAAAGACTGAGCGCGTACCTGTACTTGCACAGCCATTACACCGATATGCGGACGGCGTACGAGACGTTGCGTGACGCCGCCCGCGAGGCGGATGACCGGCACATCGTGGTCATCGCCGAGGCGAATCTGGCGGTGTTGCTGCATGTTCGCGGCGAGTACGAACGCGCCGTCGAGGGCTATCGCGAATGTTCGAAGGAATTGGCGGAGCTGGGTGATCTGGCCACGCAGGCGTGGGTGGAGACCAATCTGGCGCACAGCCTGGTCGGGCTCGGCCGGGCCGGGGAATCGCTGCACGCCGCGACCCAGGCCCGAGAACTGTCCACTGTGGAGGATTCCGGGACCCACGCGAGGCGCGCGGAATCCGCCGCGCTGCACAGGCTGGGCAAGATCTCCGAGGCGTTGGAGATCGATCGCCGGATCCTCTCCCAGGCGCGCGAAAGCGGCGACGAACGCCAGCTCGGCGTTGCCCTGCAAGGACTTTCGTGGTCGCTGATGCTCGACGGGCGCCCGGAGGAGGCCTTGGCGACGATCGAGGAATCGGTCCGGGTCCTGCGGCGGACGACGGCGAAATCGGCGCTGGCGAAGTCGTTGCGCACCCAGGGCGCGATCCTCGCGGGCGCCGGACGGCGTGACGGCGCGGTGAAGGCCTACGAGAACGCGCGGCGGCTGGCGGGAGCGCTCGAAGAACGGCCGAGGGAGCTTTCCTGCACGCGGGCGATCGCCGCGAGCTGGATCGGCGACGGCCGGGCCGATCGCGCGATCCCCGTGCTGCGCCGCTGTCTCGACGAATTCCGTGCCATGGGCGGGAAACCCGCGACAGGCCTCACCCTGCACGTGCTGCGCAGGGCGTACGAGGCCGTCGGGGAAACAAAAGCGGCCGAGGCGGCGGGCGAAGAGGCGAAGCGATTGGAAGTCCCCCACGACGCCAACGCTTCGACCCTCGTCCGGTTGCTGTTGTCGCTCACCGAACCCGCCCCGGCCTGACCGAGCGGTGCCCGACCCCTCAGACGGGCACCACCCGGAAATCACCATCAGTCCGCGATCACCATCAGTCCGGATCACCCTCAGTCAAGATCACAGAGCGGCGGGCCTTGGTTCACGCCGTCCGGCGGAGAACCAGGCCAGCGTGATCACCAGCACCCCGTTGGCCGCGGCGTCCCACACCGGCGCCGAGGCGGGCCCGAGTCGCGCGACCGCGAACACGTTGATCAGCCCGGCGACGGTCAGCATCACGCGGACGGGCTGGGTGCCCGTCACCACCAGCGCGGCGGTGAGCAGGACCTGTGCGCCGAGCGAGACGAGCACGACCAGCGGGAGGTTCAGCCTGCTCTCCGCGCCGGCGGCGAGGCCGTGCAGGCCGGAGCCCGCGGCTTTGATCGACTCGATCGTGTCGCCGGCGAATCCTGCCAGCGCCTGCGCCGAACCGGCCAGGTCTTGGCCGCTCGGCAAGGGAAGCACCAGGTCGACGACCGGGACGAGCACGGTCACGACGGCGAGTCCGAGCGCGGCGAGCAGAGCGGTGGGGCGCGCGGAGACCTGCGCCCGGTAAGCGCGTCCGCTCGCCGCGTCGGGATGGGAAGTCACTACTGCTGCTCCTTGGCTATCGACATCCGGGACGAGCCGACGCCAAGCGCCGGGTCACCCCTTCGGGCGATAGTTGCGGAAGCCACCACACGGAACGCACACAGTTCGACCAAGCGATTCCGCAATTCGGCACCTGGTTGCGGTCCTTGCGCGTGCAAGGACCGCAACCAGGTGCCGAATTGCGAGGGTGAGGGGCTAGCAGGTGCCGGCGGTGGCGCGGAACACCTGGGTGCGCTCAGCGGAAAGCGGCCGCACACGGACGGCGGGGTCGGCGGCCGGGAGCCAGACCGACTGGCCGCGGCGGAGCTCGACCTGTTCGCCGTCGTCGGCCGTGACCTGCAGGCCACCGGCGGTGCACAGCAGGATCTGCGGGCCGACGTCGTGGACGGCGACCTCGCCGCCGTCTCCGGCCTCCCATTCGATCCGCGACAGCTCGAACTCCGGTGCGTCGGTGCGGTACACCGACAGGCGCCGGTCCGCGGGGTTCTTTCCCGCCGAGGGCCCATCGGCACTGCCGCGCTCGCCGCTCTGGACCGGCATCTCGCCGCACGCGAAGTCGACGACGCGGAGCAGTTCCGGCACGTCGACGTGCTTGGGGGTCAGTCCGCAACGCAGGATGTTGTCCGAGTTCGCCAGGATCTCGACGGCGGTGCCGTGCAGGTACAGGTGCAGATTGCCGGCGGGCAGGTAGATCGCCTCGCCCGCGCTGAGGGTGAGCCGGTTGAGCAGCAGCGCCGCGAGCACCCCCGCGTCCCGCGGATGCGCTTCGCCGAGTTCGAGGATGGTCCGGCATTCGACGTCGAACTCGCCGCGTCCCTGGACGTGTTTCACACAGGAATCGAGGACCTCGGGCAGCAGTTCGTCGAGCGCGGCCTGCGGCAGCGTGATCCAGGTGGTGAACAGCGCGCGCAAACCGGCCGGATCCGGCTGGGCCTCCAGCAGCACCGCGTACTTCGCCAGCCCGGGTGTTTCGATCGCCTTCAGCAGCGACATCGTGCGTTCCGGGTCACGGAAGCCCGCCAGCGCGTGGAATTCGGTCAGCGCGCAGACGAGTTCCGGTTTCGCCGTGGGATCCGGGTAGTTGCGGTTCGAGGCGTCGCGCGGGATCCCCGCCGACTCCTCGCGCGCGTACCCCTCCGCCGCCTGCGCGGCGGACGGGTGTGCCTGCATCGAAAGCGGCTCTTCGGCGGCGAGGATCTTGAGCAGGAACGGCAGCCTGCCGCCCCAGCGTTCGGCGCAGGTCGTGCCGAGCTGACCGACCGGATCGGCTTCGACGAGTTCCAGCAGGCTCCGCTCGGTGCCGTCCGGGCCGATGACGTGGGACGGGTCACCGGGGTGGGCGCCCATCCACAGCTCCGCCTCCGGATGCGGCGCCGGCACCGGACGCCCCAGCAGCTCGGGGATCGTCGTTCTCGATCCCCACGCGTAGGGCCGCACGGCATTGCGCAGCAGCTCCACTGTCACCTCAACTCCTCGCCGGGCACGGGTGGTGCCGGCCCTCATTGCTTACGTCGCGCTCGGGACTCACGCCGTTGCGGGCGTGTACCTCCCGGCGCCGCCGATGCTGCCGACGGCCAGTCCCAGATAGACCGCGGCCAGCTCGAAACGCAGCGCGAGAACGGCCGCACGCACGATCTCGTCCGTTTCGATCTCTTCGGCCGGGGCGATCACATCCGCACCGGGCAGCAGGTCTTCCGCCTGATAACGGGCCGCGTCCGCGGCCGGTCCCGTCCGAACCGAGAGGAGCAACACCCTCGGCGCCGAACCGTTCCCCTCCTCCGGGTCCGCGAAGATATCGCGATCCCGGCCGCCGGACAACGCCGCCCGCCGCAAGGCGGGCCTGGCCAGCGCCTGGCGGTAGTCCTCCGCGTCACAGACGACGGCGGCGTGCGAGGCGAACGCGTGGGCCGCGTGTTCGCCGACGGCGACGGCGACCGGGTCCAGCCCCCACAGCAGCGGCTGCCGATCGGCCATCTTCAGCGCCATCGCCTTGGCCGGGTTCGCGAACGAATCCCTGGACAGGTAGTCCTTCTCGGCTTCCGCGTCGAGGTGGTCGGCGAGCTGCTCCAGGTCGGCCACGAGCAGGCCGAGCGCGTTCGCGGTCAGCAGGGCGGCCGCGAGACCGCGCGGGAAGGCCATCTCCGGCGGAACCGGGATCCTCGGCGCGAGCAGCAATCCCTTGCCCGCGACGGAGGCCGCGACCGGGCCTTCCGCGGGCGCGGACAGCACGACCGTCGCCCCGAACCGGGCGGCACGTTCCAGTGACGCGGCCAGCTCGCGGTCACCGGCGTCGTCGGTGTGCGCGAAGACGACGTCGAGCGCGCCGATCCAGCTCGGCACCACCTCGGCGACGACCACCGGTACCGGGCACGACGGAGTGAGGAGCGCGGCGATCATCCGGGTCAGCGTCCGGCTGACGCCCGGCCGGTCGATCAGCACGAGCGAGCGCGGGCGGCCGACGTCCAGCCGATCGCTCAGCTCGAGTTCGGCCGCGGCTTCGGCTGTCGCCCGCACCTGGGCGCCCGCCATCGCGGCGGCACGGAGAAGCCCCGCGGTGTCGGCCTCGGCCAGCCTCGCGGGATCGTCGAGCAGGGAATCGTCAGGGACCGTCGGCATGATCGCCATCCGGGGTCGTCGGCTCGGTGGCTTCGTCCAGCAACAGTACCGGGATTCCATCACGGACCGGATACACCCGACCGCACTCGGTGCAGGTCAGCGCGTCGGCCTCCGGGTCGGCCGTCGTCCCCGGCCGCAGCGGCGCGTGATCAGGGGACGGGCAGGCCAGGATCTCCAGCAACTGTGCGTCGAACGTGACGGCCATGGTTACTCCCTACCTGTGGGACGTCTCGATGGGTGTTTTCACGCCACCTTCGTTACCCACGGACGATCGTCAATACGTCTTCGGTCAGCGCCCGGACGGCCTCGGCGTCGGCGGCCTCGACGTTCAGGCGGAGCAGCGGCTCGGTGTTGGACGGGCGCAGGTTGAACCAGCCGCCGCCGGGAAGCTGCACGGTGAGCCCGTCCAGTTCGTCGATTTCGACGCCGTCGCGGGCGCCGAACGCGTCCTTGACCGCCATCATGCGCGCGACCTGGTCGTCGACGGTCGAGTTGATCTCGCCGGAGGCCGCGTAGCGCGAGTACTCCGCGGTCAGCTCGGACAGCGGGCCCGTCTGCTCGCCGAGGGCGGCGAGGACGTGCAGCGCGGCCAGCATGCCGGTGTCGGCGCGCCAGAAGTCGCGGAAGTAGTAGTGGGCGGAGTGCTCGCCGCCGAAGATCGCGCCGGTCTTGGCCATCTCGGCCTTGATGAACGAGTGCCCGACCCGGGTGCGCACCGGCTTGCCGCCGTGCTCCGCGACGATCTCCGGGACACCCTTCGACGTGATCAGGTTGTGGATGATGGTGCCGCCCGGCTCCTTCTCCAGCTCACGGATCGCGACCAGCGCGGTGATGGCGCTCGGCGACACCGGCTCGCCGCGCTCGTCGACGACGAAGCAGCGGTCCGCGTCGCCGTCGAAGGCGAGACCCGCGTCGGCGCCTTCCTCGCGCACCTTCGCCTGGAGGTCGACGATGTTCTTCGGGTCGAGCGGGTTGGCCTCGTGGTTCGGGAAGTTGCCGTCGAGCTCGAAGTACATCGGCACGACCTCGATGGGCAGGCCCGCGAAGACCGTCGGGACGGTGTGACCGCCCATGCCGTTGCCTGCGTCGACGACGACCTTCAGCGGGCGGCTGCCCGACAGGTCGACGAGCTTGCGCAGGTACGCCGCGTAGTCCGCGAGGACGTCCTTCTCGGTCACCGAACCGCGCTGGCCCACGAAGGCGGGCACGCCCTGCTCGACGGTGTCGCGGAGCTCCGCGAGACCGGAGTCCTGCCCGACAGGGGCGGCGCCGGAGCGGCACAGCTTGATGCCGTTGTACTTCGCCGGGTTGTGGCTGGCGGTGAACATGGCGCCCGGCAGATTGAGCGATCCGGACGCGAAGTAGAGCTGGTCGGTGCTGGCGAGGCCGATCGACACGACGTCGAGGCCCTGCGAGGTCACGCCGTCGGAGAAGGCGGCGGACAGCTCGGGCGAGGAGTCGCGCATGTCGTGACCGATGACGATCGCGTCCGACTCGGGTTTGATCAACAGGGCGAAGGCCGAACCGAGGTCGCGGACGAGTGCCGCGTCCAGCTGCTCACCGACCACGCCGCGAATGTCGTAGGCCTTCACGATGCCCGAAAGGTCTGGCACGCCTGCTCCCCGCCAATAGTCTCGTTACAACGCCCTCTGGCGCGCTCGAAAGCCTACCGGCGGTCCCCCGCGTCAGGCTCGGCCGGGCAGGACCCGCAGGTGGCCGCGCCTGCCCGAGGGTCCCTCGGGTTCGGGCTCGGGCGCGGGCTTGTCGGAACGGCCGGCTTCACGCACGGCCTCGGCCAGCGCGGTCAGCTCGTCCGCGGACGGGTCTGGAGCGGCGAAGGCCCCTTCGTGCCGGACGACTTCCCAGCCTTTGGGCACGGTCAGCCGGAGGGCGTGGGCTTCGCAGAGGTCATAGGAGTGCGGTTCGCTCGCGGTGGCCAGTGGCCCCACGACGGCTGTCGAATCGCTGTAGGCATACGTGAGCGTGGCGACAGCGGGTTCGAGACAACCCGTTCGCGAACACTTTCGTACGCTCCGCACGATCGAGAACGATAGCGCGTCGCGGGCCGGGCGTACCGGCGACACGCGCTTTGATTCGCCGAGCGCGTACCCTTCGGTTCGTGGCGACGGCTCGTGATTCCCGACAGCGACGGCGGATGCGCCGGGACCGGCACGGCCGGGGCCTGCGCGGAGCGCTGTATCCGTCGACCCTTCCCGCCGCCGCTAGCAGGGCGGAAAGGTTCGACGCGCTGGTTTTGGACGCGCTCGAACCGATCGAAGCGCGGTGGCGGCACGAGCTGACGAAGCTCGACGTCGCCGTCGACGACGTCCCCGAAGTTCGCTCGGATGGCGCACCGACCGGAGTGGACGGCGTGTTGCACGACGGCGCCGTCCCGCTGTCGCGGCTCGTGCCCGCCGGCGTCGACCGCGCCGGCCTCCCGACGCGCGCCCGCATCGTCCTCTACCGCCGCCCCCTCGAAGCGCGCGCGAAAGACCCGGGCGAACTCGCGGAACTCGTCCACGACGTCCTCGTCGAGCAGGTGGCGGGCTACCTGGGCGTCGAACCCGACGTCATCGAAGGCGAATAACCCTCCCCCTCCACACCCCAGCCCCCACACCCCAGCCCCCGCCCTTCCCCGGGGGGCGTCCCCAGCCCAGCGTATCGCAGGGCAGCGACGGGACCTGCGGAAACGGGGCTGGAGCGCCGAGTTGTCCACAAGGGGAACGGGCTGTGGACAACTCCGGGTGAGTGGTCGGATGCTGAAAGCGGGGTGCCCCCAATGTGGCATTGGGGACACTCACCGTCCCCAATGCCACATTGGGGGCACCCCAGCACCCCCGCACCCAGCACCCGGCACCCGGCATCTGGGGGCTGGCCGGGGCTGGAGTAGGAGCTCGGCAGCGCGAGTGTCCTGAAGGGCACCTTTGAGACGTTGAGCGTCTCAAAGGGCACCTTCAGGACAGCGAAGCCGAAAGCCTCAAGAAACCGTGGGTCGCCTCCGCGTAGGTACGGCGGTCAGCAGCGTGAACAGCACCGCCGCCACCTGCGCCAGCAGCAGCAGGTTCCGCGTGGTGCCCTGGTGCTCCACCACCACCTCCGAAGGCGTAGACGGCACCGAGACCGCCACCTGGTGACCCCAAGCCCGCACGATCGGCACGGCTTTGCCGTCCACGCTCGCCTGCCAGCCGGCCTCGAACTCCGCGGCCAGCACGAGCAGCCGCCCGGTCGGCCCCTCCGAGACGCGCACCCGCACGTCCGGCAGTCCGGCCTGCACCGGAGCCACCCCGGGCGACGCGCCGGGCGCGCCCTTCCCGGTCACGGCGGCCTGCGCCAGTTCCGGGGAGATCAACGCCACCTGCCCGCCGGCCGGCAGCAGGCGAAGCACCGGACGCCCGTCCGAAGTCGGCGTCGCCGGGGCGACCAGGTCACGCGCGAGTCCGACGAAAGCACCGCCGTCGGCACCGCTCGGCAGAACGACATACGAGACCCCTGAGGCCAACGCCGCCGCGAACGCCTGTTTGACCGCGTCCGGCGAACCTTGGAGCAGATCCCGGCGCCACGACGCCAGTCGATCGGCGCTGCCGGGTGTCGGCGCGAGTTCGTCGTCGCCGTAGAACGGCAACCGTCCACCGGTCTGCCGCACCGGCTCGGCCGGGGAACCCACCACCAGCACCGAACGCCCGCTCGCGGCCAGCTCCGCGGAAATCTCCGGCGCGAGCGAAGGACGCTCACCCGAACGCAAGGGCCCTTCCCGTCCGGCGACGACCGCACCGGTCGCCAGCGCGAGCAGCGCCAGCACCCCGGCCACGGCCGTGACCTTCGCCAGCCACGGCGCCGGGTCGACACCGGATCCACCCCGCTGCCAGGTCGCCAGCACCGTCCACAGCAATCCCGCGCTGATCACCAGCAGCGGCACCCCGGCGTACCCGGTCGCGTGCGCGCCGCCCGACATCGGCGTCACCGCCACGAACCGCACCGCCACGAGGCCGAGCACCCCCAGCACGACGACCGCGACACCGCCGCCCGCGCCCTTCGACGGCCGGACGACCAAGGCGACGATCGCGGCCGCGACCAGCGCCACCCCGATCGGCCACGCGCCGGGACCGCCAGGGTCCAGTCCGGCGAGGTCGGCGCCGGACGCGGCCGTGGCAGCACCACCGAGCCCGTGCAGCAGCAGTTCCGGATGCCGCAGCAGCACACTCGGCCACGGCAGCAGCAACGCCAGCGGCAGGAAGACCACGATGCCGACCGACGCGATCCGCCGCGCGAGCCCGGTCGGCGAAGGCAGCACCACGAACCCGATCACCAGCCCGACCACGGCCAGTGCGTGCGCCAGCGGTGAGAAGGCACCGATCAGCGCCAGCCCGATCGCGCTCAGCGCGGAAACGTGCAGCCATCGCGAATCCGCGCGGACCAGCAGCCCGACGATGCCCGCGATCACCAGTGGCAGCAGCAGATGCACGACGACGACGTCGAGCCGTCCCTGCGCGACCGAAGCCGTGGCCGCGGGAAGCACGCCGTACGCCGCCGCGACGACGGCCCGAACCCAGCGACGCACGCGAAGGTGCCGAGTGGCGGCGTACGCGCTCAAGGCGGCGAGCGGGATGTCGCCGATCAGCAGGATCGCGACCAGCGCCGCGGGTCCACCGATCGGCGTGAAGATCGCGCCGAGGGTGCCCAGCACCGGCAGTGTCGCGGGCGCCGGACTCGCCGTCCCGCCGTCGACCGCGTGCCACGGCGCGAGATACGACGACCAGATCTCGCCGAGCCCGCCGACCGGCAGCAGCTTCCCGCCGAAGAGATCGAGCCCGAGCCGGGAACCGTTGAGCACCAACGCGAGCGCCGTCAGCGCAACGAGCACGATCACCGGCGGCGCGAACACGGTCGCGCCGAGCACGCGCTTCCGGTCGACCTCGACGAACACGAGTTCCTGTTCCGGCCGCCGTCCGCCGTCACGCGGCACCGGGGACGGTTTCGGACCCTCCGAAGTGGATTTCTCGGGAACCGCGACAGCGACGACCGTGCTGGGCCGCCGCAGACCCGTCCCCCGCGAGCCGACCCCGCGCATCGCGCCCGCGGGCAGCGCGCCGGGGCCGACGGGACGATCTTGCCCGGCCTTCACCGCCTCCGGCGGGATCCAGGCCCCTTCCTGATCCGCGCTTTCGGGCACCGTCCCGAGCGCGAAATCCCGTTCCACCCCGCGCCGGACGAGGCCGACGACACCGGCGCGGACGGCGTTGCGCAGCCGCGTCATCCGACCGGTGAACAGACCGCGGACACTGCCGGTCTTCCGCCGTCCGGCGCGGGCCGCGCGCAGCCCGCCGCGACCGCGCAGCAGGTACCAGGTGGCCGCGAGTTCCGCCCCCGCCTCGCCGGTGCGCCGCAACAGCAGGAACGCCAGCGCCCGCAACACCGCGAAGACCGGAATTCGAAAAAGACCGAACCAAAAGGACACTGGGGAGCAATTGACGAGGAACACCCGGAGCCCGTGCGCGCGGTTCGCCGTCGCGAGAGGAAGGCCGAGGGCGTCCGGTTCGCGCTGTCCGGTGCTGAGCGCGCGAGCGTGCCGGAGCCGGGCCGCCGGCACCGAAAGCACCCGGCCACCCGCGGCGTTGGCACGCCAGCCGAAGTCGAGATCCTCGCGCAGCAAGGGAAAACCGGGGTCGTAGCCGCCGAGGTCGTGCCAGACTTCGCGCCGCACCAGCGATCCCGCGCTCGGCACGGCGAGCACCGCGGTGTCGGTCTCGTCGGGCGAGATCTGCTGCCGGTGGCCGATGGCGTCGGTCGACAGCCCCGCTTCGACGATGAGCCGCGGATCGCTCCAGTCCACCGCGAGCGGACCGAGCACCGTCGCCTCGGGCTCGTTTTCGGCCGCTGCCAACAGATTTTCGAGACAGTCGGATTCCGGCGCGCAGTCGTCGTGCAGCAGCCAGAGCCAGCCGCCGGGATCACCCCAGCGTTCGACGGCGTGCTCGACGGCCTCGCCGACGGCGGCGCCGAAGCCCACATCACTGGAAAGTGTGAGAATTCCGTCCAAGACCGGCGCTTCGCCGACCGACGCCGCGTCGGCGAGGATTCGCGCGGTCCGGTCAGTGGAACCGGTGTCGACCGCGAGGATGTGCCGCGGCCGGACGCCGCTGCGCCGCAGCGCGGAAAGCGCCAGTGGCAACCAGTTCTCGCCGTTGTGACAGACCACAATGGCCAGTACGGGGACCGTGCGCAGCGCAGGTGACGCGGCAGTGCGAGACAACGGGCACTCCAGATGTGGCGGCGAAGTCGAGTGCCGCCACCCTACGACGCGACCCTGTCACCCGTTGGTGGCCCCACTATGTGGAAGCGGGCAGAAGCGATCTCCGGCGCACGGCGGCCACCGGAGATCGCTGTCACACAGCTCGCTTTTTCAGTTTCCTACGCTCACGTTCGGAGAGCCCGCCCCAAATACCGAACCGCTCGTCATGCGCGAGGGCGTACTCGAGGCACTCGTCCTTGACCTCGCAACCGAGGCAGATCCGCTTGGCTTCACGGGTGGAGCCGCCCTTCTCCGGGAAGAACGCCTCCGGGTCCGTCTGCGCGCAGAGGGCCCGTTCCTGCCAGTCTTGCTCTTCCGCGGAGGCATCGTCGAAAAGCTCGGTGAGATCGCCCAGTTGCTGCTCCGGGACCTCACCCCAACCCACGACTTGCCCCCATTCCCTGCCATCTGCTTCCAACCGCACGTCCGCCTCCTCGCTGTCCACGCACTCCCCAGGCTGGCGGTGTTGAAACACCATCCGCCGCCCCCTTCCAGCGACGAATGACATCACTGTGATTACACCCGTGTAGTGCGGTCAGGTCAAGCGGAGTAGCGAGTTCGGGGGATACCCGCGCCTCATCGCGCAAGGGGACACGCCGAGAACTTCACATCGGGCATACGGAAGACTGGAGGGGTGCAGAGATCAGCAGTGCGGCCAAGCCCGATCTTCCTCGGCATCCTCGCGGTCACCGTCCTTGGCGGTGTACTGGCGGCGTTCGGTGACACGACCACTATTTCCAGCCAGAAGTACGACCCGCTCATCATCATCGGCGTCGTCCTGCTCGTCGCGGGCGGCTGGGTCGCGTCACTGACGCTCCACGAGTTCGGCCACGCGCTCGTGGCGTTCCGCGGTGGTGACAGCAGCGTCGCCCACAAGGGTTACCTGTCCATGGACGTCCGGAAATACACGGATCCGGCACTGTCCATCATCCTGCCGTTGGTATTCCTCTTCATCGGCGGCATCCCGCTGCCGGGTGGCGCGGTCTGGATCGAACACGGACGGCTGCGATCGCGCGGTGTCCAGTCGTGGGTTTCGCTCGCCGGGCCGCTGAGCAACCTCGCCGTCGGCGTGGTGCTGACGCTGCTCGTCGCGCTGGTGCCGATGACGTCCGGTCTCGTGATCGGGATCTCGTTCCTGGCGCTGCTTCAGATCGTCACGTTCATCTTGAACATCCTGCCGATCCCCGGTCTCGACGGCTGGGGCGCGATCGAGCCGTACCTTTCGCCCGGCGCGCGCGAGTTCGGCGCGAAGGCCCGGCCGTGGGCACCGCTCGTGCTGTTCGCCGTGCTGTTCCTCGTACCCGGAGCCAGCTCGTTGCTGTGGCAGGGGTCCTACGCGGTCTTCGACTCCGTCGGAGGGTTCACGCTCGCCGCCCAATACGGACAAGACGCGTTCATGTTCTGGAAGTGAGCGGTCACTTGCCTTCGGGGTGCTCGGTGAACCATTCGTGCGCCCGCTTCCAGACGCGTTTGAGGCCGGACCGCTCGCCGAGGTAGTCGCCCGCCATGCCGACCACCGGCAGCTTCCCGAGCGCACGGTGGAAAAGACGGCCGCGAGGCCGCTTCTCGAGTTCGTCGACGATGCCCAAGAGCCCCCGCCCGAGCCGCCACAGCGTGCCGGCGGCCGCCTTCAGGGTGACCTTGCCGTGCTTCTTCTTCGCGTCGTCGAGTTCTTCGGTGAGCTTCGCCGCTTCGTCGTCTTCGGCGGCCTTGTCGTGTTCGGCGTGTTTGCCCGCCGCGATCGCGGGATCGATGTCGCGTTCGAAGAGCACCCACGCGATCAGCCGGACCCGGGCGCCGACGTCGGTCACGCCGTACTCCCCCGCGATCGCGCACAGCAACATTCCCTGCGCCGCCGAGCCGAGCGCGTCCTGCACGGGCAGCCGGTCGGCGAGCGCGCCGCCGAGACCGGGGATCGCGGTGATCAGCGCGGTGAACCGGCCGACCCGGTTCACCCACCAGTCGGTCCGCTGGTAGTTCGACATCTCGGCCCACGCCGCGGTGCCGGGCACCTTGACCGAGGTGATCCCGTTGAGCAGCTTGTCCTTCAGCCCCGGTTCGACGCCGTCCAGATCCTCGTGACGACGCCCCCTGGCCTGCAAACCGAACGGATCCGCGTCACGCAGCGCGTCGACCATCGGCCCGCAGGCGCGGACGAACGGCCGCAGCACCGCCACGACCTGGCGGTCCGAAATCGCTTCACCCACTGCTGACTCCCTTCGCGACCTTCGCCGCACTGCCCAGACCGCCACCCAGCGCCAGCGCTCCCGGCAACGCCCCGCCGCCGATCAGCAGCAGTGCGCGCCAGTCCTGTATCAGCACCAGATCACCACCGGGTCCGGTCACGCCCATTCCGAGTACGACTAGTACCCAGACGAGCAGCGGAATCACCGAAAAGGAGGGCCGCACCACTTTCGCGGTCGTCCGCACCAGCAACGGGGTGGTGATCACCGCGAGCACCACGGTCACCGGCATGGGCGCGTCACCGAGCTTCGGCAGCACGATCCCGTCGAGCCGGAGCGGCAGGAAGAACAGTTCGAGCAGCCCGAGCAAGAAGGCGTCGAAGGTCAGCAAGGCGAGCAGCAGGCGCTGTCGCGAAGTGAGCGGCGAAGACGGCTCTGTCACTTCGCGAGTCCCCCGAACAGATCGGCCGCGGCACCTTCGGCCGGTCCGTGTGCGAGCACGAAGTACTCGTTGGGGGTGATCGGCTGCGCGACGTCGTTGCTCAGCGCGAAGTGGTCGGCGAGGGCGGGCGGGGCGGGCACGCTGACCTGGGTCTCGTGCGCCCGCAGTGCGGCGGCCTTCGCCGCGATGTACGGGCCGACGTCGAGGACGGTCGTGATGGTCTCGTCCGGCGTCACCGGCAGTTCGCCGTCTTCCGGGACCCGGAACGACGAGCGTCCGCGCAGCGCGGCGAGCCCGGCCGCGACCGCGTCGCGGGAAGAAACGGTGTGGAAGACCCGCTCGACCGACTCGGCCTTCGGCGCCGCGGCCATGGTGACCTCGTGCGCACGGATGTGGTCGGGATGCCCGTAACCCCCGAAAGCGTCGTACGTGACGACGACCTGGGGCCGGACCTCGTCCAGGATCTCCGCGAGCTGAGCCGCCTGCTCGTCGAGGTCACCGCCGGAAAACGCGCGCGGATGGGCCGCGGACGGCGTTCCGGCCATCCCCGAGTCACGCCAGCGGCCGATGCCGCCGAGATACCGGTGCCGGGAGACACCCAGCGCCGCGCAGGCCGACGCCAGCTCGCCGGCGCGGTAGCCGCCGAGTTGATCGGAAGCCCACGAACCGAGCCCGCCGAGGGACGGCGGGATGATCTCGCCTTCCTCACCGAGAGTGCACGTGACGACGGTCACTTCGGCGCCTTCCGTCGCGTAGCGCGCGATGGTGCCGCCGGTGGTGATGCTCTCGTCGTCCGGATGGGCGTGCACGAGGAGCAATTTGGGCCGGTCGGAGATCACGGCTTGAAGACTAATTCGAACACGGCGCGCTTTCCTTTATAGGGTGTCGGGAACGGAAGCCGGAGAGCACCGACCTTAGTCGGGCGACTCTCGGTTATCCTCGCGCACGTCCGAGGCATGCTTTACCGCCGAGGACGCATTAGTAGGGCATGGCCGATGCGCCGTGACCATATGTACCCCCACGAAGGGCATCTTGGTGAGCACTGAAGCAGCATCGTCGGACCTCGGCGGCGTGTCGGGTTCGGTTCTGTCCATCTCCGACCTGAGCGTCTCGTTCCCGACCGACGACGGCGTGGTCGACGCCGTCAAGGGCATCGGATTCGACGTCAAGCCCGGCGAGATCGTCGCGGTGGTCGGTGAGTCCGGTTCCGGCAAGTCGGTGACCTCGATGTCGGTGCTCGGGCTGCTCCCGAAGACGAGCCGGATCGCCGGCGAGCTTCGCCTCGGCGACCGCAACCTGGCCGACCTCAAGGAGAAGGACCTCCAGAAGATCCGCGGCAACCAGGTCGCGATGATCTTCCAGGAGCCGATGACCGCGCTGAACCCGGTCTACACCGTCGGCTGGCAGCTGCGTGAGGCGCTCCGCTCGCACCAGGACATCTCGAAGGAAGCCGCCGACAAGCGCGCCATCGAGCTGCTCGAGATGGTCGGCATCCCGAACCCGCCGCTGCGCTTCAAGCAGTACCCGCACCAGCTCTCCGGCGGTCTGCGGCAGCGTGTCGTCATCGCGATGGCGATCTCGTGCGACCCGAAGGTGATCATCGCCGACGAGCCGACCACGGCCCTCGACGTCACCGTGCAGGCGGAGATCCTCGGCCTGCTGCGCAAGCTGCGCGACACCCTCAACACCGCGATCGTGCTGATCACGCACGACATGGGCGTCGTCGCCGATCTCGCCGACCGCGTGGTCGTGATGTACCAGGGCAACATCGTCGAGCAGGCGCCGGTGCGCGACCTGTTCGCGTCGCCGCAGGTGGAGTACACCCGCAAGCTCCTCGCCGCCGTCCCCGTGCTCGGCCAGCGCCCCGAAGGACGCCGCCTGCTCGACGACTCCGGCATCGACGCCGACAGCGACGAGGCCTCGAAGATCGCCGAAGAGATCCGGCTCGCCGACGCCGAGCTGGAGGCCGTGATCGAGGCGGACGCCCCGGCGCTCGAGATCAAGAACCTCGTGCTGGAGTACCCGGGCCGCCGCGGCCAGGCGAAGAACCGCGCGGTGGACGACGTCTCGCTGAGCATCGCCAAGGGCGAGATCGTCGGCCTGGTCGGCGAGTCCGGTTCCGGCAAGTCGACGGTCGGCCGCTGCGCGATCCGCCTGCTGACCCCGACCGCGGGCACCGTGTCGATCGCGGGCAAGGACATCACGAACATGTCGAACAAGGAGCTGCGCCCGCTGCGCCGCTACTTCTCGATCGTGTTCCAGGACCCGGCGTCCACGCTGGACCCGAAGATGACCATCGGCGAATCGATCGCCGAGCCGATGGTGCTGCACAAGTTCCTGCAGGGCAAGGCCCTGAACGAGCGCGTGGCGTCCCTTTTGGACAAGGTCGAGCTCGGCGGCCACTACCGCAACCGGTACCCGCACGAGCTGTCCGGCGGCCAGCGCCAGCGCGTCGCCATCGCGCGGGCGCTCTCGCTCGACCCGGCGCTGCTGATCGCGGACGAGCCGACCTCGGCGCTGGACGTCTCGGTGCAGGCCCGCGTGCTGGACCTGTTCCTCGACCTGCAGCGCTCGCTGCAGTTCGCCTGCCTGTTCATCAGCCACGACCTCGCCGTTGTCGACCTGCTGGCCGACCGCGTCGCGGTGATGCAGTACGGCAAGCTGGTCGAGGTCGGCACGCGTGACCAGGTGCTGCACTCGCCGCGTGAGGACTACACCCGTCGCCTGCTGTCGGCCGCTCCGGTCGCGGACCCGGTGCTGCAGGCCGAACGGCGTGCGGCCTGGCAGGCGGGCAAGCTGGCCCCGGTGGCCGACTGACCTCTGGCAGTACACGAAGGCCCCCTTCATTGCGCTAGACGCAGTGAAGGGGGCCTTCGTGTATCTGGACGACACTCGCGTGTCTGGAGGCGTAACTCGCGTGATTGAAGGCGTAACTCGCGTGTCTGGCGCCGCACACGCGAGTTACGGCTTCAATCACGCGAGTTACGCCTCTGATCACGCGCGAGATACGGCTCCCGAAGCGCGTGAAGGCCCCCTTCCCTCGGCTGAGCCGAGGAAGGGGGCCTTCACGCGCTAAAGAGGGCCTTACGCCTTCATGCGGCGCTGGCGCGGGTCGAAAGCGTCCCGCAGGCCGTCACCGATGAAGTTGATCGTCAGCGAGATCAGCACCAGCACGATGAACGGGCCGAAGAACAACGCCGGCCGGTTCTGCAGCTGGGCGTAGTTCTCGAGGATGACGCGGCCGAGCGACGTGTCGGGCAATTGCACGCCCAACCCGATGAACGACAGCGCGGCCTCGATCAGCACCGCCTGCGCGACCGCGAGGGTCGCGTTGACGGTGATGAGACCGACCATGTTCGGCACCAGGTGCTTGAACACGATGTGGAACGTCCCGGCACCGGATGCGCGTGACGCGTCCACGAATTCGCGCTGGGACAACGACATCGCCTCGGCCCTGGCGATACGGGCGATCGGCATCCAGCCGAAGGCCGCCAGCACCATCGCGACGATGTACCAGGCACCTCCGCCGAACACCTTCGCCAGGATCGCCGCGGCCGCGATCTGCGGGACGATCAGGAACAGGTCCGTCACGCGCGAGATCGCCGAATCGGTGAACCCTCGCAGATATCCCGCCATGGCCCCGAAAATGGTGCCGATGGTGGTGGCGACGATCGACACGATGAGCGCGATCAGGAGCGAGTACTGGGTCCCGCGCAGGATCTGCGACACCATTTCCTTGCCGACCTGCGTCGTCCCGAGCGGGTAGTCCCCGCTGGGTTTGGCGAAGGACGGGAAGGAGCTGTCTTCGTAGTCGTACGGCCAGAAGATCGGCATGATCAGCACGGTCAGCACGAGGAGCAGCAGGATCGCCGTGCAGATCATCGCCAGCTTGTGCCGCAGGAACTTGCGCAGGACCAGCTTGCCCTGACTGCGCGGCTCCGGCAGCGCTTCGGGAGCGAGCTTGCCTTCGGCGGAATCCGCCGCGATGAGGGAGTTCAAGTCAGCCAACGCGAATCCTCGGGTCCAGGATGCCGTACATGAGGTCGGCGATCAGGTTGGCGACGATGATGCTGGTGGCGATGACCACGAGCCAGCCCATCATCACCTGCGGATCGCTCTTGGTGACGGCTTCGACGAGCAGCGTGCCCATGCCGTGCCAGTTGAACACCGTCTCGGTGATGATCGCGCCCGAGAGCACGGCACCGAAGTTGACGGAGAACAACGTGGTCACCGGGATCAGGGCGTTCCGGAACGCGTGCCGGAAGATGACCCGTCCGCCGGCGAGGCCCTTGGCCCGCGCGGTCCGGACGTAGTCGGCGTTCAGTGTCTCCAGCATCGAGGCCCGCTGGAACCGGCTGTACGCGGCGAAGCTGATCGCCATGATGGACAGCGTCGGCAGCAGGTAGGCGCCCACGTAACTGGCGACGAACCCGCCGGGACCGTCGAAGTTCAGGGATTCCGGGCTGGTGGTGCGGATCCACGGGTTGCCGAGAACGTCCGACAGGCCCAGATCGCGGACCCAGCCGTTGAACTCGATCGCGTAGCCCTTCAGCACGATCGCGACGCAGAAGATCGGCATCGAGAACAGCAGGAACGCCAGCGTCGTGGCGATGTAGTCGATGATCGAGTACTGCTTGACCGCGGCCACGACACCGACGAGCACGCCGAGGACCAGCGCGAGCAGTTCCGCGCCGACGACGAGCTTGGCGGTGACCTCGAACGCGGCCATGACCTTCGGGAACACGGGGGCCAACGCGTTGCCCTGGGCGATCGAAATGCCCCAGTCCCCGGTCACGAAGCTGCCAAGCCAGTCGAAGTAGCGAAGCACGATGTTCTTGTCCAGGCCGAGCTGACTGGCGACCTGGTCCAAGGTCTCCTTGCTCATGGCCGGATTGCTTCTGAGCTCACCCATCGGGTCGCCGGTGCCGGCGACCATGATGAAACACAGAAAAGTCCCGACCAGCAGGACGGGAATCGATATCGCCAGACGGCGAAGAATGTAGATCACCAGGTTCAACGAACTGCTCCTCATCCGGGCCTGGCCGCCGAAGTACTGGACCGCTGCCCGGTTGCCCACCGTAGTGGCGGTAACCCTACGGCCAACAGCTACTTCCGGCGGGTACGGGGCCCGGCTTGTGGCCGGGCCCCGTACCACCAGGATCGCGTAAGCGAATGGTGAGAAAAAGCGGGGCTACACCCTACTTCTTCTGCTCCCACTCGCCGACGTTCCACAGGACACCGTTGTACGACTGCATGTAAGTGCGGTCGATGCCCTTGAACGCCCACATGGACGGGGTCTGGAACAGCGGCAGCGTCGCGTACTCGTCCGCGATCGCCTGGTCGGCCTTCTGGTAGTTCTCCAGCTGGACGGCCTCGTCGGTGGCCTTGACGGCCGCCTCGAACGACGAGTCGATCACCGGGTTGGACAGGCCCTGGTAGTTCTGGCTGCTGTCGTCGACCCGGGTGATGTAGATCGACTTCTGCTCGGCCTTGAACGGAGCGGCGGACCAGCCGAAGAGCGCGACTTCGTAGTCGCCGGCCGCGAGACGGCCACCCTTCAGGAAGTTGGCGTCCGTTTCGTCGGTGATCTCGATACCGGCGAGCTTGGCCTGCGAGATGACGATCTCGACGGTCTGCGTACGACGGGCGTTCTGGTTGTGCGAGATCTTGAACGACGCGCGCTTGCCGTCCTTGGCGAAGATGCCGTCGGCACCCTTGACCCAGCCGGCGTCGGTCAGCGTCTTGGCCGCGGCCTCGGCGCCCAGACCGGCCTTGCTGCTGTACAGGTCCTTGAAGCCCTGCTCACCCGGCATGAACACGATGCTGTTCAGCGGGGTCGCGTCGGCCTGGACTTCCTTGAGCAGCTTGTCGGTGATCTCCTGGCGGTTGACCACCTCGAAGAACGCCTTGCGCAGCGACTTGTCCTTGAAGATCTTGGTGTAGTTCAGGTCGAAGTGCTCGAAGGTCAGCTGCGAACCCGAACCGTAGGTCACGCCCTGAGCCGAGAGGCTCTTGAGGGTGTTCGCCGCGGTGGCGTCCGGCTGGGTCGACGCCGCGACGTCGATCTCACCGTTCTGCAGCGCGGTCGCCATGGCCTTGGTGTCCTCCATCGCCCTCACGACGATCTTCGAGGGGCCACCCTTGCCACCGATCCAGAGCGGGTTCTTCTCCAGCGTGACGGCCTTCTGGTTGGCGTCGAACGCGGTGATCTTGTACGGGCCGGAGGCCGGCATGTTCGCCGCGTCGAAGCCCTTGAACTTGTTCGTCCAGAAGTCGCCGGCCTTCGTCAGCTGGGCCGCGTCGCCGGTCGGCGCCAGCTTGGTGATGTCCTCGATGCCGGCGTTCTTCTCGACGATGTGCGCGGGCATGATCGCCGTCGAGTTGAACAGACCCTTGTAGTCCAGGTACGGCTCGGTGTACTTGGTCTCGAAGGTCAGGTCGTCCTTGCAGGTCGCCTCGTTGATCAGCGAGTAGCCGGTGGTCGAAGCGGCGAGGAAGGCCTGCTTGCCGTCCGCGGTCTTCGCCTTGCCGCTGTGCGCCAGCCACGACAGGTACATGTCGTCACAGTCGAACGGCTGGTTGTCGGACCACTTGACGTTCGGCTTGATCTTGTAGACGACGGTCTGCGGCTCCTTGGAGGTGACCTCCCAGGAGTCGAACACGTCGTTGTTCAGCAGCACCTTGTTGTTGCCGTCGAGCACATCGGCGCCGGCGAGCACAGCAGTCAAGATGTAGGTGTTGTACGACGAGTTGGTGTCCGGCGTGTCGTTGTTGTAGCCCGAGTACCCGTCGTCGATGCCCACCGTGACGGTGCCTTCGTACCCCGGGGTGTCCGCGAGCTTGAAGTTTTCGCCGTTCTGCGCCTTGCCGACCGCCATGCTCTTGATGTCGGTCGACGACCCGTTCTGGTCGGAACTGCCGCTGTCGCCACCGCTGCATGCGCTCAGCACAAGCGCGGAGGCCGCGACCAGCGACCAGGCGGAGACTGCCTTGGACTTCCTCATGAAGTGTGCCCTCCTAGCACTGGGTTCCTGAGATCGGAACAGGACCCCACACCGCTCCGGTGAGATGGCCCGGAGCCTATGACACGCCAAGCAACACTCATTTGGCGCACTGCGGGTGCACGCTAGAAAGGAAATGCACGAACAGTCACCAGTTACGGGGGGATCGTGACCAAAGGGTAACTTGCGGCTGACTTCGAGAAATACAGTGGTTACCTTGAGGAATCAGTCCGCCACTCGAACGTGCCGGGAAAGGTCACCCTCCAGGGTCGGACTCGGACTCGAAACGGCTACTTCGGACCCCGCGTCCAGTTCACCGCGGACCCGAAAGGGCCCACCATAGGAGGACCTGCGGTTACCCCGGAAATACCGGAGCCGATGGCGAGGGTATCGGCCAGCTGGAACAACGGAATGGCAACATTCCGACGCCACAATTCCGGTTCCAGGGCCGAAAGCGCGTCGGCGACCGGGGTGGCGCCGGTCAGCGCGGCGTCGATCGACGGCTGCAGGGCCGGGTCGCAGAAGCCCAGCGGGTTGCCGGGGACGACGGCCTTGGTCTTGTCGGTGAGCTGATCGGGACGGCAGCCGAAGGTGGACGCCAGCGCCGAAGCGACGTCCGCACCCCCCTTGACCTGGCCGATCACCGCGATGTCGATGCCGACGTTGCCCGCGCCTTCCGGGGTCGTCTGCTGGATCCCGTTGAGCACCGGCATGGCCAGCAGCGTCGAGAACAGCTCCCTCGGCTGCGGCGCGATCGCGTTGACCTCGATCCCCGCGGCCACCAGTTGCGCCGTCAGCTCCTTGGCGATCGTCGCGTACGGCTCCTGTTTGGCAGGCGAGGCCACGACCAGAGAAAGGTTCTTCCCGTTCTTGCGCCAGGTTCCGGCTTCCTTGGTGTATCCGGCGGATTTGAGCAGTTCCTCGCCCTTGGCCGGATCGGCCGCCGACGGCGGTCCCGGTGCCGGGATCGTCGGCTGGAAACCGGGGGCCGAGGGGACGCGGACCTGGGCGTCGGCGCGGAGTTTGTCCGACGGGCCGCCGTCGGTCGCCTCGGTGATCAGCTTGCCGCGGTCGATCAGCGCGGTGACGCCTTCGCGCACCTTCGGATCCGACAGCGTCGAACTCACCGGCCGCAGGAGGATCTGCGCGACCGTGGGGCGGGCGACCGTGTGCAGCTGGACGGCGGAGCCGAGTTCGCCGAGCCGTTTGAGGCCGGTGCCGTCGGTCCTGGTCATCGCGAACTGGTCGTTGCCGCTGCGCAGGGCGGCCAGTGTGCCGTCCTGATCGGCCGCACGGAGCACGATCCGGTCGAGGGCGGAGGGTTTCTCCCAATAGCGCTCGTTGCGCTCCAGAGTGACCTCTCCGCGTGCGGTGTCGAGGCCCTTGATCGAGTACGGCCCGGCGACGGCCGGGAACGTCGTCGCCAGCGCGCCCTGCCACCCGTTCGGGGCGTCCTTGAGCAGATGGGCGGGCAGGAGGTTGTTGAAGAGCGTCTGCCAGCCCGGGTACGGCTTGGCGAAGGTGACCTCGACCCGCTTGCCGCCTTCACGCGACTGGATGTCCGAGATCAGCCGGTAGCCCGCGGCGCCGATGACGCCAGGCTGGTCGCGCATGGCCTCGCGGAGGTACGCGAAGTCCTCGGCGGCGATCGGCGCGCTGTCGGACCACGAGGCGTCCGGGCGGATCGTGTACGCGACCGTGAACGGCTGCTGTGACACGACCTCGGCGGACTTCATGAGGTTCTTGTCCAGCTCGAAACTGCCGTCGTCCTTGGGGCGGAACACCGACGGGAGCAGCAGTTGCGAGAGCGCCGACGTCACCTGGGAGGCGTCGGCGAGGTTGTGCGGGTTGTAGCCGCCGAGGACGTCGTCCACACCCACGACGACCTGTGAAGGCGTCTTCGTGGTCGACGTGCTCACCGGGGAGGCCGAGGAGCTGACCACCGGCGGCGGTGGGGTGTTGCTGCAGGCGGCGAGGAGCACGGCCGCGCACGCCAGCATGGGTGCCGCTGTGTTCACTACCCGCACGCCTGGATCCTCCTGCTTTGTCCCTCGCCCCGTCGCCATAGAGCTATCACGCCGGGCATGGCCTCGGCAGCGAGATTCCCATATCGGCCCGGTCGTCGCCCGACCGGCCGCCGCCTCCTCCGGTGGACGTCCGGGAGGCCCCGAAGGTTCCTGTCCGGGCCGAAGCATTTCGTCCGCGCCGGATCGCGGTCCTCCGGCAATGGGTTCCGCAAACCCGGAACATTCCGGAACGCCTCGCCGGAATGTTCACCACCGCACGATTGATGACCGAAACGATCGCGAACTCGAGTCCTATCCGGACGCATTCGGGTTCTTTTGTTTCGCGCCGGTCCGGATCCGCGTTCTCGGCCGGGTTCACTTCACCGGCGCATCGGTCCGTTCCGGTGATGTGAACACCGTCCGAAAAGGAGCTCGGCTTTCCGGCGAAATTGTCGGGAAAGGACCTTTCTTTAACCGGGAACGCCCGACCGAATACGGTGCGTGACCGCGTTCGGGGCCGAAAAAGCCGGAGGGCGTCTACTCACGGTGAGTGAGCAGACGCCCTCCGGCGCGGAGACTAGCTCAGCCGCGGTTCTTCATCTTGTTGCGCTCCTTGGCGCGCTGGTTGACGTCCAGCGTGACCTTGCGGATCCGGACGACGTCGGGAGCGACCTCGACGCACTCGTCGACGGAGCAGAACTCCAGCGCCTCTTCCAGGCCCATCTTGCGCGGGCGGGCCAGCGTCTCCATCACGTCGGCGGAGGACTGACGCATGTTGGTCAGCTTCTTCTCCTTGGTGATGTTGATGTCGAGGTCCTCGGCGCGCGGGTTCTCGCCGACGACCATGCCCTCGTACACCTCGGCGCCCGGCTCCACGAAGAAGGTGCCGCGGTCGGCGAGCTGGATCATCGCGTACGCGGTGATGGGGCCCGAGCGGTCGGCGACCAGCGAACCGGAGTGACGGGTGCGGATCTCGCCCGCCCACGGGAAGTACCCCTCGAACACGTGGTTCGCGATACCGGTGCCGCGGGTCTCGGTGAGGAAGTCGGTGCGGAAGCCGATCAGGCCGCGCGCCGGGAGGACGTAGTCGAGCTTGATGCGGCCGGAGCCGTGCCCGCCCATGTGCTCCATGCGGCCCTTGCGGGCGGCCAGCAGCTGCGTGATGCCGCCGAGGTGCTCCTCCGGGGCGTCGATCGACAGACGCTCGAACGGCTCGTGCAGCTTGCCGTCGATCATCTTGGTGACCACCTGCGGCTTGCCGACGGTCAGCTCGAAGCCCTCGCGGCGCATCTGCTCGACGAGGATCGCCAGCGCCAGCTCGCCACGGCCCTGGACCTCCCAGGTGTCGGGGCGCTCGGTCGGCAGCACCTTGATGCTGACGTTACCGATCAGCTCCTGGTCCAGCCGGGCCTTGACCAGGCGCGCGGTGACCTTGTCGCCACCACTGCGGCCGGCCAGCGGTGAGGTGTTGACACCGATGGTCATCGAGATGGCGGGCTCGTCGACGGCGATCCGGGGCAGCGCCTCGGGGTTCTCGACGTCGGCGAGGGTGTCGCCGATGGTGATCTCCGGGATGCCGGCGATGGCGACCAGTTCGCCCGCGCTGGCCTCGGTCGCCGGGACGCGGGTGAGCGCCTCGGTGACCAGCAGTTCGGAGATGCGGACGTTCTGGATGGTGCCGTCCTCGCGCATCCAGGCCACGGTCTGGCCCTTGCGCAGGTTGCCGGAGTGGATACGGATCAGCGCGATCCGGCCGAGGAAGTTCGACGCGTCGAGGTTGGTGACCAGCGCGCGCAGCGGGCCTTCGCGGTCGGCGAAGGGCGGCGGCACGTGACGCATCAGGGTCTCGAACAGCGGGTCGAGGTTCTCGCTCCCGGGCACCGCGCCGTCGGCGGGCTGCTCGAGGCTCGCCTTGCCCGCACGGGCGGAGGCGAAGACGACCGGGAGGTCGAGGATCGCGTCGAGGTCGGCGTCCTCGATGTCACCGGCCAGGTCGAGCAGGAGGTCGTGGGTCTCCTCGACGACCTCGGAGATCCGGGCGTCGGGGCGGTCGGTCTTGTTGACCACGAGGATCACCGGAAGACCGGCCTCGAGGGTCTTGCGCAGCACGAACCGGGTCTGCGGCAGCGGCCCCTCGCTGGCGTCCACCAGCAGGACGACGCCGTCGACCATGGCCAGCCCGCGCTCGACCTCGCCACCGAAGTCCGCGTGGCCGGGGGTGTCGATGACGTTGATCGTCACCGGGCCGTTCTCGGTCTCGCGGTGGATGGAGGTGTTCTTCGCGAGGATCGTGATGCCCTTTTCGCGTTCGAGCTCCCCGGAGTCCATCACGCGGTCGACGAGTTCGGCGCGTTCCTCGAAGGCTCCGGACTGCCGGAGCATCGCGTCGACGAGGGTCGTCTTGCCATGGTCGACGTGTGCGACGATGGCGACGTTGCGCAGGTCGGGCCGGGTCTTGCCGGACGAGCGGCCGGCATCGACTGCGGTGGCGCTGGCTGCGGGCACGCGAAGGCTCCAAAGGTTTCAAGTTCGGGTGTGGTGCCCGCGCCGCCCCGAGTGCTCACGAGTGGCTCGATCGAGTTGCTCGTTGACGCAATCGGGTAACGTCGGCCGACTTTGGCCATACGCGGACCACACCAGGGTACCTGTAGCCGAACTGTGAGCACCCCCACGCCCCAAGATCGGTTAGCCTCACCTAACGTGGGCGTGTCGCCGACGCCGTCCGACGAGGAGTGCGAGTGGGCAAGAAGCTACCCGACGATCCGCACAAACTCGTGCGCAAGTGGATGAAGTCCGGCAAGGTCAAGAAGAAATGCTGCAGGTCGAAGTCGCGGTGCGGCAAATGCCCCGTCCTCGCCCTGAAAAAGGCGAAGACGAAGATCGCGAAAGCGGCTTAGCGGATCGTCCTCAGTGCACCACCGCCTCGTTGATCGCCCGCAGTTCCGGAGCGGTCCGGGTCGGGGAGAACTCGATCACCTCGTAGGCGGCCATGTGCTTGATCGAGAAGGGGTCGGTCGCGAGGATCGCGTCCAGCTTTCCCCTGGCCATGGGCCTGGTGATGATGACGCCGCCGATGCGCGGGTTGCGCCTGCCGGAGGCGAGGAAATTGCCGTGCTCGTACTGTTTGGTCAGCCATTCGGCGTGATCCGGGAGCACATAGTCGATTTCTTCGATAGGGGCGGTGTAGGTCAGCAACACGACGAACATGAGAAGACGGTAGACCCGGATCCCCAATGTGACAGGCGTACTGCGCCGGCCGATATGAAGTGTTGACGCTACGTGCCCGTAATGAGTGACTCTCCCGTTCTTTTCACTCCGCATGTAGTCCTCTGGATGCGATGGTTCGAGGGCTGCTTGCACGGGGTGGGTAGGATCGTCGGCATGCGCACGCAGAACGCCCAGTGGTGGCCGCCCTCCGGCGGCCCCGAAGTCCTGCGCTGAACCAGACGAGCGCACCACCAGGCCGCCCCACCGGGCGGCCTTTTTCGTGCCCGGACCCTGGGGCGGCCCGAATCCGAGAGGAAGAAGGCAGATGATCAGGTTGTCCGGGATCACCCCGTCCGGCCACGTCCACGTCGGGAACCACCTGGGGGCCATTCGGCGCTGGGCGGACGAGGGCGGGCCGGACGACCTGTACTTCGTCTCCGACCTGCACGCGATGACGAACTCGCACAATCCGGCGAAACTGCGCTCGATGGCGTCCGAGCAGCTGGCCGTGCTGATCGCGGCCGGGATCGAGCCGGACCGCGTGTTCGTGCAATCCGACCTGGCCCGCGAGCTGGGCGCCCTCAACTGGGTCCTCGAGTGCACCTGCAACTACGGCGAGGCCGCCAGGATGATCCAGTTCAAGGAGAAGTCGAAGGGACAGGCCGGGGTCCGGCTGTCCCTGCTGACGTATCCGGTGCTGATGGCGGCGGACATCCTGCTGCAGGGCGCGGACGAGGTCCCGGTCGGCGAGGACCAGCGGCAGCACGTCGAGCTGGCGCGAACGCTCGCGAAGCGGTTCAACTCCACCTACGGCGACGTGTTCACCATGCCGAAGGCGGTGCTGCCGCCCGCCGGGGCGCGGGTCATGGACCTCGCCGAGCCGACGCGGAAGATGTCGAAGTCGACGCGGGAGGAGGCCGGGGTGATCTTCGTGCTCGACGAGGCCGACCACATCAGGCGGAAGGTCAAACGCGCGAAGACCGATGGCGGGTCGAAACCGGCCTACGCGCCGGAAACCCGGCCGGGGATGGCGAACCTGCTGGACATCCTCGCGGCGTGCGTCAAGGAGAAACCCGAGGTCCTCGCGGACCGGTTCGACTCCTACGGCCAGGTCAAGGAGGCCGTCGCCGAGGCTCTCATCGAGGAGCTGCGGCCGGTCCGGGAGCGCGCGCTGGCGCTGCTGGCCGACCCCGGCGAGCTGGAGCGGGTGCGCAAGGCGGGCGCCGTCCGAGCCGCGGAGCGGGGTGAGCACCGGTTGCAGTCCGCGCTGCGGCTCATCGGCGCCGGCTGAAGGTCCGTGAAGGGGTCGTGAGTGGCAAGTGTCGTTAGAACGACACTTGCCACTCACGACCAGGGAAGGATGCCTTCACGGACTTGAGAGCAAGGCGTGCAGGGCGGGCAGGAGGACGCGGTCTGCGGGCAGCCAGTCGAGACCGGAAAGCTCCGCCGAGGACACCCACCGGACGTCCTTGTGCTCCACCGCCCGCGGCTCGTCCCCCGCGCTGACCAGTGAAGCGGCGTAGATCCGCAGGACCTTCCCGTTCGGGAGCGGAACGTCATCGCCGACCCGGCCCGCGACCGTCACGGCGACGTCGAGCTCCTCCAGGCATTCCCGCGCCAAGGCGGCTTCGTCGCTTTCGCCGTCCTCGACCCGTCCGCCCGGCAGCTCCCATTGCCCGGCGTGGTCGGCGGGCCAAGCCCGCTGCTGCGCCAGCACCTGTCCGTTCCGCACGATGGCGGCACCCACGATCACCACACGGCACACCCTAATGAGGCCGTGCCGCCTGCCAGACGATCTGGAACCGCGCCCCGCCATCGGGGGATTCGCCGACGCGCACCCGGCCCCCACGTCGCCGGACGGCCTCCGCGACCATCGCCAGCCCGAGCCCGGTGCCGCCGGAGGACCGCGCCCGCGAATCGGAGACGCGATAGAACCGGTCGAAGACCCGCTCCCGATGTTCCGGCGCGATACCCGGCCCGTCGTCGTCGACCACGACCCGCACGGTGGACCGCGCCGCGAGCACCGACACCACGATCTGCCCGCGCGCGTAGCGGCAGGCGTTGCGCAGCAGGTTGCTCAGCACCAGTTCGACCTCGGCGTGCGTCGCCTGCGCCCAAGCGCTCCCGACCGTGCCGCTCACCCGGATTTCGGGCGCGTCGGCGGGCATCCGCGCGACCGCCGCGCGAACCTCGCTCACCAGCTCGACCGGTTCCGCGGGCGGGACCTCCCCCGCGTCCGACCTCGCCAGCGCCAGCAGCCCGTCGAGCAGCGCGGAAAGCCGTTCGGCCTCTTCGAGGACGTCGGAGAGCGTCTCCTGGGCGAGTTCGGGATCGGGATTGGTGACGGCGACCTCGGCCTGCACGCGGATCGACGCGACCGGCGAACGGAGCTCGTGCGCGGCGTCGCCGGTGAACCGCCGCAGCCGTTCGGCGCCCTCCTCCTGTCTGGCCAGCAGGGCGTTGAACTCCTCGGCGAGCGCGCGGAGCTCGTCGTGCGAGTCCGGGAGCGGCAGCCGCGCGCCCGGCGGGAGCGCCCGCACCGAGCCACGCATCCTGGCCACCGGGCGCAGCGCGAACCGCACCAGCAGCCACGTCGCGATCCCGGCGCCCACCGCGCCGACGGACGCGACCACGAACAGCCACAGCCCGCCGGAGTGCACCGCGGTCGCGAAGCCGACCAGACCCGCGCCCGCGACGACGAGGCGTTGCTGTCCGTCGGGCGCGGTGACCACGGTGCCCGCCCAGCGCCAGCTGTGCTCGCCGCCCGTCGTGACCGGTTCGCCCGCCTTCAGCGCGCGGACCTCCGAGGGGCCGAGGTCCGCGGGCGGCAGGCCGTCCACCGGGCCGCCTCCGGTGTCGAGGACCCGGACGGTGACCGCCGACCCCGACGGCGTCCGTCCCGCGGCGACGTCGGCCTTCGCGGCGTTCAGCTGGGCGCTCAGCTCGTCGTCGACCGAGCCGATGAGCAGCGGCTGGAGGTTGTCGCCGGCGACAGCCGCCAGCCCGAGCAGGAAACCGAGCGTGACGGCGGCCGCGAGCAGGGTGATCCGGACCTGGAGCGAACGGCGGCGCCACCAAGACGGCGAGCCGATCACCCCTGTCCCGCCGGGGCGATCACTTCGTCGAGCTGCGCGTCCGAAGCCAGGTAGCCGTGCCCGCGCACGGTCCGGACCAGCGCGCCCGCGCCGACCGCGTCGAGTTTGCGGCGCACGTAACCGACGTAGACCTCGACGACGTTGCGGGTCGCTGCCTGTTCGTCACCCCAGACAGCGCGCAGCAGCTCGTCCTTCGTGACCACCGTCCCCGCCCTGCCAGCCAACACCTCCAGGAGCGCGAACTCGCGCGGGCTGAACGCCACTTCGATGCCGTCGTAGCGGACCTGCCGCAGGCTCCGGTCGACTTCGAGGGCGCCGATCCGCAGCGGCCCGCGGATCGCGTCCGGTGTCGCCCGCCGCAGCACCGCGCGCACCTGCGCGACCAGGACGACGAACGAGAACGGCTTCACGAGGTAACCGTCGGCGCCGAGGTCGAGGCCGTCCGCCTGGTCGACCTCGCCGTCCTTCGCGGAAATCATCAGCACCGGGGTGGTGACGCCGAGCGCCCGCAGCCGTTCGAGCACGCGATAGCCGGAAAGACCGGGGAGCATGATGTCGAGCAGGACGACGTCGAAGGAGCCCGTCTGCGCCAGGCGCAGGCCGCTGGGCCCGTCGGCCGCCGTGACCACGTCCATGTCCTCGGCGCGCAGTCCCCGCTGCAACGCCTTGCGGACGCCGGGCTCGTCGTCGACCACCAGTACTCGAGGTTTCACGTCCCTCATCATTCACGCTTTCACCAGCTCACGCGCGACCTCTCAGCGCCATCTCAGCTCCGACGGCGGAGTCTGAGTGGTATCTCAGCGTTTCCGGGGAAGCGTTGTCGCCAAGACCCGAGCACACTGGGGTTCGGGGAAACAGGGAGAGACAGCATGGATCCGAAGAGGAAGGCCATCGCCGCGGCGGTGGTGGGCACGGCGCTCGGCGTCGGCGGGCTCGCCGTCGTCGCGATGCCGGCCACCGCGGGCGACGCGCCCGTCTTGCCGCAGATCAGTGCCGAAGAGCTGGTGCAGTCGACGCTGAACGCGAAGCCGTTGGCGTTCGACGGCAAGGTCAAGGTCAACAACGACCTCGGCCTGCCGCAGGTCGGCAGCACGCTGCCCGGCGCGTCGGCGCTCAGCATCGACTCGGCGCAGGTGTCGACGGACGGCGCGGGCAAGAGCAAGGTGTCGCTCACCGAGGGCTCGAGCCAGCAGACCATCGTCAAGAACGGTGAGACCGTCTGGGAGTACAACTCCAAGGACAACTCCGCCACCAAGATCACCATCCCGGCCGACCTGGCCAAGGAGCACCAGAACAAGGTCGACGGCAAGGCCGTCGATCCGGCGACGGTCGCCTCGGAACTGCTCGGCAAGGTGCGCGAGAGCAGCACGATCGCCGTCGACGGGACGTCGTCCGTGGCGAACCGTTCGGCGTACGAACTGGTGCTGACCCCGAAGCCGACCGAGCGGACGCTCCTGCGTGAGATCCGCGTCGCGATCGACGAGCAGACCCGGATGCCGCTGCGCCTGACGGTGCTGGCCAACGGCACGTCCTCGCCCGCGTTCGAGGCTTCGTTCAGCGAGATCAACTTCGCGAACCAGCCCGCGTCGAACTTCGAGTTCACCCCGCCGAAGGGTGCGAAGGTGACCGAGAAGGCCGCCGAGGTCGACCCGAAGAACCGTGAGCTCGCCGAGCAGGCGAAGTCCGAGGTCAAGGTCGTCGGCGACGGCTGGGACACCGCGATCACCGGCAAGATCCCGGCCGACGCGCTGGCGAAGGCCGGCGACGCGAAGGACGAGCAAGGCCGTCAGGTCGACCCGAAGGCGCTGCTTTCGCGGTTCGCCAAGCCGGTCAGCGGCGCCTGGGGCAGCGGCTGGTTGCTGACCACCAAGGTCGGCAGTGGCGTGCTGACCGAGGACGGCCGCTACGCCGTCGGCGCGGTGCCGGAGCAGGTCCTCTTCGAGGCCTTGGCCGCGAAGTGACCACCACGTTCGAAGCCGGGACGGACGCCTCTCGGGAGGCGTCCGCTCCGGCGGTACCCATGGCGGCCCGCACCAGGGGCCTGCGCAAGGTCTACGGCCGCACGGTGGCCGTGGACCACGTCGATCTCGACGTTCCCGAAGGCGCCGTGCTGGGGATGCTCGGCCCCAACGGATCGGGCAAGACGACGACCATCCGGATGCTGCTCGGTCTCGTGCGGCCCACCGAGGGCGAGGTCGAACTGTTCGGCAAGCGGATGCCCGACGAGGCGGCGCACGCGCTGCCCGACGTCGGCGCGCTGGTCGAAGGCCCGGGCTTCCACCCTTTTCTTTCCGGGCGGGAGAACCTGCTGCGCGTGGCCGCGGCGGAACCGAGGCTGGCCTCGGCCGGTATCCCCGGCGCGGTCGACGCGGCGCTTGAGCGCGTCGGGCTGACCGACGCCGCGACCCGTCGCTACAAGGGGTATTCGCTGGGGATGAAGCAGCGGATGGGGCTGGCGAGCGCGCTGCTCGTGCCGAGGCGGATGGTCGTGCTCGACGAGCCGACCAACGGCCTCGACCCGGCGGGCACCAGGGAGATCCGCCGGATCATCGGCGAACTGCACGCCGACGGCGTCACCGTGCTGGTGTCGTCGCATCTGCTGGCCGAGGTCGAAGCGACCTGCACGCACGTCGCGGTGCTCCAGTCGGGGAACGTGATCGCCCAAGGCGAGCTCGCGGAACTGCTGGAGTCGGGGAACGCGGCGCTGCTGGTGCGGACGCCCGACGCCGAACTCGCGGTGGAAACGTTGCGCGAGAACAGGATCGGCGCCCGGCTCACACCGGACGGCGTCCGTGTCGATCTCACCGCGACCGAAGCTCCCGACGTGCTGCGACACCTGGTGACGGCCGGGGTGGCCGTGCACGAGGCGGCGAGGGCGCGCACCGGGCTCGAGGACCTGTTCGCCAGGCTGACCCAGCCGGAGTCCACTGTAGACGGTGAGGGGGAATCGTGACCAACGCTCTTGCCGCGGCACCCGCGGCGCGGACCGGCCACGACAGCGTCGGTCTGCTCCGGCTGTATCGTGCCGAACTCCGCTGGATCTTCCGGCGCCCGCGCACGCTGGCCGTGCTGGGCCTGCTCGCGTTGATCCCGGTGATCATCGGGCTCGCGCTGACCCTCGTCGACGCTTCGGAAACGAGCGGCGGGCAGGACGGCGCACTGCTGGCCTCCGCGGTCAACAACGGTTTCATCCTGCCGGTCGCGGCACTGACCATGACGCTGGCGCTGCTGCTCCCGCTCGCTTCGGCGATGGCCGGGGCGGACGCGATCGCCGGCGAGGCGGCACACGGGACGCTGCGCGGCTGGCTGATCGCGCCGGTCGGCCGGGGCAGGCTGCTCGCGATCAAGGCGTTCGGCGTCGCGACGGTTTCGGCGATCGCCGTACTGGCCATGACGTTCTCCGGTTTCGTCACCGGCCTGATCCTCAGTGGCCCCGACTCGATGTTCACCCTCACCGGCTCGACATTGAGCGTGTGGGACGCGCTGGGCCGTATCCTGCTCGTGGCCGCGTGGGTGATCCTGCAGCTGTGGGCGGTCGGCGCGGTCGCGCTCGCGATCTCGGCGTTCACCGAACATCCGATGCTGGTCGTCGCCTCGGTGCTGGCCGGGACGATCGTCTTCACCATCCTCGGGTTCCTGGACGCGGTCTCGTGGCTGCATCCGTTCCTGCTCAACGAGAACTGGTCGCAGGCACCGGCTTCGGTGCTGATGGACCCGCTGGACACCGTGATGCTCGGCGAAGGCGCGCTGCGCGCCGCCTGCTACATCGCCATCGGGCTCTCGATCGCCTACGCGCGCCTGACCACGCGGGACGGCTGACCTTTCGTTCCGTGAAGGCCTCCTTGAGGGACTCTGGGTCCCTCAAGGAGGCCTTCACGGACTGAGGCGCGGTGCCGAACGCCGTCCGATCTATCGCGGAAGTCGGGCGACGCCGTCGGGGTCAAGGGCGAGCCGGACGCCCTCGCCGGGGCGGAGGTCGGCCGTGACCGGCGCGACGGCGTCCACAGTGGACAGATCGCCGCCCGGCGCGACCACGAGCCGTACGTGCTCCCGCCGGTGCACCACGGCGGTGACCTCGCCCTCGACGCCGTCCGGGGAGACCCGCAGCCCGTGCGGCCGCAGCCCCAGCCGCACCGCGCCGTCCTCGACGTCGGGCAGCGTGACCTCACCGAGCGGCGTCCGCACCACACCGCCGGACGCCTCGCCGTCGACGAACGTGGTCACGCCGAGGAACCGCGCCACGTCCTCGTCCACCGGCTGCCGCCAGACGCGGCGCACCGCGCCCTCCTGCCGGATCTCGCCGTCGTCGAGCACGGCGACGCGGTCGGCGAGTGTGAACGCCTCTTCCTGGTCGTGCGTGACCAGCAGCGCGGTGATCTTGCTGCGCCGCAGCAGGGCCGCGAGATCGATCGCCAGCTGTTCCCGCAGTCCGGCGTCCAAACCGGACAGTGGTTCGTCCAGCAGCAGCAACCGCGGCTCCGGCGCCAGCGCGCGGGCCAAGGCCACCCGCTGCGCCTGCCCGCCGGAGAGCTCGGTGACCCTCCGTCGTTCGTAACCGCTGAGCCCGACCAGGTCGAGCAGCGCACGGACCCGCTCCGCGTGCTCTACACGCGGGACGTCGTGCATCCGCAGGCCGAACGCGATGTTCGCGGCGACGTCCTTGTGCGGGAACAGCTGCCCGTCCTGGAACACCAGCCCGAACCCCCGGCGGTGCACCGGGACCCCGGCGAGGTCCTCGTCGTCCCACCGCACGGTCCCCGACGTCAGCGGCTCCAGCCCGGTGATCGCGCGCAGCAGGGTCGACTTCCCCGAACCGGACGGGCCGAGCAGCGCCAGCACCTCGCCGTCGGCGATGTCCAGCCCGGCCTCCTTCACCGCCGCGAACGATCCATAGTGGACGGTCAGATCCCGTACCGACAGCGACACTAGAACTCCCCTACCGAATTCTGCCCGCGGACCGCGCCGAACCGGTCGATCAGCACCACCGCCACCACGGTCACGATCATGAGCAGCGCGCAGGCCGCATAGGCCATCTGGTTGTTCAGCTCCCCCGGCCGCGAGATCAGCGTCGCGACGGCGACCGGCAGCGTCGGCGCGTCCGGCCTGGCAAGGAAGCTCGTCGCGCCGAACTCGCCGAGCGCGACCACGTAACCGAAACCGGCCGCCGCGACCAGCGAACGCGCCGTCAGCGGGAGATCGATCTCCCGCCACACCCGGCCGGGGCTCGCGCCGAGCGTGGACGCGGCCTGTCGCAGCCGGACGTCGACCGAGCGCAGCACCGGCAGCACCATCCGCACGATCAGCGGGATGATCACCAAGGCCTGTGCGAGCGGGACCAGCAGCGGTGACGTCCGCAGATCGCCCGGCAACGCGTCGAGCGTGACGAGATACCCGAAACCGACGGTCACCGCGGACACGCCCAGCGGAAGCATCAGCGCGGCGTCCATCGTCTCGCCCATCCCCCGCGCCAGCCTGCCCGGCGTGCGACGCAACGCCACCAGCACGACCGAGGCCAGCACGCCGACGATCATCGCGAGCGTCGTCGCGTCGAACGCCGTCCGCAGCGACATCGACGCCGCGTCCCAGCCCGAAACCTGAAGCGCGCCACGCGAGCCCTGTCCGGCGAGCGCTTCGTACCCGGCAAGGCTGAAACCGTCCGAAGTGGACACGGACTCGACGAGCAGCGCCACGATCGGCGTCATCAGGAGCGCGATCACCGCGAGGCCCGCGGAGACCGCCCACCACTCGCCGCCTCTGGGCCGCCGCGCGGTCTCACTCCGCGAACGCAGCCGCGCCGCGTTCTCCCGGCGCCGCCTCGCCAGCGCGCCGACGACGAGCGCCGCGACGACGGCGGCGAACTGCACCAGCGACAACGCGGCCGCGCCGGAGAGGTCGAGCAACTCGACCGTGCGCAGGTAGATCTCGGTCTCCAGGGTGCGGTACTTCGCCCCGCCGAGAATGAGCACGACCCCGAAGCTGGTGGCGCAGAACAGGAACACCACCGCCGCCGCCGACGCGATGGCCGGCGCGAGCGCGGGCAGCGTCACCGAGCGGAAGGCACGCCACGGCGACGCGCCGAGTGCCCGCGCCGCGTCCACGGTGCGCGGGTCGAGGTGGCTCCACAGCCCGGAAACCGTGCGCGCGACGACGGCGACGTTGAAGAAGGCGTTGGCCAGCACCAGCGGCAGCAGCCCGCCGTCGGGCCAGAGCGCGCGGAACGCCAGGCCGACCACGACGGTCGGCAGCACGAACGGCACCAGCACGAGCGTCCGCACCAGCGACACCCCCGGCAGCCGCACCCGCGCGAGCAGGAACGCCACCGGCAGGCCGGCGAGCACCGCGACGATCGTCGAAACCCCCGCGCTCGCCACGGTGAACCCGGCGAGTTCCCAGGTCAGCGGGTCGCCGATGGCCGTGCCGACCCCGCCGGAACCGAAGCCGCGGCCGACGATCGCCGCGACCGGCCAGGCGAAGAACACCACGAGGAAACCGAGCGGCAGCACGGCGAGTGCGGCCAGCCCGGCGCCACGAAAGGTCAGCCCGGTGCTCAGCCTGTGCCTCTCGAAGCGCGCTTTCGGATTCCCGCGGCCGGGCCGCGGCGATGGCAGGCCACTCACTCCGCCGTGTCAGCGGCCCGTCTCCGCGCATCCGGGGCCTCCGGCCGAAGAGCGACGCGCGCCCGTGTCGTCGCGCGACCTGGCGACCTCAGTCCGGGTAACACGTCCTAGCCCTCCAACAGCGTGCGCCACTGCGCGATCCACTGCTCGCGCCCGGCCTGGATCTTGGCCGGTTCGAGCGTCTTCGGCTGCTGCGGCAGCGGCGCGGCCTGCGCCCAGCCCTGCGGGAGCTCGACGCCCTGACGGGCCGGGTACACGTACATGTTGCCCGCCACGGTCACCTGGAACTGCTGGGACAGCAGGAAGTCCACGACCTTGCGGGCCTTTTCGACCTGTTTGCCGCCCGCCAGCACGCCCGCGTACTCGACCTGGCGGTAGCAGGTGTCCAGCAGTGCCTTCGTCCGCGGCTTGCCGTCATCGCCGATCTCGGCGGCGGGCGACGAGGCGTAGGAGACGACGATCGGACGCGGGCCCTTTCCGGAGGAACCCGAGAATTCCTTGGTGTAGGCCTCTTCCCAGCCGCTGACCGTCTTGAGCCCGTTGGCCTTCAGCTGCGTCCAGTACGCCTGCCAGCCCTGCTCGCCGAACTGGGCGACGGTGCCGAGCAGGAACGCCAGCCCCGGCGAGGACGTCGCGGGGCTCTCGGCGACCATCAGGTCCTTGTACTTGGCGTCGGCCAGATCCGCGAACGACTTCGGCTCCGGGATCCCCTTGTCCACGAAGTACCGGGTGTCGATGTTGACGCAGACGTCGCCGAGGTCGACCGCGGAGAGCCGGTGCCCGGGGTCGACGGAGTAGCGCTGCGGTCCGCGATCCGCCTCCGGGCTGGTGTACTGCTCGAAAACGCCCTCGGTGAGCGCGCGGGAGGCGAACGTCGAGTCGATGCCGTACGCGACGTCGCCGATCGGATTCGCCTTGGTCAGCACCAGTTTGTTGGTCAGCGCGCCCGCGTCACCCTGCTTGAGCACGGAGATCTTGATCCCGGACTGCCGCTCGAACGCGTCGAGGACCTCCTGCGGGGCGAGCCACGAGTCGTGTGTCACGAGCGTGACCGTCGCCGGCGCCTGCGGGTCGTTCCCCGTGTTCCCGGAGAGCGAGCAGCCCGCGACGAGGGCGGCCACCGTGCCAGCCGCAACGACCGTGCGGAGGGCGCGTTTCATCTAGCCTCCTGCGATTTTCAAAGGGGGGACCCGTGGCAAAAGTGCAGCGTAGCCGACGGCGTACCACCATGGAGTCATGGCGGAAATCTTGAACGACCAGCAAGCCGACGAAGCCGTGACCAAGCTCTCCGGCTGGACCCGTGACAGCGTCACGATCGAGCGGACGGCGAAGCTGCCGAGCTTCCCGAAAGCCATCGAAGCCGTGGACAAGGTGGCCGAACTGGCGGAGGCGGCCGACCACCATCCCGACATCGACATCCGCTGGCGGACGGTGACGTTCCGGCTCAGCACGCACTCCGCCGGAGGACTGACGGAGAAGGACTTCGCACTCGCGTCGCAGATCGACGAGGTACTCGGCGACATGTGACGTCCGCGACGCTCGCGCCACGAACCCGTTTCCCGGACGTCTAGCCAGTACGACCGACGAGAAAAGGACGAGTGATGACACAGGCGATCGTGGTGGGGTTCTCCGCATTCGGCGCGATGGTGGCGGCCGCTGCCGGAGTGCTCTGGTACACGGCGCGCGACCGGCATCACCAGCACGACCAGTGATCTTGATCACACGGGCGTTCCGCAGGTAACGCGGAGCCTGATCAACGCGCTGTTCACGGCGGACCTGTCGCTTCTCTCCCCAGGGGAACCGCCGTGAACAACGCCTCGATCACCGCCGCCCAGCGCGCCTGGGTGACCATCTTCGCCGCGGCCATCACGCTGCTGACGATCGTCGTGCTCGGTCTCCTCGGCTAACCGGCCGAGTATGCCTCGCGGGCGGCGACAAGCTCCGGAAGGTGCTTCGCCGCCCACTCCCGGCATGCCTCCATCGGCTCGAACAACGTCCGGCCGAGCGAGGTGAGCTCGTACTCCACGCGCGGCGGCGTCTCGTCGTACGCCGTGCGGGTGATCATGCCGTCGCGCTCCAGCGCCCGGAGGGTCTCCGTGAGGACCTTCGACGTGACACCCCTCAGTGGCACCCGCAGTTCGGAGAACCGGCGCGGCCCTTCTTCCAGGCACAGCACGACCAGACCCGCCCATTTGTCGCCGATCCGGAACGGGGTCAGGTTCGACGGGCAACCCGGGGCGAACATGTCGGGACTCAACGGCTTCACCCGTCCGAAGTTACCTGTGTTCGTACGTCGGCCAGCAGCCTCCGCGTGACCTCGGCCAGCCGTTTCGCCGCCCCGGGTTCGAACCCGGGGCCGGTCACCGCGATCCGCCGTCCTTCCACGAACGCGCTGAGCGGCTCGGCGGGCGGGTCGTCGACCCGCGCGATGATCGGCACGATGCCTTCCTCGACGGGTTTCCCGTATCTCTTCAAGGCTTCGACGTGGGCTGCGGTCGCCGCGTCGTAGTCCCCGGAGAAACTCGTCGAGACACCGCCGGGGTTGAGCAGCACAGACGAGATCCCGCTCGCGGCGTGTTCGGCGGCGAAGGCGACGCCGAGCAGGTCGTTGGCGCGCCCGGCCTGCATTTGCGCGGCGACGCCGTCATAGCCCCGCGTCAGCGAAAGGTCGTGCCAGCGGATCTCGGGTTTGCTCACCCCCGGACCGGACACGTTGACGACGACGGGCCGTTCGGCCCGGCCCAAGGCGGCGGCGAGTCCGTGACTGAGCAAGTAACGGCTCAGGTACTCCAACGCGAAGGTGCTTTCGATGCCTTCGGCCGTCTCCACTCTGGTCGAACGGAAGTGGCGGGCGCATAACACCAGCGCGTCCACGACCGGGAACCTCGTGGTGACGCGCTCGACGACCTCATGGTTGCACGCGACCAGGCCGAGATCCGCCTGGATGAACGTCGCGCCCCCGGATTCGGCGAACACCGCGCCTTTCGCCGGGTCCCGGCCGAGAACGACGACGGTGTCGCCTCGGCCGAGGTACTCCATCGCGAGAGCCTTGCCCATCCCGTCGGTACCGCCGGAGATCACGATCGTCTTCACCGGTCACCCCGTCCCGGCAGGCGAACGGCGGCGGCGAGCAGGACGAGCATGGTGCCCGCCACGAACCAGTACACGGCGTGCAGACCCGCGACCGGGCCGGTCGCGGTCGCGAGGATCGACGCGACCACGGCGACGCCGATCGAACCGCCGAGCTGGTTGAGCATGTAGAGCACCGAACTTCCCTGCGGCACCAGCGGCCCCGGCAACGTGCGGTACACCGCCCCCATCGCGGGCGGGCCGACGAAACCGAGTCCGGTGCCGAGGGCCAGCCCGGCGAGCACGACCGCCGCGTCGGCGGTCCGCGCGTCGAACGTCGTGAAGAGGACGGCGCTCGACGCGGACACGAGGCCGCCCGCCAGCGCCAGGTTGCGCGAACCGATCCGGTCGCTGATCCGCCCGGCCAGCGGCGCCGCGACCGCGGCCCCGACACCCAGCGGCGCGACGAGCAGCCCGGCCGCGAGCGCGCCGTGTCCCCCGGCCTGCTGGAAGTACAACGGGAGCACGATCAGGCTCGCGAACATCGCCAGCCCGGTCAGCGCCATGACGGTCACACTCGCGGCGAACCCGCGCCGGGCGAACAGGCGAATGTCGACCAGGGGCGCCTCGCCGCGCAGTGCGTGCACCACGTAACCGGCCAGCAAGAGAGCGCCGGCCACCAGCGGGACGAGCACCGGCGAGGAGAGGAGGTCCGCCCCGTTCGCGGCCTGGGACAGCACCAGGAGCAAGCCCGCGAAACCCGGCCCGAGCAGGGCCACGCCGCGCACATCGAGCCGTGCGCGCCGCTCGACCGGGGGGTCCGCGGGCATCACGCGCACCGCGAGCAGCACCGCCAGCGCGCCGAGGGGCACGCCGAGCAGGAACATCCACCGCCAGCCGAAGCCCTGCAGCACCACACCGCCTAGTACCGGGCCGAGCACGGGACCGAGCGAGAGCACGGCGGCCATCAGTCCCATCACGCGGCCCGCGCGCCGCGGCCCGGCGGCGCGGGCGAGCAGGGTGAGCACGAGCGGATCGAGGATTCCCGCGCCGATCCCCTGCAGCACGCGGAAGACGATCAGGCTTTCGATGTCCCACGCCAGCCCGCAACCCAGCGAACCGGCGAGGAAGACGCCGAGGCCGGTGAGCCACATCCGCTTGCCACCGAAGGCCTCTCCCGCCCAGCCGGTCACCGGGATGGTGACCGTGACCGCGAGCAGGAAGCCGGTCGAAACCCAGCCCACAGTGCCCAGTGAGGCTTCGAAGTCCTCGGCGAGGTCGCGAATCCCGACGGCGACCATCGTGCTGTTCAGGATGCCCAGCGCCCCGCCGAGCAGGATCACGCCGATCAGCGGCCGCAGCGCGGAGCCCAGCCGATCATCCCGGATGGTTGTCATATCTCTTCCCGTCCCTTGCCCCTGACCAGACTTACCAGTCTGGTTTGCCATACCAGCGAGTCTGAGACTAGCAGGTCTGTTTCGCTAGACTGATGAGTCTGGTAATCCGTCCGGCCCGGTACGCTGAGGGCATGAGTGGGACGGGTACGGCCCGAGGCCGGATCGACAAGCGGCAAGCGATCCTCGACGCGGCTTTCACCGTGTTCGCGCGAGAGGGATACGCGCAGGCGGGTGTGGACGTGATCGCGGCCGAAGCGGGCGTCGCCAAAGCCACCGTGTACAGCCACTACGGCGACAAGGAGAACCTGTTCCGCGAGACCGTCTCCGCGTCGGCGGACCAGGCACTGGCCGAGAACATGACCGTGGTCGAGCGGCTCACCGGCGCGGGCGACGATCTCCGGGCCACCCTCGAGACGATCGGCCTGAAACTGCTCAAGTGCTACTGCGCCGACCGCTCATGGGCGCTGCGGCGACTGCTCGCGGCCGAGGCCAGCCAGTTCCCCGACCTGCTCGACGTCATCCACACACGCGCGGCGGACCGCGTGGCCGAGGCGCTGGCCGACCGGCTCGCCCGCTTGACCGTCTCCGGGCACCTGCACACCGGGGACCCGCTCTTGGCCGCGGATCAGTTCTTCGCGCTGCTGTCCGGTCCGGCCGACAAGCGGGCGAGGCTCGGCACCCGCCGCACTCCCGACGCCGAACTCCGCACCATCGCCGAGGCCGCCGTCGACACCTTCCTGAAAGCCTTCGGCGCCAAGGGCTGAGGGAACGTTACGTTACGGAAAAGGGGGACGATCGGAGGTTGCCCTGGGGGCTCCGTGACTCTTAGCTACTCGAACGAGTTTCTTCGAGAAGTGAGGGGTGTTCCATGGCAGGTCTGCGCAGACGTGAGGTGCTCGCGGGCGCGGTGGCACTGGCGGGCGCGGCGACGATCGGGCTGAACCCCGGCGCCGCCGCCGCGGCCACGCAGCAACGACCGGGCGCGCAGTTCCCGCCGTCGCTGGAGTTCGGCGACTACCCCGTGGTCGCACGGGTCCGTTCGCGACGGGCGCTGGAGCACCTGCGGGTGCTCAGCGACAAGATCGGGCCCCGGATCGCCGGCACCGAAGGCGAACTGCGGGCCAAGGAGTACATCGCGAAGGTGCTGCGCGAGCTGCGCTACCAGGTCACACTGCAGCCGTTCCCGATCGCCGACAAGTTCCTGGGTGCCCTGTCGATCGGGCGCGACAGCTGGCAGACCGGCTCGTCGCCGCAGGGCGCGCAGGACATCACCCGCGAAGCCGTCGTCGTCGACGCCGGTGACGGCAGCACCCTGCCCGACGATCTGACCGGCAAGATCGTGCTGATCGCCGCCGTGACGAACAAGGCCGACGCGTACCTGACGGCCGCGCAGCGCGGAGCGGACGCCGTGCTGCTCGGCCGGATCGGCGCCGACCCTGCACGCAAGCTGTCCGCGTTCTCGCCGACGCTCGCCACCCCGGTCACGATCCCGGTGCTCGGCCTGGCCCAGGTGCAGGTGGAACGCCTGCGCGAACGGCTCGCCAAGGGCTCCGTCACGGTGAAGGCGACGGCCACCCACCACAAGAACCTGACGTCGTACAACGTCATCGCCGAACGGCCCGCCACGTTCCCCGGCAAGGACGACGGTGTCGTCATGGTGACGGCGCACTACGACAGCGTCCCCGGCTCCCCCGGCGCCAACGACGACGGCAGCGGCACCGTGCTGTGCCTCGAACTCGCCCGCGTCCTGCGCCACCTGCCGACGAACAAGACGCTGCGGTTCGCGCTGTGGGGCTCGGAGGAGTACGGGCTGATCGGTTCGCGGCACTACGTCAAGAACCTGTCCGACGCCGAGGCGCGGCGGATCACCGGCTGCTTCCAGAACGACATGGTCGCCACCAGCTGGGACCCGGCGATCACCTACTGGCTGCTCTCGGTCGACGGCGCCGACAACGCCACGACCGCGGCCGTCAACGCCGCCGCCAAACGGCTCGGCTACGACCCGCGCGTCAAGGGCCCGGTCGCGCGCGGTTCGAGCGACCACGTGCCGTTCTTCGAGCGCGGGATCGCTTCCGGCAACTTCAGCTGGCGCGGCGAGTCCGGCCCGGCGTTGCTGGAACCGACGTACCACACGCCGGAAGACACCATCAAGGACAACGTTTCCCTTGAGCGGCTTCAGGTTTCGCTGGAGCTGATCGGTTCCGCCGCGTACAGCCTGCTGCGGAAGTGAGTCTCGCCGCGTGTCCTCGATGCCTTGTCGGGGACACGCGGCCCGCCCTCAACGTGTGTAGTCCACCGGCCCCAAGGCGATCGGGCCCGGATTCTTCGCGACCCAGACGACGGCGAGCTCCCTCAAGCGATCGAGGTGGCCGTCCGCGCCGCGGCCCGACCTGACCTGCTTCGCGATCTCCTTGGCTTCTTGGAGTTCTTCTTCGCCGAGAGGCTCGCCCCGCGCCAGGAAACCCGGGAACGCGTCGGCCATCGCACGATAATCACGGTCCCAGTTCGCTCCGCCGTTCCGGAACATCTCGTCGAAGATCCGGCCGGTGACGCGGATGGCCTCGCACTGCACTGTCGCGCCCGCGCCGGTCGACGGCACGAGAAGCTCCCAAAGCGCTTTGTGCCGCTCCCGCCAGGGTCCGTCGGGCACGACGATCGGCGATACCCCGTCGTGCGTCGACCGCCGGGCGACCGGCTCGACCCCGAAGATCCGGTACAGCTCACTGAGCGCGGCGTCGGTCTCTTCGAGTAAATCGGGGTTGAAGTTCTCCCGGTGGAACTCGAAACCACTACCGATCCGCTCGACCTTCTGACGCATCCCGGCCGTGATGCTCGCACCGTGTTCGAGCAGCAGCTTCGCGATCTCGACACACTTGGGGATGTCGGCGTTTCGCGTCCCGATCAGGCCTCGCGTCAACAACGTGTTGCCACGCCTGTCGAGCACCTCGGTCGAGGCCCCGTGCTCGATCAGCACGCGCGCCGCCCCGGCCTTCAAGCCGTCCACAGCGGCCTGAAGCGGCGTTTGCCCGGAGCTGTCGGCCGCCTCGATGTCCGCGCCGAGAGAGAGCAACAAAGGAATCTGCGCGATCGGCTTCGGGGCAGCGCGTGAAGCCCGCGCATGAAGTGGTGTCCTGCCGTAGCTGTCCGGGGTGTCGACGGCGAGGCCCTGCCCGGTCAGCCAGACGATGAGCTCGTCCGGGCACTCCGGGAAGCCGATCGCGGTCCCTTTGGCATAGCCGCCCCGCGCGTCGATCTCGCATTTGCCGAAGACGGCTTTGAGTTCGTCCACCGAGGCCGAGGTCAGCATCTCCGCGAAGTCTTTGGGAAGGGTCTTCCGCTTTCGTGCCAACGTGCTCTCCTCAGCCGAACTTCGGGCGCAGTTGTTCGCGCATCTGCCGGAAGTTCCTCGGCTTCACGGCCCAGCGCTCCTCGTCGGTGTCCTCGAAGGTCACCTCGTGCTTCCCTGCCGTCCGGTCGTATTGAACGAGGATCTTCACCGGCAGCCTCTCACCGGGCCGGTAGTAGCCGCCCAAGTACGCGTTCACCGCCGCCTCGATATTCGCCCATTTACAGGCCACGGGCGTGATGACGTCCCCGGGCGAGTACGCGTACCCGTACGCACTGCGAAACCCTTCCCCGAACTCCAGGATCATCGCCAGCGATTCCCAGCCGTCCACCGATCCCGGCAGGCCCGCGACTTCGACCAACGATCCGATGAGATCGACGGCGGCATCGTTCGGCACTGTTCTCCTTGTCTCGTTGTCCTTCGCTCGCTGCAGGTCGAGGAACTTCCGCATGACATCGGAGACCTCCGGTTCCTCGTCCGCCGGCGAGATGTCGGCGTCGTCGATGCCGAACCGCCCCAACAGTTCGAGTGCGGCGTCGCTGACGAGCAGGTCGACAACGGTTTCGAGCACGAAGTCCTCGCCGCCCTCCACCGTGCCGGTGGGGATGAGGCGCTCCCAGTCACGAGGAAGGCCGAGGTGGCTGTAGAACATGTCGAACTGTTCGTCGGTGGTCACCACCACCTCGCCGAGCTCATAGCCGGTGAGCGGCGATTCCCTCAGTGCGTCGGCGAGCCTGCCGGTGACGATCCAGTACCCGCTCGTCGTGACGATGTCGTCGCCGAGCCAGCCGGCGAACTGATAATGCAGCGGGCCGACGAGTGGTTCGGCCCCACGCCGTGGGTCGTAGTCGATACCGGGACCCAAGCCACCGGCGACCTCGGGTTCGAAACGGTGGTACACGAAACGACCTCCCGAAGTGATCATGCCCAGTTTCCGAGCTCTGCGTCGATACGCGGATCCGTGCGGACCCACACCTCGCCGTCGGCGGTCCCCGGCGGAGCGTCCACGCGCTCGAGTCCGAGCGTCCGGACCAACCTCAGGAGCTCGTCCCGATCCTCACCCGCGTCCTCGATCGAGTAGCCGTCGAACAGGACGTAGTGCACATCCCAGCGATCGTTGTACCCGGAGTCGGCCCAGATCTCGCAGAACCTTTCCACCAGCTCCCGATCGAACGGTGCGGCCCGCTCCTGGTCGCCCACGGCGGCGAAACCCCTCGCGACGTCCTCGGCACTCCACCACGCCACGGCTTCGGCGACCGCGGCCGGGGTGAAGTCCTCCAGTGAGAGAAAACCCTCCAGAAGCCAGCCGATCCCGGTGTCCCCGACGCCCAGCTCTTCCTCCTGCAAGCGGGACACCAGCCCGTCCGTCATGGCGCAGGGGCCGGAGAAGGTGAAGACGCCGGAGGCGACCACGAGGGTGCCGCCCTCAGGATGCGAGGCATTGAGCGTCGTATCCGCTTCCGGCACGTCCTTCACCAGAGCGAGAAGGTCTTCCGGCACGCCGTCGTACAGCGCCGCCTGCGACCGCGGGTCTTCGTAGAAATTGAGCGGGCCGGTGTGGTCGAACGTCAGCACGAGACCACGGCCGTCGGTGGTGAACCAGGCGTTGACCGTGTCACCTCCGCCGTTACCGAAGCCGAAATGCGTGACCCCGTCGACCGTCACCGGCTCGTGTCCGTCGACGCGGGTCAGGATCTCCAGCCGGTGGCGCAGCTCGCCCGGGTGGGTCCGCCGGAGCATCGACTCGTCGAACTCGGAACGGAGCCGGGCACGTTCGAAGCCTGCGACGTCGGGCCACCAGGGGCCGTTGTGGTCGAGGGCGCCGAACCCGCCCCGGACGAAGTTGGCCACCTGGGTCGGGTAGTCGCCACGGTTGGTGACGAGGCGGTATTCGACCCGTTCCCCCTTGACCCGGCAGATGGTGCCGGCGTCGTACCTGAGCAACAGCGCCTCTTCGCTCTCCTCGTCCTCGACGCGGAACGACCCGTTGCCGTCGCCACGGTGCCGGTCGACGAACTCCCGGAACGCGTCGGGCGCGGACTGAGCACCTCCCGGAGCCCACTTCTGCTCGTTGTCCTTGGCGTCGCGGAAGGTCAGTGGTCTCATCGTCATCCTTGCTTTCTGGCCTTGTCGGCGGCTTCGGAGCAGATCAGGAAGCTCACCGTGCGCACCGCGTCGTCGGCGAGGTCCGGGAAGACGCGGCGAACCGTGCGCTGGACCTTCTCCTCGATTCGACGCCAGTCACGCTGTTTCACGGCGTCTTCACCTCGCCGCCGGTCGCGGGAGATCCGCATCCCGGCGCTCGCCTCCTCCGCGGTGGCGATCACCCGCAGGACGTCGGGCAGCAGAGCGGAGTCGACGGCGTCCGGATGCCGGTCCGGCGCCTTCCCGCCGTCGAGATGGCGGCCCGTATACTTGAGGAGTGCCTCGTCGAGCGGGGCCCGCCAGGAGCGATGACGGTTCGCGTCGTACTCGCGGACGAGCGACCAATCGGACCACACGCTCGCGATGCACAACGCGTCGAAGAGCTGCCCGCGCTCGAGCAGCCCGACGTCCGCGCCGTGAGCGACGAGCCGGCGTTCGTCCCAGCGGATGGTCCGGAACAACGACTCGACGTCGGCGGGGGCGCCGAGCAGGATCGGGTCCGGCAACGCGATCGCCGCGCGTTCGTCGAGCGGCCCTCGGATCCCGGCCGCAACGCACAGCGGCAGGATCGCGCTCCACAGCAGCAGGTGCCGGGTCAGGTCGTCCCGGATCACCTCGAGGTGAGCCTCCGCGACAGGGAAGGCGAACGTGCGAGGGTCGTGGTTGGCGTCGGCTCCGGCGCCGAGTTCGAGCCTGAGCTCACCGTCGGCGCGGATCACTCGCGGCATCCAGGGGTTCTCGCGGCTGAAGACGACCTCGGTCATGACGCCCAGCCGCGGGCGACCTGGCTGAGGACGTCAACGATGCCGCGGGACACGACCTCCAGCTGACTGCGGCTGCCGATGATCGGCCGAGGGTAGGGCGGATCCGGATCGGGCTCGCCCCGGGAGCGGCGGATGGCCAGCGCCGGCGCATGCAGCATTTCGGGCTCACCCTGCCGCTCGCCGTCCGCGAGTACCACAAGGCCGCACTCCTGGGAGTTGAGTCCCCGCCCGAGCCGGACCGCCAGGCTGCACACGATCCGTCCCGCGGCGACCTCCACGGTGAACGACCGATGGCGCGCGTCCGGAACCCTCGATCCTCGCGAGACCTCGGCCCCGGCCGCGCGATACGCCCGCATGAACTCGCTCGCGGGGAGCGCGGCGAACGCGCCGCTGGCGGTGAGCAGGGAGTCTTCCTCGTAGGTACCCGTCGCCTCGGCCGCCCAGTCACGCTTGGCGTCGCACCAGCGGTACCAGTTCTCCGCGAAGTCGGTGCGCGCCAGGGCATGGGCGAGCGGTGAGAGGGTGGGGCTCGTCATGCTGTTCATCCTCGGTCCGTGGCGGCGTGCTCGAATGGCCGCATGAAGAAGACGAAACGCGGGCCTCTGCGGTTCCTCGTGATCGCACGCACGGCACCCGGGCGTCACCCCCACCCCATGGAGGTGGCCGTGCACCCGGCCGGCGCCGCTTCCCGCGTCTCGATCTCGGTCGGCCCGCATCCGGTGAACGCGGGTGGGCAGGTCGCGCTCTCCTCGGTGCTCGACGAGTCCCGGACCGGGCTCAGTCCGAACTGGGCGGAGGACTTCGACGAGGCGGACCTGCACTGGGTGGTGCCGTACCTGGTCCGCCTCCAGTCCGGAGAGGACACGACGGACGAGATCGTGGCGGCCTACACGGCACGGCACGGCAAGCCGCCCGCGACGATCCATCAACGCCGCTACGGCGTCTGATCAGGCGTTGAAGTGCGGTGCGGCAACTTCCGGGCGAGTCCACTCCGCAAGGCGCCGGGCCGTTTCCTCGTAGACAACGGCCCCGGTCGCCGCCGCGATCACCAGCTCGTACGCGTCGTCCTCCGGCGCTTCCAGGTCGGCACCGTTGAGGCCGTAGAAAACGAACACCGCCATCCAGCCCAGCCGCTTGTTGCCGTCGACGAGCGGATGGTTGCGGACGAGCGATTCCAGCAGAACCGCCGCTTTTTCGTGCAGACCCGGATAAGCGTCCTGCCCCATCAGCGACGACTGTGGCCGATGCGCCGCCGCGTCGAGCAAGCCCACGTCCCGAACCCGGGAAACACCCAGGTCGGTCGCGAGAGTGAGCAGGTCGTCCAGGGTCAGGTACTCGATCTTCACTGCGCCAGGCGATCGAGCAACGACGCGTAGCGCGCCCGCCCATCGCGCGACAGGGCACGCACTCGATCGTCACGGACAGACCGGGCCGCGGCGTCGGTGATCGCCCGCACGATCGCTTCGTGCTTGCTCACCCCGTTGGCCTCGGCGAGCAAGGCCAACGCGCGCTCCTGCTCGTCGTTCAGCCTCAACGTCATCGCCATGAGCCCATGATACCACTTCGGTATCATGATCAACTCCCGCTCAGACGTTGAAGCGGAACTCCACCACGTCGCCGTCGGCCATGACGTAGTCCTTGCCCTCCATGCGCACCTTGCCCGCGGACCGGGCGGCGGCCATGGAGCCGTGCTCGATCAGGTCGGCGAAGGAGACGACCTCGGCCTTGATGAAGCCGCGCTCGAAGTCGGTGTGGATCACGCCTGCCGCCTGCGGGGCGGTCGCGCCCTGCGGGATCGTCCAGGCGCGGGACTCCTTGGGGCCGGCGGTGAGGTAGGTCTGCAGGCCGAGGGTGTGGAAACCGGCGCGGGCCAGCGAGTACAGGCCAGGCTCGTGCTGGCCGACGGACTCCAGCAGCTCGCGCACGGAGTCCTCGTCGTCCAGCTCCAGCAGTTCGAATTCGACCTTCGCGTCGAGGAACACCGCGTCGGCGGGGGCGACCATCTTGGCCAGCTCTTCGCGACGGGACTCGTCGGTGAGGATGCCTTCGTCGGCGTTGAAGACGTAGAGGAACGGCTTCGTGGTGAGCAGGCTCAGCTCGCGCAGTGCCTCGAAGTCGACCTCCTTCTGCGCCTGGAACAGGGTCCGGCCGCCGTCGAGGATCTCCTTGGCCTTGACCGCGTTGTCGAGGGCGGGCTTGGCTTCCTTCTTGGTCCGCGCCTCCTTCTCGAGCCGGTGCAGCGCCTTGTCCAGGGTCTGCAGGTCGGCGAGGATCAGCTCGGTGTTGATCGTCTCGATGTCGCTCGCCGGGTCGATCCGGTCGTCGACGTGGATCACGTCCGGGTCGTCGAACACCCGCACGACCTGGCAGATCGCGTTGGCCTCGCGGATGTTCGCGAGGAACTTGTTGCCGAGGCCGGCGCCCTCGGAGGCACCCTTCACGATGCCCGCGATGTCCACAAAGGACACGACGGCGGGCACGGTCCGCTCGGAGCCGAAGACCTCGGCGAGCTGATCCAGCCGCGGATCCGGCAGCGGGACGACACCGACGTTGGGCTCGATCGTCGCGAACGGGTAGTTCGCCGCGAGCACGTCGTTGCGGGTCAGCGCGTTGAACAGGGTGGACTTGCCGACGTTGGGCAGGCCGACGATGCCGAGGGTGAGACTCACGGGCCAGAAGTCTACGTGCCGCCCGCCGCCCCATCCGCCGAGGCCTTGATCGCCGTGTCGGATTTCCGCCAGCCGCGCTCTCGGCCTGGTGGCACGATCGATGTCATGACAGAGCAGACCTTGGCCGAACGGGCCGTGTGGCGCGACACCGAACGGTGTTACCGCGCCGTCGCCGCCCGTGATTCCCGGTTCGACGGCCAGTTCATCATGGCCGTGGCCACCACCGGGATCTACTGCCGTCCGTCCTGTCCCGCGTCGACGCCGAAACAGCAGAACGTCCGTTTCTATCCGACGTCGGCGGCGGCGCAGGCCAACGGCTTCCGCGCCTGCCGCCGCTGCCTCCCCGACGCCGTCCCCGGCTCCCCCGACTGGGACATCCGGGCCGACCTCGCCGCTCGGGCGATGCGGCTCATCTCGGACGGGGCCGTCGAACGCGACGGCGTCCCGGGGCTCGCACGGCGGCTCGGCTATTCCGAACGCCAGCTCGGACGCGTCCTCACCGCGGAACTGGGTGCCGGGCCGCTGGCGCTGGCCAGGGCGCACCGGGCGCACTCGGCGCGCCTGTTGATCGAGATGTCCGGCCTCCCGCTGACCGACGTCGCGTTCGCGGCGGGTTTCTCCAGCGTCCGCCAGTTCAACGAGACGATCCGGGAGGTGTTCGCGACGACGCCTTCGCAGCTTCGCGCGGCGAGCCTGCGTCGCGGGCGTCGCAAAGCCGAAGAGTTGCCGACCGGCACCCGGCTGAGCCTGCGGCTGCCGTTCCGGAAACCGTTCGACGCGGGCGGGGTGCTGAACTTCCTGGCCGACCGGGCCGTCCCCGGCGTCGAGCACGTGACGCGTGACGAGTCCGGAGTCACCGGCTACGGGCGCACACTGCGGCTCGCGCACGGCTCCGGTGTCGTGTGGCTGACGGCGAAGGACGACCACGTCCGCAGCGATCTGCGGCTCACCGACCTGCGCGACCTGAGCAGCGCGGTGGCCAGGGTGCGGCGGCTGCTCGACCTCGACGCCGACCCGGAGGCGGTCGCGCGGGTCCTGGGGGCGGACCCGGCACTCGCGCCGCTGGTCGAGGCGATCCCCGGCATCCGGGTGCCCGGTACCGTCGACGGCGACGAACTCGTGCTGCGCGCGCTGCTGTCCCCCGCCGAGGCGGCGTCACTCGCCGAAGCCTTCGGTGAACGCCTGCCGAGCTGCGACGAGTCGCTGGAAGGATTGACCACGCTGTTCCCGACGGCGGCCCAGGTCGCCGAACACGGTCCGGAACGGGTGGCCGCCGTGGCCCGCGCGCTGGCGGACGGGGTTTCGGTCCACGTCGGCCGCGATCCCGCGGAGTTGCGCGCGGAACTGCTGGCGGTCCCGGGAATCGGGCCGCTGACCGCGGACTATGTCCTGATGCGCGTGCTGGGCGCGCCGGACGTCCTGCTGACCGGCGATCCGGCGGTGCGCCGAGGCGCGGCCGCGCTGGGGATCGCCGACGACGAAACGACGCTGGCCGAACGCGGACGGGCTTGGCAGCCCTGGTCCTCGTACGCCGGTATGTACCTGTGGCGCGCCGAAAAGGGAGAATGATGAGCATCGCGTACTGGTCCACGATGGACACGAAGATCGGCCCGTTCACCGCCGTGGTGGCGGGTGACGGGGCCGTGCTCGCCTCGGGCTGGACCGGCGACGTCGCCGAACTGACGCCGCTGATCTCGCCGTCGCTGGCCCCCGGCGAGGTGAAGGAGCGGCGCGACCTCGGACCGGTGAGCACCGCCATCCGTCGGTACCACGACGGCGACCTGCACGCGGTCGCCGACATCGAGGTACGGCAGCGCTCCGGCGCTTTCCGGGAGCACGCTTGGGAAATCCTGCGGAAGGTGCCCGCCGGCGAGCCGGTGAGCTACGCGGAGTACGCGGCGCTGGCGGGGAATCCGGCCGCGGTGCGGGCGGCCGCGTCGGCGTGCGCGAAGAACGCGGCGGCGTTGTTCGTGCCGTGCCACCGGGTGGTGCGGACCGGCGGTGGCGTGGGGAACTTCCGGTGGGGTGTCCCGGCGAAGCAGTGGCTGCTGACGCATGAAGCCGCCTGAATCCGCCTCCCGCAAGTGAGATGAAAGGCCCCTTCATTGCAAATTTTGCAATGAAGGGGCCTTTCATCTCACTTCACAGGCACGAGGTCAGGCGGCGTGGACCTCCACCGAAGAGCCAGTACGCGACTTCCGGATCCGCAGCCGCGTCGGGATCCGCTGCCGCAGTTCCTCCACGTGCGACACCAGCCCGACCACGCGACCGCCGGCGCGAAGCTCGTCGAGGATGTTCATGACGATGTCGAGTGTCTCGGCGTCCAGCGTGCCGAAGCCCTCGTCGATGAACAGCGTGTCCAGCAGCGCTCCGCCGGTTTCGGCGGCGACGACGTCGGCGAGGCCCAGTGCCAGTGAGAGCGACGCGAGGAACGACTCGCCGCCGGAGAGTGTCTTCGCGGGCCGGACGGTGCCGGAGTAGTCGTCGAGCACGTCGAGGCCGAGCCCGCCGCGGGTGCCCCGGGCCCCGGCCGCGTCGGAGTGCACGAAGGAGTAGCGGCCCTGGCTCATCGTCCGCAGGCGGGCGGTCGCCGCGACCGCGACCTCTTCCAGCCTCGCGGCGAGGACGTACGAGCGCAGCGACATCTTGCGCGCGTTCTGCCCGCGTCCGTTGACCACTTCGGCCAGCGCCTTCAGTTCGCGATACCGCTCTTCGACCGGCGCCAGTTCCGCCATGAAGGACGTCATCCGCTCGGCCAGCCCGGTCAGGTCCGTGTGCCGGGTCTTGGCCGCCCGCAGTGCCGCGAACGCCCGTTCGGCCTCGCCCCGGGTGTCCCTCGCCGCTTCCTCCGAGGTCGCGACGTCGATCTCGTCCTCCGGTGAGATGCCGAAGAGTTCCGGTTCGGCGAGGGCCTGCCGTTCGGCCTTCTCCATCACGTTGGCGTCGGCGAGGCTGTTCTCCAGTTTCGTGATCTGCTCGTCCGGCCGCGACGCGGCACGCATTTCGTCGAGGTCAGCGAAACCCTTGGCCCGCAAAGCTTCCTTGACCAGTTTCGCCTGCTCGTCGCGGCGTTCGCGGGCGCCGGCGACGGCGAGCCGCGCTTCGGCCAGCGCGTCGAGACGGGTCGCGAAGCCGAGCAGGTGCCGACGCTTCGCCCCGACGTCGGCGAACTCGCCGCGCGCGGATTCCAACCGTTCTTCGCGTTCGGCCAGCCGTTCGACGAGGCCTCGGGCCTCGGTCTCGACCTCGACGGCGGTCCGCTCGGCGGTGCGTCGACGTTCGGTCAGCTGCTCGATCTTCCGTTCCAGCGCACCGACCTGGGCCTCGAGAGCGGGCTTCCGACGAGCCGTCTCGGACAGCGTGGCGACCAGATCGCGTGCCTCGCCGAACTCGGCCCGCAGTGTCTCGGCGGTGTGCTCGCCCAGCCGCTCGACCAGGACCGTCAGGCGGTTTTCGGCTTCCTGCAACGCGGCTTTCGCCTTCTCGCGCCGCATATGCGCCTGCTGCTCCGCGGCTTCGGCGCGGCGTTCGTCCTCGGGATCGACCAGTCCGCCGGTGTGCGTCGCCGGCGACGGATGCTCGGTCGCCCCGCAGACCGGGCAGTCCTCGCCGTCGTGCAGACCGGCGGCGAGTTCGGCCGCCATCCCTTCGAGACGCCGCTCCCGCAGGTCCAGCCGGTGCTGACGGGCGTTCTGATGACCGTCCACGGCTTCACCGACCACTTCGCGCGCCTGCGTGACGGCCTGACGCGCCAGAGGCACTTCGTCGGCGTCGCGCACCAGCGCGGTCAGTTCGTCGGCACGGGTGCGAGCACCGTCGAGCTTCGCGTCGGCCTCGGCGGCAGCGGCTTCTTCGGCCCGCAAGGCCGCGAGCTTCTCCGGCACGGTGCCCAATTCGGCGGCGAAGTCTTCGGCCTGCTTCCGCGCCTTCTCCGCGGCGGCCTCCAGCTGCGCCAGACGAGCCAGATCCCGTTGCTGCTGCTCGCTTTCCGCCACGAGTTCGGCGAGCGCACCCGCCTCTTCACGCAGACTGCCGGCGCGAGCGCGAAGTTCGGCGGCGGAACTGGACGCGGCGTCGGGCACTTCCTGAGCACGGAGAGCTTCCGCGGCCTCGGCCTCCGCGAGCTGATCCAGCCTGCGTTCGAGGAGATCGGCCTCCGCGATCACGCCCGCCGCCCGATGAGCCGCCTCGACCTCTTCCGCCCACTCCGCGCGCTGCCCCGCCTGCTCGGCGATCGCCGAAAGGCGTGTGTACGCGGTGCGCACCCGGCGGATGCGTTCGGCGGCCGACCGGTTCTCCTGCCAGACGATCTCAGCCGTTCTCGCCGCCGCGCGAGCTTTCGCGTCCCGTTCCTGTGCTTTGGCGACCCGCTCGCCCGACTCGGTGAGCACCGCGTCGACCCAGTCGGCTTGGCCCTCTTCCGGCGCTTCCTCCTGTGCGACCTGTGCGAATCGCGCGACCCACTCCCGCAACGACTGCTGCCGTGCCGCCAGCTCGCGGCCACGTTCGGCACGCAGATTCGCGAACCAGTTCTCCACGTCGGAGAACCGCTCGGTGCCGAACAGCCGCTCCAGCAACTCCTCGCGTTCGGCCGTGTTCGCCCGCAGGAACCGGGCGAATTCGCCCTGCGGCAGCAAGACCACCTGGAAGAACTGCTCATGCGTCATGCCGATGAGCCGTTCGACCGTGCGTGCCACCTCGTCGATGCGCGTGATGCCTTCGGCGACGTGTCCGGCGGGCACCGTGCCGACCCAGCTCAGCACCGCCTTCGCCTGCTGGAGGGTCATTCCCTCGCCGCGGCGCTTGGGCCGCTGGTACTCGGGGTTGCGCGCGATCCGCATCCGCTGGCCCTGCACGGTCAGTTCGAGGACGACCTCGGTGATCTGGTCGGGCTCGGCGAGATCGCAGCGCAGCCGTTTGACCTCGCCACGTGCGCCGGGAACCGTGCCGAACAGCGCGAACGCGATGGCGTCGAGCAGTGTCGTCTTCCCCGCGCCGGTGTCACCGTGCAGCAGGAACAAACCGTCGGCGCCGAGCACGTCGAAGTCCACCACCTCGCGGCCCGCGTACGGCCCGAAAGCGGCGACCTCCAACCGGTGCAACCTCATACTTCGCGCTCCCTGCCCGCCGCGCCCAGTGCCGCCAGCACCAGCCGCTCCTCGCTCTCCGACGGCGCGGATCCGCGGCAGTCCTCGAGAAAACTGCGCGTGATCTCGACGTCGGACCGCCCGCGGACGGCTTCGGCGTATTTCAGCGCGGCTCCGTCATGCCCGCCCTCCGGCTGCCAGTCCATGTGCACGGCGTACGGGAACCGCTCACGCAGTTTGCGCATGGCGTCGACCGGGCGGACCCGGTCGGTCACGGTGAAGGACAGGAAGTGTTCGGTGAGGCCGTCGTGCGCCGGATCGGAAAGGAGGTCCGCCAGCTCGCCGCGCACCATCGCGAGATGTCGCGGCACCGGCAGCTCATGCCGCCGGACCTCGGCGAGCCCGTCGGCGTCGAGGTCCACCAGCCAGACGGATTTCCGTTGCCGTGTCTCGGAAAACGAATACGCCAGCGGACTGCCCGAATAGCGCAGGTGCTCGGCGAGGGTCTGCGGGCCGTGCAGGTGGCCGAGTGCGACGTAGTCGACGCCGTCGAACACCGAACCCGGCACCTGTTCGACGCCGCCGACCGCGATGGTCCGCTCGGATTCGGTCGGCTCGCCGCCGGTGACGAAGGCGTGCGCGAGCACCACCGACCGCGTCCCGGACGGCCGGGAGGCGAGATCCGCCCGGACCCGCCGCATCGCCTCGGTGAGCACGCCGGTGTGGCCACGGGCCTCGGGCACGCCGAGGGCGTGGCGCGCGGGCTCCGGTTCGAGGTACGGGATCCCGTAGAGCGCGACCTCACCGTGTTCGTCGGGCAGCAGCACCGGTTCGGCGAGACCGTCGATCGTGGCGCGCAGGTACAGACCGCCCGCCGCGGCGAATTCGGCGAACGCGCCCAGCCGCGGCGCGGAGTCGTGATTGCCGGGGGTCATCACCAGTTTCGCCCCGGCCTGCCGGAGCCTGCCCAGCGCGGTCGTGGCCACCCGGACGGCCTCCGCCGAGGGCACCGCGCGGTCGTAGATGTCCCCTGAAACGAGCACGACGTCGACCGACTCGGCGATCACGAGATCGGCGACGTGGCCGAGCACGGCTTCCTGTTCGGCGAGCAGATCGGCGCCGTGGAAGGTGCGGCCGATATGCCAGTCGGACGTGTGCAGGAGCTTCACGCAGCCCAAGGTAGGGCCGCGCACCGGCCGGAGAGGGGAGGCGCGCCCTTGGCGGCACCGCGCTTTCCGACACGCCGGGGACGGCGCAGGTCAGATACGGAGCGCGACCGCGCCGCCGCGTTTTGTCGGTGGGTTCCGCCATGATGTCCCCGACTCGGATCCGGAGGGGAGGTACCGGTGGCGACGGTGATCACCACCGCGGCCGTCGTGCTCGCGTTGCTGCTGCTCGCGGCCGTCGCGCTGCTGTGGCGGCTGTACAACGACGGCATGCGGCGGGCGGACGCCGCGGCGAAACTGGTCGCCGCCGAACGGTCGAAGGCGGATCAGCAGCAGCTCGCGCTGCGGCGGTACGAGGTGGCGTTCGCCTCGATCAGCGGCCGCGGCGAACTGGGCGAACAGGTACTCCTGGAGACCGCACGCGCGCTCGGGCTCCGCGAGGAGCTGCACTTCACCCTGCAAACGGATCTGGCGGGCGGCGGCGCCGCGAAACCGGACATGGTGCTGCGGGTCGGCGGCGGCCGGACCGTACCGGTCGACGCGAAGGCCAGCATGGCCTGCTGGGCCGAGGCAGTCGAAACGAACGACCCCGAGGAACGGCTGGACGCGCTGCGCGTCCACGTCCGGCAGCTCCGGTCGCGGGCGGCCGAGCTGGCAGGCAAGGGCTACCAGCGCTGGGCCGACGCGATCTACGGGACGATCATGTTCGTCCCGTCCGACGCGGCCGTGGTGGCCGCGCTGGACACCGACCCGGAACTGCTGCGCTGGATGCTGGACCGGCGGGTCTTCGTCTGCGGGCCGACCGGATTCGCCGTGCTGGCTTCCGCCGCGCTGTTCGCCGCCACCGAACGGGCACTGGTCGAGGACGTCGAGCAGGTCCGGGCGGGCGCCGCGGCCGCGCACCGGGCAGCGGGCAACGCGGTCGACGCGCTGAACCTGTCGAGCACCCACCTGCAGCGCTTCATCTCTGCCCGGCGGCGGGAACTGGAGGCGCTCGAGAGCTTCCGGAGCACGGTCTCCCCGCTGACGGACGCCGCGGGCAGCCCGGCGGCGGTCCCGCTGATCAGGAAGGCGGACGAACTCCCGGCCTCGTGAGCGGTGGGGGTCGCGAGTCGTCCATCCAGAGACACGTGTGTCGTCCAGCAGATCACGCGTGTCGTCCATCTGGACACGTGTGTCGTCCAGCCGATCACGCGAAACCGCCATCAGCCGCACCGTCCCAAGTACGTGAAGGACCCCTTCATGTACCTAGGCGCAATGAAGGCCCCCTTCATGTACTTCCGGAGGCCGGCGCGCCCGTACCGCACGGCCGATCACAGCCTTCCCCACCTGCGTTTTCCGGAACCCGAGGCTCCATTTCGCCCGGCCTGACAACCTTGTCGGCCACTTACTCGTAGTACCTCCCGTAAACACCCGGACAGCCCGTCCGGGTGGTCCGGAATGACCACTACCAGGCGATAGACACACCGCCTGTTGGCGGTATGCCCGCAGCTTGGATATACGGTGGGGCCTGTGACCGCGATTCGCGATCGCCAGAGCGATCCTGATGCCGACGACGTTCCCGTTGCCTGGGACGAGCGTCCGCTCGTCGGCGCCAGGCGCGGGCTGCCCTGGTGGGCTGCCGTCCTGGTCGGCTTCGGGCTCGCCATCCTTGGCGCCTTCGTCGACATGATGATGCAGAAGGACCTGGGCCTGCTGTTCAAAGCCTGCTACGCGCTCGGCGCGGTGGCCGCCGTGGTGGCCGTCCAGCGCCGCGGGTTGTTCGGCCCGATGGTGCAGCCGCCCCTGGTCCTCGCCGTGACCGTCCCGGGAGTGATCCTCCTGACCTCGGACGGCAGCAAGGGCACGGACCTGCTCTCGAGAGCCTTCGACGTCGGAACGCCGCTGATCAACGGCTTCCCGACGATGGCCATCACCACCGGCGTCACCTTGGCGATCGGCGTCTTCCGGATCTACCGGGAACGCGATCCCGACGCCCCGGTGAAGGTGAAGCCGGGTACCAAACCGGAACGTCGCGACGAGGCCAAGCCCGCCGTCCGTCCCGCGGCCGCCGCACCGGGTCGTGGCCGCCCCGCGTCCCGGACCGGGCAGACCCCGCCCCCGCCTTCCCGCCGTGGCGCTCCGCGAGACGGTGCCCCGCGAGAGGGTGCGCCGCCCCGCCGTCGTCCTGTCGACGACGAGCGCCGCCCCCGCCGCGTTGCCGAACCCGGCGCCCGCAAACCGCCGCCCCCGGGACGTCAGCCTCGACGGCCGCGGCCGCCTGAAGAGGGCGAACCCCGCCGCCGCGACCCGCGTGGCGAAAGCGCTCCCGGCGCCCCGCGCCGCCGTCCGCCGCGCGCGGACGACCCGCGCCGCGGAGGGCAGCCTCCCCGCCGCCGCCCATGGGACGACGAGCGGTGAAGCAAGGGACCTTTGCTCTCGCCTGAGCACCTGACCAGCAGAAAGGGCCGCCCGAGGAACTCCTCGAGCGGCCCTTTTTCGTAGCGGGCGTCAGGCCTTGGCGGCCTTGCGCAGCTCGTGCGGCAGCGCGAACGCGATCTTCTCGTTGGCCGTGGTGACCTCGTCGACGTTGTCCCAGCCGCGCTCGGCCAGCCACGCCAGCAGGTCCATGACCAGGACCTCCGGCACCGAAGCACCGCTGGTGACGCCGACGGTCTCGACGCCTTCGAGCCACGCTTCGTCGACTTCGTGCGCGAAGTCGACGAGGTGCGACGCGCGCGCACCCGCCTTCAGCGCGACCTCGACCAGCCGCTTCGAGTTGGACGAGTTCGTCGAGCCGACCACCAGCACCAGGTCGCACTCGGCGGCCATGGCCTTGACCGCGACCTGACGGTTCGTGGTGGCGTAGCAGATGTCGTCACTGGGCGGGTCGGCCAAGCCGGGGAACTTGTCCCGCAGCTGATCGACGCGCTCCATGGTCTCGTCCACCGAAAGGGTGGTCTGCGACAGCCAGATGACCTTCGACGGATCGCGGACCTCGACCTTGTCGACGTCCTCGGCGGTGTCGACGAGCTGCACCTTGTCGGGAGCCTCGCCGGCGGTGCCTTCGACCTCTTCGTGACCTTCGTGGCCGATCAGCAGGATGTCGTAGTCGTCCTTCGCGAACCGGTTGACTTCCTTGTGCACCTTCGTCACCAGCGGGCAGGTCGCGTCGATGGTCCGCAGGTTGCGCTCGGCCGCCTCGGCGTGCACCGCGGGCGAGACGCCGTGCGCGGAGAACACCACCAACGCGCCTTCCGGCACCTCGGAGGTCTCGTCGACGAAGATGACGCCGCGTTCGCGCAGGGTCTCCACGACGTGCCGGTTGTGCACGATCTCCTTGCGCACGTACACCGGTGCGCCGTAGAGCTCGAGTGCCTTTTCGACGGCGATGACCGCGCGGTCGACCCCCGCGCAGTAACCGCGGGGCTTGGCGAGCAGGACACGTTTGCCACCTGCCGGCACACCGGACTCGGTGATCGTCGGACTGCCGGCTGGCGTGATTCCGGGACTCGCAGAACTCATGCCCCCAGGGTACGGGCTGCCCTGGGGGCTCCTCGCACTCACGTTCAGGTGACCAGGGAACCCCTCGAAAGGATGTGCGTGGAGTCACGTCGGGTGAGCCGACCCACCCGTTCGGTTGGGCAGGATGGCCCGAATACGGCAGGCTGGACGCATGAAGCCTCTCCCGCTCCCCCTCCGGGTCGCCGCGGGCCTCGCCGTCACCACCGCCGAGCGGGTTCGCGAACTCCCCAAGCAGCTCACCGGGCTCCCCGTCACGGTGGTCAGCCAGGTGCTCCAGTTCTCCATGCGCGTGCAGCAGCACGTCACCGAACTCGCGATCAAGGGCGACGACGCGCTGTCCGTCCTCCGCCCGGTCGAGGACACGCCCAGCTGGGCCACCTTCGACGAGGATCTCCCGCCCGACGTCGGCGAACGCCGCTACGAACGCGACTCGTGCGTCATCCCGCTGAGGGAGGACACCGAGAACCCCGAGGTTCCCCGGCCGCGCGCCGAGACCAACGGCCACCTCCCCGACCTCGAAGCGCTCACCGAGGATCCGTGGGCCGAGGAGGAACGCGCGCTCGCCGAGGACCACGCCGACGGCGAGTTCGACAGTTCCGCGCCACTCGTCGACACGAATCCCGCCGGGCTGGACGACTACGACACGCTCACCCTGCCGCAGCTGCGCGCCCGCCTGCGCCGGTTCGACCTCGCGCAGCTGGAAGAACTCCTGACCTACGAACGCGCGAACGCCGACAGGCCGTCGTTCGTCGGCATGCTCGCGCGCCGTATCGGGAACGTGAAGAAGGCCGAGAGCGACGGCGACAGCGCGGAAGGCCAGTGAGCGCCGAGCCTGCCGCCGCTCAGGCCGGTCCGTCCACCACCGCCGAGAACCCGTGGCCGGTCCGCACGGTCGCCCGCAAGGTCGGCGAGTGGATCAACCGGCTCGGCGCGGTCTGGGTCGAGGGCCAGGTCACGCAGATCTCGGCCCGCCAGGGCACCAACACCGCGTTCTTGACGCTGCGTGACCCGTCGGCGGACGTCTCGATGTCGGTGACCTGCCCGATGGGGCTGCTGCGCACGATCGAACCGCCGTTGCGCGAGGGCGCGAGCGTCGTGGTGCACGCGAAGCCGACGTTCTTCATGAACCGCGGTTCGCTGAGCCTGCGTGCCAACGAGATCCGTGCGGTCGGCATCGGCGAGCTGCTCGCGCGGATCGAGCGGCTGCGGCGGCTGCTGGCCGCCGAGGGCCTGTTCGCGCCGGAGCGCAAACGCAAGATCCCGTTCCTGCCCAAGGGAATCGGGCTGATCACCGGACGCGCCTCCGCCGCCGAACGCGACGTGCTGGTGAACGCCCAGGCCCGCTGGCCGCATGTCGCGTTCAAGGTGATCAACACCGCCGTCCAGGGCTCGCTGGCCGTCCCGCAGATCCTCCAGGCACTGTCCAAATTGGACCGCGACCCGGATGTCGACGTCATCGTGATCGCGCGCGGCGGCGGCAGCGTGGAAGACCTGCTGCCGTTCTCCGACGAGGCGCTGTGCCGCGCCGTGTCCGCGGCCGGGACCCCGGTGGTCAGCGCCATCGGGCACGAACCCGACACCCCGCTGCTCGACCACGTCGCCGATCTCCGCTGCTCGACGCCGACCGACGCCAGCAAGCGGATCGTGCCCGACGTCCGGGAGGAGACCCAGCGCGTCCACCAGATGCGCGATCGCGGCCGCCGCGCCCTGCACGGCTGGGTGGACACCCAGGTCAGGCTGCTGAACCAGATGCGCAGCCGTCCCGTGCTCGCCGATCCGCTCGGCCCGATCCAGCGGCGCTCGGACGACGTCGAGATCCACCGCGAACGCGGCCGCCGCGCGATGCTCACCCTGCTCGCCAAGGACCAGGCCGAAATCGCCAGCGCCCGCGCGCGGCTGACCGCGCTCGGCCCGGCGGCGACCCTCGAACGCGGCTACGCCGTGGTGCAGTACACCGACGAGCAAGGCAACCTCCAGGTACTCCGGTCCGTCTCCGAAGTCGCGGACGGCGCGAAACTGCGCGTCCGCGTGGTCGACGGCGCGCTCGGCGCCGTCGTCTCGGGCGTGCCGGAGGAGGAGCGTTGACGGCGAGTTTCCTGCCTTTGACCATCGACGCCGCGAAGCGCGCGGACGCGCCAGAGGTACTGCGCAACGCGTGGCTGACCGACCGTGCCGCCGCCGAGTGCTGGACGGTGCTGCTCGCGGGGTGCCAGGCCGAGGCACTCTTTTCCGCCGAGGGCTCATCAGCGCCGTTCTCCACGAAACGCGGTCTCGACGCGCAGCTGCGCAAACTCTCCGAAGCGACGGCCGAGCACGTCGGCACCCGATGGTGGTTCGCGGACGGCACCGTGCACCGCAAACGGGTGGCGCGGGCCCAGGAGAACCTCGTCTCGGCGATCGCGGAGGGTGACGGCCAGGAGTTCGCTCTCGCCTTCGTGGGTTACGACAACGCCATGGCCGGCGCGGTAGTGTGCGCGGGTATCGGCAAGCACCGACGTCCGGTAGAAGGAAGCACAGCGTGAGCAAACCCGGTGGCGAGACCGCCGAACTCGGCTACGAGCAGGCCCGCGACAGGCTGGTGGAGGTCGTCCGCGAGCTCGAAGCGGGCGGGCTGTCCCTGGAACAGTCGCTCGCCTTGTGGGAGAAGGGCGAGCAGCTGGCGAAGGTCTGCGAGCACCATCTCGAGGGCGCGCGTGAGCGGATCGAGGCGGCGCTGTCCTCCGTCGAGGACCAGACCGGCAACGGTCAGTGACGTTCACCATGCTCCTGCGCCACCGAACCACCGTGGGTATCTGAGAGACTGTGACCCCGCCGAGTTCCTGACCCGGGAGGCCTCATGCCCACCCCCACCTCGTCCGCCAGCTCTTCTCGACGCCCTGAAGCGCCCGATCGCAACCTCGCGATGGAACTGGTCCGAGTGACCGAAGCCGCCGCGATGGCCGCGGGCCGCTGGGTGGGGCGCGGGGACAAGATCGGCGGGGACGGTGCCGCCGTGGACGCGATGCGCCAGCTGGTCTCGACCGTGTCGATGCGCGGTGTCGTCGTCATCGGCGAGGGTGAGAAGGACGAAGCCCCGATGCTGTTCAACGGGGAAGAGGTCGGCAACGGCGACGGGCCCGACTGCGACGTCGCGGTCGACCCGGTCGACGGGACGACCCTGATGGCCAAGGGCATGCCGAACGCGCTGGCCGTGCTCGCGGTCGCCGAACGCGGCGCGATGTTCGACCCGTCCGCGGTGTTCTACATGGAGAAGCTCGCCGTCGGCCCCGACGCCGCGGGCAAGGTCGACCTGGCGGCCCCGGTCGCGGAGAACATCCGCCGGGTCGCGAAGGCCAAGAACTCCAGCGTCTCCGACGTCACCGTGTGCATCCTCGACAGGCCGCGCCACGAAAAGCTGATCAAAGAGGTCCGCGAGGCGGGTGCCCGGATCCGGTTCATCTCCGACGGCGACGTCGCCGGCGCGATCGCCGCGGCCCGGCCGAGCACCGGCGTCGACATGCTGCTCGGCATCGGCGGCACCCCCGAAGGCATCATCGCGGCCTGCGCGATGAAGTGTCTCGGCGGCGAACTGCAGGGCCGCCTGTGGCCGAAGGACGACGCGGAGCGCGAGAAGGCGCTGGCCGCGGGCCACGACCTCGACCGCGTGCTCGGCAACGACGACCTCGTCCGCGGCGACAACGTGTTCTTCTGCGCCACCGGCGTCACCGACGGCGACCTGCTGCGCGGCGTGCACTACCGCGCGGGCGGCGCGACCACCCAGTCGATCGTGATGCGCTCGAAGTCCGGCACGGTCCGGATGATCGACGGCTACCACCGGCTGACCAAGCTCCGCTCGTACTCGTCGGTCAACTTCGACGGCCACCTCGACGATTCGCTGGAAGACGACGTCGTTCCTCCGCTCCCCTAAGGAGAATCCGTGCTGAAGCGCGTGCTCGTGGTCCTGCTCGCGGCGATGGTCCTCACGCCGGTCGGACAGGCCACGGGCGCGGGCGACCTCGTCGGCGGCAGAGAGGCCGACGAGCCGTATCCGTTCATCGCTTCCCTGCATTCGGCCTCCGGCAAGATCTTCTGCGCCGGGACGCTGATCGCGGCGGACTGGCTGGTGACGGCCGGGCACTGCGTCGAGGGCAAGAACCCGGCGAACCTGAGCGCGCGGATCGGCAGCAACGACAACACCCAGGGCGGCGAAATCGCGAAACCCGCCGAGATCGTCGTGAACCCGTCCTACAACCCCGCGCCCGAGCACGCGGGCGGCGATCTCGCCCTGGTGCGGCTGGCCGCCCCGGTGAAGACGGCGCCGATCACGCTCGGCGCCGTCGTGGCGCCGGGGACGCCGACGCGGCTGCTCGGCTGGGGTCAGACGTGCCCGACTTCGGGTTGCGGCAAGGGGACGGCGAAACTGCAGCAGCTGGACACGAAGATCGTCGAAGGTGTGCGCTGCACCGCGAAGTTCGACGGCGCCGTCGAACTGTGCACCGACAACCCCGGCGGGAATTCGGGCTCGTGCTACGGGGATTCCGGCGGTCCGGAGATCGCCAAGGTCGACGGGAAGTGGGTGCTGCTCGGGCTCATCAGCCGTCCGGGGAACGCCGACCCGGTGTGCGCGACCTCGCCGTCGATCGCGACTTCGGTGGTGGCCTACGCGCAGTGGATCGCGGAGAAGGTCACTCCGCCTACGCCCGCTCCGCCTGCCTGAAGTGCAATGGAAGGCTCTTTCCTTGCAAAATTTGCAAGGAAAGAGCCTTTCCTAGCGCGCTACTCCGCGTTACTGGAGTGCCCAGGGAACAGATGCGCGTCCGGATCCAGCATGACCGCGATGTTGTTCACCGCCGTCGCCGCTTCCCCGAATCCGGTCGCGATCAGCTTCACCTTCCCCGGATACGCCGCGACGTCGCCCGCCGCGTAGACCCGCTCCCGCGGGGTCGCCATGGTCGAGTCGACGGCGATCGCGCGATGGTCGATCTGGAGTCCCCAGCTTTCGATCGGCCCGAGGTCCGCGGTGAAACCGAGCGCGGCGACGACCGTGTCGGCGCGCAGCACCTCGGGCTCCGAACCCTTGACCTGGACCTCGACCTCCGCCAGCGCTCCGTCGCGGTCGAGGAACCGGGTGACCTCGGCGTCGGTGATGATCCGCACGCCGAGTTCCCGTGCCTGCCGCACGATCGACTCGGCCGCGCGGAATTTCGCGCGCCGGTGCACGAGGGTGACGTTCGCGGCGACCGGGTGCAGCGCGAGCACCCAGTCGAACGCCGAGTCCCCGCCGCCGACGACGACCACGTGCTGCTCTTCGTGTGCCTTCAACGAGGGCACGAAATGGACCATGCCGCGCCCGTGCCAGCCGTCACCGGCGGGCAGCGGCCGCGGGGTGAACTCGCCGATCCCGGCGGTGATCAGCACCGCTCCGGCGTGCAGGATCTGCCCGCCGTCGAGCGTGATGGTGACGCCGCCCTCGGCGCTTTCGAGTTTCTCGGCCTTGCGTCCGAGCAGATACGCGGGTTTGAACGGCGCCGCCTGCTCGAGCAGGCCCTGCACCAGATCGCGGCCACGGACCTCGGCGAACCCGCCGACGTCGTAGATCATCTTTTCGGGGTACATCGCGGTGATCTGGCCACCGGCCTCCGGCAGTGAATCCACGACGGCCATCGAAAGGCCGCGGAATCCCGCGTAGTAGGCGGCGAACAGACCCGTCGGACCGGCCCCGATGATGACGAGGTCGTACGACGTTTCCCCAGCGGACTCGCTCATTCGGCACTCTCCCGGCCGGTGGTGGGCGGCGTGATCGAGAACACATTCGATCCTAGCCCTCGCGTGCCGAAAGACACGGAGCGCGCCGGAGGTCCCTGCGCGAAACTTGAGGCATGGCTGAACAGGAATACCGGATCGAACACGACACCATGGGCGAGGTGCGCGTCCCCGTCGACGCCCTCTACCGCGCGCAGACGCAGCGCGCCGTCGAGAACTTCCCGATCTCCGGCCGTGGCCTGGAACGCGCCCAGATCCGCGCGCTCGGCCTGCTCAAGGCCGCGGCGGCGCGGGTCAACGCGCGGCTCGGCGTGCTGGACGCCGAGGTCGCCGAGGCCATCGCGAAGGCCGCGGACGAGGTCGCCGAGGGCAAGCACGACGCGCATTTCCCGATCGACGTGTTCCAGACGGGTTCCGGGACCTCGTCGAATATGAACGCCAACGAGGTCATCGCCACGCTCGCGTCGAAGGCACTGGGCCGCGACGTGCATCCGAACGACCACGTCAACGCTTCGCAGTCCTCCAACGACACCTTCCCGACGACGATCCACGTCGCCGCGACGGAAGCAGTGCTCTCGGACGTGATCCCTGCTCTGGAGTATCTGGCCGTCGCCATCGAGACGCGGGCGGCCGAATGGGCGGACATCGTGAAGTCCGGCCGTACGCATCTGATGGACGCCGTCCCGATCACCTTCGGCCAGGAGGCGGGCGCGTGGGCGTCGCAGGTCCGGTTCGGTGTCGAGCGGCTGAAGTCGGGCCTGCCGCGGCTCGGCGAACTGCCGATCGGCGGGACCGCGGTCGGTTCCGGACTGAACGCGCCCGAAGGCTTCGGCGGGGCGGTCTCACAGGAACTGGCTTCGGTGACCGGTCTTCCGCTGACCGAAGCGCGCGACCACTTCGAGGCGCAGGCGACGCAGGACAGCGTCGTCGAGACGTCCGGGCATCTGCGCACGGTCGCGGTGTCGCTGAACAAGATCGCGAACGACCTGCGCTGGCTGGGTTCCGGTCCGCGCACCGGGCTCGCCGAACTCGCGCTGCCGGATCTCCAGCCGGGTTCGTCGATCATGCCGGGCAAGGTCAACCCGGTGATCCCGGAGGCGACGCTGCAGGTGGTCGCCCAGGTGATCGGGAACGACGCGGCGGTGGCCTTCGCGGGCGCGGCCGGCAACTTCCAGCTCAACGTGAACCTGCCGGTGATCGCGCGCAACGTGCTCGAATCGGCGCGGCTGCTCGCGGCGGTCTCGCGTCTGTTGGCGGACAAGGTGTTCGCGGGCGTGACGGTGAACGCCGACCGTTCGCGCGAGTACGCCGAAGGTTCGCCGTCGATCGTGACGCCGCTCAACAAGTACATCGGCTACGAAGAGGCCGCCGCCATCGCGAAGCAGGCCCTCAAGGAGCTGAAGACGATCCGCGAGGTCGTGATCGAACGCGGTCACGTCGCGAACGGCAAGCTCACCGAAGCCCAGCTGGACGAAGCCCTCGACGTGCTCCGCATGGCGCGCGGAGGCCGCTAAACACCGAGAGCGACCACAGCCGCGTGGAGCGGTGAGGCGAGCGAAGCCGCCAGCCCACCCGAAGGCGGTGTCTCGGTGAACAGGTGCAGCCACGTCAGCACCGGGCCGAGCAGGATCGCGTGCACGAGAGCCGGCTCGGGCCGTCGAGAGAGTTCCCCTCTCACGACGGCCCGATCCAGCATCTGGACCAGATAGCCACGTTCGCGGCCGAGGAACACCTCACCGAACCGCGCTTCCAGCACCGGATCCGCCCGGACGTCGGCGAGCAGAGAAGGCAGCGCCTGCCGCAGTTCCACACCGTCCAAAGAGGACTGGATCACGTCGAGGACCGCCGCCACGTCGCCCCGCAGCGAGCCGGTGTCCGACGGCGGTTCGAGCTCGACGGGGTGGATCACCGCGGCGAACACGAGTTCCGCCTTCGACCGCCATCGCCGGTACACCGCAGCCTTGCCGACCCCCGCCCGCGCCGCGACCGCGTCGATCGTGCAGCGCTGGTAACCGGTTTCGGTCAGCAGTGCCCGCACGGCCTCGCGGACCGCGTCGTCGATGCCCTCTTCCCTCGGCCTGCCTCGCACCATGCGCCCCAGTTTACGAGACTGACAGTTCCGTATATCGTCCGGGTATGACCTGGACCAGAACCTCCCGCGAAATCCTGCCCTGCCCGCCGTCCGCGCTCTGGGCACCACTGGCCGATTTCACCCGGTGGCCCGAGTGGGATCCCGACCTCGTCAGCGTCGAACTGCACGGTCCCGCCGAGGTGGGCTCGACCGGTTTCCTCGTACCGAACGGCTTTCGCGGCCGCGTGCACTCACGGGTCGCCGAGCCCTTCACGATCACGTCCCTGACCGAGCACCGCGAGATCGCCCTCCGCCAGCCGATTCCGCTCGGCGCCATGGATCTCGTGCTGAGCCTGACCGAGGTCGACGGCGGGACGGAGTTCGCCCAGAAGGTCACCGTCGGCGGGCCGCTGCGCTCGGTCATGGTCGCGATCATCGGCGGCGACGTCGTGAAGCACTTCGACGTCAAATGCGCCAGGCTCATCGAGCTTGCGACGGCGCAGGCCGATCACGACGCCTGAAGACACCAGCGCGACCCCGATCACTTGGGAGAAGCGGAAATCCTGCATGCCCAGCAGGAGCGAGACGGCAAGCCCGGACACCGGCATCAGCCCCACCAGCACCCCGGCCCGATCCGCGCCCAGCATCGAAACCGCCGAGTACCAAAGAAGAAACGCGATCGCCGTGACGACGACCGTCAGGTAGCCGAGCGCGATCAGCTCACGCCCGTCCGGCCACCTCCAGGCGCCGGACGGGTCGGCGATCGTCCCGACGACAGCGCCGCCGGCACCCGCGGCGAAACACCCCCAGGTCGCGGTCGCCAACGGCCCGAGCCTCTCGAGCACGCCGACGGCCAGCAGCGTGAACAGTGCTTCGCACACCATGGCCAGCGCCGCGAGCACCAGCCCTTGCCAGCGCGCCGCGCCCCCGCCGGACAGCACGGCGATCCCGAGCCCGGCGAGCACCGCCCCGGTCACCGGCGCCCACGACGGCCGTTTCCCCTTGGCCAGCGGGCCGGCGAGCGCGAGCACGAGCGGCGTGCCGCCGAGGAACGCCGCCACCAGACCCGGCTCGGCGTAGCGCTGCGCGTACAGCAGGCACGCCTGGAACCCGATCATCCCGGTCGCCGCCAGTGCGATCAGCGACGGCACGTCGCGCGCTCCCGGCAACGGCAGCGGACGCCCGCTCAGCCGTGCCCACGCCAGCAGGAGGACTCCCGCCAGCGCGTAACGCAGCGCCTGTCCGGTGATCACCGGGTAGCCGTCGAGCATTCCCGTCACCGGCACGGACGCGCCGACGATCAGCACCCCCAGTACGCCGATCGTCACGCCTCTTCGTTCGTTGTCCATACCCTGACGATGCCTGCCCTTTGGTCCGAACCGAAGAGCCAAATCACGCTGGGTAGACAGGACCATAAGTCAGCCGAATGTCCCTGGGTCTGTCAGGACCAGGCACGCACCCCGCCCGATCCGGGATACTCGACGCCATGACCGAGACGGCCGAACTGGGCGACTTCCTCAAGGCACGCAGGGCCGCGCTGGACCCGGCGGACCTCGGCCTGCCGACGGGGTTCAACCAGCGGCGGGTCGCCGGGCTCCGGCGCGAGGAGCTGGCGCAGCTGGCCGGGATCAGCGTCGACTACTACACGCGCCTGGAACAGGGCCGGGCGCGCAACGTGTCCGATTCCGTCCTCGAATCGCTGAGCCGGGCGTTGCGCCTGCACCGCGACGAGGAGACCTACCTCCGCAACCTGGCTGCCCCGAAACGCAAACGCGTCGCGCGGCCGAAGGCGCGGCGGATCCGGCCGGAGCTCCAGCTGATGCTGCACGCGATCCAGACCCCGGCACTCATCTTCGACCGCTATGGCGACGTGCTGGCCTGGAATTCGCTCGGCGCCGCGCTTTCCCTCGATTTCGCCGAGCGGCCGGCGGGTGAGCGCAACATCCCGAAGATGTTCTTCCTCGACGAACGCGCCCGCGAGCTGCATCCGGAGTGGGAAACCGTGGCGAAGGAGATCGTGGCGAACCTGCGCGCCGAGAGCGGGAAGTATCCGGACGATCCGCGCTTCGCCCAGCTGGTCGGCGAACTCTCGCTCGGCAGCGAGGCGTTCCGGAAGCTGTGGGCGACGCAAACCGTGCGCGAGAAGGCGCACGCGTGGAAGGTCGTGATCAACCCGATCGTGGGTGAACTCCGGCTGCGCTACGAAACGCTGCGGCTGCCCGACGATCCGGGCCAGGCCCTGGTGATCTACACCGCCGAGCCCGGCTCCGACAGCGAACGCGCGCTCCGCCTGCTCGCCAGCTGGGTCGCCGATCCCGCGCACGCCTGAACCCGCTCGGCGCGAAACTGTCGGTGCCCGGGGTCATGATGGACCCATGTTGCTCACGGCGGTGGTGGCCGCGTCGGCCGAACTGGCCGCCACGAGGTCCAGGAAGGCGAAGATCGCCACCCTGGCCGCGGTGCTGCGTGCCGCGGGCGAGCTGGAACTGCCCGCGGTCATCGCGTTCCTCACCGGGCAGCCGACGCAGGGCCGCATCGGCGCGGGCTGGCGGACGCTGGCCGAGCTGAAGACGGCCCCGGCCGCCGAGCCGTCGTTGACCGTGGCCGAGGTCGACACGGCGCTCGGCACGGTGGGGGCGGCGTCGGGTTCGGGGTCCGTGAAGCTGCGCGCGGAGACGTTGCGGACGTTGTTCGCCAAGATGACCAAGGAGGAGCAGGACTTCCTGATCCGGCTGCTCACCGGCGAGCTGCGGCAGGGCGCGCTCGAAGGGATCATGGTGGACGCCATCGCGGCGGCGTCCGAGATCCCGGCCGAGGACGTCCGGCGGGCGTTCATGCTGTCCGGGCAGCTGCCGGTGACGGGCCTGGCGGCCATGGCAGGCGGCCAGGAGCGGCTGGCGGAGTTCAAACTGGCCTTGGGCAGGCCGATCCGGCCGATGCTGGCTTCCCCGGCGGAGTCTCTGGACGAGGCGATCACCGAGCACGCCGAGGCGATCGTCGAGTACAAAATGGACGGTGCGCGGATCCAGGTCCACCGCGACGGCGACGAGGTGCACATCTACACGCGGACGCTGCGGGAGATCACCGGCAGCGTCGGCGAGCTGGTGGATCTCGTGCGCTCCCTGCCTTGCACGTCGGTGGTGCTCGACGGCGAGACGCTGGCCCTGACCGACGACGGCAGGCCGAGGCCGTTCCAGGAGACGATGAGCCGGTTCGGCAGCAGCCGCGAGGAGCAGGTCAAGGCGCTGCTGCTGCGGCCGTATTTCTTCGACTGCTTGCACCTCGACGGCGTCGACCTGCTGGACGCGCCCCTGTCCGAACGGAACGTCGCCCTGCGGCAGGTCGCGGGCGAGCACGTCATCCCCGGCGAGATCGCGCCCGCCTCGGCCGAGAGCGTGCTGGACGCCGCGATGGCCGCCGGGCACGAGGGCGTGATGGTCAAGGACCTCGCGTCGCCGTACGCGGCGGGCCGCCGCGGGCGCGCTTGGCTCAAGGTGAAACCGGTGCACACGATCGACCTGGTCGTGCTCGCCGCGGAATGGGGGCACGGCAGGCGCACCGGCACGCTGTCGAATCTGCACCTCGGTGCCCGCGACCCCGACGGCGGGCCGCCGATCATGGTCGGCAAGACGTTCAAGGGCATGACCGACGAGCTGCTGGCCTGGCAGACGAAGACGTTCCAGGAGATCGAGACCCACCGCACGGACTGGGTGGTGCACGTACGGCCGGAGCTCGTCGTCGAAATCGAACTCGACGGGGCCCAGGTGAGCACGCGGTATCCCGGCGGGCTGGCGCTGCGCTTCGCGCGCGTCGTGCGCTACCGGCCGGACAAGGAGGCCGCCGACGCCGACACCATCGACACCGTCCGCGGCCTCCTCAAACCCGGCAATTAGTCACCTGCTTGCGATCCTTGCGTGTGCGACGACCGCAAGCAGGTGACGAATCGCGTCAGTAGCAGCGGTCCGAAGAGATCCGGTAGGTGTAGTTGTTCGAGAGGTTGGAGGTCACCTCGAACCGGATCTTGTGATACACCGGCGGCTCCCCGAGCACGCCGTGCTTGACCGTGCGCTCCTTGCCCGGCGCGATGGCCCCGCTCCAAAGGCCCTTGTCGAAGACGTCGTCGATGATCTGGACGAGCATTCCCCGGTAGTCGTGGTTGTGCACGGTGATGTCGATGCTCTGCCCCGCGCTCACCTCGACGACCTTCGTCTTCCCGCCCATCAGCGGTCCGCCCTCGCAGACCTTCGACGCCGCCGAAGCGGACGGTGCCATCAACAGGGTGCCTGCCAGCGCGACCGGGACGACGGCGAACAGCTTCTTCTTCATCGGTTCCCCACAACGGTCTTGACGACATTGGACTGGACGGCCAGGTCGAGGCCGAATTTTATGTTCCCGCCGCAATAGGCCTTCTCGCCGTTCTTGAAATGCACCGTCAGATCCCCGGCGCATTCGAAGACCTTGACGTCCCAGGTGCGCGTGCCCGGTTTCAGGCAGATCGCGTCCTTCCCGGCCCGGCGCATCCAGCCGTGGTAGCCGGATTCGCAGGTAATGATCGGATCACTGCCCGAAGCGGGCGCCGGGGCCGCCTGTGCGGCGGTGGCCGGCAGGAGCGCCACGGTGAGCGCGGCCCCGGCCAATGCGGCGACCTTGACGTACGGACGCATGGATTCCCTTTCCGCAAATAATGTGAGAGTGTTTCGGAAAATCCCCATCCGGAATTCCCGGACGCCGATGACGTTAAAGGCGCCCGAAGCCACTCGGGAAGCGATTCACGGCCGCGAAATGGCCATGGCCGGGGAATCGATGTCCATGCAGGTCAGCGCTTTGGCCACCGGGCCGGAAGGTCAAAGCACGCGGACCGAGAAGAACACGGCGCGGGTGTTCGGCAGCAGGATGTGGCCCTGGTCGTCGGCCATCTTCCAGTACACCTGACAGTGCCCGGGCTTGTCGGGCGCTCGCACCTCGACGGAGACGCGCACGTGCTCGCCGGGCGCGGTCTGCGGGACGGGCACGCGTTCGGGCGTGCCGCATTCGCCGGGGTTCCCGAAGGAACCGGCGCGGACCAGATACCGGCCGACCCATCCGACCGTTCCCGCGTTGCGGAACTCCCAGGTCTTCACAAAGGTCGACCCGGCCGCGACCTCGCTGCCGTCGGGCACGGTGATGTCGGCGACGAACTCCGACGCGTCGCCGGCCGGAACGGAGGGCTCGGCACCGAACGGGACGGCGAAGACGAACACGAGAGCCGCGACGAGGACGAGTGCCACGGCTCCGGCGAGCACGAACGCCGTCCGGCGCGAACGCTCCGGAGCGGGGCCGGGTCCGGCGGTCAGCGCGTCCCGCGCGCGTTCCCATTCGCCGCGCCACTCGTGGCGGACCTCGTCCTCGTCACGGCCGAGCACCCCGGCGGCCAGCACGCGGACGAACTCCCACGACGTCTCCCAACTGGGCAGACGTTCTCCGCGGGCGGCGGCCGAAAGCGCCGACTTCGACGCGAGCGCGCCGTACTCGTCGCGCATCCGATCGTAGGAAGGGTCACCGGCGGCCCGTTTCAGCTCCCACAGGCGCCGCGCGAATCCGGCGACGGGTCCGCTGTCCTCCGCCGGACCCCGCGCGACCCGTCCGCGGCGTCCGGGCCTCCGCTCGACGTCCATCGGTTCCCACGATATGACCCACCGGCCGGGAAGTCCCGGCGGCGTTCCGCCCCCGATCGAGTGGCGGCGTGCGGTGGTGACGGGACGTCTCCACCCGATCACCCATAAGGTAGGTGGAATGCAGGCTTCCAAGATCGCGCGTGCCTGGTTCGGCGCGACGGCGCTGGTGGTGATCGCCGGTCTCGCCGCCCAGATCCCGGTGTCCGCCGGCACCACCGGCGGCACCTTCCACACCCCGGCCGGGCGGGTGGCCAACCTGCTGGCCTTCTTCACCATCGACTCGAACATCCTGGTCGGCGTCGGCAGCCTGCTGCTCGCGCTCGGTGTCGCGGGCCGGTCGACCCTGTTCGGCGTGCTGCGGCTCACCGGCCTCGTCGGCATCACCGTGACCGGGGTCGTCTTCCAGGTCGCGCTCGCCGATCTCTACGAACTGCACGGCTGGGCCGTCTTCGCCGACACGATGCTGCACAAGGTGTCGCCGCTGATGTGCGTCGCGGGCTGGCTGCTGTTCGGCCCGCGCGGCCAGTTGTCGTGGCGGGTGCTGTCGTGGTCGCTGCTGTACCCACTGGGCTGGCTCGCGGTCACGCTGGTGCGCGGCGCCATCATCGGGTTCTATCCGTACCCGTTCGTCGATCCCGCCATCAACAGCTACGGCGGTGTCGCGTTCAACTGCGTGCTGGTCGGCGTGCTGTTCATCGGCCTCGCGGCGGCCGCGGTCGGCTTCGACCGCACGTTCAGCCGGCGCGATGACACCGACGACTACTTAGCCCCGGACCCGCCGGAAGGCGTTGAGCGGATCCGCGACGCCGGCTCGTACTAGCGTCCGGACCGCGCCGAGCCGCCGGTCCACCGGTTTCCCGGCGGCCACCCGGTGCATCTGCTGGGTGTGCCACTGGATTTCGAGCAGGCTGTCGGCCAGCCGGATGCCGGTCTTCGGGGCCGTGCGCCGGGCGCGGACGTCCTCGCCGCCCAGCAAGCGGCTGGGCAGTGCCGGGTCGACGATCAGCGGCCTGCCGAGGCCGATGACGTCCAGCGAGCCGGACCGCAGCGCGTCCGCCATTCCCGCCGGGCTGGCGAAGCCGCCGGTGACCATCAACGCGACGTCGCTGATCTGCCGCGCTTTCGCGGCGTAGTCGAGGAAGTAGGCCTCGCGGCTTGCGGTGCTCGACTTGGCCGACCCCATCATGGCGGCCTTCTCGTAGGTGCCGCCGGAGACTTCCAGCAGGTCGATACCGGCTTCACCCAGTTCGCGGACGACTTCGAGCGATTCCTCCTCGCTGAATCCGCCGCGCTGGAAGTCCGCGCTGTTGAGCTTGACCGCGATCGGCACGGCGTCGCCGACCTCGGCGCGCACGCGGGCGACCACTTCCAGCAGGAACCGCCGCCGCCGGAGTGCGTCGCCGCCCCAGCCGTCGGTTCGCAGGTTGGTCAGCGGTGAGAGGAACTGCGAGACGAGGTAGCCGTGCGCGCCGTGGATCTGGACTCCGGCGAATCCGGCGTCGACGACGGTTCGCGCGGCCACGCCGAACCGGTCGATGATCGCCTCGATCTCGTCGCCGGTCAGTGCCCGCGGCGTCGCGAACACCGAGCGGATGCCGCGGTCGCCGAACGGCACCGCCGACGGCGCGACCGGCTGACGGGTGAGGAAGCGCGGGCTCTGCCTGCCGGGATGGTTGAGCTGGACCCACAACCGGGCCTCGGTCCCGTCCGCCGACCGTGCCCACGGCTTGAATTCGGTGGCGTCCGGCTCCCGGGGCACCGCGACGTTGCGCGGTTCGCCCAGCGCGGTCGGATCGACCATGACGTTGCCGGTGATCAGTGTGCCGGCGCCGCCTCGCGACCACGTCCGGTACAGCTCGGCCAGTTCCGCGGTGGGCCGGTTGCGGCGGTCGCCGAGCTGCTCGCTCAACGCGGCCTTGGCCAGCCGGTTCGGCAGGATCGCGCCGCACCGCAGTTTCAGCGGCTCGGCCAGCAGTTCCTTGGGCTCGCTCATCGCGCTTTCTCCCGCCGTTACCTACCGGGCAGTATCCCTACTCGAAGTAACATACTCGCGGTATGTCGAGTACTCAAGGTGCGCCGACACCGAACGGATTGTCGATCACGTAGCGCCAGAACCCGTCCTCGCCACGTCGGGCGACGTCGGTGGCCGTCGCCGCGAGATGCCCTTCGATGACCCAGTCGACGATCAACAAGGCCAGGTCACCGGCCACGTGCACCTGACGCGGAGCGACCTTGATGGGCTGCCCGAGCGCGAGGATCCCGCCGTTCGCGGCCCGGCGTTCCGCGCCGGTCACCCGCACCCCGTCCCGGCGGACGAACACGGCGTCCGGCTCGTAGACCGTGTCGAGGATTTCGGCGGATCCGGTGTTGAAGGCGGCCTGGAAAACGAAGGGATGTTCGGCCGCGTCAATGGTCAAAGGCACACTGGGGGAATGCGTCATGCGGACAGCGAAACCGACCGCGAAGCAGGTCACCAAACGGAAACCTTCGACGGCGAACTCGTCCCGGACGCCCGCGGCCGCACCCGGCGGCCCGAGCCGGACTGTCCCGTCGAGGTCGCGCTCGCCGCGATTTCGGGCCGGTGGACGACGCTGGTACTGCGGGAACTCATGGGCGGGGCGCGGTCCTTCAGCGACCTTCGCGCGGCGTTACCCGACTTGTCCGCGAAGGTGCTGACAGAACGCCTCGGCGACCTGACCGCGCGACGCCTCGCCGTCCGCGACGAACTGCCGGGCTTCCCGAGCCGGACCAGCTACCGGCTCACCCCGGTGGGACTGGCCCTGCGGCCGCTGCTGATCGAGCTGTATCGCTCGGGCTCGGCGTTACTGGCGTTGTAGGCGCGGCGCGACGGGCTCCACCTGGGCACGCCCCTTCACCGCTTCGGCCATCTGCCGCGCCCAAACCTGCAGGCCGGGGATGTCGATCCCGTGCGGGCCGGCCTCACGGAACGGCTCGATGTTGTCCGCACCACGCTCCAGCAGCGAGGCCGCGCCGTTCCCGTTCCCCCTGGCCACGTGGGTCAGGCCCACGGCGAGCTGCGCGAGGCCGCGCCACAGCTCCCGTTCCGGCCCGTCGGTGGTCTTCCACGCGTCCTCGAACACCTCGTGCGCGTGGAACGGACGCCCCGCGTCGAGCAGGCGCTGGGCCTCGGAGATGGTGTCCTCCGGGCTCCGTTCGATGCCCTCGGGCTGGCGCTCGACACCGTCGGCGCCGTACGGGAGCGGCCTGCCGAGGCCGTCTCGCGGGCGCGCGTTACGGGCTCGGCCGGTTTCGTCACGGTCCCGGTCGGTCATGCCGACATTGTCCCACGCGGGTATCCTGGGGCCTCGTGCGCTTTCTCGACGGGCATCGGCCCGCTCACGACCTGACCTACGACGACGTGTTCCTCTTGCCGAACCGGTCGGACGTGGAGTCCCGCTTCGACGTCGACCTGTCCACTGTGGACGGCACCGGCGCGACGATCCCGATCGTGGTGGCCAATATGACCGCCGTCGCCGGTCGCCGGATGGCCGAGACGGTCGCCCGGCGCGGTGGGCTCGTCGTCCTGCCCCAGGATGTCGACGTGGCCGCGGTCGCCGACATCGTCACCTGGGTCAAGAGCCGTCACACCGTGTGGGACACCCCGCTCGTGCTGACCGGCGGGGACGCGGTGGCCGACGCGCTGAACCTGGTCGGCAAACGCGCCCACGGCGCCGTCGTCGTGGTGGACGAGGACGGCAAGCCCGTCGGCGTCGTCGACGAAGCGGCCTGCGCCGGTGTCGACCGCTTCGCGCGGCTGGCCGACGTCGCGGAGCCCGCGGTCGTCACGGTGCCCTTGAACACCCCGCCGCGTGAGGTGTTCGAGCGTCTGCACGATCACGGCGGCCGTCTCGCGCTCGGCATCGACGAGAACGGCAGGCTCGCCGGCGTCCTGACCGAGATCGCGGCGCTGCGCGCGGAGATCTACACCCCGGCCGTCGACGACGGCGGCAGCCTGCGCGTCGCCGCCGCGATCGGCGTGAACGGCGACGTCGCGGCGAAGGCCGAGGCCGTCCTCGCGGCCGGCGTCGACGTGCTGGTCGTCGACACCGCGCACGGCCACCAGGAGAAGATGATCTCCGCGCTCAAGGCCGTCCGTTCGGTGAACCCGCGGGTCCCGGTGGTCGCCGGGAACGTGGTCACCGCGGAAGGCACGCGCGACCTGATCCACGCGGGCGCGGACGTCGTCAAGGTCGGCGTCGGCCCCGGCGCCATGTGCACCACCCGGATGATGACCGGCGTCGGCCGCCCGCAGTTCTCCGCCGTCGCCGAATGCGCGGCCGCTGCCCGTGAACTGGGTAAACACGTCTGGGCGGACGGCGGCGTGCGGCATCCACGCGACGTCGCGCTCGCGCTGGCCGCGGGCGCGTCGGCCGCCATGGTCGGCTCGTGGTTCGCCGGCACCCACGAATCCCCCGGCGACCTGCGCTACGACGAGCAGGGCAAGCCGTACAAGGAATCGTTCGGCATGGCGTCGAAGCGAGCCGTCGGCGCCCGCACGCGCACGGACAACGTCTTCGAACGCGCCAAGAAGGGCCTGTTCGAAGAGGGCATCTCGGCGTCGCGGATGGCGCTGGACCCGGCCAGCCCCGGCGTCGAAGACCTGCTCGATTCCATCGGCTCCGGTGTCCGGTCTGCCTGCACGTACGCGGGCGCGCGGACACTGGAGGAATTCCACGAGCGCGCGCTGCTCGGGATCCAGTCCGCCGCGGGCTTCGCGGAAGGACGGCCGCTGCCGTCGGGCTGGTGATCCCAGGCACCTGAAGCACTAGGGTGCACCGGGTGAGACGCCTGAGACGGATCGTGGCGGCGGCACTGGATCGCCGCCACGCGGAAAACGGGGAAATCGCCGCACTACGGTCCGCGATCGCGGACCAGGCCGCGGAAATCGAGCGGCTGCGCGCGGTGCTGGAACATCACAACGCCTGGCTCGAGGATCACGGCGGAGCCCTGCGCGACGGCGACGCGCGCGCCACCACCGTCGAAGCCAGGCAAGCCGCCCTCGACACGCGGCAGGAAGCCCTCGACGGCTGGCTGAAAAGCCATGACACCGCCTTCGAAGGCCTGCATCTCCGGGCCGGAAGTCTCGAAGCCGCCCGCGACGTCCGCACGTTCACGCACTGGCTCGATCAGCACGAACTCCGGGCCACACCGAAGATTTCGATCGTCCTGCCGACGCACGACCGGGCCGCGCTGCTGCCCCGCGCCGTCGCTTCGGTGCGTGCGCAACGCTATCCGCACTGGGAACTGGTGATCGTCGACGACGCCAGTTCGGACTCCACCCCCAAGGTGATCGCCGGTTTCGAAGACCCGCGGATCCGGTCGATCCGGGTCGAACACGGCGGCGTCTGCGCCGCCCGCAACGCCGGGCTCGCCGAGGTCACCGGGGACGTCGTCGCCTACCTCGACGACGACAACACCCTGCATCCGTTGTGGCTCAAGGCCTTGGGCTGGGCGTTCGGTGAGCATCCGGAGATCACGGCGGCCTACGGCGGCTTCGTCATCGACGACATCGGCGGCCTGCCGGAGCTGTTCTTGCGGCGCTACGACCGGGAAACGCTGCTGCGGGAGAACCTCGCCGACATCGGCGCCGTCGCACACCGGGCGGGTCTTCCCCAGGCCCGGTTCGACGAGTCGCTGGTCGAGATGGGCGACTGGGACCTGCTCCTGGCGCTGACCGCGGACCGCGAACCCTTGGTCGTCCCGGCGATCTCCTGCTACTACACCACGACTTCCGGGGACAGGCTCTCCCACGGTCCGACCTACGACGACGACTTCGCCGCCATCCGCCGCAAACATTCAGGACCGGAGCACCGATCATGACCGAACCCGCCAAGATCCTCGTGGTCGCGCTCGACGCCTGCGACCCCGGCACGATCCGCGATCTCGCCGCGGCGGGTGAGGTACCGACGTTGGCGCGTCTGCTCGAAACCAGCGCTTCGGCGACCACGCACAATCCCTACGGCCTGTTCGTCGGCTCGCTGTGGAGCAGTTTCTTCACCGCGCGCACCGCCGCGCGGACCGGATTCCACTGCTGGGAAGAGGTCGACACCAAGACCTACGAACGGCGGCTGACCAGCCCGCTGGAAATCCGGGGCACCCCGTTCTGGGAGACGCTTTCCGACGCCGGGAAACGCGTCGCCGTACTCGACGTCCCGCATTCCCGCGCGGACAAGCCGCTCAACGGGGTCATGGTGAGCGAGTACGCCTGCCACGACCGGCATTTCGGCTTCCACACGTCACCGCCGGAGCTGGCGAAGGAGATCGAAGCCGACATCGGGCTCACTCCCATCCTCACCGCCGAGCCCGATCTGGTCCGTGACTGGGCACCGGACGACTACCTCCACCGCGAAGGTCCACATCGGACACCCGAGGAGGAGCGCGCGCTGACCCACGGCCTCGTCGCCGGGATCGGGCAGAAGACGCAGGTGTCGACCAAGCTGCTCGCCGAAGGTGACTGGGATCTTTTCCTTTCGGTGTACGGGGAATCCCACAGCATCGGCCATCAGCAATGGCATCTGCACGATCCCGCGCACCGCGACCACGACGCCACGCTCGCGACCGAACTGGACCCGATCCGCTCGGTCTACCGGAGTCTCGACGACGCGATCGGCGGGCATCTCGCGCTGGCCGGGCCGGACACGGCGGTCTTCGTGCTGCTGAGCCACGGCATGGGACCTCGGTACGAGGGAAGCCATCTGCTGCACGAAATCCTGCGGCTTCTCGACACGGTGGAGACCGAAGGACTGCGTGGCGGCGGCGCGATGACGCTGGCCAAACGCGCCTACTCCGCGTTCCCCGGTCCTTTGCGGACGAAACTGGCGTCGGCCGCGATGCCACTGCTGCGCAAGCGGCTGGCGGCGGCCCCGCTGCCCGCGGTGCCGAACTGGGCGACCGCCGAACAGCGGTCGAAGCAGCGGTTCTACCTGTCCCCCAACAACTTCGTCTTCGGCGGGGTGCGGATCAACCTGGCGGGCCGCGAACCGCACGGCGTCGTCCGGTCCGGCGCGGAGTACGAGGCCGTCTGCGAGCAGCTGACCGAAGACCTGCTCTCGCTGGTGAACGTCGCGACCGGGAAGCCGGTCGTACGCGAGGTTTCCCGCACGAGCGACCACTACGACCGCGAGGCCGACGACACCCTGCCGGATCTGCTGATCGACTGGGCCCGCACCGGTCCGATCGAGACGGTCTGGTCGCCCAAGACCGGCGTCGTCTACGGACCGGACGAGCACTGGCGCACGGGAGACCACCGGCCGGACGGGCTGCTCCTCGCCAGCGGGGCCGGTTTCGAACCGGGCGCGAAACTGCCGGACCTGGACGTCGTCGACCTGGGCGCGACGCTTTCGGCCATGCTCGGCGTCGAACTCACCGACGACGTGGACGGACGGTCGCTCCCCTGGGCGAAACCGGTCACCTAGCCGCCATGAAAGGTCCTTTCCTTGCAAATTTTGCAAGGAAAGGACCTTTCATGGCACGTGCTCAGCCGTGATCCTCCAGCATCTCGGTGACAAGCGCCGCGATCGGCGACCGCTCGGACCGGGTCAACGTGACATGCGCGAACAACGGGTGACCCTTGAGCTTCTCGATCACCGCCGAAACGCCGTCGTGCCGCCCGACCCGCAGGTTGTCGCGCTGCGCGACGTCATGCGTGAGCACGACCCGCGAGGCCGTGCCGAGCCGCGAAAGCACGGTCAGGAGCACGTTGCGCTCCAAGGACTGCGCCTCGTCGACGATGACGAACGTGTCGTGCAGCGACCGGCCGCGGATGTGGGTCAGCGGGAGCACCTCGAGCATGCCGCGGTCGAAGACCTCGTCGAGGACGTCCTGGCTGACCAGGCCACCGAGGGTGTCGAACACCGCCTGCGCCCACGGCTGCATCTTCTCGCTCTCGGAACCGGGCAGGTAGCCCAGATCCTGGCCGCCGACCGCGTACACCGGCCGGAACACCACGACCTTGCGGTGCTGGCGGCGTTCCATCACCGATTCCAGGCCCGCGCAGAGCGCGAGCGCCGACTTGCCGGTACCGGCGCGTCCGCCCAGCGAGACGATGCCGACATCGGAGTCCAGCAGGAGATCCAGCGCCACCCGCTGCTCGGCGGAGCGGCCGTGCAGGCCGAACGCCTCCTTGTCACCCCGCACGAGCCGGATCCGCTTGTCCGCGGTGACCCGGCCCAGCGCGCTCGAACTGCCCGCGAGCAGCCTCAAACCGGTGTGACAGGGCAGTTCACCGACTTCGGGCATCCCGAATTCCGCCGGATCCGCGGACGACGCGCCGAACAGCGCGTCGATCAGGGTCTGCGGGACGTCCACGTCCGCCATCCCCGTCCAGCCCGAGGGCGTCACCTCCTGCGCGCGGTACTCGTCGGCTTCGAGACCGACGGCGCCCGCCTTGACACGCAGGGGGATGTCCTTGGTCACCAGCGTGACCGACGCGCGTTCCGCCGCCAGGTTGAGCGCACAGGCGAGGATGCGGTGGTCGTTGGAGTCGGTGCGGAAGCCGACCGGGAGCACCGTGGGATCGGAGTGGTTCAACTCCACCTGCAGGGTGCCGCCGTGCTCACCGATCGGGAGCGGCGCGTCGAGCCTGCCGTGCTGACGACGCAGGTCGTCGAGCATGCGAAGCGCTTCGCGCGCGAACCACCCCAGTTCGGGATGGTGACGTTTCGCCTCCAGTTCACTGATGACGACCAGCGGAAGCACGACCGCGTGTTCGGCGAAACGAGTCACCGACCAGGGGTCAGAGAGCAGGACCGACGTGTCGAGCACGTAAGTGGACCGCTGGGATTCGGGCGAGATCGAGGCTTTCTCCGGGCCAGGGGCACCGGTCGAAGAACGGCCAGAGGCCTTGCGGGGTGAACGCTGCGCAGTCACGACGGCATCTCCCTCGTGGGCGTGGCACCACGCCCGCACTCGCTGGGCCGGGCACTTCCCTGGCTAACCGTTCCTCCCGACGCTCACCGCGTCAGTCGGCACGGCCACGAGGGCCGGGTGCCGGCCCGCTCGTGCATCCACTGGGCGGCTGTGCCGCCCTGTCGACTACCGCCACGACCAGGGCCTCCCGTGAGAGTCCGCATGGGACGCGAACCCTCACTTCCGGAAGGTACCTGCGTCCGGCCGATCGCGCAGGCAGCCACCACGGTGATTCGCCAAACCGTCATCTCACTGTCGGTCGCGTGACATCAACGCCTCGTCACCATCACGGTGTGTAGTGATGATCTCCATTCAGGGACGCTCGTCGACGTGACCCGGATGGATTAACGCGACGCAGGGCGTTCACCTGATGGGATCGAGGGTTCTACCACGCTTGGTAGCGGCCCGCATTTTGTGGCCGAGACAGAGAACCTTACCGAGTGAAACGCGCCTTTTCGGCCTCACACAATGGGCTTACGAGACGGTCACAACTTCTGAATAGCGAGTAATTTTCTCACTGCGGGACACCCCCACCGGATTTCGGTGCCCCCGATCCCTGAATATCTCTACCAAGGAGTGTGCGAAGTGCTGAAGAAGGCTGGTTTCGTTTCCGCCGTCGCCGCGGGCATCATGATGGTCGGCGGAACCGCGTTCGCCGCGACCGGTGACACCACCGGCACCCCGGACCCGACGTTCGGCGACGCCTACAACACCTTCATCGAGGGCGGCGGCGCGCTGGGTTACGGTGCCGCTTCGCTGGTCGCCGGTGCCTACACGGGCATCGCCACCACCCCGGCCCTGATCCTCCACTCGCTGGAGCACAACCACTGATCTTCAGTGACGACGTCGAAGGCCCCGGAGTGCACGCCGGGGCCTTCGTCATGTCACGGGTCAAGAACCGAAGCGCCGGTGCCGCCACGCGTAATCACGCATGGCCCGCAGGAAATCGACCCGGCGGAACGCGGGCCAATAAGCTTCGGTGAACCAGAATTCCGAATGCGCCGATTGCCAGAGCAGAAATCCGGAAAGCCGCTGCTCACCCGAGGTGCGGATAATCAGATCCGGATCCGGCTGACCAGAGGTGTACATATGCTCGGAAATATGGTCGACGTCCAGGATCTTCGCGAGCTCGCGGATCGACGTGCCCTCGTCGGCGTGCTGGAGCAGCAGTTTGCGGACCGCGTCGGCGATCTCCTGACGCCCTCCGTAACCGACCGCGACGTTGACCTCCATCCCGGAGCGCCCCTCCGTGCGCTCCGCGGCCGCGCTGAGGGCCTTCGCGACCTCCGGGGGCAGCAGGTCGAGGGCTCCCACGATGCGGAGCCGCCAGGGCGTGTGCGGCGCGGCCAGTTCGTCGGTGACGTCGGTGATGATCTTCAGCAACGGGCTCAGTTCCTCGGCCGCGCGGCCGAGGTTGTCGGTCGAGAGCAGCCACATGGTGACGACCTCGACGTCGGCCTCGTTGCACCAGCTCAGGAAGTCGGCGATCTTCTTGGCGCCCGCGCGGTGCCCGTCGGCGACGTCGGTGAAGCCCGCTTCGCGCGCCCAGCGGCGGTTGCCGTCCAGCATGATGGCGATGTGGCGTGGATGGCGCCCCTTGGCCTGCTGGATCAGGCGCCTGCCGTAGGCGCTGTACACGACGTCTGACAAGAAGGACCGAAGACTCACGCCATTGGAGAGTAGTCACCCCGCGGGCCCCAGTGGGACGCGCCACGGACACTGGCGAAAAACCTACGGTGCCGTAACCTGGGAAGAGTGAGCGTAGAGTCCGAACAGCAGCCGTCCGGCCCCGCGCCCTTGGTGGACACACGTCCTCGGTTGCGGGGGCACATCCACTTCTGGTCCTTCTTCGTCGCAGTCGCCGGAGCCGTGACCCTCATCAGTCTCGCCGCGTCCACTGTGTCGCCTATAGCCGCTTTGTCCACTTCGGTCTATGGGCTGACCGTGCTCGGCCTCTTCGGCGTCAGCGCGCTCTATCACCGTCGCTTGTGGAGCCCACGAGCATACGAATGGATGAAGCGCGCCGACCATTCGATGATCTTTCTGTTCATCGCCGGCACCTACACGCCGTTCACCCTTCTGGCGATGTCCCAGCCGACCGGGTACATCGTGCTGGCGATCGTCTGGGGCGGCGCGATCGGCGGCGTCACCCTGAAGATGCTGTGGCCGAACGCGCCCCGCTGGCTGGGCGTGCCGATCTACATCGCACTGGGCTGGGTCGCCGTCTTCGTCCTGCCCGAACTGGGCTCCCACGCCGGCGTCGCGGCACTCGTCCTGCTCTGCGTCGGCGGGCTGTTCTACACGCTGGGCGCGGTGTTCTACGCGGTCAAGTGGCCGAACCACTTCCCGGAGACCTTCGGGTACCACGAGTACTTCCACGCCTGCACGGTTCTCGCGGCGACGTCGCACTACGTCGCGATCTGGCTGGCGATGTACGCGTAACTCGGCGTCAGCTCTCCTCAGTCCAGAACAGCTGAAGCCTCGCGATAGCCTCGGCTTTGGTCATGGCCGCGACCTCGGATTCAGGCAGACCGACCCGCGATAGCAGCATGTGCACCAGGTCGGCAGGCAAAGCTTCAGCCTGCGGCACTGGCACTCCGCGGTCAGGTTTGACGCCGTCCCGCACACACGACCAGAAGCACGGCTCGTCAACGTCGAGCTGGTCGCGGAGGATGTGCCTCCAGATACTCTTGCCGTACCCGGTCCGGTCCACCGGATGCGAGATCCGGGTTCGCAGGATGCGGCCGTCCAGGAGGTCGAACTCGTAGGTGACGTGGTGCGTGCCCGTCCGGCCGCGGGCATCGCGAACTCGGCGCCACTCCTCGACTTGGCAGAACGACTCGTGGTCCTTGCGGATGGGTTGTGGCCAGTTCACCGCGCGGTACCCGCCAGCCAATCGCGCAGCTGATCGTCATCGCTCAGGCTGATCAGCTGGACCAAGCCCCAGTTGTCACGGTGATTCGGAGCATCGAGCAGCCGCGACTGCCAGTCTTCCGCGTACTCCCGCAGAGCGTCGACCATCTCGGTCAGCGCTTCGTCGAAGGTGGCACCGTCCGCGGCTACCGGCAAACCTGGAATGAACACGGACCAGCCTCCATCCTCGGCTACGACCTGGGCAGACGCCGGCAGGAGCGACGCGAGGAAGTAGCGCAGACGCTCGACGTCCACGACAGCGGCCTGAGCCGAGTCACGCCGAACCGTGGCGACGCGACCTTTCTCCGCGGCATCCAGCAGATCCTTCAGATGCGCGCGAGCTTCGGTGTAGCTGTCGTAGTGGAGCGCTGACACAGGGCCTCCCGATAGGTCGTAACCCAGTCTGCCCAAGTACGTCAAGTACGTCAAGTACGTCCGCTGTTCACACGACCACGGTGACCAGGACGGACACACGCGTGTTCCCTCTGGCACAAGAAAGTGCCTTCTTCCGCGCCCCCACCGCGCGAGCCATGATCACCACCATGGCCAAGAACGCACCGCCCCGCCCCCTCGACGACGCGGCTCTCAGCGACTTCCTCGCCGAGCACGCCTTCGGCGCCCTCGCGACCCTCAAGCGCGACGGACGCCCTCACCTCTCCACGGTCGTCTACACGTGGGACCCCGAGGCCCGGACGGTCCGGATCAGCACGACCGAAGACCGCCTCAAGGTCAAACAGCTCCGCGACAACCCCACCGCCTCGCTCTACGTCTCCAGCGCCGACCACTGGAGATTCGCGGTCGCGGAAGGGAAAGCGGAACTCTCCGAGGTCACCCGGACACCCGGTGACACGGCAGGGCTCGAATATCTCGCCGCCCAGAGCCAAAAGCCGGAGGACGAGGCCGAGTTCCTCGAGACCATCGCCGCCGAACGAAGGCTCTACATCACCCTCAAAACCGACAAACTCTATGGAACGGCCCTCGACATCGCTTAACGTGCACCTGGAAAAGGCCAGGTGAGGAGACGCCCGATGTGGGAAAAGCGGATGGAGTGGCCGCTCAACGCCGCCGCCGTACTGTTCCTGGCTGCCTACGCGTGGCCGATCCTCCAGCCCTCGCTCGGCCACACCGGCCGGGTCTGGTGCGAGGTCGTCACGTGGGTCGCGTGGGCGGTCTTCGCCCTGGACTACGGCGTCCGCCTCAAGCACGCCAAGGACAAGCGGGACTTCCTCAAGAAGAACCTCTTCGATCTGCTGATCATCGTGCTCCCGCTGATCCGGCAGCTTCGGCTGCTCCGGCTGGTCACGGTGCTGAACGTCCTCAACCGCAACGCCGGCCTGTCGTTGCGCGGCCGCGTCGTGGTCTACACGGTGGGCGCGACGGCGCTCGTCGTGTTCTGTTCGGCGCTCGCCGTACTCGACGCCGAACGCACTCAGGCGGACGCGCCGATCACCGACTTCCCGGACGCGGTGTGGTGGTCCGTCACGACGATCACCACGGTCGGCTACGGCGACCGCTATCCCGTCAGCGGCACCGGCCGGATCGTCGCGGTCGGGCTGATGGTGGCCGGGATCGCGCTGCTCGGTGTGGTCACCGCGACGCTGGCGTCGTGGCTGATCCGCCGGGTGACCGAGGCCGACGAGAACGCGCAGGCCGTGACGCGCGAGCATCTCGACGAGCTGACCCGCGAGGTCAAGGCGTTGCGGGCCGAGCTCGCCGAGCAGCGCGCCGGGATCAGTCCCGCAGCATCGGAGCCGCTAGGTACTGCTCGGGGATAGCGAAGGCGTCCACGAGTGTCCGCGCGTGCGGGCGCAGGTCGGCGCACAGGGCGTTCACCGCGGCGGTGACGGCCTTCGAGCGCCCGGAGGTCAGGCGTCCGTGTTCGAGGAACCAGCCACGATCCGCCTCGATGTTCGCGAGCGCGTAGAGGTCGCACACCCGCTCCAGCAGTTCGCGGGCCTCGCCGTCGGCGCAGCGCTCGATGGCGTCGACGAACGCTTCGAGCACCACCCGGTCGACGTGCGCGCGTCCGGCGCGAAGCACGTGGTCCTGCGCGTCGTTGAAGACACCGAAGACGCCGGAGGGGTCCGAGCTACCTTTTCGCAGGCGCTGCGCGACGCCGCCGAGTACGTGTTCTTCGCGGTCTTCGAACAGCTTCAGGTGCCACTCGCGGGAGTACAGCACGTCGCCGTCGTCGGCCTCGGTGAGCCGTTCGACGACCTTGCGCGCGGACGTCCGTTCGATCACGGCTTCGACGAGCTGCTCCGCCACGAAACGCGCGGTCGCGAGCGGGCTGAGGTCCTCGAAGTGGTCCTTGTAGCTGGTCAGCAGGCCCTTCGCGACCAGCTGCAGCAACACGGTGTTGTCACCCTCGAAGGTGGTGAAGACGTCCGTGTCGGCCTTCAAACCGGGAAGCAGGTTTTCCGAGAGGTAGCCCGAACCACCGCACGCCTCACGGGCGGCCTGGATGGTCGCCGTCGCGTGCCAGGTCGAGACGGCCTTGATCCCGGCCGCACGCGATTCCAGCTCCCGCTGCTCTTCCTCCGGCGCGTCCTCGGCGATGTCGTTCAGCTTCGAAACGAGTGCTTCCTGCGCGAAGTGCAGGGCATACGACGTCGCCAGTGCGGGCAGCAGTTTCCGTTGGTGTGCGCGGTAGTCGAGGATCACGACCTCCTCGCCGCCGGGCCGCGCGAACTGCCTCCGCTGCTCGCCGTACCGGATGGCCAGCGCGAGCGCGCGCTTCGTCGCGCTGCCGGCGCTGCCCGCGACGCTGACCCGGCCGCGGATGAGGGTGCCGAGCATCGTGAAGAACCGGCGACCGTCGCTTTCGATCGGGCTGCGGTACGTGCCGTCCTCGGCGACGTCGCCGAACCGGTTGAGGAGTGCCTCGCGCGGAACCCTCACCTGGGTGAAGGTGAGCCGTCCGTTGTCGACGCCGTTGAGGCCCGCCTTGCGGCCGCAGTCCTCGATCTCGACGCCGCTCACGCCCTCGCCGCGGATCGGCACCAGGAACGCGTGCACTCCGCGTGATTCACCGCCGGTGATCAGCTGTGCGAACACCACCGCGAGTTCGCCGTCGCGGGCGGCGTTGCCGATGTACTCCTTCATCGCGCCCCGGTCCGGCGTGTGCACGACGAATTCGCGGGTGGCCGGATCGTAGGTCGCGGTGGTGCGCAGATGCTGGACGTCCGAGCCGTGGCCGTGCTCGGTCATCGCGAAGCAGCCCAGCAGCTCCAGATCCTTGATCTTCCGCAGGTAGCGCTCGTGGTGGCGTCCGGTGCCGAGCAGTTGCACCGCGCCGCCGAACAGACCCCATTGGACACCGGCCTTGACCATCAGCGAGAGGTCACCGAAACCCAGCATCTCGAACGACATCACCGAGCCGCCGACGTCACCGCCACCACCGTGCGCCGGGTCGAAACCGAGCCCCGGCCGGTCGGTGCGGGCGAGCAGGCGCAGCCATTCGAGCACCTGGGCGCGGTGCGCTTCGACGTCGAGGTCGACAGGGTCCTTGAAGTCCTCCGCGGCCATCTGCGCGCGCACCGCGCGACGGAGCTCCGCCCACCGTCCATCGAGGACGGTGGTCAGCGCGTCCGGGTCGATCTTCGCGGGAAGTCCTGGCGTGTCCACGATTCCTCCGATGCGGTGCGGTCTGCGTTCAGCCTGCCGCACCGCATCCGGGGACGCAGCACGAACTCCGGCCTCAGGAAAGGTCCGGTCCCTGTGAGCGGAGATCGTCCACCTTGGTCATCGCCTCCCGGAGCTCGGCGAGCCAGGCGTCCGCGTGCTCCCCGACCAGCCGGACGGCCCACGCGAGCGCCTCCGACCGCGACCGCGCGACGCCCGCGTCGACGAGGGTGTCGAGGACCAGGCGTTCCGGCTGCCTCAGCCTGGTCATGACCGGCGCCGAATGGGTGGTGAACAGGTGCCTCGTGCCGCCGAGGCTCGCGCCCCAGGCGACCTTGCGCTGATACCGGTGCTCGGCCTGGCGCGCGATCTCGATCCGCTCCTCGCGGGTCTCCTCGCGGAACCGGCTGATCCGGCCGTCCTCGGCCGCCGCACGGGCGGCGTCGTCGGCGTACTCACCGGTGAGCGGCTGGAGTTCGCCGACGATGACGATCTCTTCGCGATCCACCGTGACCTCGGGGTCTCCGGTGAACCAGCCCTCCGGGAGCCGTCCGCCGAACCACGCGGCCGCGTCGTCCGCCGAGGGGATGTCCGCCTGCTGCCAGCCGCCCCGGCCCTTCCAGCCACTTCGTCCCATATGCCTCGCCGCCCTGAAGTAGGTGTGCATGCTCGCCTCCGCGATTACATGATTACAACGCTACCGACGCTACGCTCGCAACGGCCGAGATTCACTCGTGTTCTCCCCCGGCGAAACCCGAGGCAACCTGATGACCTGCGCCGACGTGTTCCCACCAGCAGATGACGGAAAAGGGGACCTCATGCTGAAAAAGGCCATGATCGGCGCTGTCATGCTCGGAGCGGCCCAGCTCGCCGTGGTCGCACCGGCGGCGGCGGAAGCCAAGGACGTGTCCTGGTTCTTGCATCCGACCGAAGTCGAACCCGGCGGGGAGCTCTACGCCGAGACGAAGGCCGCGATGGGCGGCTGCGGACCGGCGACCCCGGTGACATCGCCGGGGTTCTCGGCGCCGCTCCAGTGGACGATCGGCGGCAACTGGGGGAAGGCCGCCGGCTACGGCAAGGCAGGCAAGACGCCGGGCAAGTACACGGCGACGTTCACCTGTTCGGACGGCACGAAGACCTCCCGCGCTTTCACCATCATCGGAACGCCGCCGACCACCACTACCAAGCCGCCGACTTCCACGAAGCCGCCGAAGCCGACGAAGTCCACCACGACGAAACCGAAGGCGCCGCAGGTCGCGGTCAAGCCGACGGGGGCTCCGCAGACGGGCGGCGGCGCCTTCGGCCCTATGGCGTGGGATTGGTGAGCTGAGCGCGCAGATCCTCGGCGGTGGTGACCGGGCGTTCGCAGACATAGCCGCGGCACACGTACGCGGCGGCGGCGCCCCCCACCAGCGGCCGGTCGGCGAGCAGCGGCACTCCCTCGGCGTCCGGGACACCACTCACGACGACGGCGCCGTCCGGTGCCGACGCGACGGCCGCGGCCAGCAAATCCTTGCGTGCGGCGGCATCCGGCCCGACGACGGCCACCTGCACCGGACCGGCGGCCGCGGCTTCGGCGACCGTGAGCCAATGCCCGGCGAACCGCGGCGCGTGGGCGGCGAGCCGTCCCGCGCGCGCCAGCGCCTGCTCGGCCGCCTCGCGGTAGCGGCCCACCTGGTCGTGCCCCGCCAGCACGGAGGCCGTCAGCAACGCGTTGGCCAGCGCCGAAGCCCCCGCCGGGCTCGCGTTGTCGGTCGGGTCGGAGGGCCGCTGCACCAGCACTTCCGCGTCGTCGGCCGTGTCGTAGTAGGCACCCGTCGAGTCCGGGACGCCGAAATGGGCCAAGGCGAGGTCCAGCAAGGTGACCGCGTCGGCCAGCCAGCGCGGCTCGCCGGTCGCCTGGTGGAGTTCGAGCAGCCCCTCGGCGAGGCACGCGTAGTCCTCCAGCACGCCCGCCGTCGTGCCGACGACGCCGTCGCGCGAGGTCCGGCGCAGCCGCCCGTCCACGAAATGGTCGTCCATCAGGAAAGCCGCGGCACGAGCCGCCGCGTCGATCCACTGTGGATGGTTCAGCCGCGAGCCCGCCTTGGCGAGCGCGCCGATCGCGAGCCCGTTCCACGCGGCGATGACCTTGTCGTCGCGGGCGGGCTGAGGACGCTCGTTTCGCGCCGTCAGCAGCGTGCGCCGCACCCGCTCGTACCGTTCCGCGTCCTCGGGACGCGGCTCACGCAGCCGCAGAGTCGACGCGCCGTGCTCGAAGTTGCCCCGTTCGGTCACCTGGAACAGTTCGGCGGCCCAAGCGCCGTCCTCCTCGCCGAGCACTTCGGCGAGTTGCGCGGGAGTCCAGACATACGTGAGGCCCTCGACGCCGTCGGTGTCCGCGTCGAGCGAAGCGGCGAAGCCTCCTTCGGCCGTCCCGAGGTCGCGCAGCAGGAACTCCGCGGTCTCTTCGACCGTCCGCCGCGCGTACTCGAGCCCGGTCACGCCGTGGAACTGCGCGTAGAAACGCAGGAGCAAACCGTTGTCGTACAGCATCTTCTCGAAGTGCGGCACTTCCCAGCGCGGGTCGACGGAGTACCGTGCGAACCCGCCCGCCAGCTGATCGTTGAGCCCGCCGAGCGCCATCGCCTCCGCCGTGTACTCGACCGGGGAGAGATCGGAGCCGGTGCGCTCGTGGCGCCGGAGCAGGAAGTTCAACGCCATCGTCGGCGGGAACTTGGGCGCTCCGCCGAACCCGCCGCTCGCGGCGTCGTATTCCTTGCGCAGTGAAGCGACCGCGGATTCCAGCGCCGCACCGTCCACAACGGACTCCGGCAGCGGCCCGCTCTTCTCCGTGAGGTGGGCGATGATCTGCCGGGCGCCGGAACGCAGTTCGTCCGGGCGCTCACCCCAGGCTTCGGCGACCGCGACGAGCAGCTGCGGGAACGACGGCATCCCCGGCCGCGGCGACGGCGGGTAGTAGGTGCCGCAATGGAACGGTTCACCCTCCGGGGTCAGGAAGCACGTCATCGGCCAGCCGCCCTGACCGGTCATCGCCTGGGTGGCCGCCATGTACACCGAGTCGATGTCCGGCCGCTCCTCACGGTCCACCTTGATGTTGACGAAGTTCGCGTTCATCAGCGTCGCGGTGGCTTCGTCCTCGAAGGACTCGTGCGCCATGACATGGCACCAGTGACAGGCCGCGTAGCCGACCGAAAGGAGAATCGGCACGTTCCGCCGTTTCGCCTCGGCCAGCGCCTCTTCACCCCAGGGCCACCAGTCCACCGGGTTCTCGGCGTGCTGCAGCAGGTACGGACTGGTCGCGGCCTTCAGGCGGTTCGACATGTCACCAGGGTCGCACGCGGAAAAGCGGGCGCGCCGAACGGCCGTCTGCGCGACACTCATCCGGTGCTCCTGACCATGACGACCACCCGGAACCCCGCCACCGACCTGGGCTTTCTCCTGCACAAGCATCCGGAGAAGGCGCAGTCGTTCACGCTCTCGGCCGGGAAGGCGCACGTCTTCTACCCCGAGGCGGCCGAGCAGCGCTGCACGGTGGCCCTGCTGGTCGAGATCGACCCGGTCGAGCTCGTGCGCGGCGGCGGGACGTCGCTGACCCAATACGTCAACGACCGGCCGTACGCGGGCGGCTCGTACCTGGCGGTGGCGCTGCGGGCGGTCTTCACCACGGCGCTGGCCGGGCGGTGCGCGAACCGGCCGGAACTGGTCGACGAGGCGTTCCCGCTGGAGATCCGCGTGCCGTCGCTGACCGCGCGCGGCGGCGCGGAGGTCGTCCACAAGCTGTTCGAACCCCTCGGCTGGCAGGTCGAGGCCAAGGCCATCCCGCTCGATCCCGAGTTCCCGCAGTGGGGCGATTCCCGCTACGTCGGCCTCCGGCTGACCGGGACCCAGCGCGTCGTCGACGCGTTGCGGCACCTGTACGTCCTGCTGCCCGCTCTCGACGGCGACAAGCACTACTGGATCGGCCAGGACGAGGCCGACAAGTTGCTGCGCGTCGGCGAAGGGTGGCTCGCGGGACATCCGGACCGGGAGCTGATCACCAACCGCTACCTCGAACGCCGGCGTCCGATCGTTTCGTACGCGCTCACCCGGCTGGCGGAAGCGGACGACGTGCCCGCCGAGGCCGAAGCGCGGGTCACCGAACTACCGGACCGGCCCGAACCGCTGGCCGTCCAACGGCACGGAAGCGTGCTCGCGGCTCTTCGGGCGGCGGGCGCGCGGCGGGTGCTCGACCTCGGCTGCGGCGGCGGCGCGCTGTTGCGCGTGCTCCAGAAGGAACCGTCGTTCACCGAGATCGTCGGAGTCGACGTGTCCGCGAGCGCGCTCGACATCGCCGACAAGCGGCTGAAAGACAAGACGCGGATCATCCTGAAGCAGTCCGCGCTGACCTACGCGGATCCGTCGCTGGCCGGATACGACGCGGCCGTGCTGATGGAGGTGATCGAGCACGTCGACGAGGAGCGCCTGCCCGCGCTGGAGCACGCCGTGTTCGGTGTCGCCGCGCCGCGGACCGTACTCGTCACGACGCCGAACGCCGAGTACAACCGGCACTTCGAATTCCTCGAAGAAGGCCGGTTCCGGCACGCCGACCACCGTTTCGAGTGGACACGCGAGCAGTTCCGCTCGTGGGCCGGCGGCGTCGCCTCCCGTCGCGGCTACGACGTCCGCCTGCTCCCTGTGGGACCCGAGTCCCAAGAATCAGGACCGCCGACCCAAATGGCGGTCTTCACGTCTCGGAAGGAGGCCGTGGCATGAAACTGACCATTCCCGACATGTCCCTCGTCGTGCTCGTCGGGGCCTCCGGCTCCGGCAAGTCGACCTTCGCGCGGACGCATTTCGCGCCGACACAGGTGCTGTCCAGCGACTACTTCCGCGGCCTGGTGGCCGACGACGAGAACGACCAGAGCGCGTCGGCCGCCGCTTTCGACGTGCTCCACTACGTCGCGGCGAAGCGGCTCGAAGCGGGCCGGATCACGGTGATCGACGCGACGAACGTCCAGCGTGCTTCCCGGGCGAGCCTCTTGAAGCTGGCCAAGGAGTACGACGTCCTGCCGACGGCGATCGTGCTCGACCTGCCGGTGAAGGTCTGCCAGGAGCGCAACGAATCCCGGCCCGACCGTGACTTCGGCGAGCACGTCGTCCGGCGCCAGCGCGGCGAGCTGCACCGCTCGCTGAAGTCGTTGGAGCGCGAGGGTTTCCGGCGCGTGCACGTGCTGCGGAGCGAGGCCGAGGTCGCCGAAGCGGAGATCGTCGTCGAGCCGCTGCGCAACGACCGGCGTGAGCTGGCCGGGCCGTTCGACGTCATCGGCGACGTCCACGGCTGCCGCGAGGAACTGGAGGAACTGCTCACCGAACTGGGTTACGTCGACGGCGTGCATCCCGAAGGCCGCACCGCGGTCTTCGTCGGCGACCTCGTCGACCGCGGACCCGACACGCCCGGCGTGCTGCGCCGCGTGATGGCGATGGCCGAAGCAGGCAGCGCGCTGGTCGTTTGCGGGAATCACGAACAGAAACTGGTCCGCGCGCTCGACGGGCGCAAGGTCAGGACGGCGCACGGACTCGCGGAGTCGCTGGAGCAGCTTTCCGCGCAGGACGAGGACTTCCGCGCGAAGGCGCATGCCTTTTGTGAAGGACTCATCGCGCACTACGTCCTCGATGGCGGCAAGCTCGTCGTCGCGCACGCGGGTCTGCCCGAGAAGTTCCACGGGCGCGCGTCCGGCCGGGTGCGGAGCACGGCGCTCTACGGCGACACCACCGGCGAGACCGACGAGTACGGTCTGCCGGTGCGGCTGCCGTGGGCGCGTGACTACCGCGGCAAGGCGATGGTCCTCTATGGACACACGCCGACGCTGGAGCCGGAATGGGTCAACGGGACCATGTGTCTCGACACGGGCTGCGTCTTCGGCGGCAAGCTGACCGCTTTGCGTTACCCGGAGCGGGAAGTCGTCTCGGTGAAGGCGAAGAAGGTCTGGTACGAGCCGTCACGTCCGCTCGAACCCGCGCGGCCGCTGGGCGGACGTGAGCCCGCGGTCCTGGAACTGGGCGACGTCACCGGGAAGCGGATCGTCGAGACACGACACCACGGCCGGGTCGGGGTCTCCGCCGAACAGTCTGCGGCGGCGCTCGAGGTGATGAGCCGCTTCGCCGTAGACCCGCGCTGGCTGCCGTACCTGCCGCCGACGATGGCGCCGTGTTCGACGTCCGCCACGGACGACTACCTCGAACACCCCGAGGAGGCCTTCGCCGAGTTCCGCGCGGCAGGTGTCGATCATGTCGTGTGCGAAGAGAAGCACATGGGCTCGCGTGCCGTCGTGCTCGTGTGCCGTGACGACGACGTGGCTCCCGCGCGGTTCGGGATCCAGGGGCCGGGCGCGGTGTACACCCGCACCGGGCGGCCGTTCTTCACTCCGGAACAGAACGCGCGGCTGCTCGATGGTGTGCGGGAAGCGTCGTCGGAACTGTTCGAGGAGCTGGACACCGGCTGGCTGCTGCTCGACACGGAACTGCTGCCGTGGAGCGCGAAAGCGGGCTCGCTGATCTCGGGACAGTACGCGGCCGTGGGTGCGGCGGCCCAGGCCGTGCTGCCCGCCGCCGTCGCTTCACTGGACGCCGCCGCGGCTCGCGGGGTCGATGTGGCGGAACTGATGGAACGGACCCGGGTCCGCGAGTCCACTGTGGACGCGTACCGGCAGGCGTACCGGCGTTACTGCTGGCCGACCGACGGCCTCGACGGCGTCCGGCTGGCACCGTTCCAGGTGCTGGCTTCGGAAGGGCACGCGTACCACGACCGGCCGCACGAGTGGCACCTTTCGCTGCTGGACCGGCTCACCGGCGACCTGTTCACCCGCACGCGGATCCTGCCCGTCGACACCACCGACCCGGCGTCGGTGGCACGCGGCGTCGACTGGTGGCTGGACCTGACCGGCGCGGGCGGCGAGGGCATGGTCGTCAAACCGGCGGCGAACCTGACCCGCGGCGCGCGTGGGCTTGTGCAACCGGGAGTGAAGGTGCGCGGGCGGGAGTACCTGCGGATCATCTACGGGCCCGACTACACGCTGCCGGAGAACCTCACGCGGCTCCGCAAACGCGGGCTGAACCGGAAGCGGGCGCTGGCGCTGCGCGAGTACGCGCTGGGGCTGGAGGCGCTGGAGCGGCTGGCACGCGCGGAACCGCTGTGGCGGGTGCACGAGTGCGTGTTCGCGGTGCTGGCGCTGGAGTCGGATCCGGTCGACCCACGCCTTTGACGCGCTTCGGGAATGCAATGAAGGGGCCTTTCATAGCAAAATTTGCTATGAAAGGCCCCTTCATTGCAGCGCTCAGTCGGACTTGGCGGTCGGCTTCTCCGTCTTGGCGACCGGCTCGGAGTCAGCCTTCGAAGCCTCGGGAGCCTCCTCGGCCGGCGCCTCCGAAGAAGAAGGGGCCGCAGGCTCGTCGAAGCTCTCCGGAAGCCGCTTCAAGTGCTTGGTCATCGACCGCACCAGCAACGCGACGGCGATCAAGAACAGGATCAGGATCAGGAACCCCACCGGCGACGACTTGCCGAAGTCCTCACCTTGGCCGCCGTTGTCGCCGTTGCCGGGCTGCTGTGCCAGGAACTGCGACGACACCGTCACCGGAACGACGGCGAACGCCGGCACCACGAAACTCATCAGCCCTCCTTCAAGCCGGCGAACAGATCGTCCTCCGGCAGGGTGCTGTCCACCAGTGAGCGGACCAGCTCGTACTCCTCGGTCGGCCAGACCTCGCGCTGCAGATCGCGCGGGACGGCGAACCAGCGGCTGTTCGGGTCGATCTGGGTGGCGTGCGCCTTCAGTGCGTCGTCACGCTGCTCGAAGTAGTCGCCGCATTCGACGCGGGTGGTCACCCGCTCCATGACGTCGGCCTTCTCCGGGTCCCACGACTTGAGCCACTCCTCGTACGGCGACTCCAGGCCGCGGGCGAGCAGGGCCTCGTGGAACACGGTCATCCTGGCGCGCGAGAACCCGTGCACGTAGTACAGCTTCATCGGCTGCCACGGCTCGCCCGCGTCCGGGTAGCGCTCGGCCTCGCCCGCCGCGTCGAAGGCCGCGACCGAGATCTCGTGCGTGCGGATGTGGTCGGGGTGCGGGTACCCGCCGTTCTCGTCGTAGGTGACGATCACGTGCGGACGGAACTCGCGGATGACCTTCACCAGGGCACCGGTGGACTCCTCGAGCGGGATGACCGCGAACGAGCCCTCCGGGACCGGGGGCAGCGGGTCGCCCTCGGGCAGGCCCGAGTCGACGAAGCCGAGCCAGGCGTGGCTCACCCCGAGGATCTTGGCCGCGCGGGCCATCTCCTCGCGGCGGACCTCGGTCATGTTGGCCACTACTTCGGGACGGTCCATGGCCGGGTTCAGCACACTGCCCGCTTCGCCGCCGGTGCAGGTCACGACCATGACCTCGTGCCCTTCGGCGGCGTACCTGGCCATGGTGGCCGCGCCCTTGCTCGACTCGTCGTCGGGGTGCGCGTGCACCGCCATCAGGCGGAGGCGTGACTTCGGCGGTTCATTGGCTAGCACCATGCTCCGAACGTCCCCTTCTCGTTCCCTATTCCCCTGCGACCCTGCCTGACGGCCCGCCCTGCCGGGCGCGGATACTCGAGGGGACCACTCGCATACGACCCCTATTGTCCCTGCGAGCACGACGACACCGACCGGGAGGCCCGGGTTGAGCACGGGACAGGACGCTCCCACCGCGGAAAGCACCCGGATGGACGTGCCGGAAGGCCGGTACGGCAAACCCCGTGCCGCGAAGCCCGCCGGCTGGCGGCGCCTGGTGTTCGTGGTGATCGCACTGCTGGTCAGCGGCGGTATCGCCTATGTCGCGTACGCGAACTTCGGCAGCGCGCCCATCGAGGGCGAACGCGTCTTGTTCGAGGAGAAGCCGGGCGACGCGATGGAGATCACCATCAACGTGACCAGGGACGACGTGAATCGTCCAGGGGTGTGCGTCGTCCGCGTCCGTGACAAGGCCGGGGCGGAGAGCGGACGTAAAGAGGTCCTGATTCAGCCTGGTTCGAAGAACAGCAGGGTGACTACCACCATCAAGAGCATCGGAAAGCCGGTCACGGCTGATATCTTCGGATGCTCATACGACGTACCACGGTACCTGTCAAGGCCATAGCGGCCAACGGGGTGAAACGGGCGCCCAACGCCGAGGCGCGACCGAATTCGACCGGCGGCGATGCCTCGCGCCGTGTTACTCTGATCTACCGGCACGGCCCAAGACGGGCCGTGTTTTTCCTTTATCTCAGCCAGGCCGGCGCGCCATGCCGGCCCGGTGGCCGGCTTGTACACCCAAGCCTGGCAGGCCCTACTAGGAGATGGTGACCGTGAGCGACACAAAGGTGACCTGGCTGACCCAGGATGCCTACGACAGGCTCAAGCAGGAACTCGACCACTACATCGAGCTCCGCCCGGTCATCGCTGCGAAGATCAACGACAGCCGGGAAGAGGGCGACCTCAAGGAGAACGGCGGTTACCACGCCGCCCGCGAAGAGCAGGGCCAGCACGAGGCCCGCATCCGCCACCTCCAGGAGCTCCTCCGTTCGGCCAAGGTGGGCGAGCCGCCCGCCAATGACGGCAGCGCGGGACCGGGCAAGGTCCTCACCGTGCGCTACGACGGTGACGACCAGGACGAGAACTTCCTCTTGGCGACCCGCGAAGAGGGCACCGAGGGTGGCCTGGACGTCTACTCGCCGGAGTCCCCCCTCGGCAAGGCGCTGCTCGGCGCCAAAGAGGGCGAGACCCGCGAGTACGAGCTGCCCAACGGCAGCATCCAGAAGGTGACGCTCGTCAAGGCCGTGCCGTACACCGCCAAATGAGCACTCCTCGCGCCGCTTCGCGGCCGAAGGCCCCGGAAACTCGATGAAGGGGCGTCCTCCGCACACAGTGCGAGTCGCCTGCGAACCGGCACCTCTTCGGCGAGTTTTCGTCGGCGCGCGACAATGAACACTGCGCGCCCGGCCCGATATGGCCGGGCGCGCATACGAGCCGTTAGCGTGACTTCCGGAGAAATCTGGAGGGAAACGATGAGCGAGCTACCGATCTGCGTCGCCTGCGGCATGCAGTACGCGGAACCCCGGTCCGACTGCCCGATCTGCGACGACGAACGTCAGTACGTCCCGCAGGCCGGACAGCGGTGGACCGATCTGAACACCGTCCGCGCGAGCGGGACGTACCGAGCGCGTGTCGAGGAGCAGGGACCCGGCCTCATCGGAGTCGGGTCCACCCCGAACTTCGCGATCGGCGAGCGCGCGCTGCTGGTCAAGGCCGAATCCGGCAACTTCCTGTGGGACTGCGCGGGTTACCTCGACGACGAGCTGGTCGCCGAGGTCCGCGAACTCGGCGGGCTCACCGGCATCGCGATCAGCCATCCGCACTACTACACCACCATGGTCGAGTGGGCCCACGCCTTCGACGTGCCCGTGTACCTGCACGAAGGCGACCGGCAGTGGATCGGCAGGCCGGATCCGGCGATCAAGCTGTGGAGTGGCGCGACCCTCGATGTCGCCCCCGACCTGCGGCTGATCAATCTCGGCGTGCATTTCGACGGCGGGACCGTGCTGCACTGGCCCGACGGGGAGAACGGCCGCGGGGCGCTGCTCTCGGGCGACATCCTGCAGGTCATCCCGGACCGACGCTTCGTCGGCATGATGTACAGCTACCCGAATCTGATCCCGGAACGCCCGGAGGTCGTCCGCCGCGCCGCCGAAATGCTCGAACCGTACGAGTTCGAGGCGATCTACGGCGCCTGGTGGGACGCGATCATCCGCGCCGACGGGCACGAGGCGGTCCAGCGGTCGGCGAAGCGGTACCTCGGCCAGATGGGCTAGCTCCGCGCCAGCCGTTCCAGCAGCGGCCGTACGCGCGGCGGAACCGGCGTCGACAACGCGATCGACGTCGACGTCCGCCGCACGTACGGCGCGCCGACCACCTCGTCCACCACCCGCTGCAGGTCGTCGTTGTTGCGCGCCACCATCCGCACGAAGAGGTCGCCCTGACCGGTCGTCGCGTAGACCTCGCACACCTCGTCGATCGCGGACAGCGCCTCCGCGACCTCGGCCCGGCGGCCCTGCGCGATCTCCAGGACGGCGAACGCGGTGAGGCCGTATCCCATCGCCGCGAGGTCGAGTTCGGGCGGGAACCCGCCGAGGATCCCGCGTTCGGTCAGCCGGTCCAGCCGGGCCTGCACCGTGCCCCGCGCGACGCCGAGACGGCGGGCGCATTCGAGCACCCCGAGCCGGGGCGAATCGGTGAGCAACAGCAGCAGCCGCGCGTCCAGCGCGTCGAGTGCTTCCGACATCGGGCCTACTTCCTACACAGGTTGTCCACTTTGACCGCGCTCGCGCAGCCATCACTGGTCATAGTGCACAGCGAAATCTTTGACCATTGCACATTTTGTCACGCGCTCGGATCCTTCATGGCATGACGCACACAGTGGAACCCCAGGGTGCTCTTGACGACGTGAGCTACGACCAGCTGCGTCAGCTCGTCGGCCTCGTCGACCACGACTCTTCGACCGACCCCTTCCCGGTGAAGTCGATGGACGCGGTGGTGTTCATCGCGGGCAACGCCACGCAGACCGCGTGGTTCTACCAGGTCGCGTTCGGCATGCGGCTCGTCGCGTACTCCGGCCCCGAGACCGGGAACTTCGAGCGCAAGTCGTTCGTGCTGAAGTCCGGTTCGGCGCGCTTCGTGATCACCGGCGGCGTCAAGCCCGACTCCCCGCTGCTCGACCACCACCGCCGCCACGGCGACGGCGTGATCGACCTCGCGCTCGAGGTCGCCGACGTCGACCGGTGCATCGAGCACGCCCGCTCGCAGGGCGCCACCGTCCTCGAAGAGCCGCACGACGTCTCCGACGAGCACGGCACCGTGCGCGTCGCCGCGATCGCGACCTATGGCGAGACCCGCCACACGCTGGTCGACCGGTCGAAGTACACCGGCGTGTACCTGCCCGGTTACGAGCCGCGCGAGAGCAGCGTCGTCCGCCCCGAAGGCGCGCCGAAGCGGCTGTTCCAGGCCGTCGACCACTGCGTCGGCAACGTCGAACTCGGCAAGATGGACTACTGGGTCGACTGGTACCACCGCGTCATGGGCTTCGTGAACATGGCGGAGTTCGTCGGCGACGACATCGCGACCGAGTACTCGGCGCTGATGAGCAAGGTGGTCTCCAACGGCAACCACCGCGTCAAGTTCCCGCTCAACGAGCCGGCGATCGCGAAGAAGAAGTCGCAGATCGACGAGTACCTCGAGTTCTACGGCGGCGCCGGCTGCCAGCACATCGCGCTGGCCACCAACGACATCGTCGCGACGGTGAAGGCGATGCGCGCGGCGGGCGTCGAGTTCCTCGACACCCCGGACTCCTACTACGACGACCCGGAGCTGCGCGCCCGGATCGGCGAGGTCCGGGTGCCGATCGAGAAGCTCAAGGAGCACCGCATCCTGGTCGACCGCGACGAGGACGGCTACCTGCTGCAGATCTTCACCAAGCCGATCGGCGACCGCCCGACGGTGTTCTACGAGCTCATCGAGCGGCACGGTTCGCTCGGTTTCGGCAAGGGCAACTTCAAGGCCCTGTTCGAGGCCATCGAGCGTGAGCAGGAGCGCCGAGGCAATCTCTAACGGCGAGGCGCCATCGGCGCAGCGCCGCGGCAACCTCTGACCCCGGCAGTTCGCAGGGCGTGAAAGGGCTCTTCATCGCACTTTGTGCGGCGAAGGGCCCTTTCGCTGCGTGACGGGGCCGACTTTGTCGTCCCGGAGTGGTACACCGGATGAGCACTAGGCTGTTCGACGAAACTTTGCGCACACCGGAACCGGTGGCGTCTTCGGACCGTCAGTGTGAAGACGTCAGCATGCAGCTTTTGGAAGGGTCCCGATGCCGGACAACGTCGACGCCAGCGAACGAATGGTGGACAACTGGACGAAGCAGATCCAGGAGACCGCCGCGCGCTATCAGGCGATGGCCGCCCGCATGCAGGGCCAGACCGTGACGGAGCGGTCGAAGGACAACACCATCGAGGTCACGATCGACTCGAAGGGGCTGCTCACGAACCTCGTCATCGCCGAAGCCGCGAGCGGCAAACGGATGGCGGAGGTCTCGTCTCAGGTCATGCGCCTCGTCCAGCTCGCGCAGTCCCGCATCCCGGAACTGCTGCAGGCGGCGATGGCCGAGACCGTCGGAACCACCGACGAGACCGCGAGCCGGGTGATCGCGGAAGCGCAGAGCACCTTCCCGGAGGCTCCTCCGGAGGACGACATCGCCCCGCCCGAGCCCGAGCGGCACCACCGCTTCGGCCCGGAAGAGGAAGAGCCCCCGCCGCCGCCCGCGCAGGCGAATCCGCCCCAGAATCCACCTCAGCCGAAACCGATCCCGCGCCGCCGCCGCACGCAGGACGACGATGACGACGAATTCGGCGGCAGCATCCTTTCGTAGACGTTCATCCGGCCTGGTAGAGGGGAGAAACCATGGCAGGCAAGGGTTATGAGCTCGGTGCCGACCTCGACGCGCACGCCAAGCAGATCGACGGCATCGCCGACGGGCTGCGCACGGCGGTCGACGCCGCGCAACAGGTGAGCATGCCGACGGACGCGTACGGGATCATCTGCCAGCCGTTCCGGATGATGCTCGACCCGGTCGAGGAGTTCGGCATCAACGCGCTGAACAAGGCCGTCGAGGCCGCGACGACGGTGGCGAACAACGTGCGGTCCGCTTCCAACGCCTACCAGACGCAGGACGAAAACTTCGCCGCCGAGTTCAAGAACGCGCAGGTGCCTGACTGATGCCCGAGGGAAACCCGCTCGTCGCGAAGGCGCCGACGGATGGCGACGGTCCCGGACCGCTGACGGCCGGGAACAGCGAGTACGGCTACGCGGCGGGCATCGGTGTCGCCGAGTCGGCCATGGACGCCTTCAACGGCATCTCGAACGGTGACTGGATCGGCGGCGGGCTCGGCGTCCTGAGCCTCGCGGGCGAGATCGCCAGCGCCGCGATCGACCCGTTCGGCTACCTGATGTCGTCGGTGGCGTCGTTCCTGATGGAACACATGCAGCCGCTGAAGGACATGCTGGACGCCGTGGCGGGCGATCCGCCGGTCATCCAGTCGTATTCGGAGACCTGGGGCAACGTCGCCAAGAAGCTGGAAGACACCCAGGTCGAGTTCTCGAACGCGGTCAAGAACGGGACTTCGGGCTGGACCGGCGACGCGGCCGACCAGTACCGCAAGCAGGCCGCGGAACAGGCGGAGGCGATCAGCGGCGCGGCGACGGTCGCGGGCGCGATCAGCACCGTGGTGATGATCTTCGGCGAGATCGTCGCGTTCGTCCGCGAATTCATCCGCCAGCTCATCGCGGACGCGGTCGGCAAACTCATCGCGTGGGTCTTGGAGACGGTGTTCTCCCTCGGCTTCGGCACGCCCGTGGTGGTCGCGCAGGCCGTCACCGCCATCGCCGGGTGGGCCGCGAAGATCGCCGACAAGCTCAAGGAACTCTGCGACGCCATGCGGCGGGTCTCGCCGCTGCTGGGCAAGCTGGCAGACGTCTTCGAGAAGATCATCAAGATCTTCGGCAAGATCGCGGGCAAGGTCACCGGCCTGGACGTGATCAACACCAGGAACATCAAGCCGGGCGGCTTCGTCCAGCGTGGCGGCAGCGGTGGTGGGTCCGGCGGATCCGGCGGTGGCACGGGCTCCGGCGACGGCCCGGACGGCGATGGATCCGGCAGCGGCTCCGGCGACGGCTCCAACGGTTCGGGCGACGGCTCCAACGGTTCGAACGGCTCCGACGGTGACTCCGGTTCTTCCGGTAACTCCGGTTCTTCCGGCGACTCCGGTTCTTCCGGCGACTCGGGTCGCTCTGGTGATTCCGGCGGCGACAGCCCGTCGAACACCACGCGAGCCGGCGACGGCGGCGGTTCACCGTCCACAAGGGACAGTGGCGGCTCCTCCCGCTCGGACGGCGGCTCTCCCGGCCGCGCGGGCGATGGACCGTCCACTTCGGACGGCAACTCCGGCGGCACGCCGGACGGGGGCTCTCCCAACGCCGCCCGCTCCGACAACGGATCTCCCGGCGATTCCGGCACCCCGAACCGCACACCCGACAACGGCTCCCCGAGCCGTGCGGACACCGGCGGTTCGCCAAGCAACACACCCGACGCCACTCCTCACACCCGCGCCGACAGTGGCGGCTCACCGAGCAACACACCCGCGCCCCACACCCGCACGGACACCGGCGGTTCGCCAAGCAACACACCCGACGCCACTCCTCACACCCGCGCCGACAGTGGCGGCTCACCGAGCAACACGCCGGACAGCGGCTCCCCCGCACCCCACACGCGCGCCGACAGCGGCGGCTCACCCAGCCACACACCCGACGCGCCGAACACCCGCGCCGACACCGGCGGCTCACCCAGCCACACACCCGACGCGCCGAACACCCGCGCCGACACCGGCGGCTCACCCAGCCACACACCCGACGCGCCGAACACCCGTGCCGACACCGGCGGCTCTCCCGGCCACACCGGCGACGGCGGCGGCTCGCCCCGGACGCACGGCGGCGAGGGCGGCGGTTCACCCACGCCTCGTTCCGATCCGTCGCCCGGCCAGCACGGCGGCGGTAACGCCGGTGACGGCGGCAGTCCCACCCGGCCGACCGACAGCGGCACGACGACCAGCGGTACCGCGCCCACGGCACCACGTCTCGGCGACGCAGGCCCGTCACACGTGCCTTCGCAGCGTGGCGGTACCGGTGGCGACGGTTCGCCCGGTGTCCCGCCGCAGGGTCAGCCGATGGCAGGCGGCATGCCGCCCCAAGGCGCGCCGGGTGGCGCTCCCGGCGGCACCCCGGGTTCGCCCGGCGGCAGGCCGCAGGGTGGCGGCTGGACGGGCACGCCCGGTTCGCCGCGCACCCCGGACACGCACGCCCCGCGCACTCCCGACACCCACACCGGCCCCAGCCGCGGTCCGGGCCAGACCGGCCCCGGCGGACGGCCGAACCAGCCGCAGCCCGTCGCCCGTGGCAACGACTTCGGCCCCGGCGCCCAGCCGCACACCGGCACGCCCGGAACGCACGGCCCCGGCACCCGGCCCGGAGGCACCGGTCCCGGCAACACCGGACCGGGCGGCCGCGGACCCGGCGGCCATTCCGGGCCGCCGCATTCGCCGGACGGTCACGGCCCCGACGGACACGGCCCGCGCCAGGACCCGAACGGCCACCCCGACGGTTCACCGCACGACCGCGGCCCCGACGCCGAGCCGGATCGTCCGCTGACGCCCGACGAGGTCAACCAGCGGCATTCCGAAGGCACCCCCGCGGGTAGCTCCTACCACCGCGGGGATCCCGACATGGGCGACCTCCCGCACCGGGTCCAGCCGGATCCGGACGGCCGCTACACGGTCGACGTCCACGTCACCCCGGACGGGCACGCCCGGATCGGCAACCGCACCTACACCCCGGAAGAGTTCGCGGACATCCTGCGGCGCAACGGGGACTACGACGGCCGCCCGATCCGGCTGATCGGCTGCGACGCCGGCTCGAACGACTTCGCGCGCCGTCTGTCGCGCGAACTCGACACCGAGGTGATGGCGCCGAGCAAGCCGGCGTGGACCGACTCGAACGGGCGCGTCTTCTCGTCCGACTACGAGATCGGCCCCGACGGCCGCACCCGGCCCCGGATCCCGCCGAACGGTGAATGGGACGTCCACAGCCCCGACGGCACCGCCCGCCGGGCGAGCGACGACGGCTTCACCCCGGACACCTCGCACGCGGACAAGCAGGACGTGGACGCCGACAGCGCCCGCGATCGCGGTCAGGGCGACGATCTCAACCCCCAGCACCAGATCGAAGGACGCTGGGACGAGCCCGATTTCACGCCGCCCGCCCGTCCCGTCCAGCTACGCGACGATCAGTCGTTCTTCGACCCGACGACGCCTCCGCGCAGGCTCGACCCGGACACGCGGTACGACGTCACCGACGCGGACGGCAACGTGCGCAGCCGGGTCTACACCGACGCGAACCGCAACGTGACGCACGTCGACGCCGTCGCGCCGAACAGGCTGCACGGCCCCGGTAACCCGGAGATCATGCGCCCGGCGCCGAACTCCGACTACCGCGTGCAGGTCGGTCATCGGCACGACACCTTCCCGACCGACGCGGACGGCAATGTCCGGACGGTGACGCACACCGATGTGAAGACCCCGCAAGGCACCCGGGACGTCACGAGGATCGGTGACATCGAGTCCCCGCCGAAGCCCCGTGACCAGGTGCGGATCGAGGCGGACGACCCGCGGGCGCCGGGTGCGGACGACGCGTTCAGCCACCGGAGCGATCTGGACGCGAACACCCGCTACCACGTCACGGACGCGGACGGGAACTCCCGCGGCAGTTTCCAGACCGACGAGCACGGCAAGGTCAAGTGGGTCGACACCCACGAGGGAGCGAACAACCCGGAGCTGCGGGATCCGCTGCCCGACAGCAACTACCGGGTCGACCGCGGCCCGCTCCACCAGGAGTACCACGTCGGACCCGACGGGCGGCCGGAACACGGCCAGGGCTACCACCCGCCGCAGCCGACGGGGACCCCTGTCGATCACCCGAACGCGGTCAAGCAGGACGAGGCGTTCAACCGCCAGCACACCGACGAAAACGGGAACCCCAGGCTCGACGAGAACGACAGGCCGACGCTGGCGCCGAACAGCGTGCACCGGCCGACCGACGAGTTCGGCCATCCGCGGGGCGAGTTCCACACCGACGGGACCGGGCACATCAGCCACGTCGACACCACCAGCGGCCAGCGAGCCAGGACCAACCCGGAGGTCGCGGCCGCGCCGAGGGACGCGGACGTCACCCAGGACGGTCACTACGGAACCAGGAACGCCAAGAACGTCCAGGATTCGTGGCCCGCGCCCGACCGCGAAGTCACCTACTCGCACCAGGTTCCGCCCAAGAGCGAGAACGCGGTCGCCCACCAGAACAAGGACCCGCGCGGGTTCACCGACGGTGATCCGAGCTCGATGTCCGACGCCCAGCAAAAGGCGATCAGCGACAAGCTCGCGCACAAGGATCCGATCGCGGGCCGTGACGATCTGCCGCCCAACACCCGGATCCACGTGGTGGACAAGGACGGCCTGCCGTACGGGTCGTTCCAGACCGGGCCGGACGGCAAGATCACCCATATGCACACCGGGCAGCCGTTCAACGCGGATATGAACAACCCGCCGCCGAACGCGGTGGTCCGAGTCGACCACGGCCTGGAAATGCACGACGCCGACGGCAACCCGCTGGGCAGGCAGTCGCCCGGCGAAGTCCACCGGACGGACGCGCGAGGCAACACCGTGGTGACGTCGGCTCCCCCGGACCCGGGTGGCTCCAGCAACATCCGGCGTGACGGCTCGGCGCAGAGCCAGGTCGGCGGTATGGGCGGCAAGGACGCGTCCGGGAAGAACATCGACGACGGCGGCCACCACCGCGGCACGTCCGTCGGCGGCTCCGGCGAGGCGATCAACCAAGGCTCGCAAGGCCGTGTGGACAACAGCAACGCGGGCGCCAAGGAGCTCAAGGAGACCTACGACCCGGACGACAGCTGGTACCGGATGGAGCGGGATCGGGACGACACCGGCCTCGCGGGTAGGTTGGAGAACGAGGACACGTTCGAACTTCGGGATGCCGGTATCGACGACGCGCACACCCGCCAATACCGGGCTTACGGCCCGGACGCCGAAGGCCGGATCTCGGTAATCGTCAGGAGTTTCCCCAATGACCACAACAACCCACTCTGGCCCGATGACTTCCGGGGGTGAGAGTCACGAGGACCTGATCCAGCAGATCGGCATCGCGCTGCTGAACCTCGTTCCGGAGGAAGGCTGGCGGCGCATCGACCTGGTCAGCTCGATGACCGTGCCCGTACAGGATCTCGGCCTGACCGTGATCATGGACGACGGCTCCCGTCCGGAGATCGCGCCGCCCACCGAGCTCAACGTGATCCTCGCGAAGCTGCGCACGCTGCTGTACGAGCCCGGCCGCGGAACCTGGTTCTCGGCACGCATTTCGCTGAACCCGCCGGGGCAGATCTTCTTCAACTACAACAACGACTACGAACCGGTCCTCACGCCGCCGATGGAACCGGGACACTACGTCGAAGACCTGAAGAAGTTCCCCAGGGATCCCGAGCACATCCCGGGCTGGCTCGACGCGAAGCTCGCGGCGGCGGAAGAGAAGGAGCAGAACTGATGCCGATGCCCGTTGTGCCCACGAGCGCGGCACAGGCGAACGAGCTGTTCAAGGACTTCACCACTTGGATGGTGCACTCCGTACCCGCGGACTGGGAGCAGCTGTTCATCATCTTCCGTTCCGTCGGTGACTACTACGAAATCTCCGCGCAGGTCCTGACCGTGATGGGCACCGGCACCCCGTGGACACCGCCTGAGGGCGTCGCGGACTTCTTCGTGGAACTGCGCGACAGCATGGCGAAGCCGGGCGAAGGCGCGTGGAGTTCGATCCGCTATCACCTCGTGCACCCTGGCGGGTACTCGGCCGAGTACAACTGGGACAACGAACCCGTTTGGGATCACGTCCCGCCCGCCGAGTTCTTCGCACAGGAGCTGGAGCGCTACCCGCGGACCGGTGAGCGCGCGGAATGGCTTCAGCGACGTGCCGCCGGCCAGGCGGACTGACCATCGGTGAGCGAGGGCAGATGAGCCGACCACAACAACCGTTGAACCAGCAGCAGCAACAGCAGCTCGTCTGGCAGATCGGCCATGCCCTCGCGACGCCGCTGCCGCCCGGCTGGCAGCAGATGCGCGTCGAGTACCGGGCGGCGGGCAGGCATGTCGAGATCGACCTGCTCGTCACCGGTCAGGACGGTCTGCCGCGCCCGGTTCCGCCGAACCCGGAGGCCGCGCGACTGCTCGCGAACCTGCGGTCGGGGATGTACCAGCCCGGCCGAGGGACCTGGCTGAGCGCGATCCTGGTCTACGGTTCGGCGACCGTGCTCAGTACGGACTTCCTCGCGGATGTGGAGCCGCCGTGGCGGCAGGCGCCGCCATCGATCGGCTTCCAGGACGAGCTGCGCTTCTTCCCGCGAGCCGAACAGAACATCCCGGCGTGGCTGCGGCAGCGAGCAGGGCTCGACGCCGCGCCGCAGGCCGAGCCGCCGGTGGCCACTCCGCCCGCGCAAGCGCCGGAAGACTTGAAGTCGCCGCGGGTCTACGACGGGCTCGACGAGTCCGGTCGTCCGGTGGTGAACCGCGAGCCGTTGCCCCCCGCCGAACGGGATCGTGTGCTGGAGTACCTCGACGGCGCCCCGGTCGTACTGGCGTCGCGGACTTACGAAGCCGATGCCTTCGATCCGGACAGGGAACCGTTGGTTCCCTTGAACTTCCGCACGGACGGCCGCTGGTACTGGCCGGGCGCGGTCGCCTACTACCTGCGCGAGCACGACGTGGCGCCCGACCCCGAACTGCTCGGCCACATCCGGGCGTCGCGGTTCACCCTGCCCGAGGTCGGCGAGCCCGAACGCGAACTCGCGGTCGCCGCCATCACCGGTCAACCGTCCACTTAGGACTACATGTTTCGCGGGCGTCCGGACGGCCGGATGATGCCACCTGACGGATACGTCACGTGACAAGTTCACCGTCCGGGTACTCTTGACGATGGCGGCGAAGGCGACCAGGGAGCGCGCATGGCACGGGGGAACATCGGCAGGGTCCGGGCGACCCGTTCCGCCGGGATGCTCCCGGTCGTGCTGGCCCTCACGTCGGCCGCGCTGTTGACCGGCGCCGCCGTCTACACGGTCGACCGCGCCGGTTGCGTGGACCCGGGCCAGTACATCCGGCACGACAACCACATCGAACTCGTCGGCGGCTGCATCGACGGTTCCGAGCTGCCTGCCGCACCTCAGGGCACTTCGCACGAGGCGGACGCGAAGAGCGGCATCGCGCCCAGCAACTTCCGCCCGTAACCGGGCGCTTCCTCCCACCACACCGCGCTGACCAGCGCGAACGGAGCAAGGGACCTTTGCTGTCACTTAGTTAGCGTGGGTACGCTAACGATAGCAAGGGTCCCTTGCTATCGCCTGGGCTCGGCGGCGGTCAGCCCAGGGCCTTGGCCAGATCGTCGACCAGGTCGCTGCCGTCCTCGATGCCGACGGAGAGGCGCACCAGGTTGTCCGGCACCTCCAGGGTGGATCCGGCGGTGCTCGCATGCGTCATCCGGCCCGGGTGCTCGATGAGTGATTCGATCCCGCCCAGCGACTCGGCGAGGATGAACAGCTTCGTCTTCGCCGCGACGTCGAGCGCGGCCTGCTCGCCGTCGATGTGGGTGAACGAGATCATCCCGCCGAAACGCCGCATCTGCTTCGAAGCGACCTCGTGGCCGGGGTGCTCCGGCAGGCCCGGGTAGTAGACACGCTCGACCTTCGGGTGCTTCAGCAGCATCCGGGCGATCAGTTCGGCGTTGTCGCTGTGCCGCTCCATCCGCAGCGCGAGGGTCTTGATCCCGCGCAGGGTCAGCCACGCGTCGAACGGACCGGGCACCGCACCCGCCGCGTTGCGCAGGTAGAACAGCTGCTCGCGCAGTTCGTCCTCGTTCGTCAGGATCGCGCCGCCGACGACGTCGGAGTGCCCGCCGAGGTACTTGGTCGTCGAGTGCAGGACGACGTCGGCACCCAGCGAAAGCGGGTTCTGCAGATACGGGGTGGCGAAGGTGTTGTCGACGACCAGACGGGCGCCGGCGCCGTGCGCGGCCTCGGCCAGCGCGGCGATGTCGGCGATCCCCAGCATGGGGTTCGTCGGCGACTCGCACCAGATCAGCTTCGTTTCCGGCCGGATCGCGGCGCGGACCTCGGCGATGTTGCCGAGATCGGCGACCGTGTGCTCGACGCCCCACAGGCTGAGCACCTTGTCGATCAGCCGGAACGTGCCGCCGTACGCGTCGTTGCCGAGCACGAGGTGATCACCGGGCCGCAGGGTCGCCCGCAGCAGGACGTCACTGGCCGCCATCCCCGACGCGTAGGCCAGACCGTGCCGGGCGCCTTCGAGCGCCGCGAGCGCGACCTCCAGCGCGGTGCGCGTGGGGTTCGCGGTGCGGGAGTACTCGTAGTCGCCTTCGCGTGTGCCGCCGACGCCGTCCTGCGCGTAAGTCGAGGTCTGATAGATCGGCACGATGACCGCGCCGGTCCGGGGATCAGGGGTCTGCCCGGCGTGGATCGCGCGCGTCTCGAAGCCCAGCAGAGAGTAATCGTCGGCCATACGGTCCAGGGTACGACCACCCGCTCGAGATCCCATGGTCTGGGACCGAATTCACCACTGCCCGGGTGGTGGTCCACCCTGCTGCCGCCCACCGGGAGCGGGCGGATAGCCGGGCTGCGGGGGCGGATAACCGAAGTTCGGCGGCGGCCCGGCGAGGGCGGGCTGCTTCTTGGCCGCCAGCCAGCGCGCCGTCGGCGGGACCAGCGCCAGCACCAAGGTCGCGATCGCCGGGATCAGCACCACGATGAGGAGCCAACCGGCACCGAAGCGCAGGGTCACTCCGCTGTACGAGAAGAAGAAATGCGAGCCGATCGCCCGCATCAGGAAGATCGACGCCACGAGAAGGATCGTGGCCCCGGCCCCGATCACGGTGAGCACTCGCCCGGCGCTCTTGCGCAGGAGCAGCAGGAGCCCGCCGCTCAAGAGCAAGGCCGCGGAGAGGAAGTCGAGCACCGCGCCGACCACGAGGAACGAAACCGTGAAATCGACGAGTTCGATGACGTGGAACGCGAGTCCGGCGAGAAACCAGAGCCCGCCGAGGATCGCGAGGATCCCGGCGATCATTCCGGTGGCGCCGCTCGGTTGCCGTGCCGTTCCCGGTGGCGGGTAGGCGCCCTGCGGTGGGTACTGCTGATAAGTCATTTCTCCCCCTGTCGAAATCCTCGCCTCATCCTGCCAGCCGGACGGCTCACCAACCGCCTTGCCGGGGAAACTGATTCTGCGGCCGATAGGGCTGGACCGGGGCAGGTCGCCGGCGCAGGTACTTCCACGTCGGCGGAAGGATCGCCAGCAGCAGCGCCAGCAGGCCGAACACGATCATGGCCAGGCGGAGAACGCCGTCGAAGGTCGCGAACCGGAGCAGGATGTCGAGGTGGATCCGGTACGGCACGCGGAACGCGATCGGCTCCAGCGCGACGGCCACGATGGCGAGCAGTGAGCCGAGGATCAGCAGGACGGCGCCGATCACCGATCGGAAGAACGTCGTCAATGCGCCGACCAGCAGGAACAGCGCGGCGAGCAGGTAGAGCACCAGTTCGACGAGCGCGAAGCCGGGCAGGTTCGAGAGGCTGAAGCCCGACGGGAGTCCGATGAAGTAGCGGATCGGGATGAAACCGGACGCGAGAGCACCGAGGAGCCCGAGCACCGCGGCGATGATCGCCGTCGCGCCGGAGGGCCGGGCCTGCTGCGCGGGATAGCCGAAACCTGCCGGTCCGGGCTGCTGTGCGGGATATCCGTACGGACCGGTCACGTCGCTCCCGTCGGCAAGGGGTGAGTCAACGGCGCTCACCCTAGCCCCGCGGCCTTGGCCGCGGCAGGCGAATCCGGAAACGCGGGAAGCCCCCGGCCGACGGGCCGGGGGCTTCCTGAGCGAAACCGTTCAGCGGTGGCGAGTCACCACTGCTGCGGCGGCTGACCGGGCTGCTGGCCCGGCTGACCGAACCCGCCGCTGGGCGGGCCCTGCTGACCAGGCTGCTGCCCGAAACCGCCGGGCTGCTGCTGCTGCTGCTGCGGCTGGCCGAAGCCGCCCTGCGGCGACTGACCCGGCTGGCCGAAACCACCGCTGGGCGGACCCTGCTGGCCCGGCTGCTGCCCGAACCCACCAGGCTGCCCCTGCTGCGGGAAACCACCCGAAGGCGGACCGGCCTGGCCGGGCTGACCGTACTGGCCGGGCTGACCGGGCTGCTGCTGACCGTATTGCCCCGGCTGCTGCTGGCCGAACTGACCAGGCTGGCCGGGCTGCCCCGGCTGGCCGAAGCCGCCCTGCGGCGGTCCGCCGAATCCGCCGGGCTGGCCGCTCTGCGGGGCACCGAGCACCGAACCGCCGCCACCGAGACCGACGAACTGCGCGGTCGCCGGGATCAGGCCCAGCACACCCACGATCAGGATCAGGATGCCGAAGATCAGGTGCGGCAGGCCGATCCCGATGCTGACCCCGCTCGGGACACCGTCGCCCGACGCGGTCGTGGCGCCGAGGAGCAGGATGCCGAAGAGAAGCAGCAGCGCGCCGCCCGCGGTGACCGCGATCGGCACGATCTTCTTGAGCGAGGCCGGGAGCTTGCCTGCCAGCGCGAGACCGGCGCCGGCCGCGGTCGCGACGATCGAAGCGACCAGCAGCAGGATCACGTAGAGCCAGACGGTGCCGGGCGAAGCCAGGCCGAACTGGTCGAGGGCCTTGTTGATGGCCTCTTCGCCCATCCTGGAGGCCTGACCGTCGACGCCTTCGGAGAAGTCGCTCGCGTCACCGAAGTAGACGAAGCTGAAGACGAGCGCGAGAAGACCGAGAAGGCCGACGAGGCCACCGGCGATGAACCCGAACAGCGGGTTCCCGCCGGCACCACCACCGGCAGCGGGGCTGTAGCCCTGCGGCGGTCCGCCGAAACCGGGCTGCTGGCCGAAGCCGCCCTGAGGCGGTCCGCCGAAGCCCTGCTGCGGCTGGCCGTAACCAGGCTGCTGCTGGCCCTGCGACGGGTCGAACCCGCCCTGCTGGGGCCCGCCGAAGCCCTGCTGCTGACCGAAACCGCCACCCTGGGCGCCGTAGGCACCGGCGGCCGGGTTGTCGGCCGCGCTCGGCGGCGGGGCATACGGGATGGCGGGCGGCTGCGAACCCGGCGGCACGAGCTGGGTGGACTCGGCGGTGGGGGATTCCCCGCCGCCGCTCACCGGCTGCACGACCTGGGTCGCGTTCGCGTCGCCGGAACCGGGCTGGACCGGCTGCACGACCTGTGTGGGCTCCGGCGTGTCGCCGAACCCTCCACCCTGGGACTGCTCATAGGAGGGCTGCTGCCCGTACTGCTGTTGCCCGTAGTCGGGCTGGGGCGGCTGGCCGGGCTGGACCACCTGAGTCGGTTCCGGGGAACCGAACGGGTTGTCTTGCTGCGGCTGGGGGCCACTCGGGGGTCCCTGCGGTGGCTGGGCGCCACCCCAAGGCTGATTCGGTGGCTGCGGAGCACTCATTTGGGTCTTGAACCCCCTTGACGAGGACATAGAAGTTCAACTCACCCGACACGCTATCGGATAGCCGGGTGGGCCGCTCGTAACGCCCCGGCCCGACCATCCGATGAAATGCCTCTTTACCGTCCCGCGAGAAAAGCGAGCAGGTCGTGCCGGGTGACGACCCCCGCCGGCTTGCCGTCGACCAGCACCAGCGCGCCGTCCGCGCCCGAGAGCGCGTTCATCGCCACGCTGACCTGTTCACCGGCGCCGATGGTCGGCAGCGGCGGCGACATGTGCTGCTCGAGCCGGTCGGCCAGCTGGGCCTTGCCGGTGAAGAGCGCTTCGAGCAGGTCGCGTTCGTTGACCGCGCCGACGACCTCGGCCGCCATGACCGGCGGTTCCGCGCTGACCACGGGCATCTGGCTGACGCCGAACTCCGAGAGGATCGCCACCGCTTCGGCGACGGTCTCGTTCGGGTGGCTGTGCACGAGGCTGGGCAGCGAGCCGCTCTTCTTCATCAGGACGTCGCCGACGGTGGCGCCGCTGGAGTCCGGCGGCAGGAAGCCGTAGGAGGACATCCAGTCGTCGTTGAACACCTTGGTGAGGTAACCGCGGCCGCCGTCGGGCAGGAGCACGACGACGACGTCGTCCGGGCCGAGGCCCTCGGCGAGCTTGAGCGCGGCGGCGACGGCCATCCCGCACGAGCCTCCGACGAGCAGTCCCTCTTCGAGCGCGAGGCGGCGGGTGATGTCGAAGGAGTTCGCGTCCGACACCGCGATGATCCGGTCGGCGATGTCCCGGTCGTAGGTGTCCGGCCAGAAGTCCTCACCGACGCCCTCGACGAGGTACGGCCGTCCGGTCCCGCCGGAGTACACCGAGCCTTCGGGGTCCGCGCCGATGACCTGGACGCGCCCGTCGCTGACCTCCTTGAGGTACTTGCCGGTGCCCGAGATCGTGCCGCCCGTGCCGACGCCCGCGACGAAGTGCGTGATCTTGCCTTCGGTCTGGCGCCAGAGCTCCGGGCCGGTCGAGTGGTAGTGGCTGGCGGGGTTCTCCGGGTTGGCGTACTGGTTCGGCTTCCAGGCGCCCTCGATCTCGCGGACGAGGCGATCGGAAACGTTGTAGTAGGAGTCCGGGTGCTCCGGCGCCACAGCGGTCGGGCAGACGACGACGCGGGCGCCGTAGGCCTTGAGCACGTTGCGTTTGTCCTCGCTGACCTTGTCCGGGCAGACGAACACGCACTTGTACCCCTTGCGCTGCGCCACCATGGCCAGCCCGACGCCGGTGTTGCCGGAGGTCGGCTCGACGATGGTGCCGCCGGGCTTCAGCGCGCCCGAACGCTCCGCGGCCTCGATCATCCGAAGCGCGATGCGGTCCTTGACACTGCCGCCGGGGTTGACGTACTCGACCTTGGCCAGGATGAGCGGTTGCAGCCCCTCGGCCAGTGCGTTCAGCTTGACCAGAGGGGTGTTGCCCACGAGGTCCACGATGTGCTCGACGTATTCCACCCCGACAGCCTAAACGCCGCAGGTCGTGCTGTGTCCACTCAACCGGGCGGGGTGAAGACCGCGGCCGAACAGCGCGGTCCAGCGGCGCAGGTTAAAAGAGTGGCGTGGATCGCGTTCGCCTTTGACCCGCGCCTCCCTCCGGTGAAGGATGCGAGGTGAGCAACCGCTTAGCGCGTCTGGATCGAGAACAAGGGAGTGTCGTTCCATGCCCGAAGCCGTCATCGTCTCCACCGCCCGATCCCCGATCGGCCGCGCCGGCAAGGGATCGCTGGTGAGCATCCGCCCGGACGACCTCACCGCGCAGATGGTCCGCGCCGCGCTCGACAAGATCCCCGAACTCGACCCGACGCAGATCGAAGACCTCATGCTGGGCTGTGGTCTCCCCGGCGGCGAGCAGGGCTTCAACATGGGCCGCGCGGTCGCCGTCGAACTCGGCTACGACCACCTTCCCGGCTGCACGATCACCCGGTACTGCTCCTCCAGCCTCCAGACCACCCGCATGGCGCTGCACGCGATCAAGGCAGGCGAAGGCGATGTGTTCATCTCCGCCGGCGTCGAGACCGTGTCCCGCTTCGCCAACGGCAGCTCGGACTCGTGGCCGAACACCCACAACCCGCTCTTCGCCGACGCCGAGGCCCGCACCGCACAGGTCGCGGCCGAAGGCGCCGACAGCTGGACCGACCCGCGCGAGAACGGCACCCTGCCCGACGTCTACATCGCGATGGGCCAGACCGCCGAAAACCTCGCGCGGCTGAAGAACGTCTCGCGTGAAGAGATGGACGAGTTCGGCGTCCGCTCGCAGAACCTCGCCGAGAAGGCCATCGCCGACGGCTTCTGGGCCAACGACATCACCCCGGTCACCCTGCCGGACGGCACCGTGGTCTCGAAGGACGACGGCCCGCGCGCCGGCGTCACCCTCGAAGGCGTCTCCGGCCTCAAGCCGGTCTTCCGCCCCGACGGCCGGATCACCGCGGGCAACTGCTGCGCGCTCAACGACGGCGCCGCCGCCGTGATCATCATGTCCGACACCAAGGCGAAGGAACTGGGTCTGACGCCGCTGGCCCGCGTCGTCTCCACCGGTGTTTCCGGGCTGTCGCCGGAGATCATGGGCTACGGCCCGGTCGAGGCGTCGAAGCGGGCGCTCGCCCGCGCCGGGATGTCCATCGACGACATCGACCTCGTCGAGATCAACGAGGCCTTCGCCGCGCAGGTCATCCCGTCCTACAAGGACCTCGGGATCGACCTCGACAAGCTGAACGTCAACGGTGGCGCGATCGCCGTCGGCCACCCGTTCGGCATGACCGGCGCGCGGATCACCTCCACGCTGATCAACTCGCTGCGCCACCACGACAAGCAGTTCGGCCTCGAAACCATGTGCGTCGGCGGCGGCCAGGGCATGGCGATGGTCCTGGAGCGCCTCTCCTGACCCCCTGACCTGCGAAAAGGGAGCAAGGGACCTTTGCTACCGCTTGTCTCGACGTCGAGAGAAGCGAGAGCAAAGGTCCCTTGCTCCCTTTCGGGCCGGGCCTAGCGGGTCATGATCGGGGCCGCCGGGACCTCGCCGTCGGCCGCGCCCTCCGGCAGCGCGGGCTTGGTCTTCGGCAGGAACGCCGCCGGGACAAGGCACAGCGCGAGCAGGATCAACGACCACAGGAACGTCGTCGAGAACGCGTCCGCGGTCAGCCCCGAAGCCGCTTCGTGCGTCGCCGGGTTCATCACCGCGGCCGTCGCGGCCAGCTGTCCCTGCGCGGTCGGCACGCCGAACTTCCCGGCGAGCAACGCCGCCAGGATGATCGACAGCACCGCCGCCCCGATCGCACCCGCGGTCTGCTGCAGGATGTTCGTCGCCGTCGACGCCTTCGCCATGTCCTGCGGCTTGAGCGTCTGCAACGCGGCCGAGGTGATCGGCATCATCGTCGCGCCCATGCCGAGCCCCATCACGAACAGGGCCGAAAGCAGCAGCCAGTACGGCGTCGCCGCGGTGACCTGGGTGAAGGCGATCAGCCCGGCGAGCATCAGCACGAGACCGGGCAGCACGATCTTCCGCGCGCCGATCTTGTCCGCGAGCCTGCCCGCGATCGGCATGGTCAGCATCGCGCCGACCCCCTGCGGGGCGAGCAGCAGACCGGCGTTCATCGCCGATTCACCGCGTGCCAGCACGAAGTACGTGGGCAGCAACAGCATCGCGCCGAAGAACGCGACGCAGAAGAAGGTCATCGTCACCATGGCGACGGAGAACGACCGGTTCTTGAACAGCTTCAGATCGAGCAGCGGGTTCGTGACCCGGTTCGCCCGGAACACGAAAGCCACCAGCAGCGCGACCCCGGCCAGCGCGGGCAGCCAGACTTCCACCGCGCCGATCCCGCCTGCCGACGGGATGTTCGAAACACCGAAGATCAGCGCCGCCAGCCCCGGCGACACCATCAGCATGCCGAGGAAGTCGAAGCGCTCACTGGGCTCTGGCCGGTCCTTCGGCAGCACGCGCCAGGCCAGCACCATGGTGACGAGGCCGATCGGCACGTTGATGTAGAAGATCCAGCGCCAGCTCACCGCGTCGACCAGCCAGCCGCCAAGGATCGGGCCGCCGATCGGGCCGAGCAGCATCGGCACGCCGAGCACGCCCATCACGCGCCCGATCCGGTGCGGTCCCGCGGCCCTGGTCAGGATCGTCATGCCGGCGGGCATCAGCATGCCGCCGCCGAAGCCCTGCAGGACCCGGAAGATGATCAGCGATTCGACGTCCCAGGCCATGCCGGCGAGCATCGACCCGATCAGGAACAGCCCGATCGCGGTCATGTAGAGCCGCTTGGTGCCGAATCGGTCCGAGGCCCAGCCGGTGACCGGGATGACCGTCGCCAGCGCCAGCATGTAGCCGGTCGCGATCCACTGGATGGTGTCGAACGAGGTCTGGAACTCGATGGTCAGTTTCTGGAGCGCGACGTTGACGACCGTCGTGTCGAGGATCGCCATGATCGCGCCGAGGATGACGACGCCGGCGACCTTGAGCACGCCGGCGTCGAGTTTGTCGCCGCCCGGTGCGGCCGGGCTTTGCGTTGACATGAAAAGTCCGTCCCTGTTACTGAGTGGACGCGACGACCCCCGTGGTCGCGACTACGGAATCGACGCCCGGCACCAGGCCGAGCCTTCCCCAGTCGAGCTTGTGCCTTAATGCGCAAGCTCGCACATGTAGCCGAGCGTAGCCGAACACGGGTTTTACCTGCCAACTTTTTCCCCGTATGCGGACCGAAAGGGCAGGCCCGCATACGGGTTGTCACGAAGAGTGATCAGCAGACGCTATCCGTCGGAGCCGGGTTGCCCAGTCCGAACAGCGGTCGCAGCTTGAGCCCGATCCAGGTGCCGCCGAGCGCGAACACGCCCCACAGCCAGCCGTGCAGGCTGCCGACCGAGATACCGCCGAGGTAGGCGCCGATGTTGCAGCCGCCCGCCATCCGCGCGCCGACGCCCATCAGGATCCCGCCGAGCACCGCGGCGACGGCGGTCCGCCACGGGATCGAGCTGTGGATCTTCCACGCCACCGGCGGCGCGGCCGCGACCCCCGCGCCGACCATGATGCCGATGTCGGTGAGGCTGTTCTTGTCCTTCCAGATCGGCCCGGCCAGCGAAGCCGCGTTCGCCTTGAGCCGCCAGAATTCCCAGGTCTCCGGGTGCAGGCCGAACACCTGAAGGATCTTGGCGCCCCACAGGCTGAACGCGCTCGTGACACCCCAGATCCCGCCGGAAACCAGGAAGACCGCGCCCGCCAGCACCCCGAGGACGAGGGCGCCGACGAGGATCGGCCAGGAACCGCGGTAGATCCGGGCGAGACCGCGCGCGGTCGGGACGACGTCGACCGGCGGCGGGTTGCGGCGCTTCTGCACGAACCGCGTCCCCAGCACGATCGCGGCGAGGACGGCGACGGTGATCGCCCACGAACCGAACCAGCCGACGTGGTCGGCGAGCAGGACGCCCTTGAACTCGGGCCAGCCCGACAGCAGCGGATACGCCCACGTGTAGAGGACGGAACCGGTGATGAAGCCGCCGAGGGTCAGGACGATCGTCGACTGGCCGGAACCGACCGCGAACAACGTTCCCGACGCGCAGGCGCCGCCCAGCTGCATGCCGATGGCGAAGATCGTCGCGCCGGCGAACAGCGCGAGTCCCAGCCCGCCCGCGGTCGGGTTCGGCGTGCTGCCGAAGAGGCCGGAACCGGTGCCCACGATCAGCGCGATCAACGTCGCGGCCGTACCGAGCAGCAGCGTATGCGCCCGCAGTCCCTGGCCGTTCCCGACCGCGATCAGCTGGCGCCAGGCCGAGGTGAAACCGAACCGGGAGTGGAACAGCGCGATGCCCAGCAGGAGGCCGAGGATCAGCAGGACCCCGAACTTCGCCCCGTGCGCCGCCCAGACGTACCAGGTCAGTCCGATCGCGAGGGCACCCGCGACCGCCAGCGGCACGATCTTGACCGGCTCCTCCGGTCGCGGGACCGGGGCGGCGCAGGAGGTCGGGAAGTCGAGGAGCTTCTTCTCACCGGCTTGGGTTTCTGTCGTCGCCACCAGGACTCCAGGTCGATCGGCGGGGTGGGGGACGAGCAACGTTAGGACCGGTGACCGCCCGGTCGCAGCCCGTCCCACACTGTGCGACGAATGGCGGCACGCGCGGAGCCGGATGGCGGCGGCGATACCAAAGGTCCCTTGCTCCCCCGGAACGCGTGAAGGCCCCTTTCCCTCAGCCGAGCCGAGGGAAAGGGGCCTTCACGTGCTTGTGGTTACGGCGCCGTCTTGATGCAGATAGTGGTCGGCGGCGTCGAGTACACCGCCACTCGCGTCGCTTCGGTGCCCTCACAGGACGCCTGGTCCGCGGCGTTGGCGATCTTCACCAATTCCGCGTCCTTGGCGGGATCGGTGCAGGCCACCTTCTGATAGCCGGCGGTCTTCGACATGTAGCCCTTGAGGCAGTCGCCCTGCTTGGCGTTGACGATCAGGCACAGCTTGTACGAGATCCGGCCGGACATCGAGATGCTGTCGTAGTCGCCCTCCGGGCAGGCCTCGTCACCGCCCACGCGGGCGGCGATCTTGACGTTCGCCTCCTGCGCGCCGCAATCGGCCTTCTTAGGATCGTCGGCCGTCCGGGAGAACTCGGTCACGCTGAGGCATTCACCGGCCTGGGCGTTGCCCGTCCCGGTGAAGTGGTTGACCAGGAAGAGACCGCCGCCGATCACGACGACGAGCACCGGGATGGCGAAACGCAGCCAGCCGAGCTTGGATTTTTTGGGCGCTTCCGGCTGGCCGAAAGCGTCAGGCTGTCCCACCGGCATTTGGCCCCCAGGGGCCGGCTGGGAAGTGGTCACCGAGAAACCTCACAGTTGTGAAGAGGAATGAGAACCTCGGTATCCAACACTCATCGTGTTCAGCCCCGTGAAGCGGCCCCACGAACGGGTGAAAACCGCTGGCCGAGGCCGCTATTTCGTACTCTTCACACAGACCGTCGAAGGCGGGGTCGAGTAGCTCTTGAGATGCGTCGCTTCCGTGTCGTCACAGGTCGCGACACCGTCGACCACCTTCAGGACCTCCGCGTCCCGCGCGGGGTCCGAGCAGGGGACCTTCTGATACGCCACACTGTCGGCGAGGAAGTTCTCGAGGCAGTCGCCCTGCTTCGCGTTGAGGATCATGCAGAGCTTGTACGAAGCGAACGTCTTGTCGACGGTGAGCTGGTCGTACTCGCCCGCCGGGCACGCGCCGCCGGCGTCGGTCTTCGCCGCCGCCTTCGCATTGGCCTCGGCCGAGCCGCAGTCCGCCTTGACCGGATCCTCGTCGACGTCTCCGAACGTGGTGACCGCGTAGCAGCCGCCCGCCTGGACGTCGTCCGTGTTGGAAAGATAACCGAGGATCCACGAAGACGCGCTGAGCACCACGATCGCGACCGGCACCAGGATGCCAACCCAAAACCATTTGGAACGCCTGTGTTCGGTCATGCCAGCAGGGTATTCGCCACCACGGAAAAGGGCGCCCCGATCGCTCGGGGCGCCCTTTCGCGGAGAGACTCCGGTCAGTCGTTTTGGAAGTACGACAGCAACCGCAGGATCTCGAGGTACAGCCAGACCAGCGTGGTCATCAGGCCGAAGGCGACGTACCAGGACCACTTCGAGGGCGTGCCTTCGCGGATCATCCGGTCGGCCTGGTCGAAGTCGAGCAGGAAGCTGAACGCCGCGACACCGATCACCACGAGGCTGAAGATGATCGCGATCGGACCGCCGTCACGCAGCGGGTTGAAACCGAAGAAGAGGCTGGTGACGAGGTTGACCAGCATCATGATCGCCACGCCGACCACGGCGCCGATGATCCACTTCGTCAACTTCGGGGTGACCTTGACGGCACCCGTCTTGTAGACGACCAGCATCGCGATGAAGACACCGGCGGTACCGACGATCGCCTGCAGCGCGATACCGGGGTACAGCGCTTCGAACAGACCGCTGATCGCACCGAGGAAGACACCCTCGACGGCCGAGTACGCCAGCGTGAGCGGGCCGCTCGGCATCTTCTTGAAGATGATCACCAGCGAGATCACGAGGCCGACGATCATCGAGCCGACGAGCGCGCCGATCACGGCACCGGGGATGCCCAGAATCTTGCCGGACGCCGACATCGGGATCTGGCTGATCGCCCAGATCGCGGTGAGCACACCGGTCACCAGCGCGGTGCCGAGGCTCAGCGCCGTCTTGATGACGACGTCGTCGACGGTCATCGGACGATCGCCGGCACCGGCGGAGGTCTGCGGAGGGCCGTAGCCGGGCACGCCGCCCTGGGGTTGGTTGAAGCCTACGTTGGGTCCGTACTCCGCCGCGCCACGCGGCAGGTTCCGGAACGCCGGGTTGCTACTGGATCGCACCTGATCCTCCTGGATCTACTGGCACCTGCATCGGGTTCAACGACCGCGTGGGCCGCCCGGTTCCCGTCGAAGTAAAGACGACTTTACTCACAATCGGCGCGACGCCCATCCCCCACACCGTATGCGGCGGAGATCACCGACCGTTCACCGATACCCCACCTGATGACCTCTTGCCAAAACCGCTGATCACACGGGACTCTGCACGGTGCGTGTTCGGACAAACACCGAAGGCGTGTCGGGGAACCTATCGATCGTGTGACCTGCGTCGACGTAAAGGCGCCGAAGGCAGCGCACGGCCAAAGGAGTCAACACACCATGGGGTGGACCACACGCCCGAGCGTGCGTTCGCGCGCCTTGACCAGCCTGATCGCGACGTGCCTGCTCGGCGCTTTGTCCGCCACCGTCGCGGCGACACCGGCCTCGGCCGTCGAAAACGAAGGTGTCGGCTACGAAGTCACACCTGGCCAGCCTCACAAGGCCGCGTCCGGCAGAGACTGGCTCGGTTCCTACGTCGTGAACGGCAAGCACGTGTTCTGTGTCTCGTTCCAGCTCAAGGCGCCGGGCACGGACGAGAAGTACAAGCCCGGCGACGAACTCCTCGACAAATGGGGCAAGAAGCTGCCTGCCGACGTCGCGGCCAACATCTCCTATCTTCTGCTGCGCTACGGCGCGGCGGAGAACAAGGCCGATTCCGCCGCGCTGGCCCACCTGCTCCACTCGTGGACGTCCAAGCCCCGCACCCCGGCCGATCTCGACCCGACACGGGACCCGGACCAACTCGGCTACGACGTCGGGTTCCACCTCGACAAGCTGAAAGCGCAGCACTCCGACGCCGCCGCGGCCGTCGAGAAGCTGACCAAGGACGCCGAGGCCAACCGCGGCCCGTGGACCACCGCCATCGCGCCGCCGAAGGACGACCAGCACATCGGCACCGCGGGCGAGTGGACGATCAGCGTCAAGAACGCCAAGGGCAAGGGTGTCTCCGGCGTGCCGGTGCAGCTCACGCCGTCGAACGCGACCGTGGAAAGCGGCGAGAGCACGAAGCCCGCGTCGACCTCGAACGCCAAGGCCGAGAAGGCCACCACGGTGAAGACCGGCGAGGACGGCACCGTCACGGTCAAGGTGACGCCGACCGGTGACCAGCCGAAGCTGGCCAGCTCGCTGTCCGCCCCCGCGGACCGGCCGTATGTGCAGTTCCCCGTCGAGACCGGCGTGCAGAAGGTCGTGTCGACCGGCGGCGAGAAGGAACTGAAGGCCCAGGGTGTCGCGGTCGTCTCGAAGCCGGGCAAGGTCCAGGTGACCAAGGTCGACGCGAAGACCGGCAAGGGCATCGCCGGCGCCGCGCTGCGGATCACCGCCAAGGACAAGGCCACCGCCGCCGTCGGCCATGACGGCAAGCCGCTCAACGGCGCCGACGGCAAACCCGCCGTCGTCACCACCGAGGGCGAAACCGGCACGGTCACCGTGGAGAACCTGCGGACCCCGCAGGAGATCTGCGTAGTCGAGGTCAGCGCGCCCCCGGGTTACACGAACGCGTTCGACCCGAAGAATCCGCCGTCCGCCTGCGGTGAGCTCAAGCCGGGTGAGACGCTGGCGCTCAAGGTCGCCAACACGCCCAACGAGGTACCGCGCACCATCCCCGCCGGCGACCGGCCGGTGGCGATGATGCAGGGCACCGTCGAGAATTCGGCGTCGACCGCCGGGATCCTCGGCGTCGGCGCGCTCGCGCTGCTCGGTTCGGTGCTGGTGGGCGTGGCCGCGCGGCGGTCCTCGCGACGCTAAGGATTCGGGAATGTCAGTACGACGCGGGTTCGCGCTGGGAGCCGTCACGGTCCTGTGCGCGGACCTCGTCGCGGCCTTGATCATCTGGCCGCCGACGACCGTGGTGGCGGGGACGGCTCAGCCCGTCTCCGTCGCCGTCGCGGGCGGCGCCCCGGCCGCGCCCGCGCAGCAGGAGGTGCCGCCTCCGCCGGACATCGTTCCCACGACGCCGACGGCCGCTCCTCCCCCGCCGTCGTCTGCGAAACAACCCGAGGCTCCGAAACCCCAGGGTCCGGGGACGATCCAGCTGCCCGCGGGTGGCGCGGCGAAACTCGTGCGCAAGGAACTCGGACCGGGCGCGGAGCTTCCCGTGCCGGAGAACCTCGGCGAGGTGACCTGGTGGGGCGCCGAACTGAGCGCGGCCACCGGCGCGAGCGTGTTCGCCGGGCACGTGAACTGGAAGGGCGCGACGGGCCCGTTCGCGGAGCTGTGGACCGAACGGATCGGCGGCGTCGTCACCGTGGTCGACAAGGCCGGGAAGTCTTGGCGGTACAAGGTTTCCCAGCTGATCACGCTGAAGAAGAACGAACTGCCACAGCGGGCGGACGAGCTGTTCGGCCAGTCCGGTCCCCATCGGATAGTCCTCGTGACCTGCGGCGGCCGCTGGGTCGGTGGGGAGACCGGCTACGCCGAGAACCGGGTCGTCATCGCCGACCCGGCATAGTTACCCGTGAGTAACTTCACTGGTGCCGTGGTGGTCCTCGCCGTCGTCATGCAGCACAATGCCGGTGGACGCGGGCGAGCACGGTGAAGGGTGAAGCGAATGGCGACTTTTCTGGTGACCGGGGCGACCGGACTGATCGGGCGCCACTTCACCCGGCTGCTGCTCACCAGGGAGGACGTCGAGAAGGTCGCGCTCGTCGTCCGCGCGTCCTCCCGGGACAAACTCGCGAAACTCGTGAACGCCTGGCCGCATCCCGAACGCGTCACCCTCGTCACCGGTGACCTCGGCGAGCCACTGCTCGGCGTCGGCGAAGACGACCGAGAGATGCTTCGCGGCGTCGATCATGTCGTGCACCTCGCCGCCCTTTACGACCTGACCGCCGACGACGAAGCCAGCATCAAGGCCAACGTCGAAGGCACCGCGCAGGTGATCGCACTCGCCGCCGACCTGAACGCCGGCTGCCTGCACCACGTGTCCTCGGTGGCCGTCGCCGGTGACCACGAGGGCATGTTCACCGAGGAGATGTTCGACGTCGGCCAGCGGCTCGTCACGCCGTACCACCGCACGAAGTTCGAGGCGGAGCGCCTCGTGCGCGAGCAGCAGGACGTGCCGTGGCGGGTGTACCGGCCCGCGGTCGTCGTCGGGGACTCCGAGACCGGCGAGATGGACAAGATCGACGGCCCGTACTACCTGTTCCCCGCGATCAGCAGGCTCGCCGGACTGCCCGACGTGCCGATCGTCGGCCCCGACCTCGGCGACACCAACGTCGTCCCGGTCGACTACGTCGCCGAATCGCTGAACGCACTGGTCACCACGAAGGGGCTCGACGGGCGCGCGTTCCACCTGGTCAACCCGGAACCCCAGCCGGTCGTCTCGGTCTACAACGCCTTCGCGAAGGCGGCGGGCGCGCCGACGATCTCCGTGCAGCTCAACGACCGCTTGTCCAAGGGCATCGTCAACCTGGTGAAACTGAGTGAGCACATCCCCGGCTTCACGATCGCGCGCGACGCCGTGATGGAACGGCTCGGCATCCCGCCGGTGCTGCTGGAGACCATGGCGTTCCCGTCGGTGTTCTCGTCGGCGTCGACTCGCAAAGCGCTCATCGGCTCGGGCGTCGAGGTGCCCCGGATCGAGGACTACGCGCCCACGCTGTGGCGCTACTGGCGTGAGCACCTCGACCCGTTCCGCGCCCGTAAGCACGGCCCGCGCGGTGAACTGGACGGCCGCCGCGTGATCATCACCGGCGCGTCTTCCGGCATCGGCCGGGCGACCGCGATCAAGGTCGCGGCCGCCGGCGGGGTGCCGCTGCTCGTGGCGCGGCGCCGTCACGAACTCGAAGAGGTGCGGGACGAGATCATCGCCGCCGGCGGTACGGCGTCGGTGTACCCGGCCGACCTGACCGACGAGGAATCGGTGCACAAGGCCGTCGACGCGATGCTCGCCGAGCACGGCAGGGTCGACATGCTCGTGAACAACGCCGGCCGGTCGATCCGGCGATCGATCAAACTGTCGTACGACCGGTTCCACGACTACGAACGCGCGATGGCGATCAACTACTTCGGCGCGGTGCGGCTGATCCTCGCGGTACTGCCACATATGTCCGAGCGGAAATTCGGGCATATCGTCAACGTGTCGTCGATCGGCGTGCAGGGAATCGCGCCGCGCTTTTCGGCATATGCGGCTTCGAAGGCCGCTTTGGACTATTTCTCGCGGATCGCCGCGACCGAGACCCACGGTGACGGAATCACCTTCACGACCATCCACATGCCACTCGTGCGCACGCCGATGATCCGGCCGACGAAGATCTATGACGCGTTTCCGACCAAATCCCCGGATCAGGCCGCGAACATGGTGATGAAGGCGCTGAAGGAACGTCCGAAGCACATCGGCACGCCTGCCGGACAAGCGATCGGCCTCGCGTACACGCTTACGCCGGGGCTGACGGATGCCGTGGCCTACCAAGGATTCCGCGTGTTCCCGGACTCCGCGGCCGCGGGCGGCGAGGGCGGTCTCAAAATCGGGAAGGGCGAGCAGCATCTGTCCCGTGCGGCGATGGCGCTCGCCCGGCTCAGCCGCGGCTTCCATTGGTGACACTGCGCACACGGGTGGCGGCCGTTCAGGTGAGGGATCGCAGCTGAGAGCCGACACACGTCGGTGAATCACCAAGCCTGACAACGGCGACGCCGGGTACGCAGGTACCGTCGTGACCATGGTTCCCGAGCGAGACAACGGCCTGTTGCCCCTGCGGCGCGAGTACACCCAGGCCTGGCACGGCTTCGACCGGAACGAAGTGCGCCAGTATCTGGATCATCTCGAAGCCCAGCTGCATCGCGTGATCACCGACCGCGACGCCGCGATCGCGCAGGCGACCTCGGCCACCCGCGAACTCGAAACCGTCCGCCACGAGGTGGCGAAGCTGAACGCCCGGATCGAGGAGCTGAAGAAACCGCCGGAGCGGCTCGAAGACCTCGACGAGCGGATGCAGCGCACCGTCACGCTCGCTCAGGCGCGCGCGGACGAGATCACGAAGCGTGCCGAGGTCGCGGCCGAGAAGCACTGGGCGTCTTCGAGCGAGGCTTCGAAGAAGCTCCGTGAGCGGTACACGCGGCTCGTCGCCGAGCTGGACAAGCAGGCGGACGCGCTGCACTCCGAACACGAATCAGCGCTCGCCGAAACGCGGGCCGAGGTCCACCGGCTGACCGTCGAGGCCGCCCAGCGCCGGGAACTGCTGGACAACGAGGCCGAGCGCAAGCGCCGGAAGATCGAGCGCGAGTTCGAGCAGACCATCGCGGCTCAGCGCGCCTCGCACGAGAAGCACATCACCGACCAGCAGACGGCCAGCAAGAATCAGGCCGAACGCCGGATCGCGGAGGCCACCGCGGAGGCCAAGCGCCGCATCGACGAGGCCACGGCCGAGGCCAAGCGCCGTCTCGACGAGGCCACGACGACAGCCGCCCAGCGCACGACCGCCGCCCAGCGGAAGGTCGAGCGGCTGGCGGAGATCCGCGAGCAGGCCCGCAAGAGCCTGATGCAGGCCGACGAGGTCCTGAAGGGCAGCGAGGCGATGCTCGCGGCGCTGCCCGAGGAGTCGGTGATCCCGCACGCTTCGAAGCTCGTCGGCGGCGACAGCAAGGCCGCGGAGACGAAGCCTGCCGGCAAGCCCGCCGAGCCGCCCGCGTCGAAGGCCCCGGCTCCCGCCAAGCCCGCTCCCGCCAAGCCCGCTTCTTCGGCGCCTGCCGCCGCTGCGCCGAAGAACGGACAGAACGAGCAGGGCGGCCCGAAGACGAACGGCCAGAAGCCGTCACCGGCCAAAACCGGCTCCTGACCTGCGCGAAGTAGCAAGGGACCTTTGCTGTCACTCTCTCTCGGAGAGCGATAGCAAAGGTCCCTTGCTCTCTTTTCGACGCTGTCAGGAGGCGGTGGTGCGAGGCCAGGGATTGGCCGCTTCGAGCTGGGCGGCGAGGCCGAGGAGGAGTGCTTCCCCGCCGGGTGCGGCGACGAGCTGGACGCAGGCCGGGATGCCCGAAGGATGTACGCCGACCGGAACCGACATCGCCGGGTAACCCGCGAGATTCCAGAAGCCCGCGAAGCCCGCCACGCGTACGGACGGTAGGACGTTGGCGATCCACCGGGCCTCATGCCACCTGCGGGCCTTGAGCGGAAGGGTCGCCAGCATGGGCGTCACCAGGACGTCGTGGCAGGCGAAGAACTCTTCGGCACGCTCCAGCCAGCGCTCGCGGGTGCTGTCCCGGACACGCTTGGCCAGCAGCCGCCCAAGCCGGACGTGGGTGCGCGTCCGAGGCTGGAGCGCACCGAGATCGAAGCCCTCGGCCTGCTCGGCAGGGCCCGCGACCCAGCGCGCGAAGAGACCACCGACGGCTCCGGCGCTGTATCGGGGCGCGCCGGGCGCGACGGTGTGCCCGGCCTCGCGGAACAGCTCGCCGGCCCTCGTGACGGCTCGGCCGAACGCGCGCGGCAACGGCGCCCTCGTCAACGGGACCCGAGTCGACAGAGCGATGCGAGACCGCTTCGGGTCGGTGAGGTCCGCCAGGCCGGGCTCTTCGGCGAGGACCGACATCAGCACGGCCGCGTCGGCCACGGTGGTCGTCATCGGACCGTGCGTGGACAGGCCGAACCAGCCGCTCTCCCCCGGTACGCGGACCACGTCCTTACCCGGTTTGAGACCGACGAGCCCGCACATGGCGGACGGCAGCCGGATCGAGCCCAGCCCATCGGTGCCGTGCGCGATGGGCACCAGCCCGGCCGCGACGGCCGCGGCACTCCCGCCCGAGGAACCACCCGCGGCGTAGGCCGGGTTGCGCGGATTGCGCGCCACTCCGTCCGGACCGTCGCTCGATGGCCAGACACACAGCTCCGGCACCCGGGTCAGGCCGACGATCACCGCACCGGCGGCCCGCAGCCGCCGCGCTATCTCACCGTCCTCTGTGGACAACGCAGACGAACCCGCACGCGACCCCCACGAGGCGTATTCGCCCTCGACCGGCGCGACGTCCTTGACCGCGATCGGCACGCCGGCCAACGGCAGGTCCGCCAGGTCCGCGCGTTCGGCGACGGCGGCCGCCTCGGCGAGTGCCTCCTCATGCCTGACCCGGCGAAACGCGCCGACCACCCCGTCCGCCGCCGCGATCCGGGCCAACGCCTCTCGCGTCACCTCGACCGGGTCGAGCTCCTTGGCACGCACAGCCGCCGCGATTTCCACTGCCGTCTTGACCATCCCCGCACTGTAGAGCGACCGGCGAAGATCAGCTGCGCGCCGAACAGGCGAACATGGCCGAGTCCGGTTCGTACGCCGGGAAGTCGGTGTAGCCGTCGAGCCGGGCGCCGTAGTAGACGTCGTGGTCGGCCCGAGCGAGCGGGGCGCCCCGAGTGAACCGGGCGGGCAGGTCCGGGTTCGCGATGAACAGCCGTCCGAAGGCGACCACATCGGCGAGACCGGCTTCGATCAAGGACTCACCTTCGTCCCGGGAAGTCGGTTCCTCTGAACGCAGGTTCGCGACGAGCGTCCCCGGCCACAGCGGCCGCAGGTGGGACAACGCCACAGCGTCGGGAGTGTCGATGACGTGCAGGTACGCGAGCTCGTACCGGCGTAGTTCCTTGAGCAGTCGTGAGTACACCTCCTTCCAATCGTCTTCCACGATGTCGTTCTCCGGGTTGCCCGGCGAAATCCGCAGAGCGACCCTGGCCGCGCCGATCCGCTCGGTCACGGCCGCCACCACCTCGAGCGGGAAGCGGAGCCGGGCGGCGACCGAACCGCCGTAACGGTCCTCCCGGAGATTGGTGTTGCGGGCGAGGAACTCCTGGATGAGGTAGCCGTTGGCACCGTGGAGTTCCACGCCGTCGAATCCCGCCTCGACGGCCCGGCGTGCCGCCACGGCGAAGTCCCGGACGACCTCGCCTATCTCTTCCTCGCCGAGCGCGCGCGGTTCGACCGTGTCCGTCCAGCCGCCGGCCGAGAAGATCCGCCCGGCCTGCCGGACCGCCGACGGCGCCACCGGCGTCCGGCCCATCACACCGGGATGACTGACCCGGCCCGAGTGCCAAAGCTGCGCGAAGATCCGGCCGCCTTCCTTGTGCACGGCTTCCGTCACCGCACGCCAGGCCTCGGCCTGCCGTTCCGTCGCGAGTCCGGGGATGCCCGGACCGCTCTTGCCGGTCTTGTCGACCCAGATGCCTTCGCTCACGATCAACCCTGCGCTCGCGCGTTGCGCGTAGTACTCGGCCGTCCGCGGATGCGGCACGCCTGTGACATCGTCGGCGCGCCCCCGGGTCATCGGGGCCATCGCGATGCGGTTCGGCAACTGGATCGCGGTGCCGCGAAATGCTTCGAGCAACCTCATGAACGCGAAGCTAAACCCTGACACCGGCGTCACGGTCAACCTCGATTTCCGCGGCTACTGTGGACTGATGCGGATCGGCGAACTGGCGAAGCGGACCGGGGTGAGCATCCGCTCGTTGCGGTACTACGAAACGGAAGGCCTGCTGCGTCCCGATCGATGTGGCAACGGCTACCGGACCTTCACCGAAGACGACATCGCCAGGGTGCTGCAGATCCAGCTCTTCTATTCGGCCGGGTTGTGCAGCGGCAAGATCGCGGAACTCCTTCCCTGTGTTTCCGGGGACCACACGCATTTGGTGCCTTCGCCGGGAATGGCCGACGAACTGGAGATCGCCAAGACTCGGATCCAGAACCAGATCTCCTTGCTCACCACCTCTCTATCGGTTCTGGAGCGTGTCCTGGCCGCGGCCAAGGGGACCGACACCGCCGAGGTACCGGTTCCTTCCCGGCCCGTCCGGCGGCACCGTGGAATCCATGTCTGAACCGGATCAGGCGTTCGGGTCGCGGCCCAGCAGCCCGAGCAGCCTGGCCTGCAAGGGCGCGTCTTCGGGCACCTTCACTTCAGGGCCGAAGACGACGATGCCGGGCCCGAAAGCGCCGGGGATCCTCATCTGTTCGGGGATCGCCTGCACGCCTGGCCACATCCGGGCGACCTCCTCCGGATCGATCGTGTCGTCCTGACCGGTGGCACGGGCCAGATCCCAGCCATGGAGCACCATGTCGGCGCTGACGACCTGGTCGATGTGCTGTTCGGCGGTCAGCTTCCCGGCCGGTGTCTCGTGTTCGGTGGCCGCGAGCACAGGGTCGGCGAGGATGGCTTCGACATCGGCCCGAGCCGCCCGGAGGGCGCCGAGCGGATCATCCGAGAGCGCGGGCGCAGGCTCGAGATCACGTCCGAAGGGACGCAGCATCGCGCCGTGCATGTCGACGATGTGCCCGACGACATCCCTGGCGGTCCACTCTTCACAGGGCGACCTGTTCTCCCATTGCCCGGCTTCGACGGCGGCGACCTTGCTCTCGAAGGCGTCGGCCCGGGCGCGGTAGCGGTCCGCGATGGCGTTCATCGTGTTCCCGCCCTCTCCGGAGTGGCGACGACCTCGGCAAGCTTGTCGAAGCCCTCACCGACACCCCGCTCCATCCCGGATTCGAGCACTGCGTCCCGGATCCGCTTCGAGGCGTACCGCACGACCTGGGTCAGCGTGGTGACCCCGCCGTGTTCGACCAACGTCAGCGTCGCCAAGGCCTGACCTTCCGAGGCATCGCAATCCTCGTTCGTCTCGAGGGAGACGAGCCTTTCCGGACGGTCGATCTCCTGGTAGACACCCCGCAGCAGCATCTCCGTCCCGCCGTCTTGGCGCAGCCGGTAACGCCATCCGCCGCCGACCCGCAGGTCGATCTCGCATTCGACGACCTCCCAGTCGCGCGGACCGAACCAGCGGCGTACCAGTTCCGGTTTGGTCCACGCGTCGAACACCAACGCCCTCGGCGCGTCGAAGGACCTCGTCATGACGATCTCGAGATCGCCGGATTTCGTCACGCTGAGAGTGCGTCCCATCGTGCTGTTCCTTTCCGCTCGTGCGGTGGTCAATCGGTCTCGTCCCGGCGCTCCGGGTGCTTCATCTCTTCGTCCAGGACGAGGTCCAGCCGCGAGAAGGTCTCGTCCCAGTGGCGGCGGTAGCCGCCGAGCCATTCGTTCGCGTTCTTCAGCGGATCGGCCACCAACCGGCAGGGGCGACGCTGGGCATCGCGCCCCCTTGCCACCAGTCCCGCCCGCTCCAGCACTTTCAGATGCTTGGAGATGGCGGGCTGGCTCATCGCGAACGGCTCGGCCAGCTCCGTCACCGTGGCCTCACCGTGGGCGAGCCGCGCGAGGATCGCACGGCGGGTGGGGTCGGCGAGTGCCGCGAAGGTGACATCGAGCAGATCCTGCGTCACGGTCTCCCGCCTTCCATTTCCCGAGTTCGAGTGGTTCTCACGACTTCCAATTCTCACGATCGGCGCTCATCGGCACCGCGACGGTGGATAACCTTGCGGTTTCATAACCATGTGGTAATCTACGGCGGAGCAGATCGAGTTGTCAAGGCCGAGCACCGGCTTGACGAGGGAGAACACGAAAGAGGAAGGAGGTGGGACCGAGCCGGTCTCGCACTAAAGGACACGCGAGCGCGTACGAAAGGGCAACTGGGGTTACCGTCGATACCGGCATGGACGACGAACGAAACGAGCCGATGAACTCCGGGCGACCGAAGACGACGAAGCGATGGACCACCGTCATCCTGGGAGCCGCCACCGTTCTCCTCACCAGCGTGCAGTGCGGCACGACGGACGACCAGGCAGGCTCGGCACAGCCGGCGGGGACGGTACCTCCGCCGAGCAGCAGTGTCGCTTCGAGCCCGTCCAGCTCCGGCAAACCCGCACCCTCGCCGTCACCGAGGGCGGAGCAGGCGCCTGCTCCGGGCTGCGAAGGGATCGTCGCCGGGATGAGCCCCCGGCAGCGACTGGCCCAGCTGGTGGTGGTCGGCGTGAACGCCGGCGACCCGCAGGCAGCGGTGAAACTGGTGCGCGATCAACAGGTCGGCGGGATCTTCCTCGGCGGCAACGAGACGGCCCTGTTGCAGAACGGTGCGCTGGACGAGGTCCAACGCGCGGCGAAGATCCCGGTATCGGTGGCGATCGACGAGGAAGGCGGTCGTGTTCAGCGGATCGACGCCCTCGACGGCAACATGCCCAGTGCCCGGAAGATGGCCTCGACCCTGACGCCGGCGCAGGTGCGGAAGAAGGCCGCCGAGCGAGGACGGCAGATGCGGGCTCGTGGCGTCACCGTCGACTACGCGCCCGACGCCGACATCACCGACCAGCCGGACCGCGACATCGTCGGCGACCGGTCGTTCGGCTCGGATCCGGAGGTCGCGCGCAAGTACGTCCTGGCGTTCGCGCAGGGCCTGCGGGACGCCGGAGTGCAGCCGGTGCTGAAGCACTTCCCCGGGCACGGACACGCCACCGGGGACTCACACAAGGGGCTGGTGCGGACGCCGCCGCTGGCCTCGCTGCGCAAGGTCGACCTGGTGCCGTACCGCGACATCGGCGAGTACGGCGAGATCGGCGTCATGGTCGGACATCTGGACGTGCCCGACCTGACCGGTGGGACACCGTCGACCCTGTCGGCGCCGGCGTACCGGCTGCTACGGAAGGACTACGCGTTCGACGGCCCGGTGATCACGGACGATCTCGGGGCGATGAAGGCGATCACGTCGCAGTACCCGTTGCAGACGGCCGTGCTCAAAGCCTTGCAGGCCGGGGCGGATCAGGCGTTGTGGTCTTCCGGCGGCAACGTCGGCACGGTGCTGGCCACACTGGAGCAAGCGCTTGCGTCCGGCGACCTCCCGGCCGCCCGGGTCGACGAGGCAGTGACCCGCGTGCTCGCGGCGAAACACGCCTGCGGCTGACCTGCCCCAGCCCGCGCGGCGATCAGGCCGGCGGGGTGACGTGAAAAGCGGCCCGAAAACTCAATGAACACAATGCTGACCAGGCCCGCGTCAGGGGTGACCCTGATCACCGCCCTGCCGCCCGATCAAGGAGGATCGCGTGCCTGGTCCCACGAAGTCCCTGCGCCGTCTCGCTCTGACGGCCGCCGCCGTTGCCGGACTGAGCCTGCTCGCCGCGCCGGTGGCGTCGGCCGCGCCGGTGACGTCGGCCGTGCCGTCGCCGATCGATCATCCGGTGCGGACCACCGGCTGTCACCGTCCGCCCCCGGTGCCGGCCGGGGCGACGACACTGCGGACCGTGACGTCCGGAGGCCTGGTCCGTGAGTACACGGTGCACGTTCCGGCGCGATACCGGCCTTCGCGGCAGTACCCGCTGGTGTTGTCGTTCCATGGCCACAAACGGACGTCGAAATATCAGGAGGAGCTGTCCGGGTTTTCCGCGCATAACGCGATTTCCGTCTACCCGCAAGGACTTCCGGGTACTGACGGCGAGTCGGCATGGACCGGCGCGCCGTATTCCGCGGACGCTGACGACGTGCTCTTCACCAGCGATCTGCTGAACACGCTCCAGCGTGAACTGTGCGTCGACTCCCACCGGATCTACGCGACGGGCAAGTCGAACGGCGGCGGGTTCGTCGGCGTCCTCGCCTGCCGGATGCCGGGCCGGATCGCGGCGTTCGCCCCGGTCGCCGGCGCGTTCTATCCGCAAGGCGGCGAATGCCACCCGTCGCGTCCCGCTCCGATCCTCGACTTCCACGGAACGGCCGACGCGACGATCCCTTACACCGGAAATCCCGCAAAGGGCCTGCCGACACTGCCGGACTGGCTCGCCGCGTGGTCCGACCGGAACGGCTGCTTCCCGCGTCCGATCCAGTACTCGCCGCAGGCCGGCGTCACCGTCCAGCGCTGGCTCGGTTGCTCGCTCCAGCATTACCGGGTCGAAGGCGCCGGGCATGTCTGGCCGAGCACGGCGCCGAACAACGACTCCGCCACGCCGACCGTCATCGACGCCACGCCGGTGATCTGGAACTTCATGCTCGCCCATCGTCTGCGTTAAGAACTCGTCCATTTCCTTGCCGGATCCCCGCGCTTGGCGCTACCGTCGAACTTGACCGGATGACCAGATGAGCAAATCTGGTCACGAAGTCAGAGACTGGGAGCGCACGTGGCAGAACGTCCGGACCGCACCGCCGGCCGCGCCGATCGCATCCTCGACGCGGCCGGCGTCCTGCTGTCGCGGCTGGGCTATCGCAAGGTGACCATCGAGGACATCGCGAGCCAGGCGGGCATCGGGAAGGGCACGATCTACCTGCATTGGCCCACCAAGGAAACCCTCTTCCACGCATTGCTCCTGCGTGAATCCCTTCGAGCCGCCGAGACCATTCTCGATCGGCTGGACGAGGATCCGGCGGAAGTCGTCCCGCATCGGTTCCAGCGGGCCGTTTTCCTGTACACCCAGCGAAACCCGTTGCTCGGCGCACTCATCACCGGCAACACCGAAATGCTGGGCAGGCTGAAGAAACATCCCTTGCAGGATCAGGACGCGGTCGTGACCGATCGGTACCTGAAGACGATGACCGATCGGGGCCTGTTGCGCGACGACATCCCGAACCTGCTCTTTTCCCTCCGCGCCTCGGCGCTGGGGTTCTACCTGATGGACAGCTTCACCACCGACGGCACCGGCCTCACCTCCGAAGAGAAGGCCGACGCCCTCGCGCACATCATCCGGACGGCGTTCGAGCCGCCGGAGCCACCGTCCACGGCGGATCTGGCCGCCACCGCGGCCGAAGTGATCCAGGCGTTCCGTGAACTGATCTCGTCCTATCGCGCCTGGATCTACCGGAAGGACGGTGCCGGGGAGCCCGCTTGATCCGCGCTCCTCCACCACGAGAAGAAGGGGGCAAGCCATGACCACGATCGCCGAAACCTGGGGCATCCACGAAGGCCAGTTCTGGCTTCGAGGGGAATTCCCGGCCGACCCGGTCCACTTCGACGCCGAGACGGGCATGTGGAACGTCTACGGCCACGCCGAGGCGTTGGAGACCCTGAGTGATCCCAAGGTGTTCTCCTCCGACACCGCCCGGCTGATCCCCCAGGAGATCGCACCGGACAAGGACCTGTTCGTCGAGGGCAACCTGCTCCAGATGGACCCGCCGGACCACAAGAAGCTGCGCACGCTGGTGAGTCACGCCTTCACGCCGAAGGTCGTCGCGGATCTCGAACCGCGGATCGCCGCGTTGACGAACGAGCTCCTCGACGCGGTCGACGGCGCGGACTCGATGGAACTGGTGACGCATCTGGCTTATCCGCTGCCGGTGATCGTCATCGCCGAACTGCTCGGCATCCCGGCGAGCGATCGCGACCTGTTCAAGGAATGGGTCGACACGATGCTGCGGAACAGCCAGCAGCGGTCGCTGATCAAGCAGACCGAGGAGGACAAGAAGGCCTCCGAGGAAACCGCGGAGCAGCTGAAGAACCTGGTGAACTACCTTGCCGAGCACGTCGAGGACCGACGGCGGAACCCGCGCGAGGACCTGCTGACCAAACTCGTCGAAGCCGAGGTGGACGGCGCGAAACTCACGCAGAACGAAGTCGTCAACTTCGCGAACGTGCTGCTGCTCGCCGGGCACATCACCACCACGATGCTGCTCGGGAACACGGTGCTGTGCCTGGATTCCCATCCGGACGAGTACCGGCGCGTCCGCGAGGACCGTGCGCTGCTTCCGGCCACCATCGAGGAATCGCTGCGCTTCCTCAGCCCGTTCGCCCTCGTCGCCCGCGCCACGACGACCGACGTCGAGCTGGGCGGGAAGACGGTCCCCGCGGACAGCATGCTCGCCATCTGGGTCGCGGCGGCGAACCGGGATCCGCGCACGTTCAAGGATCCGGGCACCTTCGACCCGGCGAGGGCGCACAATCCGCATCTGGCCTTCGGCCGCGGGATCCATTTCTGCATCGGCGCCCCGCTCGCCAGGCTGGAAGGCAAGACGGCGCTCAACATCCTGCTGGACCGGTTCCCGGCCCTGCGTACCGATCCGGCCGTTCCGCCGTCGTTCATCCCCAGCCCGAACATGACCGGGGTGAACAAGCTCCAGCTGCTGCTGAAGCCCTAGCGGTCGGCGAACCGGGAGACGAGCGGCACCACCACTCGCGGAGTCCGCTTTCCGGCGGTGTACCGCAATTCGGTGATGTTGCCGTTCGGCACCTGGTAGGTGTCGGCGAACGTCCGGAATCCGCGCATGGCCTCGCTGTCCGGGGTGGTGATCCCGGTCAGCAGTGACCACATGACCGCTCGGATGAAGAGCCCGTGCGTGAAGACGGCGATCGGCCCGGGTTCCCGTTCTCCCAGCCGCGCCAGGAAGTCCTGGGTCCGGGCGTAGAGGGCAGCGAAGGATTCCGCGCCGTTCACCGCGTGGTGGGGATCGGCCCGATCCCAGTAGGCCTCGGTGTACGGCTTACGGGTGGCGGTGGTGGTGACCTGTCCATGGAGTTCGCCGAGAAAGGTGAACTCCTGGACAGGCCACTCCTCGAGCTCCGCGCCGGGGAACCGCTCGATCGTCGGCTCGGCGGTCTGCCGCGCCCGCACGAACGGCGACGTCACGATCAACCGAGGCGGTTCGGCCAGCGAATCCGCGATTTCGACGGCTTGCCGCCTGCCGAGTCCGGTCAGCGCCGAAGCCCCCGGCTCCCCGCCGGGAAGACCCGCGTTGGACTCGCTTTCCCCATGCCTGATCAGCCACACCCTTGCCACGATCGCCTCCTAGACCCCGTGTGCCGACGACGATCGCACCGAGCGGAGTTGATCGCGACTTCCAGGATGCCGTAATCGCCACGGATGTGGCGCGGTTTTCAGCGGTCGAACTGTCCCGGCACGCGTCCCTCGCCCGCGGGGCCGCGGTACGCCTGCGCGATGTCCAGCCAGTGGTCCGCCAGCGCGCCTTCGGCACGGATGTCGAGGTCGTCGCGATGACGACGCCGCGTGACGAGGAGACAGAAGTCCTCCGCGCTCCCGGTGATCCGCTGCCGCGATTCCTCGGGTCCGAACGTCCACAACCGGCCGGACGGCGAGGTGATCTCGAACCGGAACTCCTGCTCCGGCGGGGTCAGGCCCCGCGCCTCGTAGCCGAAGTCCCGCACCCGGACGGCGAAGCCGACGAGGTACGCGAGCCGGTCCGTCCGCTCCGGCCGCACGCCCAGCGCGTCCGCGACGTCCTGCCCGTGGGCGAACAGTTCCATCATCCCGGCGCAGGCGAGGATCGCCGGCGGCAGCGGGTTGACCAGCCACGGCACGACCTGGCCCGCCGGGACCGCGGCGAGCGCCTTGATGCCGGCGTCACGTTCGGCGCGCCAGCGGCCGAGCAGGACCTCGTTGGGGTCGCCGAGGTAGTCGTCGAGGGCCGCGTTGACGGCGGCGTCGAACCCGCGCACCATCGAGCTCTTCATGACTTCGGCGAACTTCCGCGGCTCGCCCGCGGACAGTCCGGCGATCTTGAAGATGAAGGAGAGATGGGCGATCTGGTGTTTGACCGACCAGCCCGCCGCGGGTGTCGGCAGCTCCCATCCCGCGTCGTCCAGGCCGGCCACCAGGGCGTCGACCTGTTCGCCCTCCGTGGTGAGGTCCCTGATCACGTTCCGGAAGTCAGTCACCGTGCCGTCCTCTCGCCGTTTCCACCCTTTCGAATGATGCGGACGCGCGGGGCCGTCGTCTTCTCCTGGTGAGCCCAGTCGAATTCCGGGCTTGATTCTGGAGCCGGGTCCAAGTTCTACCCTCGTGTCATGCGAACCGAAGCGACGACGGCGCTGACGGCGTTGACCATGTCCCAGGTGACCGCCCGCGCCGGGGTGCGGCCGGACACCGTCCGCTACTACGAGCGCATCGGTCTCCTGCCCGCCCCGGCGCGGACGACCGGGGCGCATCGGCGCTACGACGAGAACGTCATCGACAGGCTGCGGTTCATCCGCGGCACCCAGCGGCTCGGGCTGACGCTGACGGAGATCGGTGACCTGCTGAGCGTGCGCGACACCGGGGTCTGCCCGTGTGAACCCGCCGAAACCATGCTGGAACGCCATCTCACCGAGATCGAAGCGGAGATGACGCGGCTCGGCGAACTGCACGCCGAACTCACTTCCATGCTGTCCGGGATGTCCGGCGCCAAGTGCGCCGATCCGCTTCCCGGCGCCTGGTGCCCGCCTGACCGCGAACCCGAGGGAGGAGGTGGATGACCATGCGTATCGACGATTGGTGCGACTGCGACTGCAGTGGCACCGGCTGCTGCTGACCCGCTTCGGCGGGACCGGCCGGGCTTGACGTCACCCGGCCGGCCATCCGAGGTCAGTCCTGCGGCAGGAGCACCGTCTTGCCGATCCGGTCCTTGCAGACTTCGGCCGAGTAGGCCATCAGGCCGCCCGCCTGCGCGTCCCGGAACAGCCGCTGGATCGGCGAAGTGCGCAGAAATCCCGAACCACCGCCCGCCTTCAGCGCCAACTGGGCGACGTCGCGGGCGATCTCGTTCGCGAGCACCTTCGCCGTCATGGTCGCGGGCATGAACTCCGGCGAGTTCTGATCTGCCAGCCACGCCATGTTCCGGGAGTACATACGAGCGGCTTCGAGGCGTGTGTGGACGTCCGCGACTTCGAACTGCAGCCATTGCATTTCGGCTAGCGGCTGCCCGGTCACCGGGATGACGCGGCTTCGGGAGTGCGCGATCAGAGCGTCCTCCGCCGCGTCGGCGATCCCCAGGGACAAGAAGGCGAGGCCCGCCGCGATGTGGTTCGGACGTTGCTCGGCCGAGGGCGGGCACCTGCGGTCGTCTCGCAGGACCGTCCCTTCGAAGGAGACGAGCTGACTCCTGCTGGCGCGCAGTCCCATCGTGTCCCAGATGGGCACGAAGGTCATCGTTTCGTCCGGCGATACGCCGAAGAACGTCGGGACGCCGTCGACGAGCGCGTTCACCAGGAAGTGGTCGGCGACCTCGCAACCGGAAACGAACCGCTTGGCACCGGTGAGCCGGTGCCCGCCCTCGATGGGCTCGGCTATCTGTTGCGGCATCAGGAACATGTTGCCGCCGCTCGGTTCCGACAGCGCGTTGGCGAACCGCTTGCCGTCGATGAGCTCCCCGGCGTAGAAGCGGCCGACATCGGGAGCGGACAGCTGGACCAGCCCGACGGCGGCGCCGATGTGCATCACCCAGACGCACGCCGTCGACGAACAGGCCGCGCTGAGGATCCGGACGATCTCGCCGTAGGACCGGTAGCTGAGGTCTTCACCGCCGAATTCCGCGGGCAACGTCGCCCTGTCGAGTCCGGTCGCGTGCAACGCGCGGAGGTTGGCGATGGGCAGCTCGGCCGTCTCGTCGAACTCGGCGGCGCTCGCCGCGAAGTCCCTGGCCAGTTCGGTGACGGTTTCGATCCAGTGGCGTTCGTGGGCGGGCGGGGCGAACGGATGGGTCATGACCGCATCATGCCGGAATCGCGAAGGCCTCCCCGCCACCCCGAGAATGGCGAAGGAGGCCTTTCACGGTCCGGCCGTCACACTCCGGTGCAGGCGGCCATCGCGAATTCGCCGGAAGCGGTCTTGGTCGAAACCACGGCGCCGTCGACGGTGATCTTGCAGGTGACGGAGCCGCCGGTCTCGCCGGTGGTCACCGTGAGCGTCCCGCCCTTGTAGACGCCCTTGTTCTCGACTTCCTTGTTCCACGGCAGCGCCGGAATCGTTTCGGTGACGGGGTTGAGCACCTCGCCGTAGATGACCTCGACGTTCGTGGCGTCGCCGGTGATCTCGTAGGACACCTTCGCGGTGCGGTTGATCTCGTTGTTGACTTCGTTGACCGCCGCGTTGAACACGAAGATCCACACCACGCAGACCACGAGCCCGAGTGCGGACAAGGCGATACCGGTGATGGAGAGCCCCTTGTTGGAGGCCTTCCCGTTCTTGACGCGGATCAGCCCGATGATCGAGAAGATCAGGCCGAGGATCACCAGCGGCCACGCGATGACGCCGACGAACGGGATCGGGGAGAAGACCAGCCCCACCAGGCCGAGGACGAAGCCCGTGACGCCGATGCCGTTGCGGGGCGGCATCGGACTGGCGGGGGCTTGCGGGGCCGGCGTGTAGGGGGTTTGCTGGGTCACGAGGGTTTTTCCTTTCCAACGGGATGAACGAGGCGGCATACAACCAGTGATCCCGAGGCGGGCGCATCGTCCTCGGCGCGCCGACCCGTTACGACGAAAGTCGTAATCCGCGCGTTTCGAAGGATCGGTTCCGCTGATGCGGGTGGCCCGGCCCGCCTGCGTACGCTCAGCGCATGGCAAGGCGTGTGCTGGGTGTGGTGCTCACCGTGGTGGCGGTCGCGGCGTGCGTGATCAGCAGCATTTTCGTCTTCAGCGCCCAGGGGTATCTTCCGGCGACGCGATCGTTCGACCCGACCTGGTGGTCCACGCTCGGCTTCTTCACCGGTATCGGCGCCGCGGTCATGCTCTGCTGGCGGCACAAATGGCCGGAACTCGTCCTCGCCATCGCCTTGGTGCCGCCGCTTTGCTTCCGCTCCGACGCGCTGGCCGACGCGCTCGCCCTCGCCGCGATGGCCGCGCGCCGCCGCGACCGTTTCCTTTGGCTCGGGTCCGTGCTCGTCTACCTCGCCACGGCGTGGGCGTTGTTCGGCGACGCCAACCGCCATCCCGACGTGACCGTCGCGGGGCAGGTCGTCGGCAAGCAGTTCTCCGCGGTGCAGGTGATGGGAACGCTGACGGTCGCCGTCGTGATGACGGCCGTGCCGCTCACCGTCGGGGTCGTGCGCGGGATGCAGGACACCCTCGCGATCCGTGAGGCCAAGGAAGAAGAACTCCGTGCCGAGATGACCCGGCGCGCGGAACGCACCCGGATCGCGCGCGAGATGCACGACGTCCTCGGGCACCGGCTTTCCCTGCTGTCACTGCAAGCCGGCGCGCTCGAGGTCAGCAAAGGACCCGCGACGACGGAAGCGGCGAAGACCGTCCGCACGACGGCGCGCCAGTCGCTCGAAGATCTGAGGCAGGTCATCGGTGTGCTGCGCGACGGCCAGGGATTCGGCGAAAACGGGGAGAACGGAACCCATCCGGAACCGCCGCAGCCGACGCTGGCCGACATCCCCGAACTGGTCGCCAACGCCCGCCGGGCCGGACTCGGGGTCAACGTGACGATCCTGCTCGACGACGCGGGCGGCGCGCCGGCGTTGCTCGGCACGACCGCGTACCGGATCGTCCAGGAGTCGATGACCAACATCCTGAAACACGCTCCGGGTGCGACGGCCGAGGTTTCGGTTCGCGGAGGGCCGGGGAACGGGCTCACCGTCGAGGTCGTCAATCCACTGCCCGCGACGGCTCCCGCCGGCAAGGCGCCGGGTGCGGGCTCCGGGCTGACCGGGATCGGCGAACGCGTCACGCTGATCGGCGGGAACGTCAGCACCGGCCCCACCGAAGAGCGCACATTCGCCGTCCGGGCTTGGCTACCGTGGGGACACCACTAACCTGTCCGGGTGAACCAGCGCCCACTGCGAGTGCTGCTCGTCGACGACGATCCCCTCGTGCGAACCGGCTTGTCGATGATCCTGTCGAGCGCGGGCGACATCCAGGTCGTCGCGGAAGCCGGCGACGGGGACGAGGCCGTGCCGAAGGTGACCATGCACGCACCCGACGTCGTGCTGATGGACATCAGGATGCGGCGGATGAACGGCCTCGTCGCGACCGCCGCCGTCACCGCGCTCCCCAACCCGCCGAAGGTCCTCGTCCTGACCACGTACGACCTCGACGAGTACGTCTTCGACGCGCTCGGCGCGGGCGCCAGCGGATTCCTGCTGAAAGAGGGGTCACCGCAGGAGATCATCGACGCGGTGCGCGTGGTCGCGGCGGGCGAGGCGATGTTGTCGCCGCGGACGACGCGGAAACTCATCGGGCATTTCGTCGCGACCAGGACGAGCCCTCGCCGCCATCGGGCGCGAGCGGGACTGAGGACCCTGACCGAACGCGAGCGGGACATCGTCACGGCTGTCGCGCAGGGCGGGACCAACGCCGAAATCGGCGCGGAACTGCACCTGAGCGAAGCGACCGTGAAGACCCACATCACCCGGATCTTCGCGAAACTCGACGCGACCAACCGGGTCCAGCTGACGATCTTCGCCTACGAAGCCGGGCTCGTCACTCCCTGACGGTCCGTCGCGAGCAACCCGGCGGCGACGGTCGCCCAGAGCACCACGGCGCCGCCGAAGCCCGGCACGAGCTGCCACGCGGCCGTCCACCCCGCGATCGCGAGCACGGCGGCCAGCACGGCGACGACGCACAACAAAGCGCTCAGCACCAGGAAACGCCGCGAGCCGAACAACTTCGCGAACGGCAAGAAGTGCAGCCCGACAACGAACAAAACCCACGCGGGCACGGCCTCGGGAACTTCGAAGACCGCCGAGAGCACCCGCGCCCCGGCGAAGATCCCCACCAGCATGAGCAGCACGGCGATCCCGTACCGCTTGCCGAACGGGCTTTCCTCCCGGCCTCCGCCCGCGGGCAGACCGGCACCGCGGCGGGCGGTCAGTGCCAGCCAGCCGGCCAATGCCAGCACCACGACGACACCCACCACGACCAGCGGCGCCGATCCGGCGGATGAAGCGCCGAAGAACCACCATCCGGCACCGAATCCCACGCCGATCGCGGAACTGATCAGCAACGTGATCAGATGTCCTTTGGTGAACTGTCCGTCCGTCATCGCTTTCGGGTCTCCTCCTCCCCCCGGCGGAACAGTACCCGCGGGACTACGCGAGCCCGGCGAGGACGGCGGCCGCCTCCTTCGGGTGGATGAGGAAACGGACGTGGCCGCTCACGAGCGAGCGCACGTCGGTCGGGTTGTCCGGGGTGAGCGCGTCCGCCTCCTTGATGAAGCGGTCCTGCAGCGCGAGCGGCATCGACCGGTCCTCGGTGAGCCTGAGATACGTGCGCGGGATCCGGCCCCAGGTGGCCGCGTCGGCGCGTTCGGTACCGGCGTCGAGGCTCTCGTCCGGCTCAAGAGTGTTGAGGTAGGCCAAGAATTCCTGCTCGGTGCCGTCTTCGAGCATCGCCGTCTTCAAGGCGGCCAGCAGCGTGGGATCGGCGGTGCGCCAGTTCATCCGGAGCGCCCCGAGCACGGCGGGATCGGCGACGACGACACCGCCGACGTCGTTGAGCGCACTGCTCGCGTACTCGGGTCCCTGCATGTACTCGCCCACCGTCGCGTCGACGCAGCACCACGCGGAGATGTAGACGATCCGGTCGATCAGTTCCGGGACGGCGTTGCCGACCCCGGTGAGCGTGACGCCACCCCGGCTGTGCCCGACCAGGACGACCGGCCCGTACTCGGCGACCTCGCGCACGACGTCCACCACCTGCTCGACGGCCTCGGCCAGCGTGACACCCGCCTGGTTCGACGGTGCCGTGGCCAGCACTTCGAGGTCTTGCGGCGCTTGGTAAGCGGCGTGGAAACCGGCGGCGAACCCGTGTCCGGGAAGGTCGACGGCCAGCGTGCGGTGGCCGAGCAGGGCGAGTTCGCGTTGCAGCGGACCCCAGGTGAACGAGGCGCTGCTGGAACCGTGCACGAAAACGTAGGTCGGAGTCACGGCTCGTATCCTGGCATCCAGGCTTTGTCCGGTGATGATCAGTCAGCGATGAGCACCTGGCCTGCCCCGTCGAACCGGTAGCCGACCCCGCGCACCGTCGTGATCGGCGTCAGCACGGGTTCGAGTTTCCCGCGGATCTTGCGGACGTGGACGTCCACGGTCCGCCCGTTGCCGCCGGACAGCCCCCACACCTGCGCCATCAGCGTGAGGCGGTCGAAGACGCGGTCCGGATTCCGGCTCAGGAACAGCAGGAGGTCGAATTCCAGTCTGGTGAATTCCAGTACCTCGCCACGCAGCAGCACTCGCCGCGAATCGGGTTCGATGCGCAGCGGCGGCGCGGGTTCGCCGGATCGTCGCCGTCGTCCGGCGAGTTCGATGACCTGGCCGGAATCCGCTGGGACGGTGCGAGCCGTCAGGGTCACGCCGACAGTGTCCTCAAAGGACTCAAGCAGGCGCGCGGCGATCGCGGCGGCATGCTCCGAGTCGGTGCTCACCCGTAACGCCAGCGTCAGTTCGACGGCCGGTTCCTGGCTCAGCGCGAGCGGCTGTGTCATCTCACACCACCCGGACCGGATGCCGGACGACGGCGTCGAACAGGTAGCCCTGGGTGTTGAGCGGGGTCACTTCCGGCTGGGTGACGCCGGTGATGTCCGTGGCCCGCGCCCGGAGGGTATGGGCACCGGAAACCGTGGGGCGCCAAGGGAATTCCCAGCGTTGCCAGCCCCGATCCGCCGCCGCGCCCACGAACTTCGCCTGCCGCCAGCCGTCGCCGGTGTCGACTTCCACCCGGCGGATCCGGCCGTTGCCCGACCATGACCGGCCACGCAGCACCGCCCTGCCGCCGGCCGTGAACTCGGCGTTCCACGGCAGTTCGAACGCGCTCTTGACCACCTGCCGGGTGACGACCGTGCCGTCGGCCGGATAGTCCGGCCCGAGCAGCCGGTAGTACTGCGTGCTCCACGGCGACACGAGTGGCGTTTCCGAGACTTCGATACGCCCCAGCCATTTGATGGACGAGATCCCGACCCAGGACGGCACGACGAGCCGCACCGGATGGCCGTGGTCCGGCGGGAGCGGGCGCCCGTTCATCTCGTAGGCGAGCAGAACGTCCTGCAACGCTTTCTCGACCGGCAGCGGGCGGCGCACCTTCCCCAGGTCGACCCCGCCGGTGACGTAGTCGGCGTCCAGCCCTTCCGGCAGGACGTCCACCGCGTGCCGCGTCAACCCGGCCTTGGCCAGCACGGTGGAGAGCCGGACACCGCGCCAGCGCGCGACCCCGATCGCGCCGAGCTTCCACGCCGTGCCGGACACCGCCTGCCCTTGCTGACCGGTGAAGAAACTCCGCCCGTTACCCGCGCATTCGATCGCGGAAGTGATCGTCTCCGAAGGCAACCGGAGCAGGTCATGGTAGGTGAATTCGACGGGCCTGTCCGCCGTCGGCGCGCCGCGCAACCCGGTTCCGAACAGCTTCAGCCGCCAGGTGCCCGCGTCGATCGATGGGGTGGCGGTGTGGTTTCGCACGAAGAACCGCTCGACCGGCGTCAGATAGCCCTGCCCGCTCAACGCCTCCCAGCGTGTCTCCGCGTTGGTGCCGTAGACCTCGAAGATCTCCGGCGGCAAGGGTTTCACGATCGGCGAGGCCGCCGACGCCGTTCCCGCCACCGTGCCGAACGCCGTCAGCGCGAGTGACCCACCGGCCGCCAGCCGAAGCAGCCCACGCCGCGATATCCCGTCACCCCGCGCCTCCCCCGCACGCCACTGGGCGAGCCGAACGCGGTCGTAGGTGGCTTCATCGGTCAGGCCGGTTCCGGTCATGCGGGTCATTGTCGGCAGCGGCGGTCCGCGCGGACCAGGACGTCCACAGAGCGGAACGGGAACCCGGAAGGCGACCGCCTTCCGGGTTCCCGTCAGGACATCACATGACCGCGACGTACTTCACCCAAATGCACAGTCCGCTGTCCCATTGCACGTCGACCTGGAACAGCACACCGTCGGTCTGCACCGCGGTGTTCTGCATGTTGATCACCGCGTTCCCGATGAATTCGACGCCACCGCTACCCGATTCGGCGACCGAAAGCACGGCCCCGTGACCGGGACGGAGACCGCCGATCGGCAGCCAGAGATTTCTCAGCCCCTTGATGCCGCAGTACTGGGCTCGTCCACCGTGGGCGGTCCCGGGAGCGAGGGCGGTTCGGTCGCCTTCGATCTTCTCCGCCCGCTGGACCTGCTGCGACGAAACACCGGACACCCTTTCCTCCGTCGGCGACGCCTGCGCGGCGGCGGTACCGAAACCCGCCGCGGTCACCAGCGCGAACACCGCGGCCCACCTCAACGCTTTACTCATCGTTTCTCCCCTGAACTCAGAATTGTTTACCGGACCCCCACTGTGCGTTCTCCGGCGTACAAGCTCAGCACTCACCCGAGTACAGGAGCAGCTGCCCGAAAGGGCGAGATCATTGACACCGGGGCGCCGGAATTGCTGGAATCGCCTCAGCGATCCGGGGGGCGGGTTATGGAATTCCGAATATTGGGTCCATGGGAAGTGGTCGCCGAAGGGGTGCCTCGACCAGTGGGGCCGGGGCGGCGGCGCGCGGTGCTCACGGCGTTGCTGCTGCATTCCAACCGGGTCGTGCCGAGTAGCGAATTGGTCGACATGGTGTGGGGTGAGCCGGCACCCCGGTCCGCCGCGGTCAACCTGCGCACCCACATCGCCGGGCTGCGGCGGGTGCTCGCGCCGGAGGGCGAGCGGCGGTTGACGGCAGGCAACGGCGGTTACCGGATCTCGGTGCGGCCGGAGGAGATGGACCTGACTGTTTTCGAGGACCTCATTGCACGAGGCCGAGCCGCTCAGCGGGCAGGTGAGCACGCGGCCGCGGCACTGCGGTTCGGGGCAGCGCTGCGCCTGTGGCGCGGACGCCCTTTCGACGACGTCGAGTTGCACGGCGCCGCGGCGGCCGAAGCGGCTCGTCTGAACGAAGTCCGGCTCACCCTCACCGAGGAGCACCTCCGCGCACGGCTGGGCACCGGGGACGGCACCGTAGTCGGGGAACTGCGCGGCCTGGTGGTGGCACATCCGCTCCGGGAACCGTTGTGGATGTTGCTCATGCTCGCGCTTCACGGCACCGGGCGCCAGGCCGACGCGCTCGCCGCCTACGACCAGGCCAAGGAGCGTCTCGCGGGCGAACTCGGCATCGACCCCGGTCCCGCGCTGAGAGATCTGCGCCAGCGGATCCTCACCGAGGACCCGGCACTTCCCGGCACGGACATCCGGGAGCGCACGGCCATCACTCATCGACGCCCGCTGGCTTCGCTCGTAGGCCGGGAATCGGAGCTGCGGACACTGGCGCGACTGCTGGACGAGCAGAGGCTGGTGACCGTGGTCGGTCCCGCGGGAGTCGGCAAGACCCGGCTGGCCGCGGAGCATCTGGCCGGCCGGGAGGCGTGGCTGGTCCGGCTCGCCGATGTCGGTCAGGCGGCGGTGTTGCCGCAGGCCGTCGCCGACGCCGTCGGACTGGTCAAGATCGCGGGAGATCCACGGCGCGCACTGGTCCGTGCGCTGGCGGTCCGCTCCGGCCTGCTGGTCCTCGACAACTGCGAGCATCTCGTCCCGGCCGTCGCCGGGCTCGTCGCGGAACTGCTCGCCGGGTGTCCCGGGCTGCGCGTCCTCACCACCAGCCGGGAACCACTGGACATCGACGGCGAGGCGATGCTGCCGTTGAGCCCGCTGCACACCGAAACGGCCGTGACGCTGCTCGTCGATCGGGTGCGCGCGGCTCGCCCCGGCTGGACGCCCTCACCCGACGAGCTCACCCACGCGACACGGGTGTGCGAGGCGCTGGACGGTCTTCCGCTCGCGATCGAACTCGCCGCGGCGCGCGCGAAAGTCCTCGGACTCGAGGAAATCGCCGAAGCGCTGTCAGATCGTTTCGCCGTACTCGGGCCGGTGCCACGCGGATCGCTGACCCCGCACGCGACACTCCGCGAAGCCATCGCCTGGAGCATCGAACCGCTTTCCGCCGCCGACCGGACGCTCCTGCTGCGTCTGTGGCCGTTCGAAGGCGGCTTCCCCATGGCCGCGGCCGCGGGCAACGCGTCGGAGTTCGCGTCGCTGTCGTCGCTGATCTCCCGCTCGGTGGTGCTGGCCGACACGACGACTACGCCATCGCGCTATCGGATGCTGGAAACGATCCGCGCATACTGCGAGTCAGCGGATCCGACGCCGGGCGCCACCCGGGACGGGCACGCCGTATGGGTACGGGGGTTGGCGGCCGACTGCGCCGTGATGCTCATCGGCGACCAGTCGGGCCTGGCGGTGGCCGCGCTGAACCGTGAGTGGCCGAATCTGCGCGCCGGCATCAGCCACGACCTTGCCCACCGCCCCGCAGCGGCCCTGCGCACGGTCGGTTTGCTCGACTGGTTCTGGACCCGCAGCGGTCACCTCACCGAGGGACGGGAACTGGTCGGCGCCGCGCTGCGCGCCACGACCGACGCGGCGACAGCGGACCGGGCACGCGCACTCTCCGCGGCCGCCAACCTCGCCTACTTCGCCGGCGACATCGCCGAAGGGCGCCGCCTCGGCGACGAGACCTTCGCTCTCACCGGCGGGCAAGTCGACGAAGAGCACCAGATTCTGCACGGCTCGGCGCTCTTCTATCACTCGGTGGCGTGGTTGCACACCGGCGAACTCGGCCAAGCACGAGCAGCCGCGGAGAAGGCGATCGTCATCGGCGGACTGACGCGGTCGGACTGGCTGGTCCTGGGAGCCCGCATGGTCCTCGGTGCCGTTCTCGTCGAGCGGGGACAAGTCCGCGCCGGTGAGGAGACGCTGGCCGAGGTCGCCCGCTCGGCCGACAACGGCTGGCTCGCGGGATGGGCGGAGTTCGCGCTCGGCAAGTCCCTGCTGGGGCGCGCGAAAACCGCTGAGCAGCTCGGCGACGCCGCGGGCGCCGTGCGACGGGCCATCGTCCGGTTCCAAGCCGAAGGCGACGTCTGTCATGTCCTCTTCACGATGAACGTCGCCGTGGAGCTGCTGCTGCGCGTCGGCAGGCCCGTCGACGCGGCCATCTTGGAAACCGCGATCGTCCACCGCGCGGACCAGCTGGGATTGGACCGGGCGAGCGTCTCCTATGCCGGCGCGGGCCCGCACGAGACCGAGCCGGCCGAAACACTCACCCCAGCGCAGCGCCGCACCGCGAACGCCGAGGGCGTCCGCCTGAACTGGACGGAAATGATCGAACTAGCCATGACGGCGACGATCTGACGATCTTGGTGGGGTACGACTGGCTGTGCCCCGGACGGGGATCGAACCCGCACTGGGTCGATTTTAAGTCGACTGCCTCTGCCAGTTGGGCTACCGGGGCACGGGACAGCCTAGGCGATGTCCCTCAGTTCGCGGCTTCAGTACGCCGATATTCGAGCCAACGGAGACCGAGTTCGTTCCAAACTGCCTGGTATTCCTCGAACTTCGCGTTGATCACCTGGGGGTCGACCTGCTCGGGCGGGGTCGAAGCGAGGTAGAAGCTGAGCTCGTCGCGCAGCCAATAGAGCCGGAACTGGACCTCTTCCATGAGGACCCACAGGGAACGCCAGGCGAAGAAGGGTTCGAGCGCGCCGACCACGGTCGTCACGGCCACGAGAGCGAACGCCACACCGGTCCAGCCGTTGAGGTTCTGCAAGCCGAGAATGATCGTGGACGCCGAGGCCAAAGCGAGCAGCAGAAGCCTGATCGACACGGCACGCCAGCGAAAGCGCCTCTTCCTGGAGCGGGCGTGCGCGTTGTCACGCTCGATCCTCTCCAGAACGTGCTTCGCCAAGTCGGCCGGGGCCAGACCGGTGGCGAGCGGAACGGCGGGTACGGACTTCCGGAATGCCTGCACCGGCACACCTTAAACGCCGTGAAGGCCTCCTTCCCTACCTTGAGAGTAGGGAAGGAGGCCTTCACGGACCTCCGGACTCAGGACTTCGACAGCCGGTCGAACTCCTCGCGCGGGTTGTTGATCTGGCCGAGCGAGATGACCTCGCGCCGGAACAGGCCACCGAGCATCCAGTCGAACAGGATGCGGATCTTGCGGTTCCACGTCGGCATCGCCTTGAGGTGGTACGCGCGGTGGAAGAGCCAGGCCGGGAAGCCCTTGATCTTCAGGTTCAGCGCGTCGGCGACACCCTTGTGCAGGCCGAGGCTGGCCACCGCACCCAGGTTCTTGTGGTAGTAGTCCTTCGGCTTGCCGCCGCGGATCACCTTGATGATGTTCTTCGCCAGCAGACGCGCCTGGCGAACGGCGTGCTGCGCGTTCGGCGGGCAGGTCGCGGTCGGGTCCTGCTCGGTGCGCGACAGGTCCGGCACGGCGGCGTTGTCACCGGCGGTCCAGACGTCGGGGTGCCCGACGACCTGCATCGCGGCGGTGGCCTCGACGCGGCCGCGCTTGTCCAGCGGCAGGTCCGAGCTGGCGAGCACCGGGTTCGCCTTCACGCCGGCGGTCCAGATGATCGTGTCGGTGTCGAACTCGGTGCCGTCCGAGAGCACGACGTGGCCGTTTTCGAACGACTTCGCCGCTGTCGACAAATAGACCTCGATGCCGCGCTTTTCGAGCTGCTCGACGGTGTACACACCGAGCGTCTCGCGCACCTCGGGGAGGATCCGCCCGGCCGCCTCGACGAGCACCCAGCGGATGTCCTCGACCTTGAGGTTCGGGTAGTAGTTCTCCACCGCGAAGCGGGTCATGTCCTCGAGTTCGGCGAGCGCCTCGATACCGGCGAACCCGCCGCCGACGACGGTGAACGTCAACAGGCGTTTGCGCTGCTCGGGATCGAGCGTGCTGGCGGCCTCGTCCAGCTTCGTCATGACGTGGTTGCGCAGGTAGATCGCCTCACCGATGGTCTTGAAGGCGATGCCTTCCTCGACCAGGCCCGGGATCGGCAGGATGCGCGCCACGGCGCCGAGCGCGACCACGAGGACGTCGTAGTTCAGCTGCTCGACGTGCCCGTCGGCGGCCTCGACCGTCACGGCTTTGCGCTCGTGCTCGATCTTCGTCACGCGCGCGGTGAGCACGTGGCAGCGCTTGAGCACGCGCCTCAGCGGCACGACCACGTGCCGCGGTTCGATCGCACCGGCCGCCGCCTCGGGCAGGAAGGGGGCATAGGTCATGTGCGGCTGCGGGTCAACGACCGTCACGGACGCTTCGTTGGCCCGGAGCATCTTCTGGAGCCCGTACGCCGTGTAGAGCCCGACGTATCCACCACCAAGGACGAGGATCCGTGTCGGTTCCGACTTAACACCAGCCATATTCCTATAGTCGCACCCATCTGCTGAGATCGCTCGTAGACCCCATCCGGCTGTGACCAGCGTCGCCACGGCTTCCGCACCGATTCAGTTCAGGCCGGCCACCGAGGTCGCGGAGGCCAGGACGTCGCACACCATGTCAAGGGTCAGGCGGCCGGTCTGGACATTGCGCTGCGACACGTGATAACAGCCGAAAAGGCGCAGGTCGCCGAGGTCCACTTCGACGCCGTGGCCGAACTTCGGGCGTGGCGCGGGCACCGGCCAGCCCACCTCCGCGAGCACCGGCAGCAGCGCCTGCCAGCCGAAGGCGCCGAGCACCACGACGGCTTTCAGTGTCGGCCGCAGCAACTCCAGCTCGGCCGCGAGCCAGGATCGGCAGGTTTCCCGTTCCTCAGGTGTGGGCTTGTTGGCGGGTGGCGCGCATCTCACCGGGGAGACCATCCGGGTCCCCCGCAGCTCGAGACCGTCACCGATATGGGTCGACGTCGGCTGCAAAGCGACCCCGACCCGGTGAAGTGCCTTGAAGAGAACGTCACCGGACGGGTCGCCCGTGAACAGGCGGCCGGTCCGGTTGGCGCCGTGTGCCGAAGGAGCGAGACCGACGATCGCCAGCGACGCGTCCGGCGGGCCGAAGCCGGGCACCGGCCTGGCCCAATAGGTCTCGTCGGCGAAGGCCGCGCGTTTGACCACGGCGATCTCCTCGCGCCACGCGACCAGCCGCGGGCAGGCGCGGCAGCCGATGACCTCGGCGTCGAGTTCGGCGAGGTCATGGAACCTCATAACGCCTCCTTCAACGCGTCGCGGGCGAGACGGTCGGCGTGCCGGGTCGTCTCCGGCTGGCGGAACGAGGGGCACAGCCGCAGCACCTGGCGGCACGCGTTGTCCAGCGAGATCTTGTGGCCGACGGAGACATAAACGGGTTTCACGCCGTCCTGGGTGCGCAGGACCGCGCCGACGACCTCGCCGTCGTCCAGCAAGGGTGCCCGCGAGCCGCGTTCCGCGCCGGGTTCGCCGTGTTCGCCGACGAACCGGGTCTTGCCGACCCCGATGGACGGCAGGCCGGTCACGACACCGACATGGCACGCGAGCCCGAACCGGCGCGGATGCGCCAGGCCGTGCCCGTCGCAGACCAGGAGATCCGGGACGTGGTCGAGCGAGCGGAGGGCGTCGAGCAGCGGGGGCAGCTCGCGGAAGGCGAAAAGCCCGGGTTCGTACGGGAACGAAACCCGGGAAACGACGGTGCGCTTTTCCACGACGCGGAACCCGGATGTTTCGAGGGTGACCGCGGCGGCGGCGATGAGGTCGCTGCCCTCGTCGTAGGCGACGTCGAGTCCGGTGACCGTGACGATCTCTTGTGGACAGCGATCCTCGGGATCGACCAGGCCACGCAGGGTTTCCTGGATCTCGATCGCCTGCCGAGGAGTGCTCGGGCGATCATGCGCCGTGACGATGTCCACTCCTACAGACTGCCAGTAAGTTGGGGGTATGCCGGACACCAATCCCGATTCGAACACCGCGAAGGCCGCCGACGAGAAGGACGCCCCGTCGGCGGAAACCAAGGTCGAGCCGACCGACGACCTGGTCACCACGAAGCACACGCTGACGCTCAAGCGCAAGAAGCTCGCCTACACGGCCCAGACCGGGCGGATCGTGCTGAGGAAGGAGGTCATCACCGACGGCAAGTCCGAGGGCTACAAGGCCAAGGCCGAAGTGTTCGTGACCTCCTACACGCTCGACGACGCGGAGCCCGGCTCGCGCCCTGTCACGTTCGCGTTCAACGGCGGGCCAGGCTCGGCGAGCGTCTGGCTGCACATGGGCCTGCTCGGCCCGCGCCGCGTACTCTCAGGTGACGTCGACGACCCGGCCACGCCGCCCTACGGGTTGACCGACAACCAGGAAACCCTGCTGGCGCACAGCGACCTGGTGTTCATCGACCCGGTTTCGACCGGCTATTCACGCGCCGTGGACGGCGAGGCCGCCAAGGAATACCACGGCTACACCGCCGACATCGAGTCCATCGGCGAGGTCATCCGGCTGTGGGTCTCGCGTAAGCAGCGCTGGCTGTCGCCGAAGTTCCTGGCGGGCGAGTCCTACGGCACGCTGCGCGCGGCCGGGCTGGCGGCTCATCTGCAGGAACGCCACGGCATGTACCTCAACGGGCTCCTGCTGATCTCGTCCGTGCTGGATCTGGGCACCCTGCGGTTCACCGAGGGCAACGACCTGCCGTACTCGCTCTACGTGCCGACGTACGCGGCGATCGCGCACTACCACGGCCTTCACGGCGACCGGCCGCTCGACGACGTCCTCGCCGACGCCGAGGACTTCGCGGCCAAGGAACTCCCCTGGGCCCTCGCACGCGGCGCCCGGCTGTCCACACAGGACCGCGCGGAGGCCGTGGCGACGCTCGCTTCCCTGACCGGACTCAGCGAGTCCTATGTGGACCGGGTCAACCTGCGGATCGAGCACGTCCGGTACTTCACCGAGCTGTTGCGGGACAAGGGCCTCGTCGTCGGCAGGATGGACGGCCGGTTCACCACCTGGGAGCCTGACGGCGGCCGCGAGCACATGAGCGACGACCCGTCGATCTCGCGGATCATCGGCGCCTACACGGGCGGGCTCAACCACTACGTTCGCGCCGAACTCGGCTACGAGAACGACCTGCCGTACGAGGTCCTGTCGACGGACGTCTTCAAAGCCTGGTCGTACTCCGACTTCGAGGGTCGCTCGGTGTCCTCTGTGGACTCACTGGCCTCGGCCATGCGGGCGAACCCGCACCTTCGGGTGCATGTCGCCTTCGGTCACTACGATGGCGCTACGCCGTACTTCGCTTCGGAGCACGTGCTGGCGCGCCTCCAGATCCCGGAGGAACTGCGGGAGAACATCGACACGGCCTACTACCCGGCCGGGCACATGATGTACGTGCACGAGGAGTCGCGGGTGCGACAGGCGAAGGACCTGGCGAAGTTCATCAAGACCGCCTCGGGTAAGTAACCCTCTCGGCCTCCCTTCTGCCTGCAGGTACGCAGGAGGCCACCCCCAGCGCCGCAATGAAGGGGCCTTTCATAGCAAATTTTGCTATGAAAGGCCCCTTCATTGCACTAAAGAACCGAGGGATCAGCCCCGCAGGTACTGCGAACCCCGCGTAACAGCCGACCAGGCGTCCACGGCACCGTGACCGTAGAAGCCGTTGAACGAAGCGTCACCGGTGCAGGTCGCGGTGAACGACGCGTCCCGGCCTTCGTCCAGGTAGTCGACGGTGCGCGGCACCGGGCAGGCGACGTCCGAAGCCGTGCCCTCGAGCACCCGCTGCACGGAGTCCGGGTTCATACCGAAGTCGCGCGAACCCTTGCCGTACTGCGAAACGATCAGCGCCGCGACACCCGCGGCGTGCGGGGACGCCATCGACGTGCCCTGCAGCCACTGGTAGTAGCCGACGCTGCCGTCGGCGGCGGTCGCCTTCTTGATACCGGCGGTGACACCGTCGGGGGTGATGTTCCCGGCGGCGTCGATGTTGCCTTCCGCGACGCCGACGTTGCGCGGGTACGTCGAGAGGATCTGGTTCTCGATCGTGCGGAACCACGGAGTGCCGAAGCCGTCACGGAAGTACCCGCCGGGCGCGGAGACCGAGATCTGCTCGACGCCGTAGTTCGAGTAGTCCGCCTTCGCCTGCGAAGGACCGAAGGACGAGACGCCGATGGTGTGCGGGCCTTCGATGGGCAGCGAGAGGCAACTCGCGTTGTCGATCTGCCTCGGGTGCGTGCTGTTCGACGGGTAGCCGGGGCTGGAAGCGTCCGGCTGCGGGGCGGCGAGGTCGCTGTGCTGGTTGCCCAGCGAGACGACCTGGGTGACGCCCTTGCGGTGCGCGTAGTTCAGCGCGCGGGTCGTCGCCTCGATGATGGTGCGCTGCTCGGCCTGCTGCGCGGGCGTGTCCGCGGGGTTCGCGGCGCAGTTGTACAGCCACGGGTCCGTGAAGAAGCTCATGTTGACGACATCCACACCGGCGTCGCCCGCGTAGGTGATCGCGTCCACGGTCGACTGCAGGAAGAAGAAGCCCGAGTCCTGCCCGGCGCGGATGTTCACCAGCGTCACGTTCGGCGCGACACCCGAGACACCGAAGCCGTTCGCGGCGGCGCCGATGGTGCCGGCGACGTGCGTGCCGTGCCCGTTGTCGTCGTGGTCCGCCGGGTCGACACAGCTGCGGTATTCACACGGTCCGTCGACCACGGCGCCGTTGACGTCGGCGACGATGTCCTTGGTGAAGTTCCGCGACGCCGCGCGGTCGAAGTTCGGCGCGATGTCCGGATGGCTCCCGTCGACGCCGGTGTCGATGACGCCGACCTTGACGCGCTTGTCACCAGGCTGCTTGGTCCGCGAAAGATCCGACCGGACGGACTTGAGCCCCCAAAGCTGATCGTCGAGCGGGTCCATGCCGACGGCCTGCGCTTGCGCCGGCTTCTTGGCGGACGGGGCCGCGGCGCCGCGGCCCTCCTTCTCGACGACGCTCGGCTTGACCTTCGCCTTGCCGTTCTTCGGCGCGGTGCCGATCGGCTTCGCTTTCGCCGCGCCGAAGACCGAGCGGTCCGCGGAGACGCGTTCGGCGAAACCGTTGGCGGGCGCGGTCGCGGTGATCAGGCCGACCGCGGCGTTGCTCGCCACGACGGTGCCCCCGGCGGCGCGGATCGCCTTCTCGACCGAAGCCACACTTTGACCTTCGCGGGCCAGAACGGAGAATTCGGTGGCGGCGCCGGAAAGCTGTGGTTGCGCGGACGCCATCGGCGCGGCGACGATTGCACCGAACAGCGGTACCGCCAGCGCGATGACGAGAGATCTGGGCTTTTTCACTTCCTGCCTCCTGAAGAAAACTATTCGTGCAAGCTACGTCAGTGATCTCTTCTTATCAACGAAGTCCCTACGAAAGTCAGGGGACGACCGTTTTCTCCTCCGCGAAATGACAGGCCGACAAATGCCCGCCGGACCGCGTGATCAATTCGGGTACCTGATCCGCGCAAATGTCCTGCGCCTTCCAGCACCGCGTGCGGAACCGGCAGCCCGACGGCGGATCGAGCGGGCTCGGCACGTCGCCTTCCAGGCGGATCACCTGTCGCTGCCCGCGCAACGCCGGATCCGCGACCGGCACCGCGGACAGCAACGCCTGCGTGTAGGGATGCGACGGATGCTCGTAGATCTCCTCTTCGGTCCCCATTTCCACGATCTTGCCGAGATACATCACCGCGACCCGCGTGGAAAGGTGACGGACAACGGACAGGTCGTGTGCGATGAACACATAGGAAAGGCCGAATTCCTTCTGCAGTTCACCGAGCAGGTTCATCACCTGAGCCTGGATCGAAACATCCAGCGCGGAAACCGGCTCGTCGCAGATGATCACTTTCGGCCGCAACGCCAGTGCCCGCGCGATCCCGATGCGCTGACGCTGTCCGCCGGAGAACTGGTGCGGATACCGGTTGATGTGCTCGGGGTTCAGCCCGACGACGTCGAGCAACTCCCGCACCTTCGCCGCCCGCGACCCCTTCGGCGCCACCTCGGTGTGGATCTCGAAGGGTTCACCGATGATGTCACCGACCGTCATTCTCGGATTCAGCGACGTGTACGGATCCTGCAGCACGATCTGGATCTCACGCCGCAACTTCCGGAGTTCGGCACCCCGCAACGCGAAGATGTCGCGGCCCTCGAAGGTCGCGAGGCCGCCCGTGGGTTCCTCCAGCCTCATCAGCACCTGGGCCAGCGTGGACTTGCCGCAACCGGATTCGCCGACGACGCCCAGCGTTTCCCCTGGCATGAGGTCGAAGGAGACGCCGTCGACGGCCTTCACCTGCCCGATGGTGCGTTTGAACAGGATCCCGGCGCGCACCGGGAAGTACTTCACCAGGTTCTCGACCCGCAGAATGGGTTCAGACACGGCCGCTCACCACCTCGTCGGCGAAGTGGCAGGCGCTGACCCGGCCGAAGCCGAGGTTGCGCAGAGCCGGCCGTTCGGTCTCGCACCGGCTCTCCGCCCGCGGGCAGCGCGGATGGAATGGGCAGCCGGGCGGGACGTTCAGCAGGCTCGGCGGCAGTCCCTTGATGGTCTCCAGCGTCTGTCCTTTGAGGTCGAGCCGCGGCAGCGAGGCCATCAGCGCCTCGGTGTAGGGATGCCCCGGCGAGCGGAACAATTCGGCGACGTCGGCCTGTTCGACGATCCGGCCCGCGTACATCACGGCGATCCGGTCGGCGACCTCGGCGACCACGGCGAGGTCGTGCGTGATGAGGATCAGCCCCATCCGCCGTTCGGCCTGGATCTCCGCCAGCAGGTCCATGATCTGGGCCTGCACGGTGACGTCGAGCGCGGTCGTCGGCTCGTCCGCGATCAGCAGATCGGGGTCGAGCGCGAGCGACATGGCGATCATCGCGCGCTGCCGCATCCCGCCGGAGAACTGGTGCGGGTACTCGCGGATCCGGCGGGCGGCGGCGGGGATGCGCACGGTGTCGAGCAGTTCGATCGCCCGCTTGCGTGCGTCCTTTTTGGACATCCCGAGCCGGACCCGCAGCTGTTCCTCGATCTGGAATCCCACGGTGAAGACGGGGTTCAGCGCCGAAAGCGCGTCCTGGAAGATCATCGCGATCTCCCCGCCCCGGACTTCACGCCGCCGCTCTTCGGTGGCCGTGAGCAGATCCTCGCCGCGGTAGCGGACGGCGCCACCGGTGACGACGGCGGGCGGACTGTCGAGGATGCCCATCACCGTCTGCGCGGTCACGCTCTTGCCGGAACCCGATTCTCCCAGCACGGCAAGGGTTTCCCCGGCGCGCACGGAGTAGTCGACGCCGTTGAGCACGGTCGCGACACCGTCGGACGTGCGGAACTCGACGTGGAGGTCTTCCACCTCTAGCAGCAATTCGTCGGTCACAGCCGCTCACCGGGCCTTCGGGTCGAGCGCGTCGCGGATCCCGTCACCGAGCATGACGAACGCGAGCACGGTCATGGTGACGAATCCGGCGGGGAACAACAGCATGTGCGGGTTCACCCGGAAGTAGTCCCGCGCGTCGCTGATCATCACGCCCCACGAGACGACCGGTGGCCGCACGCCGACACCGAGGTACGCCAGCGTCGCTTCCGCACCGATGAACGCGCCGAGCGCGATGGTCCCGTAGACGAGCACCGGCGCGACCGTGTTGGGCAGCAGATGCCGGAACACGATGCGCGGCGTGCTCGCGCCTAGTCCGCGCGCGGCCTTGACGTAGTCGAGTTGCTTGGCCACCAGTGTCGCCGACCGCATGATGCGCATCGCCACCGGCCAGCTCAGGGCGGCGATCGAGACCACCACCTGCACGATGATGGTGACCGCGCCGGGATTCGAGCCGGGTGCGTTGAAGGTGGTCAGGATGACGATCGCGCCGAGCACGAACGGCAGTGCCGCGAAGATGTCGCCAACCCGTGAGAACAGGCTGTCGACGAGGCGGCCGTAGTACCCGGCGACGATCCCGACCACCGAGCCGATCAGGATGGTCAGCACCGTGGCGAACACGCCGACCAGCAGCGACGCCCGCGCACCGTGGATGGTCCGCGCGTAGACGTCGTAACCCTGGTTGTCGTAACCGAACCAGGCGTCCGCCGACGGTCCTTCGTTGGCGTGGAGCAGATCGCTGAAGCCGGCGGGCCGGGAACTGAACAGGTCGGGCGCGATCGCGATGAGCACGACGAGCACGATGATGACGGCGGAGATGACGAACGACGGCCGTTTGCGCAGCATCCGCCAGGCGTCACCGCCGAGGCTGCGCGGTTTGTGCGCCACCGCGGAATCGTCGGCGACTCCGGCGCCGGCGACGTCCACAGAGGACACGCCACCCGCCACATTGGGGTCAGTCATAACGGATCCTCGGGTCGAGAACGGCGTAGAGCAGGTCGACGGTGAGACTCACCAGCAGGTACACCATCACCAGCAGGACGACGACGCCGGTGACGGTGGCGCCCTCCCGGTTCTGGATACCGCGGAAGATGAGCCCGCCGATGCCGTTGATGTTGAACACGCCTTCGGTGACGATGGCCCCGCCCATGAGCGCGCCGATGTCGGTGCCGATGAAGGTCAGCACCGGGATCACCGAGTTCCGGAGCAGGTGCACGCCGACGACGCGGCTGCGCGGCTGTCCTTTCGCGATGGCCGTGCGGACGTAGTCGGCGTGCCGGTTTTCGGCGATGCTCGCTCTGGTCAATCGGGCGATGTAGGCCATGGAAAGGCTGCCGAGCGCTATTCCCGGCACGATCAGTTCGCCGATCGTGGCGTCCTCGGAGACGCTCGCGTCGATGATGCCCAATTCCGAACCGAGGACGATCTGGAGCACGATCGCGGTGACGAACACCGGGATCGAGATCAGGAACGTGGTGGACATCAGCACGAGGTTGTCGAGGAAACCCTTGCCTCGCAGGCCGGTCAGGATACCGGCGGACAGGCCGATGATCGCTTCGATGGCCACCGCGATGAGGGCGAGCCGGACGGTCACCGGATAGGCGTTCCCGATCAGTTCGCCGACCGAGACGCCGTTGAAGGTCTCGCCCCAGTCGCCGGTGAACAGGTTGCCGAGGTATTTGAAGTACTGGACGAAGATCGAATCGTCGAGGTTGAACTTCGCGGTCATCATCTCGATGTAGGCGGGCGGGCAGCTGACCTGACCGCATTTGCCGGCGAACGGGTCACCGGGCACCGCCCACACGAGGGCGTAGATGAGGAACGTCGTGCCGAAGAAGACCGGGATGAGTTGGAGTAGGCGTCGGAGGATGTACTGGGACATGGGCGTGCCGTCCTGGGGATCGCGTGGTGGGAGCTGTCGGTCCGGCGGGTCGTGAGTGGCGATTCGGGTTAGAACCCGAATCGCCACTCACGACCGCACGACCACGCGATTACTTCGCCGCGACCTCGATGGACGAGTAGTCCGCGAGACGACCGAAGTCGAGCTTCACGGTCTTGAGACGGTTCGACTTGCCGCCGACACCCTTCTCTTCCCACACGGGGATCTGCGGCAGATCCTTCGCGATCAGATCCTCGGCCTGCTGGTACAGCTTGATCGCGGCCGCCTTGTCGGCGGTCTGGTCCGCCTGGGTCAGCAGCGCGTCGACGGCCGGGTTGTTGTAGGTGGAGTCGTTCGACGAACCGGTGCTCTTGTAGCGCGGGTTCAGGTAGTTCTCGATCGACGGGTAGTCGGCGGACCAGTCGGAGCGGCCCATGCCGGTCAGCTGGCGGTTGTTGACGATGCTGCGCCACTGCCCGAAGTCGGTCGCCGGCACGAAGTCGCATTCGACGCCGAGCGCGTTCTTGATGCTGTTGCACGCCGCGACCAGCGGTTCCTTACGGCCACCGTCGGCGTTCGACGCGATGGTCAGCTTGCCGGTGTAACCGGACTTCGCGAAGAACTCCTTGGCCTTCACCGGATCGAACTTGCAGAACTCGCCGCAGACACCGGGCCGGTAACCCTCGATTCCGCGCGACACGTAGCCGTCGGCGGGCGCGTAGGTGTCGTTCATGACGGTTTTGACGATCTGCTCGCGGTCGATGGCCAACGAGATCGCCTTGCGCAGGTCCAGGTTGTTGTAGCCGGGCACGTAGTACGGGAGCGCGAGCGCGCTGATGCCGAGCAGCTTCCCTTCGACCAGACGCTCACCGAGGTCGGTCTTGTACTTTCCACCGGCCTTCGCCGCGGGCGGGAGCGCCTCCATGAAGTCGAGGCGGTTGCTCAGCAGATCCTGGTACGCGGTCTCCTGGCTGGTGTAGATGCGGACTTCCAGGTCCTTGAACTTGACCTTGTCCTCGCCCTGGTACTCGTCGAACCGCGTGAGCTTCATGTTCTGGTTGGGCGTGCGCGAAACGAACTTCAGCGGTCCGTTGCCGATCGGGGCCTTGGCGAACGCCTCCGGGTCGGCGAAGAACTTGTCCGGCAGCGGCGCGAAGGCGAGGTAGCCGATCTTGGTGGCGAACACCGAGAACGGGCCCTTGAGGGTGGCCTGGAACTCGTAGTCGTTCACGACCTTGAGCCCGGACATCTCCTTGACGGCGGGCTCCTTGGCGCTGATCTCGTCGTAGCCCTGGATCTGCTCGAAGAACGACGCGTTCTGCATGCCGTTCTTGCCGTTCGCGCTGTAGTTCCAGGCGTCGACGAAGTTCTTGGCCTTGACCTCGGTCCCGTCGTGGAACTTCCAGCCCTTTTTGATCTTGATGTCGAAGACCTTCGAATCGGTCGTGGTGATCGATTCGGCCATCAGGTTGTACGGCTCGGCGGTGTCGGATTTGTAGCCGACCAGCGCCGAGAAAACCGGCTTGAGGGCCTTGGACCCACCAAGCTCGTTGGTGTTGGCGGGAATCAGCGAGTTCTCCGGCTCGGTGCCGTAGACCGAAACCGCCGCGTTGGCATCAGCGGCGCCGGATCCCTTGTTCTCACTGGACCCACCACCCCCACAGGCCGTCAGCAGCAGGGCCGCCGTGGCCACCACCGCCGTCGCTCCCCAGAACCCGCGTGAAGCCCGCATGTCCCCTCCAACTCTCGTCGTCGGATTGTCGGCGGGCGCTGGTCGCGCCCTACCGCCCAGAAGGTGAGACGACGCTATGGGACAGGTGAAGCCGATCACAGTGCGTTGGTGTTGCAAATGTGTGACGGTCTTCCGGACCACCCGGTCAGAGCACAACGTTGGTAGGAACACCGCTGCGCCGAATGGCCTAATCCGGACTGGAGGTCACCGCTTGATCACCTAAAGAAATGGCTTCACGTAAGAGAAAACCCGGACCTCAGGCCAACGAGAGCGCGATCCCGTCGAGGATGTCGTGCTCGGAGATCACCAATTCGTCGGGACCACTGCGCGTGGCGAACTGCTCGGCCAGCACCTGCACGATCACCGAACCGCCGCCGATCACATCGACCCGGCCCGGGTGGATCACCGGGTTCGCCGCGCGGGTCGCGTGGTCGGCCGTGAGAAGCGACCGCGCGACACGGTCGATGTCCGCGTGGGAGAGCTTCGAGAGGTGGGTGCGCTCGGAGTCGTACTCCGACAGGCCCTGCGCCACGGCCGTCAAGGTCGTGACCGTCCCGGCGACACCGATCCACGTCTTGGCGGTGGACACGTCCACGACGTCGAAGGCCTCGGTGAGGACCTTGGCAGCCAGCTCGCGGGCTTCGGCGATCTCGGCCGCTGTCGGCGGGTCGGACTTCAACGCGCGTTCGGTGATCCGCACACAGCCGATGTCGACCGACTTGGCCGCGATGACCTCGGCCTGGCGGCCGTCCCAGGTCCCGACCACGAGTTCGGTCGAGCCGCCGCCCACGTCGACCACCACGAACGGGCCGTCGTCGGGATCCTGCTCGCCGACTGCGCCGGTGAAGGACAGCCGCGCCTCTTCGTCCCCGCTGATGACTTCGGCCTCGGTGCCGAGCACCTCGCGCGTCATCGCGAAGAACTCGTCGCGGTTGCTCGCGTCACGAGTCGCCGACGTCGCGACCATGCGGACCTTTTCGACGCCCTTGCGGCGCGCGGCAACCGTGTAGTCGGCCAGCGCCTTGCGGGTGCGCTCGAGCGCCTCGGGGGCCAGCCTGCCGGTGGCGTCGACCCCCTGGCCGAGGCGGACGATCCGCATCTCGCGGTGCAGGTCGCGCAGGTCGACCGTCCCGTCGTGACGGGGGGTCAGCTCGGCGACGAGCAGACGGATGGAGTTGGTCCCACAGTCGATCGCGGCAACACGAGGCATGCCGCCAGGGTAGTCAATGCGATCAGGGGGACTTGGTACCGCTGGCGTCCGTCGGCGTCGGCGTCGTTGTCGTTGTGGTCGTCGTCGGCGACGTACAGGTCGACGGCGGAGTCGAAGTCGAAGTCGTGGTCGTCGGGCTGGTGCTCGTGGCCGAGGCCGTCTCCGTGACGGTGACCGTCGGGCATTGCGGCGGCTTCGAGTTTGACGTCGATTTCGACGTCGAAGAACCCGGATTCGTCGGCGGCAGCGAACTCGACGGCGGCGGCGTCACCGAACCGGGTGGCGTCGACGGCACCGGAGGCGGCGGCACCGACGCGGGCGGCGGGGCGGCTCCGGCGTTCGGGGCGCCGATGGGCACCCTGCTGTCCGGCGTCGGCAGCACACCTGTGCGGTAGGCCTCGGCCCAGATCAGCACGGTGTTCACGTAGGTGTCGGAGTTGTTGTAGCGGAAGACGGCCGCGCGCAACTGGTCCGGTTTGGACAGATCGAGCCCGCCGGAGCACAGGTACCGCCCGGTGCCCAGCGCCGCGTCGAAGATGTTGTTCGGATTGGACTCGCCGTCGCCGTTGCCGTCGGAGGCGTAGCCCTTCCACGTCGACGGGATGAACTGCGTCGGGCCGACGGCACGGTCCCAGACCGTGTCACCGTCGAATTTGCCGCCGTCGGTGTCCGGGATGGCCGCGAACGGTCCGGCGCCGTTGAGCTGCGGGCCGAGGATCGGTTCGAGGGTGTTGCCCTTCGCGTCGACGTAGCCGCCGCGCGCGTGGTTGGACTCGATGCGGCCGATACTCGCGATCAAAGCCCAGTCGATGTGACAGGTGGGCTGTTCGGCGATGAGGATGTCGGCGGCGTTGCGGTACGCGGCGAGCGCGGTGACCGGGATGCCGAGCGGTCCGTTGGGGAGTTCGTCCGCGGGGAGCGGGAGCGGGGTCGGGGCGTTCGGCAGGCTGCCGTCGACACCGATCTGCTGGACGAGCGGGTTCTTCGGGTCATAGCCGCCGACGAGGGCGACGTTGTCGGAATGAACAGTGCTCGCCGTGGCGGCCCAGCTGCCGGCGGCGATGACCGCGGCACAGGCCGGGACGATGGCGAGGACACCTCCGGTCACCGCGGCGATCGTGCGGTGCCGGAGACAGAGTCTCCGGGCGGCTCGAGGTACGCGTCTCAGGCGAGAGCCCATGGATACCGCACCGGTCACCGCGCCTGGCACGTGCCTCACGCGCATACCTCAGAACCCTCCCGGCGGATCGCGATACGGCGATCCGGTACCTGCCAACCCCGTCAACCCCGACCGTGCCCAGCCTGCCGCATACGGTGACCGGTTTCACCCCATAGGGGAGGACCAGTTGGCCGACATCGGGTGAATTAACCCACCTGGAGGAACTATCTGTGCACCAGGGGTCGGTGTTACCCCTGGCAGTCGCCCGACGGCCACCCGTTGGCTTTGAGCAGCGCGAGGGTTTCGTCGCCGAACGGGTTCACACCGGGACCGACGGCGAGCGTGTGCGCCAGGTGGACGTGCAGGCATTTGACGCGTCCGGGCATCCCGCCCGCGCTGACCTCGTGGCCGAGCGGGTCGATGGCGTCGCGTTCGGCGAGGTAGCTCTCGTGGGTCCGCTGGTAGGCGGCCGCCAGCTCGGGGTCCTCCGCGAGCCGGTCGGTCATCTCCTTCATCAGCCCGGACGCCTCGAGCGTGCCCACCATCGAAGTCAGCTTCGGGCAGGTCAAGTAGTAGAGCGTGGGGAACGGGGTGCCGTCGTCGAGGCGGGGACTGGTCTGCACGACCGACGGGTGGCCGCTCGGGCAGCGCGCGGCGACGGCACGCAGCGCACGGGGTGCCCGGCCGAGCTGTTCCGCGATGATCTCGCGGTCGGCGTCGGTCACAGGCTCGAATGGAGACTTTTCCGTGCTGTTCACGTCCATAAGGCTAAACGGAGAGCTTCAGCCGCCCGCGACCTGATCCCACAGCTTCTCGTACCAGGAGCCCGCGGGCACCGGCTGCTGACCTTGCGGCTGTCCCGGTTCGGGCGCCTTGTCCTCGGGGAGCTGCACGATGTACGGCGTCTCGCCGGGCTTCACGAAACCGAACCGCTTCCGCGCCTCCGCCTCGATCTGCGCGGGATCGCTCAGCTCGGCCTTGCGGCCTTCCAGCTGAGTGACGCTTCTCTGCAATTCGGACTGCAACTGCTGCTGCTCGTTCACCTCGGACTTCTGGCTGAGGTACGTGCGCAGCGGGACGGCGATGGTGAACGCGAGCGCGCACACCACGATCGCCACCACCGCGGCCCGGCGGGTGGTGGACATGCCGAGCACCTTCGCGGCGCCCGATGCCCGTTTCGCCGCCAGGCTGCGGCGCAGCCGGGTTCGGGCGCGGACCTCCGTCGTCGTCGTGCGGCGGGCACTCTCCGGACGGCGGCCCCTGCTGGAGCCACCGCCGCCCGCGCGCCCGCTGCTACGACGGGTCGTCCGCGCCCTCCCCCGGTCCGCCATCGCTGCTTACCCCTCCGGGCTGAACCGCGGGAACGCGAGGTCGCCGGCGTAGCGGGCCGCGTCGGCGAGGGTCTCCTCGATGCGGAGCAGCTGGTTGTACTTGGCGATCCGCTCGCCGCGCGCCGGGGCGCCGGTCTTGATCTGGCCGACACCGGTCGCGACGGCCAGGTCGGCGATGAAGGTGTCCTCGGTCTCGCCGGACCGGTGGCTCATCATCGACTTGTAGCCGTACGAAGTGGCCAGCGAGATCGCGTCGAGGGTCTCCGACAACGTGCCGATCTGGTTGACCTTCACCAGCAGCGCGTTGGCGGCGCGGCGGGTGATGCCCTCTTCGAGGCGGTCGGGATTGGTGACGAACAGGTCGTCGCCGACCAGCTGGACCTTCTCGCCGATCTCGGTGGTCAGCTGGACCCAGCCGTCCCAGTCGTCCTCGCTCAGCGGGTCCTCGATGGACACGAGCGGGTAGTCGCGGACGAGTTCGCCGTAGTAGGCGGACATCTGCTCGGCGCTCTTCTTCGCACCTTCGAAGGTGTACGCGCCGTCGGAGAAGAACTCCGTCGCGGCGACATCGAGCGCGAGCGCGACATCGCGGCCCGGGGCGTACCCGGCCTTCTCGATCGCCTGAAGGATCAGGTCGAGCGCTTCGCGGTTGTTCTTCAGGCTGGGTGCGAAGCCGCCTTCGTCGCCGAGGCCGGTGGCCAGGCCGCGACCCTTCAGGACCGACTTCAGCGAGTGGTAGACCTCGGTGCCCCAGCGCAGGGCCTCGCGGAACGACTCGGCGCCGATCGGCGCGATCATGAATTCCTGGATGTCGACATCGGTGTCGGCGTGCGCGCCACCGTTGAGGATGTTCAGCATCGGCACCGGCAGCACGTGCGCGTTCGGCCCGCCGAGGTAGCGGAACAGCTCCAGCTCGGCCGACTCGGCGGCGGCCTTCGCGACGGCGAGCGAAACGCCGAGGATGGCGTTCGCGCCGAGGCGGGACTTCGCCGGCGTGCCGTCGAGGTCGACCAGCTTCTGGTCGACGATGCGCTGGTCCACGGCGTCGGTGCCGACCAGGTCCGGGCCGATCTCGTCCAGGACGGCCGCGACCGCGCGCTCGACACCCTTGCCGTTGTACCGGCCGGTGTCGCCGTCACGCAGCTCGACGGCTTCGTGTTCGCCGGTGGACGCACCCGAGGGGACCGCGGCCCGCGCCAGCGTGCCGTCGTCGAGAGCCACCTCCACTTCGACCGTCGGGTTGCCTCGCGAGTCCAGAATCTCGCGAGCGCCTACCTGCTCGATGAGCGCCACGCCATGCTCCTCATGTGGGTTGTGCCTGCGGTGACCGCGCCCAGCCTAGCCGTCGGCGCCGTTCACCCGTTGGAGGCACGCGCCACAATGCGCGCCGACCAGACCTACGAGTCGGCTGGTTCACCTGCGCGAACTTCCCGCCACCCCGACGGCAGCTCGACGGTGTCGGAGAACTGCTGCCAGAAAGTCCAGCTGTTGCCGCCGATGTCGGAGACGGTGAACACGCGGGCGCCGTAGGGCTGATCCTGGGGCGCGTCGATGTCGGCGTCGTCGCCCAGCGCGGCGCGGACGCGCTCGTACTGCGCGTCGGCGTCGGGGACGTACACGATGTTCAGCTGCCCGACCGGGCCGTCGACGCCCTTCGCCTGCCAGTACTCGGGGCCGACCCCGGCCAGCTGGATCTTGGCCGGGCCGGCGCACAGCGTGGCCTGGAACACCTCTCCGGAGGCGTCGGAGAAGCGCACTTCCTCGGTGAACCCGAACACTCTGACCAGCCACGCGACCGCTTCGGTCGCGTCGGCGTAGTAAAGATACGGCGCGAGACCGAGGTAGCCGGGCTCGGTTTCGGGCCAATCCGCTTCGGCACTGCTCATGGCAGGACAGTCCACCATGACCGTTTCAGCGCCTCGTGAACGGCCCTGCTCCCGCGTATCATGGAGCGGACCATGATGGATGCCGAACCCGCCCCAGAACCCGGTCAGGACCCGTCCGGCGAGTCGCGGTTCCGTGCCTTCCGACAGGCGGAGGCACTGGTCGAAAGCCGCAGGCCGCTCGACGCCCTCAAAGCCCTCGAACCCCTGCTCGAAGAGGAAACCGACAAACCGAGTGTCCAGTTGCTGGCAGGCCGCGCGTACTTCCACTCCGCACAGTTGCGCCGGGCCGAACGCGCCTTCACCCGGGTGCTGGAACTGGACCCCACCGATCACTACGCCCGGTTCGTGCTCGGGCGGACCCTCCAGCGCCTCGGCCGGTTGACCGAGGCGCTCGCGCAGATGCGGATCGCGTCGGCGATGCATCCGATCCCGGAGTACCTGGAAGCGATCAGCGAGGTCAGCGCGCGGATCGCGTTGCGCGACTGACTTGCTCGCCGCTGAAGCAAGGGACCTTTGCTCTCACTTCGACCTGGCCCGCAGGTGGGCGCGCTCGCCCTGCTTGCCGAACAGCACCAGCAGCTCCACCGGCCCAGGCCCCGCGCTGCCGAACCAATGCGGCACCCGCGTGTCGAACTCCGCGGCCTCGCCGGGCCCCATCGTGAAGTCACGGTCGCCGAGCACCGCCCGCAACCGTCCACTGAGGACGTACATCCACTCGTAGCCCTCGTGCGTCCGCTGCACCGGTTCGACGTCCTCGACCGGGATCAGCAGTTTGAACGCCTGCGGCTGCCCCGGCTGCGCGGTCAGCGACCAGGCGGTGAACCTGCCGAACTTCTGCGCTTTCATCCGGACGCGGGGATCCGCCGGTTCAGGTTCGCCGACCAGTTCGTCGAGCGGGACCTGATGTGCCGCGGACAACGTGAGCAGCAGCTCCAGCGTGGCCTTCCGCGTGCCCGATTCGAGCCGCGAGAGCGTGCTGGCGGAGATCCCCGTCGCCTCCGAAAGCGCGGAAAGGGTAGTGCCGCGTTCCTTGCGAAGCTGCTTGAGCTTCGGGCCGACCTCGGCGAGCCGCCGTTCGATGTCCTCCATGTCTCCAGTTTGCCAAATCGGCAATGAACTTTGCCATCTTTCGAAGAAATCCGGATGCTCGGGAGCATGAACAACGACTACGACGTGGTGATCATCGGTGGTGGCGTCGCGGGCCTCAGCGCGGCACTGGTCCTGGGCAGGGCGCGGCGCGAGGTCGTCGTGATCGACGGCGGCACCCCGCGCAACGCGCCCGCCGCGCACGCGCACGGTTTCCTGACCAGGGACGGCATTCCACCCAAAGAACTGCTGGAGATAGGCCGTGACGAGGTCCGCGGCTACGGCGTCGAGATCGTCGAGGACGTCGTCCACCGGTTGCGGCACGACAAGGCGGTGGAACTGGCGAGCGGCCGGGTCATCACCGGTCGCCGCATCGTGGTGACCACCGGGCTGGCCGACGAACTGCCGGACGTCCCCGGCGTCGCGGAGCGTTTCGGCGCCGACGTGCTGCACTGCCCGTACTGCCACGGCTGGGAAGTGCGCGATCAGCGCTTCGGCGTGCTCGCGACCTCCGAGAAATCGGTCCACCAGGCGCTGATCGTCTGGCAGTGGAGCAAGGACTTGACCTTCTTCACCCATACGCAGCAGATCTCGGCCGAAGACCGGGCGAAGCTGACCGGGCTGGGCATCCGGATCGTCGACGGGAAGGTGTCCGAGCTGGCCGTCGAGAACGACCGGCTGACCGGGGTCCGGCTCGTCGACGGCGAGTTCGTCGAACGCGATGTCGTGTTCGTCGGCCCGAAGTTCGTCCCGCACGACCGGCTTCTCGCCCAGATCGGCTGCGTGCGTACCGAAACCGGCTCGATCGCGGTGGACGCGCAGGGCCGCACGAACGTGGACGGTGTCTGGGCGGCGGGGAACGTCGTCGATCCGATGGCCCAGCTGGTCGTCGCGGCGGGCGACGCCTACCGGATGGCGTCGGCGCTCAACTTCGACCTGGTGCTCGAAGATCAGGGCGCGACGCTGGCGTCCGCGTAGGCGTCGGCCGCGCTGAAGACTTCCTGGGCGTAGGGCACGGCCGGGTTGAACGTCCTCATCGCCTTCCACCAGCCGACCGGGGTGGCGACGTCGTCGCCGTCCGCACACAGGAACCGGGAGGTGGCGAAGGCGGCGTCGTCGAGGTCCTTCGGGTCCGGCTGCTTGCCGTCGCTCCTGGCCCTGGCGGCGTGCTTGGCCCAGACGTCGGGCGGGAGCGTGATCGGGCCGGGCCTGCCCTGCGCCGCCTCGACATGGGAGATACCCGCGAGGGTCGCCCACGAGAGGTGACAACCCGGCTTCTGCCGCCGAAGCCACATCTCGGCGCGGCCGTAAGCGGACAGCTCGGTTTCGGACAGCCGGGTCTTCGCCGCCACCCGTTTCGCCCAGGTCTCGAGTTCGGCCGCGTCGGAAACGGTGGGCCGGTCGGGCGGCGCGGCGAGCCCGGCGCGCGGCGTCGCCACCCCCGGCTGGGGTTTCTGGTCGGGGACCGCGAGCGCGGGCTGGGGCTGCGCCGGCGGGGGCGGTTCCTCCCCGCCCGGCCGGTTCACGCCGACGGTCATGATCAGCACCACGCCCGTGAGCACGAGCCCGCCCGCGAACGCGAGCCTGGGGACGTACGGCGGCAGAGGGCGCGCAGGGTGCTCCGGGGCGTCGGTGCTCGACTGGGTGGTTTCGGCCACCCGGTCAGGTTACTTCGCCACACTGCCGGGCGATGACCCATTCGGCTTACGAAGCCGACTGACGGTAAAGCGGATCGGCGATTCCGGCTGTGGCGAAAGTACCGGCACCGCACACTTGACCTCCAGTTAAGTGGAGATCGCAGACTGGATCCCATGTTCAGTGAAGCGGAACTCGACTACCTCGCCACCCAGGGACTCGGACGGCTCGCGACGGCGCAGCCGGACGGCACGCTGCAGGTCAGCCCGGTCGGTTACACCTACAACACCGAGACTCGCACGATCGACATCACCGGCTACGAACTGGCGAAGAGCAAGAAGTTCCGGAACGTGGCCGCCAACGGGCAGGCCGCGTTCGTGGTGGACGACATGCCGTCGCAGGATCCGCCGAGGATCCGCTGCCTCGAGATCCGCGGCCGGGCGGAGGCGCTGACCGGCGCCAACACCCCCGACGGCCATCTCGACGGCGCGGTGATCCGGCTCCACCCCTCGCGGATCATCAGCCTCGGTGTCGACGACCCGGACCACGACCCGCTCGATCTCGTCCCGCACAACCGAAACGTCTGACCGGGGACGTCATGAAAGGGTCGTTCCTGACGAATTTCGTCAGGAACGACCCTTTCATGACATTTCGGCGAAGTCAGCGACGGGCGCCGTAGACCGCGTAGCCACCGAAGCCCACGACGGCGAGCACCACGGCGGTCCACAGGGCGGTCGCCACGTCGGCAGGTTGGAACAACCAGGTCGCCACCAGGTTCACGGTGTCCGTACCCGACGACGCCGTCATGACCACGAAAGCGACCACGAGCGCGAGCAGCGGCAACGTCCACCCGAAGGCCCCGCCGAACAGCACCGCGGCGAGCCCGGCGAGACCGAGCAGTCCGGCCGTGTTCCGCACGATGATCTCCATCGGCACCCGCTCCGCCTCCCACAGCCGCGGCAGGAGCACGGCTCCGACGCCGAGGCCGCCGATCAGCAGCAGATGCAGCCCGCGACGGGGAAGCCACCGGATCGCGGCGGTCCGGTCGAGATCGACGTCCTGCCCGCTCAGCCCGGTGGCCGTCACCGCGACCGCCACCGCGAGCGCCAGGGAAACCGGGATCTCCGACCAGCGGTCCCGCGCCAGGAACCAGATCACCGCCATGCTCACCGCCAGCGCCGCGAACGACGCGGGCATGGCACGCGAGCGCGCGTACAGCACCGCCCACCTCATCGGGCGCCGCCGCGGAGGATGTCGAGCTGGTTGCCCTGGCAGGTCAGGCCCGCCTGCCGCTGCGCGATGATCCGCGTGCGCTGCACGTCGGGCGGCAAGGCACGGAAGGTCTCCCAATCGCGGAGGACCTCGTTCTTCTTCTCTTCGCTCAGCCAGGAACCCTCGAGCATCTTCCACTCACCCAGGAACCAGCTCGAGGTGATCGACCGCGCGGTGAGTTCGTCCAAAAAGGCCCGGTCGGCGCCGTAGATGGTGTAGCAGGTCGGCGTCCCGGTGCCGGCGACCAGTGCCCGTGTCATGTCGTCCGCGTTCTTGGTCGAGCGGAAGGACCAATTCAGCAAGTCGACCAAGACGGTGTCGGCGGCACGCGGCGGCACCTCGTCGGAGGCCAACCGCCGGTTCAAGGCCGTGACCCTGACCGGTGCGTCCGGCAGTGTTCCCAAGAGCCGCAACGCTTCTTTGCCAGGCCCGGCGACACGGGCGAGGTCGGGTTCGAGCAGGCGGGGAACACAGACCGGGCCGTCACAGACCATCGCCGTCGCGCGCGGGTCGACGGTCACGGCCTCCGCGTAGGTCGCGGGCAGGATGGGCATCGCTATCGCGACCGCCACCAGCGCGGGGACGACGGAGAGTGCCTTCGTCCGCTTGGAACGAGCCGCCAGCAGAAGGAATCCGGTCGCGGCCAGCCCGGCGAGCCAGACCCCCTGGCCGAGATCCACCCTGCTCGCGGTACTGGTGAATGGATCGTGGGTCATGTCCATCGCGGGAGAGAGCGAAGAGACCCAGGCCGGAACAGCGCCCACGAGCACGCTGCCCTGCGCCCCGGCGAGCTGCAACACGAGCACGGTCACGAGAGCGGCGACGGCCACTGCGGGCGCGGTCAGCGGATGCGGCAGCAACCGGCCGATCCCCAGCCCGATCCAGGCCCCCGCGAGCATCGCGAGCACACCGACCACGACGAGCGGCAGCCAGCCGAAGGTGAAGAACGCGCCACTGAAGATCACCTGGACGGCACCGACGGCGAAGATCAGCAGATAGCCCAGCACCAGCAAGCCGCCCAGCGCGCCGGCGAGTTTCGCGGCGCGGTGCCAGCCTGGTCGCGGCATCGTGGTGAGCAGTTCGGCCATCCCGGACCGGCTGTCCCGCATGCCTTGGATGACCCCCGCGCCGATCGCGATCGGCCACAGGAAGACCAGCAGGAACCGGCTCCACTCCGCGGCGGGCACCCAGTTCTCGTCCCAGGCGAGCGGCGCCTTCGACCACGGCCCGCTGAACGAATACAGGAATCCGAACGCGACGACGAGGACGGCGAGCGTCGCCCATGGGGCGATGGAACGGCGGATTTCGGTCCGCAGGATACGGATGTTCACCAGTTCCCCCTCCCCGGCTCGTGCCCCAGCAGCGCCGAGTAGCCGCGCTCGATCGGGCTGTCTCCGACGTACTCCTCGCTCCCGGCCGCGGCCAGCTCGTCCGGCGTCCCCTGGAAGACGAGTTTCCCGTTTTCGAACAGGACGACATCGGTGCAGGCCGTCGCGACGTCCTCGACGAGATGCGTCGAGACCACCACACAGGCATCACGCCCGATTTCCTGAAGGAGGTCCCGGAACCGCACGCGCTGTGCCGGGTCGAGTCCGGCGGTCGGCTCGTCCAGCAGGAGGACGTCCGGATCGTTCACGATCGCCTGCGCGATCCCGACCCGCCGCACCATGCCACCGGACAACGTCTTCATCCGGTCGTCGGCACGATCGGCGAGACCGACCCGTTCGATCGACCGCTGCACCGCACCCGGAATGTCTTCCTTCGCCATTTCCTTCAGCCACGCGATGTACTCGACGAACTCGCGGACGGTGAAACGCTTGTAGAACCCGAAATTCTGCGGCAGGTAGCCGATACGGCGGCGCAGGCGGCGCTGATCGGTGAACCCCCCGACGGATTCACCGAGCAGCGCCAGCCCTCCCTCCGCCGGCCTGAGCACCGTCGCCAATGCACGGATCAGCGTGGTCTTCCCCGCCCCGTTCGGGCCGAGCAGACCGTGCACCCCCGTGCCGAGTTCCAGGTCGAGCCCGTTCACGGCGAACTTGCGTTTGCCGACCCGGACCTTCAGTCCCTCCGCCTTGATCTGCCACGCGTAGGTCGTCGGTGCGACCTCCGCGGCCCCGACAGCACGCATCACGTTCTCCCCTTCGTTCATCGTTCGGATCCGGTGAGCAGGCCGAAGACGCTCCTCCGGAGCACCACCACGACCGCGGTCAGCGCGAAGATCGCGCCCCACACCGGGAGCAGCCGGGGTTCGAGCGCGGTGGCACGCCCCTGTGAAGCCACCGCGGGTGCCAAGATCACCGCCACCCAGATCCCGGCCAGGACGTAAGCCGCCCGCACCACCCCGATCACACCGCCGAGCGCGAGCGTCCCGGTGGTGAAGGCCAGGCTCGGCAGGAGACCGAGCCCGAATCCGTCGCCGCCGAGCCAGCCCGAGAGGGCCTGTATCGGCAAGACGACGGCGAGGACCGCCGTCGTCCGGCGCAGCAGCAGGTACAGCCCGGCCCGCGGTGTGGAAGTGACGAGTTCGTAGGCGGGGTCGAGACCCTTGGACCACGACACCGCGACCCCGAGCACCGGCAGCAGCGGCGAGAAGAGCTGGACGAACGAGTACCCCTCGGTCCCGGTGAACCCGACCCAGTCCAGCAGGAAGCCCAATGCCGGGATCAGGACGATCATCACCAGCCACGGCAGCATCACCGGCGTCACCCAGGTGTGCAGCCGTCCGGCCCACCGGCTTCGCATCGGCCCAGGCCCCGCTTCGGCGAGTTTCGAATCCAATCCGGCCCAGACGTCGTCCACCAGCGCCGACACCGCCGGCATGCTGACCGCGGACAGCCTTCCCCGGCATTCCGCACAGGATTCGAGATGGGCTTCGACCGCCCAGACCTCGTCACCGGCCAAGCCGTCGTCCCCGCGCACGTAACCGGCGAGGAGCTGTTCGGACACGTGTTCCTTGTTCACGACAGCGCCTCCCGCATCGCGATCCGAGCCCGCCTGGCGCGGGTTTTGACGGTTCCTTCCGGCAGGCCGAGCAGCACCGCGGTCTCGCGGACGGTCAGCCCGTCGAGCACCATGGCCTGCAGGACCTGGCGTAGTTCGGGAGCGAGCCGGCGCAGCGCGTCGCCGACGTGGTCGCCGACCGCACCGGCCAGCGCCTCGTCCTCGGCGGCGGGCGCGACGGCGACGTCGGCGACCGGCAGCGGCTGCGCGTATTTCGCCCGGCGGCGGAAGGCGTCGACCAGCCGCCGCGCGGCGATCGTCCACAGCCAGCCGACGGCGCTCCCGCCGACGGCGGAACCGGCGAACGCCCCCGCCGCACGCCAGACCGCGAGGTAGGTCTCCTGCATCACCTCGGCGACGATCTGCTCGTCGGCGCAGCGACGGCGCAGGCGCACGGCCAGCCACGGCGACGTGCGGCGGTAGAGCTCCTCGAACGCCGCCCGGTCACCTTTGGCCGTGCGGCGGACGAGGAGCTCTACCGCCGGTTCCGTTCCCTTCACACCCGGCAAGACGCGGAGACCGCCGAAACGGTTCTCACTCGATTGTGTTCCGCGTCACAAGCGCCGATCACTAGTGGGAAAGGTGCGAACCGGCGGTCAGGAAGTCGGCCAGAACTTGCGCCAGCCGTCGGCCTCCAGCGTCGTCGGTTCCAGACCGGCGTCGCGCGCGGCCCGTTCGGCGTCGCGGATATCGCGCGCGAAGCGCTTCGCCACGGCACGAAGCTCGCCTTCGGGATCGATTCCCGCCCGGCGCGCGGTCGCGGCCACCCGGAACAACTGGGCCGCCGCTTCGGAACCTTCGGGGAACAGGTCGAGCGGGATCCCGGCACGGCCGCTGCGCTGCCCGAGCTTCCCGGCGAGCGCCACGGCGGGCTGGCCGAGCGCGACACCGTCCACAATGGACTGGCGGCTCTTCTCGGCCTGCTTCAGTTCTTCCCACTTGAGGTTCTGGTCGCTGACGGTCTCGACCCGGGGCGCGTCCGCGAAGACATGCGGATGACGGCCGACGAGTTTCGCGACCAGTTCGGAAGCGACCTCGTCGATCCCGAACGGATCATCCGCGTCTTCGAACGCGACGCGCGCGTGGAAGAGCACTTGGAGCAGGACGTCGCCGAGTTCCTCGCGCAAGGCGGCCCGGTCGCCCTCCTCGATCGCGTCGAGCAGCTCGTAGGTTTCCTCGACCAGGTACTGCCGCAGCGACTCGTGCGTCTGGACGGCGTCCCACGGGCAGCCGCCCGGCGAGCGGAGGCGGTCCATCACGTCGGCTGCCTCGACCAGCGGCGGAACGGGTGCTTCGACCACCCGCGCACCGGCCCCGATCAGCGCCGCGGCCTTCGGTTCCCTTCGCGAACCGGCGATGAGCACAAGGTCGCGCACCCGCGTGTCACCGAGCGCCGATACCCCGAAGACCTCGGGGTCGACATCGGAAGCCGCGTACACGGCACTGCTGCTCCGCAAGATCGGGAGTGCCGCGGCGGGCAGCGTCGCCCCGCGGGCGATCACGACGACGGCAGCGGTCACGGGTTTTGCTGGGCGGCACCGTGCACAGGCAGCACGATGCCCTTCTTCGAAGCTTCGTTGGGCGCGAGGTCCATGCCGACAACATCCCATACGCCGTAGCGCGGGTTCACCTTGAGGTCGACCTGGTCGAGGTACGACTGGAGGAGCCGGACACCGACCTTCGCCAGCTGCTGAGCGCTGGGCTGCGCGGCCTGATCCGAAGCGACGGGCTTGTCGGCGGTCCGCTCACGCACCACGACGACGACCCACAGCGGCTGCTGCGGTGTCGGCTTGAACGCGGCGACGGTGTTGGGTTCGAGACCGAAGAGGACGGTGGCCGCGGTCGCGGGCGACTGCATCGCCGGCAGTTTCTGTCCGGTGCCCGCCTGCATACCGGGCGTCTGCTCGTCCTGCGCGATCAGCTCGGCCGCCGCGGTCGGCGAGGCGGCGAAGCGCCGGGCCTTCTCGATCGCCTGTTCGCGCAACTGGTCCGCGTCGGAACCGGTGGCGTCGGTCGAGGAGACCGAGCTGAAATCGAACGAGACGCTGAGCTTGTCCAGGTATTTCATCGCGAGCTGGGTCTGGATCGCCGCGTCGACCAGGGATTCACGGTGGTCCCGCACCCTCGCCACGAGCTGCTGGACGCTGAGCTCGGGATCGTCCTGGGGGTTGGCCTCCATCGGCTTCGCCAGCGGATCGTTCTGCAACGCGTTCACCACGAGGGATTCGTCGACCCCGATGCCTTCCCGCTGACCGGCGCGCACAGTGAGGTCGTGCAGGATCTCCTGGCGGACGATCTCGCGGCCGACGAGGTCGAGCTTGTGCTCCTTGGCGAGCTGCTGCCCGTACGGGTGCTCACGAACCGCCTTGTCGATCAGCTGCTGCACGCGATCGACCGAAACGGTCTTGCCGCCGACGATCGCCGCCGTACCGACCTGCCCGGGTCCGGCGTTGCATCCGGCGAGAAGGAGAGAACCGGCAAGAACCCCGACCAGCGCGCGACGGCGCCCCATGATCCGCATCACAGCGCCTACCCTCTCACACCGCTCCGGGCGTGGAAACCAGTCGTGAGTGGCGATTCGGGTTCTAACCCGAATCGCCACTCACGACCAACGCGACCCGGTCCCGTCCGACGGCCGTGTCACGCGACGGGCGCCGGCGACTTCATCAGATTCGTCAGCAGCTTCGCGCACCAGTCCAGCAGCTCCTCGTCCCGCAGTGTCGGGGCGCCGATCCGGCCGCCGGCCGGGCCCTCGGTCGGCCTCGGCACGGAAACCGTGTTCGTCACCGCCTTGTAGAGAGCCTTAGGATACAAGCGCTTCAGCCGCACCAGCTGTGAATCCGCCAGCGGCAGCGGCGCGAACCGGATCGACGTGCTCTGCACGGCGACCTCGGTGACGCCCGCCGCGCGGCAGGTGTGCCGGAACGCGGCGACGGCGAGCAGCCTCCGCACGGGAGCGGGCGGCTGGCCGTAGCGGTCGATCAGTTCCTCGCGGACGGCGTCGAGCCCGGTCTGGTCGGGCGCGGCCGCGATCTTGCGGTACGCCTCCAGCCGCAGTCGCTCGCCGGGGACGTAGTCGTGCGGGATGTGCGCGTCCACCGGGAGGTCGACCCGGACGTCGGCGAGTTCTTCCTCCTCCGCCGTGTCCGCGCCCGCGTGACGGCGGAACGCGTCGACCGCTTCGCCGACGAGCCGCACGTACAGATCGAAACCGACGCCCGCGATATGCCCGGACTGTTCTGCGCCGAGGATGTTGCCCGCGCCGCGGATCTCGAGGTCCTTCATCGCGACGGCCATGCCCGCGCCCAGTTCGGTGTTCTGCGCGATGGTCGCCAACCGGTCGTGCGCGGTCTCGGTGAGCGGCGCCTCCGGCGGGTACAGGAAGTACGCGTACCCGCGCTCCCGCCCGCGCCCGACCCGGCCACGCAGCTGGTGCAGCTGCGCGAGCCCCAGCAGGTCGCCTCGTTCCACGAGCAGCGTGTTCGCGTTCGAGATGTCCAGCCCGGTCTCGACGATCGTGGTGCAGACGAGCACGTCGTACTCGTTTTCCCAGAAGCCCTGGATGATCTTCTCGAGTTTGTCCTCGTTCATCTGTCCGTGCGCGGTGACGACACGCGCCTCCGGCACCAGCTCGCGAATGCGCTTCGCGGCCTTCTCGATCGAGGAAACCCTGTTGTGCACGTAGAAGACCTGGCCGTCACGCAGCAGTTCGCGCCGGATCGCGGCGCCGACCTGTTTGTCGTCGTACGTGCCGACGTAGGTCAGGATCGGGTGCCTGTCCTCGGGCGGGGTCAGGATCGTGGACATCTCACGGATCCCGGCGAGCGACATCTCCAGCGTCCGCGGGATCGGCGTCGCCGACATGGTCAGCACGTCGACGTGCGTCCGCAACGCCTTGATGTGCTCCTTGTGCTCGACGCCGAACCGCTGCTCCTCGTCGACGATCACCAGGCCGAGATCCTTGTACCGGACCCCGGTCTGCAGCAGGCGGTGCGTGCCGATCACGATGTCGACGTCGCCGGAGGACAACTGTTCGAGGACCGCGTCGGATTCGGTCTTGTTCGTGAACCGTGAGAGCCCCCTGATCTTCACCGGGAACGAACTCATCCGTTCGGTGAAGGTGTTCAGGTGCTGCTGCGCGAGCAGCGTCGTGGGCACGAGCACGGCGACCTGCTTGCCGTCCTGCACCGCCTTGAACGCCGCGCGCACCGCGATCTCGGTCTTGCCGTAGCCGACGTCACCGCAGATGACGCGGTCCATCGGGACGCCGCTTTCCATATCCGCCTTGACCTCGTCGATCGCGGCGAGCTGATCGTTGGTCTCGGTGAACGGGAAGGCGTCTTCCAGTTCGTTCTGCCACGGCGTGTCCTGCCCGAACGCGTGCCCTGGCGCGGACTGCCGAGCGGCGTAGAGCTGCACCAGTTCGGCGGCGATCTCCTTGACCGCCTTCTTCGCCTTGGCCTTGGTGTTCTTCCAGTCGGACCCGCCGAGCTTGTTCAGCGTCGGCAGCTCGCCACCGACATAGCGGGAGACCTCGTCGAGCTGGTCGGTCGGCACGAACAGCCGGTCCCCCGGATGCCCGCGTTTGGAGGAGGCGTACTCCAGCAGCAGGTACTCGCGGGTGGCGCCGGCGACGGTGCGCTGCACCATCTCGATGAACCGCCCGATGCCGTGCTGGTCGTGCACGACGTAATCGCCCGTTTTGAGGGCGAGCGGGTCGACGGCGTTGCGGCGCCGCGACGGCATCTTGGTGCTGAAGTCCTTTGTGGACGTTCCGGCGCCGGAGCCGCGGCCGGTCAGATCCGATTCGGACAGCACGACGAGGGCTCGCTCCGGCGAGACGAAGCCGTCCGAAAGGCCGCCGCACGTCACCGTCACGACGCCGGGCGTCAGCGGACCGGTGATGCCTTCCGCGAGCGAGGCGGGCACCTCTCCGGCCGACAGCTGCTCGACGGCGCGGGCCGCGGTGCCGTGCCCGGCGACGACGAGAACCGCCGTCCCGCCCGCGGCCGTATGCGCGCGCAGGTCGGTCGTCGCCCGCTCGACCTCGCCGCGGTAGTTCGGCGCGGCCTCGATCGAGACGCGGTAGACGTCGGGATCGTCGCTGGCCAGCTGCGTCAGCGTCCACCAGGGGCGCTTCGTCTCCTGAGCGTGCTTCGCGATCTCCGCGAGGTCCTGGTACGCCGACGCGCCGAGGTCGATCGGCGCCTGCCCGCCCGCGGCGGCCGTGGTCCAGGACGCTTCGAGGAACTCCTGCCCGGTGCGGACCAGGTCGGCCGCACGGGCTCGGATCTTCTCCGGATCGGCCAGCAGCACGTGCGTGCCCTGGGGCATCGCGTCGGTCAGGAGGTCCAGCTCGCCTTCGCACAGCACCGGGATGAGGGCCTCCATGCCCTCGACGGGGACCCCGCCGGAAAGCTTGGTGAGCATCTCGGTGAGCTGGGCATCCGCTTCGTACGTCGTCGCCAGCTCGGCGGCCTTCGCGCGCACCTGCTCGGTGAGCAGCAGCTCACGGCACGGCGGGGCGCTGACGTGCCGGATCTCCCCCGGCAGCGACCGCTGGTCGGACACCGCGAACGCACGGATCTCGCTGACCTCGTCGCCCCAGAACTCGACGCGCACCGGATGCTGCGCCGTCGGCCCGAACAGGTCGAGGATGCCGCCGCGCACGGCGAACTCGCCGCGCTTCTCGACCATGTCCACCCGCGTGTAGGCGAGCTCGACCAGCCGTTCCAGCAGCCCTTCGAAACTCTGCTCCTCGCCGACCACCAGGTCGATGGGCGCGAGCGAGCCGAGCCCGGGCGCCATCGGCTGGATGAGGCTGCGGACGGTCGCGACGACGACGCGCAGGTCGTCGGCCCCCGTCTTCAGGCGATGGAGCACCTCCAGCCGCCGCCCGACGGTGTCCGCCCGCGGGGACAGCCGCTCGTGCGGCAGCGTCTCCCAAGACGGGAAGTCGGCGACGGCGCCTTCGCCGAGGAACGACTTCAGCGAAGCGGTCAGCTCGTCGGCCTCGCGGCCGGTGGCGGTCACCGCGAGCACGGGGCGGCCGGCGCCCTCGTCCGCGGCGAGGGCGCCCGCGACCAGCTGGCGGGTGGCGATGGCGCCCTGGAGTTCGAGCACCGGGGCACCGGCCCGCTCGACGACCCCGCGCAGGGCCGGATCGGGAAGGATGGAATGAAGGAGTCCGGACAATGGAGCGTTTGTCACCGTCCCAGCCTACGTGGGGGCACCGACAGTCCGCCGCGCGATTACCTCGGCAGAGCGCCGGCCACCTTCGGGAGCTGTTCGTCGAACTCGGCCGGTTCCTGCGTCGCGACGCGGATCAGCACGTGTTCGGCACCCGCGTCCTGGTATTCGCGCAACCTGTCGGCGACTTGCTCGGCGCTCCCGGCGATCTGCACTTGGATCTTCTCGACGAAGTCCAGCGGAACGCCGTAATTCCGCTGTGCGTAGTCCTCCAGCCGCTCGCGGGCCCTGATCGGGTCATTCTCGATGAGCACTGTCGCGAACAACGCGGGCGTCACGGGGCGCACGGCCGTTTCGCGGATCTTCGCGAGGCCGTCGACGTAGTCCGCGACATCGGGCGGATACGGCAACCAGCCGTCGTAGAGCCGTCCCGCGCGGTCCAGCGCGCCCGGCGTGAACGCCGCCAGCCAGACCGGCGGGCCACCGGGACGGTGCGGCTCCGGGTACTCCGGAAGCGTGTCGTAGTGCAGGACCTCTCCGTGGAACGGGCCGCTCTTCCCGTTCCAGACGTGCCGCCACAACATGACGATGTCGTCGAGCCGGGCGCGGCGCCGTTCCCACGGAACGCGGGTGAAGGCGAATTCGGGTTCGCTGCGGCCGGCGAACCCGGCGCCGACGCCGAGCGTGATCCGGCCCTGGCTGAGCAGGTCGAGCGAGAGGATCGCGTTCGCGGAAAGCACCGGATCCCGCAACGCCGGCAGCAGCGCGGCGGTGCCGAGGGTGACCCGTTCCGTTCTGGCGGCGAACGCGCCGAGAAGCGTCAACGGATCGATGGGTGCCTTCGCGAGGGTGTCGCCGACCCAGACCGAATCGAAACCGAGGCGTTCGGCTTCGACCGCGACGGCGACCATTTCCGGCGCGGTGCGCCCGGCGTCGAGGATGGACCGATAGGTGGGGACGACCAGACCGAATTTCATGCCGGAAGCATCGCCGCGGCGGGGAATCGTCTCAATTCCTTCGAGGGAATGGCGGCGCCGCGCGCGACTCGGCCAAGATGACGACCATGGTTTCCGGATTCGGCCCCGCGCTCCGGGGCTGGCGCGAGCGGCGGCGGTTGTCCCAGCTGGAACTGGCGCTACGGGCCGGAACCACCCAGCGGCACGTGAGTTTCCTGGAGGGCGGCCGGTCGATCCCCGGCCGCGGTCTGGTGCTGCGCGTCGCCGAATCGCTCGAACTCCCGCTCCGGGAACGCAACGGCCTGCTGCTCGCGGCCGGCTTCGCGCCCGGATTCCCCGAAACGGAACTGGACGATCCCAGGTTGAAGCCGGTCCTCGACGGCATGCGGCGGCTGCTCGACGGGCACCGGCCGTATCCGGCCATCGTGGTCGACCGGTATGGCGTGCTGGTCGCCCGCAACGACGCGCTCGACCTGCTCTTCGAGGACGTGGCGCCGGAGCTGCTGGAGGAACCGGTCAACACCCTGCGGCTCGCGCTGCATCCGAAGGGGATGGCGCCGCGGGTGCTGAACCTCGCGGACTGGGCGCGGCACATCCTGGAACGGCTGACGCAGGAGATCGCGCACGCGCCCGACGAGCGGCTCACCGCGTTGCTGGCCGAACTCGAAGGTTACGTTCCGGAGCCGGGACCGCCAGGGCCCGATCACCTCGGTTTCGCGGTGCCGATGCGCTTGTCCACTTCGGCGGGTGAACTGCGCCTGATCACCGCCATCACGACATTCGCGACCGCCGCCGACGTCACGGTGTCGGAATTGAAACTGGAGACGTTCCTTCCCGCCGACGCCGAAACCGCCGCGATCCTCACCGGATGACCGGTTCGTTCCTCGCGGGCGATTGGCGAGGCTGGCATGCTGATGCCATGCGCACAACCGCCGTCGTCGCGTTCGCGTCCCTGTCCTTGCTGGTCACAGCCTGTTCCGGGGCGTCGAGCGAACCGGTGCAGAGCGCCCCGCCGGTCACCTCGAAGCCGGCCGTGACGACGCTCAAGGTCGAGCAGGTGACGGCCGGGCTCGAACACGGCTGGGACGTCGGCTTCCTGCCGGACGGGAAGATCCTCGTCACCCAGCGCCCCGGGAAGCTGGCACTGGTCGACGGTGGCACGAAGCGCGACGTCGCCGCGGACTTCTCCGACGTCCACGTACGCGGCGAAGGCGGTCTGATGGGGATGGTGATCAGCAAGGACTTCGCGACGTCGCGCGAATTCATCACCTGCCAGACCCACAAGGAGGGTGACAAGGCCGTCGACATCCGGCTGGTCACCTGGCGGCTTTCCGAAGACGGCGCGAGCGCCACGAAGGTCAAGGACCTGCTCACCGGCCTGCCGGTGAACTCCAGCGGCAGGCATTCGGGCTGCCGTCCCGCGTTCGGAGCGGACGGCGCGCTGCTCGTCGGCACCGGCGACACGGCCCGCCCGCAGCACCCGCAGGACCGGACGAGTCTCGGCGGCAAGGTGCTGCGAATCGACGCGAAGACCGGGAACGCGTTGCCGGACAACCCGTTCATCTCGTCGGCGAACCCGAACGAGCAGCGCGTGTTCACCTTCGGGCACCGCAACGTCCAGGGCGTCACGGTGCGGCCGGGCTCGGGTCAGGTGTTCACCGCCGAGCACGGGCCGACCATCGACGACGAGGTCAACCTGGAACGCGCGGGCGCGAATTACGGCTGGGACCCGTCGAAGGGCGGCACCGAGACCAGCTACGACGAGAGCGTGCCGATGACCGACAAGCAACGCTTCCCGGACGCCGTCAGTCCTTTGTGGACGACCGGCGAGATCACCGAAGCCATTTGCGGCGCGGAATTCCTCACCGGATCGCAGTGGGGCCCGCTCGAAGGCTCGCTCGCCGTGACCGCGTTGAAGGGGCAGAAGCTCCTGCTGTTCCGCCTCGACGACACCGGCAAGGTCACCGAAGTGACGCTGCCGCCTGAGTTCGACGACAAGTTCGGCAGGCTTCGCGCCGTCCGCAGCGCGCCGGACGGTTCCCTCTACGTGACGACCTCGGAAGGCGAGGACGACAAGCTGCTCCGCGTCACCCCTGGCGCCTAGCTTCCGAGGTACGCGCCGCCGTTGACGTGCACGACCTGACCGGTGACGTGCCGCGCTTCCGGGCTCGCCAGGAAGGCCACCACTTCGGCGACGTCCGCGGGCTCGCCGGCGCGTTTGGTCAGCGTGTTGCCGATCAGCCACGCCCGGCGCTCGTCGGAGAGCTTGCCCTGGAAGAACTCGGTGTCGCCGACCAGTCCCGGCGCGACGATGTTCGCGGTGATCCCCCGCGGCCCGAATTCCCTTGCCACGTCGGCGTTCCACGCTTCCAGCGCGGCCTTGGCGGCACCGTAGGAACCGGCTCCGGTGTGGGCGGCGATGGAGCCGATGGTGACGATCCGCGCGTTGTCGGCGAACCTTTCCCGAAGGGCACGGGTGACCAGTACGGCACTGAACACGTTCGCGTCGAGATTGGCCTGCCAGTTCGCGGCGAACGCTTTCAGGTCTCCGGCCGATCCGTTCCGGAAATCGGTGTTTCCGCCCGCGTTGTTGACCAGGACGTCGACGCGCTCCGGCAGTTCGGCCAGTGCCCGCTCCACCGCGTCCGGGTCGGCCGCGTCGAACGGGACCGGATTCGCGCCGAGCAACGTGGCGGCTTCGGTGAGGACCTGTTCGCGCCGGCCGGTGATCGTCACCCGGTCGCCTCGCGCGGCGAACGCCGCCGCGACCGCGTAGCCGATTCCCGTTCCGCCGCCGGTGACCACGATTTCCCTGTGCTTCCCCATATCTCCAGCATAGGGACACTAGGCTTCCTCGCATGACGAAGATCGACCCGGCGACGACCGCGCTCGTCCTGATCGACCTCCAGACGCGGATCGTCGCACTCGAGACTGTCCCGCTCGAAGGCACCGAAGTCGTGTCGAATGCCGTCCTGCTGCGAGACGCCTTCAGCGCGGCCGGCTCACCGATCGTCCACGTGCGGGCGCACCGGCCGGACGTCGACGAGCAGCCACCCGGCAGTGAGCTGGTCGCCGAGCTGACGCCCCGCGAAGGCGAGCACCTGATCACCAAGCACACGATCGGCGCGTTCTACCGCACCGGACTCGACGAACTCCTGCGCGGACTCGGCGTGAAGACGCTGGTGCTCGCCGGGATCGCCACGGAGTACGGCGTCGAATCGACGCTGCGGGCCGCGATCGACCACGCCTACGAGACCATCGCCGTTTCGGACGCGATGGCGGGCATCGCCGCGATCTCCCACGAATCGGCGATCACGAAGGTGTTCCCGCGGCTCGGCGAAGTGCTCACGACCGCCGAGACCGCCGCGGCACTGGGCTGAACCATGATCGACAAGATCGCTTGGCTGCATTCCCAGGACGGCCGTGTCCTCGGCGCTCGCTCGCGCGGGAAGTCCGTGTTCTATCTGCCCGGCGGCAAACGCGAACCCGGCGAAACCGACACGGAGACCCTGATCCGCGAAGTCCGTGAAGAACTGACCGTCGAGATCGATCCGGCGAGCATCGAGTCCGCCGGGGTCTTCGAGGCGCAGGCCGATGGCCACGCGACCGGACTCCTGGTCCGGACGACCTGCTACACCGCCGAATTCAGCGGAACACTCAAGGCCAGCAGCGAGATCGACGAGATCACCTGGCTGGGCTACGAGGACAGGGACCGGCTTTCGGCGGTGGGCAAGATCATCTTCGACCACCTGCGGGAGACCGGCCTCCTGCGCTGACCGCTACTTCAGTTCTTCGAGGCAGAGCACGCGTTCGCGCGGGATCAGCCCACCCGCGCCCGACGCCCAGGTGAGCTTCATGTCCGTCCCTGGCACGGAGGCGCACGTCGTGGTCCCGATGGAGACCTCGGGTTCCCTTTCAATGGCGAGTACCTTGAAATGCGCTTCCGCGCAGTCCATCTTTTCGAGCTTCTTCGCCGCGAAGAGGTCCCCGGCGAAGCAATCCCCGACGGCCGGCAACCGCGGGCCCGGGTCCTTGAGGTTTTCCAGGCAGAGCAGCACGCCGTCGTCAGCCGTCTGCCTACCCTGGAAGTAGTACAGGTCGGCGTTGAGGTAGTCGTCGCATTCGGACCCGCCCGAAAGCAGTATCCCGCCTTCCGACTTCCCGCCCTGTTTCCCGACGACCTTGAAGTTCGCTTCCGGCGACCCGCACTCGACGTTTCTGATACTTTCCGCGTTGTCGACGTTGCCCTTGAGACAGGCGCCGACCTCGGTACGCGACGCCGTCAACGGATTCTCGGCGAAGATTCCGAGCAGGACGATGGCACCGAAGACCCCCAGGATGATGACCGGCTTCAGCCACGGTCTCTTCTTCTGCGGCACCATCTGATCGACAGCAAACGTGGGAAATTTCTCCACGGTGTTCCCCCAGTCGGATCTTCTCTATGGGGGACGTAGCGCTCACAACCCGGGAAACGTTACTGCTTCTCAGTACAGCCGCAGCTTCGGTTTGTGTTCCAAATTGGACAGACCGTTCCAGGCGAGGTTGACCAGATGCGCGGCGACCTCGTCCCGCTTCGGCTTCCGGGCGTCGAGCCACCATTGCCCGGTCAACGCGACCATGCCGACGAGCGCCTGCGCGTACAGCGCGGCCAGCTTCTCGTCGTAGCCCCGCGCGGCGAACTGCTGCGCGAGGATGTGCTCGACCTGGCTGGCGATGTCGTTCAGCACCGTGGAAAACGTGCCCGTCGAACTCGCGACCGGCGAATCCCGGACGAGGATGCGGAAGCCGTCGTGCGAGTCTTCGACATAGGAGAGCAACGCGATCGCCGCCTGCTCCAGCATCACCCTCGGGTGCCCGCCGTGGAGCGTGGAGACCATCCGGTCGAGCAGCAGCTGGGTCTCGCGGTCGACGACGACGGCGTAGATGCCTTCCTTGCCGCCGAAATGTTCGTACACCACCGGTTTGGAGACGTTCGCGCGGTGCGCGATCTCCTCGATGGACGTGCCTTCGAAACCCTTCTCCGCGAAAAGGGCCCTGGCGACGTTGAGCAGCTGCTGCCTGCGCTCGGTCCCCGTCATCCGCACCCGGGCCACCGGGGCGACAGGACGCGCCCCGGTGACCGCTTCACGTTTGGTCCGCCTTCTCCCCGCCATCGCAGAAGACTAACGCGACCTCGCTATTTGCTTTCAGTGGCGATGCGCGCGAGGCGCTGCGGGGTCGGCCAGCGCACGTCGTAGGCCCAGCCGAACTTCTCGAAGATCCAAATAAGCCGCGCGGAAATGTCGATCTGGCCGCGCTGGACACCGTGCCGTGCCGAGGTCGGGTCGGCGTGGTGCAGGTTGTGCCACGACTCGCCGAAGGAGAAGATCGCCAGCGGCCAGAAGTTGGCCGACTTGTCACGGGCGGCGAACGGGCGCTCACCGATCATGTGGCAGACCGAGTTCACCGACCAGGTCACGTGGTGCAACACGCACACACGCACCAGACCGGCCCAGAAGAACGCGGTCACCGCGCCCCAGAACGACCAGGTGATCAGTCCACCGAGGATCGCGGGCAGCACCAGGGTGAGCAGGCTCCACAGCCAGAACAGGTCGTCGACCTTCTTGATGGCCGGATCCTTCACCAGATCCGGCGCGAACCGCTCCGCGTTGGTCTGGTCGCGGTCGAACAGCCAGCCCATGTGCGCGTGCCAGAAACCCTTGGCGATGGCGACCGGTGTCGTTCCGAACAGCCACGGCGAATGCGGGTCGCCGTCGCGGTCGGAGAAGGCGTGGTGGCGCCGGTGGTCGGCGACCCAGGTGATCACGGGACCCTGGACGGCCATGCTGCCGGCGATCGCCATCGCGACGCGCAGCCACGGCTTGGCCTTGAACGAGCCGTGCGTGAAGTAGCGGTGATACGAAACGGTGATACCGAGTCCGCTGATCGCGTAGAAGACCACGAAAAGGCCGACGTCGACCCAGGTCAGTCCCCAGCCCCAGGCGAACGGGACGGCCGCGAGCAGCGCGGCGAGCGGGAAGATGACCCCGAGGTAGACCGAGAGCTGCACGCCGCTCGATCGATGTCCTTCGATTACCGGCTTGGGGCCCTTCGCGGGCTTCTGGGAACGGTCCAGGGTAGCCGTCATGCAGTCACTTCTTTTCTATGCGCAACCCTCGAGGTTTCCCTAAGGGTGACCTTACCTACGATGCCGTAAGTTACGGTACAGGAGGTTTCGTCCCCTGTGGAGCGCCCGCGAAGGTGAGGCAACCCCCGGGCGCACGCGGGCGTCTCCGGCATGGCTATCCTGACCAGGATCGATCCGCCGTAGTGTAATCGGCAGCACTTCAGATTTTGGTTCTGACAGTTCAGGTTCGAATCCTGGCGGCGGAGCAGACGAACAGATGACCAGCGGCGTTTTCAACGGTGGGGGTGTGTGCGGCTGACCGAGGACGCGACGACCAGCAGCAGGCGGCCGGCGCTTGCGGAGATGTCCGACGCCTGGCTTCATGGTCGCGCGCGCGAACTCGGTGCGGCCATCCAGCGCGTCAGCTTCGCCGAACAGCTGGACATCGTCACCAGTCTCGACGAACTCCTCGACGAGACGCAGCGCCGCGGCGAACCCTTGCTGGTGGCCCAGCTGCTGCGTTACTCGGCGATGGCGAGGCTGGTCACCCGCGGTCTGGCCGCCGAAGCCGAACCCAGGCTCGACGAGATGCTCGCGCACACCAGGCGGCACGGTCTCGCGCTGATGCGAGCCGACGCGCACGCCATGCGCGGCCGCCGTCTGGTGATCGCCAAACAGGAGGACGCCGCCCTCACCGAGATCGCCAGGGCGCTGGCCATCCTCGACGACTCCGCCGTTCCGGACCGCCAAGTCGGCAGGCGCAACTGGGACCGGATGCTCTCCACGACCCTGGTCGACTGCTGGCTGGTGCTGAACCAGCTGGGCGTCTACGAGGCCGCGGAAGAGGCCATCGCCCGCGCCGCGCAGGCGATCCGCGACAGCGCGAGTCCGCACGAGATCGCGCTCCAGCTGATCAACCGGGTCAAGATGCTGCTGGGCTGGGGCCTTCGGCTCGAACGCATCGAGCGCTACGACGAGGGAGCGGACAAGTTCCGCACCGCGGCGTCGATGGCGCAGGCGGCCGAAGGTCCGTTCACCGAGTCGCTGTTCCCGCGCAAGGCCGGGGTGCCCGCGATCGACCAGGTCGGCGTACTCGCCGCGGCCGCCGCGCTGGCGTCACCCGATTCGTCCCATATCGACCGGCTGAACTCGCTGCTGCATCCGGAACTGGTGTTCCCGCACGAACGCGAGATCATCGCCATCGCGCTGGCCCGCTGCCTGGACAACGAGGGCCGCCGCGAGGACGCGCTGCAGGTACTCAAAGACGTTCGCGAGGACAACGAGGACGGCTCGCTGCCGTCGATGCGGTTGAACCTCGCCCGCGAGCTGGCCAGGCTCGACACCACCCCGGACTACGCGTCCGGGGCGAGCCAGTCGCTGATCGACTACGCGACCATCCTGGAAACGGAGATGTGGTCGCTGCGGGAATCGCAGATCGCCACGCTCAACGCGCGCCGGGAGCACGAACGCCTGTCCGCCGAGCACGGCGCGATCACCCAGCAGGCGTTGCAGGACCCGCTCACCGGGCTGCCGAACCGGCGCGCACTCGACGAAAAGCTGCGTTCGCTGGCGTCCTCCGCCGACGCGCAACCGCTCGCGGTCGCGCTGGTCGACCTCGACGGCTTCAAGGACGTCAACGACAAGCAGTCGCACGCCGAGGGCGACAACGTGCTCCGTGTCATCGCGAGCACGCTGCGCGACGCCCTGCGCGGCGACGATGTGGTCGCCCGCTACGGCGGAGACGAGTTCATCGTGCTTCTACCTGGGGCTCCGGCGTCGGCGGCGAAGCAAGCGCTCGGTCGTTCTGTGAATGCCGTCGCATCTCTGCCGCACCACCTTTCGCACGGCGTCACCCTCTCCGTCGGGCTCGTTTCCCTTCGGCCGCAGGAGCGGGCCGAACAGGTACTCGCACGCGCCGACGCGGCCATGTACCAGGCGAAACGCGGCGGCGGGAACCAGGTTTCGTCGGTGAACTCGATGGCCATCGATCCGGCGACCGGATGGCCCGGTGAGGATGCTCCGACCGACCCCGCGTGGGACGCCGAGCAGCCCACGTAGGATCAATGCCCGACAACCACCGTTGGTGAAATGTTGGGAGTGCCGTGACCGGCCCGCTGAGCACGTTGATCCTCGCCGCGGGTGAGGGCACCCGCATGCGCTCGTCCACCCCGAAGGTGCTGCACCCGATCGCCGGCCGCCCCTTGGTCGAGCACGCGGTCCGGGCCGCCGCGGGACTGAGCCCGGATCATCTGGTCGTGGTCATCGGCCACGGTCGCGATTCGGTCGGCGCGCGGCTGGCGAAGGTCGGCGAAGCGCTCGGGCGCGAGGTCGTCACGGCCGTCCAGGAGGAGCAGAAGGGCACCGGGCACGCCGTGTCTTGCGCGCTCTCGGCACTGCCGGGCGGACTGACCGGCACCGTCGTCGTCAGCTACGGCGACGTCCCGCTGCTCGACACCGAAACACTGTCTTCCCTGGTCGCCGAGCACACCTCCACCGGAAACGCGGTCACCGTGCTGACCGCGGTCGTCGAGAACCCGACCGGCTACGGCCGGATCGTCCGCGACGAGAACGGCGTCGTCACCTCGATCGTCGAGCAGAAGGACGCCACCCCCGAACAGCACGAAATCGCCGAAATCAATTCCGGCGTCTACGCCTTCGACGCCTCGATCCTGGTCGACGGGCTTTCGAGGCTCTCGACGGACAACGCGCAGGGCGAGCTCTACCTCACCGACGTCCTCGGCATCGCCCGCGGCGACGGCAAGGGCGTCGGAGCGCTGGTCATCGACGACCCGTGGGTGACCGAAGGCGTCAACGACCGCGTGCAACTCTCCGTCCTCGGCGCCGAACTGAACCGCCGGATCGTCCGCGGCTGGCAGCGGGCGGGCGTCACCGTCGTCGACCCGGCGAGCACTTGGATCGACGCGGGCGTGACCCTGTCGCGCGACGTCGTCATCGAGCCCGGCGTGCAGCTGAAGGGCTCGACGTCGATCGGCGAAGGCGCGCAGATCGGCCCGGACAGCACCCTGGAGAACGTGTCCGTCGGCGCGGGGGCGTCGGTGGTGCGGACGCACGGTTCCGATTCGGAATTGGGCGACGGCGTGAAGGTCGGCCCGTTCACCTACCTGCGTCCCGGATCCAAACTGGGGACCAAGGGCAAACTCGGCGCGTTCGTCGAAACGAAGAACGCCGACATCGGCGCCGGCACGAAGGTTCCGCACCTGACCTACGTCGGCGACGCGACCATCGGCGAGAACAGCAACATCGGGTGTTCCAGCGTCTTCGTCAACTACGACGGCGTGAACAAGCACCACACCACGATCGGCTCCCATGTACGGCTCGGCGCGGACAACACGTTCGTCGCCCCGGTGACCATCGGCGACGGCGCCTACAGTGGGGCAGGCACCGTGATCAGGCAAGACGTGCCCCCGGGCGCGCTCGCCGTGTCCACCGGGCCGCAACGCAACATCGAAGACTGGGTGTCCCGGCGCAGGCCGGGCACACCCGCGGCGGAAGCAGCTTCCGCCGCGAAGCAGGACACCACCGCCGTGTCCGATTCGAATAAGGGAAACGACGGGGAGTCGCCAGCATGAGCTCGAAGTCCGGTACACCGAAGAAGAACCTGATGCTCTTCTCCGGGCGCGCACACCCGGGACTCGCGGAGGAGGTCGCCAAGCACCTCAACGTGTCGGTCGTTCCGCAGACCGCGCACAACTTCGCCAACGGGGAGATCTTCGTCCGGTTCAACGAATCGGTGCGCGGGACCGACGCGTTCGTGATCCAGAGCCACCCGGCGCCCATCAACGAGTGGGTGATGGAGCAGCTGATCATGGTGGACGCCCTCAAGCGCGCGAGCGCCAAGCGGATCACCGTGATCATGCCGTTCTACCCGTACGCGCGGCAGGACAAGAAGCACAAGGGCCGCGAGCCGATCTCCGCGCGCCTGATCGCGGACCTGTTCAAGACCGCGGGTGCCGACCGGATCATGACGGTCGACCTGCACACCGCGCAGATCCAGGGTTTCTTCGACGGCCCCGTCGACCACCTGCTCGCGCAGAACGTGCTGGCCGCGCACATCAACAAGACCTACCAGGACGAGAACATCACCGTCGTCTCGCCGGACTCGGGCCGGGTGCGGCTCGCCGAGAAGTGGGCGGCCCAGCTGGGTGACCGGCCGATCGCCTTCATCCACAAGACCCGTGACCCGGACAAGCCGAACCAGGCCGTCGCCAACCGCGTCGTCGGCAAGGTCCGCGGTCAGCTGTGCGTGCTGATCGACGACATGATCGACACCGGCGGCACGATCGTGAAGGCCACCGAGGCCCTGCTCGACGAAGGCGCCGCCGACGTCGTCATCGCCTCGACCCACGGCATCCTGTCCGACCCCGCCACCGAGCGGCTGTCGAACTGCAAGGCGCGCGAGGTGATCGTCACCAACACGCTGCCGATCCCGGAGGAGAAGCGGTTCCCGGGCCTGACCGTGCTGTCCATCGCGCCGCTGCTGGCGCAGGCGATCCAGCAGGTCTTCGAAGACGGGTCGGTCACGTCCCTCTTCGACGGCAACGCCTGACCCATCGCAGCAAGGGACCTTTGCTATCGCTCTCTTCCGGAGAGTGACAGCAAAGGTCCCTTGCTTCGTTTTCGGCTCCTCGCGAAACGGCGCGCGCCCGGGCACCCGGCGTGACTAGGTTGCCGTTCATGGGGAAATTCAAGTTCGGCGTGAACCTGTGGGGCGCCGAGAACCGCGAAGACTGGGTCGCGAAGTGCCGTCGCGTCGAGGCCCTCGGACTCGATGTCATCTCCGTGCCCGATCATCTCGGGCCGGGACGGAACGCGCCTTTCCCGGCGTTGACCATGGCCGCCGCCGTGACCCAACGGCCACGCGTCGGCACGCTCGTCACCAACATGGCCTTCTACAACGCCGCGCTCTTCGCACGCGAAGTCGTCACGACGATGAAGATGACAGGCGGGCGGCTGGACCTCGGCCTCGGCTCCGGCCACATGAAATCGGAATTCGACAGTGCCGGCCTGCCGTGGATCCCGGCCAAGGAACGGATCGAGCACCTCGCCGAAAGCCTGGATCACCTGCGCGAACACTTCACCGACGAAGGGGCCACGCCCCCTCCGCTGCTCCTCGCGGGCAACAGCGACGGCGTGCTAGCCCTCGCCGCCCGCGAAGCCGACATCGCCGGCTTCGCGGGCCTTCGTCAAGCGCCGGGAAAGCCTCCGGGCACCTTCCGTCTCGACGACGCCGATCGCATGGACGAACGTGTCGCCTTCTTCCGCTCGCACACGAACGGCCGGACTCCCGAACTGAACATGCTCGTCCAGCGGGTCGTGATCACGGACGACCGGCGCGCGGCCGCCGAGGCCTGGCGTGAAGAGGTCAAAGACCAGGACGGCCTCGACGTCGACACTCTCCTCGAAACACCTCAGTTGCTTTTCGGCACCGTCGCCGAGATCGTCCGGCAACTCCAGGAGCGTCGCGAGCGGTACGGCTTCTCCTACATCACGGTGTTCGAGCCGATGCTGGAAACGTTCGCGCCGGTCGTGAAGGAACTGTCCGGTCAGTAAGCGACGCAGAAACGCTGACGGCGGTGTTCCGGCTTGTCGATCTCGTCGACGAACGCGATCGCGTAGTCGGCACCGCCGATCTTCGAACCACCGTTCTCGTCGGTGAGGAGCACGTCGCCGCCGAGCCGGAACTCGCCGGTCCGCTCACCCTCGGCCCACGCGCCGAACTCCGCGGCCGGGCTGACGTAGAACCAGTCGACATCCTCAGGAAGCTTCCGGAACGCCTCCAGCACCTCGACGTGCGCCCCGGCTTCACCCTTGTACTCGTCCGGGAACTCGGGAGTGTCGATCAGCCGCGGCCCGCCCTCGGCCACGTGCAGGCTGCCCGCCCCGCCGACCACGCCGATCCGCGCGCCGTTGTCCTTCGCGACCTGGGCGATCGAGGGCACCGCGTCGAGCAGGCCGCTCTGCCCGTGCACCGCGATGACCAGGACGTCGGCGCCCTTGGCGGCCTCGGCGAGGAAGGCCTCGTCGTACAGCGACCCAGCCCGGGTCCCCTCACCTTCGGCGTTCCTCGACACCGCCAGGACCTCGTGACCGCGGCTACGAGCCTCCTCCGCGATCTTCCCGCCCGCGTATCCGGTTCCTCCGAAAACAACCAACTTCGCCATTCGCGTTTCTCCCTATTCATCGGCGACCACGCCGATGTTAAGAACGCGAGTTCGGCTACTTCAACGTACGCAACGCACCCCGGGGTGAGTGTGCAGGTCAGCCGCCCAGCGTGGCGAACTCGGACTTGAGCTTTTCGCGAACGCCGTTGACGTCGACCGGGACCCGGACTTCACCGCGCGCCGACGGCTTCGCCTGGACCTGGTAGCTGGCGTTCCGATTCGGCAGCTTGAACTTGACCTCGCAGGTCATGCTCGTCGTGGTGTCCGGTGCCGCGTCGGCGGCCGCCGTGCAGGACTGCGCGCCGAGGGACTGCGCGGTGAAGTCGACGGTCAGCGTCAGGTGCACGGGCGTCCCGCTCACGCCGCCGATGACGGTGTTGGCGACGTCGATGGTCGCCCGGCAGCTTCCGACGAAGTCCGTGCAGTCCAGCTTGTCGTTGACGACGCTGACGTTGACCTGGGTGAGCGCGTCGAACGGCTGCCCGATCCCGCCGACCGCGGCGTCCAGATCGGTCTGGAGTTTCTTGAGCGCGTCCCCCGCGAGCGGCTCGACCCGCATCTCGGCACCGAGCGTCTTGCCGCCCGCCGCAGCGACGAGGGAAGGCGCGAAACTGACGACGCGGTGCGGCGCGGCTGCGGTCACCCGCAGTGCTCCGAGCCCGCTCCCGACGTCGTAGACCTCGGTCCCGTCCGGCAACTTCGACCGGACCGGATCGGTCAGCGGGTTCATCCCGGCCACCGCGGTCCGGAGTGTCGACGCGGCCTTGCGCGGGTTGAGCACCTCGACGGCGTTCACCGGCAGGTCCGAGCTGTCCGTGCGCACCCAGCCGGTGCCGTACAGGTCGCTGTTGCCGAGCCCGTGCGCTTTCCAGTACTCCGGGGTCGCCGAGACGTACAACTGCTTGTCCGCCGAGATGACCTGAATGGCCTTGCCGTCGACCGGAAGCGCACCGTGCGCGCTTCCGTTACGAGTGATCCGGAACTGCAGTTCCGAAGGTTGACCCGAAGCATCCTTTATTGTCGACTTGTAGACAACAGCCGGTGCCTGTTCGAGTGCTTTCAGCGCGCTCTCGACAGCGCCACGCTGCTCGGCACGCCGGTCCACCCGCTGCTGCTCGGCAGGCGAGATCCCCGCCGCGCCGTCGATCGCGACGTCGCAACCGGCCACGAGGCAGCACAGGGCGGCGATCGCGCCGATCCTCGACCGTCGTGCCGGCATACGGCCCCCTTTGTTCTCAAGTGCGAGGAGATCACACCTTAGAAAAGGGGTCACGCACCACCGCATCCGCGGGTTCCCGAAGCAGCTGTCACCGAGTTGTCACCTGAACGAGCCACCCGGCGGGACCCCCGCACGACCGGTTGGTCTACACTTTCCCGGTCTCGGCGAGGCGGGTTCCGTGAGCACCTGGTGCCCGACGTGATCGACGCGGCGGCTTGAGTGGCCACACGCGGTCGAGCACGCCTGTGGAATTCGCCGCCGAACACCAGAACCGCCCCGAACCATCCCCACCTCAGCATGATTTCGCTGAACATGTTGGTGAATTGAAGGAGTGCTACACCGTGTCCGAGGTACGCCTGTCCGTCGAGCCCCGCACCGAATTCGGCAAGGGTGCCGCGCGCCGCACGCGTCGCGCCGGCAAGATCCCCGCGGTGCTGTACGGGCACGGCTCGGAACCGCGCCACTACGCCCTGCCCGCCATCGAGTTCGCCCGCGTCGTGCGTGAGAACGGCAGCAACGCCGTCATCACCCTCGACCTCGAGGGCAAGAGCGAGCTGGCGCTGACGAAGACCATCGTCGTCCACCCGCTGAAGAACTACATCGAGCACGTCGACCTGCTGGTCGTCATCCGCGGCGAGAAGGTCACCGTCGACATCCCCGTCGTCGTCACCGGCACCCCCGGCCCTGGCACCCTGGTCACCACCGACCTCGACGCCATCCAGATCGAGGTCGAGGCGCTGCACATCCCCGAGCAGGTCGAGGTCTCGGTCGAGGGCGTCGTCGCCGGCACCCAGATCAACGCCTCGGACGTCGTCCTGCCGAAGGGCGCCTCGCTGGTCACCGACCCCGATGCGCTGGTCGTCGCCGTGAACGAGTCGCCGTCCGAGTCCGCGCTCGAGGGCGACGAGGGCGCCGGCGAGGCGGCCGAGACCCCCGCCGAGGACGCCGAATAAAGTCACTGGTGTGACCGAAGCAGTACTTCCTGGGGCCGGCGAGCAGATCCTGCTCGCCGGCCTTGGCAATCCCGGCCCCCAATACGCGGGCAACAGGCACAACGTCGGCTTCATGGTGCTCGACGAGCTCGCCCACCGCGTCGGCGGCAAGTTCAAGGCCCACAAGAGCGGCGCCGAAGTCCTCGAAGGCAGGCTCGCCGGGCAGCGAGTGGTCCTGGCCAAGCCGCGCTCGTACATGAACCTCTCGGGCGGCCCAGTCGTGGGCGCGGCCCGTTTCTACAAGATCCCCCCGACCGGTGTCGTGGTCGTTCACGACGAGCTGGACGTCGACTTCGGCGCGCTCAAGATGAAACTGGGCGGCGGCGACAACGGTCACAACGGTCTCCGCTCGATCACCAAATCGCTCGGCACGAAGGACTACTACCGTGTCCGTTTCGGCGTCGGCCGCCCTCCGGGACGGCAGGATCCGGCGGATTTCGTGCTGAAAGACTTCTCGACGGTCGAACGCAAAGAGCTCGCTTTCGAGATCGATCGTTGCGCCGACGCCGTTGAAGCGCTTATCAGCACCGGTCTCGCCGCGGCCCAGAACACCTTCCACGCTGGGTGAAACCGCTCACATGGCGGTGTGTTACAACTCGTCACTCGAAGGCGTTTCACCACGCCCCTGATCGAGTCGTGGAATAGCGCGAGCTCTTCCGGGGAACTCTCAAACCCGTTAGGACGGAATGCGGAGATCGCATTCCCCACCGAACCGGAGAGAGTTTCATGTCGTTTACGGCCGAAGACATCACCGGCGCCACTTTCCCGAACGCCCCGATCGGGCGGCGCGGATACGCCAAACACGAGGTCGACGCGTTCCTGGAGCGGATCGCCGACACGATCTCGGACCGGGACGACCTGACGGCCGCCGAGGTCCACCACGTCATGTTCTCGCGCCCGTTGATCGGCAAGCGCGGCTACGACGAACGCGAAGTCGACGATTTCCTCGACAAGGTCGAAGAGCAGCTCGCCCACCGGACCGGCCAGCACGTACCCGGCGTGCCTGGCGCGCGTGGAGAGGACGAGGCGACCGCCGAACGCGCCGTTCCGGACCGCGGTCCCGTCGAATTCCTGCGGGAGCGCTAGTGCCCGTAAGCGCGTTCGAGGCCAGAACCCGGCAGTTCGACCGGGCGCCGATCGGCGCCCGGGGTTATCACGAACCGGCGGTGGACGCGTTCCTCGAACGGGTCGCGGCGACTCTCGACGGCGACGACGACTTGTCGGTTTCGGACGTCCACAACGTGGCGTTCGCCAAAGCACCGCTTTCGAAACGAGGCTACGACCCGACGGCCGTCGACGCGTTCCTCCGGGACGTCGAGGGGACGCTGGCCGGACTCTCCCAGTCGGCCGGTTACTACATCGCGCCCGCCTTGGAACACACCCACACCCGTAAGCCACCCTGGCGACGCCGCTGACCAACGGGAGGTGCTGCGAGAGGGCCGGGCCCGCGATATTCGCGGGCCCGACCCTTTCGGGTCAGCTGGTCGCCGCGTTCTTGGCGATCTTGTCCGCGAACTGGGAGGCGGTCGCGGCCCGCTTCACCTTGCCCGAGGGCGTCTTGGGCAGGCTTCCCGCCGGAAGCACAACGACCGCGAAGGGCCGCATGTCGACGGCGCCGCGCACCTTTGCCGCGACCTCCTTCGCCAGCGCCTTCTCGGTCTCCGGGTCCCCTGCGAGTTTCGATTCGACAACGACGGCGAACCGTTCCCGACGGCTGCCGGCGTCGATCCGCACGGCCACGGCGTTCCCCGCCCGGACCCCCTCGACCGAGGTCGCCGCCCGTTCGATGTCGGTCGGGTACAGGTTCCGGCCGCCCATGATGATGACGTCCTTGCGACGGCCGCAGATCACGATCATGCCGTCGACCAGGTAACCGAGGTCGCCGGTGAGCAGCCAGCCGTTCTCGTCCTGTGTCGCGAGAGGGCCTTCCATCGTCAGGTAGCCCGGCGTCACGGCCTCGCCGCGCAGCCGGATCTCCCCGACCTCACGCACGCCGAGCACGGTGCCCTTGTCGTCGACGATCTCGGCTTCGAGCCCGTCGAGCGGCGGCCCGAGCACCGCGAAGGACCGGACCTCATCGGTCCCGCGCCGCGGGTCGCCTTCGGGGACCGGCACCGCGCGGTTGTCCGCCTCAAGCGCGTCGGCCTCGATGACGTCCAGTGTCAAACCGGTGAACAACGGCGCGAACGAAACTGCGAGGGTCGCCTCCGCCATGCCGTACGCCGGGAAAACGCATTCGGCGGGCATCTTGAACCGGGACCCCGCCTCGACGAATGTCTGGACGGCCGTCTCGTCGATCGGCTCGGCGCCGTTCAGCGCGATCCGCAGCTTCGAAAGGTCGTAAGCGTTGTCGTCCTCGACACGGGCCATGCGCCTGCCCACGATCGCGTAGGCGAAGTTCGGCGCGGCCGTGGTCGTGCCGCTGTACTTGCTGATCAGCTGCGGCCAGATCAACGGTCCCGAAAGGAACTCGAGCGGCGTGATCTTGACGAGCTCGACGCCGAACGTCATCGGGACCGTCAGGAAGCCGACCATCCCCATGTCGTGGAACGTGGGCAGCCACGAGACCATCACATCGACGTCGAAATCGAACTCGGCGCGTTCGACCATCGCCTTGACGTTCGAGTACAGGTTTCCGTAGGTGATCCGAACGGCCTTCGGGTCGGCCGTCGACCCACTGGTCAGCTGCAACAGCGCAGTGTCCGATTCGGCCGTCGGCACGGGCTCCGCCAGCGGTTCGGCCTCGATCAGCTCGGTGATGACCTGGAAGGCGATGCCGTGCTCGGTGAGCACCGGCGCCAACTGGTCGAACGGCTCACCGAGCAGCACCAGGCCGGAGCCGATCATCCGCAGCACACGAACCGTGTCCTCGGCCCATTCGGCGAGGTCAGTGCGCTGCGTGGGCTGGTGAAGCATCGTCACGCTGCCACCGGCGAGCCATACCGCCTGAACCGTCGGCGCGATCAACGACGGTGCCGCCGCCAGGACCGCCACCGCTTTGCCGGGCTCGAGCCCGGCAGTCACCAGACCGCCGGCGACCCGCTTGGCTTGCTCGTGAATCTCGGCCCACGTACGCCGAACCGGCTCCTTGGGCTCCCCGGTGACCATTCCCCGCTGCTGACCTCGCCCCGCCGCGGTGGCGACGAGCGTGTCCACGAACCGACTCATGCGCGTCACACTACTGTCCGCGCCGAAAGACGCGCGCGCCGTCGAGTGAACTCACTCCGCGTCTTCGGAGGTCTCCAGCCACTGGGCTTCGACCTCCTCTTTCTCCGTTTCGACGGCTTTCAGTTCGGTGTTCAGCTCGATGAGCTTCGTCGGGTCGGTGGCCGCCCCGAGGAGTGCCGCATGCAGCTTTTCTTCCTTCGCGTGCAGCTGGTCGAGCTTGCGCTCGAGGCGGGACAGTTCCTTCTGCGCCGCCCGCTGTTCCGCGGCGCTCTTCTTGGGACCGGAAACCTGCCCGTTGCCCTGCTTCCGGTCGGCACCGGCCTTCTCGAGACTCTTGGCGCGCCGGTCCAGGTACTCCTCGATCCCGCCAGGCAGATGCGTCACCTGCCCGTCCCCGAACAGGGCGACGATCGTGTCGCAGACGCGTTCAACCAGGTACCGGTCGTGCGAAACGACGACGAGGCTGCCCGGCCACGAATCGAGCAGGTCTTCCAGCTGCTGCAGAGTGTCGATATCGAGATCGTTCGTCGGTTCGTCGAGCAGCAGCACGTTGGGCTCGGCCATCAGCAGCCGGCACAGCTGGAGGCGTCGCCGTTCACCACCGGAAAGGTCTTCGACCGGAGTCCACTGCCTCGACGCGGGGAACCCCAGCTTTTCGGCCAGCTGCGAAGCGGTGAGTTCCTGCTTGCCGAACACGACCCGCCCCGACACCTCTTCGATCGCCTGCAGCACGCGCAGATCACCCGGCAGATCGTCGAGCTCCTGCCGCAGGTGCGCGAGGCTGACCGTCTTGCCCTGGATGCGCCGTCCGGTCTCAGGCTCGGTGTCGCCGCCGAGCAGCTTGAGCAGTGTGGTCTTGCCGGACCCGTTGACGCCGACCAGGCCGATCCGGTCGCCGGGCCCGATCCGCCACGTGACGTGATCGAGCAAGGTGCGGTCGCCGCCGACGGTCAACGTGGCGTCCTCGATCTCCAGCACGGTCTTCCCCAGCCGACGCCGGGCGAAAGTCTGAAGTTCGACCGAATCCCGCGGCTCCGGCACATCGGAGATCAAGGCTTCCGCCGCCTCGACGCGGTAACGCGGCTTCGACGTCCTGGCCTGCGGGCCGCGACGCAGCCATGCGAGCTCCTTACGCGCCAGGTTCTGCCGCTTTTCCTCGGCCGTCGCCGCCAGCCTCGCCCGCTCGGCCCGCGCGAAGATCCAGTCCGCGTATCCGCCTTCGTACTGCTCGACGCGACCGTTGGCGACCTCCCAGGTCACACTCGCGACCGTGTCGAGGAACCACCGGTCGTGGGTAACGACCACGACCGCGATCCTGCGGTTGAGCAGGTGATCCGCGAGCCAGCGCACACCTTCGACGTCGAGATGGTTGGTGGGCTCGTCGAGCACGACGAGGTCCAGTTCACCGGTGAGGGCCGCCGCCAACGCGACGCGGCGCCGTTCGCCACCGGACAGGTTCGCCGTCGCCTTCTCGATTCCGAGAGCGGTAATTCCCAGACCATCCATAATGGACCTGACTCGCGCGTCAGCGGCCCACTCGTGCTCAGCGCCGTAGCGCTCCAGAACGACATCTCCGACCGTGCTGCCGTCGGGAAGTTCGGTCCGCTGGGTGACCACGGCCATCCGCAAGCCCCGGACTTGACTGACACGTCCCGTATCCGGCTCGGCGATCCCCGCGAGGACCTCCAGCAGCGTCGTCTTCCCGCCCCCGTTGAGACCGACGACGCCGATACGCTGCCCCTCCGCCACACCGAGCGAAACACTGTCGAGCAGCGGGCGCACCCCGAAGGACTTGCTCACCGACTCCAGGTTGACCAAGTTGGCCATGCCTCAGCCGATCCTTTCCAAAAAGCTTGCAACACAACGAATTAGTCGGTGTCCATTTCGGACACCCTCATGCGTGCACCCGAGGCGGCGACGGTCGCGGCGCGTCATCCCCGCCGACCAGCCGGGCTCCGGGGACCGGCCCGTGCGCGACACGAACCGTGCGACAGACCCCCGCACCGGACAACTCCGCGGCGACCTCGACGGCCGACTGCGCGTCCGCGCACAGAAAGGCACAGGTCGGCCCGGATCCGGACACGGTGCCGGCAAGCGCACCGGCGTTGACCCCGGCCCGCAACGTGCGCCGCAGTCCCGGACGCAACGAGACAGCGGCCGCTTGCAGGTCATTGCCGAGAAGCAACGCCAGCTGCCGCGGATCACCGGACGCCAGCGCCTCGACCACCGGAGTGTGCGAACCGATCCGAGGCGGGCTGCCTTCTTCACGCAACCTGTCCAGCTCGCCGAACACCCGCGGAGTCGAAAGACCACGCTGGTCGAACGCCAGAACCCAGTGGAACGTGTGCCTCGACAAGACCGGCACCAGCTGCTCGCCCCGACCGGTACCCAACGCGGTTCCGCCGTAGAGCGCGAAAGGAACATCGCTGCCGAGCTTCGCGGCGATACCGGCCAGCTCGTCTCGGGAAATGTCGAGCTTCCAAAGCGACGCGAGGCCCACCAGGGTCGCGGCCGCGTCGGCGCTGCCACCGGCCATCCCGCCCGCTACCGGGATGCCTTTACGCAGCACCACTCGGACCTTGGACTCGCCGTCCGCCTTGCCGACGTGGGCCGCCAGTGCCTGCGCCGCCTTCCAGGCGAGGTTGTTGGCCCCTGTCGGCACGGCACCTTCGCCTTCGCCGTAAACCTCGACACCGGGGTCTTCTGTGACCGCGACGGTCACCTCGTCGGTCAGGGAAAGCGCCTGGAACACGGTCACCAGCTCGTGGTAGCCATCCGGGCGTACGTCACCGACCGACAGGTGCAGGTTGACCTTGGCGGGGACCCTGACGGTCACTGGAGGCGGTACGACGGCGAGCACCAGTCAAGACTACGTGGCCGCTCCACTTGTGCTGTCACCAGGAGAAAAGAGAACGGGACGAGTCAGGCACGAAACGGGCCGCCCGGACAGCTTTCGTCCTGGACGGCCCGTTCGCGGAGTAATCAGGCGGCGACGCCCTGCGGTCCGCGGACCGGGTGGGTCACGTGGCCGCCGCGTTCGGCGATTCAGGCGAGCGCGGCGTCCGCGCGCTCACCGCGCACACCGAGGCGGAACCGGCCGACCGGCGTGTCACCGATCCGGGTCAGACCGCCGCCGATGGTGGCGAGTTCGACGTCGAAGCGACCGGCGGCTTCCGGCAGCAGCGCACCGACCGAAGCGAAGCCGACGAGCACGACGTCCACCGCGCGGTCGTACTTCGAGGCCTGTGCCCGCCCGGTCTCGATCGCGGGAAGCAGCGCCTGCGCGGTCCGGCTGTTCGGGTCGGAGACCAGGTCGAGCACGGTTCCCCGTTCGATGATCGCCCCGGCCTCCAGGACCGCGACGTCGTCGCAGACACGGCGGACCACGCCGGCGTCGGGAGTGGTGAGCAGCACGGTGACTCCGAGCTCGGCACGCGCCCGGTCGAGCACGGTCAGGACAGCGCCGGACTCTTCGGGCTGCACGCCCGCGGTCGGGTCGTCGGCCAAGAGCACGGACGGCCCGGCGGCGAGAGCCTTGGCGATGGCCACCCGGCGCAGCTGCCCCTCGGTCAGGTCGCCTGGCCGCTGCCCCGCCCGGGGGGTGAGCCCGACCAGGTCGAGCAGGTTGCCGACCCGGTTGCGGCGCTGCGGACCGTCGAGGCCGAGCTGTTCGAGCGGCGAAGCGATGTTGCCGGCGATGGTGCGCTCGGCGAGCAATTCCGGTTTGGTGCTCACGACACCGACCTGGCGGCGGATCTCGCGAAGACGCCGTCCGTCGAGGGTTCCGGTGTTGAGGCCGTCGAGCCGGACGACGCCGCGGTCGGGGCGCTCCTGCAGGCCGATGCAACGAGCGAGGGTCGACTTGCCGGAGCCGGCCGGACCCACGACTCCGAATAGCGAGCCCGCTTGGATGTCCACGCTCACATCGCGCAGGGCGACGACCGGATTTCCGTTGAGGGGAAAGGATTTGGACAGGTTTTCGACAGTGATCACGAAGGGCTCCATGCACATGGGGCGCTGCATCTTTCGAGCGCGCCGACCGTCACCGAGTAACCGTCCGGAACGGACGGATTCAGAGATAAGGGAAAGAACTCAGGCAGTAACGGTGGAGCGTCGACACGCACTTACCGTGCGGCGACCTTCATCGACAACGCGTCGCCTGGTCAGCAGGAGCGGGTGGGTGACCCTGTTCATTAGGCACAGCCTCCATCGGTCCTGGCTGTAGCACCTGCCCTGTGGAGGGTGGTTGCTGCGACTTCGGCGAGCCAGGTCTCTCAGTCGCTCGGGATGGTTCACTGAGTAAAACCGATCCCACTGGATGAAAGCAAGCGCGTAGGCGCAGATCACACGTCTGGTCGCGTCCATCATACAGGATTCGCTGCCCATACTTTGAGACAGCGACAGGTGCTCTTGGACCTCGGCAAGGACGCTGCCTGCTAAGACGTGCCGGACTCGGGCAGATCTAGAAGAGGACTTACGCACTCGTGCTGACCTTGACCAACTCGCGTCGGCGCGGTGCCGGTCACATCTTCCACGGTCGGTCAGACGGCCGCCGCGGCGATCCGAGCGAACTCGTGCACATCCAGCTGCTCACCGCGGGTCTTGGGGTCGATCCCCGCCTTTTCGAGCAGCTCCCCCGCGCGTTCGGCGGAACCGGCCCATGACGCCAACGCGGCACGCAAAGTCTTCCGCCGTTGAGAGAAGGCGGCGTCCACCACCGCGAACAGCCGCTCCCGGTCAACGGACGACACCACTTCGCCCCGCTCGAAAGCGACGAGTGCGGAGTCCACATTCGGAACCGGCCAGAACACCGCGCGGGGCACCGCGGCGACCTTGCGCGTCTTCCCGTACCAAGCGAGCTTGACGCTGGGCACGCCGTAAGTCCGGCTCCCCGGGCCTGCCGCCATCCGATCCGCGACCTCGGTCTGGACCATCACGAGGCCGCTGGTGAGCGACGGCAGCTCGGCGAGCAGGTGAAGCACGACGGGAACCGCGACGTTGTACGGCAGATTCGCGACGAGCGCGGTCGGCTGCGTTGGCAGGTCGCCCGCCGTGATCCGCAAAGCGTCCGCACCGACGACCTTCAGCCTTTCGGCCCCGCCTCGTTCGGCCACCGTGTCCGGCAGCCGCTTCGCCAGCACGGGATCGATCTCGACCGCGACGACCTCGGCACCGGTCGCGAGCAGTCCGAGGGTCAACGAGCCGAGACCCGGCCCGACTTCCAGCACGACGTCACCTTCGCCGATCCCGGAAAGATCGACGATGCGGCGCACGGTGTTGGGATCGTGCACGAAGTTCTGGCCGAGCTTCTTGGTCGGACGTACGTCCAGCTCGGCCGCAAGCGCCCTGATCTCCGCAGGGCCGAGCAGTTCAGTCACCCGACAATCGTAGTCAGCCTCGGCAAGCCACGATTGGCCGGTGGACGACGTCGTACTCGAAGGTGAGAAAGTCCGGCTGCGCGACTGGCGGCCATCCGATCTCCGATCGCTCGAAGACCTGCTCGATCCCGCGCGGCCTTGGCACACGACCAACGGGCCCTACTTCGGCACCCCGACCGCAGCTGCTGTCGCATCCACGGCGAGCGAACTCACGACCACCAACGCCGAACGGCCCGATCCCCGCGCCAGCCTCGCCGTGTGCGACCTGAGCGATGGCAGGTTGATCGGCAGGGTCAGCTGGTACTGGGAAAGCAGGCAGACCGACTGGCGGCGGATGGGGCTGGTCATCTACGACGAGCGGTACTGGGGCGGCGGATTCGGCACCGAAGCCTTGCGCCTGTGGACGACTTACCTGTTCTCCCGCACCGACACGCTGCGCCTGGACTTCGCGACGTTCTCGGGGAACCCGGGAATGATCGCCGTCGGACGACGGCTGGGTTTCGTCGAAGAAGGCCGGTTCCGGCGCGCTCGACGCTGGTCCGGCGGCGTGCACGACGCCGTCGTCTACGGGGTGCTCCGCGAGGAGTGGGAACAGCTCACCCCCTCAGGCAGGGGTCCGACGTGATCCGCTCCCATCATCCTTGTGGCGTTTCGAACTGACACCCATCCCACTCCAGGGTGATACGCGCAGGTCGGCGCCCCCGGAGGGTAATGATCATCCACCCGATCGATACCGTGCATTAGTTCGAATCTGCCTCGACAATCGAAGGATGACCAGCACAAACATTCCCAAGGCCTTCCCGCTCAACCTGCCGGAAGGTGACGCCGAACTGCTTCTCGACGAGTTGCAGACACGGCTACGCGAAGGGCGACGTCTGATCGCCGAAGTCGGCCAGATCCTGGCCGAGATCGAGTCCCGTGGTGTCCGTGAGCTCTACGGATACAACTCGATCGCCGTCTTTTACGAGCATGTGGCTCGGGTTCCTCGAGCGGAGGCCCAGAAGGTGACCGCTCGAGCGGTCGCGCTCAATTCGAGACGGGTGCGCGACGGCACGTCGATCGACCCCGTCGCGCCTTTGACCGGTACCGCGGCCTCCACCGGAGCGCTGGCCGAGGCCGGCATCGACCGGATCGTCACCGTCATGAAGCGGCTGCCCGACCACCTCACCGCGAGCACGCGGCACGAGGCCGAGAAGGGCCTGGTCGAGCTCGCCTGCGTCGCCAGACCACGCGACGTCACGGTGGCGGGGACGGAGTTGCTCGCGCATCTCGACCCGGACGGGAACCCCAAAGAGGATCCCAGTCCGAAACTTCAGCGAAGCGAGTTCTGGTTGCGTCAGAAGCGCACCGGTCGTTGGGACCTGCGTGGCAACCTCGACCCCGAAACAGGCGCCCGCCTGAACGCGCTTCTGGTGCCGCGGGCGTATCCGGCTCCGAACAGAGAAGCCGACGACCGTACGCCGGCGGAGAGACGCGGTGACGCACTCTCGGAGATCGTCGATCTCGCGGAAAGCAGCCCGGACATCCCGTTGCCCCGGCAGGCGTCGGAGCGGGTCACCGAGCAGCCTCCGCCCGCGGAGCCGGCCGAGACCCCGGTAAGCCGTCCCAGACCGCCCCAGGCACGGTCCCAGGGCTACCAAAGCCCACACCGTGGTGACGGAGGCGTCCGAGAGGGCAGTGCGGCTCAGCGATCCCGGAATGTGGCCCACATACGGCCGCCTCGCTGGTGGGCACGACTGTCGAGACCGAGATCCGGAGGCACTACACCACCGCAGGAGCCCTTAACGGCCTGAAGGCCACCTTGCGGGACGGAACCCACACGATGGCCTTTAGGAAGGAGAACTATTTGGCGGTCAGGCCTTCTTGCCACAGTGCGGCCAAGCGCCGTAGCCACCGCGGTCCTCGCGGACCTTCTCGGCGACAGCGATCTGCTGGGCCTTGCTGGCCTGGTGCGGGTACGCGGCGTACTGGTCGCCACCGTAGGCATCCCAGGTGCTCTTGTTGAACTGCAGGCCACCGTAGTAGCCGTTGCCGGTGTTGGCGGACCAGTTGCCGGTCGACTCGCACTGCGCGATGCGATCCCAGGCGCCGGCGTCCCCGATGACCGGATCGGCGGGCTTCTTCGTACCGACCTTGACGATCTTGGGCTTGGCCTCGGTGATGACCTCTTCCGAGACCTTCTCGCGGCCGACCTCTTTGCCGTTGCGGTTGGTGACCTTGTAGGTCACGGTCTTCTGGCCCGGGGTGCCCGGGTCTTCGACCTTGGTCTTGCCCTTTTCGAGCTCCGGGTCGTCGACCTTCTGCTCGGGCGGAGCGATTTCCTCGTTTTGCTTGACCATGGTGACGCCGGTCCGGCTGATGTGGACCTCGGCGCCGTCGATCAGCTTGACGTCGAGGCCGCCGACGGCCTCGTGGTCCGGGCCGAGGGTCATCCGGAGCTCACCGAGGAATTCCTTGGTGGTGACCGAGTTGGTCTGCACCTTCCGCGGGTCGTTCGCGCCGTCGTAGACCGTGACGTTCTTGAGGGTCTTGACCTCGACGGTGGCGCCCTCGAGCGGCAGCTCACCGTTCTGCGGGAGCGACGTCCAGGTGCCGGCCTTGGCGAGGTCTGCGCGACCGAGCTGGTTCAGCGCGTCGCCGAGGTTGGTCGCGCGGACCCAGGACTCCTGTTGCGGCGCACCGTCGACGATCAGGTTGAGCTTGCGGCCGCGCTCCAGCTTGATGACGCCGCCGTCGCCTACCTCGGCCTGCGGCGAGGGCGAGAGCGAGTCGTGCGCGCCGACCGAAAGACCGGCGTCTTCGAGGACCTCGCCGACCGTGTCGCCGAAGCTGTGGACGGTCTGCTGCTTGCCGTCGATGTCGAGCGTGACGCTCTTGTTCATCGCCATCGCGGCCGCGCCGCCACCGCCGAGGGTGAGCAGCACCGCCATGACGGTTCCCTTGAGGAACCGCTTCTTCCAGACGCGGGTCGCGCTCGAAATGACCTCGTCCTTGGTCGCGGCCTTCATCGGCGCGCCCGCGGTGCGGTCTTCGGCCAGCTCGTCCGGAATGACGATCGGCGGAAGCATGGTGGTCTCGGCGCTGATCAGACGGATCAGCTCGTCGACGTCGACGTCGATCTCTGCCATCAGGGTGTCTGCGTCGGGGCCGAGTGCGGCCAGGACGTCCTGATGCGTGATGCGCGGATCGTCGGAGTAGTCCAGCTGACCGTACTGAGTGTCGCGGTCGAGCACGGCAACCGAACCGGAGGAAGCGAAGGTGTTCGTCTCTGCGCCGAGGCGCGAGCCATCCTGCCTACTGCTACCAGTCACTGGGTCGTTCCCTTTCCCAAGACGTCGAGGAGCTCTACAACCACTCCACTACGTCCTTCGTCTCGATGCGCACTTCGGCACACCTCTAGAAGTCCGACACCCGCAGCCAGCGCCATCGTCACGGTTCCAGGCCGTACCTCTCCTGGTCCCGCTTCCCCGACGTGCACTGACGTGACTGTGGGCGTAACAGCCGGAAACCGCATGAGCGGGTACCGACCGGCACGATCACGGGACAGTAACGAACCTCGCCGGGTTGCGCAAACACCGCCCGGAGTGTCGTGACGTTGGTCACTCATCAGAGTGGACCATTGTTGATCACTAATGTCGCAATCCGTTCAACCGATGGTGACTGTCGGCAAACCGAAGACCCGCTCAGCGGTCACTCGCACCGATTCGGCCACCTCGTGCACCGCCTCGCCTCTGAGTGAGGCGAGGTGCCGAACCGTGTAGGCGGCGCAGTAGGGCTCGTTCGGTCGCCCACGGAACGGATGCGGCGTTAGGAACGGCGCGTCCGTTTCGACGAGGTACTGGTCAGCCGGCACGATCCGTGCCGCCTCGTGGAGCCCGCGGGCGTTGCGGAAACTGACCGTTCCCGCGAACGAGAGGACATATCCCGCGTCGACGCACCGGCGCGCGATGTGCTCGTCCCCCGAGAAACAGTGGAAGACGACGCGGTCGGGCGCCCCCTCTTCCTCGAGGATCCGGAGGACGTCGTCGTGAGCGTCTCGATCATGGATCATCAGCGGCTTGCTGATCCGCTTGGCGAGATCGATGTGCCACCGGAAGGCGTCCTGTTGCGCGTCGTGAGGCGAGTAGTCCCAGTAGTAGTCGAGGCCGGTCTCGCCGACCGCGACCACTCTGGACTCTTTCGCGAGACTCTCCACTTCGGATTTCTCGGCCTCGCCGAATTCCTTGGTACGCGTGGGATGGATCGCGACGGCGGCCCAGACCCGAGTGTCCCAAGTGGACGCTTGCGCGGCCCAGCGAGCGGACGCGAGATCGTCCGCGACGGTGATCACCCGGGAAACACCGGCGCGTTCGGCGCGGTCGACCATGGCCGTCACATCGGCCGCGGTGACCGCGCCGCACGCGTCGAGGTGGGTATGCGCGTCCACCACCGAAACCGGCAATCTGTCCGGGATCGGCGGCAGCTCCTTCTTCTCCGCACCCATCAGCTGATCATTTCGAGATCGGCGCCCATTCGGGACCGGTCTCGCCGAGTTCCGGGTCCAGCTTGGCGAACAAGGGAGTCGGCTTCTCCAGCGGCTTGCCGACCTCGATCGGCACGGACTTCCAGCGCGCCTGCTCGGTCTTGTAGTCCCCGGTGATGATGGGGTTGATCCGGCCGGGGATGTCGAGGTCCTCGACATCCTGCAGTTCCGGCTGGGCCGCCCAGACACCGGTGCCGCCGAGAGCCTCGTGCACCTTCTGCGCAGAGTGGGGCAGGAACGGGGTCAGCAACGTGTTGGCGTCCGAGACGACCTGCAGCGCGGTGTGCAGGACACTGTCGCGGCGAGCGGGGTCGTCCTTGAGCTTCCAGGGTTCCTGGTCCGAGAGGTACCGGTTCGCGGCGGTGACGACGCGCATGGCCTCGCTCGCCGCGGCTTTGAACCGGGACCGCTGGAGGTGGGCACCTGCGGTGTCGAACGCCTTGCGGGAGAGCTCCTTGAGCTCCTCGTCGGCGGCCGTAGGGGCGTCGGGACGCGGAATGGCTCCGACGTTCTTGTGAGCCATGGCGATGGACCGGTTGACGAGGTTGCCCCACTCGTTGGCCAGCTCGAAGTTGGTCCGGCGGACGAATTCGTCCCAGGTGAAGTCGGTGTCCTGGGTCTCGGGGCCCGCGACCGAGATGAAGTACCGGAGCGTGTCCGGGCCGAACTCGCGCAGGAAGTCGTGGACGTAGATGACCGTGCCGCGCGAGGTCGAGAACTTCGAGCCGCTCATCGTGAGGAACTCGCTGGAAACGATCTCGTCGGGCAGGTGCAGCTTGCCGTACTTGCCCGCCACGCCGCCGCGATCGCCCTCGCCGTTGTGGCCGAAGAGCAGCGCGGGCCAGATCTGGGCGTGGAAGGTGATGTTGTCCTTGCCCATGAAGTAGTAGGAGCGGGCGTCCGGGTTGTTCCACCACTCCTGCCAGGCGTCCGGGTTACCGGACCGGCGCGCCCACTCGACGCTCGCCGAGAAGTAGCCGATGACCGCGTCGAACCAGACGTAGAAGCGTTTGAGCGGCTGGTCGCGCCAGCCGTCCAGCGGGATCTTCACGCCCCAGTCGAGATCACGGGTGATCGGCCGCGGCCGCATGTCGTCGATCAGGTTCTTCGTGAAGTTGAGGACGTTCGGGCGCCAGTCGGTCTTGCTGGACAGCCACTTGCCCAAGGTTTCGACGAACGCCGTCAGGTCGAGGAAGTAGTGCTCGGTCTCGACGAATTTCGGTGTTTCACCGTTGATCCGCGACTTCGGGTTGATCAGCTCCGCGGCGTCGAGCTGGTTGCCGCAGTTGTCGCACTGGTCGCCGCGCGCGCCGTCGTAACCGCAGATCGGGCACGTGCCCTCGATGTACCGGTCGGGCAGGGTCCGGCCGGTCGACGGGCTGATCGCACCCCGGGTCGTCTTGGGGACGACGTAGCCGTTTCGGTGCAGTGCGAGGAAGATCTGCTGCGTGACGTCGGCGTGGTTACCCGTGGTGGTGCGGGTGAACAGATCGTAGGTGAGACCGAGTCCCTGCAGGTCCTGGCCGATTTGACGGGTGTACTTGTCGGCCGTCTGCTGGGAGGTCATGCCTTCTTTGTCGGCCTGGACGGTGATCGGGGTGCCGTGCTCGTCGGTACCGGACACCATGAGCACCCGGTTGCCGGCCATTCGCTGGTAGCGGGAGAAGACGTCGGACGGGACGCCGAATCCGGACACGTGGCCGATGTGGCGGGGGCCGTTGGCGTAGGGCCAGGCCACCGCAGTCAACACTGGGGTGCTCATGCTTGTTTAGCCTACGGACGTCGTCTAAGGCATTGTTGTCCGGGAGAGGATCGGAGGCCTCGGTGTCCGCCACGCGTCTGCTGGTGCTGGGTGTCGTGCGCATGTACGGGAAGGCACACGGCTACCAGGTCCGGCGCGAACTTCTCTCGTGGGCGGCCGACAAATGGGGCAATGTCCAGCCGGGTTCGATCTATCACGCGTTGAAGAAGATGACCGCCGAAGGCCTCCTGGAACAGGTCGAGGACGTCGAGGCGGGCGGCGGGCCCGATCGGACCGCGTACAGGCTGACCGAAGACGGCGAGACCGAGTTCCTCGTGCAGCTCGGCAGGGCGTTGTCGAGCGACGACGCGACCGGGTACTCGCTGTCGGCGGCGGTCACGTTCATGCCGACTTTGCCCCGCGCGCAGGTCCTGGCCCTGCTGAAACAGCAACTGGCGAATATGGAAGCACACGCCCAGTCGACTCATTACGCCCGCGAACACGCCGTCGACCTGGGGAAACCGCCTCACGTGAGCGAGCTGTACCGCCTGTGGAGCGCGCACGCGGAAGCGAACGTGACGTGGATGCGAGATCTGATCGGCCGCCTCGAAGCCGGTGAGTACGTGATGGCGGGCGAGGGCGACGACGAACCGGTGTTCGGCGCACCGCCCAAGTAATCAAGTTTGACTACGGAACGACACCTAATGCACAGTGCGTCCGACAACTAGTCAAACTTGACTAGTTGGGCATCGGAAAGGGGCAGACATGATCAAGGCACGCGGCCTTGAGCGGCGTTTCCGCCGCAAGGGCCGCAATGGGGGCGAGGTCCACGCCGTCAAAGGCGTCGATCTCGACGTGTCGGCCGGAGAACTGGTCGGCTTCCTCGGACCGAACGGCGCCGGGAAGACCACGACCCTGCGCATGCTGACGACGCTCCTCAAGCCCACCGCGGGCGAAGCGACGGTCGGCGGCTGTGACCTGCTCACCGACCCGCTGGGGGTGCGCCGGCGAATCGGCTACGTCGCCCAAGGCGGCGGCACCGCGCCGGCGAGCAAGGTCGTCGAGGAGATCGAGTTCCAGGGCAGGCTGTACCGGATGAGCAAGGCGGACGCGCTCGCACGCGGAGCCGTCCTCGCCGAGCAGCTGGACTTGGCGGGGCTCGACCAGCGCACGACCGCGACCCTGTCGGGCGGGCAGCGCCGTCGGCTCGACATCGCGCTCGGGCTCATCCACTCGCCCGGTCTCGTCTTCCTCGACGAACCGTCGACGGGGCTCGACCCGCAGAGCCGGGCGAACCTGTGGGACCACATCCGCAGGCTGCGCGACGAGCAGGGAGTCACGGTCTTCTTGACGACGCACTATCTGGACGAGGCCGACGCGCTCTCGGACCGGCTGATCGTCATCGACGACGGGAAGATCGTCGCCGAGGGAACACCGGACTCATTGAAAGCGAGGGTTTCCGGCGACAGTGTCGTGATCGGGGTCTCACCGGAATCGGCGGCGGAGACCGCGGAGATCGCGGGCCGCCTCGAAGGGGCGCACGAGATGACCGTCACCGAAGGCACCGTGCGGTTCCGGGTGCCGCGCGGGGACACCGCGATGCCCGAATTGCTGCGGGCGCTGGACGCGCGCGGCATCGCGATGACGTCCATGCAGGTGCACCGGCCGACGCTCGACGACGTCTTCCTGACTCTCACAGGACGGAGCCTGCGCGACGCCGAAGAGGGCGCGCAGGTCGACGACGCCGCCGAAAAGGAGGCCACGCATGTTGCATGACACCTGGTTGATCTTCCGCCGCGACATGCTCGCGGCGTTGCGTAACCCGACGTGGCTCGTCATCGGCATCATGCAGCCGCTCCTCTATTTGTTCTTCTTCGGTCCGCTCCTGGTGAAGGCGCTCAACGCGCAAGGCCTGTCCGATGTGGACGGCTGGATGATCTTCACTCCGGCGATCATCGCGCAGCTCGCGCTGTTCGGCAGTTCGTTCGTCGGGTTCGGGCTTCTCGCGGAGTTCCGTTCGGGCGTGGTCGAGCGGATGCGGGTCACGCCGGTGAGCCGGGTGGCGTTGCTGCTCGGCAAGGTGCTCGCCAACGCGCTGCAGACTGTCGTCCAAGCGTTGCTCATCATCGCGCTGGCGTATCTGGTCTTCGACCTGAACGCGCCGTTCAGCGGCGTCTTGCTCAGCCTGGTGATCGTCTTCCTTCTGTCGGTCACATTGGCGTCGTGCTCATACGCGCTGGCGCTGACTCTCAAGAGCGAAGACACCTTCCCGGCTTTGCTCAACGCGGTCCTCATGCCGTTGCTGCTGCTTTCGGGAATCCTGATCCCGATCACCGCCGGCTCGGCGCCGGAGTGGCTGTACACGATTTCCCGGATCAATCCGTTCCGGCATGTGGTGGATGTCGAGCGGAACAGTTTCCGCGGCGACTTCTCGATGGACGCGTTGTTCACCGGGAGTGTCGTGGTGCTGGTCATGGCCGTTCTGGCCATCTGGTGGGGCGCGAGGACGTTCCAACGCGAAAACGCCTGAGACACGCTGTACCGAAAGGTCACCTCACGGCCGGTCCGCCGACGTAAGGTGACCTTTCGGTCGTACTGGGGCGAAATTCGAGGCAGGTGAGTTTGATCGATCCGGAAGGTGAGCACGGCGTCACCCTGTCCCACCGCGAGACGGTGACGGACTGGGCGGCGGTGCGCGGTGCCGACATCCGGTTCGCGTCGGTCACCGTCACCGAGAACACCAACTGGCGGGACGTCGCGGCGGAACGCAATCTGGCGGGCGCGCAGCACGCCGGTATCCACACCGGCGCACGGCACTACGCACGCCCCGGCGCCGTCCACGACCAGGCCGACCATTTCGTGCGGACGGCGAGCGCGCTCGGCGCCTTCGCACCCGGTTCGCTCGCGCCGGCGCTCGAAGTGGAGGCGCCGAGCGTCGACGACCGGTTCATCAAGGCATGGATCAAACACGTCAGGCACGCCGCGCGCGTCGAACGCGTTCTCGTGTACGCCGGGCTCGACTGCTGGACGAACCGCTTGCGGCCGGACAAGTGGGCGGACAGCGAAGTGGTGTTGTGGCTGGTCAGGCACAACGAGATCCCGGGAAGGCCGGGCTGGTTCCACTCGCGACTGGGATTGCACCAGCACGGTTTCGGCACCGGACTGCCCGGTGTGGACGGACCGATCGCGCAGGACGCCGTGGTCTACCCCTTCAAACTCACGGACGTGCTGCTGTAGTGCCCGCTCCGTGACGACGGGTATGCGTGTTGTCACCACATGGGTCGCGGATCTCACTTTCCGGCGGAGGCGGGTTGCGTTTCCGGCCACTCGAACGGTGACAATGGCGCGTGCGGTTGATGTGCCGGAGGCTGCGGACGGACGTCGGGCCCGAACGGGCACTGACGGTTCTCGGCGTACGCGCCCGGAACCTCGGACTCGCGCCGCCTGCCGCGCTTTGCGGAGACTGGTTCTCGTCGCGCGCGGTCATCGCGCTGAACGCTTCCCTGATTCCCGTCCGGGATGCGGCCGAAGCCTTCGCGATCCCCGCTCGGATGCCTTTCGTTCGTGACGCGGTGCCCGGCGCCGTCGGAGGCGGCTGGTTCGGCTACCTGGGTTATGACCTGATCGATCCGTCGGGCCGTTCCGGCGCGCTTCCTCCGGCGGCCTGGGGTTGGGTCGACAGGGTGCTGCGGCTGGACACGGACGGTTCGTGGTGGTTCGAAGCCCTGATTCCCGACGGCGCCCCGGATCCGGTCGACGAAGTGGCCGCGGTGGAATCTTCGCTCGCCGAGGTTCCCGAAGCGCCGGTTTGGAGTTCCGGCCCGTTATCGCGTCCGCTTCCGTCGGAGCACTTCGACGCCGTCAAGGCGTGTGTGCACGCGATCGAAGCCGGCGAGCTGTTCCAGGCGAACATCTGCGCACGCTTCAGCGGGGAGTTCACCGGCGATCCGATCGCTTTGTTCGCCGAAGGCGCCCGTCGCCTCGGAGCCCGCCGGGCGGCGTTCCTCGCCGCCGACTGGGGCTCGGTCGTCTCGTTCTCTCCTGAACTTTTCCTTGCCAGGCAAGGGCAACGTGTCCGGTCGACGCCGATCAAAGGGACGCTGCCGCGGCGGGACGCCTCAGACGAACACCTCGCGCAGCGCCTGCGGGAATCCACCAAGGACGTCGCCGAGAACGTGATGATCACCGATCTCGTCCGCAACGACCTCGGCCGGGTTTGCGCCACCGGCACGGTGCGTGTCCCCGAACTGCTCGCGGTCCGGCCCGCGCCGGGCGTCTGGCATCTCGAGTCCACTGTGGAGGGATCGCTCGCCGAGGGGATCGACGACGCGGCCTTGCTCGCGGCCACCTTCCCGCCGGGTTCGGTGACGGGCGCGCCGAAGATCCGGGCGCTGGATCTGATAGCCGAGCTGGAACCGGCCGCGCGCGGCGTCTACACGGGCGCGATCGGACTCGCGTCGCCGATCGCCGGGTTGGAACTGAACGTCGCGATCAGAACCTTCGAAATCCACGAAGGCACGATCGAACTGGGAGTCGGCGGCGGGATCACCGCCGACTCCGACAGCGAAGCGGAATGGCAGGAATGCCTGCACAAGTCCGCTCCGCTGGAGCGTCTGCTCGGCTGAGCTACTTGGCGGGGTCCAGCAGGAGCTTGCCCATCGTGCCGCGCGACCGCAGGGCCTCGTGGGCGGCGCGTGCGTCGGACAGCGCGTACTCGCCGCCGGCGATGGCACGGACCCTGCCCGCGAGCGCCAGTTCGAAAAGCTCGTCGAGCGCGCGGCCGAAAACGTTTCCGGGGAGTTTGAAGGCGTGCGGCAGCCACATGCCGGACACGGTGGTGCTGTGCCCGAGGAGATTGCGTGCCTCGATCGGCTTCGGCTGCTCGCGGCTGGCCATGCCGTAGAACGCGAGGCGGCCGAACGGCGCGAGGGCGGCGATGCTCTGGTCCGTGACGGTGCCGCCGGTCATGTCGAGCACGATGTCGACACGCTTGCCACCGTTCGCCTCGCGGAGCACGTCAGTCATGCTTTCGGCGCGCGAGTCGATGGCGACGTCGGCGCCGAGCTCGAGAGCGAGGGCGCGCTTCTCGTCGCTGCTGGCGGTCGCGATGACCCGGCCCGCTCCCCAGGCTTTCGCGAGCTGCACGGCGATGGAGCCGACCCCGCCGGCGGCCGCGTGCACGACGACGGATTCGCCGGGTTCGAGGTGGGCGGACTTGCGCAGCAGGAGTGAGGCAGTGGTGCCCTGGACGATGAAGGACAGCGCGGTCAGGTCATCGACGCCGTCGGGCACCTCGAAGCTGGTGACCCCGTCGGCCACCGCGCGCTCGGCGTAGCCGCCGCCTCCGTTGAGCAGCGCGACGACACGCTTGCCGTCGGCGGTCCGGCCGACGACCTCGCCACCGGGCACGAGCGGAAGCTTGCTCGGTGCGAGGTAGGAGTTCTCGGCCTGGTGCGTGTCGGCGTAGTTGACGCCGATCCGGTCGACCTCCACCAGCAGCTGGCCCGGGCCGGGGACGGGATCGGGCAGATCGACGAGGTTGAGCACCTCGGGCCCGCCGAATTCGGTCACCTGTACTGCGCGCATCCGCATCCTCCTCATCGAGATGAGACATTCTTGCATATGTCTCATACCTGAGACATGGCGTGATATGTTTCACTCATCGAAACCGCACTAGAACGCCAGTTGACTTCGCCGCGCCCAGACGCTCTGCGCGCGTTCACGATCGCGCGCGCCCGGTTCCTGGAAGGGCGCCGGGTGGACATGGGCGACCTCGCGGGCGAGCTGGGGATCAGCCGCGCCACGCTGCACCGGTGGGTCGGCGGCCGGGATCAGCTGCTCGGCGAGATCCTCTGGTCGATGACCGTGGAGGTCTTCGAAGCCCGGGCCTCGGGCAAACTCGGACGCGGCGCGGAAGGGATCGCGGAGCTCGTCGGCACCTTCGTCCGGACCGTGAACGGCTCGAAACCGTTCCGGGAGTTCCTGCGCAACGAGCCCGAGCGAGCGCTGCGGATCCTGACGACGAAGGCCAGCGTGGTGCAGAGTCGCGCGATCGCGAAAATGCGCGAGTTCCTGGACGAAGAGGTCGAGGCCGGACGACTCACCCCTCCCTTGCCGGTCGAGGACCTCGCGTACCTGCTGGTGCGGATCGGCGAGTCGTTCATCTACACCGACGTCATCACCGGCGCGGAGCCCGATGCCGCGAAGGCGTATGCGGCCGTGACGGCCTTGCTGTCCTAGCTCTTACGGGAGGCGAGCACGGCGTCGTAAAGCTCCTTCTTCGACACACCTGTCGCTTCGGCGACTTCGGCGGCGGCGGACTTGAGGCGTTCACCGGCAGCGACCCGCGACGAGACTTCGGGAACCAGGTCCTCGACGCTGACCGAACGGGGCGGCGCACCCGAGAGAACGACGGTGATCTCGCCCTTCACTCCGTCGGCGGCCCAGGCGGCCAACTCCGGCAGATTGCCGCGTTTGACCTCTTCATAGGTTTTGGTCAGTTCGCGGCACACGGCGGCTCGACGGTCGGGACCCAGGACCTCGGCAGCGTCGGCGAGCGTGCTCGCCAGGCGGTGCGGAGACTCGAAGAACACTGCCGTGCGGGGCTCGTCCTTCAGCGAACCGAGCCATTTCGCGCGTTCACCGGGTTTGCGCGGGGCGAAACCTTCGAAACAGAAACGGTCACACGGCAGGCCGGACAGCGCGAGCGCCGTGGTCACCGCGGACGGACCGGGAAGGCAGGTCACCGGCACGTCCGCTTCGACACAGGCCGCCACCAGCCGGAATCCGGGATCCGAGACGCTCGGCATGCCGGCGTCGGTCACCAAGACCACCGTCTCGCCCGACTTGAGCGATTCGAGCAGTTTCGGCAGGCGAGCGGTCTCGACGTCCTCATAGAAGCTGACCACGCGGCCGACCGGCGAAACGTCGAGGGCGGCGGTGAGGGAGCGCAGGCGCCGGGTGTCCTCCGCGGCGATCACGTCGGCCGTCGCGAGAGCTTCGGACAGGCGCGGCGAAGCGTCACGGACGTCTCCGAGCGGGGTGGCTGCCAGCACGAGGCGTCCTTCGGTCATTCCCGAAGGTTAACCGGTTCGCAGATCCGGACACCGAGTTCACTCTTCCGCCCGTAGGATCATGCCCCGTGACCGCACTGCTGACCCGTGACAACGAGAGCGTGCGGCCGGATCCGGTCGACGCGCTCCGGCCACCGAGCGATCGGGAGGCCTCACTCCTCGGCCGCGGCATGCCGACCGATCGCCTGCGGGGCTGGGTCGTCACGCTGGTGCTGACGCTCATCGGCGGCATCGTCCGGATCCAGAATCTGGGAACGCCCACGGACAAGGGCACGCCGGTCTTCGACGAGAAGCACTACGTCCCGCAGGCGTGGCAGATGCTGCGCAACGGCGGTTACGAAGACAACTACGGCTACGAACTGATCGTGCACCCGCCGCTGGCGAAACATCTCATCGCGATCGGCGAGTGGCTGTTCGGCTACAACGCCTGGGGCTGGCGGATCATGCCCGCGCTGGCGGGCACGCTGATCGTGTTCCTCGTCATCCGGATCGCCCGGCGGCTCACCCGTTCCACCCTGCTCGGCGCGGTCGCCGGGATCCTGGTGATCAGCGACGGCGTCCTGCACCTGCAGTCACGCATGGGCATGCTCGACATCTTCATCGCGTTGTTCGTGCTCGCCGCGTTCGCCTGCGTGCTGTGCGACCGCGACCAGGTGCGGCAGCGGCTCGCCGTGGCCGTCCGCGAAGGCTGGATCGACGAATCCCGGTTCGGCCCGAAGCTGGGTTTCCGGTGGTGGCGGTTCGCCGGCGGCCTGATGATCGGGCTGACCTTCGGCGTCAAATGGTCGGCGCTCTACTACATCGCCGCCTTCGGGCTGCTCACCGTGTTCTTCGACGTGGCCGCGCGCCGGGCCGCCGGCGTGCAGCGACCCTGGGTCGGCACGCTGCGCCGCGACGTGCTGCCCGCGCTGTGGGCGATCGTCGTCATCCCGATCCTGGTGTACTTCGCCTGTTACTGGGCCTGGTTCGCGAGCGAGACCGCGACCGACCGCAACTACGTGGCGATCAAGGACATCGATCCGGGTTTCTGGGCGTGGATGCCGCCCGCGTTGCGGTCGCTCGGCGACTATTCGATGAACGTCCTCGACTTCCACGCGAACCTGGTGACGCCCAAGGACAAACCGCATCCATGGGAGTCGAAGCCGTGGACCTGGCCGATGGGGCTGCGGCCGATGCTCTACGCGTACGCGGGCGGCACCGACGCGACCGGATGCGGCGAGTCGACCTGCGTGCGGGCGACGATGCTGATCGGGACGCCGGCGATGTGGTGGCTGGCGCTGCCGATGCTCGGCTGGAGCGTGTGGCGGTCGTTCTTCCGCGCGGACTGGCGCTACGCCGCTGTGCTCGTCGGCTATCTGGCCGGGTTCCTGCCCTGGTTCACCAACCTCGACCGCCAGATGTACTACTTCTACGCGACGCCGCTGGCGCCGTTCCTGATACTCGGGTTGACGCTGATCCTCGGGCACATCCTCGGCGGCGCGAAACGCGGCTTCGAACGGCGGGGCACCGGCATGCTCGTCGTCGCCCTCTACGTGGGGCTCGTCGTGGCCAACTTCGCCTGGTTGTGGCCGATCCTCAACGGCAACGCGATCACCAACGAGCACTGGAACGCCGAACTGTGGCTGCCGTCCTGGAAGTGACCACCTGATCCTCAGCTGACATGGCGGCCTGGATCGACTTTCCCGATTCAAGTGTGACACTTCGACGAGAGTTGTTACTCTCCCCTGGTCAACAGCAGTCCGACAGGGGGCATCATGACGATCCGACCGCTCGGAGCGGCCTGCGCGGCCGCGGCCTTGTTCTTGATCGCGGGCTGCGAAGAGCAGACACCGGGGACCGCGTCACCACAGACTTCGGCCGTTCCGAGCACTTCCGAAGCGCCGAGTAGCAGCTCGAGCGCGCCTACATCGACTACGCGCTCCAGCACTACAGCCCCGTCGGCGACCGCCGGGACGGTCACCAAGCCCGCCACCGGCGGGGCGGTGGCGCATACGCCGGACGGCGCCGCGAGCGTGATGGAGGAGTTCCATCACGCGCTGGGCGCCAAGGACCTGGACACCGTGTGCCGGATTTCGGCGCCCGCCTACGACGGCGGGATGAAGGAGTGCCGCAGCCTCACGCCGATGCTGTTCGAGATGTTCACGCCCGCGGATCTGAAGAACCTGAAAGCCACCCGGGTCGACCGCGCGAAGGTGCAGAGCAAGGGGCCCGACCAGGTGACCATCCCGCCCAACGCGATCGCGCCGAAGGCGACGATCATGGACGGGGATCCCAAGATCTTCACCATGGGCTGGCGCGGCGGGACCTGGGTCATCATCGAGTAAGAGAGCAAGGGACCTTTGCCAGCGTTGGTTAGCGTACTAACGAACGCTAGCAAAGGTCCCTTGCTCTCTTTTCGCAGGTCAGCGCGGGTGACGCTGAGGCTGCGGCTGCTGATGGGGCTGCGGTTGCGACTGCGGAGGGCGGCGCGGGACGATCTGGGTGACCGGGCCGTCCGGCGATTTGCCCGCGCGAGCGAGCCAGCCTTCGACGTCGCGCCGCACGGCGCTGAGCGTCGGGCGGCGGCGGGGTTCCTGGTCAAGCGAAGCGATGAGGATCCGCGCGTGCGCGCTGCGGTTCGGCAGCTTCGACACCGGTTCGGCACGGGCGGCGGCCATCAGCGCGGCCATCGGGGTCTCCCGGGTGCCGCGCGGAGGCTGGCCTGACAGCGCGTAGCTGACCGTCGCGGCGAGCTGCCAAGCGTCCGAAGCCGGGCTCGCCGGCGAGCCCATCGCCTGCTCGGGAGCGACGAAGTCCGGCGTGCCGATCATCATCCCGGTCGCGGTCATCTTCGAGTCGCCCTGGCTGCGGGCGATACCGAAGTCGATGAGATGAGCGAGCCCGTTGCGGTCGAGGATGATGTTCGACGGCTTCAGGTCCCGGTGCAGCACACCTTTCTCGTGCGCCGCGGCGAGCGCGCCCGCCATGGTCGACCAGAGCCGTCCGGCGGAGATGTCGTCGAGCGGGCCCTGCGAGTCGACGATCTCGGCCAGCGAGCGCCCTTCGAGGTACTCCATGACCAGCGCGAGACCGTCGGGCTCCTCGACGAGGTCGTACACGCGGACGCAGTTGGGGTGGTTCACCACGGCCAGCGCACGGGCCTCGCGCTGCATCCGCTCTTCGGTGTCGCGGTCCGGCGCGTGCGCGATCTTCAGCGCGACAGTGCGGTTCAGCTGCGTGTCGACGGCTTCCCACACGGTGCCGAAGCCGCCGTGGCCGAGCCGCCGGACGCGCTGGTAGCGGCCGCCGCCGGAGTTGCGGGAACCCGGAGGTGGCGGGACCGGGCCGGGGACCGCGGCCAGCGCGGGAGGTTCGGGCGCCTGTGCCAGCGCCGTCGCCGGGTACTGCTTGGCGGGCGGGGGCGGCAGCTGCTGCTGCGGTTTCGGAGCGGGCGGCTCCGGGCGGTACGGCTCGACCTTCTGCCGGGGCTGCGGGTCCGGTCGGTTGATCACCGACCACGGCGGCGGGCCCACCAGCGCGACCGGGATCAGCCCCAGCACGCTGAACGGCAGGAACCCGAGCCAGAAGTGCACGGCGGTGTTCGCGCCCATGCCGATACTCGCCAGCACCATCAGCACGAACGGGATCCAGAAGAACCGCGAAGGCCACTTCGGTCCGCGGCGGAACGCGGTCCGTGCCTGCAACATCACGAAGAGCAGCGACAGCGCAGGCAACCCGACCAGCAGGATCAGATAGAAGATGTAGCTCAGCTGCATCCCGCTCGGATAGAACAGGACCTCGTACACGTTCTGGCCGCGACCGAGGTACTCGCTCTGCGCGCCGATCAGCGGGCTGTAGTCGGAGTTGAAGGTCGACAGATCGCTGCCGGAAAAGCCGGACTTACCGCCCGCCTTCGACGACGCGGCCTCCTGGTAGACCTGCGAAACACCGGTGGCCAGCAGCCACGGCAGCAGGAAGACGGCGACGACGCCGATCCCGCCGAAGATGGACAGGGTCACCACGTCGTAGCGATTGCCGGTGCCTTTGCGGATGATCGCGACGACCATCGCTCCCAGTGCGGGCAGCAGCGCGACCAGCGCTCCCGCGGTGCTCGTCGCCCACACCCAGTCCCCTGGCCAGATCCCTGGCCCGAACAGGCTGTGCGCGAACGAAAGCAGCGCGCTCGCTAGTCCCATGGACCCTGCTCCCCTCGCTCGTCGAGGCCGTTTCCGGCCTTTTTGCCCCTAGTCCAGCTTAGGACGCTCCATGCCAGCACAGGGTTGCCGGGTTGTCGCGGGCGTCTCCCCGCCGTTATCACCGGGCATCGAGGTGACCGGAAGTCCATGATGGGTCCGGTACCCGAGCGCGAAGGAGCATTCGATGCACGCCGAGACGTATCTGCGGAGCCTCGAAGACCCGGAGGGTTTCTGGCTCGAAGCCGCACAGGCGATCGACTGGACCCGTCCGCCGACGCAGGCCCTCGACGCGTCGAAGGCGCCCTTCTACCGCTGGTTCCCGGACGGGGAGCTGAACACTGCGTTCAACGCGCTCGACCGGCATGTCCGCGACGGCCGCGGCGAGCAGACCGCGCTGATCTGGGATTCTCCCGTCACCGATTCGGTACGCCGGTTCACCTACGCGGAACTGCTGGACGACGTGGCGCGCTTCGCCGGCGCGCTCGCGTCTCTCGGTGTCGGGAAGGGCGACCGCGTCATCGTGTACATGCCGATGGTCCCCGAGGCCGCGGTCGCGATGCTCGCGTGCGCCCGGCTCGGCGCGGTGCACTCGGTGGTGTTCGGCGGGTTCGCGCCCAAGGAGCTGGCGGCGCGGATCGAGGACGCGAAACCCAAAGTCATCGTGGCCGCCTCGTGCGGGATCGAGCCGACGCGGGTCGTCGAATACAAGCCGATCATCGACGAGGCGCTCGCGGGTACCGCCCATCAGCCGGACAAGGTCGTGGTGTTGCAGCGGGAGCGTGCTCGCGCCGAGATGGGAGCACGCGACGCGGACTGGACCGAACTGGTCTCGAAGGCATCCCCCGCCGACCCGGCGCCGGTCGCCGCCACCGATCCGCTGTACATCCTGTACACCTCCGGCACCACGGGGAAACCGAAGGGCGTCGTGCGCGACACCGGCGGGCACGCGGTCGCGCTGGCCTGGTCGATGGGCGCGATCTACGACATCCGGCCCGGTGACGTGTGGTGGACGGCGTCCGACGTCGGCTGGGTCGTCGGCCATTCCTACATCGTGTACGCGCCGCTCCTCATCGGCGCGACATCGGTCATGTACGAGGGCAAACCGGTCGGGACCCCGGACGCCGGCGCGTTCTGGCGAGTCATCGCCGACCACGGAGTGAAGGCGTTGTTCACCGCGCCGACGGCGTTGCGGGCGATCAAGAAGGTCGACCCTGACGCGGCCGAAATCGAGAAATACCAGCTCAGCGAGTTCAAAACGTTGTTCATGGCCGGTGAACGGCTCGATCCGGAGACCTATCACTGGGCGCACGACAAGCTCGGCGTGCCGGTGATCGACCACTGGTGGCAGACCGAGACCGGCTGGCCGATCGCGGCGAACCCGCGCGGGCTGGAGCCGATGCCGGTCAAACCCGGTTCCGCGACGAAACCGGTGCCGGGGTGGGACGTACGGATCCTGGACCAGGCGGGCGAGCCGGTCCCGGCCGGCCGGGAAGGCGCCATCGCCATCAAGCTGCCACTCCCGCCGGGATCGCTGCCCACGTTGTGGCAGGACGACGAGCGGTATCGCGAGGCGTACCTTTCGCGGTACGACGGCCACTACCTGACGGGTGACTCCGGATACGTCGACGAAGACGGCTACCTGTTCGTCATGGGCCGCACCGACGACGTCATCAACGTCGCGGGCCACCGGCTTTCGACCGGTTCGATGGAGGCCGTGCTGGCTTCACACCCCGCCGTCGCCGAATGCGCGGTGATCGGCGTCCGGGACCAGCTCAAGGGGCAGCTTCCGCGCGGGTTCGTGGTGCTGAAGTCTGGCGTGGACTTCGACGCCGAAACACTCAAGGCCGAATTGGTCGCGCTGGTGCGGCGCGACATCGGGCCGGTCGCTGCGTTCCGTGACGTGTCCATTGTGGACGCGTTGCCGAAGACGCGCTCCGGGAAGATCCTGCGCAAGACCATGCGCGGGATCGCCGACAACCGCGACGAGCAGGTGCCTTCGACCATCGAAGACGCGAGTGTTCTCGACGCCTTGAAAGCGGTTCTGCGCGGCGGGTGACCGGTGATCGGCACGGTGTACTGGTCCGATCGGGTGTTGTCGTGTTTGCCCTATTGGTCTATACCTCTATGAGCAGAGAGTCTCCAGGTACCCGACCGGAGGTGCTCCATGAGTAAACGCCTGTCCAGAACCGTGCTCGGCGTGGCCGTCCTGAGTCTCGTGACGTTCGGCCTGCCCACGACGGCGAGCGCGGGACAGCACGCGAAAGCCGAACGGACCGTCGCCGAGGTCGTTCCCGCGCCTGTCGACGCGAAGCCCGATCCTCGCGCGAACTTCCGGCTCAACCCCGCCACCGTCATCCGCACCGACCGCGAAGGCAAGCAGGTCGCCGAGTACCTGGCCGGACTGCTCCGGCCCGCCACCGGCTACCGGTTGCCCGTCGTCACCGGCCACCGCGGCGGCCCGGCCATCTCCCTCGAAACCGGTCGCGCGAGCGACCGGGTCGGCACCGAGGGCTACCAGCTCAAGGTCTCCTCTTCCGGCGTGACACTGAAGGCGAACACCGACGAGGGCCTGTTCCTCGGAGTGCAGACACTGCGCCAGCTGTTCCCGTCGGCGATCGAGGCGAAGACCGTCCAGAAGCGGTCATGGGTGGTTTCGGGCGGCACAGTGCTCGACTATCCGCGCTTCGGCTACCGCGGCGCGATGCTCGACGTCGCCCGGCACTTCTTCACGCCGGCGCAGGTCAAGCTCTACATCGACCAGATCGCGCAGTACAAGATCAACACGCTCCACCTGCACCTGAGCGACGACCAGGGCTGGCGGATCGAGATCAAGAGCTGGCCGAAGCTGGCGACCGTGGGCGGGCAGACGGCCGTCGGCGGCGCCCCCGGCGGGTACTACACGCAGGAGCAGTACAAGGACCTGGTGCGCTACGCGGCTTCGCGGCACATCACGATCGTTCCCGAAATCGACATGCCGGGGCACACGAACGCGGCCCAGCACTCCTACGCCGAACTGAACTGCGACGGGGTCGCGGTGCCGCCGCGCACCGACATCGAGGTCGGCTACAGCTCGCTGTGCATCAACAAGGACATCACCTACAAGTTCGTCGACGACGTCATCCGCGAACTGTCGGCGATCACCCCCGGGAAGTACATCAACATCGGCGGCGACGAGGCCCACTCGACCACCCCGGCGGACTACCAGACCTTCGCCACGAAGGTGCATCCGATCGTCGCGAAGTACGGCAAGACGATCACCGGCTGGCACGACATCGCCAAGACGAAACCGCCGGTTTCGGCCGTTCCGCAGTTCTGGGGCACGACCGGCACGGACGCCAACGTGGCCGAGGCCGCGGCACGCGGCAACAAGATCCTGATGTCGCCCGCGAACAAGGCGTACCTGGACATGAAGTACCACCCGGGGACGCCGCTCGGCCTGGACTGGGCCGCGCTGATCGAGGTCAAGGACGGCTACGACTGGGATCCGGCCACGTATCTGCAGGGCGTGTCGGAGAAGAACGTCATCGGCGTCGAGGCGCCGCTGTGGTCGGAAACGCTGATCACCAGTGACAACATCGAGTTCATGGCGTTCCCGAGGCTGCCGGGGCACGCCGAGATCGGCTGGTCACCGAAAGCTTCCCGGACTTGGGACGCGTACCGGCTCCGGCTGGCGAAGCAGAGCCCGCGGTGGGTTCAGCAGGGCATCGACTTCTACCGGTCCACGCAGGTCGACTGGAAGTAGCGCTCAAGTGCAATGAAAGGCTCCTTCATTGCGAAATTTGCAATGAAGGAGCCTTTCATTGCACGGCCGCGGCGTCGAGGCGGGCGGTGATGGCGGCGCGGGCCAGCGCGTAAGGCTCCGTGCCGCCGAACATCACCGAATCGGCGTTCGCGGCCCGGCCGAGCGCGTGCAGTTCGAAGGCCAGCCGGTTCACATCGACGGACTCCAGCAGGTGCCCGGCCTTCCGCGCCTCGACGACGGTGGACCGGATGAACTGGGCGAAGCCCCGGCTCGCCTTCGCGACCGCGTCGTGGACCCGGCCGGTCCGCGCGTCGAACTCGGCGCCGGCGTTGAAGAAGAAACAGCCGCCCGGGAAGACGCGGCGTTCCGAGTAGTCGAGCCAGTTCGCGCAGAGCGCGCGCAGCCGGGCGATGCCCTGCTCGGCCTCCAGTGTCGGCTCGACGACGTTCTCCGCGAAGATCGCGCTCGCCGTCTCGACCGCCGCGAGCTGCAATTCCTCCTTGGAACCGAACAGTGCGAACACCCCGGATTTGCTCAGTTCCAGCTCGGTGGCGAGCCTGCCGAGGGACAACCCGTCGAGTCCTTCGACGGACGCGATGTCGACGGCGCGCCGGAGCACGATCCGCCTCGTCGCGTCGCCGCGGGCCACCCGGCCGTCAACCGGCATTCCGTTCCTCTCGCCGCCGTTTCGCCGATTCCAGGCCGTCACGGTACTGCCGGGAAAGCGCCGGCGCCGCGAGCACCCGGTCCAGCAGCGCCCAGTACGCGTCCCGGCGGCCCTCGTCCAGCTGGGCGACATTGGTGAACGACGCGACGTACACCTCGGCGATCGTCGGGTTCACCGGATCGCGTTCTTCGAGCGTCATCCGTCCCGAGGTGGGGACCTCACCCGTCCGGAGCACCCGCAGGTACCAGCCACTGCGGCCGGAGTCGATCATCGCCGGGATGACGTCCTTGCGGCCGGTCTTCATCGCGAGTTTGAAGCACGGCGTCCGCGGCTGCGAGACCTGGACCAGCGCCTCTCCCCAAGCCCAGACATCGCCGACACGCACGTCGTACTCATCGGCGCCGGTCACCGACGCGTTCTCCCCGAAGTCGCCCGCGACCACCGGAAAACCCTGCTCCGACCAGGCCGCGTAGTGCGTCGCGGGGTAGACGTAGACCGCTTTGTCGACGCCACCGTGGACACTCCGGTCCGCCTGATCGTCACCGGCCAGATTGATCTCGTCCAGCTTCAAGAACGGCGCCTCCACCCGCGATTTCGCGATGGCGCTGTACACCGGTACGTCGCGCTTCGTTCCCAGCACGGACGGCCGCCCGACGAAGACCTCGTTCACCTCGAGTGTGCTCACACCCTAGAATATAGCACGATCGTTCGTATACTTTGACCCCATGGACTTCCTCGCACTGACGACCCGGGCACATCACGCCACCGGAACCACGATCGCCGGAATCGGCGCGGACGACTGGGACCGCTCGACCCCCTGCGCCGAATGGACCGTCCGCGACATCGTGAAACACCTGATCGACAACAACGAGCACCGCGCCGCGCAGGCGGCAGGCCTTCCCAGGAAAACCCGGCCGACAGCGGACGACGACCTCGCCACGTCCTATGAAGAGAGTTCCGCCGAGTTCCTCGCGGCCTTCGGCGCCCAGGCGCTCGAAAAGACCTTCGACTTCGGGAACTTCGGCCCGCTCCCCGGCAAGAACGCCTTGGCCGTGCTGTTCGTCGACACGCTCACCCACGACTGGGACCTCAATACCGCCCTCGGCCGTGAACACCGTTGGGACGACGAGCTCGCGGCGGCCGCGTTGAGGGTGGCGAGCCGCTACCCCGACGTGATGCCGGTGCGCGGGCCCGGCGGCGCCTTCGACCACGCTGTCGAGGCACCGCCGGGCGCCGCGCCGGGCGACCGGCTCATCGCGTTGCTCGGCCGTTCAGCTCAGCCGACTCTTCGTCGCTGAACAGCCGGGATCGGACCAGGAAGCGGACTCCTTCGGGCGCCTCCAAGGAGAATCCGCTGCCCCGGCCCGGAACGACGTCGATGGTCAGATGCGTGTGCTTCCAGTACTCGAATTGGGGGCCCGACATCCACACCGGAACGTCGTCGATGCCCTCGACGCTCAGGTCACCAAGGTGGACATCGGACGCCCCGGTGCGGAATTCGCCTGCCGGGTAACACATCGGGGCGCTCCCGTCGCAGCATCCGCCGGACTGGTGGAACATCACCGGCCCGTGGAGTGACACCAACCGCCGCAGAAGATCCGCGGCGGCCGGTGTCAAGCCGACCCGCTCGGCCATCAGAAGAACCCGAGCGCACTGTCCGAATAGGACACGAGCATGTTCTTGGTCTGCTGGTAGTGGTCCAGCATCATCTTGTGGTTCTCGCGCCCGATCCCGGACGCCTTGTAGCCGCCGAAGGCCGCGTGCGCCGGGTAGGCGTGGTAGTTGTTGACCCACACCCGGCCCGCCTGGATGTCGCGCCCGGCGCGGTAGGCGGTGTTGCCGTCACGCGACCAGACACCGGCGCCGAGGCCGTACAGCGTGTCGTTGGCGATCTTCAGCGCGTCGGCGTAGTCGTCGAACCTGGCCACCGAGACGACCGGGCCGAAGATCTCCTCCTGGAAGATCCGCATCTTGTTGTCGCCTTCGAACACCGTCGGCTGCACGTAGTACCCGCCGGACAGTTCGCCGCCGAGGTCGCTGCGCTCGCCGCCGGTGAGGATCTTCGCGCCTTCCTTCTGGCCGATGTCGATGTAGGAAAGGATCTTCTCCAGCTGGTCGTTGGAGGCCTGCGCGCCGATCTGCGTCTCGGTGTCGAGCGGATGGCCCTGCTTGATCTTCTTGACCCGCTCGACGGCGTCGCCGAGGAACCGGTCGTAGATGCCGGACTGGATCAGCGCCCGCGATGGGCAGGTGCAGACCTCGCCCTGGTTCAGCGCGAAGAGCGCGAAACCTTCCTGCGCCTTGTCGTAGAACGCGTCGTTGGCCGCGGCGACGTCGTCGAAGAAGATGTTCGGGCTCTTGCCGCCGAGTTCGACGGTGACCGGGATGATGTTCTCGCTGGCGTACTGCAGGATCAGCCGTCCGGTGGTGGTCTCGCCGGTGAACGCGACCTTCCGCACGCGGTTGCTCGACGCGAGCGGCTTGCCCGCCTCGACGCCGAAACCGTTGACGATGTTCAGCACGCCAGGCGGGATCAGGTCGCCGATGAGCGACATCAGCAGGTGGATCGACGCCGGGGTCTGCTCGGCGGGTTTGAGCACGATCGCGTTGCCCGCGGCGAGCGCGGGCGCGAGCTTCCAGACCGCCATGAGCAGCGGGAAGTTCCACGGGATGATCTGGGCGACGACGCCGAGCGGTTCGTGGAAGTGGTAGGCGACGGTGTTGTCGTCGATCTGGGAAATGCCGCCCTCCTGAGCGCGCAGGGCGCCGGCGAAGTAGCGGAAGTGGTCGATCGCGAGGGGGATGTCGGCGGCGAGGGTCTCGCGGACCGGTTTGCCGTTCTCCCACGATTCGGCGACGGCGATCGCTTCGAGGTTCTGTTCCATCCGGTCGGCGATCCGCAGCAGCACGTTCGACCGCTCGTCCACCGACGTCCGGCCCCAAGCCGCGGCCGCGCCTTCCGCCGCGTCGAGCGCGCGGTCGATGTCGGCGGCGGTGCCGCGGGCGATCTCGGTGAACACCTGTCCGGTCACCGGGGTCGGGTTCTCGAAGTACTGACCGCTCGCGGGCGGTACGTACTCGCCTCCGATGTAGTGGTCGTAGCGCGACTCGTAGCTGACGACGCTGCCTTCGGTGTTCGGTGCCGCGTACTTGGCCATCTTTCCTGCCTCATCGCTAGGGGTGACGGATGGCGGCGAAGCTAGGCCGGGTGAGGTTGCACGCACGTTGCAACGAAGTGAGCGCGGTCACCTATCCTCGGAAACGTGGCGGAGCTGCCCGGAGGTGAAGCGTCGCCGCGTGACCCTCAGGCGTACGCGCGGCTGCTGAAGGACGTCCACGACGCCGTCCTCTCCGGTGTTCCCGCGCCGCGTTCCCCCAGGTCGATCGTGTCGGCTTCGTGGAATCGCTCGCTCGCCGCGCGTGTCGACCCGGACAAGGGCGTCGCGCCATTGGTCTACGACTCCGGCGAAGTGCACGGGCTGCGCGACGAGCATCCGCTGGCGCCGGTGCTGCCGATCCTGCGGCAGACGCTGGTGAGCATCGCCGACGACGCCGAGCACATGATGATCGTGACCGATGCGGCCGGGCACATCCTGTGGCGTGAGGGTGCGGCGGGTGTGCTGCGGCGCGCGGACGGCGTGATGCTCGCCGAAGGCACCCGGTGGAGTGAAGACGTCATCGGGACGAACGCGATGGGCACCACGCTCGCCACCGGGGAACCGGTGCAGATCTACTCGGCCGAACATCTGGTGCGGACCTATCACGGCTGGACCTGCGCGGCGGCGCCCGTGCGCGATCCGGAGACCGGTGCGCTGCTCGGGTCGATCGACGTCAGCGGTCCGCTGCGGACGGTCCATCCCGCGATGCTCGCGCTGGTGACGGCGGCCGCGCAGCTCGCCGAAGGCCAGTTGCGGGCGCGGCTCGCGATGCGTGACGAACGGCTGCGGGCCGCGAACATGACTCACCTGGAAGCGTTACGCGGCGCGCCGGGAGCCCTGCTGTCGGCGAAGGGTCGCGTGCTGGCGGCCGAAGCCTGTGGCGATCTTCCCTCCACTGTGGACATCCGGCCCGGCGGCGGCGCGGTCACCCTGCCCGACGGACGGCTCGGCACGGTGGAGCCGTTGACCGAGGGCTACCTGCTGCGCCTCCGGAACCGGGCTCCGTCGAGGCGTCCCCGGCTCGCGCTGGAGTTCCTCACCGATGGGTTTCCATCGACCACAGTGGACGGCCGCGAGGTGCCGTTCACCTTGCGGCACGCGGAGATCCTCACTCTGCTCGCCCTGCATCCGGGCGGCCTTTCGGCGGAGCGACTGGCCTTGCTGCTCTACGGCGAGAGCGGCAACCCGGTGACCGTGCGCGCGGAGATCCACCGGCTGCGGACACAGCTCGGATCGGACATCGTGCAGACGCGGCCGTACCGGCTTTCCGCCGAGGTGGACGCCGACTTCCTGCGGGTCCGCGCGGCGCTCAGGACGGGCGACGTCCTCGGCGCCGCGAAAGCGTTCCGCGGTCCGCTGCTGCCCGAATCGGAGTCGCCCGCCGTGCGCGAGGAGCGCGAGTCGGTCACCGCGTCGGTCCGCCGCGTCGCGCTCGGCAGCGGGGACGCGGCGGCGCTGTGGTCGTACTGGGAGACGCCGTGCGGGGCCGACGACCTGGAGATCGTCGACGCGCTGTGCCGGGTGCTCCCGGACGGCGATCCGCGGCGCGCCGTCGCCTTCACCCATCGTGCTCGCCTGGAGCACTGAGTAGACAGCGTCTACATCAGTTTGATAGACAGTGTCTACAAGGTGAACTCGCGGTTACGGAGATCTGGATGGGCTACCAACGTTTCGTCGCGCTCGGCGACAGCTGCGCCGAAGGGCTGGCCGATCCGCATCCGTCGGGTGGTTTCTACCGCGGCTGGGCCGACTTCGTCGCGGCACGTCTCGCCGAGGAAGAGCCCGTTTTCCGCTACGCCAATCTCGCGGTCCGCGGCCGCAGGCTCGACCAGATCCACGCCGAGCAGACCCCGGCGGCGACCAGGCTCCGGCCGGATCTGATCGCGTTGTTCGGCGGCGGCAACGACGTGATGAGCCGCGGCTGGGACGCGCGCACGGTCGCCCGCCGCGTCGACACGGCCATCCGCGCCTGCACCGAGATCGCGCCGATGGTCGTCACCTTCACCCTCAGCGACATCTCCCACCGCATGCCGATGGGTCACCGCATGCGCCCGCGCCTCACCGCGCTGAACGACGCCGTCCGCGAGGCGTCCGTCAGCTACGGAGCGACCCTCGTCGACCTGTGGCCGGACGACGCCGCGCACGATTCTCGCTATTTCGGGCCGGATCGGCTGCATCTGTCCGAGCAGGGCCACCGACGCCTGGCCGGGCACGTGCTCGGCAAACTCGGCGTCAGCCACGACCCGGCCTGGCTCGCGCCGCTGCCCGGTTCGGCCGGGCGCCCCGGCCTGCGCGCGGATCTGCGGTGGCTGACGCGGGAGGTCCTCCCGGTCGCGGTCACCCGTTTCCGCAACCGGCTCGTCGGCCGCCAGCCGGGCGACGGTTTCCTGCCGAAACGCCCCGACCTCCTGCCCGTCCACGAGGAGACCCGGTCGTGGGCGCCCGAACCCGCCTGATCGACACCGCGGCGAACCTGCTGGCCGAAGAGGGCGTCGGCGCCGTGACGCTGCGCGGGATCGCCAAGGCCGCCGGCGTTTCGCACGGCGCGCCGCTGCGTCATTTCCCCGGCCGCGCCGCCCTGCTCTCGGCGGTCGCCACCCGCGGCTACACCGAACTGCTCGATCGCGGCGCCGGGCTGCCGGACGGGACACCACGCGAACGGCTCATCGCGGCCTGCCACGGCTACCTCGATTTCGCGCTGGCCAATCCGGCGATGTTCGAGCTGATGTTCCGCCGCGATCTGATCGACGCGGACGATCCCGAGCTCACGCGGGTGAGCAGCGCGGTGTTCGACTTCTTCGCCGCGATGGTCGCCGAACTGCAGGAAGGCGGCTGGCATCCCTCGACCGATCCTCGGCTGCTCGCGTCCTCGCTGTGGGCGTCGCTGCACGGTCTCGCCCAGCTGTGGCTGTGGGGCGGGCTGGCAGGCGCGAGCTTCGCGCCGACACCGGAACGAGCGCTGGCCGTCACGCTGGACGCCTACCTCGGGTCGTGAACCAGACGCTCGAAATCCTTGCCCAGCACGGATTTCGCGGCATGCCAGCCGCCCATTCCGTGCACGCCGGGCCCCGGCGCCGTCGCTGCCGAACACAGGAAGACGCCGCCGAGCGGGGTCCGATGTGGATTCCAGCGCGGGACCGGCCGTCCGAGCATCTGCCGCAGGTCCACCGCTCCGGCGGCGATGTCACCGCCGGGATAGTTCGCGTTGTAGGCCTCGAGTTCCGGCGCGGTGACACAGCGGCCCGCCAGGATCGTGTCGGTGAACCCCGGCGCGAACCGTTCGATCCGCCGCCGGACGAGTTCGGTGACGTCTCGCGGATCCCCGTGCGGCACATGGCAATACGCCCAAACCGGCCGTTTGCCCGGCAACCCGCGGGACGGGTCGATCGCCATCGGATCGGACACGAGCACGAACCGGTCTTCCGGATCTTCCCCGCGCAGGATGGCGTTTTCGGCGGCGTACACCTGGTCGCGCGTTCCGCCGAGATGGACGGTGCCCGCCTTGCCGACCTCCGGTACCGCCCACGGAACCGGTTCGGACACCAGGAAATCGACCTTCGCCACGCCGGGACCGTAGCGGTAGGACTCCAGCGCCTTCCGGTATCGCGGCGGCAGCAGGTCGCGGGCCATTTCGAGGAAACCACGCGGGGCGATGTCGAGGATCACCGTGCGCGACTTCGCCAGCTGCCGCAGATCCGTGATCCGGCTGCCGGTGTGGATCCGGCCACCGTGCGCGCGGACGTCGGCGGCGAGAGCCTCGGTGATCGCTTGGCTTCCGCCGCGGACGATCGGCCAGCCCGTCGAATGCGCGAGATGGCCGAGCAGGAGCGTCGCGCCCGCGGCGGCGAGCGAAGGCTGACGGCTCATCACATGCGCGGAAACACCGGAGAGCAGCGCGGGCGCTTCGGGACCGGTGAACAGGCGCCGCTCCAACCCGGAAGCGAGCATCGCCATCCGGGCCGGGAGAAGGGCGGCGACCCGAGGGTCGCGGGGCGGCCGGCGCAGGTCCCCGAGCAGCAGATCGGCCAGTTCACGGCTGTGCCGGGCCAGCGGTCCCAGCAAGCGGCGCCACCGCGGGCCGTCCGTACCAAGGGCATCACAGGTCCGGTCGAGATCTTCATAGGCGAGTCCGGCCCGGTTACCGTCGAGCGGATGCGCGTACGCGATCTCCGGCCGCAGGAGGTCGACTCCGTGCCCGGCGAGACCGAACCAGCGGAAGAAAGGCGACGCCGCCGCCAGCGGATGTCCGGTGGCGCAGATGTCGTGACGGACTTCGTCGTCGAACAGCGACGCCGTCCTCGTTCCGCCGCCGATCTCGTCCGCCGCTTCGTGCACTTCGACCGACAGGCCCGCCCTGACCAGCAAGACCGCCGCCGCGAGCCCATTCGGGCCCGCACCGACCACCGACACGTCGATCGACATACCGCCCCCTTGCCGGGATGCGGACATCCCGCCCGAATATTGTCGGACCTCTCTCCTAGATTGATCCGCTCCAACCCAATCAGGAAGGAGGGCCATGCCCGACCATGACACGCTGCTCGCGCGCGTCCGGAAACTCCTCGCGAAGGCGGAGGACCCGGCGGTCACCGAGGCCGAAGCCGAGTCGTACAACACCAAGGCCGCCGAACTGATCGCCAGGTACGGCATCGATCAGGCGTTGCTGGCCGCCTCCGGGGCGACGGCGGACGAGATCACCCAGATCATGATCCCGCTCGACAACCCGTACAGCCGGGACAAGGCGGGACTGCTCACGAACATCGCGCATCCGCTGCGCTGCCGGGCCCTGCTCCACCGGCTCGGCCAGTCGGTCACCGCGGTGACGGTGTTCGGCTTCCGCTCCGATCTGGAACGGACGGAACTGCTGTACACGAGCCTGCTGCTGCAGGCGACCACCCAGCTGACCCGGGTCCGCCCGGAGAACCGGGTGTTCGCTGGCGAATCCCTGGCCGCGTACCGGCGCACCTGGCTGCACGGATTCTCCGGCGCGGTCTACGAACGGCTCCGCAACAGTGAAGACACCGCGGCCCGCACCCACACCACCGCGGCAGGCCATCGCTCCGCCGAACTGGTCATCCAGGACCGGACGGCGATGGTCAAACAGGCGTACGACGAGCAATACGGAGACCTGCGCTCGGCACCGCCGAGGCGGTTGTCCGGCAGCGGCTACCTCGACGGTCACTCCGCCGGCGAGCGCGCCAACCTCAACACCACCGGCATCACCGGACGGCGCCGCGCGCTGCCCGTACGCTAGTTCAGTACCGCATCCGCTTCACCCGCTTGACCTTCGCGTCTTCGGGCAGCGGACGAGCGCTCCCGCCGGGAGGAATCTCGTCCGGTTCCGGAGGACGGACATTGTGGATATGCGCCTCTTCGCAGGCACCGTGAAGATCGAAGTCGAGCCGAGCCACCGTGAGCGACAGGCGCCCGTTGGGCCCGCCTCGGACGACGTTCGCGTCGTGATCATCCTGCCCGTCGTCCTCCCAGAAGCAGACAGGGCAGATCTCGTACACGCCGCGCTCGCCCACCGTGAGATAGCCACAGCAAGGACAGGCGTGCACCCCGCCGCCTGGTCCGCACTCGGCTCGCATGGCTGAAATCCACCTCGTGAGAATCGCGTGTCCTCGGCTCTACTGAGGACATGATCGTAATCGAAGACCTGGCCACCCGGCCCGACCTGCGCGAGCCCGCGCTCGCCCTCGGCGGTGTCGGCGGTGAATTCCTCCGGCACGACCTGGCCGGTCTGCTGGCGAAGTCGTCCCACCTCGCCGCCCGCTGGCCGGAATACTTCCTCGTGCTGCTGAAAGACGATGTCCCGGTGGCGAGAGCGGCCGCCGTCCCGGTCGGCTTTCCGACGCCCGAACGCCCGGAACTGCCGGACCACGGCTGGGACGCCGCCTTGATCTGGGCCGCGGAAGATCTGCTGAGCACCCGTGAGACGAAGACGCTGATCGCACTCGAAGTAATGGTCGCGCCAGGCCGTCGTGGCGGCGGCCTGGCCACAAAAGCGTTGGAGGCATTGAAAAAGCGCGCCTCGGAAACAGGTATGCGCAAGCTCGTCGTGCCGGTCCGCCCGGCCGGGAAGGAGAATGCGCCAGGACTGTCCTTTGAGGACTACATCGCGCGCCGTCGCGCGGACGGGCTGCCGGAAGATCCGTGGCTGCGCACTCATGAACGGGTCGGCGCCCGGTTCGTGAAGGTGGCGCCGTTCGCGATGACGGTCACCGGCATCTTCGCCCAATGGAAGGCGTGGACCGGCGTCGACCTCCGGGACGGTCTCACGGCCGTGCCGGGCGGGATCGCGCCGGTGCTCGCCTCCTCGGCACTGGACCTCGGCGTCTACGTGGAGCCGAACGTCTGGCTGGAGTACCTGGTAGATCAACCCGGCACCTGCTAGATTTCTTTGGCATGTGCAGGAGCGCGGCATGACCGCCACCGGACCGTCCGGCGACGAGCTGCTGCGACTGCTGGGGGCGCTGGCGAATCCACACCGGCTGCGGATCGTGGCGGCGCTGCGTGCGGAGCGCGCGTATGTGAGCCAACTGGCGCGAGCGCTCGGCATCAGCCGCGCGCTGTTGCAGCTCCACCTGCGCAAACTGGAGGCGGCCGGGCTCGTGTCGGCCGCACTGGAGCTGTCGGAGGACGGGAAAGCGATGAAGTTCTACGAGGTGAATCCGTTCTTGATCGAGCTGAGCCCGGACACCATCGCCGCCGCGGCGCCGACGCTGAGCACACCGGCACCGGGTGACGAGGGGGAACGACCGTGAAGTGGCATCAATGGCAGGAGGTCGCCGGGCTGATCGGCATCTTCGTGTTCCTCACCGTGGTGATCACGGTGGTCGTGTGGCAATTCGGCGCGACCATCCGGGCCAAGGGCGCCCTCGCCCGCGAGCACGAATACCGCAGGCTCGCCGAAAAAGCCGTCCAGGCGCAGGAAGAGACCGAACGCAAACTCACCGAACTCGACGGACGCCTCGCCGATCTACGGAAGAGCGTCGGCACGGTCGAGCGGATCCTCAAGGAGGTCGACTGACCACCGGTGAAAGACCCTGGGCCGCCGAGCGGCAACTCGACGGCCCAGGAAAGAAGAAGCAAAAACCTCGCCCGAGGCATCTCACTCCTTCACGCAAAGGACTGTAGTTCATGCTGCCCGAAAAGATCGCCGCCTGGTCTCTGCGGCACCGCGCAGTCACCCTCGTCGGCTGGGTCGCCCTCGTGGTCCTCGCCCTGCTGTCGGGAATGCTGCTGGACGGCGAAAGCCGTCGAAGCACCGATCCCGGCGAGTCCGGTCGCGCACAGACCGCTTTGAATGCCCAGGACACTTTCGAACCGTTACGCGAGAACGTTCTCGTCCAGGCGAATGAACCCGGCTCGCGACCGTTCGCCACCGACGAGGAACTCCGGCGAGCGACCGAAGACCTGGTGACGACACTCACCCGATCCGGCTCCGTCACCGACGTCCGCTCACCGCTGGCCACCGACGGTGCCGAGCGGATCTCGGCCGACGGCTCGTCCGGCCTCGTCGGCTTTTCGATCGCGGGCGGGGAGAAGGACATCCGCCCGAACTTCGAAACCGCGTCCGCACTGGTCGACAAGGTCGCTTCCCGGCATCCGTCCGTCCGGCTGGGCCAGTCCGGGGATCTCAGCCTGTCGACCGTGGTCGACAAGGGCATCCGGGAGGACGTGAAGCGTTCGGAACTCCTTTCGCTGCCGCTGACGCTGGTGATCCTGCTGATCGTTTTCGGCGCGCTGGTCGCGGCGTCGGTGCCGTTGTTGCTCGCGGGCACGACCGTCGCGGCGACATTCGGCTTCCTGTCCGTCGTCGACGACTTCACCCCGATCAACGGCGCGACCACGGTGATCACGCTGCTCATCGGGATGGCGGTCGGCGTCGACTATTCGCTGTTCTTCCTGAGGCGGCAACGAGAAGAACGCGCGCGCGGCCACTCCGTCGACGACGCGATCCGCATCGCGGCGCGGACCTCCGGGCACGTCGTGGTCGTCTCCGGCGTCACGGTGGTCCTGTGCGTGAGCGGGCTGGTGTTCACCGGACTCGACAACTTCACCGGCCTCGCGATCAGCACGGCGTTCGTGGTCGGGCTGGCCGTGCTCGGCGCGGTCACCGTCCTCCCGGCGCTGCTCTCGCTGCTGGGCGGCAAGGTCGATCGCGGCCGGATTCCCTGGCTGGGCAAGCGCCGCACCGCCGCGGAGAAGTCACGGTTCTGGTCCGCGACGGCCCGCGTCGTCACCCGGCGGCCGTCGCTGTGGGGCGGACTCGCGGTGGCGCTGCTGATCCTGCTCACGCTCCCCGCCCTCGGCATGCGGCTGCAGGATCCGACACCGGCGGAGAGCCTGCCGCGGTCGGTCGCGACGATCGACGTCGCCGTCCGCACCCAGGAAGCCTTCCCGGGAGCCGTCTACCCCGCGACGGTGGTGCTGACGGCCGAAACCGGCGGCCCGGTCGACAGCCCGGCGCTGCGGTCGGCGATCACGGATCTCGACCGGCGGATCGGGGAGACCTCCGGCGTGCTCAACAAACCCGTCACGGTGGCGAACGTCGACGACGCCGTGGTCGTCCGGGTCCCGCTGTCCGGCGCGGGCCGCGACGCGGAAGCCGATGCGGCGCTGGCGAAACTGCGCAACGAGGTACTCCCGCAGACGATCGGCGAGGTGGACGGAGTCGAGTTCGCGGTTTCGGGGCGCACGGCGAGCGCCCGCGACTTCGCCGACCGAGTGGTCGAGCGGATGCCGCTGGTGTTCGGGTTCGTCCTGCTGGCGGCGTTCGTGTTGCTGCTGCTGGCTTTCCGGTCCGTGGCGGTGGCGCTCGGGTCGATCTTGCTGAACCTGTTGTCGATCGGCGCGGCGTATGGCGTGCTCACCTGGATCTTCCAGGACGGCCATTTCGCTTCCCTGCTGGGATTCACCCCGTACGGCGGGGTCGTCGGCTGGCTGCCGATGTTCATGTTCGTCCTGCTGTTCGGGCTGAGCATGGACTACCACATCTTCATCCTGAGCAGGATCCGCGAACACCGGGCCGAAGGCGCCGTCACCGCGATCGTCCGCGGCACCGGCACCAGCGCGGGGGTGATCAGCGGTGCGGCGGTGATCATGGTCGGCGTGTTCAGCGTCTTCATCACACTGAGCGCGATCGAGTACAAGATGATGGGCGTCGGGATGGCGGTCGCCGTGCTGATCGACGCCACGCTGGTCCGCGGTGTGCTGCTGCCCGCTCTCCTGACCACGCTGGGAGAACGGGCCTGGCGGCGCGACGGTAAATCCGTGGCCCTCGAACGCGTCCCGGAACTATCGTCGCCGAATGCCTGACGCGCTCTTCGCCCACGCCCGGCTCGCGCCGATCTACGACGCCTTCGACGGCGCTCGCGACGACCTGGACCACTACCTCGCCATCATCGGCGAGCTCGGGGCGAAGAGAGTGCTCGACGTCGGCTGCGGCACCGGCTGTCTGGCGGTTCTCCTGGCCGGTCGCGGGATCGAGGTCGTGGGGGTCGATCCGGCCGAGGCGTCGTTGGAGATCGCGAGGGCCAAGGACCCTCAGGGGAAGATCACCTGGGTCCACGGTGACGCGAAGGCCGTGGGCGCGGCGGGCGCCGAGCTCGCGGTGATGACCGGGAACGTGGCACAGGTCTTCCTGTCCGACGGCGAATGGCGCCGGACGCTCGAAGGCGTCCGCACCGCGTTGGTGCCCGGTGGTCACCTGGTGTTCGAGATCCGGCGCCCCGGTCGCCGCGTGTGGGAGGACTGGGCCGCGGACACCGCGCACGACATCATCGACGTTCCCGGCGTCGGCGAGGTCGAGCAATGGCGTGAGGTCACCGAGGTGGACCTCCCGTTCGTGTCGTTCCGGTACAGCTACCGGTTCGCCGACGGCGAGGTCGTCACCTCGGACTCGAAGCTGTGGTTCCGCGAACGTGAAGATCTCGAATCCTTGCTGGCCGAACACGGCTTTCGCGTCCTGGACGTCCGGGACGCCCCCGACCGTCCAGGACGCGAGTACGTGTTCATCACCCAGCGGGACTAGAGGACTTCGCCGTCCGGAACGGTTTTCGGCCCGGTGATCTTCACGTCGCCGCGGACGACGACGTTCTTCCCGAAGGTGACGTCGCCGTCCACCGAGAGGCTCGTGCACTCCTTCAGCGAAGGGGCGGAAGGGATACGCGCGTCGAAGTCCGGCAGGAGCTTGTAGAACTCCTTGCTCAGCGACACGACCGGCGGGGCGGTGAACTCCGGGATCATCTCCCCGCCCTCGTCGAGCACGTACGCGTCGGACCGGACGACGAGCAGGTCGTCGGTGGTCTTCACCGGCGCGAAGCGGCTCCGCGGGATCTCGATGGCCCGCGCGCCCTCGACCGAGCCGATCGCCGCGCCCATCGCCGTCTCGAGCTGGATCACCGGCGTACTGGCCGAATCGGCCGGATCGACGGTCTTCCGGTTCACGATCAGCGGCAATTGCGGCGCGGCCGGGTCGGCGTCCTGCAGGGCTTTCAGCCGTTCGAGGTCGACCCAGATGTTGTTGGTGTTGTAGAAACGCCATTTGCCGACATCGCCGAACGAGTCGTCGCCGTCGGGGACCTGCGCGGATTCACGCAGGACGATCCGGCCCGCGCGCCGCGCGAGGTGCCCGCCCTTGCGGTCGGCAGCGGTGCCGAGCACGGTCTCCATCGCGAACGGGACGTTCTCGCTCGCGAGCCACGCGGCGATCCGCGCGTCCGGCAGCGCGCCGAGGTTGTCGGCGTTGGACACGAAACACCAGCGGATGCCCTCCGCCAGCAGCGTTTCGAGCATCCCGCTCACCGCGAGCGCGATGTAGATGTCGCCGTGTCCCGGCGGGCACCATTCGAGTTCCGGGTTCGCGGGCCATTCGGCGGGCCGCCCGTCGGCGGTGATCTTCGGTTCGCGGCCCTGCAGGAAGTCGGCCGGGATGACGTCGTCGGCGAGATCGGGGTACTTCTTCAGCAGTTCAAGCGAAGGTTCGCGGGTGCCCGCCGAATTCATCAGGATCAGCGGAAGCCGCGCGTTGTACTTCTCGCGGGTCGAAAGCACCTGCATGGCGATGACGTCGAGGAACGTCTTCCCCGGCTTGATCTCCAGCAGCGACTTCGGACCGGTGAGCCCCATGCTCGTGCCCAGCCCGCCGTTGAGCTTCAGGACGGCGGTGCGGTCCAGCACCCGGCGCGCTTCTTCGGCGTCCGGCTCTGGCAGGTCGACGAGCCTGCTGATGTCTTCGAGGGGTTCGAGTTCGTTTCCCGGCAATTGACCGGCGCCGGGTTCGGACAGCTGCTCGAGACGCCTTCGCAGGGCGGCCAGCTCCATGGCGTGGGCCCCCGCGGAACGCATTTTCGACAGCGTTTCGGCGAACTGATCGGACAGGTGCGCGTCAGAGCTCATTGTGCCCTTTCTGAACCACTGCGTCGGGGCGTCAGTCTATTACCGGTCGCGGCGCCAGGCCGTGCTCCGGGGTCAGTACCCCGGTCATGCGGACGTCATGCGGTTCCGCGGGCAACTCACGCACGAGTTCGGTGTCGCGGACTACCGCGATCAGCGCCGCACCGGGCGCGGCGAAGGCGAGCGACCGGTCGTAGTAGCCGGCACCCCGGCCCAGCCGGACGCCTTGATCGTCGACGGCGAGTGCGGGGATCAGCACCAGATCCGCCGTCCCCAGCGTGTCGGGACCGAGGCGGCGCCCCGTCGGTTCGAGCAGCCCCCGCAGCCGGCCGGGCCCGAGGCTCGGCGGGCCTTCGTAGACGGCCCACTCCAGCGGCCCCGGCGCTTCGGGGACGACTGGCAGCAGCACACGTTTCCCCAGGTCGAGAAGTTGATCAAGCAGTCCCGTCGAGCCGGGTTCGGTACCGAACGGGACGTAGGCGCAGACGACCTCGCCCGGCAGCCGAGCGGCCGCGACGGTGAGCGCCGCGGCCTCCCGCAGCCGCTCTTCCGCCACCTGCGAACGTCGTTCGGCGGTTATCCGGGAACGCCACTCCGCTTTGCTCAGGTGTTCATTGCCGGGCTCGACCACGCGGTCAGGTTAGGCTTCACGCCTATGACAGGCGCAGCGACCACCCCGGCGGCACGGACCACGAGGAGCTTGCCCGATCGGGCGATTTCCGCGGCTTCGGACCGCATCACTCCTGGTAACGGTGGTGAACTTCAGTTCACCGACGGGCCTTCATCGCGTGCCTGGTCGAACGAACGGATCGAGATCCCCCAGTCATGACGGAGCCCATCGCCGAAGCGGCAGAGACCGAAGACGCGGGACAGTTCCGTTCCGTCGAGGATCAGATCGCGCTGACCCTGGACGCCGCGGTACGCCCGCGTCCGGTCCGGGTCGCCATCTCCGAGGCCCAAGGCCTCCTGTGCGCCGAAGAGGTCGTCGCCGAACACGCGCTGCCCGGTTTCGACCAGGCTGCCGTCGACGGCTACGCGGTACGAAGCGTCGATGTCCGCACCGCGGGCCAAGAGCCGGTGCAGCTGCCGGTGGTCGGCGAGATCGCGGCCGGTTCCCGCCAGCCGCGGCGGCTACAGCCGGGCCAGGCCGTGCGGGTCGACACCGGCGCGCCGCTGCCGACACTCGCCGACGCCGTCGTCCCGACCGCCTACACCGACGGTCACCAGGCCAAGGTCACCGTGCACAAGTCCGTGCCGTCCGCGGGCTACGTGCGCAGGACCGGCGAGGACGTGCAGATCGGCGACGTCGCCGTACGCAAGGGCGACACCATCGGCTCGGCCCAGGTCGGCCTGCTCGCCGCGGTCGGCCGGGCGAAGGTCCTGGTCTACCCGCGGCCGCGGGTTTCGATCGTGTCGGTCGGCGACGAACTGGTCGACATCGACCGCACGCCGTCGGTCGGGCAGGTCTACGACGTCAACTCCTACGCGCTGTCCGCCGCCGCGCGCGACGCGGGCGCCGAGGTGAGCCGCGTCGGCATCGTCCCCGGCGATCCGAAACGGCTGCGCGAGATCGTCGAAGGCCGCCTGCTGATGTCGGAGATCGTCGTCGTCGCGGGCGGCGCCGGCGGAAGCGCGGGCGACGAGGTGCACGCGGCACTGTCCGACCTCGGCCACATCGACATGACCCGCGTCGCCATGCATCCCGGTTCGGTGCAGGGCTTCGGCAGGCTCGGCCCCGATTCGGTGCCGACGTTCCTGATCCCCGGCAACCCGATGAGCGCGCTGGTCGTGTTCGAGGTCCTGGTCCGCCCGCTGATCCGCGCCGCGCGCGGCACCCGCAACCCGCACCGCCGGATCGTCGGCGCGCGGCTGCTCTCCCCGATCACCTCGACCAAGGGCCGCAAGGGTTTCCTGCGCGGGCAACTCCTGCGTGACGAGGGCAACGGCGAGTACCTGGTGCAGCCGCTCGGCACCTCCGGCGCGCATCTGCTGGCGTCACTGGCCGAGGCGAACTGCCTGATCAACATCGACGAAGACCTCACCGAGGTCGCCGCGGGCGAGCAGGTCAAGGTGACCTTCCTGGCCCAGCGGGCGTAATGGGCGCACCGATTTCCGGCGTCGCGTATCCGATCGAGAGCAGGCATCCGGGCTGGCCCGCGAAGCTGGGGCCGCTCCGGGTGCCCGCCGGGATCCTCGCCGTCCGGCCGATCCGGCTACGGGACGCCGGCGAGTGGAGCCGCGTCCGGCTGCGGGATCGCGAACACCTCGAAATGTGGGAACCGACCGGTGTCGGGCCGTGGCCGGACCGCAACGCGTACTGGTCGTGGCCGTCGCAATGGCTGGCCCTGCGCGGGCTGGCCCGGCGCGGGCAATGTCTCCCGTTCACCATCACGGTGGATGGACGCTTCGCCGGGCAGATCACTGTGGGTAACGTCATCCGGGCGTCGCTCCGGTCCGCCTGGATCGGCTACTGGGTGTCATCGGACATCGTCCGCGGCGGCGTCGCGACCGGCGCCGTCGCCCTCGTCACCGACCACGTCTTCGACTTCGGCGGGCTACACCGGCTCGAGGCCACCGTCCGTCCCGAAAACACCCCCAGCCTGCGGGTTCTCGCCAAAGCGGGGTATCGCCAAGAGGGCCTTTTCGAGCGATATCTCGACGTCGCGGGCGGCTGGCGCGACCACTTCTGCTACGCCGTCACCAAGGAGGAAACCGGTGACGGACTGGTGTCGCGGCTCGTCGCGAAGGGCCACGCGGAGCGCGTTTGACCCCGTCACCGGGTCGTTTCGGTGACCGCGTTACCACATGCTGTGAGATTCACCTAATTTGGTGATGCATTTTCCGTGATCGAAACCGGCGAGTCTGCGCGGCGTGTGTGACTGTTGTGGCTAGCGTGACTACAGCAGTGGATCGGGGGAGGTGACGGGAGATGCCCAGTTCGGTGATCATCGTCGCGCTCGCAGCGGCATGGCTCGTCGTTCTCGTGCCCATGGTCGCCCGCAAGCGCCAGCAGGTCGCACGGACGACGGACTCGGCCTTGGCGGCGCGAGTCGTGCGGAGCGGGAGCACACGCCACGAGGGACCGGAGGAGTTCGCGATGGCGGAGAACACGGAACCATCGGTAGAAGACGACCTGGCCGAACTCGAGGCGGAGCTCGACGCCGACCTCGAAGACGAGGAGCCGGAAGCCGAACCGCTTCCCCAGCCCTCGCACGCGGCCCGTCCCGAAAGAGAACGCCAAGGCGCCGGCTACCGGCCGGGCCGGGGCGGATTCGACCCGGAGGCGGCGGACATGGCCGCCCGCGCCAAATACGCGTTCCGGCAGCGGGTCGTCATCGCGCTCCTGGTGCTGGTCGTCACCACCGCGGCCGTCGCAGGCTTCCTGACCCCGACGGTCTGGTGGGCGAACGGTGTCGTCGACGCGGGCCTCATCGGCTACCTCGCGTACCTGCGCCGCCAGGTGCGCATCGAAAACGAGATCCGGCAGCGCCGCCTCGCCCGCTTCAACAACACCCGCGCCCCGCGCCGCCCGGCGAACGCGGGCGACGACGAGTCCCATGAGTCCCACGAGGACGTCGAGGTCGTCGCCGCCGAACGCCCGGCCGTCGTGGAGCGCAAACCGTCCCCGATGTCCCGCCTCCGGCGCCAAGCCGTCGTCGTCGACCTCGACGACGAGGATCCGGCCTTCCACGAGCTCGATGAGCCCGGGACCAGGCCTTTCCGCCGGGCCGCAGGAGAGTGACCCCCGGATTTTGGGGCTCCATGAGCCACTGATAGGCTCATGGAGCTCCAAATGAGGGGCAAGCTTCACCAGGGGCTGTAGCGCAGTTGGTAGCGCGTCTCGTTCGCATCGAGAAGGTCAGGGGTTCGATTCCCCTCAGCTCCACCGAAAGTTCGATTTTCGCGGTTTGACCTGCGGGTTTGCATGCCACAGTACCCTCTCGCTCATGGCACGAGCGAGAGGGTTTTCGCTGTTCAGGACATGTTTGGTGTTTTAGTCCAGTACTGTGCGGGCCTGGTGGGCTGACGTTGTTCAGGTCACAGCGTGGCGGGCCACAGCTCATGGTTGGTGATGCGGTCGTCGGCGAGGGGAGCCGACGGAAGAGCATGCGTTTGAGTAGTCGCTGGTGGTTCTCGGTGCAGCCTTGGTAAGCCTAAGCCAGTATCACGAAGCTATCGACGGCATGAACTGACTGTTCCGTGGCTCACCTCGCCAAGCGCCGAAGAAGGTGCCGCACCGGCGGAGGTCCAGACTGGCCGCGAGCCTGCTTGCCGATCTTGTCGTGTTCAAGCAAGGAGATCAATTGGAGCGGACCGTCGGCGACAGGTCGCCGATCGGCACCACAAACTCAGCGGTAGGCAGTCTCGTTCGAACGGGCTTCCGTACTGCGCTACAGGTCCGCCGTCAGTTTCGCGTTGCGTCCCTGACCAGCACCATCCCGCCCTGGTGGCGATCCCATGCCGCCTCGTCGCGCCCGGCGAGGCGTAGGTTGGACGCCTCCAGTGCGCGTTGCACCGCCCAGCCGGGGCGAGCTGAGCGAAATGCCGTACTCGTCGTTGCCCGCGTAGCCGTCATAGCCGAACCGCAGGCCTTATACGCGGCGAGCAGGCGATCGGTGGCACGCGTATCGAGCCCCTAGTCGCCGTCGGCGATTATCGTGCTCATGCCCGCCACGATGCGTGCGACGGTCTAATCCAGCGTTTCGCTCATCCGGCAACCTCTCTTGGTGAATCCCCGAACGGCAGCGACTTTCGGCGAGCCGGCCCGTCAACCGTATCGGGTTCTTGATCTTGCGTTGGCGGGAAGTCACAGGCCCTCGGCTTCCTCCTGCGTGATCGGTATGAGATCGCCGCCCATGCTGTCGCGTTCGAGCTTGCTGCGGACGTAGCTGCGCCGCCAGCCGGACGAAGTGTGCGTCTCCTCCAGGTTGTACCCCTGAGGACTGATCCACGTCCGGATCGCCAGAACCGTCCTGCCGAGCTCCACGAGCTTGAAGTACTCGTACTTTCCGTCAACTGGGTCGAACATGTGGACACGGGCGTACTGGATGGCCTCGAACCCGAGCCCAGCCTCCTCGGTGATCGGGCGAATCTCAGCGCTTCCATCGGCCTCGACATCGCTTAGTTCCCTCGAAGGCTCCCAGGCGAGCTCGTCGGTGAAAGCCTCCTCATGCAGGACGCCCTGCGCGTCAACCCATCGACGGCAGACCAGCGCAGGTTCCTCAACACGAGGGAAGGCAGTTGTCATGATCGCGTAGTACAGATACTGCCATTCCATAGGATCCTCGTTCCGCAACGAGCCGCGCCCCTGGCTGTGGCCACCAGGGGCGCGTCCGTTGTGACTGTCGTTAAGGTTTGGTGGGCGAGATGTTGATCGCGCCCACGGGTGTCTCGACCGGACCGAAGATGAGCGCGGACTGCCGCTCGAATTCTTCGATCTCCTCCAGGATCCTGATGCGCACTGCCGCTCGCTCACGTTCAGGGTACTGGTTGAAGTCGACCGCTTCGAGCGCTCGCTTCTGCTCGTAGCCCCAGTGCTCGACTCTGTCCTTGGCGTGGAAACTCTCCGGCGTGTGGAACTGGACCTCGAACAGCTGTCCGTCCTTCGTCCTGTACGTGACGTTGATGCCGGGATAGTTGCCCTGGCCCGCTTCCTTCTTCACCCAGAAGTTCTTGACCTTGACCTCTTCGAAGTGCTTGGCGAACTCCCACAGCGCGTTCTGGGCGCCGAGCGCGTAGGTGCCCTTGGGGAAGTTGATCGTGTACCGGACAGCGTCGTTCATCTTGTCCGCGACCTGGTCCGGCGATCGCTTCGGCGGCGTCGGATCTCCGGGCTTGTCCGCCTTCGGGTTCATCTCGTCGAACAGCTTGCGCTTGTACGAAGGGTAGGGGGCCTGCCCCTTGTCCTTCAGCTCGTAGCTTTGGCCCACGCGCTCCGCCGTCGGGATCTTCTTCGCGACCTCGTCGACCTTGGCCGTGATCGCCGGCTCCCGGGCTTTGGCTTCGTCCATCTTTCGGTTGGCCCAGGCGTTGTCCTCGGGCGAGAGCCGGACCTTCAGCGCACCCAGCGACGTACCGGCTTGGTATCCAAGGTCAATGTCGTGCTCGTAGGAATTGTCCGGGTTGGTCTTCGGTCCCTCATTTTTTCCGCAACCCGCAGAGGCCACCGCCATGGCAGCGACTGGACAGTACTTCGGTGGCTCGACCTTCAGCTTGGCGCCGTCGAGTCTCGCCAGGCCGTTCTCGATCCGCAGCGTGCCGCCTTCGAGGCGGATGATCGCCCCGTCAACGAGATTCGGCGAGCCCTCCGGCCGGACCGTGAACGGCTCCATCCGGTACAACCGCTCGTCGACGACCGCGATGGCGCCGTCGAACTTGGCATCTCCGTTGTCGAAACGCGCCTTCAGGTTGAGGAGCTCACCGACCGCATTCGGCAACTTGTCGCGGACGGACTCGTGCAGCTTGACCGCATAACGCTCCAGATCGGCCAACTGCTTCGACAGCGGGCCGGAGCCGCCGTCGATCTTCTTGGAAAGTGTTCGGACGGTCTTCCACGCCGCACCGCCACTGCCACCAGCGTAAATGGTGGCTACGGTGGCGGTGATGTCGAACGCGAGCCCGCCGAACGCCTTGCCGGGGTTGGTCTGCCACTCAGGCAGATTGATCCACATGTACGGGTTCTCGATGGCGTAGATGGCGCCGTCGAGGATCTCCTTGCACTTTGACCAGTTACCCGTGTCCACGCCGGAGATGACGCAGCCGCCGACCTCCCACACGGTGACGAACGGGCTGACTGCAGCTGCGGCGAAACCCTTGATCGCTTCCCAGGAGAATTCGAGGGCCTTCTTCGTTTTCTCGTGATATCGCGTGCAGGCGTCCGCATCGACGCCGGACGAGCACCAGAACCAGTCTTCGATGTAGTTGCCCAGGGCTTCAAGATCCGCCCCGATCCGCTCCTTGATCTTGCCCAGCAGCTCCTGGCATTTCGGATCCAACGTGTCGGACTTGCACTTGATGGCCGTCATCAGGGTGTCGAACGTCAGCTTGTTCAGCTCTTGCCGCTTGCGCTCGGCCTCCCCCGCGGCCAGGCGCACAGCTTCGTCGTACCGCTTGCGGATGTCGATGACCTGCTTCAGGCGGTCGCTGACCGACTGCTCGAAGGCGTCGAAGCCCTTGGTGACTTCCAGCGCGGCGCTGCGGATCCTCTCCGCCGCTCCCGCTGCTTGGCCCGCCGCCGCTGCGGCCGAAGATGCGGCGTTGGCGGACTGGCTTGCCAGTGTCGCGTCGGACCGGGCCGAGTTCGCCCACTGCGCGGCCGTGGCCGCCGAGCCCGACGCAGCAGTCGCGTGCTGCGCCGCCGTGTTCGCCGCGTCGTTGGCGGTGAGTGCGTCCTGTGCGGCCGCGTTCGCCGCGGCGACGGCGCGGGCGGCCGCCTCATAGGCCGGTTTGATGTCGGCGACGGCCTCGTCGGCCGCTTTCTGCGCACGGACCGCGGCCGCTGCCGCTTCTGTCGCCTTCCCCCGTGCCAGACGGGATTGTTCCTCGCTGATGAGCAGTGCTTCGGCGGCGCTCGCCAGCGCTCTGCGGGCGTCGGCGTTGATCCCGGCGAACGGCTTGAGGATGCTTTCCGCCGCCCGCACGGGATCGATGACCAGTTCGGCGGATGCTGCCGCAGCTGCTGCCGCTCGGTCCGCGATCATGGACTGGTACACGGACTGGTTGGCCTCACGCACTGCGGACTCGGCCTCGCGCTGCACCATCTCGGCCGCGTTGTTGGAGGCGACTGCCGCGTTCGCGGCCTCCAGCGCGAGGCGGTGCGTTTCGTCCGCAGCACGGCGTGCCGTCACCGCTTCCTGGTTCGCGCGCATCGCCGCCTGGTGCGCCGCGTTCGCCGCGTTCGTCGCCTTCTGCGCCTCGGCACGCGCGGTGGCCGCAGCGGCCCTGGCCCGGCTCGCCCACGCCTCCGACTGGGCGGCGGCGGCCTTGGCCTTGTTGGCCTCGGCCTCGATACGCCGGTACTCGTCCCAGGCCTCGCCACCGAGCTGCTCGGCCTTCCTGAGCGCGTCCAGCAGCTTCGGCTCGTACTCGTGGTAGAGCGCGGCGTACTGGCCGTAGACGGTCTCCGCGTCCTTGAGCTCTTGCCCGAGCTGCGCGGCCTTCTGGACTGTCGCGTCCATGTCGGCCTTGTACTGGACAGCGTTGTTGTAGGCGGTCGTGGCGTCCTTGGACTTGGCGATAGCGTTCTTGGCCGCGCTTTGCGCGTTCGCCCGGGCGGTGCGGGCGTTCGCGGCGTGCTGCTTGGCCTGCGCCGCCTTTTGGGCGGCAAGGTTCTTCTGCTGTTCGGCGCGGTCGCGGGCTGCGAGGGCGATGTCACGCTGAACCCTCGCCGCCGCGGCCAGGTCGAGTGCCCGCTGCGCCTGGCGTTCGGCTTCCGCGCGGTACTTGTGAGCGTTGTTCGCGTGCTCCTGCGCGTTGCGGTCCGCATCGAGCGCGCGGCTGTCGGCCAGCGTCGCCTCGATCGCGTGCTGTGAGGTCTCCGCAGCGAACGCGGTCGCCTCGACGGCATGACTGATGCCGATGGTGACCTTGGCCCAGTCCAGGCCGTTGGTCAGACCTGCCTCGACGAGGCGGGCCGCGGCGTTGTGGACCTGGGTGTTGATACCCCGGGCTTCCCCGGCGACGCGGCCGCCTCGCGCGGCGTACTCCGTCGCCTCGGCACGCAACGCGTCGATGTCCTGGTTTCGCCCCTTGGCACCGTTCACCCGGCCGGGCTTATCTTCCTGGAAGATCTTGTCGGCCTTGTGCGCCGCCTTCACGGCCATCTGCATCGCGAACAGGCCGTCTTCCATGACCTTGACGGCGTTGATGTTCGCACGCATGATCTCGGCCCGTGCGTCCGCCGCCGCTTCCGCGCGTCGCGCCAAGGCGTTGAGCTCGGTGATCGCCTTGTTGCGATCCTCCAGCGCCTTCTCGATGACCTGCTGGAAATCGTGATCGCGCTGGTTCGCCTCGGCGTAACCGGTCAGGTAGAACTCACGGATGCGGGCGTAGTCGCCGGTCAGCAGGATCGCTTCGCCCTCGACCTGCACTTGTGGTCCACCCTGCGCGACCATGTCCCGCACGCGCCCGGTGATGCGATCCTGTTCGGCCTTCGAGTCTTCGGCGTCCTTCTGGTCCTGCTTCTCGGCGATTTCCTTGCCGTAGGCGACGAAGTCGGCGATCACCTTGTCGTCGCCGGAGTCGAGTGCTGTCTGCGCCCCGGCCCGGACGTGCGGTCCGCCGGTCTGCGCCCAGCCCTGCACCAGTTCCCGGTTCTTCGCCGCAGTGACACGTTTACGTTCCGCCGCCTTGGCCTTGGCCTCCGCCTCGCCGTAGTCGAGGAACCAGATGATCCTCGCCGGATCGTTCGAGTCCAGCGCCGCCTGCGCGGCCTCCCGGACCTCGATGTCGGGCGCGTGCTTGGCGATGTCCTCGACCAGCTCACGGTTGAACTGGTCCTCGTCGTCCAGGGGAGGGGGATCCTCCGACACGACGGTCGTGGCCGCGACAGCAGGCGCCGTCGCGGGCGCCGCAGCGGCCTGGGCGGGGACAAGGCCGCCCAGCAAAGCCATGATCATCGTGAGGACTACGGCCGTCACCGGTCTGCGCCACAGCGCGGCGCCAGTAGATGTCTTGTTCATGCGGTTACTGATCCCCTCGGTCCCGCTCGGTGGCCGCTGTGGCGTTCGCTCGTGCTTGTGCGGCGATCGCCTGCCAAGCGCTTGCCTGCTGGATGGCCCACTCGGCCTCATCGGCCCACGACGTGTTGCCCTGCTCGGCGCGGGCGAGGACACTTGCCCAGTCCTGTCCGGTCGTCGCGGCACGGGCGTGCGCGGCGACCTCGGCCCACGCCGCGGCCTGAGAAGCCGCCTTGTCCCGTTCGGCCGTCCAGTCCACAGACGACTGACTTGCTTGGTCGTCGATCGAACGCCACGCCGCGATCGCGTCGGCGCGCGCCTTCCGCGCGAGCTCACCGCTCGACTCACGCTCGGCCTTCTCAGCAGCAAGCGCGGCCTCGGTCAGCAGCCGGATCTTGCTGTGCCACAGGGCGTTCAGATCCGCCGCGGTGCGACGGAAGGCCTCGTCGTCCAGCTTCGCGGCGCTCGCCCAGTAGTACTTGAAGAACAAGCCGATCGCGACATCGTCACCGACCGACAATGCGCGCCCCGCGGCGGCCCGTACCTGCGGGCCGGGATCGTGCGCGGCGAGCTCAGCGACGTAGTCGCGATCAGCCCGTGCCTGCGCGGCGATCTTCTCCTCGTACCTGTTGTCGTTGATCTGGTCCAGTTCTTGCGCTTTCGCGAGGCCGCTCTGGACATAGTCGACTTTTTCACTGTCCGAGCCCAGCAGAACGCGGGAAGACGTAGCACGCACCGCGCTCCCGGGAATCGAAAACCTGTTGACATCCAAAATGTATCGGGTATTACGGGCGACTGTCTCCGCTGCCCGGTTCTTCGCTTTCTGATATCCGAAATCCAGGAATTCCCTTATCGCCTCGGCTCCCCTGGAGCTGAGTATCGCGTGCCAGGCCTCAGCCGTTACTTCCGGCCGGTAATCCCGCGTCGCTATCCGCCGGACACGACTGCGTTCCACCTGTTCCACCTGGTCAGCCGCATCGGCGACGGCGATGACGTCTCCGTCTGCCGCTGCGGGCGAGCCGGCCGAAACGATACCTCCGGCAGCGATTGCCGCGACCAGTGCCGTGCGCATGAGTACATGACGGCCCAATTTGTTCCCCCTAATGAATCCCCCGAACAAACAGCCTGGCGAGCAAGAATGCTCGCCTAAGTCTTAGCACGCCTCGAACGCAGGCGATCAGTGATCTAGACCACTCGTGGTTGCTGGCCCCGTGTGAGTCATGTCAATGTTCAAGAAACATTGACCAATGGTGTCACGACACTACTTACGACATAGTCCATATGGGCGTATTGCATTGGTCTCAGAGGGGGAGAATTCTTTGTCCAGATTCAGTCTGGTCCGCTGCGGCGTGCGCGGAATAGCCGCGCTATCCATCGCTGCGACGCTGGCCGGTGGCGTCGCAGCGGCTCCGGCACAAGCGACCGAGCCCACTCCGTCTTCGGCGGCGTCCACGCAGGCCGTGCCGGAGTCGACCACCGACGAAAAGGCCGCGGCCGCGCGTGAGCTCAACCTCCTCCTCACGCCCGAAATGGCGGTGATGAGCGATAAGAACTTCGTGATCACGTTGTGGCAGAAAGCCCGCGAGGGCAGTCAGGTCAAGTCCGCCGCGCTCAAGGCGTTCACAGACACGACTGACGAGAACGCCTGCTACACGTTCATCAAGACCGGCATTTTCGAGGCCGTCCGGCTGGACCAGATCGAGCTGGCGAAGAAGGCAGAGCGCGACCGTCAGCGGCTTGCGGCCGCTGCCGAGATCGGCTGGGTCACCGTGCCGCAGGCGCAATTGGACGGTTCGCTGGAGAACTTCGTCTTCAAGCTGTGGGAGATGTCGGAAGAGGGCAGCGATGTCAAGAAGGGGGCCGCGGCTGTCCTGAAGACGGGTTCTACGGACGACCAGCGCCAGGAGTTCGTGGTCACGGGGATCTACACTGCGTCTGCAGCCGACAAGAAGCGCAAGATCGAGGAAGCCGAACGTCTCGAACGCGAACATCTCGAGCGCCAGGCGAACCGGACGGCGAAGGAACGCGCCTGGGCGGCCGCGACGAAGTCGACGGCCACCGAAGAACTCAAGAACCTGCCTGATCACGAGTTCATCTACGAGGTGATCAAGCGCGCCATCGGCCCCAAGGTGAAGGCGGCGGCGCAGGTTGCCTACGACAGTCGTGACGCGGCGGCGTGGAAGGCGTTCATCTTCACCGGTGTGCACGAGGCACACCAGGCGGACATCAAAGAGCAGGAACGGCTCGACGCAATCGAGGCCGAACGTCAGATCCGGGTTATCCTCGACAGGGCCGAACGCGACGGCTATCAGCCGAACCTGGTCGCCGCAGCCCGCGCCGCCCTCGCAGGCACCACCGCCCAGCGCAACGAGTTCCTCCTCACCGGCCAGCACGCCGCGGCCAAACTCGACCTGATCAAGCCGGCCGACAAGCGGGTCGTCGAACTGCAGGGCATCCAGTCCGGCCGCTGTCTTTCGGTCGCCGGCCCGTGGGACACACCGGGCCGGGGCGCGCTCGCCGCCGGCGCAAGCGGCGAGCTCTGGGACTGTGCCCGCAGCCCGAAGCAGGTCTGGGAGCTGCAGGCCACCGGCGGCAGTCAGTACCGTCTGCAGAACCTCGCGTCCAAGATGTGCTTGGACATCAGCGGCGACAACGTGATCCAGAACCCATGCAACGACCACCCGAACCAGCGATGGGAATTCCTGGAAAACGCCGACGGCACGTTCCAGCTGAAGAACGTCGGCTCCGGCCGATTCGCCACCGCGGCCGACTCGGGTACCGGCAACGCGACCTTGATCGTGCAGTACACCAACACCAACTCGATTGACCAGCGGTGGCGCCTCATCGATCCGACCCACGTCTCGTGGACCGTCGAGATGCGACTTGGCACCATTCAGATCAAGGGTGTTCACTCCGGCCGGTGCGTCCAGGTTGCGGGTGTCTGGGGCACGCCGAATCAGGGCGCCAATGCCGACCTCGCCGGCACCGAACTCTGGGACTGCGCTGGCGGAGTCAAGCAGGTCTGGGAACTGGTCCCCTTGGGCGACAAGAAGTACGGCTTGAAGAACAAGAACTCCGGAAAGTGCCTCGACGTGCGCTACGGCGAGGTCGCCAACGGCACACCGCTGATCCAGTTCGGCTGCCACTACGGCGGCGCCCAGCAGTGGGTGTTCGTCCAAGGTGACAACAACACCCTCGGCCTCGCCAGCGCCCTGACCGGCAAGTTCGCCGACGTCACCGGTTGGCAGACCGGAAACGGTGCGGGCATTTCCCAGTACGACGGCACCGGCAGTGCCAACCAGCGCTGGACGATCATCCAAATGACCACCGCGTAACCGACGGTATCTCTTCGAAGGCCGCCATCAGTGAGAGCGTTCCTGGTGGCGGCCTTCACTATTCGGCTGATCACTGCTTTCGGAGCGGCCTTGGCCGAAGGGCCCAGTACTCCCACGGCAGATAGAGCCGGGACAGCGCACTCGCGATGGCAGCGAATGATCTAGGGGAGATGCCATGCGCGATCAGCACTACGCCAGTCGCGAGCACAGCGATGAACGAGTCAGTTCGGAGGTTTCCACTGCACGCGCACAGCGTGGCGCATCGGTGCCGCCGCTGTTACCGAGCATGTTTGCCTGCTGTCGTCGAATGGCTTCGAACCCGGACAGTCGCCCATCGTTGCCGAGGCAGGCGGGGCCGCCCGTGAGTGTCATGGGTCGGGCCACCGCGCTCCCGCAACCTAGTCAAGACCGTCGCATGGTCGACGTTAAGGTGTTCTCCGACTCGAGCCAGGGACCAGCCGAGATTGTAAAGATGGATCGCTTCATCGACCTGCTCAGGTGACAACCCCCGTCGGCGTATCTGCACACCATTGCGATGAAGAATGTCGCTGACCGTTCGACGATCGATGCCAAACCGGGCGCCCAGATCGTAGGTCGTGGCCCCCTCGAGATAGCCATCGATCAGCGCTTGGATCTGGACCGCGTCGAGTTGCCGCGCCCGCCTCGGTTTCGACCGGTCGACAGACGACGCAGCGAACTCCGACGGGTCAGGAAGCTTCCGAAGCAAGGTCTCCATGGCTTCTACCTGGGGTTTTGTGTTGTAGCAAGCTCCCCCAGGGTCCACCCTAGAGTTCTTACTAGAACAATTGCCTGAATGAATGCGCAGCGGGCTGGTCGGCGTTCGCGGTTTCGAGCCCCCCGCTTTCGGCGCTCGCTCGCGACGTCGCGGAGCTTCTCGACTTCGGTCCGAGAAAGAATGCTGTCCGCTCGCGCAACCGGCGTGCGCACTTTTCTGATCACCGATTACGGCACGACCTGGTCGCGCATTTCGGGGCTGAAGCGAATCGCCGTGTAGTGCGGCCCTGCCGGCGCGGCCCAGGAGAGGTTGCCGATCTCGTCGGCGTGGCGCCGGACCGCCCGGGCTGCTCTAGCGGACGGGGGCCTTCCCGGTAGAAGTGCGGCGGGTGCGGGTGGCGAGTGACTTGACGGTGGCGAGGGTGTCGAACTCGCCCGGCGGGTCGGCGGGGATCCGGGCGGGGTCGCCGAGAACGGAGCCGCTGAACACCTCGGCGGCGATGTCCCTGCCGAGGACGGTGCCCGCGGCGTGCAGGCCGGACAACGCGGCACCGGTGACGCCGGGGCCCCAGGCGGTGCTGACGCCCGCGATGAACAGCCCGGGGATCTCGGTGCGGGGGCGTGGCCGGAACGGGCCGAACTGGCCGACCGAGCATTCGATGCCGTAGGGGGTTCCGTCACTGACCCGGGTGTAGCGGGTCTGGGTCATCGGGGTGGCCGCCTCCACCCAGCGGATGTGGTCCTCGATTCCGGGAAAGGTCTCCGCGACCCGCGCCACCATGGCATCGGTGGCGAGCTGCTTCATCTCGCGATAGGTCTCGCGGTCGCCGTAGGCACCGTCGTCGGCCGAGTCCAGACCCCAGAACTCCGGGTCGGCGGGCACCATGCTCATCGCCTCGATCACCGATCCACCGCGCGGCGCGTACCGCGTGCTGTGCGGGTCCTTGGTCGTGGTGACGGTGATGAAGGCCGGCAGCCGCCGGTGTGCCTGCCGGGCTCGTTCCTGCCGGTCGTAGCCACCGGCGTTCTCACCGAGATCGCGGATCAGCGCGCCGACGTCCTCGCCGGTCGGGCAGGCGAAGTAGTTGGTGTTGGGCATCCGGTCGGCCAGATCGATGTCGACCCCGAGATAGACGTTGAAGAACGGCATCGACATCCGATACGCGCGGATCCTGCGCAGTGTCCGCGCGCGCAGGTGCTCCTCGCCGACCAGATCCAGGTAGGTGCGTTTGATGTCGGCGGTGGACACGACCACCGGTGCGCGCAGCGTCTGGCCGCCGGCCAGGCGCACGCCGGCCGTCCTGCCGTTCTCGATCAGGATGCGGTCCACCTCGGCGCGGGTGCGGATCTCGCCGCCGTGGGCGACGATCGCCTGCGCGAGGCGTGCGGAGAGCACCTGGCCGCCGCCGCGCGGGTACCAGCCGCCGCTGCTCAGGAAGTACTGCAGGAAAGCGGCGTGCAGCACTACCGGCGTGCGGCTGGGCGGGGAACCGTACGCACCGCAGTGCACCGACAGCACCGCACGCAGCTTCGGGCTCAGCCGGTGGACGTCGAAGAGCCGGGCCAGTGGCACCATCGCCCAGGGTGCGTACCGGCCGCAGCGGGCGGCGAACCTGGCGATCTCGGTGAGCGAGGACGGGGTGGCGCTGAGGTCGACCTGCCGCCCGATCCGCTCGAACACGCGGACGATCCGGGTGATCTTCCTTGCCTCATCGGGGAAGGCGTCGATCAGGTTGCGCCGGTACCCGTCCCAGCCCCGGGGGACGCGCACGGTGAGATCGGGGAAGGTGATCGTGTCGAACCCGTCCGAGTCCATCGGCAGGAACTCGACCCGCCCGGCCTGGCCGAGTCCGTTGAGCAGCATCGGCAGTTTGCCGCCGGGCAGGCAGTCGCCGAGGTAGTGAACGCCGACGTCGAATTCCCACTTGCCCGCCCGGCGGAAGACGTGGGTGTTCCCGCCGATCACGTCGTAGGACTCGAGGACGAGTACCCGCTTTCCGCTCACGGCCAGGTATCCGGCCGCGGTGAGCCCGCTCATGCCCGAACCGATCACGAGCGCGTCCCAGCCGTTCTCCGCTACATCCATGACAACCTCCACCCTTGCTTCCTGTTACCGGAAGTCATAGTTACTTATGACGGTCGGTATAGTCAATGCCAGCGTGAGGAACACGCGAACCGGATGAATCGAGCGAAGTAGCAGGTCTCATGCATGAGCGCGACCCAGAAGGTATGCCGAGCGATATAGGATGTCGGCTATGGCAGACCCTGACTCGGCGCGCGAGCGCATGATCGGCGGCGCGATCGACCTGTTCCGCCGGCGTGGCGTCGCCGCGACCTCGCTGGCCGACATCGTGGCGCACTCCGGCGCGCCACGCGGATCCGTGTACCACTACTTCCCAGACGGGAAGACCCAGCTCGCGAGCGAGGCGACCGAACACGCCGGGCGGGTGATGGGGGCGGCGATCAGCGGGCTGGTCAACACCAAGGGGCCGGTCGCGGCGCTGGACAGCTTCGTGGCGTTCTACCGGGACCAGCTCGTGTCGAGCGAGTTCACCTCAGGCTGTCCGGTCGTCGCCGGCGCGCTCGGAGCCGGTGAGTCCGACGGCGTCCGCGCGGCGGCGGACGCGGCCTTCACGTCATGGGAGGAGACGCTCACCGCGGCACTGTGGCAGCAGGGACTGCCCACGCAGCGAGCGGGCAGTCTGGCCACCCTGGCGATCTCGGCCATCGAAGGCGCCTTGGTGCTGGCCAGGGCCCAGCGATCGACGCGTCCGCTGGATCGCGTCGGCGAGGAACTGGCCGCACTCGTAGGCGACCTACTCGGCCGGTGACCGCGGTCAAGGTCAGCCGACCGGTCGGAGGAGACGTGCCGATTCACCGTGTGAAGGCGTGGTGGATGCCGGTATCTCGATCGCCAGGGTCTGCACGTCGACCACGCCGGACGGCCGAGTCCGGCAGGGCACGGGACACTGCCGCGCCGGGCTGATCGCGTTCGCTGTCCGAACAGCCGTGTTGTAGGAGTGTGAACAACCTTCGATCGGGCCGAAACCCGACGAAGGTGAGCGCTCATGCCCGAACAAGTGCCCTCCGATCCCCGTTCTCCCGACGTTCGCTGTTGCGCGCCGACGGTGGTCTCGCCGGGCCGGCTTCGGCCGCGGTGCCGACGTCCAAGCGTTTCGACCTCACCAAGCCGTCCTACGACGAGTTCCGCGGCAAGATCCTGCAACGGCAGGACCGGGCACGCTGATGGGCAGGCGGTCGAGCCGCGGCGCCATCTTCGGGCCAGCTGACTCATTCCCGGCGCGCCGCGGCGTAGGTGGCGGCCGCCAGCGCGGCCGCGAAAAGTGTGTACGAGGCGAGCAAACCGGTGCCGGAGGAGCTCAGTGCGCCGCCGATGGCCCGGCCAAGCAGCTGCCCGACGCATTCGGCTGTGATGACGGCGGTCGCCAGCTCCGCCGCGGTGAAACCGCTCGCGTCCGCGGTCGTCGCTCTGAGGTAAAGGCCGGGATAGGCGAGTCCGACGCCGATTCCGGCGACGGTCCAGGCGACGAGGGCCACGGTGAAGGAACTTCCGAAGGCAACAACAGCGGTGCCGAGGGCGGTCAGGCCCAAGCCCACGACGGGAAAGCGCGCCGAGGTGATCTTCGCGGCCACCAGGCTGGTCACCGCCCAGCCGAGCGGGGCGGCGCTCAGGACGATCGCCGCCTGCCCGAGGCTCACCTCGAGCTCGCTCGTCAGAAGCACGGTGATCAGGCTGTCCGCGCCGAAATAGCCGATCGCGAACAGCACCATCGCGCCGAGCGCGGCGGGGGTTCCGGACCGCAGCCGTGCGGTGCCTGGAGGCAGGATCGCGATCATTCCGGCGACGGCGATCACCGCCCCGGCGAGCGCGAGCGGCCAGAAGCCCTTGCCGAACACGACAAGCGCCGCTCCGAGCGGCACCGACAACGTCCGCAGCAAGGGCCGGGGCGCGTCGTCGCGTGTGTCGTCGCGGGCAGCGCGTACGACCAGCAACCGTCCGAAAAGGACGAACGGCACCGGCAGCAGCAGAGTCCATCGCCAGCCGACGAGCCGTTCCAAGCCGAGGGTCGCCGCCGGGCCTGCCAGGGCGGGCACGATCCACATCGCCGAGGACGCCGCGATCACGCGGATCCGCAGCCGGTCATCGAGATGCCGGATCGCCGAGCTGACACCGAAGATCGCCAGCAGGCCACTGGCGAGCCCGGCGGAGAACTGGCCGAGGGCGAACATCCACGCCGCCTGCGCCATCGCGGCCAGGAAGAGACCGCCGAGGTAGGCGATCATCCCGATGGCGAGAGTGCCGCGCGGCCCCAGGCGGGCGAGAACCCGGCTCGCCAAGGGAAGTGCGACGAAGAGTCCCAGCGTCGAGCCGGCGATCAGGAGCCCGAGGTCGCTCCGCGCGCCGAGATCGCCGGCGACGACGGGCAACAGGGTGGAGGCGACGAATCCGGTGACGGCCGCGGCGAACTCGAGCGCGACGATGCCGACCGCGAGGAACAACGGGCTCGCGCGCCGGGTTCCGATCACGTGTAGAGGTCTCGGTCGTACAAGTTGAGCTGCACCCAGACACCGTCGGGATCCTGGACGCGCATCGAATGCCCGAAGCCTTCGTCCATCGGCGGACCCGGCTCGAATCCGGCGGCCCTCAAGCGCTCCGCGACGTCCTCCAGGGGTTCGTCGACTTCGAAGGCCAGTTCGCATCGGCCCACGTCGTCGCCGGAAGACCGGTGGACGGCCAGCATCCCGCCCTCAGCGGGCATCTCGACCCAGCCGCCGGGGCGCGACACCGGCCCGACCCGCAGGCCGAGTACCTCGTAGAACCGCGTCATGGCCTCGACGTCCGAGCTGTACCGGATCGGCATAACCTTCATCGTGCGCGTTCCTCACTGGTCCGCAGGTACTCCTCCAGCACCCGTTCGACGAACGACGAAAGCGATTCGTCGGCGTCGACGGACGCGTGTTTCACCCGCTTGATGAGGTCGTTCGGCAGATAGACGTTGAATTGCCGTTTGGCGACCTGGGTCATGCTCGCATGCTAGCAAGTGAGCATGCGGTCATGCGAGCGATCGCGGAGCACCAGCGGGACCGTGGCCAGCGCCAGTGCGGCGCCGATCCAAGGGATGGCGGTCAGCGAAGCTCCCAGGTTCAGTGCCCCGGCGGCGAAGGCCGGGGTGAGGCTGATGCCCAGCTGGAAAGCCGAGACCGTGGTCGCTCCGGCGAGGGTCGGGGCGGAAGAGGCGATGGTGAACACCCGCCCGTAGAGCGCCGGGTTGAGCACGAAGGCCGCGACTCCCAGCAGGAACACCGTAGGCACGACAACCCAGGCGGAATCGGCGAAGAAGGCGAGCAGCGCCGAAAAGACCGCGATGCCGACGGCGCCGCCGAGCAGGGCGTCGTGCGGGCGCCTGTCGGAGATCCGGCCGCCGAGGGACAGCCCGGCGAAAGCACCGATTCCGAACAACGCGAGGACCGCGGGGATCCAGACCGCCGGAAGGACGTCCGCCAGCATCGCCGCCAGGTAGTTGAAGGACACCATGTACGCGGCGGTGCTCAGGATCGTGATCGCGTAGATGCCCCAGAGGCGTGGCGTCCGCATGGCGAGCAGTTCCCCCGAAAGGCTCGGCGCGGCGGACGCGGTGGCGGGCAGGCCGACGGCGCACGCGACCACGCCCAGCACGGTGAGCATTACGACGCCCCAAAAGCCGCCGGTCCAGTCGGTGAGGTTGCTCAGCAGGGTGCCCGCCGGTCCCCCGGCCACCATGGCGACGCTGAGTCCGGCGACGACGACGCCGGAGGCGCGGGCGTTGCGGTCGGGAGTCACCAGGCTGATCGCCGTCACGGCCGCGACCGCGAAGAAGCCGGCGTAGGCCAGACCGGCGACGAACCTGGTGACCAGCAGGATCCAGTAGTCGTCGGCGAGCAGGCCGGTCGCGATGGCGGCGGCGAAGACGGCCTGCGTGGTCATCAATGCCGTTCGCCGCGGCCACTTCAAGCTCAGCACGGCGAACGGCGGGCCGCCCAGCACGACGCCGAGGGCGAACGCGGTGATGAGCGCGCCCGCGGAGGACAGGGAGACGCCGAGATCGGCGGCGGCCGAGGGCAGGACCCCGGCCATCAGGAACTCGGCGCTCCCCATCGCGAACAGGCTGAAAGCAAGGAGATAGACCCCGAGGGGGAGGCGTTTGGTCTCGATCATGGCGCCAGCATCGGCGGCTTCTGGCTGTTTCGGCAAAGAACTTTGCCGGAACCGGGACGACCTGCTGTGCTGGCGATATGGAGAGCGACCCCACTGTCACCGCGGCGATCGAACTGATCGCGCCCCGGCTGCGCCGCGCCCGGGAGAAGAAGGGCACGACGCTGATGGAGCTCAGCCGCGCCACCGGCATCTCCACCAGCACCCTGTCCCGGCTCGAATCCGGACAACGCAAGCCGAGTCTCGAACTGCTGCTGCCGGTGATCGCCGCGCTGGGCCTGCGCGTCGACGAGATCGTCTCGTCACCGAGAGTGCTCGAACCGCCCTCGGACGGCCGTGTTCTCATCCCGCTCACGCGGCACGAGAACGGGCCGCGCGCCTACAAGATGACGATCCCGGCGGGCGACGACGAGCCCCGGCCGCGAACGCACGCCGGCCGCGAATGGCTTTACGTGCTGCGGGGAAGGCTCCGGCTCGTCCTCGGCGACCAGGAGGTCGTGCTCGGTCCCGGCGAGGCCGCCGAGTTCGACTGCCGGACGCCGCACTGGTTCGGCGCCACCGGCCGCGGGCGGGTCGAGGTGCTCAGCCTGTTCGGCGAACAGGGCGAACGGGTCCACGTCCGCGCCCGCACCCGGTGATGTCAGTGCCTTTGGTGGAACCCGCGACTACCAGCGCTCAGACGCGCTGCTGGATACGGATCAGGTTTCCGGACGGGTCGCGGACGGCGCCGTCACGCAGGCCGTACGGCTGATCGGTGGGCTCCTGGATGACCTCGGCGCCCGCCTCTTGGAGGTGTTTGAAGAGGCCGTCGAGGTCGTCGGAGGAGAACAGGATGCTCGCGTAGGTGCCCTTGGCCATCATCTCGCCGATGACGCGGCGCTCGTCCTCGGTGATACCCGGGTCGACGGCCGGCGGGTGCAGCACGATCGACACGGGCTGCCCCGGCGGGCCGACGGTGATCCAGCGCATGCCGTCGTAGCCGACGTCGTTGCGCACCTCGAAGCCGAGGGTGTCGCGGTAGAACGTCAGTGCGGCTTCGGGGTCGGTCTGCGGGAGGAAACTCCCGTGAATGGCGATGTCCATGACGGTCACGCTAGGTGAGACCGGTTCGCCGCGCTTCTCGATTCCTGATCGGTCCTCGGCTAGGAGATCCGCTTGGTCAGATGCACGGTGACCCGGTCGCCGATGTCCTTCTTGATGATCTTCCGGAACGGCTTGCGCAGCGGCATCATGTGCACTCCGCCACCGATGGGCAGCATGCTCACCTCGTAGTCGTGGCCGTCCACGGTGCCACTGACCTTGACGGCCTTGCCGGTACCGAAGAACTCCGCGGAGTCCGGCATGTTCACGCACGGCCAGCCGCTGTTCGAGTCGGGGATGACCTCGGCGGTGAACGTCACGTCGATCGCCCGCGGTGTCGTGTCAGCCATGCTTTTCACTCTTCCTTGCCGCCTGGATCGCGGCGACAGCGCGGTCGACGTCGGCTTCGGTGGTGCTCCAGTTGGACACGGAGATGCGCATCAGGCGCCTCCCGTGCCAGGTGGTCGCGCCCATCCAGCACTCGCCGGAACGCTGGACGGCTTCGACGATCCTGTCCGTTTCGTCGCCGAAGCCGACGAGGACCTGGTTCAGCACCACGTCGTTCACGACGGTGATGCCTTCGCTCGCTTCGAGTTTCTCGGCGAACCTCCTTGCCAGCGCGCAGCATCGTTCGACCATCTCGGCGATCCCGGCGCGGCCCAGCTCGCCGAGCGCCGCCCACGTGGCGAACCCGCGGGCCCGGCGGGAGGACTCCGGCACGAAGTCGCTCGGCGCTCGCACCCCGCCGTCTCCCTGGCCGGTCAAGTACGCGGCCGTGAGCGCCATCGCGGCCCTGTGCGACTCGGGATGGGCACAGAAGGCGTAACCGCTGTCGTAGGGGACGTTGAGCCACTTGTGCCCGTCGACCGCCCACGAGTCGGCCGTTTCCAACCCCGCGGTCAACTTCCTGAGCGAGGGGGCGGCGGCAGCCCAGAGCCCGAAAGCGCCGTCGACGTGGACCCAGGCTCCGTGCCGGTGGGCGATCTCCGTCGCGGCGGCGAAATCGTCGAAAGCGCCGGTGTTCACGTTTCCGGCCTGGAGGCAAACGATTGCGGGCCCGTCGAGCGCCTTCGCGAGGTCCGCGATGTCGATGGCGCCTTGGCCGTCCGCGCGCACCGGCTTGACGGCGTCGGTGCCCAAGCCGAGCAAGCGGAGGGACCGGTCGATCGTCGCGTGCCGCTCTTCACTGGCGATGACCCGCAGCGGCGGCGCCCCGTGCAATCCACGGCGTTCGACGTCCCAGCCGGCCCGCGCCAGCACGTGATGCCGGGCGGCGGCCAGGCCGACCGTGTTCGCGCCCTGCCCGCCGGTCACGAACCCGAAAGAGGCACCGGACGGGAGGCCGAGAACGTCCTTGAGCCATTCGCCCGCCACTTCCTCGACGATCGCGGCGGCAGGCGAGGTGACCTTGTTGAACGCGGGCTGATCCCAACCGGTCGCCAGCATGTCGGCCGCCGTCGCCGCTTCGAGCGCTCCCCCGGTGACGAACCCGAAGTACCGCGGCCCGGTGTTCGCCACCAGCGCCGGCTCGACGGCGTCGGCCAGCCGCCGGATCACGTCGGCGGGTGGGACCGGTTTCTCGGGCAGGTCACCGAGCTTTTCCCGGACACCCGTCGTGTCGTGCGGGAAGACCGGGCCGTCGGCGACGCTTTCGCGGTAGCCCGCCACGCGGGCGGCGACCTCGGCCAGCAGACCGCGTAACTCTTCTTTGCCGCGGGGCTTCATTCGCTCATGCTTTCACGACCGCGGCCGTGAGGGCTCCTTCTTGAACCAGGCACCGGCCAGGAACAGAGCGCCGATGAGCAGCAGGATGATCGTTCCGGCGTCGAAACCACCCAGCAGTCCGAGCAGGACCGCCCACGCGACGACGCCGCAGCCCAGCCAGCCGGGCACGCGTTCGCCGCGCCGGGTCGACCGGACCACCAGAGCGCCGAGCAGCAGCAACGGCACCCCGAAACTGCCCGGGCTGAGCCAGAACGCCTCGGCCATGGGGAGCCGGTCGGGCGAAGGGTCCAACGTGACCGTGTTGAAGAATCCTTCGTCGAAGATCTGCGCCCAGACTTCCTGGCGCATCGTAGCGGCGACCACGGTGTGGAAGAGGCCACCGCCCAGCGCGAGAATCCCGCCCCAGGTGGCAGGGTCGCGCCACCGGACGCGGATGGTGGTCGCTTCGGTCGTCTTGTCGATTGTCGTCATACGCATCAGGCTGCTCGCCTGCTCGACGGGAATCCTCGGCCCGAGGTCGCCGGTGCCTCCACCGAAATGATGAGATCGGCTCAGCTCGGACGCACGAGTCCGTTCTCGTACGCGAAGATCACCGCCTGCACCCGGTCACGGACCCCGAGCTTCGCGAGGACGTGGCCGACGTGCGTTTTCACCGTGGCTTCGGAGAGGAAGAGCCGCTTCGCGGTCTCGGCGTTGGAGTATCCCTGCGCGATCTCCAGCAATACGTCGCGTTCGCGCCCGGTGAGCCGGTTCAGCAACGGAGAAGTTTCGCGTGCGACCGCGAGCTGGTCCAGCATGCGACGGGTCGTGGAGCGCGCGATCACGGCATCGCCCGCATGGACGGCGCGGATGGCGTGCAGTACTTCGTCGGCCGACGCGTCCTTGAGCAGGAAACCGCTCGCGCCGGCGCGCAGGCCGGCGATGGCGTACTCGTCGAGGTCGAACGTCGTCAGCAGGATCACTTTGGGCGCGTTCTCGCGGGCAGCGACCACTCCGGTGGCCTCGACCCCGTCCATGCGCGGCATCTGGACATCCATCAGCACGACGTCGACCCGTGTCTCGGCGAGCTTCGCGACCGCCTCCACCCCGTCTGCGGCCTGGAGGACGATCCGGATGTCGTCGGTCGCGTCGACGACCATGGCCAAGCCGGTCCGGACCAGTTCCTGGTCGTCGACCAGTGCGACGTCGATCGTCATCCCGAAGCTCCTTGTTCGCCGACGCGGAACTCCGCGCGCACCCTGAAACCGCCGTCGACGGGACCGGCCTCGAACGTACCGCCCGCGGCTCGCACGCGTTCCCGGACACCGTTCAGGCCGGCGCCCGTGCCGGGAAGCGACGGCCGCTCGCCGGCACCTGCTCCGTCGTCCTCCACGACGAACACCGACGCGTTCGGGGTGTGCGTGATCGTGACCGCGACAACCGTGCACGGGCCCGCGTGTTTGACGCTGTTGGTCAAGCCTTCCTGGACGAGCCGGAACGCCGCCATGGCCGCGCTCGCCGTCAGCACGCCGGGCCTGCCCTGTTCGGTCAGCCGGACATCGACGCCCGTCGCGCGGACACGCTCCACCAAGGCCGGGATCCCGGCGAGCGAAGGCCGCGACTCGGTCTCCCGCAACACCCGCAACGTGTTCCGCATGTCGGCCAGTGCCTCGCGGGCGGTCCCGGCGATGACGGAAAGCGCCTGTGCCGCGCGGTCCGGCGACTTGGAGGCGATGGCGGAGCCGCCTTCGGCCTGGCGCACGATGACCGCCAGGGAGTGGGCGACGATGTCGTGCATGTCGCGAGCGATGCGCTGACGTTCGCCTGCCGCGGCACGCTCGGCGGTTTCCGCGGCCTCGTCGGCAAGGCGTCGTCGCCGGTCGAACCGGAAACGGCCAACGGCCCAGGTGCCCGCCACCGCCGCGACCAGGGCGAGAACGGCCAGCAGCAGGGTGAGCCACCCCGTGGGGAGCGCGCCGTAGGCCGTCGCCGTCCGAGCCGTGCACAGCAACGCTCCGAGCACGCTGATCTCGAGGGCGAGCAGGCTTTCGCGCAGCGGCCGTCGTGCGGCGACGGCGTACAGAAGCACCAGGTACGCCGCCGACGTCGGGAGAAAGAACAGCGGGATCTCCATGCTGTCGCTCGCGCTCGCCAGCCCCAGTGGCGCGGGCCGGACCGTCGTGTTCGGCAGCGCGACGGTCACCGCCATCCCGAGTCCGGCGGAGATGAACGCGGCTTGGGTGGCGATCCTCCGCAACGCGACGGTGGCCAGCACCGTGAACCCGCAGAGGCCCGCCACCCACAGCGTCCAGGCCGGGGAGTCGGCCACCAGGAGGATGTCGAGCGAAGGCGGCCCCAGCAGTGCGGCGATGGCCACGGCGAAAAGGGCGTCCAGAACGGTCGGGTGTGTCCGCGTCCACCGGTCCACGCGGTCGGTCCACGTCACGGCCACGATCGTAGACACCGCTCACCGCGCGGTACAGATCGCTGACCAGGCGGGGATGTGACGTTGGGAAACCTTGTTTGACCTGCGCCGGAATGCCCCGGTACCGTGTTGTGTTAGCACTCTTGTCGGCTGAGTGCCAGTGCACGAAGGAGCAGCAGTGCCCACCTACCAATACGCCTGCAAGGAATGCGACCACGCTTTCGAGGCCGTGCAGTCGTTCTCCGACGCGAGCTTGACCGTGTGCCCGCAGTGCTCGGGCCCGCTTCGCAAGGTCTTCAGCTCGGTCGGTGTGGTCTTCAAGGGCAGCGGTTTCTACCGCAATGATTCACGCGACTCGAAGGCCAACACGACCACGGCTCCGGCCAAGACCGAGACCAAGCCGGAGTCGAAGACCGAGTCGAAGTCGGAGACCAAGAGCGCGGCATCCTCCTCCACGGGTACGACGAAAACGGCCGCCGCCGCTTCCTGACGCCCCGAGTTGTCCACAGGCCCCCGGTTATCCACAACCGGGGGTTTTCGTTCTTCCAGGGCACCTCACCGGCCCCTAGCGTCGTGATCATCACCGATCGACGAGGGGGAATCCCGTGCTCCACCATCTGCCCGTCCTGCGAAGACTCCACGGCAGGCCCGCGCGGCTGCTCCGCCGCTGGCTCGCCCTGTCCCTGCTGCTCAGTGGCGTGGTCACGCTGTTCCTGCCCGCCTCCGCCCGCGGCACGCCCGGCACCGCGACCGTGGCCTCCGCGCGTGACCTCCCGGCCGGGACGGTGCTGCGCGCCGGGGATCTCAAGCTCGTCGACCTCCCGGACGACGTCCGTCCACAGGGCGCCCTTGGCCGGTCCGACTCCGCGGAAGGGCGGATGCTCATCGGTGCGGCACGGGCGGGTGAGCCGCTGACGGACGTCCGCTTGGTGGACGCGGCCATCCCCGGATCGGGTGATCCGGAGAGTTCGACTGTCCCGGTGAGGCTCGCCGACGCCGGGGTCGCGGAACTGCTCAGGCCGGGTCAGCGGGTCGACGTCGTCGCGGCCGCCGAAGCCGGGCGAGAGGCGTCTGTGCTGGCCAGCATGGCTGTCGTGGCGGCGGTCGGCGAGCAGGACGACCGCGAGCCGAAGACCTCCGGTGCCGGGAGCAGGGGACCTTTGGTGCTGCTTTCCCTGCCCTCCGCGATCGCGACACGGGTCGCTGCCACTTCGCTGGAGCGGTCCATAGCGGTTACCCTCCGCTAGCTCGCGCCCTGCCCTGTGGAGGCGGGCGCCTGCGTCCCCCCGGTATGGAAGGGACGGTCGGCCAACCGTCCCAGGTGAAGAGGAGAGCGTCTTGATCAAGGGCTTCAAGGACTTCCTGATGCGCGGGAACGTCGTCGACCTGGCGGTCGCGGTGGTCATCGGCGCCGCGTTCACAGCGATCGTCACGGCCTTCACGAACGGCCTGATCAAACCACTGATCAACGCCATCGGCGGTTCGGACGCCGCCAAGGGGCTGGGGTTCAACATCCTCAGCGCGAACGACTCGACGTTCATGGACTTCGGTGGCGTGATCAACGCGGCGATCAACTTCGTGATCGTCGCCGCCGTCGTCTACTTCGTGATCGTGCTGCCGGTCAAGCACATCCAGGAGCGGCGCAAGCGCGGTGAAGAGGCGGGCCCGGCGGAGCCGACCGACGTCGAACTGCTCACCGAGATCCGCGACCTGCTGCGCGCGCAGCAGAACCGCGCGAGCTGATCCGGATCACCGGTCGTGATGAGGCGGCCGGTTCTCCAGGAACCACGAGTCGGAGTCCCGGGGACGCTGCCCCGGCTCTCGCTCGTCGGAGGTGGTGTCCGGCAGGACGTCGCCGAAGATCTCGTCGACCCGGCGCTGTTTCTCCGCGCGAGAGGCCGTCGCGGCGGGGCGCTTGTCTTCGTCTTCACCTGGCATGACGTCCATTTTCGCACCGGTCGCGGGGTAGGCCGCCCGGTGGGACCATCAGCGCATGAGCATTGTCGACAAAGCGAAGGGGCTGGCCGCGCAGGCCATCCACAAAGCGGAAGAGGTCGCGGGCGAAGTCCGCGAGAAGGCCGGGCCGCTGGCCGAGAAGGCCGGCGACGTCGCGGCCAAGGGTGTCTCGGCGGCGTCGGCCGGGGCGAACAAGGTCACCGGCGGCCGGTTCGAGGACAAGATCGGCCACGTCACCGAGAAGGTGGAAGGGGTGTTGCATCAGGACAAAAAGGGCGAGCCCGGGACAGAGCCCGGACCCGCTCCCAAGAACTAGGCCCTCACAAGAACTAGGCCTCTTCGAGACCGGACAGCTCGTCGATCACGTACGGCACCAGCGACGAGAGCGTCGCCATGCCGTCGCGGACGGCCGCGCGTGAACCAGCCAGGTTGACCACCAGCGTGCTGCCGGAGACGCCGACGAGCCCGCGGGAGATGCCCGCGTCCACCACGCCGGCGGCGAGACCGGAGGCGCGCAGTGCCTCACCGATGCCCGGGATCGGGCGGTCGAGCACACCGGCCGTCGCGTCCGGCGTGCGGTCGCGCGGGGAGACCCCGGTGCCGCCGACGGTGATCACCAGGTCGGCGCCGCCGATCACGGCGGTGTTGAGCGCGTTGCGGATCGCGGCCGTCTCGGCCTCGACCACCACGACACCGTCGACGATGAATCCGGCCTCTTCGAGCAGCTCTGTGACCAGCGGTCCCGTGTTGTCCTCGTGTTCGCCGTGGGCGACCCTGTCGTCCACGATGACCACCAGTGCGCGGCCCAGCCGTTGTGCGCTCCGTTCCATAGGCACACCGTATCCGGTTTCGGCTGATCTTCGCTCCCGTGGTGCCGCGGGCCACGAGTTGTGACGATTCCCTGACGTGAGCCGGGGATCCGGCACCGCCGTCGCGGATCGCCCCTAGCGTCGGGAAGGTGCGAACACTGGTAACCGGCGGGGCCGGGTTCATCGGCTCCCACATCGCCGATCTGCTGTCCGATCAAGGTCACGAGGTCGTCGTCCTCGACACCCTCCTGCGCACCGCCCACGCTTCGTCGCGTCCGCCCGCGTACACCGGCCGCCACCGGTTCCTACGTGGCGATGTCACCGACGCGGAGCTGGTCGCCGAGTCGCTGGACGGTGTCGAGGCGGTCTGTCACCAGGCTGCCGTCGTCGGGCACGGCATCGATCCGTCCGACGCGCCGTCGTACACGCTGAACAACGACTACGGGACAGCCGTGCTGCTGGCCGGGATGCACCGCGCCGGGGTTCGGAAACTGGTGCTCGCCTCGTCGATGGTCGTCTACGGCGAGGGCCGCTACGAATGCCTCGGCCACGGGATCGTCCCGCCGTCGCCGCGGAAACAGTCCGATGTGGACGCCGGACGCTTCGAGCCGACGTGCGCGACGTGCGGCGCGGAACTCGAGTGGCGGCTCGTCCCCGAGGACGCGCCACTTCGGCCGCGAAGCACCTACGCGGCCACCAAACTCGCGCAGGAACATCTGGCGGCGGCGTGGGCCCGGCAGACCGGCGGGACGGTCTGGGCGATGCGCTATCACAACGTCTACGGGCCCCGGATGCCGCAGAACACCCCGTACGCGGGCGTCGCGTCGCTGTTCCGGTCCTCGCTCCTGCGCGGTGAGGCGCCGATCGTGCTGGAGGACGGGAAACAGCAGCGCGACTTCGTGCACGTCCATGACGTGGCGAGGGCGAACGTCCTGGCGCTGTGCACTGACGGGCCCGAAGGTGACCTGACCCCGCTGAACATCTGTTCCGGGCAACCGCACTCGGTCGGTGAACTCGCCGAAGAACTCGCGAAGGCCTGCGACGGACCGGCTCCGAAGGTCGCCGGCGGCGCCCGTCCCGCCGACGTCCGGCACGTCGTCGCCGATCCCGCCCGCGCCGAACGACTGCTCGGCTTCACCGCGCGAACCGGTTTCGCCGAAGGCATCGCCGGTTTCGCCACCGCTGAGCTGCGGGAACCGGTCGGTCTCTGAAACCGGGAACAGACCCGGCCTCCACCGGGTTGTCGTTCCCGGCAACGGAAATCGACTTTTTTGGGGGTTTTGGTGGGCATCACCGTCGGAGACATCGAGATCGAAGCGCTCGGGGACGGCCTGATCAGGTTGCCGCTCGCGTTCTTCCCGGGTCTCGACCCCGAAGCCCACCCGGACGTCTTCGACGAGGACGGCACCGTGCACGTCCCCACCGGCGCGTACCTGATCCGAGGCAACGGCCGCACGATCCTCGTCGACACCGGCCTCGGCCCGCGCGAATTCGCCTTCCCGCCGGGGATGACGCCCGCCAAGGGCGACCCCACCCCGCCGATGGGCACGGGTGGTGACCTCGCGGCCGCGCTGGACAAGGCAGGCTGCCCCATCGACGAGATCGACACCGTCTTCCTCACCCACCTGCACAACGACCACATCGGCTGGATCGCCCCCGAAGGCGACCTGACCTTCCCTGGTGCTCAGGTCGTCTTCGGGCAACTGGACTGGGACGCCCTCATCGCGCCCGCCGGGACGGGCGAATGGAGCCGTGTCGGCATGGAGACCGCTCGCGCCGCGGGGCTGACCGAGGCGATCAGCGGCGACGACGTCGAGATCGCGCCAGGGATCGTGGCGCGGCACGCCCCCGGTCACACGCCCGGCCACTACGTCCTCGACATCACCGCGGACGACGAGCGCCTGCTGCTGCTCGGCGACGTCCTGCACACGCCCGCCCAGCTGACGGACACGCGGGTGAGCTTCCTCGGCGACGTCGACCCGGATCTCGCGCTCCGCACGCGGCAGCGTTTCCTCGCCGAAGCGGAAGAGACCGGCGCGATCATCGCGCCTGCCCACTTCCCGGACATGGGTTTCCTGCGGCTCTGAACTACTTTCCGCAGAGCACCTTGTCGGTGAGCAGCTGATCCGCCTTGAAGTAAGCCTGCCCAAGGTCGGCCGCGGAGTCCCCGTAGGTCATGGACAGCTCGTATGTCCTGCTGCCATCCGGGGTACTGGCCATCAGCGTCCCGTAGCCGTGGAAGCCGCCCATGCCCTTGAGGACGGTGCCGCAGCTCGCTTCCTGGACGTACACGCCCAGGCCGTAGCCGCCCTTCGGGTGCGGTTTGCGCATCTCGGCGAGCAGCGGGGCGGGCAGGAGTTTTCCGCCCAGCAGCGCGGAAAAGAACGTGTGGAGGTCCTTCGTGGTCGAGATCAGTTCACCGGCGCTGGACGCCCACGACGGGTTCTGGTTCGTGATGTCGACCGTCTTCCACTGCCCGGGCTTCTCCTCGTAGCGGTAGTAGCCGTGCGCGTGCGACCCGGGGATCCCCGGCCACGTGCCCGGTACGACGGTGTCCCGCAGTCCGAGCGGCCGCAGGATCCGACGCTGGAGTTCGTCGCCGTAGGGGCGGCCGGCGACCTTCTCGATCACCAGTCCGGCCAGGACGTAGTTGATGTTCGTGTAGGTCCAGTCCGTTCCCGGCTCGAACAGCGGCGTCTTGGACAGCCCGAACCGCACCAGCTCCTCCGGCCGGTACGTGTGATAGCGGTTGTCCAGGAATTCCTTGCCCACCAGGGAAATTCCCGGTACGACGGTGCCGTCCGGCCGGATCGCGCCGGTGTAGTCCACCAGACCGCTGGTGTGCTGCAACAGCATCCGCACCGTGATCCGCCGGTCGAGGCCGAACTCGGGCAGGTAGCCCGCCACCGGCGCGTCCAGGCCCACCTTGCCCTCCCCCACCAGCTGCAGGACGACGGTGGACACGAAGGTCTTGGTGTTGCTGCCGATCCGGAACCGCCCGTTCGTCGGCGGCTTGGCGGCCGAGCCCAGCTCGCGCACCCCCGCGCTGCCGGTCCAGTCGCCTCGCGCGTCGTGCACCCGCAGCTGCGCCCCGGCGAACCCGGAGGCCGCGATCTCCTGAACCATCGCTCGCAGATCCGGGCGATCCCGTCCGCTGTCCGCGGCGGCCACTCCAGGGATGGCCCCGGCCAGTAGCGCGGCCGCCACCGCGGTGATCCCGGCCCGCCGGAAGAATGTGCTCGCTGAAGTCGTCATGGCGGCAACGATCGCCGTCCGCGCTGACACCGCGGTGACACGCCGCTGACACGGTCAGGGCATGGACAGCGGCAGCCGGACTTCGAACCGGCAGCCGGGACCGTGGTTGCGGACGCCGATGCGGCCGCGATGGGCTTCGACGAGGCCTTTCGCGATCGCCAGCCCGAGTCCGCCGCCGCTCGCCAGTCCGCCGCGTTCGGGGGTGCGCGCCGTCGTCCCGCGGAACGCGACGTCGAAGACCCTGCCGATCTCGTCGTCGGGGATCCCGCCGCAACCGTCGGAGACCGCCAGCAGCGCCTCGCCGCCTTCGATGCCGATCTGGACCGCGACCGTTCCGTCCGGCGGGGTGTGCCGCACGGCGTTGGACACCAGGTTGCGCACGATCCGCGCCAGTTCCGGGTCGCTGCCGGAGACGACGGGCCACACGTCGGCGTATTCGATCATCCGCACGCGTTTCTGCTCGGCGAGCGGCACCTGCGCGGCGACGGCGTCGCTCACGACGTCGCGCAGCGGCACGGCGGCCATGGTCAGCCGCAGCGCGCCCGCGGTGATCCGCGACAGTTCGAACAGGTCGCCGACCATGCCGGACAGCCGCATGGTCTCGCCGCTGATCCGCCGCGCGTAGCCGGTGATTTCGACCGGTTCGGCGACGACGCCGTCCGCGACCGCCTCGGCCATCGCCTGGATCCCGGCCAACGGGCTCCGCAGATCGTGGCTGATCCAGGCGACCAGTTCGCGCCGCGACGCCTCGGCCGCGCGCTCCCGTTCCCGCGCTTCCCGTTCCCAGACGCTGCGGCGCGCGATCGCGCGGCCGAGCACGAGCGCCGCGGGCACGGTCACCAGCGCGACCAGCAGGCAGACCAGTGTCATCGTGGTCAGCGCGGGGGTGAACATGAACCCGCTGATCCCGAGCACCGCGATCAGCGTCGCGAGTACCGGGATCAGCACGAGGATCGTCATGGTGCTGGCCAGCGAACCGCGCCTGAGCAGGTACAGCGCCAGAACGCCGAGCAGCACCACCGGCACCGCGAACATCAGCGCGAACGGCAGGATGTGCCAGGCGTGCGCCAGCATCTCGCCGAAGGACTCACCTGAGCCGATCATCGCCGCACCGGGTCGTATCGGTAGCCGACGCCCCATACGGTGGCGACGCGGACGGGTTTCGCGGGGTTCTTCTCGATCTTCTCGCGCAACCGTCTCACGTGGACGGTCACTGTGGACTGATCGCCGAAGTCCCAGCCCCAGACCTTCTCCAGGAGATCGGCGCGGGAGAACGCCATGCCGGGATGGGTGAGGAAGAACGCGAGCAGGTCGAATTCCCGGCTCGTCAACGGAAGTTCCACGCCGCCGATGGCCGCCTGCCGGGCGCTCATCTGCAACGCGAGGTCGCCGTCGGTGATCACACGTGCCGCCGGTTCGGGCCTCGGCATCCGTGCCCGCCGCAGGACCGACGCCACGCGCAACGCGAGTTCCTTGGGGCTGAACGGTTTCGTGACGTAGTCGTCGGCGCCGAGCTGGAGCCCGGCGATGCGGTTCTCCTCCTCGCCGAGCGCGGTCAGCATCACGACGGGCACCTGGCTCACCTGTCGCAGGCGGCGGCACACCTCGAGTCCGTTGAGGCCGGGCATCATGACGTCGAGGACCACGAGATCGGGCCCGGTCGCGGAGAACAGCCGCAACCCCTCGGTGCCGTCACCGGCGACGTCGACGTCGAAGCCCGCGACCTCCAGGTACCGCCGGACGACGTCCCGTACGGTCTCGTCGTCGTCAACGACGAGCACCCGTCCTTGCTCTGTCATGTCGTCCACCTCATTGTCTGTCAGTGCACCCGCGGCCGCGATCGACGTCGGCAGGACGCTGCCTGGTCGACCGACTCACGTCGGGTCGCAAGGGCGCCCTGCCACCGCGATAGCGGGGCCTTCGGCCGGGCGGGTTCACACGTATCGTCACCTTTCCGAATTCGTCGCAGCTCCGCCACCAGGTACTCACCAGCTCGTCAGCACCAGATGGTTCACCACCAGCGCCGTCGCCGCCGACGCGGCGAGCCACCACCGCCGTCCCTTCGGCGGCAGCAGCGCCACCGCGGGCAGCAGCCACACCTCGAACGGTAGCCAAATGCGTTCGACCTCCGCCTTCGACAGGCCGGACAGGTCGGCGAAAGCGATCGTGAGCACCGCGGCCGACACGATCAGGGCGACCGGCTCGCGGAACGACCGTCTCGGCTCGGCGAGGAACTCCGCGCCCGCCCGCCTTGTCCCGGCGATCACGGCCGGGCCGACCGCGATGAGCACGGCCGCGATATCCGCCCACACCCAGTAGGAGTACGGGCGCAGGGTCGCGATCCCCTGGTAGTAGCGCTCGACCACCAGGTGATAGCCGTCGAGCCACCAGAACCCGGCCAGCGCGAACGCCACGACGACCATGGTCACGCCTGCCGTGGCGAGCAGCAGGATCCGCCACTGACGGGTCAGCAGGACGACAGCGAGCACGATCACGCCCAGCAGCACGAGGCCGTAGGAGAGAAACAGGCCGAACCCGAGCAGCAGACCGCCGGGGAGCGCGAGGATCCGCCGCCGTGTGGCGAGCGCAAGCAGCGCGATGCCGGTCGCGGTGACACCCGCGAAGAGACCGTCTGCGGACACGCCGATCCAGATCGCGCCCGGGGTCAGGACGGCGAACGGCAGGACCGTCCTCGCGGCGTCCTGCCTGCCCAGCGCGGAGAGCGTCACCGGCACCGCGACCACGGCCAGGCAGCCGATCAGCACGACCAGCGTCGACGCCCATGCCCCGCCGTGCAGGCCGAGCCGGTCGAGCCAGACGAAGACCAGCGTCGCGCCCGGCGGATGCCCGGAGACGTGCGTCGTCCACGAATCCGGCTGGAAATCCAGGATGCGCGAGGAGAACTCGTTCAGCATCTTCGGGATGTCGGTGATCTCGGGAACCTCGTGCAGGTACTCGTGTTCCGTGGTGAGCCTGCCGGTGAACCCCCGCGTCCAGCCGTCGACCATCGCCAGCGAGAACGTCCAGAGCAGCGCCGTCACGTAGCCGAGCGCGAGCAGCGGACGCCAGCGCAGCCGCGCGGCGAGCAAGGGACCTTTGGTGACGACCAGGAGCGCGAGGACGACCGCCGCGACCGAACCCGGCCCCACATGCGGCAGCCACAAGCCGAACAGCGGAGGCGCGAAGGCATAGATCACCACCCCGGAACCGGGACGGTTGTAGTGGAGGCCGACCGCGATCGCGGCGGCGACCACGAGCATCGCCAGCCCGACGGCGATCAGATCGGCCCGGCGGCCGGTACGGGAAGGGGCGGTGACGGTGGACATCACCGGCACCATAACCGCGTTCCCACTCTCCGGCGGACCGGAAAAAGATACCGTCAGAACTCGGTAAGAACTCCGCCGACGTCAGAATTCGGTAAGCAGCACAAGGGTTTTCGCCCGTCCAACCCGGACTTAACGTGCTGTGCGTGAACGATGACCAGGTTGACGTCGTGCTCCCCTGTCTCGACGAGGCCGGTGCCCTCCCCGGCGTACTGGCAACCCTGCCCGAGCGATATCGGGCGATCGTGGTCGACAACGGCTCCGCGGACGGTTCCGCCGAAATCGCGGCCGGGCTCGGGGCGAAGGTCGTCCACGAACCCCGGCGCGGCTACGGCGCCGCGGTGCACACCGGGCTGGAGGCGGCCACGGCGGACGTCGTCTGTTTCGCCGACGCCGACGGTTCCCTCGACCTAGCCGAACTCCCGAAGCTGGTCGACGGCCTCGCTGACGCCGAACTGACGGTCGGCCGGCGCGTGCCGACCGGCCCCGGCGTCTGGCCGTGGCACGCGAGAGCCGGCAACGTGCTGATCTCGTCCCTCTTGCGGCACAAGGGATTGCCGGTCCGCGACATCGCGCCGCTGCGCGCCGTCCGACGGCAGGCGCTGCTCGACCTCGACGTCACCGATCGCGCCTTCGGCTACCCGCTCGAACTCCTGATCAAGGCGAGCCGCGCGGGCTGGCGGGTCGCCGAGTTCGACGTGTCCTACCGCGAACGCGCCAAGGGCACGAAGTCGAAGGTCTCCGGCTCGCTGCGGGGAACCCTGCGGGCAGCCCGGGATTTCGGGCGGGTGCTGAGCCGATGACCTTCTGCCTGTTGATCGTCGCCAAAGCACCCGTGCCCGGTTTCGCGAAGACGCGGCTCTGCCCGCCCGCGACGCCGGAGCAGGCCGCCGAGATCGCGGCCGCCTCGCTGCTCGACACTCTCGAAACCGCCCTGCTGACCCCGAAGGCGCGAGTGGTCGTCGCCATGACCGGCGAACTCGCCCACGCCGCCCGCGGCACGGAAATCGCCGCCGTACTCCGGAAAACGGAGGTGCTCCCCCAACGCGGGGAAGGTTTCGACCTGCGGCTCGTCAACGCCCACGCCGACGCGCCCCGTCCCGGCGAGCCGGTGCTGCAAATCGGGATGGACACCCCGCAGGTCACCCCGGCGCTCCTGGCCGAAGCCGCGAACCGGCCCGAAGATTCCGTCCTCGGACCTGCCGAGGACGGCGGCTGGTGGGCGCTGGGACTCAAGGACCCGTTACACGCCAAGGCACTCGCCGGGGTCCCGATGTCGTGCGACGACACCGGACGGCAGACGCTGCGCGCGCTGGCCGACATCGGGCTGCGACCCGGCATCCTGTCCACACTGTCCGATGTGGACACGATCACGGACGCGCGCCGGGTCGCTTTGGCGGCACCCCGCGGCCGGTTCGCCCGAGCGGTGGCCGAAGTCCGGTGACCGCCTTCGACCGCGGCCTGCTCGGCCACCGCTGCTGGCTGGAACTGGCGACCGGTGAACGTGTCGACCTGCCGGTGGACCGCTGGACGGCCATCCCCTGCGACGGCGACGACGTCCTCCTCGGTGCCTGTGACGGTCCGACGCTGGACGTCGGCTGCGGCCCCGGCAGGCTCACCGCCGCGCTGTCCGAACGCGGTGTCGCGTCGCTCGGCGTCGACATTTCGGCCACCGCCGTACGGCTCACCCACGCCAGGGGCGCCGCCGCGCTCCACCGGGACGTCTTCGACCGGCTCCCCGGCGAAGGGCGCTGGCGGCATGTCCTGCTCGCCGACGGGAACATCGGCATCGGCGGCGATCCGCACCGCCTCCTCACGCGGATGGCGGAACTGATCGGTGACGGCGGGACGGTGCTCGTCGAACTCGACCCGCCGGGCCGCGGCCTCCGCCAGGACCGGGTCCGGCTGCGCCCCGACGACGGCGCCTGGTTCACCTGGGCTTGGGTCGGCGTCGAAGCGATCGCGGACCTCGCCGCCCGCACCGCGTTCCGGGTCGCGTGGGCCACCAGCCACGGCCACCGCTGGTTCGCCTGCCTGGAGAAAGCATGAACACACCTTCGGAGCGCGTGACGTCCCGGATCGGCCTCGCGCTCGCCGTCACGTTCACCCTGTGCTTCGTCACCGGCCTGATCAGCCATCTCATCCAGCATCCGCCGTCGTGGTTCGGCTGGCCGAGCCGCCCCGTCTGGCTGTACCGGGTCACGCAGGGCACGCACGTGCTCTCCGGGATCGCGTCGATTCCCTTGCTGCTGGCGAAACTCTGGAGCGTCTACCCGAAACTGTTCGAGCGCCCGGTGCTCCGTTCGCTGCCGCACGCGCTCGAACGCCTGTCGATCCTGGTGCTGTCCGCGGCCGCCTTCTTCGAACTCGTCACCGGCCTGTTCAACGTCGCCCAGAACTATCCGTGGACGTTCTACTTCCCGCAGCTGCACTACGCGGTCGCGTGGGTGGCGATCGGCTCGATCCTGGTGCACATCGCGGTGAAACTCCCGATCGTCCGCCGCAGCGTCACCAGGCCACCCGAACCTTCACGCCGCGCCTTCCTCCGCACGACCTGGCTGGCCGCGGGCGTCGCCGTCGTCGCGACGGCCGGGGCGACGGTTCCGTTGCTGCGTACCGTTTCCGGCCTGTCCTGGCGGAGCGGCAAGGGACCGCAGGGGCTGCCGGTGAACCGGACAGCCGCGGCGGCAGGCGTACTGGACACGGCGAACGACCCGGCCTGGCGGCTTTCAGTGGTGACCCCGAACGGCACGAAGACCTATTCGCTGGAAGAACTCCGCGCGCTGCCGAGGACTTCGGCCGAGCTGCCGATCGCCTGCGTCGAAGGCTGGAGCGAGTCCGCGCGGTGGAGCGGTGTCTCGCTGCCGGAGTTGCTGCGGCACGCCGGAAGCACACCGGGCACGCCGGTCCGCGTGTTCTCACTGGAGAAGGCCGGCCCGTACGGGATCAGCGAACTCCCCGGCGAGCACACCGCGGACGAGCTCACCCTGCTGGCGCTGGAACTCAACGGCGAAGTCCTCGACGCCGACCACGGCTTCCCGTGCCGGATCATCGCCCCGAACCGGCCAGGCGTCCTGCAGACGAAATGGGTCGCCCGGTTGGAGACGCTGTGAAGACGTTGCGACTGCTGCTGTTCCTGCCCGGCCTCGGCGCCCTCGCGTGGGGCGCGGTGCTGTTCTCCAAGTACGCCTTCCCGCTGCGGCCGGACGTTTTCGGGACGCTCGGCTGGCTCGTCGGCGGTCCGCTGGTGCACGACGTGCTGCTCGCGCCAGTGGTCGGTGCCGTGGGATTCGCGCTGAGCAGGTTCCTCCCGGAACGCGCACAGACTCCGGTGAAGACGGGCGCGGTGCTCACGGGTGTGCTGACACTGGTCGCGCTTCCGTTGCTGTGGCGGCCTTTCGGCGGAGCCGCGAACCCCGGCCTGCACGACGCCGACACCGTCACCGGCCTGCTTGTCAGTCTCGCGGTCGTCTGGCTCGGCGTACTCGTGGCTGTGCTCCTCCGCCGAAAAGCACGTTATTGAGGGGGTAACGCAAAGGTGCCGGGTCGCGGGCATTCACTCGCGGCCGTGGGGCGACCGTGCCGCGAAAGCCCCCTCCTCGCCACCGCACCCCTGCACCCGACGTTGCGAAAGCCACTTTCGCAACGTTGAACGTTGCCAACGTGGCTTTCGCAACCTCCCAACTTTGCCCCTACCCCTCAGAAACTCGCGTGTTTGGACGCCGGACACCCGAGTGCGGCATCCAATCACGCGAGTTACGTGTCCAAGCACGCGAGTCACGGCTTAGCTCCGCCCGCCCCCGGGACGAACGGGCTCGCACCGCAGACCAAGGGCGAAGGCGTCCTTCACCTCACCGCCGGCCCCACCCCACGACCACGCCATATTTGCCTTACCCCTCAATAAAAAGGGCCACGCGCGACCGGGATTGGCAGCCGGTCGCGCGTGGCCTCTGGTTCCGGCCCGCTGGGGGTTCGAGCCGGGGTTTGGTCTCGGCCGCGCACTGCGGCCGAGCGTTGGGGAGTGCTAGTTCGGCGTGACCGGCTGGCCGCCGAGGGTCACCTCGATCACCTTGCCGTCGGCGAGGGTGAACTTGACCTTGTCGTTCGGTGCCCTGGTGCGGATCTCGGCGACGAGCGCGTCCGCGTTGGGGATCGACCGGTCGTCCAGCTTCGTCACGACGTCACCGGATTTGAGGCCCGCCTTCTCCGCGGGGCTGCCCGGCGTGATCTCACCGAGCTGCGCGCCGCCGGTCGGCGCGGTCTGCACTCGTGCGCCGATGAAGGTCTGCTTCGCCTGGCCGGTGTTGATGATGTCGTCGGCGGTGCGGCGTGCCTGGTCGATCGGGATCGCGAAACCGATGCCGACGTTGCCGCCGCTCTCGCCGCCCTGGCCCTGCGCGGACTTCGGGCTGTAGATCGCCGAGTTGATGCCGATGACCTGGCCCGCCATATTCGCGAGCGGGCCGCCGGAGTTACCCGGGTTGATCGCCGCGTCGGTCTGCACCGCCGACATCACCGTGGTCTGGTCGCCACCGCCACCGGCGCTCACCGGCCGGTTCAGCGCGCTGACGATGCCCGACGTGACCGTGCCCGTCAGTTCGAACGGCGATCCGATGGCCACCACCGGCTGCCCGACCCGGAGGTCGTCGGACCGGCCGAGCTCCACCGGGGTCAGCCCGCTGACGCCGCTGACCTTCACCACGGCGATGTCCGTCGTGGGGTCGCGGCCGACGACGGTCGCCGTGCCCTTCTTGCCGTCCTGGAACACCGCCTGGATCTGCCCGCCACCGGCGGCGACCTCGACGACGTGGTTGTTGGTCAGCACGTAGCCGTCGGTGCTGAGCACGAAGCCGGAGCCCTCGCCCGCACCCGACCGCCCGGACACCTGGAGCTCGACGACGCTCGGCGACAGCTTCTGCGCCACCGCCTCGACCGAACCGGCGGGCAGATTGCCCGTCTGCTGGGCGGGCTTCGGCGCGTCGAGCGCGTTCACGGAAGAGCCGCCGGACGCGTCACCGGTCAGATAGCCGACCGTGCCGCCCGCGACCCCGCCGACGACCACGGCGATCGCCGCGACACCGGCGAGCAGCTTGCCCGAAGTGGACTTCGAGGCCTGGCGCTGCTGCGGCACCGCGTACACCGACGGACCCTGCTGCGTGTACGGCGTCTGGTGGCCCGGCACCTGCTGGCCCTGGGTGTACTGGCCCTGCGTCTGGTGCTCCTGTGCGGGCGCCTGCTGTGCCTGGGTGTGGGGCGACCACGGGTTGTACTGCTGTTCCGGGGTGTAGGCCTGCTGCGCTCCGGTGTGCGGAGTGGCATGGCCGCCGAGCCCGGTCGCGTCAGTCTGCTGCGGGGCGGGCTGCGCCGCCCAGCTCGCGCTCTGCTCCGCGTCCGGCTGAGCGCCGGCGGGCCGCGCCTTCTCGGCGTCGTGGCCGCTGGGGTCGTTCTCGGTCATGTCTTCACCTTGCGGGATGGTCCTGAGAAGTTCCTGAGCCAAAGCTGTGCATCGCACATGAGTATGGCCCTGTCAGCGGGTGGCGCGCAGTCTGTCGGCGGCCGGCTTCACGCTTCTTCGGCCTCAGCCGTCTCCGCCGTTTCGGCGATCATCAGCTCACCCGCCTGCTCGGTGAGCGTTTCCCTTGCGCTGTCGGACAAACCGTCGTCCGAGACGACGACGTCGGCCTCTTCGAGCCCGGCGATGGTGGAGATGCCGACAATGCCCCACTTGGTGTGATCGGCGAGCACCACCAGTTTGCGGCCCGCTTCGACGAGCGCGCGGTCGGTCTCGGATTCGGTGAGGTTCGGCGTGGTGAAACCGGGACCGTCGGCCATTCCGTGCACGCCGAGGAAGACGACGTCCAGGTGCAGCGATCGCAGGCTCTGCACGGCGACCGGCCCGACCAGCGCGTCCGACGGGGTGCGGACGCCGCCGGTGAGGACCACCGTCCGATCGGGCTGGTTCGCGCCGCGCAGCACGTCGGCGACCTGGATGGAGTTCGTGACGATCGTCAGGCCGGGGACCTCGTCGAGCGCCCTGGCCAGCGTCCACGTGGTGGTGCCCGCGGAGATGCCGATCGCGGTGCCCGGCCGGACCAGTCCGGCGGCGAGGGCGGCGATGGCCTCCTTCTGCGCTCGCTGGCGCACGGATTTGGCTTCGAAACCGGGTTCGTCGGTGCTCTTGCCCACGACGGAAGTGGCTCCGCCGTAGACCTTCTCGACCAGTCCTCGGCCCGCGAGCACGTCGAGGTCGCGGCGCACCGTCATATCCGAAACGCCGAGCCTCGCGACGAGATCGCTGACCCGGACCGCCCCGGTACGGCGCGCCTCCTCGAGGATCACCGCCTGTCGCTGCCGCGCGAGCACGAAGCCTCCGATAACTACACTGGATCAACTACACAAAATCCTACACGATCAAACATGGCGCGACGAGCGAATCAGCCTGCCGCCATGAGGCGTCGTGCTCGCGGATCCGGAAGGAAACGAGTTCTGCCTCGTTACTCCGACGCCGTCTCCTTGACGCCGTCGATCGGGACGCCGCGGAAACTCAGCACGAAAAGCGAAACGGCACCGAAGAACAGTGCGATGTCGGCGACGTTCCCGACGAACCAGCCGTTGTAGTCGATGAAGTCCACGACGTGACCGCGCGCGAAACCGGGCTCGCGGAACAGGCGGTCTCCCAGATGCGTCGTCGCGCCGCCGAGCAGCAAACCGAGCGAGATCGCCCAGCCCGCCGAACGGACCTTGCGCGAGATCCACAGCAGCGCGACCACCGCGGCCGCGGCCAGGATCGCGAAGATCCAGGTGGAGCCGGCGCCCAGCGAGAACGCCGCGCCCGGGTTGTAGAGCAGCCGGAACCGGATGAAGTCGCCGATCACCGGGATCGGCGCGCGGTCGGTGAGGGCGTCGACCGCCCACCATTTGGTCAGCTGGTCGGCCACCAGCAGCACCGCGGCCACCAGCAGTGTCCACAGCAGACGACGGGGCGGCAGCTCAGGCTCGTTCTCGGTGCTCATCACCCGTCAGAGTAATCACCTGTCAGGCAGGGGCTCCCGGGAGCCGCAGGGTCATCAGCGCGCCGCCTTCGGGAGCTCGTCCCGCGTAGACGTCTCCGCCGTGCCGCTGCGCCGCGTGCTGGACGATGGCCAGGCCGAGCCCCGAACCGGGCAGTGTCCGCGCCTCCGACGAACGGTAGAAGCGGTCGAACACCTTCGGCAGGTCCTCGTCGGCGATCCCCGGCCCCGCGTCCTCGACCTCGAGCACCGCGGTGCCGTCGCCGACCGGGTACAGCCGGACCCCGACCGTCGAACCCTCCGGCGAGAACTTCACCGCGTTGTCCAGCAGGTTCAGCACCGCGCGTTCCAGCGCGGTGGTGTCACCGGTCAGCACCCACGGCTGGAGCGAGACGTCGAACTCGATCTCGCCCGCGCGACGGCGCGCCCTGTCGAGCGCGCGCTCGACGACGTCGACCATCTCGACCCGTTCGTGCTCGATCCGCGGCTCGTCCTGGCGCGCGAGTTCGACGAGGTCGCCGATCAGCTGGGTCAGCTCGTCGAGCTGGCCGCGGATGTCGGCCTCGATGTCACTGCGGTCCTCGTCGGACAGCGTCCGCGCCCCCGGCCTGCTCGCCGAAAGCAGCAGCTCCAGGTTCGTGCGGAGCGACGTCAGCGGGGTCCGGAGTTCGTGCCCGGCGTCCGCGACGAGCTGCCGCTGCCGTTCCTGCGATTCGGCGACCGTGCCCAGCATCGTGTTGAAACTCTGGGTGAGGCGGGCGAGTTCGTCGTCGCCGCTGACCGGGATCGGCCGCAGGTCACCCGTGGTGGCGACGCGTTCCGCCGCCGACGTCAGCCTGTCGACCGGCCGCAGGCCGGCTCTCGCGACGGCCGTCCCCGCGGCAGCGGCGACCAGGATCCCGGCGCCACCGATCAGGAACAAGACCACGGAAAGCTCGTTCAGGGTGCGCTTGGTCGGGCCGAGCGACTGGGCGAGCACCATCGCCTGCCCCGCCCCCTGCGGGAGGGCGACGACCCGGCTGTCGGTCTTCGGGTCGGTGCGCAGGGAGAACGGCGACTCCCCGGTGGCGACCGCGATCTCGTCATGGCCGTAGGGCGGGCGGCTGCCGGACTGCGGGAAGGTCAGCCGGATCTTCTCCCCGACCGTCAGCTGGCCGATCTGCAGGTCCGCGCTGGCCAGGAAGGCGCCGGGCACCTGCTGCAGCTCGGTCTGCACCTGCGGCGAGTCGACCGCGGCCTGCGCGCGGGCGAGCAGATTGTCGTCCACCTGCTGATAAAGGTTGTCCTTCACGACGAGATACGCGCCGAGGGACACCAGCGCCACCGCGCCCGCCACCGAAGCGGCCGCGAGCAGCGTCACCCGGCCGCGGAGCGAGAAGCGCCGCGTGCTCCAGCGGTCGCCGCGCGGATCCTTTTCGGACACGTCGACGACCGGGACCGCGTCCGTCACGGCGGGGTTTCCCTCAGCACGTAGCCCACTCCCCGGACCGTGTGGATCAGCCTCGGTTCGTTCCCAGCCTCGGTCTTTCGGCGCAAGTAACCGACGTAGACCTCCAGCGCGTTGCCCGACGTCGGGAAGTCGTATCCCCACACTTCCTCCAGGATCCGGCTGCGGGTCAGAACGTGCTTCGGGTACGAGAGGAACAGCTCCAGCAACGCGAATTCGGTCCTGGTGAGACTGATCTCCCGGCCCGCCCGGCGCACCTCGCGCGTCCCCGGGTCCAAGGTGAGGTCCGCGAACGAGAGGACCTCGGCGTTCTGTCCGGCCTGCGGATCCGGGATGGCCCGGCGCAGAAGCGCGCGAAGGCGAGCGAGAAGCTCTTCGAGCGCGAAGGGCTTCGGCAGGTAATCGTCGGCACCGGCGTCGAGACCGGACACCCGGTCGGAAACGGTGTCCCGCGCCGTCAGCACGAGAATGGGCAGGTCGTCACCGGTGCTTCGCAGGCGTCGAGCGACCTCCAGGCCGTCGAGCCGCGGCATCATCACGTCGAGGACCATCGCGTCGGGTCTGTTGGCGATGATCGCTTCCAGGGCCTGCGCGCCGTCCCCGGCCAGTTCCACCTGGTAGCCGTTGAACTCAAGGGATCGCCTGAGTGATTCACGGACGGCCCTGTCGTCGTCCACTACGAGGATGCGCATGGCGACAGTCTTACGCAGAGTGCTGAGACTCGCCTAAGAACACACACAGAACCAACAAAGGAAATCCGGCAGTCCAGAAGACGTTTCAGCCGGTCTCGGGCCCTTTCGCAACGGGTGCGTTCCATCTGCGCCACAAAGCGAGCATCCGGACCCCCACCACCGCCGCGGCTGCTACGGCGGTCACCGGGCCCGGCGGCAGTCGCAGAGCGTGACCGAGCACAACCAGCACGGCCCCTGCGAGCGCGGCGACCGCATAGATCTCCTTCCGCAGCACGAGCGGGATTTCCCGGAGGAGGAGGTCACGCACCGCGCCGCCACCGATACCCGTCGTCATCCCGATCAGGCACGCCGCGTAGGGAGTCGCCCCCGCGTTCAACGCGATAGTGGTCCCCGCCGTCGCGAACACCCCGAGCCCGAGCGCGTCGGCCAGCAGCACGGCGCGCCGCAACTTCGCGATCTGCGGATGGAAGACGAACACGACCAGCGCCGTCCCGCCGCAGACCGCGAGATACGGCCAGGTCCGCAGGCTCGTGGGCGGCGTGATCCCGAGCAGGACGTCACGGATGATCCCACCGCCGAGCGCGGTCGTGAGCCCGACGACGACCACCCCGAAGACGTCCAACCTGGACCGAACCGCCGCGAGCGCCCCAGAAGCCGCGAACGCGATCAAGCCGAGGAACTCGAGCGCGGTGAGGATCATTACTGGTCGAGCAGGCCACCGCGGTAGGCCAGCAGCGCGGCCTGCACCCGGTTCGCCGCGCCGATCTTGGACAGGACGGCCGAGACGTAACCCTTGACCGTGGCCTCGGACAGGTGCAGGCGTCCGCCGATCTCCGCGTTGGACAGCCCCTGCCCGATCAACCCGACGACCTCGCGCTCCCGATCGGACAGCGACGCGAGCAGCTTGCGCGCCGGCTGCGCGGCCCGCTGCTCGTCCCGATGCGACTGGACCATGCGCGCCGCGACCCCAGGGTCGAGCACCGCGCCTCCCCTGGCGAGGTCTCTCACTGCCCGGAGGAGAGCCGCCGGGTCGATGTCCTTGAGCAGGAAGCCGTTGGCCCCGAGCCTGAGCGCGAGACTGACGTAGTCGTCGATGTCGAACGTGGTCAACATGGCCACGGTCGGCGGATCCGGCAGGGCGAGAATGGCCCTCAGCGCGCGAATACCGTCGTCAGGCGCCCGCATCTTGATGTCGAGCAACGCGACGTCAGGGTGGTACCGCCGGGCGACCTCGACCGCTGATCTCCCGTCGCTCGCCTCGCCCACGATCTCGATGTCGGCAGCGCCCGACATCATGGCACGCAGGCCCGAACGGACCAGTTCCTCGTCGTCGGCGAACATGAGCTTGATCAACGAAGCCCTCCGGCAGCCGGGGGAGCGGCGTCTCGCGTCCCGTTAACGAAGATTACCTACTGTTGTTCAGGGTTTCGAAACCAGACACGTACGAGTGACCCTCGCGGGTCATCTGTGTCGATCTAGGCGTCGATTCAGACCCTGGTGTGCTGGTGCAGAGTGTGGCTGCTCCTGGGCGGATCCGCAGGTCGAGTGTCACTGGACGGCCAGTGGCGCTGTCCGGCCACTTCCTCCTTCTCGCGCTTGCACACAACCGCCGTTCGGGGGTTTCGCGGTGTTCACCTCGCCGGCCGCTCGGCGCGCTCCGATGTGACGACGCCCTCCCGTGCTCGTTCGCGTGGCTACACGGTAGGCTGCGCGTGGCAGTACATGCCCTCGTAGCTCAGGGGATAGAGCACCGCTCTCCTAAAGCGGGTGTCGCAGGTTCGAATCCTGCCGGGGGCACTCTCACCGGTTTCCTGCACTTGAGTCTCCAAAGCGTTCGGTCTCTCCAGCAAGAGGAACGAGCCGCTTAGCGAACCTTACGCAAAGTCCCCGCGTCGGCTGCATAACGAGCACTGCGACGCCGCCACCGTGACTGCCCGCTGTGCCGCGCCGGTCCACGCGTACCGGCCTCTGCCGCTTGCGGGTAGGTCAGATCCCGAGGTCCGCGCGGATCTTCCAAACCAAGGTTCAGCGGGCCTCGACGCATTGATCCCCAGCCGCCGACGGTAAGCGGATGCTTCTCCTGCAGCCAGAGTGTCGGCGGCTTCGAACTGGATCGCGCCACGGGCGAGGAACGAACAATGCAGATAAGGAGTCCCGGGCGGTCGCACCGCCCGGTTTGGCATCAGCCGGGCGCGTGCATCAGGTATGCACGAACTGCTCAAGAACGCGCACGACTGACACTGGGCACCACGAGAATCCGGCTGGCCCCGATCGTGACGTTGGTACCGAGCCCGTCGCCGATGGCCCCGCATGCGAAACGGGCGACCCGACCGAGGCAGCCGATTCAACTGGAGTCGAAATATGGCCATACGGTTTGTTCGGTGTTGAACACTACCCAAGGCCGCAACCACTTCCAGGACCCGAATACACTCGGACGGGTGACCTGAGTATGGTTTATCGTCACAGTCAAAATTGGGATGGTTGACAGTCAGCCCGAGGGGGGCCGATGAGCGACTCCGAACCAACGCTGGAGCTACGCGTTCACCGCGGCGGAAACGCGGTCCTGACGGAACGACTCACTCGCGAGCTATACGCCGAGCTCAACGAGTTCGAAGACGTCGTCATGCGATACGCCCCGCCTGCACCACCTGGAGAAAACTCGAAGAGCGCCGTCGCCGATGCAGTAACGCTGTGGGCCTTCCTGAGCACGGCGGCCACCGTTACCGGAACAGTGCTGGTTCAGGCAATCAAGACCTGGGCAGAGGCGAAACGCTGCACAGTTCGCCTGACCATAGGAGACGCGGAGATCGAGCTCCCGCAGGGCCTCGACGACGCGCAGGAACGCGTCATTGTGAAACTCTTGGAAGAGCGCCGCTCGTGACGACGCGGGGTCGCAAGTGCGCCCTGCTCGTCGGAATCGGGACCTACCAGTCTGGCGACTTCACCGCGCTCCCGTTCGCGACAATGGACACCGCCGCGCTGCGGCGCGTCCTCGCCGACCCGGCGATCGGACAGTTCGACGACGTTCAGGTCGTCGACGACCCGGACTCGACGCAAATGCGCGAGAGGATAAGCCTGTTTCTCGATGACCTCGCCGAAGAAGACCTAGGCCTGCTCTACGTGAGCGGTCACGGCTATCGGCACGTGCAGGCCACTAGCGAGTTCTTTTTCGTCGCCTCGGATACCGCCCTGCCCACGATCGACCGAACCGGGGTAAGCGCCACCTTTGTCAACGAACAACTCGAGGAAAGCCTGGCGGGCCGGAAAGTAGCAATATTCGACTGCTGTTTCAGTGGCGGCTTCAGCCTTGGGTTCCGTACAACAGCCGCGAAATCCGCTGGACGTCCGGCCGGACCACCTCAACCCCGCGGCGTCTACGTGATGTCATCGAGCGGGATGACAGAAGCATCCTGGGCCGACCCACGTATGACTTCGGCGCCCAGATTGTCCCTTTTCACCGCAGAGCTGGTAGAAGCGCTACGTACCGGGAAAGGAGATACCGGCGGAGACGGGATCGTCTCGGCGGACGAGCTGTTCCATTATGTCAACGATCGCGTTCGCCAAATACCGGTAGGAGACCAGCAACAGGACTATCAGGTGCCGGTGAGCTCATCGGACAAGGTGAACAGCCGGATCGATCTGGCCAGGAGCACTGCAGGCTTGCCTCTGCAACCCGTCAGGCCGCCGTCGCAGCCTGGAGTACCACCGAGCCGCCGGGAGTCGGCCGGAATGATGTCTCCAGATCCGTGGGGTTCTCTACTCGACTACTACCGTGAGTGTCTCGAGCTCGGATCGATACGTATGCCATTACTGGGGATCAACGAAGTTCACGAAAGCTATGTCTGCATTCCCGGCGAGGAACGTTTACTATCTCACGACCTGGACACCTCTGGGTCGATCCCACTCGATGCCGACGCCTCCGACCTCATCGAACGATCCGAAGACGAGAACACCCAGCTTTGGTATGGATACCCGGCCGTCGTGTTACTGAAGGATCGGTCGGGCAGCAGCTACCGCAACCCACGTTTCGCGCCCCTCTTCATCCGCCGAGTCGAAGTTGTCACCGATGAAGCGGGAGATCGGCTCGAACCCTACGGCGAAGTGGTGCCTCATCCGCAGCTGGTTCGCGAGCTACTGCCTTCCGCGCAGGCGGAGACGCTGCTCAACACCTACCGGTCGAGCTGGCAGGCCGGGATGCACAGTCAAATGGTTGCTGAAATTCGGCACTTTCTTCGCGAAGACTTTGGCCTGGACGCCGTCCAGGAGTTACGTCCGGGAACACTGACACCCACGATCGACGCCCGAACCCCCAACTCCGGGGCTCGCAACGCAGCCGTGCTCTTTCTCGTCACCCCAGGCAATAACGCCAACGCACAATTGCTGAAGGATCTCGAACACATAGCCGGCTCGAACGGAAGGTTCAGCGATACAGCGCTGTCCGCATTGACGGGTGCGACCGGACCAGCCGACACGCGGGCCTGGCAACCGGTAGCACCGCTAGCACTGAACGACGCCCAGCGCACCGTCCTCGAATCGGCGATGAGCCTGCCGTTGACAGTAGCCACCGGTCCACCGGGAACCGGGAAGAGCCAGCTGGTGGCGAATGTCGTCGCCACAGCGGTGGCGAATGGCCAGTCCGTTCTCGTTACGTCAACCAACAATCGCGCGGTCGACGAGGTCTGGGAACGCTGCGAACGGCTCGTGCCGGGCGCACTCATCCGCACAGGCAGTAAAGGTGATCCAAGGCGAGGCAGGAAAAACTACCGCGCAGAAGAACAGCAGTCGATCCAAAGCCTCATGGCCGATTCCCCGCCCACGTTGAATGAGCAGACCGCGAGAGCCACCCTCTGGCGAGCAACGAAGGAACTTGACCAATTTCTTGAAGTTGTCACCGAGAAGGCCGAACAAGAACGTAATCTGGTCCGGATCGCCGGAGATCGGCAGAGGCACGCGTCTGACCTTGGACACGAACCAAACCAGCTGCGTAGCCTTTTCGCCGAAGCGAATCTGATCGAATTGGCTGCTCGCGCACATCGAGTAAGCAGGGCAAGATTATTCGGTTCGCAGCGACGGAAGCGATTCTGCCGACAGATTTCGTGGCAAGGCGACCACTCGGCGAATACCTGTGCCGCGCTTGGCGCATGGGCACGACAGGAAGCGGCGTGGGACAACGCGCGGGCAGCCTTGGCGAACAGTCATGACGACACCACGATCGAAACATCATTGGCAGCACTTACGAACAAGGTCCGTTCGCAGTCGAAACAGCTGCTGGAAGCCACCGTCCGGACGGCCGCCCATAATGGCCGGAATACCATTGAAGCACTGACGCGTGCCACCTTCGACGGTGGCCGGGATTCGATCCCTCCCGCATCTGCGCGCTTGGGCGGTCACCAACCATAGCATCAGGCGATTTCCGACCGCGCCAGGGCTGTTCGACCTGGTCATCGTGGACGAGGCAAGCCAGTGCTCGATTCCTCAGGTCATTCCGGCCCTTTATCGTGCAAGACGAGCGCTGATCATCGGCGACGCGATGCAGCTGTCCCCTGTGATCACGGCGACGCCCGCGCGAGAAGCATCCATCCGGCGTGCCCATAGGCTGGACGCGGCCTGGCTGGAGGCCCGGCAAATGAGTTACCACCGGCATTCCGCATTCGACGCGCTCTCGGCCGCGACCAGCGGCGAACTGCTGCTCGACGAGCACTACCGGTGCCATCCTGATATCGCAGCTGTCGTCAACGAGCGATACTACTTCGGTCGGCTCACCGTACTTACGGATGTGCGGCAGCTCCGCCGCCGCCAGAGCGAGGCCATAACGTGGTCACACGTCAAAGGTTCCGCGGTCCGGGATGCTCGCGGCTCGTGGCGCAATCCCACCGAAGCCGAGCAGGTGACACGAGAAGTCTCGGCATTGCTTCAGCAGTTGCCATCGGACGGCGATATCGGTGTGGTGACGCCATTCGCGTCCCAAGCCGCACTGTTGGCGAAGCGCTGGGCCCAGGAGCCACGTGTCCGAGTCGGCACAGTGCATACGTTTCAAGGCGGGGAACGCGACGCCATCGTCCTGTCGCTTGTAGCCGACGGAAATATGCCGGCCAGCACCCGATCCTGGCTCGGCAGGCAACGGAACCTGTGGAACGTCGCCATCACCCGGGCGCGGTCAACTCTGGTCCTGGTGGGTGATCGCGACGTCTGGCAGGGTATCGGCGAAATCGACGACGTCCTCGATGCGGCCGACACCAAGGCATCGAATCGGCGCTCCGCATCGGATCTCGACGATCTCCCGCTCCGCCTGTACAGCTGGTTGACCCGCGACCCAGCGAATCAGGTCGCACTCTCCGTGAGCCGCGACGGATACCACGCCGACGCGGTCGTCCGGCACGGGACCGACGAAGCCGTCATCCTTCTCGACCGCGGCGCGGCCGCTGACGCTTCACCGAGCCATCACCTACGACTCCAACTCGCTCGAACACGGCTGCTCGGCCCGAAGGCTCGCCGGGTTCCAGCCTGGCAGCTATTCAATGACGTGGATGCCTACTGAAAGAAGGACTTGAGATGTACTCGGCAGAGGTCAACCGTGCGCAACCCGCTTGCCTGCTCTTGCTCATCGATCAGTCATTCTCGATGTCAGACCCTTGGTCGGGGACGGACACCTCCAAAGCTCAAGCACTCGCACTCGCAGTCAACAAGATTCTGTCCACCGCCGTAGTCTTGTGCAGCAAGGGTGATGATCGCATACTTGACTACTTCCACGTCGGCGTGCTCGGGTACGGCTCCGAAGTAACCGCAGAACTCGACGGCACGAGTATTTCGAGCCCCTTGCTTCCAGTCAGCCTCGTGAATGATGCCAAGAAGCGCGTCGATCGGATCACGAAGAAGATGCCTGACGGTGCAGGCGGCGTGTTCGAGGCACAAGTGCACATGGCGATCTGGGTGGACGCGGTACACAACGGCCGGACCGCGATGGTCCAAGCCTTCACGACAGCGGAGAAGGCCCTGGCCGATTGGTGCGCCAAGAACCCCAGCAGCTTCCCTCCGATACTCATCAATATCACCGACGGCGTCAGCACCGACGGTGATCCCAGCCCGGTCACCGAGCGTATCCGCAAGATCGAGACCAGGGACGGTCAGGCGCTGGTGTTCAACCTCCATATTTCGGGCGCGGCGAACGGTGGCATCTGCTTTCCCAGCACGGCGGATGGGATGCCGGACGAGTACGCATCGTTGCTGTTCGGCATGTCGAGCGCACTCCCGCCGTCAATGGCCGAAGCCGCGTCGAGTTTGAACTACGCGATCAAGCCTGGTGCCCGCGGATTCCTGTACAACGCCGACGCGGCGAGCGTCATCGAGTTCCTCGACATCGGTACTCGAGCGGTCACGCCCGGCGGCCTCAAGGAAATCACCGACGGGAATTGACAAACGTGACTGCGTCCCCCCGCGATCGGCTGCGTCTGACCGTGTCAAAGCACACGGCAGTCAAGTATGGCCGAAGCGAGGACGAGAACGAAGACAGCGTGACTGTCAACAAGGCAGCTGGCCGCTTCGCGATATCCGACGGCGCCTCGACTGCCGCACGGCCAGAAGTCTGGAGCAGGGTCCTTACCGAGGCCTACGCCACCGAACTTCTCGATCCTTTCGACCAGGCCGTGCTACGCGAGTTGCGGCATCGGTGGCGCCACGAGGTGCTCAAGCCTGATCTTCCTTGGTTCGCACAAGCGAAACTCGCCCAGGGGAGTGCGGCCACGTTCACCGGGCTCCAGGTATCCGAATTCAGGTTCAGTGTCATCGCAATCGGCGATTCATGCCTGCTGCATTTACGCGACGGCGAAATGCTGTTTTCGGCACCGCTCTCAAATGCGGATGAATTCTCGAGGTTTCCAGTACTCGTCCGCACTCTCGACGAAACGCCGCCGGCTCAGGAAATCTGGTCCGGCGGCGGCCAGCACCAGGCTGGGGACGTCTTCATACTCGCCACCGACGCTATCGCGAAGTATCTTATTCAAAACCACATTTACCTGTCCTTGTTCTGCCGTGAGCCGATCGTGGATGCGTGGTTTGGCGACTTCGTGACCGAACACCGAGGCCAGGGACTCGCCAACGATGACACGACAGTCTGTGTGGTGCGGACATGAAGCTGCCGACTCTCGACGACTATCAAACCGCGATTCAGGTACCGGGCCACACGCTCCTCGATCCCGTTCTGCATGCCGGGAAAGTCGAGATCAACTCACAGAGCATGCCTTCGGTGGTCTCCGGCGGGTTCGCCCTGACCTACAGCATCACCGCAGGCAGCCGGCGGTTCGCGGTACGTTGCTTTCACAAGCCGGGAAATCGCCTTGACGAACGCTACGCTCACATCTCGCGCTTCATACGGGGCCGACCGGATCTCCGATTCCTGATCGACGTCGATTACGTCGCCGAGGGCATTCTTGTCAACGGCCGACGGCTACCCATCGTACGGATGCCATGGGTGACGGGCACCCGGTTGAACTACTGGATCGAGGACAACCTCGACACGACCGGAGCGCTGGAGAAGGTCCGGCGCGCCATCGCTTCCGCGACGGAGAGCATGAGCCAGGCAGGCATCGCGCATGGCGACCTGCAGCATGGCAACATTCTCGTCGAGCCGACCGGAAAAATCAGTCTTGTCGACTACGATGGCATGTTTCTTCCAGAGCTTCGCCCACTCGGCACCATCGAATCCGGACACCGAAACTATCAGCACCCGGAACGGGTGGAGGACTACAACAGTTCACTGGACATCTTCAGCGCATTCGCCATCGATCTCGCTATCGACGCCCTCAAGCTGAACAAGACATTGTGGGCAAAGTTCAGCAACGGTGAGAACATCCTCTTCACATCGGACGATTTCGCATTTCCGGATTCATCCGATTTGCTCGCCCGACTGGAGCAGATGAGCCCGCTCGCGGACCGGGCACGAAGGCTGCGGATCGCCTGCGCGGCATCACTCGCGGACGTACCCACAATTCTCGCAGGGCAAGCATCGACGACTACGCGATCCGGCAGGGTAACTCCCCGGCAAGTGCGGAGGGCACTGAGCATCGACGCCCTCGACACGGCAACCCTGTTCGCACATCAAGGCGACGAAGCCTCTGTTTTCGGGCAGATCACCTACATCAAGGTCTTGAAAACGAGATATGGCCAGAGGATGACCCTCATCAACATCGGCGATTACAACAACTCAGGGTTCATCATCGTCGCCTTCGAGAAGGCGACCAACGAGCTGATCGCAAAATTTGGCCCCGACCTCAAGAAAATATGGAAGGCCAATGTCTCCTTGACCGGCCTGTTGACCAAATATCAGAACCCGAATCGCAAGAAGCCGAATCCGCAGATTGAGATGCAGCGGGCGGCTTCCCTGCAAATTCTGTCCAGCGATCAGCTTCGAGCGTTGAAGACGTCGGCAACGGAAGCGACGGCACCTCCACCAGTCAAGCCTCGACACCCGGCCCAGAGCGCTCCCAAGATCCAGCCACGCCGAGCGATGTCAGTCGATGAGCGGATAGACAGCTTCTTCGCACCGAAATACACCGGCCACAAAAACCTTTCCTCACCGCCGAAACAGGCGCCGCCACCCCCTGCGAATCCCAGCCCTGCGCCCATTCCGGCGCGTCGCGTCACACCGACACCACCCACGCCGCCTCTGCCCCCGCCACAGCCGCCGTTGTGGGCACCGCCACCCACACAGCGCCGCCCCAGCCTCGCCGAACGCATCTCCGCCTGGTGGCGAAACCTCTAGAAGTTGTGCCACGGACAACCTGGGCGGCGGCTGGGGCGAACAACTGTGGTCTTCGAGCGACGTACCGATCGTTGCGCCGCATCCAGCGGACCATTTGTCGGACGACGACGCAGCTGCAAAGGGGAGGAACGCTCGTGAGCACGACGGAACCGACGCAAGGCCACCGCTCCGCAGCCTCCAGCGCGCCAGCCATCGATATTTCGGCACTGGTGCCGGCGCGACGCTCGAGCGTGTCCACCCATTCACCCAGCGAGCCGCGGACCTGCTGCGCGCCTCCGAGTGGCTACGTGAACGCGCGCCTCAGCAAGTCGGCATACTTGCTGATCAAGAGGCTCATGCAGTACCGCGAGCCCGTCGGATCACTGATCTCTGGAACCTCACGGGCACCGGCGTCCGGCTCGGCGCACTCACATTCTTGTCGTCTACCCCGCCAGCGTGCAGATCAACCACTCGGTGATCCGGCCGCGTTCGACCGCCCACCCACGCGTGAAGTCTTCCGCAACGGGCAGAGTCAGGAACGAAACGACATACAGAACGACGATGAGCCTGATCGGAACCGCCTAAGCGCGAGGACGGGCCCCCGGCAGGCCGGCCGTCTCCCACCCGGCGTCGGCAGTGCACTCTCGTTGGAGTCGGGCCGCAGGGAACCGGCGATCGGCAGGCCTCAACGCCCACGACGCGACGGCGAACATCAGCGGCCCACGACCAAGACATGCGTTGACTCTGTCAACGCATTACCTCGGTCCCAAATTTAGATCCTCGTGTACCATGTTGCACAAAGCACGTTCCCGGCGACGTACAGCGTGCGGGAACTTGTCGATCACCGCGCAGGAGGACGGAAGTGCCAGCGAACCCCGATGCCGTCGCAGGCCGGTTCAAGCTGCTCAGCCCCATCGGCAGGGGCAACATGGGCGAAGTCCACCGAGCCGCGGATCTGAACGCCGATGGTGACGACGAGGTCGCGGTGAAGCTCATCTTGCGTAGCCGCTCAGGCACGACAATCGACTCGACGGCTGTCGGCAAAGCGACTGAGCGCTTCGCCCGCGAGGTTCTCATCATGCGCAGGTTGGACCACCCCAACCTTCCTCGCCTCATCGATGGGGGTGTGGACGTCACCGGGCTCCCGTATCTCGCCATGGAGCTCCTTGACGGGCGGTCTCTGCGGGATCTCGGCGTCGAGCATCCGCAACTGCCGATCTCATGGGCCGCCGCATTGGGCGCACAGATCGCGGACGCGTTGTCCGCGGCACATGCCCACAAGGTCGTCCATCGCGACCTCAAGCCGGCCAACGTCATGGTGCTGAACGGAGGCGCCGTCAAGGTCCTCGACTTCGGCATGGGCCGGATCATCAACAGCACCGAGGACGACAGGATCACCAGCACCGGCGTCACGGTCGGCACGGCCCGCTACATGGCTCCCGAACAATTTCGAGCCTCCACCGTCGGTCAGGCGGCCGATCTCTATGCCCTCGGGTGCGTGCTGTTCGAGCTCCTCACCGGGGTGCCACCGTTTCACAGCGCGTCTTCGCACGAACTCGGGCAGAAGCACCTCGACGAAGTGGCTCCGTCGGTCAAGCTCATTCGCAGCGATGTGCCTGATGAACTGGCACGGCTGATCACGAGACTGCTGGCGAAGACACCGGCCGATCGCCCAGACGACGCCGTCGCAGTGCGCGAGGAACTGCTGCCTTTCGCCGTGGGGTCGGATCCCGTGCAAGGTTGGGAAGCCTTCAACCCGGTCAACTGGCTGACCCAAGGCCACACGGCGAAGCCAGTCACTTTGCCAGACGTCTCCGTTGCCCGTCCGAGCACTTCGAGCATGGACGTCTTCGGCGTGCACCGGAAGCTCATCGAGGACTACCGCGACTTCACCGAGGGTGGGACCATCATCCGCGACGAGCGGATCAAGGAGTTCGTCGAAAGCGATCTGGACGCGAAATCGCAGTGGCCGGACCCCTGGCTTTCGCTGAACCCGTTCTTCGCCTCGGGTGGAACTCTTCTCGAGCTTACGGCCGACGGGGTATTGCACAGCGAGTGTGCCCGAATCTTCCAGGCGGGCAAGACCGAAGGCAGCGCGGTGTGCGACGGACGTCCGCTCACACTCCACCGCCACCAGCGTGAGGCGATCGACGTCGCACAGTCCGGCGCGTCATATGTCCTCACCACGGGTACAGGGTCTGGAAAGTCTCTTTCGTACATCGTGCCGATTGTCGACAAGGTATTGAAGGACCGCGAACGGGGTGGTCCTCAAGCCCGCAAGCGTGTCCGCGCGATCATCGTGTACCCGATGAACGCCCTCGCCAACAGCCAACTCAAAGAACTCGACAAATTCCTTCTCGATGGCTACGGCAAGGGACGCGAGCCAGTCAGCTACGCGCGCTACACGGGGCAGGAAAGCGACGAGCGGCGCAAGGAGATCCGCGATAATCCACCGGACATTCTGCTCACCAACTACGTGATGCTCGAACTGATGCTGACCCGGCCCGACGACCGGCGCTCGCTGATCAAGATGGCAAAGGGCCTGGAGTTTCTTGTCTTCGACGAACTCCACACTTACCGTGGCCGTCAAGGCGCGGATGTGGCCCTGCTCATCCGCCGGGTACGCGAAGCCTGCCAGGCCGAGCATGTGCAGTGCGTGGGTACTTCCGCCACGATGTCCAGCGAGAACACTTTCGAGGATCAGAAAAAGGTCGTCGCGTCGGTAGCGACCACCCTCTTCGGCACCGACGTGAGCCCGGACAACGTCATCGGCGAGACGCTCGTGCGCGCCACGAACGAAGCACCCGCCACCATCCCGATCGAACGGCTCAGCACTCTCGAAGCCCCACAGGCCTACGCGGATCTGGTGGCGGATCCGCTCGCGCGCTGGATTGAGACACGTTTCGGCCTCGCTACCGACGAGTCGGGCCATTTGGTCCGGCGGAAGCCCGCTAAGATCGAGCAGGCCGCGACCGAGCTCGGGCAGGAAAGCGGACTGTCGGAGGACGTCTGCGTAGAAGCCATCCGCCGCACCTTGAAGGCAGGTTCGGAGGCACGGAACCCCACCACTGAGCGCCCGCTCTTCGCCTTCCGGCTGCATCAGTTCCTATCCAAAGGCGACACGGTTTACGTCACCTTGGAGGACAAGGAGACGCGGCATCACACGCGTGACTACCAGCGCGTCCAGCCGGGCTCGAACGGCAAGATCCTGCTGCCCCTCGCGTTCTGCCGCGAGTGCGGCCAGGAGTACCTGACCGTTTGGCGCAAAGAGAAGGACGGTGGCTTCCATTACGAACCACGCCGGGATACGACCGCGACCGGTGGACGCGCCGGCGACGGCTACCTGTACCTCGACACGGACCGCCCATGGCCGAAACGACCCGATGAGGCAATCGCGGACCGCCGGCTCCCCGAATCCTGGCTGGACATCGACGACCACGGGCAGGAAGTCGTCCGGGACTCGTTCCAGAACCGGCTTCCCCTCGCGGTCACGGTGGATCCATACGGCAACGAGGGCCTCGGCGAACTGGCCGCGGCGTTCATCCCGGCACCGTTTCTGTTCTGCCTGCACTGCAACGTGAGTTACGAACAGACCCGCGGCAAGGACTTCGCCAAGCTCGCCACTCTCGACCAGGAAGGACGCTCGTCGGCGACTTCACTGGTCTCCACGTCGATCGTCCGCTCACTCAAGGAAGTTCCCGCCGAGGCCCTCGACAAGAAGGCGCGCAAGCTTCTCACCTTCGTCGACAATCGCCAGGACGCATCCCTTCAAGCAGGTCACTTCAACGATTTCGTCCAGATCACCCAGTTACGGGCCGCTCTCTATCGTGCAGTGGTCGAGGCAGGCGAAGACGGTATTCGCCATGAGGAGCTCGCATCGCGGGTCTCGGACGCGCTTGGCTTGGAAATCTCCGACTTCGCGCGCACCGAGAGCTTGAGCCCGGGCCTGAGGCGCAATGCCGCCAAGACGCTCCAGGATGTCATCGCGTTCCGGCTCTACACCGATCTGCAGCGGGGCTGGCGGATCACCATGCCCAACCTGGAGCAGACCGGCCTCCTCGAAATCCACTACGAGGATCTCGATTGGCTCGCCAACGAGGACGACCGATGGGCCAAGACCCAGGTGAGCCTGCGCGGCGCCGACCCTGGGCAACGCTCGGAGATCATGCAGGTGCTGCTTGACCATATGCGCCGCGGGCTCGCCATCGATGTACAGCATTTCCGGGATGATTTCGACAACCTTCAACGAGCCAGCGAAGAACGCCTCATCGACCCCTGGGTGCTGTCGTCACACAGCGATCGTCCCCAGGTCGGCACCACCTATCCGAGGGGTTCCAAACCCGGGATGGACCGCGCCGGTCTCTTCGTTTCCGGCCGCGGCAAGTTCGGCAAATACCTCCGCCGCGTGCACTTCAGGGAGCTGTCGACCGACGACACTCAACAGGCGATTGCGGATCTCCTCAAGGTACTGAAGGACGCGGGACTGCTGGCGGAGGTGGAGGCGGCACCGCAGCGCGCCCGTCGATTCCAGCGTTCAGCGGACTCGACCGTCACCGGCTACCGCGTCTCCGCCGGAAGCATCATCTGGAAAGCGGGGACTGGAGAAACCGGTGCGCACGACCCGCTGACACGGACCTACGCCAGTGGTGACGGACCGCGGGTCAACACCTTCTTCCGCGACCTCTACCGGAGCGCCGCCGGCGCGCTGGGTGGACTCGCCGCCCGGGAGCACACCGCGCAGGTCGATCCGCTGGAACGAGAACGCCGGGAAGACGCCTTTCGCAAGGGCGATCTCAAGCTGCTCTACTGCTCTCCGACGATGGAGCTGGGGGTCGATATCGCCGAGCTCAACGCAGTCATGATGCGGAATGTGCCACCCACGCCCGCCAACTACGCGCAGCGCAGCGGTCGGGCGGGCCGGTCCGGTCAGCCTGCCCTGGTCACCACCTACTGTGCCACCGGGAACAGTCACGACCAGTACTACTTCCGCCGCTCAGACCGGATGGTCGCCGGTATCATCACCCGGCCGCGCCTTGACCTCACCAACGAGGACCTGGTGCGCTCGCACGTCCAAGCCATCTGGCTGGCCGAGTCGGGCCTCAAGTTGGGGCGCGCCATCCCCGAGATCATCGACGTCAGCTACGACGAAGACGCGCGGATGCCCGACCCGGCCCTTCCACTGCACGAGCACATCGATGTGACCCGGCGTGACCCGGAGGCGCAACGGCGCGCCGCAGCGGCCGCACGGGAGGTATTCGGCAAGTTGCGGACTGATTTCGCGGATACGACGTGGTGGCACGACCAATGGCTTGAAGACACCGCTCGTGGTGCGGCTGAGCAGTTCGACCGGGGATTCGGGCGCTGGCGCAAGTTGTTCAAGGCCGCGTTGCGGGACCAAGCCGAACAGAACCGCCGGGTGCTGGACCACACTCTTTCCGAGCGTGACCGCAGAATCGCCGTCGGTCGCCGACGGGAAGCCGAGACTCAGCTCAATCTGCTCAAGAACGAGAGTGTCGACAGCAATTCCGTGTTGTCCGATTTCAACCCGTACCGCTATCTCGCCAGTGAAGGTTTTCTGCCCGGCTACTCCTTCCCACGGCTGCCGCTGGCCGCTTACATCCCTATGTCCGGCCGCCGCTTCGGCGATGGCGACTATCTCCAACGCCCACGTTTTCTCGCTATCCGCGAGTTCGGGCCCGGTGCGCTGATCTACCACGAGGGCGCCCGATACCAGGTCACCCGCATCCAGCTGCCCCCGGACGCCACCGGCGATGTGGTCACCACCAGCGCCAGGCGCTGTGTTGCATGTGGATACCACCACGATGAGCGTGAGAACGCCGACAACTGCCAGATGTGCAACGAACCGTTGCGCGAGCGCACGATCGGGCTGCTGCAGCTGCACACGGTCTACACCAGGAAACGAGAGCGGATCTCCTCCGACGAAGAGGAACGCCGGCGCGCGGGGTTCCGGTTGGTCACGTCCTACCGGTTCCACGACCACGGTGCTCGGCCTGGGCGGCGAGACGCCTCGATCACCGATGACGACGGCAAGCTTGCCACCGTGACCTACGGCGACTCGGCGACGGTGCGGATCACCAACGTCGGCCGCTTACGCGCGAAAGAGGACGAACCGGACGGATTCTGGCTCGACCCGGCGGACGGCCGCTGGATGAACGAACGCGACGCCGCCGACGCGTCCGGCGACTCGAGTGAAATGCCGGTCATCGATGCCGACGACAACAAGTCGCGCCGGAAGAAGCGCGTGCTTCCCTACGTCGAAGACCGCCGCAACATCCTCGTGGTCAAGCTAGCTGATCCGTTGGATGAGCCCGTCGCGCTCTCACTCATGTACGCACTCGAGCGCGGCGTCGAAGCGGCCTTCGAGCTGGAGGACTCCGAGCTGACCAGCGAGCTGCTGCCGCCCGACGACGGCCCTCGCGACAGGCTTCTGTTCACCGAAGCCGCCGAGGGCGGTGCAGGCGTACTGCGTCTCTTGCAATCCGACCATGATGCACTGAGCAAGGCCGCCGCTGTCGCACTTGACATCTGTCACTTCGAGCCCGATGGCACCGACCGCGGCGGCCCGCACCCTGACCGGCTCTGCGCACGAGGCTGCTACGAGTGTCTGCTCACTTACGGGAACCAAGCCAGCCACGGAGCAATCGACCGGCACTCTGTTCGCGAACTACTGGTGCGGCTCGCCGGGGCGCGTGCCATCACGACGGGCCGCGGCGAATCCCGTTCGGAGCAGCTGACGCGGCTGGCCGGTCAGGCGGAAACCCGGCTCGAACGCACCCTCGTCGAATGGCTCAAGGAACACGGCCTGCGGCTGCCCGATGAGGCACAGACCTTCGTACCCGAGGCTTTGGCCCGGCCTGATTACATCTATCGGCTTGACGGCGGCCCTATCGCGGTCTTCGTTGACGGTCCGGTGCACGAAGATTCCGTGATTGCACAACGTGATCAGGACGCGGAAGAACGTTTGTACGACAAAGGCTGGGATGTGGTGCGGTTCCCGCACAACGGCGACTGGTCAGCGGTCGCCAAGCAGTACCAGCGTGTCTTCGGGCCCGGCGTGGGCGTCTGAGTAGCGAAAGAGACCATGACACTGATGACCACCTACACCGCAGGTTCCCTGGTATCGGCTCGCGGACGCGACTGGGTAGTCCTGCCGGAGAGTGACGCTGACATGCTCGTCTTGCGACCATTGGGCGGAGCGGACGACGACATCGCGGCGGTCTTTCCGGCGTTCGAGGAAGTCCGCAGTGCCGAGTTCGAGCCGCCGTCCGCCGACGACCTCGGTGACGCCCTCGCAGCGGGCCTGCTTCGCTCAGCGCTGCGCATCGGCTTTCGCTCCGGCGCCGGGCCGTTCCGTTCGCTGGCCAGGATCGCCGTCGAGCCGCGGGCCTACCAGCTCGTCCCGTTGATGATGGCTTTGCGTCAACGAGTCGTGCGACTGCTGATCTCGGATGACGTGGGCATCGGCAAGACCGTCGAGGCCGGGCTGATCGCGAGCGAGCTACTCGCCCAGGGAAGCGCACGAGGACTTGCGGTGCTGTGCTCTCCCGCATTGGCAGAGCAATGGCAGGAGGAACTGCGCACCAAATTCGGCATCGACGCAGAGCTGGTACTGGCTTCCACAGTGTCCAAACTGGAACGCGGGCTCGATCTGGGGCAGTCGCTGTTCGACAAGCATCCGCACGTGGTGGTCTCCACGGATTTCATCAAGTCGACCCGGCATCGGGACGACTTCGTGAAGCATTGCCCGGACCTGGTCATCGTCGACGAGGCACACACGTGCGTCGTCGCCGACGACAGCACTTCGACCCAGAACCAGCTCCGCTATGAGTTGCTTCAGAAGGTCGCGGCCGACGCCGAGCGACACCTGCTCCTCGTCACCGCGACTCCTCACAGTGGCAAGGAAAGCGCCTTTCGCGCACTGCTCGGCCTGGTCAAACCACAGCTCGCGGCGGCCCAGTTGGACACCGACGCAGGTCGTCGAGTGCTTGCGGCGCACTTCGTGCAGCGTAAACGAGCCGACGTTCGCCAGTTCCTCACGACGCACGACGGCCTGGCTGACGACAGCCTGCGTGAGGACACCACGTTCCCGTCCGACCGCTACTTCAAGGACGAGACTTACAAACTGTCACCTGCCTACCGGGCGTTGCTCGACGACGCGATCGCCTACGCGGGCGAGCGCGTGACCGCCGCCGGCGACCGAGGCAAACGTGAGGCAAGGATCGCCTGGTGGTCGGCGATCGCGTTGCTGCGGTCCCTGGTGTCGTCACCGCGGGCCGCCACCCAAACGCTGCGGACCCGGTCGGCGACAGCGACGGCGGCCACCGCCGAAGAGGCCGACCGGCTGGGCGCCCCGCTGACCCGCGACTCGTCCGATGCCGACGCGTTGGAAGGTCTCGACGTCGCTCCCGGGGCCGAGACGGAGGACGCCGGAGCCCGACTCGCCGAATTGGCGGAACGCGCAGCCCTGCTGGAGGGCACCGACGAGGATCGGAAACTTGCCGCACTGATCAAGCACCTCAAGGCGCTCCTCGCCGACGGATATCACCCGATCGTCTTCTGCCGGTACATCCCGACCGCTGAATACGTCGCCGAACATCTTGAGGGCAAGCTCGGCCGAAAGACCGTCGTGCACGCCGTGACCGGCACTCTGTCTCCACAGCAGCGCCTCCAGCGCATCGAGGAACTGGCCGAGGAGGCAGGCGAGGACGCCGCCGCTCGTCGCGTGCTGGTGGCGACTGACTGCCTGTCCGAAGGAGTGAACCTCCAGCATCACTTCGACGCCGTCGTCCACTACGACCTGGCCTGGAACCCGACGCGACACGACCAGCGGGAAGGCCGCGTCGACCGGTATGGCCAGAAACGGGACACCGTCAAGGTCATCACCCTGTACGGCAATGACAACGGCATCGACGGCAAGGTCCTCGAAGTCCTGATCAAGAAGCACCGGCAGATTCGCAAGGACCTGGGAATCTCGGTTTCGGTCCCCGACGCGGCGTCTTCCGGTGTCACCGACGCGATCGTCGAGTGGCTGCTGATGCGCAACGAACGCTCCGAGCAGGCGAGCCTGTTCGACGTCGAGACGATCAGCGAGAGGGCCGTAGCGCTGGAGGCGGACTGGAAATCGGCCGCCGAAAGGGAAACGACTTCGCGTTCGCGCTTCGCCCAGCGCACGATCCGTCCCGACGAAGTCGCCAAGGAGGTCGTGGCGATCCGGGAGACCCTCGGGCGCGCGGACGAGGTCCGTGATTTCACCCGGCAGACTCTGACCGCACTGGAAGCCGTCCTGCGGGACGACGACAATGGCTTCACAGCGGACATGAGCGGTACGCCCATCGGCTTGCGAGACGCCCTCGCGCCGGTGGTCGGCGGCAACGCCATCGAACGAGGGCGTCCAGTGCCCTTCCGAGCCACCGCAGCGGTGGCGCGCGGCGAAGCTGCCTTGGTGCGCACCGATCCGGTGGTCGGCGCGATCGCGGGCCACGTCCTCAACGCCGCACTGGACGACAAGGTTGGCGGTCCCCGCCCAGCTCGTCGATGTGGCGTGATTCGCACGAAGGGCGTCGAGACCCGCACTACGCTGCTACTCGCGCGCTTTCGCTTCCATCTCACGCTGCCTTCCAGAGCGGGTGAGCGACAGCTGGTCGCCGAGGACGCTCGGCTGGTCGCTTTCCAGGGAGCGCCGACCGCGGCGACCTGGCTCACCACGGAGGACGCGCTCGCGTTGCTCAACCTGTCCGCTGACGAGAACACCGACCGCGAATTCGGTGTCCGCACCATGCGTCGGGTGCTGGACGCGATCGACGCCACCAAGCCGCATCTGGAGGCTTACGGGGACGAACTCGCGGCCGAGCTTCTCGCATCGCATCGTCGAGTCCGAAGCGCCTCGGGCGAGATCGTCCGAGGCGTGAACGTCATCGCGCAGAAGCCGGCCGACATCCTCGGCGCCTACGTGTACTTGCCGGTCTCTGGAGGAGTCGCCTGATGTCCGCCGTCGCCCGAAACCAGGTCTTCTCCGCAGTCCACACCATCGGCGGCCTGCTGCCCGCCGACATGCTGGTGCGCATCTCCGAAGGCAAGGACGTCCAGGGATGCCAACCGGCTGACTACCGCGTCATCGGCTCGCGCTCGGTTCGTGACGACGCTGAACGCCACTGGGACTATCTCAAATCGATCTGGGCCGACCTGCGCGAGCAACTCCCCGCAGCACCGGAGGCCGACACGCCGGCGGACCCCACGGGGTTGGCTGCCGCGCAGTGGCTCCTGCCGCTGTTCCACGAGTTCGGTTTCGGCGAGCTGATAACGCTCGGATCCGGGGGCATCACGTCCGACGACGACACCAAGACGTTCGCGGTCAGCCACCGCTGGAATCACGTGCCTGTCCACCTGACAGCATGGAGCGCTTCGCTGGACAAACGTCCAGGAGGCGCCGGGACCGTGCCACCCCAGTCGCTGGTCCAGGAACTCCTGAACCGCACGGATTCTCATCTATGGGGTGTGCTCACGAACGGCCGCCAGCTGCGGCTGCTTCGCGACTCCAGTGCGCTCGCCACAGCTTCGTACGTCGAGTTCGATCTGGAAGCGATCTTCGACGGAGAGCTGTTCAGCGAGTTCGTCCTGCTATACCGGCTGTTGCACGTCACCAGGTTCGCCGTCGCCGAAGGAGCGGCGCCGTCGACGTGCTGGCTCGAGAAATGGCGCATCGACGCCATCGCTTCGGGAACGCGTGCGCTCAACCATCTTCGCGACGGAGTTCAGCAGGCGATCACCACCTTGGGCACCGGTTTTCTGAAGCATCCGGACAACGCTCAGCTTCGAGAGACCCTCGACGTCCACACTTTCCATGCTGCGCTCCTGCGCCTCGTCTACCGTTTGATCTTTCTGTTCGTCGCGGAGGATCGCGGTATGCTCCATCCTCCCGAGACGACCGAACAGACTCGTCGGCGCTACGCGACCTACTTCTCCTCAGCTCGACTGCGCCGGCAAGCAAACTACAGGCGCGGCACAGCACACACCGACCTCCATCAGGCGCTGCAGATCGTTCTGGATGCGCTGGGCCGGGAGAGCGGACGTCCGGAGCTCGGTTTGCCCGGACTCGGTGGTCTGTTCGACCAGAGCGATGCCGACGCTCCGCTGCAAGGGATGTCCTTGGCCAATAGCTATTTGCTTGAGGCCGTACGCCACCTGTCCCGGGTTCGCGACGACACCCGCTGGCGCGCGGTCAACTACCGCGGAATCGGAGCCGAGGAACTTGGCTCGGTCTACGAATCCCTGCTTGAGCTAGTACCTAAGCACAGCGCCGTGGACAGCAGATTCGAACTGATCAGCCGCATGGGCAACGACCGGAAGAAGACCGGCTCTTACTACACGCCGGCATCGCTGATCGAGACGCTGCTAGACGCGACTCTGGATCCGGTCATCGACGACGCACAGAAACTCGGCGAGCAGAAGGCATCAGCCGCCGGTTTCGCCGACCCCGCCGAAAGCATTGTCGCCGAACTGCTTTCGCTCACTGTCTGCGACCCGGCCTGCGGCTCCGGCCACTTCCTCGTCGCGGCCGCCCGCCGGATCGCCAAGCGCGTAGCCGCAGTACGTGAGGGTAACCCGGAACCGACAATCGAGGCGGTCGAGCACGCACTGCGCGAGGTCGTCGCGCGCTGCATTTACGGCGTCGACCTGAACCCGATGGCCGTCGAACTCGCCAAGATCGCGCTCTGGCTGGAGTCGCTGGAGGCCGGGAAGGCCCTTGGCTTCCTCGACGCTCACATCAAGCGCGGCAATGGGCTGATCGGCGCGACACCGGCTTTACTCCGAAGCGGCATCCCCAGTACTGCGTTCAAGCCGGTCGAAGGTGATGATAAGTCTTATGCTGGAGCCCTCGGCAAGCAGAACGATCAGGAGCGGCTGGGTCAGCACAGCCTGTTCGACCTGACCTCCGGCACCAAAGTGGCCAACGCGACCTTCGCCAGCAGTCTGCGCAGGATCACCGCAGGGCCCTCGGACACACTGGCGGAGATTCACCGGCAGGAAGATGCGTACCGCGGATGGGAAAGCTCAGCCGAGTACAGCCATGCTCGTCACGTGGCTGATGCCTGGTGTGCGGCGTTCATGTGGCACAAGACCAAGACCGCGCCACCCGCGATCACCCATGACGTCTTCCGTGCTCTGCAGGACCCCGACGGGTCTGCTGCTCTACAAGCCACCCACGACGAGATCGTGCGACTACGGGAGCAGTATCAGTTCTTTCACTGGCATCTGGCTTTTCCCGATGTCTTCACCGTTACGGACGACGGCTCAGCGGTGGACACCAGTACCGGCTGGACGGGTGGTTTCTCCTGCGCCCTTGGCAATCCGCCGTGGGATCGACTTGAATTCGAAGATAAGAAATACTTCAGTGTTGCTGAGCCGTCCATTGCCGAGATCTCCGGAATAGCCCGAGAGCGACGCATAGAAAAATGGGAATCGGACAACCCTGAAGCGGGGGATCAGTATAGGGTTGAGCGACGCAAACTAAAGGCCACTTCATTCTTTGCGGCAGCCTCCGGCACCTTTTCACTTTGCGCAAGAGGCCTCAGCGCGGGCGGCGTCACGAAGCTCCAAGTAGACCAACTATTTGTCGAACAATTCTGCTCGATCACCAGATCAGATGGTCGCATTGGGTGCATTATCCCGACCGCCATTGCAACTAGCGCAGGCGCCCAGTATCTGTTCGCCGACTTCACTCGACGTGGCGCCGTAAAACTACTCTACGACTTCGAGAATCGAAGTAAAATTTTCGAGAGCGTCCACTCGAGCCAAAAGTTCTGCCTGCTTTCATTGACTGGCATCGAAATTCGCGAACCCGAGGCTGAATTCGCCTTCTTCCTTTCAGACACTAGCGATCTCGACGATCCCAGCCGCGTTTTCACGCTAGCACCCGAGGAGATTCATCTACTCAGCCCTAATACAGGGTCACTTCCCATCTTCCGCAGTCGCAGGGACGCCGAGCTCACCATCGCCATTTATCGAATCCTTCCAGTTCTAAGCGACGATAAACTGATAAACGGAGGGCTTTGGAACGTTGATTTCAAGTACCTCTTCCGGAATGCCAACGACGGCGACCTTCTCTTTACACGAGAGCAACTGATCAGCGAAGGCTGGGAACTTCACCACAGCACCTTCATGCGAGGCAGCGACCAAATGCTCCCGCTGTACGAGGCAAAGATGGTCGACTTTTTCAATCATAGAGCCGCTGATGTTATCAAGAGTCCAACAGCGGTAAATCGGCAGAATCAGCCGCGATATCTAACCGCGGACGAACTGCGCGACCCGAGTAAATTTGTCACCGCAATCAACTGGGTCGACGCCAGCGACCACATTAAAACTCGCCGAAAAGGCAAAAACGTTGAAGTTCCAGGCATTGGCCCAAGACTAAGAGAAGTGAAATGGGAACATGATTGGCTTTGCGGGTGGTGCGATGTCACCGCATCTACCAATGAGCGCACTTCGATCCCTGCCTTCATACCGCGCACAGCTGTTGTACACACGTTCCCACTCATGTTTCCGCATGTGCCGCCCACCCTCGTGGCTACCCTAGTCGCGGCACAGAGTTCACTGGTCTTCGACTACGTGAGCCGCCAGAAGATCGGTGGCATTCATATGGCGCTGATGACCTGGAAGCAGCTTCCTGTACCGACCCCGGAGATGATGGAGCCGCACACATCGTTCATCACTCCGCGAGTTCTCGAGCTCGTCTACACCGCCTACGACATGTCCGGACTCGCTCGCGATCTCGGCGACGAGGACGCCCCCTTCCAATGGATTGAAGAGCGTCGCGTACAGATGCGAGCCGAGCTGGATGCCTATTTCTTCCACCTCTATGGCATCGACGAACCCGACGTGGACTACATCCTGGAGACCTTCCAGTCCGACTCGGGAGGCGGGCTCAAGAACAACGAGATCGCCAAGTACGGCAGCTACCGCACCAAGGACCTGATCCTCGCCGAGTACGACCGGATGTCGGCGGCTGGACTCACCCTCACCAGCCCACTCGTCGACGGCGAGAACTACACCTCCACTCTTACCCCGCCGCCCGGCCATGGTCCCCGCCATCCCGCTGCAACCATCACCGGCGAGGAGACCTGATGACCGAGGCCTATCCAGAGTTCCAGCTCCGTCTGCCCCGCGGCGGCCCGATCGCGCGGGGGGAGCTGCTCGAAGACAAGGGCACCAACGGCAGCCAGAAGTTCTTGGTACGCACCGGTTCCCCGGCTCGGCGTGATGTGGTGCCTTCGTTCCAGGTCCACATGTCCTCTTCTCACGGGCTCCGCGAGCAGCTCATTGCCGATGGCCGGATCACCGAATCGAGCAGCTGGCCTGACTACCTCGAGACTACGAAGGACATCACCTGCAACTCCCCATCGGCCGCCGCCGAGATCCTGCTCGGACGAAGCGCGAACGGCTGGCTCGAATGGAAGACGGCCGAAGGACACCCGCTTGCCGACTTCCTCCAGACGCAGCCGCAGGGCGCCAACCGGACATGGCTCGTTCGGGGGTCCAATGTGGCCGGTTTCGACCTGGTTCAGCGGCTGTGGCTGCCAAAAGACCTGGTCAGCATCGCGGCCACTCGCCTGCGCGATGACATCGGGCACGACCTTACCAAGGACCAGCTGCGCACCCTCGTCGATGAAGACTACGAGTCGACGTTGACCTACGGCCAGCGGCTGACACTCGTCGACGAGCTGCACGCGTTCTTGTCCAAGATGAAGCCAGGCGACACGGTCTGCACCATTTCCAACGGCGTTCTGTACGTCGGGGAAGTTACCGGCAAAGCCAGCCAGGTCACTTCGGACGGTGGACGATCAAACCTCCAGCGGCCGGCCGAATGGCAAAGCGTCGGCTATCCGTACGACGAGCTGCCCGAGGAACTGCAGCAGAAGCTCTCGATCCAGCAGGACGTCGTCGACCTCACGACGGTAGCGGCGCTGGTCGCCGGGCTCGGCCGCAGCGACCAGGAGCTCGCAGAGGAAGCCAAGGAGTCGGGGAGCGAATCCAGCATGGATGTCGCTGCTTTGGTGGCCAGACGAGAGCTGGAACTACCCGAACCCACGCTCGGCCTCGCCAACGACGTTCTGGCGCACGACATCGAGTGGTTGCGGGAAGTCCGGGACCTGCTCTGGGACGATCGCCAGCTCATCTTCTACGGACCACCGGGGACCGGGAAGACCTACCTGGCGCTCAAGCTGGCCGAGTTCTTCGGCGGCGGCCCGGAACAGGTCAAGCTCGTCCAGTTCCATCCCTCGTATGCCTATGAGGACTTCTTCGAAGGCTTCCGCCCTCAGGAGGACTCGAAGACCCGCGAGGTCGCCTTCCGGATCACAGCCGGACCATTGCGCGAGCTCGCCGACATCGCGTCACGCGAAGGCAACCGGCACGTGCCGCACTTTCTCGTCATCGACGAGATCAACCGGGCCAACCTCGCGAAGGTGTTCGGTGAACTGTACTTCCTACTGGAATATCGCAACAAATCAGTCCGGCTCACCTACTCGGGTGACAATTTCGCCCTGCCACCCAACCTTTTCGTCATCGGCACCATGAACACGGCCGACCGTTCCATCGCGCTGGTGGATGCCGCGATGCGCCGGCGTTTCTCCTTCGTCGAGTTGTCCCCACGGCTCGAGCCCACAAGCGGGTTGCTACGCCGCTGGCTCGCGCACGAAGGCCGGGACGCCGAGCCTGCAGACCTTCTCGACGCACTGAACGCCCGTATTACCGACCCTGACTTCAGGGTCGGCCCGTCCTACCTTATGAAGCGGAGTGTCTACCGCGACGGTGGCTTGGAACGCACCTGGCGCACGAAGGTTCTTCCGCTCCTCGAAGAACATCACTACGGCGAGGACGTCAATATCGAACGCCGGTACGGTCTACACGCACTGCGTTCAGCCATCACACCCCCGCCCGACGCCGATCCGGCACCATCGTGACGTTCCTTGAGCTCGACGAGTACGGCGCCGCGATCTCGGTGCCACTCAGCGACGCCGAGGGACGCGCATTGACCCTGTCACGCGTAGTCGAAGCCGCACCGGACCCCTTCACCCCCGGACAGTGGCGCATTCGGGCTGAGGGCAAGGTCGGGGCGGCAAAGGTGCACCTGCCGGACGGCGGCACGATCTCCCTCCGGATCTCTCCCAAGATTCCGGTCGCCAGGCTGCTTTTCCTACTGGGCTTCAGCCGGAGCGGAAAAGGATGGCGTACCGAGAACGTACAGGTGAGCGAGGATCGAGGCCTGTTGCCCGCGCTCGCCCGGCTGTTTGCCACGCAAGCCGACAAGGCGCTACGCCAGGGCTTTCTCAAGGGCTACCGCAGTATCGACGAGACCGCCATCGTGATGCGTGGCCGGGTCCGGATGACCGAACAGTCCCGCCGGCATCACGGAAGACTGGTCCCGCTGGAACTCACGCGCGACGAGTTCACCGACGACATCGCCGAAAATCGGTTGATCCTGGCCGCCTGCGAAAGGCTGCTCCGGCTGCCGGACGGGATTCCTGCCGCCGCCCGGGGACAACTACTCAGGTTACGCGCCCGGCTGAGCGGGATCACACCGCTCCAGCGCGGCGGCAAGCCGCCGACGTGGTATGCCAGCCGGCTCAATGCCCGATATCACCGGGCGCTCCGGCTGGCTGACATCGTTCTTCGCGGAGCATCAGTTGAACACCACCCCGGCGATGTGACGGTGAGTGGGTTCATTTTCGACATGGCACGAGTATTCGAAGACTTCGTCACTGCGGCACTTCGCGAGGCACTGGCCGAACGCCAAGGCTATTGTGTACTCCAAGCCCGGCACTTCCTCGACGAACACAAGGCTGTCCGCATCATTCCCGACTTCGTCCGTTATTCCGCCGATGGCACACCGCTCGCCGTGGCCGACGCCAAGTACAAGGCCGAGCGGCCAGCCGGCTTTCCCGACGCCGATTTGTATCAGATGCTGGCCTACTGCACGGCACTCGATCTGCCGACCGGCCATCTCATCTACGCCAAAGGCAACGGTGCCCGCGCGTCGCACCGGATCCGGCATTCAGGCATCACCGTCCATCAGCACGCCCTCGACCTCGACCAGTCACCCGCGGAGCTGCGCCGCTCGATCGAAACCCTGGCCCGGTTCCTGACCTCGGAGATATGATCCCCGACCATGCCACAACTTGCCTTCGCCAACAGCTTCTGGGATACCTACGACCAGCTGGAAAAGCAAGTCAAATCCGGCGCTCGCAAGGCAATGGCGAAGTTTCAGCAGCTGACGGTCGCCGAGCTGTACGCGGACAAGGGACTACATCTGGAGTCGGTCGACAAGGCACGTGATCCGCGGATGCGTACCATCCGTATCACGGACTTCTGGCGTGGCATTGTGCTGGCACCTGATGACGGGAGCGATATTTTTCTCCTGCTCAGCGTCGTGCCACATGACGATGCGTACACGTGGGCGGCCAAACGCGTGTACACGGTCAACACGGCGACCCGCGCCCTCGAAGTGCGGAACGTCGTGGCGATCGAGCAGCTCACCCCACCGTTGGAACAGGCCGCGACCGAAGCACCGGCCCACTTGTTCGCCAAACATTCCGACCGGGTACTGCGCGATCTCGGCATCGACGACCAGGTACTCCGGGCTGCGCGAGCGATCACCGACAAGGCTCAACTGGAGGCATTCGGCGGTTTGCTCCCCGAGGACCAGTTCGAAGTCCTGCAGTTCCTTGTCGAAGGTTTCACGCCCGAAGAGGTCTATCGCGACGTCGTTGTCGTACGCCGGCCCGCAGACGTCGCCGACGAAACCACGGACAGCCTCGCGCGGGCGATCATCAACACCACCAGCCGTATCACGCTGGTCACAAGCCCCGACGAACTCGCCGAGATCCTGGACAAACCGTTCGCGGCCTGGCGCGTCTTCCTGCACCCGTCACAACGGCGCGTCGCCTACCGCGTCTCGTTCAACGGGCCTGCCCAGGTGACCGGTGGACCGGGTACAGGAAAGACCGTGGTGGCACTGCATCGCGTGAAGCATCTGCTTTCCCGATCACCGAAGACCCGCGTGCTATTGACCACTTTCACCAACGCGCTTGCCAGGACGCTGCGTGAGAATCTGGCGCTGCTACTCGACGACGACAAGCTATTGGCCCGAGTGCAGGTAACCACTGTCGACGCCTTCGCGAATCGAGTCGTCCGCGACCGGACGGGACAACCGCTGTCCCCTCTCACCGACATCGACGAACGTCAGATCTGGCGTCGGCTCACCCGCCGGCTCGACCTGCCGTGGTCCGAGCAGTTCCTGATGCAGGAGTTCCGCCACGTGGTACTCGCGCAACGCGTGAAGACCAAGGACGATTACCTGCAGGTCGAGCGTCGGGGACGTGGTTCGGCACTCCGTACGGTTCACCGAGAACAGCTGTGGCAGGCAGTGGAAGCCTTTCTCGCAGAGCTACGGTCGGCAGGAACCACAACACACCTGCAGATCTGCGATCAGGCGGCTGAGCTTCTACACACCTCCGACGAGTACCGTTTCGATCACGTGGTCGTTGACGAGGCCCAGGACCTTCACCCCGCGCAGTGGCGGGTTCTCCGGGCCGCGGTCCCGATCGGAGCGGACGACCTGTTCATCACCGGCGATCCGCATCAGCGGATCTACGACGCACGCGTCTCACTCCGCGCGGTCGGCATTTCGGTCACGGGGCGCAGCAGCCGGCTACGCATCAACTACCGCAGCACCGCCGAAATCCTCGCGTGGTCGACCAGCGTGATCGACGGGACAGCCATCGAAGAGCTCGGCGGCGACGGCAACGACAACCTCGCCGGCTATCGCTCTCTGCTGCACGGCAAACGGCCGCGGAGCTCAGGCTATCCCTCCGAGCAGGCCGAAGTGGCAGCCCTGTCGGCACGCGTGCGAGATTGGCTCGGCCAAGGTGTACTTCCGAGTGAGATCGCCGTCTGCGCCAGATTCAACTTGATGTTGGACAAGGTGCACGATCAGCTCGCGGCCGACGGCGTGCTCTCGATCCGAGTCAGGGACCAGCCCGGCTCGAAAGGCGACGGCGTCCGACTGGCGAGCATGCATGCCATGAAAGGGCTGGAATTCCGCTGCGTCGCGGTAGTCGGTGTGACCGAAAAAGCCATGCCGTTCGCGAAGGAGATCACCCCCGCCGAGGTTGATCGCCGGCAGCACGAAAGCGACACGCTGAAGGAACGCTGTCTGTTGTTCGTGGCGTGCACCCGAGCCCGCGACGCACTGGAAGTTTCCTGGAGCGGCACGCCCAGCTCGTTTCTGCCCACCCGGGAAGGCCGCTAGCTTTCCGACTCAGGCAGGAGAGTGCCTTGGGTCAAGCCGTCGCGGGCGAGCGAAGCAGCCAGTCCGCCTAGCTTCGCCAAATCTCTCAGGCACAGCTCGAACTCGTCGATCGTCTGAAAGGCGGAGCCATACCTGCGCTGGTCGTCGATACTCATCTGAGGAACGCGTGAGCCGCGAACATCAATCTGGAAAGTGCCGCTCCTACTAGTAGCTCGTTTGACATTCGCGGCACTCCGCAGGAAGCCGTTCAGGTAGCCGGTGTCGAGCTGGTCACTGGCAGACTTGACTGTTCCCTCGGAAATTTCGACAAGTCCGGCCCGCACCAGATCGGCTATCCGCACGGACACGCCGTCCAGCGTCCCCGGCCCGGAATCGAGAGGCGGGAGCAGGTTCTGCAGTTCCTGAAGCCTGCGACTCAACGCTTCGCAGGTTGCGATGTACTCAGCCAACTGGTCGGTACTTGACGGGACAATATGACGGCCAGGTGTGAAATCCACCTCTTCGTCGAGTAGATCGACCAAGGGCACGTCCACGACCTGGCTCGGGTTCGGCTCGAAGGGGCCGTCCGGACTGTTGTCCGCCAGGTCGATCATACGCACGGAAGCGCTACCCAAGTTCGGCTTGACCGGCCGCGCCAACAGCCACAAGTGCACGGGCTGCGTATGCGAAATGGCCATCCCGGCAGGCAAAGCGATAACATGTGTGAGGACTCCGCGACGAATCAGTTCTGCACGGATCCTTCGACCGGCCTTACGGTATGCGACGGACGGCGGCATCACGACGATCGCCCTTCCGCCAGGAGCAACGTGGGCATAGCAATGCTGCAACCAAGCCAGCTCACCTTCCGCGCGAGTCGGTACACCGAATTCCCAGCGAGGATCGAGGAGCAGGCCCTCACGGCCCCAGTCCGGGACGGCGACCGGCGGGTCGCAAACGACGAGCGCCGCACGAAGCCCCGGCCAGTGATCTTCACGAAGCGAATCGCCCACCTCGATCTTCGCGCCGACCGCCCTGTCGAGCGCCGCCCGTGCCGATGCGAACCTTGTGGCCTCAGGATTGACCTCCTGTCCAGCCAGTGTCACACCCGGCCGGTCCCCGACCGAGAAGAGCAGTGAGCCGATTCCGCAGGCTGGATCGAAAACGACACCCGTGATCTCACCTGCGAAGTGGCGGATCGCCTGAACCAGGCGTGCCGATGTTCCCTGTTCTACGCCCGCTCGGCCTGGAGAACCGAGAAATCGCTCGATGAGCCCGGCGACAACGTCGGCTTCTGAGCTCTCCTCGGCGAGGCCAAGCACCAACGTCCGAAGGTCCGGCCCAACCACAGTGGAGCCACCCGACACGAGCAGCTCTGTGACGTCGGCGAGGCCCGTGAGAATCTCGTCGCCGTATTGATCACGCACCGCCTGCCAAACGAGCACCTCGGCTGAGACGTCGTCGCGTTTGCCGTGCGTGCCCAGCCAAAGGTCGATCTCGGACAACGCATATAGAGCCCGCCCGCCCGCGCCGCTCGCGGGCTCGGGGAAATCCGGATATCGCTTACGCCAATTGGACACGGCAGCACGCGTCACGCCAGCCAGCTTGGCGATCTCCGCTGCAGTTACCAGCGCTGAAGTGTCCGAGCCCATACCCGCAACGGTACACGTCGACGCATACTGATCACATCAATGGACTGTTAGCGCTGTCAACGTCTCACTCCAGTTCGGTAACGGCTCGCCTCCGGCGAACCGTGTGTCCTGACGCTACGCCAGCTGACCACCGCGTGGCTCGGTGTCGGAGCCGGGATGGTGTCGGTCTGCGAGAACCCGATCGTCCTGGCGTCGGCGGCCGATGAGCTGGGCCCCGGCTGTCCTCCGCTCGTCTGCGTGAACGGCCAGCCCTCGGCCGCGGTGTGGCGGCTGCTCGATCTCCTCGCGGCGAAGGGAGCCGGTTTCAGGTATCACGGCGACTTCGATTTGGGGCGGTATCCGGATCGGTAATACCTTGCGAGACCGGATTTCCTGGCAACCGTGGCGATTCGATGCCGCGACGTACACCGCAACGACCGCGGCGGGCGGTCCGCTGACGGGAAAGCCGGCGGACGCCGCCTGGGATCCGGACCTGAGACCGGCGATGGAGGGGCGCGGGGTACGCATAGAGGAGGAACTCGTCCTCCCTGCCTTATTGGCGGATCTTCGCTAAGCCTCGTGGAAATCGCCGAGGCGATGGGCTTCGGCTGACGCTTCCGTGGCGGCCAGCCAATGCGGATAGGTCACGTACACCAGTTCCGTGTCCTCATCGGCCACGTAGACGACCTCGGTCCCTGCCCGCAGGTAGATCACCTCACCCGCCCGAGCCGTCACCGACCCCGAAGGTCCCTCGACGGTGAAAGTGCCGGAAGTGATGACGAGGGCCTCGTCGTAGGTCATCTTCCACGGGTTCTTCTCGCCCTTCCCGTAGCGGGCGAAGCCGACCGACATCGACGCGCCACTGTCTTGCGCGAGGACGTCGGCGAGGAAGATCTGCTGGTCGAGGCGTTGGAACCAGGTCGAAGCGTCGTCGCTCGTGAAGTGTTCGACAGACATCCGAGTCTCCTTAAGTGGAAGTTTCTCCGCTTAGTTAACTGGAGAAAGTTCCACTTGTCCACCGGTTAGGCTCACGAGGTGCTTCCCATCGCAGGAGCCGGGACTCCAGAGCGGGCGGACGCGGCTCGCAACCGGCAGAAGATCGTCCAGGCGGCGGCCAGGCTTGTGGCGGCCAAAGGGATCGACGGACTCGCGTTGGACGAGGTCGCGGCGGAGGCGGGCGTCGGGATCGGAACCGTGTATCGGCGGTTCCCGGACAAGGGCGCGTTGGCGCAGGCGTTGCTCGACGAGAACGAGCGCGAGTTCCAGGAGGCGTTCATCAGCGGGCCGCCACCGCTCGGGCCCGGAGCGCCACCAAAAGAACGACTCAGGGCGTTCCTGGAAGCGTACGTCGATAGGCTTGAGACGCATGGCGAGTTGCTCATGGTCGCGGAGACGGAGACGCCGATGGCGCGGTTCGTCACGGGCGCGTACCGGCTGCACCACAGTCATCTGGTCGCGCTGATCAGCGAGATCGAGCCGGAAGCGAACGCGCATTTCAAGGCCGACGCGCTGCTCGCGCCACTGGCGGCGGCGCAGTATGGCTATCAGCGGCGAGGCATGACGCCGGAGCAGATCAAAGCGGGTTTGAGCGACCTGTGCCGGCTGGATGACTAAGCCTGGAAGGGGTGGCATGGATCTCGCGGTGAAATCCGAACTGGTCGAGCAGGTGCGCGCGTTCACCGAATAGGTGGGCGCGGGGCGCAAACTCACTCAGACCGGGCGGCTTACCATGGCTGACGCCAGGGCACTGGTGCCCTTACTGGGCACTGGCGACGTGCTCGACCAGGCCATCGGCGACCGCGTGTACAAACCAGGTCGAGCGAGGAGCTGCTCGACCTGACGCTCGTCGTGGAGTGCGCCAAGGTGGCGCAGCTGGTCCGCAAGACGGGCCAACGACTGGTGCAGGTGAAGAAGAACCAGGCACTCCTCGGGGACCCACAAAAGCTGTGGCTCGCGCTGTTCACCGAGTTCGACAAGCTGGGCGAGGCGTTCCTGCGCTCGGGATTCGGCGAGTCACTGCTGCGCCCGGAGTTCGCGCACGGCAGCCGCGCCGCGTTGGCGGCGTTGTACAACACCGACGGTGCCGTCGGCATCGGGAGCTTGCGCGCGATCGTGTAGGATGTCGTCAGCGCGCCTTGGGTCTTGGACGATCTCACCGAACTACAGTTCGAGATGTTGCGACGCTCGAATGACCGCGACACCAAGGAGACGCTCGAGGTCCTGCAGCGATTGGGAGCGGTGACCCTCCGGGGCGAATCGGCTGAGCTGACCGAACTCGGCCGGTTCGGCATGCGGCGGATCTTGGGCGAGCCGGAAGCAGGCGATCCGATCTACCAGGTGAAGATCACCTTGCTGGAGATCGAAGGCCTTCCGGTGTGGCGACGGGTATTGGTTCCGGCGGCCATCCCGCTCGACCGGCTGCACGTCGTCATCCAGGCCGCGATGGGCTGGGAGAACTACCACCTGCACTACTTCCTCGACGGGCAGACCTACTACGGCGAGGCCGAGCCTGAGCTGCAATACCGCGACGAACGGGAACTGCGGCTCGATGACTTGGTGAAGCCAGGTGACCGCCTCGAGTACAACTACGATTTCGGCGACAGCTGGGACCACGAGATTCTGATCGAGAAAGCCACGGTCGCCACGTCCGATGGGGTTATACGCGGTGTATCGCGGGTCAAGCGGCGTGCCCGCCGGAGGACGTCGGCGGTACCGGCGGTTACGCGAGGTTGATCCAGATACTCGGCGAGCCCGGCCACGAGGAACACCACGACGTACTCGGCTGGCTCGGCCTCGATGACCCTGGCCGGTTCGACGCCGCGCGCTTTGACGTCGACGAAGCCAACCAGCGTCTCGCCGCAAGGGCATAGGCAGGCTCGGCTTGGAGAAACCCGGCGTCCTGAAGGGTCCCTTTGAGACCTTCAACGTCTCAAAGGGACCCTTCAGGACACGCCACGTCTCATGTTCGCCTACCGCCACCTTAAGATCCCGACCTGCCCTGAGGCCGGCTCAAGGCTGGTCGGGTCCGGTATCAGCGCTCGCCCAGTTGCCATTCCGGCCGCACGTAGTGGCAGGTGTAGCCGTTGGGGATGCGCTCCAGGTAGTCCTGGTGTTCGGGCTCGGCTTCCCAGAAGTCACCGGCCTGGGTCACCTCGGTGACGACCTTGCCGGGCCATTTGCCGGAGGCGTCGACGTCGGCGATCGTCTGTTCGGCGACCTGCTTCTGCGTGTCGTCGGTGTAGTAGATCGCCGACCGGTAGCTGGTGCCGATGTCGTTGCCCTGGCGGTCGCGCGTCGTCGGGTCGTGGATCTGGAAGAAGAATTCCAGGATCTGGCGGTACGAGAGCTGCGCCGGGTCGAAGACGATCTCGATGCCTTCGGCGTGCGAGCCGTGGTTGCGGTAGGTCGCGTTCGGCACGTCGCCGCCGGTGTAGCCGACCCTGGTGGAGACGACCCCGGGGTGCCGGCGGAACAGGTCCTGCATGCCCCAGAAGCAGCCGCCCGCGAGAACAGCTTTTTCCGTCACGATTGATCTCCTCTGGTCGTTGACATCCAGTACAACGTGCCGGACCGCGCCTGTCATCCCCGTCCGGGTGTGACGGAACGCTTACGTCCGCCGTGCGTCTCACGCTAGGTGAAAACCACCCTGCTGGCGGTCCTCGCCCTCCTCCTGGCCGGTTGCGCGGCGACACCGGATACCCCGAAACCCGAGGACGCCTTCCGGTTCGGCGGGATCTCGATGCCGGCGAGCGGGAAGGTGCTGGAGACGAAGTACGACCGGGGCATCGACTCGAGGTACCAGGTCGTCCTCACCCTTCCGGCGGAGGACGTGCCCAAGCTGCTCGAGGCCTCGGACTTCGCGCCCGGAGTGATGAACGACGACCGGATGGTCGACGGCCGCCGCGTGGTCCGGAAGGTCACCGTCGAGGGGACCACCGTGCGCCTTGAGCTGTTCACGACCTGAGCACTCTGCGTGAAAAAAGACGGTCCGTTCGGACTCGTCTGGGTGACCCCCTAACGTGTAGCCCCACGCACCATCCGCCGGAGGACGCATGGATCCGCTCCGTGTTCCGCCCGAACTGTTCCGTTTCACCGACGGCAGCAGATCAGGGCTTTCCCTGGCGATCCTGCACGCCTTCGGTGAGGCGAACGAGCGGCTCGTGACGGCGCTCGGCATCGACGACGTCCGCACGAGGCTGCGGGAAGTCGGCTGGCTGGAGACGCTCGACGACGAAGACCTGGTCAAGGCGCTGGATCAGCTGAGGAGCCAAGGCCACCTCGACGTCGTCCAGAACCACGCGGGCGACTACCGGACGGCGTCCGAGTACGAGCGGCGCAATCTCCAGTACTCGCTCACTCGGCAAGGCGAAGCGGCGTACGCGGGTGTGGTCCGCGCGAACGAGGTGCTCAACGCGACCGGCGCCCTCCAGACCGCGACGCTCGAAGCGCTGGGTGAGCGGCTCGGTGAGCTCGCGAAGCAGCTCGAAGACGGCACCGACAGGCGCGTGTTCAGCACGCTCGCCGAAGTCGAGAGCCACCTCGAGGCGTTCCGCGACAACACGAAGCGCTTCAACGGCGACCTCCAGCGCCTGCTGCACGCCGAAGCCGACCTCGCGACATTCCACGAGGTCAAGGCATCGACGGTCGCGTATCTGCAGGAGTTCCTGAACGACCTCGAGCATCACACCCACACCATCGCCACCCGCATCAAGGAGATCGACGACCACGGCGTGGAGCGGGTGCACCGGCGCGCGCTCAACGGCGCCGCCCTGCCGAGCCCGGATCAGCGGTGGCTGGAGCTCCGCAAAGCCCGCTGGGACGGGCTTCGCGCGTGGTTCCTGCCCGAAGACGGGGCGACGCCGCGGGTCGAGGAGCTCCACAAGGTCGCGCGGCGGGCGATCATCACGTTGCTCCAGGTGCTGGACCGGATCACCGAATCCCGGCGGCGCGCGAGCAGCGCGGTCGCCGATTTCCGTGAGCTGGCGCGGTGGTTCACCGTCGTCCCGGCACAGGAGGACCTGCATCGCCTGTGGTCCACGATGTTCGGGCTCAGTTCCGCGCGGCACGCGCACCTCGCCCACGCGGATCCGGAAGTGGTCAGTACGACGGCGTCGTGGCTCGACGCGCCGCCCGTCGAAGTGTCGGAGCTGCTCCGGTCGGCGGGCCGCACCGAGCGGTTCACCCGGACCGGGCGCGTTCGCGACGTCACCGAGATCCGGGCGGCACGGGTCCGGCAGGCGATCGCGGAACGCGCCGAACTCGAGTCGGCGTGGAGCATGCTCGACACCGGCGGGGTCGTGCGGCTTTCGGCGTTCGAGAAGCTGGACCATACCGTTTTCGAGCGGCTGCTGGACCTGCTGGGCCAAGCGCTGGGCAGCAGCCCCGGCGCGGACGGCACCCGGCGGAGCACAACGTCCGACGGCCAGATCGAGATCGTCCTGAGGCCGTCGCGAAACGGCGCTGTCGCACGACTGACCACCACGAGCGGTGTCTTCCGCGGCCCCGACTACGAGATCGAGATCAGTACGGCCGGAGGCGGTGCGTGAGCCTCACGAACCAACTGGTGATCGCGGAGCGCGAAGAAGTCGCGCGCGGGATCCGGGCGCTGCTGGCCACCCCGCTGATCGGCGAGCGCGGCTCCCCCGAGACCTTCGACCTCATCCGGCGCCGCCGCGAACCCATCCGGCAGTGGTTCGACTACTACTGCGGCTGGACGCTCACCGTCGAACCACGGCTCGGCTACGCCCGGCTGGTCAAGATCCGCGCGGCCGCCGATCCCACCCGCCCGGCGCGACGGGTCCGTTCCGGGCGCGCGGCGTTCGACCGCCGTCGCTACGTCCTGCTGTGCGTGGTGGCGGCCGAACTGCTCACGGTGCCGGTGACCACGATCGGCCTGCTCGCCGGCCGGGTCGCGAAAGCGAGCGCCGCCGATGACCTCGTGACCACCTTCGACGTCGCCACCAGGGCGGAACGTCTCGCGTTCGTGGACGTCCTGAAACTGCTGGAGTCCTTCGGCGTCCTCGAAACCGCCGACGGCGACCCGGAGTCCTTTGTGGACGAAACCACCGCGAAGGTGCTGTTCCGGGTCGACGCGACCCTGTTGCTGCGGATGCTCGCCGCGCCGGTCGGGCCGTCGCAGCTGGCCGTGCTCACCGACGACGTCGCGCTGCGGTTCGAGGAGCTGCTGGAGGCGGTGTCGTACGAGCAGCGCTACGGCCTCTCGTCGGGCCGCCACGAGGACACGCCGAGCGCGTCGGACGTCCAGCGGAACCTGTGGCTGCGCCATACGGTCTTCCGCCGTCTCGTCGACGACCCCGTGCTGTACTTCGCCGAACTGACCGCGGAGGAGCGCGCGTACCTCGGTTCGCCGACCGGGCGCCAGCTGCTGCGGCGTGCCGCGGAGCAGGGCGGTTTCGTCCTCGAAGAACGCGCGGAGGGCGTGCTGCTCGTCGACGTCGACGGGCTGGCCACCGACGAGCGCTTCCCGGACGACGGCAGCAACGCCAAGGTCGCCGCGCTCCTGCTGCTCGACGCGCTCGACGAGCCGCGGACGACCGACTACCTGCGCAACGCCACCGCGAAACTGCTGAAACGGTTCCCGCGCTGGGCCAAGACGTACCGGGGCAAGGACGGCGTGCGACGGCTGACCGTCGACGCGCTCGCGGTGCTGACCGGCTTCGGCCTGATCCGCACCGAAGGCGAACTCGTCCGGCCACTCCCGGCCGCCGCGAGGTACACCGACCGAAACGAGGAGGCGCCGTGACCGTGACGAGGTGGATCCCGTCCCGTGCGGGCATCCTCAACATCTGGCGCTACTACGACGAGATCTTCGAGTTCCACGACGGGCGGCTGCTGCTGCGCGGCCCCAACGGGAGCGGGAAGTCGAAGGCGCTGGAGCTGCTGCTTCCGTTCCTGTTCGACGCGAGCCTGCGCGCCAACCGGCTGTCGACCTTCGGCACCAGTGAACGCAGCATGCACTGGAACCTGATGGGCGAAGGCGCTTCCGGCGCCACGCGCGTCGGATACGTGTGGCTCGAATTCGGCATGGCCGGGGACAAGTGGTTCACCTGCGGCGCGCGGCTTCAGGCGAGTACGCACACCAGCACGGTGCACGCCGACTTCTTCACCACCGGCCTGCGGGTGGGCGACGGCTTGCCGCTGGTCAACGAGGCAGGCCAGCCGCTGACCAAGAACGCACTGGAGGAAGCCCTCGGCGAGCACGGGACGGTGCACGCCGGCGCGGCCGAATACCGCGCGGAGATCCGCGCGAAACTGTTCCCCACCTTGAGCGAACAGCGGTACGACGCGCTGATCACCGCGCTGCTCCAGCTGCGGATGCCCAAACTCTCGCAGCGGCTCGACCCGAGCCTGCTGTCCAACCTGCTCTCCCGCGCGCTTCCGCCGTTGGGGCAGCAGGAGATCGCGGACCTCGCCGAGGGATTCGAGCGGCTCGACGCGCAGCGCGAACGGCTTGGCTCGTTGGAGACCGAGGTCGACGCGACCCGCGCGCTGGCCGCGCGGCAGAAGACCTACGCCCAGCGTGTGCTGCGCGCGGGCGCCGCGAACCTCATCGCCGCGACCACCGAACTCGACGAACTCGCCGCGGCAGCCCGTCGTTCGGCCGAGGAGTACGACGAGGTCGCCGCGAAGAAGGAAGCCGCCGAGGCACGGGCGGCGAAGCTCGAAAAGGACGTCGAAGAGGCCGAAGCCCGCCTCGCCGGGCTGACCGAATCCGACTCGTACCGAAAAGGCCAGGAACTCGACAAGCTGCGGCAACGGACGCTGTCCACGCGCGAAAAGGCGGAAACGCTGCGCGCGGACGCGGATCGGCTCCGCGCCGAGGCGGACGCCGACGAGGAGCGGTCGCGGGCGGCGAAGCAGGTCGCGAAACGGCAGGCCGACCTCGTCCGCTCGATGGAGACCGAGGTCCGTGCCGCCGCGACCCGCGCGAATCTGGCCGGGGTGCACGACGAACTCGTCTCCGGGCTGAAGGAATCGGAACCCGCCCGGCTCCGTCCGTTGCTGCAGGCCGCCGTCCGCGGCAAACGTGACCAGGTCGAGAGCGTCGGCCGGGCACTGGACACCCGCGATCGCGCCGTCGGCCGCCGTCACCAGGCGGAAGCGGATCTCGACCGGGCGAGGTCGGATTTCTCGGCCGCGCGGGAAAGGGTGGACCTCACGACGGCGACCCGGGAGCTCGCGCTGAGCGATCTGCGCACCCGGCTCGCCGAATGGGCCATCGGTTGCCGTGAGCTGCGATTCCCCGACGTGGAAGCGCTCGTCCGGGACGCCGAGGCCGAAGTCTCGTTGCTGGGCAGGATCAGCGCGGTCGCCGAGACCGTGCTGGAGGACATCATCAGGCGGGAGGCGGCGACCGGTGCCGCGCTGGCCGCGGCGCGCGCCGAGCACGACGAACTCCTCGTCGAGGCCGGTGTGCTCGAAACGGAGGACGTCCTCGCGCCCGAGGCGCCGCGCACCCGCACGGCGGACCGCGCGGAGATGAGCGGCGCGCCGCTATGGCGGCTGGTCGATTTCGCCGGCTCGGTCCCGGAGAGCACGCACGCGGGGATCGAGGCCGCGCTCGAAGGCGCCGGGCTGCTGGACGCCTGGGTGAACTCCCACGGTGTCGTCGAAGGACACGACGTCCTCGCGGAGACCGGGACGCTGCCGGTGGTGGCCTCCGGCCGTTCGCTCGCCGACGTCCTCGTGCCGGAGCCCGACGCGGAACTCTCCCCGGCGAAGATCCGCCGGATCCTCGAAGTGATCGCCTTCGACGACGTGCTTCCCGCCGGCCCCGCCGCGATCGGCGCGGACGGCGCCTGGCGGATGGGCGGCCTGTCGGGCAGCTGGACGAAGGAAGCCCCGGCGTACATCGGTGCCGCCGCCCGCCTGCGCGCCAGGGAGCGCCGGATCGCCGAGCTGCGGGACGAGATTTCCCTCCGTGAAAAGACGATCGCCGAACTGGACGGCGAGCTGGCCGCGTCGCGCGGCAGGCGCGAGCTGATCAAGATCGAACGCGCCGCCCGCCCCGGCCACGATGATCTCTTTGCCGCGACCGGGGAATCGACCGCGGCCGAGGCGGAGCTGACCGCCGCCGACGCGGCCGTCCGGCACGGGGAGACAGCCGTCTCCGCGCTGGAGATCGAGGCCAAGACCTCCCTGCACGAGCTGACCGCGCAGGCTTCGGAGAGCGGGCTGCCGACCGAACGGGCGCCGCTGACCGCGCTCGCCACGGCCCTGCGCACCTACTCCGACCAGGGCGAGAACTGGTTGTACGAGCACGGAAACCTGGTCACCGCGCAGCAGCGGGCGGAGCTGTGCGCCGAGCAGGCGGACCGGTCGGAGGCGAACGCCGCCCGGCGTGAGGACGAGGCTTCCGAAGCCGAGGCCGAACGCACCAAGCTCACCGCGATGCTCGACGCGATCGAGGGCAGCGTCGGCACCGGCCAGCGCGAGGTGCTCGCCGAAATCGACGGCCTGCGCACGAAACTGCGGGAACTCGCCGTCGAACTCCGCGCCGCGAATGCCGAAGCCAAGGAACTCGCGGTCCGCCTCGGCGCGCTCGGGGTCCGGCGCACGACCGACGCGGCCGCCCGCGAGGACGCCACCAAGAAGCAGGACGCCGCCGCGCTCCGGTTCCGGAAGCTCGCCACCGGCGTCTTCCCCGCGGACGGCGGGATCGAGGACCTGCCGAAGTTCCAGGCAACCCTGTCCGCCTCCGACGGCGTGCGGTCGGCGCTCGACACGGCCCGGCTGGTGGCCGCGGCGTGGCCGTCCGTGCCGCATGCGCCGAGCAACCTCGGCGAGGCGCTGCACCGGCTGTCCGAGGCCGTGCACACCTGCCGGAACACGCTCAGCTCGCGGGCGGAACTCGATCTGGAGACCGACGAGGACGTCCAGATCTTCACCGCCGTCGTCGACGGACTCCGGGTCGGCGCGGCAGAACTGCTGAAGATCCTTTACGCCGAAGCGGAACAGAGCAGGCACGAGATCACCGATCGCGAAAGCGACCTGTTCGACAAGACGCTGACCGGTGACACCCGCCGTCATCTGGCGGCGCGTATCCGGCAGGCCAACGACCTCGTCGACGGCATGAACGCGCGCCTCGAACGCGTGCGGACCGCGTCCAGGGTGGCCGTCCGGCTGGTCTGGCAGGTCTCCCCCGATCTGCCGCCGGGTACCAAGACCGCGCGGGACCTGCTGCTGAAGGATCCGGACCAGCTGACCGCCGAAGACCGCGTGTCACTGCACAAGTTCTTCCGCGAGCGCGTCGAACAGGCGAAGGCGGACGACACGGCGACCAGCTGGGAACAGCAGCTCGCGCAGGTCTTCGACTACACGTCCTGGCACCGGTTCGTGGTCAAGGTCGACCGCGCGAACGGGGCGGGCTGGCAGCTGCTGACCAAGAAGCTGCACGGCGCGCTTTCCGGTGGGGAGAAGGCGATCGCGTTGCATCTGCCGCTGTTCGCCGCCGTCGCCGCGCACTACCAGGCCGCGCCCGAGGCGCCGAGGGTGATCCTGCTCGACGAGGTGTTCGTCGGTGTCGACACCACCAACCGGGGGCAGGTGTTCGGCCTGCTGTCCGCGCTCGACCTCGACCTGATGCTGACGTCGGACCACGAATGGTGCACCTACGCCGAACTCGGCGGCGTCGGCATCCACCAGCTCATCACCGGCGGTGACGGCGACGACGCGGTGACCACGGCGCGGTTCACCTGGAACGGGCACGACCTCCTGCCCGCCGAACCGCGTTAGCCTGAGCGGACCCAAAGCCGGGCGCAGCGGGGCCCTTTCCGGCGTTCGTCCTTGTGCGACGGCGGAAGGTGCGATTACGTTCCCACCGGTGGCGCCGACGGCCGTACGGATCCAGGTGCTGGGGTCGCTGCGCGTATGGCTCGACGGGACGGAAGTCGACCTCGGCCCGCCGGGCCGCCGCGCCGTGCTGGGACTGCTGGCGCTCGCCGGCGGCGAGGCGATGGCCAAGCAGGACCTGGTGGACGCGCTCTGGGGCGAACGGCCGCCACGCAGCGCGGTGAACGTCCTCCAGACCCACGTCAAACATCTGCGGCGGCTGCTGGAACCCGGCCGCCCGCCACGGTCCGGCAGCGAGGTCCTGCCGCATGTCGGCGGCGGTTACGCCTTGCGCTGGGACGCCGTCGAGATCGACCTGCCGCACGTCCGGGGTCTCGTCGCCGAAGGCACCGACGCCCAGCGTGACGGCGAGACGGGCCGCGCCGCCGCCTTGTTCGGCGAGGCCCTGCGCTGGTGGCACGGTAAACCGCTGGCCGATATCCCTTTGCTGGCAACGCATCCGAAGGTCGTGTCACTGGTCGCGGAACGCCGTTCGCTGCTCGCCCGGTACGGCGACGCGATGCTCGCCCTCGGCGCCGCGGAAGAGGTGCTGACGGAGCTCGTCGAGGCCGCCGCGGACCAGCCGCTGGACGAACCCGCGCAAGCGCGGCTGATCCGCGCCTATCACGGTTCCGGGCAGCGGGCCACGGCTTTCCTTCTGTACCAACGGGTTCGTGAACGGCTCATCGAGGAACTGGGCGTCGAACCCGGGCCCGAACTGCTCGCCGCGCACGCCGCCCTCCTCGACGACGGCGAGCCGATCGGGATCGTCGAGGCCGGCCCGGCGAAGCGGATCCCCCGGCAGCTACCCGCCGAACCGCACTGGTTCACCGGCCGGGCCACCGAACTGTCCATTTTAGACGAACTGCTGCCGCGTCCCGGCGGACACGGCGGCACAGTGGCGATCGCGGCCGTCTCGGGGAGCGCGGGGGCCGGAAAGACCGCGCTGGCCGTGCACTGGGCGCACCGCGTCTCCGACCGGTTCCCCGACGGGCAGTTCTACGCGAATCTACGCGGCCATTCGGCGGGCCCGCCCGCGTCCGCGCTCGAAGTACTCAGCCGGTTCCTGTCCGCGCTGGAGATCCCCGCCGAACGCGTACCCGCCGACACGGAAACCGCGTCGGCGCTGTACCGGACGCTGATGACCGACCGGAAAGCCTTGGTAGTACTGGACAACGTCGCCGGCGCCGATCAGGTCCGGCCACTGCTGCCTGCCGGCCCCGGCTGTCTGGTGCTGGTGACCGGCCGCGACCGGATGACCGGGCTGATCGCCCTGCACGGCGCCCGGCGGCTCACGCTGGACATGCTCGATCCCGGTGCGGCACTGGAGTTGCTGGGCCGGGTCATCGGCACGGAACGAATCCGGGCCGAACACGAGGCGGCCGCCGAAGTCGCCGGACTCTGCGCGTATCTGCCACTGGCGCTGCGGATCGCGGCGGCCAATCTCGCCGACAACCCCGGTTACGGCCTGGAGGACTACGCCATCGAGTTGCGCAAGGGCAATCTTCTCGCCGCGCTCAGTGTGCCGGGCGACGAACAGATCGCGGTCCGGACCGCCTTCGACCTCTCTTATGCGGCCCTGCCCGCCGAAACGCGGCGTCTGTTCCGGTTGCTGAGCCTGATACCGGGCAACGACATCGGCGTCGAACCGGTCGAAGTCCTCACCGGTCTGCGTGAAGCACGACCGATGCTGGACACACTCGCGGGGGCGCATCTGGTCGAGCAGCATGCTCCGGATCGGTATCACTTCCATGACCTGCTTCGCCGCTATGCCGCAGATCGCCTGGAGGCGGAGGAAACCCGGGCCGAACGTGAAGCCGCCCGGCGGCGGTTGCACGAGTGGTACCTGCGTGCGGTCGACCGCGCGGCCCGGCTGGTGTACCCGCACATGTTCCGCGGCCATCCGGTCGTACCCGACGGCCGGATCCCCAGCACCGTCACGGAAACACCGGCGGCCTGGCTGGAGACGGAACTGGGCGCCATCGTCGCCGTCGTCCAGGATGCCGCCAGGTCCGGGCCACCCGCGGTGGCCTGGTCGCTGTCCGATGCCCTGCGCGGCTATTTCTGGATGTCGTTGCGCCAGGTGGAATGGCGGGCCGCCGCCGAAGCCGCGCTGTCCGCCGCCGACGAGGACGGCGATCTCCACGCTCGCGCGTCCGCCCGGTTCAGCCTGGCCGACCTGAGTTTCCGCCAGGGCCGGTACCGGCAGGCCGTCCGGCGCTACACGGGCGCGCTCGCCCTGGCCCGGCGGGCGAAATGGGTGGAGGCGCAGGCGGCGGTGCTGGGCAATCTCGGCTGCGTGTATTGGCAGTCCGGACGGCTTCCCGCCGCCGCGGCGCGGTTCTCGCGAGGCCTGGAACTGAGCAGGAGCAGCGGCAGGCCTGCCGGTGAGGCGGTCGCGCTCGGCAATCTCGGGCTCGTCCAGTGGGAGATGGGCGATCTGCCGCGTGCGGCCGAGCATTACGCGCAGGCGCTGCGCCGGTATCGGCGGCTCGGCTCGCGCTACGGCGTGGCGATCAACCTGAGCAATCTCGGGCAGGTGCAGCACGCTCGCGGCTTCATCACCGAGGCGGGAGGGCTGCTCGCCAAGGCGCTCACCCTGCATCGCGACGCCGGGAACCGGGCGGGCGAAGCGGAAACGCTCGGCAGGCTCGCGTCCGTGTACCGCGATCTCGGCAGGCTCACCGACGCCCTCGACCACGCGCGCGACGGCCTGCGGCTGGCGCGGGAGACCGGCGAACCGCGTGGCGAAGGCGAAGCCCTCGTCGCGCTCGCCGGCGTGCATCACCGCGCGGGGCGGCACCAGGACGCCGCGCGCCGCTATCGGCAGGCTTTGGCCCTGCTGAGGGAAACCGGCGACCGGTATCCCGAGGTCGACGCGCTCATCGGCCTCGCGACCGCCACCGGGGACATCGGCAAGGCCCGGCAAGCTCTCGCGCTGGCCGAGCGGGCGGGTTACCGGGCGCTGCGAAGACGGGCGGCGCTCGTCGTCGACGCCATCCTCCGAGCCTGAGTCACGTCGCTTCGATGCCGCTTCGAGTGTCGTACGCGCCGACCGGGGCGAACGTGACGACGACCCACGGATTCACGCCGTGTTCCTTGCCGTCACTGGCCAAGCAGGAGAACTCGCTCATGTCGAACGCGCTCCACCCCGGACCGCCCGGCACCGGGTTCACCGCTTCCTCGATCCGGCCGGCCCACCGGCAAGCGGTATCGAGCACCCGAGGGGTCACCGACGCCTCGGCCCAGCCGATCGTCCCGCCGTCCGCGCACCAGGAAAGCCCGTAGGTGTAGGTCCACCTCCCGGGGTCTTCGAGGACGACGGGCTTGATGGTCTTGACGCCGGAAGCGCAGTCGCGCGCCGCGTTCGCCTCACCTTCGGCGACGAACGTGAGCCCCGCGCAGAGGAGCACCGAACCGGCCACGGCATTCCTGATCGTCATCGTTCCCCCTCGTTCCGTTGTCCTCCCACTGTTCCGCCGGCCCCGTCCGTCCGCAATCCGCCGTACGCCGGGTCCAATCGACGTCCAATCGGTGTCCAGTGCCGCCGATTAGCTTGTGGCCGCACAGTTTCCGTTGAGGGGAGCAGGAGATGAAGACAGGACTCAAGAAGGCCATGGTCGCGGCGGCCACCACGGTGACCGTCGCGGCGGCGCTCGTCGTCGGGACCGCCGGCGGGAGTTCGGCACAGGTCGCCGGGCTGAAGACGTACGCGATCTCCACGGACGGCAGGCTCATGGCGATGTTCTCCACCGACAGACCCGACGTGCTCGACTGGGTGCGGCTCGTCAACGGACTCGTCTGCGGGGAGACGAACCTGATCGGGATCGACTTCCGCGTCCAGAACGGCGTGATGTACGGGGTGGGGAACAAGGGCTGCATCTACACGATCCAGACCCCGCCCGCGACCCCCGACGTCGTCGTCACGAAGGTCTCGCAACTGAGCGTTCCGTTGTACGGCACGTACTTCGGCGTCGACTTCAACCCGGCGGCCGACCGGCTGCGCGTCATCAGCGACAACGGCCAGAACCTCCGCCACAACCTCGCCACCCACAGCACCACCGAAGACTCGACCCTGACCACCCCGCCGCTCACGGCCCCGGCCAAGGGCGTCACGGCCGCCGCGTACACCAACAACGACCTCGACCCCGACAGCGCGACCACGCTGTTCGACATCGGCACCGGCAGCGACCAGGTGCTCATCCAGTCGCCCGCCAACAACGGGCTGCTGGCCCCGACCGGCGCGCTCGGCGTCGACGCCGGCCCGAACGCGGGCTTCGACATCTACAGCGACCTGAACGGCGGCAAGGCGACGGCGGTAACCGGGTTCGCCGTGCTGAACCCGGCGAGCGGCGGCTCGGCGTTCTACACCGTCAACCTGCTGAACGGAGCGGCGACCAAGGTGGGTGACTTCCCACTGCCACTGGGCGACATCGCGGTCGCGCTCGACACCAACTGAGCGAAAACCCGGCTGTTCGGTTGTTCGGTGTTCGGTGTTCGGTCCGAACACCGAACAATCGCGAAGGCATGTTGCCGGAAATCGTCGATGCCGACGTCGATGCGACGAGGACCCGATGAGTCGCGCGGTGGAGGCGGCTATCGGGCTGCTTCGGAACGGTCGGTCGTCCGCGATGCGATGTGCGGCGGGCTTGCTTTGGGCCGCTGTCGCCGAGATGTGACGACAGCGGTCTGGGCTTCATTGCCGGAAATCGGCAATGCCCCAGAGTGGCTTCGTGATCCGGATTGTCGGTGGCCGGTCGTATGGTCGTGGGGTGGACATGCACAGATCCGGGCCGGTGGCGCTACTCGGGAAACTCGCCGATCGGAGCGCTTTGGAGTCGGTGAATGCTTCGATAGGTTTGTTGGACGACAATGATTCCGTCGCTGTCGCGTAAGCGGCGTCGGTGGGGATCGCCCGGCTTGAGGCGGTCCGGTTCCGGGCGCTGGCCCGGCTGAACCGGC
>NZ_QHHX01000004.1:0-751174 GCF_003947485.1 Amycolatopsis sp. WAC 01416 | reverse complement strand
CTCTCCAACAATGTCAAATTTGATCGAGGCAAATTTTCTTGCTCTCAAAGGAACCTCAAACGAGGTTCAAATACATAAGCTCTACTGGCTTAGTTCACTAGCACACTGTTGAGTTCTCAAGCAACACACCCCAGATCGCACCAGGCAAAACCCGGCCTTATCCGAAGCAGTCATTTCTTGGCTTTTGTCCGGAGCATACGCTAACACCTGCTCGAAACTGCCGTTTCAGCGGGGTAGAGTTACCTCTCCGGTTCGGGACCACCCACTCTACCACCATCCGGTGGGAGCTTGGTTCGTGTTCCCGGCGGCCGCTCGGTTTCCCTGGCGACGAAGAGAACATTACACGGCCCGAAACCGGCGTTTACAGGGGGGTCCCCTTTTTCGCGTCGGGGCGCTGACCTGCGTCGATCGGGCCCTCCCCCGGAACCGGCTCTCCGTGCGTGGCGACGACCGTCAGCACGACGAGGGCGGCGGCGAGCCCGGCGGTGATGTGGATGGGCGCGGACGTGAACGAAGCGGCGAGCACGAGCACCGCGGTCACCGGGAACCCGAGCGCGATCGGACGGCATTCGTTGGTGGGGCCGATGTGCATCAGCCAGACGCTGAGCAGGTAGATCGCGACGGGCACGGTCGTGGCCATGGCCGCGGGCAGCGAGGCGACGTGTCCAGTGTGGGTGTCGTAGTCGACGGCGACTTCGAGGCCGGCGCCGAGCGCGGCCGCCGAAGCGAAGATCAGGTAGTGCCCATAACCCCAGCTCGCGACGGTGAACAGGCTCTTCGCCTTCTCGAGCCGGACGTGGCCCGGCTGGTCGAAGTACAGCCACCACAGGGAGAAGAGCAGCACGAGCCCCGCGGCGGCGAGCGAGATCAGGCTGCCGGTGTGCTCGCCTTTGTCCAGCCCCTCCTTGACCGCGGTGGTCGCGCCGAGGATGGATTCACCCAGCACGATGATCGTGAACAGGCCGTAGCGCTCGGCGATGTGGTGCGGATGCCAGCCCGTCCAGCGCTTGCGTTCGGCGATCATCGGGACCGCGAGCTCGGCCACCAGGAGCACGAAGAACGACGGCAGCGCCAGCGACTCCGGCAGGCCGAGGCGGACGATCCACAGGATCTGGACGATCGTGATGCCGATGGCGTACCGCGCCGCGGCCGGGCGGCAGTGCGGATCGGTCCGCGCGGCGCGCAGCCATTGCACGACCATCGCCAGCCGCATCAGGACGTAACCGGCCACCATGATCGTGAAGTCGCCCTTGAAGGCCGACGAGACACCGGCGGCGACGGTCAGCCCGCCGGCGATCTGCACCAAGGTCACCAAGCGGTACGGGACGTCGTCGGTGTCGAACGAGGACGCGAACCAGCTGAAGTTCAGCCAGCCCCACCAGATCGCGAAGAACACCATCCCGAAGCTGAGCACCCCGTGCCCGATGTGGTTTTCGGCGATCGCGTGATGCAGACCGGCGGCCGCCTGCGCGACGGCGACCACGAAACACAGGTCGAACAACAGCTCCAGCGGGGTCGCGACCCGGTGCCCTTCTCCGGAATCGCGCATCGTCATCGGCCGGTACCAGACCCGCAGCCGACTCCGCCGTACAGAACCCTCCGCCATCACCGCTCCTCCACGCTCGTTCTGCGGAAGATCTTCGCAGCCGGGAGCGGTTCACACACTCGGAGGAACGCGCGGCGAGTGGGCCCGGGCCGGGTGCACCTCCCCAGGCGACCCCGCGCGGACCCACCCGCGCGAATGCCTCACCAGGACTCGGCTCGTCAGTGGTGGTGAGCCGGCTGCCGCCGAACGGTCCCCCGCGGACGCCGACGGCCGTCCACCGGCTCGTGACCGTGGGTGTCCATTCCTGAAACTCCGGACTCACCACGATCGCTTCGCCGGTCGATCCATCCCCGATCGACCGACAGAAATACCACTGTCGGTAGCCAAGACACAGCAGTGAAGGCTCCGTTAGGTCTACCCGGTTGCTCTGAGTAGCACCAGAGGATGACGGCGTCAGTCACTCGGATGGAGCATCGGTCTTGCCGAACGTAGTCATCGGCACGCACGGATGACTCAGCCGCGTTGGCTGTCGGCCGCGGCCCGCTCGGCTTCCTCCCGCTCGGTGAGCAAACGCCGCTTCCGGCGGGCACGGAGTTCGATCACGGCGAGTAGAAGCGCCGAACTCGTCAGGACGGCGGCGCACAGCATCGCCGCGGTCAGCGCCGACGGGTAGCCGCCGTTCGCGCCCAGTACGGCGTGGAAGACCGAGGCCAGCACGACGGTGCCGATCGCCGTGCCGATCCGCTGTCCGGTCTGCAACGCTCCCCCGGCCACCCCCGCCATCGACGTCGGGACGCATTCCAGGGTCAGCGTGGTGTTGGGCGAGATGACCATGCCGCCGCCGACGCCCGCGACGAGCAACGGCAGCGCGAACCACCAGCCCGCCGCGGCACCGGGATCCTGCCCGGCGAGGACGGCGACCGTGATCATCCCGGCGATCACCATGACCAGCCCGGTGACGGTGAGCTTGCGGCCCCATTTCGGCACCAGCCGTCCCGCGATCGCCGCCGACACGGCCGAACCGAGGGCGAAGGAGGTGACGGCGAGCCCGGATTGCAGCGGCGTGTAGCCGAGGCCCTGCTGGAAGAAGATGGCGAAGACCAGCCACATACCGGTGAACCCGCTGAAGTACAGCGCGCCGACGGCGGCACCCGTGGCGTAGCCCGGGGTGCCGGTGAACAGCCGGGTGTCGAGCAGCGGCGGACGGCCGCGTCGCACCATCGAGCGTTCCCAGCGCACGAACGCGAAACCGAAGACCACCGCGACCACGAACAGCCACCACAGGCTGCTGAGCCCGCCCTGTTCGGATTCGATCAACGGCAGCAGGACGCCGAGGACGGCGACACCCAGCAGCATGACGCCGACGAAGTCGATCTCGCCCCGCAGGCTTCTCGCCGGTGTCCCCGGTTTCGGGAGCCATCTCAAAGCGAGGGCGAACGCCACGATCCCGATGGGCACGTTCACGTAGAAGATCCAGCGCCAGCCTTCCGGATCACCGAAGACCGCGAGGATCACGCCGCCGAGCACGGGTCCGACGGCGGTCGAGATCCCGACGGTGGCGCCGAACATGCCGAACGCGCGGCCTCGTTCCGCGCCGCGGAACAGGTCCTGGATCATCCCGCTGTTCTGCGGCGTCATCATGCCCGAGGCGAAACCCTGCAGCAGCCGCGCGATGATCAGCGTCGTCTCGTTCGGCGCCGCGCCGGCGAACGCGCTGGTCAGCACGAAGGCGGCGAGCGCGAACAGGAACATGCGGCGACGGCCGAGCGCGTCGCCGAGCCTGCCGCCGGACACCAGCACCAGCCCGAAGGCCAGCGCGTAGCCCGACACGACCCACTGGATCCCGCCGCTCGACGCGCCGAGATCCTTCTGGATCGACGGCAGCGCCGTGTTGACGATGCTGACGTCGAGCAGGCCCATGAACCCGGCGGCGAGGGAGACGGCGAGCGCCTTCCAGCGCCGGGGATCGGGTTCGTAGGTGCTCATCAGGTGCTGGCGGCGATGCCGGGAATCCCCTTGAGCTCACCGATCAGCATCGAAGTCACCTTGACCGGATAGTCGTAGAGCGCGAAGACCGTCTGGTTCTTGCCGACCAGCTTCAGGTGCACCGGGGTCTCGCCCTTGTGCGCCAGCAACGTCTGCTTCAGCTCGCTGACCACCGACTGGTCGATCTTCTCCGCCGCGGCCAGCAGGACGAGCGGCAGATCCTCGTCGCCGTTGCCGACCTCGGACAGGTCGAGCGGCACGAGCCCGCCGCCGAAGATGGACATCTTGTCCTCGCGCCAGTTCACCCTGCCCTTGACCAGCACCGCGTTGTCCTCGATGAGATCGGCGGAGAACATCGCGTAGGACTTCGGGAAGTACAGGACCTCGAGCGAGGCGTCCATGTCCTCGATGGTGCAGATCGCCCAGGGCTCGCCCTTCTTGTTGACCCGGCGTTCCAGCGAGGTGATCAGCCCGGAGACGACCAGCTCACCTTCCTTCGGCGGATCGGCGAGGATCCCGGCGATCGGCCGCGGCGCGTGTTTGCGCAGGATGCGTTCGGCGCCGTCCAGCGGGTGCGCCGAGACGTAGAGGCCGAGCATCTCCCGTTCGTAGGCCAGGAGCTGCTTGCGCGGATACTCCTCTTCCCCGAACTTCAGATGCGCGAGCGGCGACGAGGACACCGCGTCCCCGGCGTCGTCGTCCCCGCCGAACCCGAAGAGGTCGAACTGACCCATCGCTTCCTGGCGCTTGAGCGGGACCACGGCCTCGACCGCGTCCTCGTGCACCTGGATCATCGAGAGCCGCGTGTTGCCGAGCGAGTCGAAGCCGCCGGCCTTGATCAGCGATTCGATGACACGCTTGTTGCAGGCCACCAGTTCGGACTTGTCGAGGAAGTCGGTGAAGGAGGAGTACTTCCCCTTCTCCTCACGGGTCTTGATGATCGACTCGACGACGTTCGCGCCGACGTTGCGGACGGCACCCATCCCGAAGCGGATGTCGTCCCCGACGGCCGCGAACCTCAGCGCCGACTCGTTGACGTCCGGCGGGAGGACCTTGATGCCGAGGCGACGGCACTCGGACAGATAGACCGCGGACTTGTCCTTGTTGTCACCCACCGAGGTGAGCAGCGCGGCCATGTACTCCGGCGTGAAGTTCGCCTTGAGGTACGCGGTCCAGTACGAGATCAGGCCGTACGCGGCCGCGTGACTCTTGTTGAACGCGTAGCCGGCGAACGGGAGGATCGTGTCCCAGAGCGCCTTGATCGACTCGGAGGAGAAGCCGCCTTCGAGCAGGTCGCTCGACTTCATCCCCTCTTCGAAGCCCACGAACTCCTTCTCGAGGACTTCCTGCTTCTTCTTGCCCATCGCGCGGCGGAGCACGTCCGCGCGGCCCATCGAGTACCCGGCCACCTTCTGGCCGATGTGCATGATCTGCTCCTGATAGACGATCAGGCCGTAGGTGTCGGCCAGGATCTCCTTCAGGGGCTCTTCGAGCTCGGGGTGGATCGGTTTGACTTTTTGCCGGTTGTTCTTGCGGTCGGCGTAGTCGTTGTGCGCGTTCATGCCCATCGGGCCGGGGCGGTACAGCGCGCCCACCGCCACGATGTCGTCGAAGACCGTCGGCTGCATCCGGCGCAGCAGGTCACGCATGGGCCCGCCGTCCAGCTGGAACACGCCGAGCGTGTCACCGCGGGAGAGCAGCTTGTACGTCTCCGGGTCTTCGACGCCGAGGGTGTCGAGGTCGATGTCGACCCCGCGGTTGGTCTTGATGTTGTCGATCGCGTCACCGATGACGGTGAGGTTCCGCAGGCCGAGGAAGTCCATCTTGAGCAGGCCGATGTTCTCACACGACGGGTAGTCCCAGCCGGTGATGATCGAGCCGTCGTCACGCTGCCACAGCGGGATGGCGTCGGTCAGCGGGTCGCAGGACATGATGACCGCGCAGGCGTGGACACCGGCGTTGCGGATCAGTCCTTCGAGACCGCGGGCGGTCTCGAAGATCGTCTTGCACTCTTCGTCGGTCTCGACGAGCGCGCGGACCTCGGCGGCCTCGCCGTAGCGCTCGTGCTTGGAGTCGACGATGCCTGAGAGCGGGATGTCCTTCGCCATGATCGGCGGCGGCAGCGCCTTCGAGATCCGGTCCGCGATGGCGTAGCCGGGCTGTCCGAAGTGGACGCGGGCGGAGTCCTTGATGGCCGCCTTTGTCTTAATGGTGCCGAAGGTGATGACCTGCGCGACCTTGTCGACGCCGTATTTGTCGGTGGCGTAGCGGATCATCTCGCCGCGACGGCGGTCGTCGAAGTCGATGTCGATGTCGGGCATCGAGACGCGCTCGGGGTTCAGGAACCGCTCGAACAGCAGTTTCTGCGGGATCGGGTCCAGGTTGGTGATACCGAGGACGTACGCGACCAGCGAACCGGCGGCCGAACCACGGCCGGGGCCGACCCGGATGCCGACCTTGCGGGCGTAGTTGATGAGGTCGGCGACGATGAGGAAGTAGGCGGGGAAGCCCTTTCCGATGATGACGTCGAGTTCGATCTCGATGCGCTCGTTGTAGTACTCGTCCGGCACTCCGTCCGGGTACCGCCACTTGAGGCCGCGCGCGACCTCTTCCCGCAGCCAGGAGCCCTGGTCGTAGCCCTCAGGGACCTCGAAGAACGGCAGCCGGTCCTTGTGCGTGTAGACGTCTTTGTAGGACTCGACGCGCTCGGCGATCAGCAGCGTCGAGTCGGCGGCACCGGGAACTTCCTTGTCCCAGTACTCCCGCATGTCGGCGGCCGACTTCAGGTAGTAGCCGTCGCCGTCGAACTTGAACCGGTTCGGGTCGTTCAGCGTCTTGCCAGCCTGCACGCACAGCAGCGCGGAGTGGGTGTCGGCCTGGTCCTTGGTGACGTAATGCGAGTCGTTGGTGGCCAGCGGCTTGAGGTCGAGCAGCTTGCCGACCTCGAGCAGGCCTTCACGGACCGACCGCTCGATCGGCAGCCCGTGGTCCATGAGTTCGAGGAAGAAGTTGTCGGCGCCGAAGATGTCCTTGTAGTCCGACGCGGCCTGGATCGCCTCGGTCCGCTGCCCCAGCCGCAGTCGCGTCTGCACCTCGCCCGAGGGGCAGCCGGTGGTCGCGATGATGCCTTGGTGGTTCTCCGAGATCAGCTCGCGGTCCATCCGGGGCTTGCGGTAGTAGCCCTGCATGCTCGCCAGCGAGGAGAGCTTGAACAGGTTCCGCAGCCCGGTGGAGTTCTCGGCGAGCATCGTCATGTGTGTGTAGGAACCACTACCGGAGACGTCGCCGCCTTCACCGAACTCGTCGGAGCCACGCTGGTTGGCCTGGCCCCAGAACACCGGCTTCTTGTGGAACCGGCTCTCCGGCGCGATGTAGGCCTCGATGCCGATGATCGGCTTGAGGTCGTGCTTGACCGCCTGCTGGTAGAACTCGTCCGCGCCGTACATGTTGCCGTGGTCGGTCATCCCGACCGCGGGCATACCCAGGCGCGCCGCCTCCTTGAACAAGGGGGCGATCTTCGCCGCACCGTCGAGCATCGAGTACTCGGTGTGCACATGCAGGTGGACGAAGGAATCGTTCGACACCAGCGAAAACCTCCCCTAGGCAGACGGATCCCTGGCTGCTTGACGCGGGCCGGTCCTCCCACCCTAGGCTTGTCATGATCATCGGCAACCTGCGGGGGGATACGGCCCTCGGGCGCTGCCGAGTCTGCTAGTTCGGCGAGATCAAATCCAGCTGGCTCGCCGGAGCGATCACCACCCGAATGGGCGCGAAGCCTGCCTCGCCAGGTCAGCCCAGCCGGGCCAGCCGCTCGTCGACCACCTCCTTGTCGAACCACTCCGGATCGAATCCGGGGCCGAGTTCCTCGATCAGGTCTTCGTCTTCTTCGTCGTACGGATGCCTCAGCGCCTCCATGAGCAGCTCGTAGCTCTGGACGTTCTCGCATTCCGACGGCGGCGCGGCGCGTTCACCGCCGAGACAGCCCGCCACTTCGGGAACGGCGGCCAGGCGCTCCACCCGGATCCAGTGCTCCCACATGCCCGCCTCGTAGACCATGCGATGGCCCGGCACCGTCACGACTTGGCCGAGGGTCGCCTCGTCGTCCAAGCGGTCGCCTTCCCCACCCTGGATGTCGGCGCCGAACCCGCCGTACGCGGTTTCGAATCGATGGTCCTGCTGCTCCTCCCTGTCGAACGCGGCCGCGAGGATCCGGTGCAATCCGGCGAGGGTGACGTCGGAGCGGACCAGCAACCGCCGCCAGATCGCGGGCTCCGGTTCTTCCAACGCGACCGCGAGCCACATCCCGGTGACCGGACCGGGCGGCGGCAGCACGAGCGGCAAGGGATCGGCCACCGCCGACCGGGGCACCGGCTCGTACTCGGGAAGACCGAGCCAATGCCGCAGCCGAGTGGCACGTTCGGGCAGATCGGACTCGGAGCGCAGCCGGAAGATCGCCGGGGCGTGGTCTTCGTACCAGCGGTCGGAATCCGCTCTGACGACCAGGGCCGCTTCGACCTGACTCCGGAACTCCTCGGGGGTCAGCGGTGCCTCGGTGACCTCGAAGCCGTTGCGAAGAACCGCCAGGGCGTCCTCGGGAACGGCGTGGAGGTCGATCACGTCGACCTCTCGATCGTTGACCACCACCTCGACCCCGACCGAGCGTTTGCCCGCGGTCAGCTTGGCGGCCAGTACCACGAGGTCCTGATCCACTTGGCCTTGGACCACACAGTCCGACAGTTCGATCGGGCCGTGGAGCAGCTTCGGCCAGCGCTCCACCCTGGCCACGTCCAGAGGCGGACTTGGCCGGAGGGAACGCTGGCTCTTCGGTCGTTTGGCGGGCTTGCGGCCGCGGCTGACGGGGCTCACCACTCCAGTATCGGATCGGCACCGACAGTTTCGGCACCGTCATGACCGGCGACGATCCGAAAATGCTTGCCGACCTGGGCGTGGATGTGCAGACTGACCAGCCGCCAAGATCACCGAGCCGCCCCGGAGAGTTGATGATCGACCTGCAGGCCATGAACGAACACGTCATCGCGGAGTTCCGCGCGAACGGCCGCCACGGCGATGGCCTCCCGACCCTGCTGCTCACCACCGCCGGCGCCCGCACCGGACGGCGGCACGTGACGCCGATGCTGTTCTTGGCCGACGACGACCGCTACGTCGTCTTCGCCGCCAACGGAGGCGCACCCGCGCATCCGGACTGGTATCGCAACCTGATCGCGGAGCCGTCTGTCGACGTCGAAGCGGACGGAGAGAGCTTCACCGCTCACGCGATCGAAGTCACCGGGGCGGCTCGGGACCGTCTGTTCGCGAAGCAGGCGAAGGCGTTCCCGCGGCTGGCCGAGCATCAGGCGAAGACCAGCAGGCCGTTCCCGGTGATCGCGCTGAGCCGCGTCTGAAGCTCGCGTGGGTCGTGAGTGGCGATTCGGGTTAGAACCCGAATCGCCACTCACGACCCACCGCACCGACAACGGTGTGACACTGGCCACCTCGACGCGGGAATCCGGTGTCACCACGGGACTCCGCACCCGCGAAGGCGCCCAGCACGGCTTTCAATTCTCAGGCGATTACCCCATCGACGCGGACCTCGCAGGCTGGATCGGCACCCTCGGGCTGATCCCTTGACAAAGCGTTGGACCGACCGCACGATCTCGTCTCATGAACCTGTCTGACAGCCAGACAGCCGGACACGGTGGTCCACGACGCGTCAGCGCGATGGAGGCCGTTCTGGCCCACCTCCGCGGCGCCATCGAGCGCGGCGAGTATCCCGTCGGGGAGAAACTGCCGTCGGAATCCGCGCTCGGCAAGGAGTTCGAGGTCAGCCGCTCAGTCGTCCGCGAAGCACTGCGGGGACTTCAGGCACTCGGGCTGACCGTGTCCAAAACGGGCAAAGGGACCTTCGTGACCGCCACCGGGCCGGTCGAGAACCCGACCTTCGGGACCTACTCGGCCCGTGACCTGTTCGAGGTCCGGCGACATGTCGAGATCCCGGTCGCAGGCTACGCGGCCGTGCGCCGCAGCACCGACGACCTGGATCTGCTCGGTCACCTCGTCGAGCGCATGGACCTCGAAACCGACAACACCGCGTGGGTGGCGCTGGATTCGCTGTTCCACATCACCATCGCCCAGGCCTCGGGCAATCCGGTGTTCGGCAAGGTCATCGAAGAAATCCGGGACGCGCTGGCTCGCCAGTCGTCGTTTCTCAACCAATTGGGTGGCCGTCGGACCCGCTCGAACACCGAGCACCGTGAGATCGTCACCGCCATCGCCGCCGGCTCCGAAGCGGACGCCGTCGCGGCGATGACCTCGCATCTCGAACACGTCGAGACCGCGCTCACCACCATCGTGCGGCCGGGCCATGCCACGCACCAGAACAAGGACGACTGAACTCGTGACCGAACAGACCCTCAGCGCGGACGGCAAATCCGCGCCGGTGCCCGCCGACGCCGGTGACGCCGGCTACGACAAGGCGCTGAAACCCCGCCACGTCAACATGATCGCGATCGGTGGCGCCATCGGCACCGGCCTGTTCCTCGGCGCGGGCGGACGGCTCGCGCAGGCAGGTCCGGCACTCGCGATCGTGTACGCGGTCTGCGGCCTTTTCGCGTTCTTCGTGGTGCGCTCGCTCGGCGAACTCATCCTGTACCGCCCCTCGTCCGGCGCCTTCGTTTCCTACGCCCGGGAATTCATGGGCGAGAAGGGTGCTTTCGTCGCGGGCTGGATGCACTTCCTGAACTGGTCGACCACCGGTATCGCGGATATCACCGCGATCGCGCTGTACGCGCATTTCTGGTCCTTCTTCACGCCGATCCCGCAGTGGGTGCTGGCGCTCATCGCGCTCGCGGTGGTGCTGGCCCTGAACATGGTGTCGGTGAAACTGTTCGGCGAGATGGAGTTCTGGTTCGCCATCATCAAGGTCGCCGCGCTGGTGACGTTCATGGGGATCGGGATCTTCCTGCTGGTCACGCAGCAGCCGATCGACGGCACCACGCCGGGCTTCTCGCTGATCTCCGACCACGGCGGGATCTTCCCCGCGGGCCTGCTGCCGATGGTGCTGATCGTCCAGGGTGTCGTGTTCGCCTACGCCTCGGTCGAGCTGGTCGGTGTCGCCGCCGGCGAGACGGAGAACCCGCGCAAGATCATGCCCAAGGCGATCAACTCGATCATGTGGCGGATCGGGATCTTCTACGTCGGCTCGGTGGTCCTGCTGGCGATGCTGATGCCGTGGGACTCCTACTCGAAGAACGAGAGCCCGTTCGTCACCGTGCTCTCGCATATCGGGGTGCCGCAGGCAGGCAACGTGATGAACCTGGTGGTGCTGACCGCGGCACTGTCCAGCCTCAACTCGGGCCTCTACTCCACCGGCCGCATCCTGCGTTCGATGTCGCTGGCCGGATCCGCGCCGAAGTTCACCGGCGTGATGAACAAGAACCACGTGCCCTACGGCGGGATCCTGCTCACTTCCGCAGTCTGCGTGGTCGGTGTCGGCCTGAACGCCGTCGTGCCGAGCCAGGCCTTCGAGATCGTGCTGAACTTCGCCGCCATCGGCATCCTCGGCACCTGGGCGATCATCGTGCTGTCGCATCTGATGTTCGTGCGCAAGGCCAATCGCGGCGAGGTCGAGCGACCGTCGTACCGCCTGCCGTTCTCGCCCTACACCGAGATCGCGACGCTGATCTTCCTCGCCGCGGTCGTGGTGCTGATGGGCTTCGACGAGACCGGCCGGATCACCCTGTACTGCCTGCCGATCATCGGGCTCGCGCTGGTGGCCGGCTGGTTCGGGGTCCGCAAGCGAATCAACATGGACGTCTTCGAAAAGACGAAGCTGTGATCCCCGAGCTCCGCGTTCCCGCTCACGAACCGCTGGTGCACCTCCTCCGCGACGGAATGGTCGAGGGGGTGCACCACGGTTCGGCCGTGGTCCTCGCGCCCGACGGCCGCGTGCTGTTCGCCGCGGGCGACATCGATGCGGCGTTCTATCCGCGTTCGGCGGCGAAGCCCTTGCAGGCAGCGGCGATGGCACGGCTCGGGGTCGAGCCGAGCGCCGCCGGGTTCGCCGTCGGCGCGGCCAGCCACTCCGGCGAGGAGATCCACCTCACCGAGGTGCGCAACACCCTCGACGGTGCCGGGCTCACCGCGGAAGACCTGCGGACACCGGAGGATCTGCCGTTCGATCCGGTCGAGCGCGACGCCTGGATCGCGTCGGGACGGACCGCTTCGAGACTGGCGCACAACTGCTCCGGCAAGCACGCGGCGATGCTCGCGACCTGCCGCCTGCACGAGTGGTCCACAAAGGACTACCTGGATCCCGCCCATCCGTTGCAGCGCGCGATCGCGGAATGCGTCGAGGAGCTGACGGGGCAGCGGATCCCGAAGGTCGCCGTCGACGGCTGCGGCGCTCCCCTGTTCGCGGTTTCTTTGCGCGGTCTCGCCACCGCTGTCGGCAAGATCGCGGCGGCCGCCCCGGGTACACCGGAAGGTCTTGTGGCCGAAGGGATCCGGAAGCATCCGGAACTGGTCGCCGGCACCCGTCGTGACGTCACCGCGCTCATGCGCACGGTGCCCGGGCTGATCGCCAAGGACGGTTTCGAAGCCGTCCAGGTCGCCGCCCTGCCGGACGGCACGGCGATCGCGATCAAGATCGCCGACGGCGGCGACCGCGCGCGGCGGCCGGTGCTCGCCGCCGCGCTCGCGCTGTGCGGTGTCGATCCGGACGTGCTGGAACCCACCCCCGGCTTGCGCGTGACGGGCGCGCTGGCCGAACTCCATCTCGCCGCCTGAGGAGCCTTCGATGCACCGCGTGGAACACGATCTGCTTGGCGACAAGGAAGTCCCCGCCGACGCCTACTGGGGTGTGCACACCGCCCGCGCCAGGGAGAACTTCCCCATCACCGGGACCGCGATCTCCGCGTATCCGCATCTGATCGAGGCGCTCGCCTCGGTCAAGGAGGCCGCCGCCCACGCCAACGCCGACCTCGGCCTGCTGGAGCCGGACGTCGCCGACGCGATCCGCCGGGCCTGCCGCGAAATCCGCGAGGGCGCACTGCACGATCAGTTCGTCGTCGACGTCATCCAGGGTGGAGCGGGCACGTCGACGAACATGAACGCCAACGAGGTGATCGCGAACCGCGCGCTCGAACTGCTCGGGCACGAGAAGGGCGACTACGCCCGCGTGCACCCGAACGAGCACGTGAACCTCGGGCAGTCGACCAACGACGCGTACCCGACCGCGGTCAACGTCGCGACGATCATCGCCGTCCATGAACTGGCCGAGGCGATGGTCGTGCTGGAGCAGGCTTTCGCGGCCAAGGCCGTCGAGTTCCACGATCTGCTGAAGATGGGCCGCACTCAGTTGCAGGACGCGGTCCCGATGACGCTGGGGCAGGAATTCGGGACGTACGCGGTCATGCTCGGCGAAGACCGGCTGCGGCTCACCGAGGCGGTGACGCTGCTGCACGAGATCAACCTCGGCGCGACCGCGATCGGCACCGGCCTCAACGCCGCTCCCGGATACGCCGAGGCCGCCGTCGCACACCTTCGCGAGATCACCGGGCTGCCCGTCGTGACCGCGGCGGACCTCATCGAGGCGACGCAGGACTGCGGGGCGTTCGTGCACCTTTCCGGGGTGCTCAAACGGATCGCGGTGAAGCTTTCGAAGAGCTGCAACGACCTGCGGCTGCTCTCGTCCGGGCCGCGGGCCGGGTTCAACGAGATCAACCTGCCGCCGGTGCAGGCGGGATCGTCGATCATGCCCGGCAAGATCAACCCGGTGATCCCCGAGGTGGTCAACCAGGTCGCGTTCGAGGTCATCGGCAACGACGTCGCCATCACGATGGCGGCCGAGGCCGGGCAGTTGCAGCTCAACGCGTTCGAACCGCTGATCCTGCACTCGCTTTCGGAGAGCATCACGCATCTGCGGTCGGCCTGCCTGGTGCTGGCGCGGCGGTGCGTCTCCGGGATCACCGCGAACGCCGACGTGATGCGAGGCTACGTCGAGAACTCGATCGGGCTGGTGACCGCGCTGAACCCGGCCATCGGGTACGCGGCGGCGACCGAGATCGCCAAGGAGGCCCTCGAGACCGGGCGCGGGGTGGCGGAACTCGTCGTCGAGAAGGGCCTTCTGCCCGCTGAGGAACTGGCGAAGCTGCTGAAGCCGGAGACGCTGGCGCGGCTGTCCTGAGACCCGCGGGGCGGTACCGGGCGGTCCGCCCCGCGCCATGAAAGCGTCCTTCATCGCAAATTTCGCAATGAAGGACGCTTTCATTTCAGGCGGGCGCGGGGGCGCGCGAGTACGGTCGTAAGTGGAAGGTGATCCTCCGCACGAAAGGCGGCACTGGCGTGCTCGACCGACTTCTCGACCGGTACCTCGGCCTCCCGCCCGCCGAAGGCCCCGCCCCCTCGGTGACCAAGGGGATCCCCGTCCCGATGCCCGACGGCGTCCGCCTGCTCGCGGATCGCTACGCCGTCCCGGGCGACGAGCCGCGGCCGGTGGTCTTGATCCGCACGCCGTACGGCCGCAAGGGCCTGATGGGCAAGATCTTCGGCGAGACGTTCGCGCGGCACGGGTTGCAGACGGTCCTCCAGAGCACCCGCGGGACCTTCGGCTCCGGCGGCGAGTTCCGGCCGTTCCACCTGGAGAAGGAGGACGGCCTCGCCACCGTCGCCTGGCTGCGCGAGCAGCCGTGGTGCGACGGCCGGGTCGCGATGGCGGGCGCGAGCTACCTCGGCCACACGCAATGGGCTGTCGCGCCGTACCTCGACGAGCCGCTCGAAGCACTGTGTCTCGGCGTCACCGCGTCGGAGTTCGTGTCGACCTTCTATCCCGGTGGGATCCTCGCTGTCGACAACATGGTCTCGTGGTCGGCGCTGATCGGCCGTCAGGAGGGCCGGTTCGCCGGCCTCCCGAATCCCTGGCAGACGAGGAAGACCCGCCGGGCCATGGCCTTTCTACCGATCTCCGGCGCGGACGTCGCGGCCATCGGCGAACAGGTGCGATTCCTCCAGGACGTCACCGGACACGCCGAACCGGGCGACGACTTCTGGGCGCCGTCGGACCACAGCGCCGAGGTCGCCGCGCTGCGGACCCCGGTGACCATGGTGACCGGCTGGTACGACCTGTTCATCTCCGCCCAGCTGCGCGACTTCAAGGAACTCGCCGCGGCCGGACGCGCACCGCGGATCACCATCGGCCCGTGGGCGCACGGCGAACCCGCCAGCCTCAAAACCCTGCTGACCGACCAGATCGGTTTCCTCTCCGCCCACCTCCTCGGCGACCGCGCGCCGCTGAGGCGGTCACCGGTGCGCCTGTACCTCCAGGGCTCCGGACGATGGCTGGACTTCGAAAGCTGGCCGCCCGACTCCGAAGCCACACCGTATTTCCTGCGCCCCGGCAGGCTTTCCCCCGATGCGCCGGTGGAGTCGAAACCGGGCAGGTTCACCTTCGACCCGGCCGACCCGACGCCGACCGTCGGCGGCCCCCTGCTGTCGGGCGTGCAGAAACAGCAGGACAACAAGGACATCGAGGCACGGCCGGACGTACTGCTCTTCGCCGGTGACGTGCTGAAACGCGACCTCGACGTCATCGGCGAGATCTCCGCGCTGGTGCACGTCCGGACCGACATCGGGCACGGCGACGTCTTCGTCCGGCTGTGCGATGTGGACGGTCGCGGTGTCTCCCGCAACGTCACCGACGGCATTCTCCGCCTGCGCCCCGGAATCCCCGAGTCCGATGTGGACGGCGTGGTCGCGGCCGAGGTCCACCTCGACCCAACGGCTTATCGGTTCCGTCGCGGACACCGGCTGCGGTTGCAGGTCGCGGGCGGGGCGTTCCCGCGCTTCGCCCGCAACCACGGCACCGACGAGCCCGTTTTCAGCGCGGTGGACGGGAAACCCGCGCGGTTCGAGATCTTCCACGACCCCGCGCGGCCCTCCCGGATCACGCTGCCGGTGTTCGCGGGCTGAGGCGGCAGTGGGGCCGGCGCTGCGTCAGGCCGGGACCACCCGCTGGTGCGTGGTCAGCCTGCCGTCGTCGTGCAGCACGTGGAACAGCAGCGACGGCGGCAGGTCGTAATCGATCGGCCCGCCTTCACTCCACGGCCGGAGGCCGTTCTCCTCCCACGGGAACAGGATGCTGGACCCGACCGAGGGCGCCGAACGCAGCGGCACTCCCGCGAAGATCGTCGACGCTGACGCGTGGACGTGTCCGCAGAGCAAGGCCACCACTCGCGGGTGGCGTGCGAGCAGCTCGGCCAGTTCGTCCTCGCCGTACTGGCGCATGGCGTCCACCAACGGCAGCCCGAGCGGAACCGGCGGATGGTGGAAGGCGATGAAGACGGGGCCGTCGCCGTCACCGAGCACGCGGTCCAGCCAGGCCATGGTCTCGTCGTCGAACTGACCGTCCGGTTTTCCCGGGATGCTCGAATCGGCCATCACGAAGGTGACGTCGCCGACCGTGTGCACCGCGTTGACCGGGGCGTCGTCCGGCGCCTGGCCGAGCAGCCCTTCGCGGAACGGGCCGCGCTTGTCGTGGTTGCCGGGGCAGGTGAACAGCGGGACGTCGGTCTTGAACAGTTCGGCCGCGCGCCGGTACTCCTCGAGCGTGCCGTGGTCGGCGATGTCCCCGGTCACCAGGATCGCGTCGACCGGGGTCGCCAGGTTCTCCAGATACCGCATCACCCGTGCGGTGCGTTCGTCGGCGCGTTCCCCGCCGTCGAGATGGTTGTCACTCAGATGTGCCGTCACGAACATCGTTTCACCCCATGTCTTCCAGATATGCCAACGTTTTCACCCAGTTCCGCACGAGCAGCTCCAACGCCGTCGCGAGGTCGGCGGCGCGGATCGCGCCGGCGATCCGGTAGTGCTCGTCGATACTCTCCCTGGCGCGCTCGGCGCCACCGAAATAGCGCGCGTCGTAGCGTTTCAGCAGCGGCTTCGTCTGCTCGAGCAGGCGCAGCAGATGCGGATTCGTGCACCGCGAGACGAGCAGCGCGTGCCAGCGATCATCCAAAGTGGACAGATCACCCTGCCGCTCGAGCTCCGCGGCCATCTCGTCGGCGATCCGGTCCAGGCCGCCGGTGAGACCGGCGAGGTCCTGCGGCGAGCTCCATCGCAACGCGAGCGACTCCAGCTCCGCGACGAGCGGGTACAGCTGCCGGGCCTCTTCCGGATCGAACGGCGGCACGAGAAAACCGCGCCCCGGCGCCGAAACGAGCAGCCCGCGATCGGCAAGCCCGATCAGCGCCTCACGCAAGGGTGTCCGGCTGACGCCCAGCTCGCGCGCGAGGTGTACCTCGTTGATGCGGCTGTCCGCGGCGATGCGGCCGTCGAGCACGCGGGCGGTGATCTCCTCCGCGAGGTCGCGCCGGAGCAGGTTCCTCGTCATCGGTGCAGTATTGCATGCAGTTCAGCCGTACTGTATTCAGTTAGACATGACGGACTTCGATGTGAACCGCGCTCGTGCCGAGACGCCGGGCTGCGCGGAAGTGGTCCACCTCAACAACGCCGGATCGTCGCTGCCGCCCGCGCGGGTGACCGACACCGTCGTCGGCTACCTCCGCGAAGAAGCCCTGATCGGCGGGTACGAGCAGGCCGCGGCGACCGTGGAACGGATGAACGGCGTGTACGCCTCGGCCGCACGCCTCGTCGGCGCCGACCCCGAAGACATCGCGCTGACCGACAACGCGACCCGGTCCTGGCAGGCGATCTTCTACGCGCTTCCCTTCGCCGCGGGAGACCGGATCCTGACCGCGAAATCCGAGTACGCGAGCAACGTCATCTCGTTCCTGCAGCTCGCGAAGCGCACCGGCGCCGTCGTCGAGGTGGTCGAGAACGACGAGTCCGGGCAACTGGACGTCGAGGACCTGAAACGCCGTGTCGACGGCGACGTCAAGCTGATCGCCATCTCCCACGTGCCGACCCAGGGCGGACTGGTGAACCCCGCCGAGGAGATCGGCGCGGTCGCACGCGAGGCCGGGATCCCGTTCCTGCTGGACGCTTGCCAGAGCGCCGGCCAGATCGACCTCGACGTCGCGCGCCTCGACTGCGACGCGCTCAGCGTGACCGGCCGCAAGTACCTGCGCGGACCGCGGGGCACCGGGTTCCTCTACGCGCACCCGCGGCTGCGCGAGCGCGTCGAGCCCGCGATGCTCGACCTTCATTCGGCGGCGTGGACGGCGCCCGAAAGCTACGAAGTCGATCCGACCGCGAAGATGTTCGAGGTCTGGGAACGCGATCACGCCGCCCTGCACGGTCTCGGCGCGGCGATCGACTACGCCCTCGAATGGGGCATGCCCGCCATCGAAGCCCGCGTCGCCGCGCTCGCCGCGAAACTGCGCGACGCGCTCCGCGAGGTCCCCGGCGTCCGCGTCCACGACCAAGGCTCGCGGCAGTGCGGGATCGTCACGTTCAGCGTGGCGAAAACGCCGGCACAGGAAGTGAAGAAGCGCCTCGCGGCGAAGAAGATCAACGTCAGCGTCGTCGAAGCGACGTCCGCGCAGTTCGACTTCGCCGCGCGCGGGCTGCCGTCGATGGTCCGGTCTTCGGTGCACTACTTCAACACCGAAGACGACATCGCGCTCCTCGTCGGCGAAGTCGAGAAGCTGGCTTAACGGCGGGAAAGCACGGACTCGGACGGCGGGGCGTACGGAAGCCCCGTCGTCTTCGCGCGAACGCCGATCACCAACGCCTCCCCCAGCAGGCTGACGCCGATCGACAACGTCACCGGCCGCGCGTCGGGATGCGCCCCGGCCGTCGTGGCCAGGAAGCCGATCCCGAAGTTCACCACCAGTGAAAGCACCCACACGCCGAACGTCCAGCCGGTGTAGCGCAGCCACAGCACGCCGTCGCGCTCGAACAGTTTCGTGGTGGCGGCGCGCACCGCTCCGAGACCGCAACCGATCACGGAGCCCAGCACGAGCCAGGCGCCGTCCGTGAAGGTGAAACTTTCCAGCTTGACCAGGCCGTAGACGCCGAAAGCGAGCAGGACCACCGGCGCCCCGAACACCTCGCGGGCGACCAGCGGCTCCCCGCTCAGCCTGCGCACGACGATCACGATCACCACGGCGACCGCCAGCGCGATCAGCAACCAGGTCCGCATGAACTCCCCCTTTGTAGCACGACTGTGCCAAATAAAATAGCAAGGTCGTGCTATAAAGGCAACATGCCGAAGATCGTCGACCCCGGGGCCCGGCGCCTGGAGATAGCCGAAGCCGTCTTCCGGGTGATCCAGCGGGACGGCCTCGCGCAGGCGTCGCTCAGGAGCGTGGCCGACGAGGCCGGGCTCGCGATCGGTTCGGTGCGGCACTACTTCCGGGGCCACGACGAGCTGATCGTGTTCGCCATGCGCGCGCTCGGAGACCGGGTCGAAGCCCGGCTGCTGCGCCATCTCCCCGAACTGCTCGATCCGGAGACCCCACGTTCGCGCCGTCAGGAGCTCACCGAAGCGCTGCTCGGCGAACTGCTTCCGCTCACCGAGCAGACCTGTGCCGAGACCGACGTCTGGCTGGCGTTCTCCGCCGCCGCGAAGTACCGCCCGGATCTCGCCGAGGAAGCCGCGCGGACGCACGCGGGAGTCCGCGCGCTCGTCCGCCGGGTGCTCGAAGGCGCGCGTGGCGCGGGCGGCCTGCTCGACGACCTCGACCTGGACGTCGAAACCGAACGGCTGGCGGCGTTGCTGGACGGCCTCGCCATGGCGGGCGGACGGACGCCGCCGGAGCTGATGCGCACGGTGCTCGGACGGCATCTGGAAACCCTGCGACACCCCGGATCGGTGACGAAATGAGCACGTTCTACGAGGTCGCCGCCCAGGACCCCGGCCGCGTCGCGGTGATCGACGTCGACGGGCGCGAGACCACCTTCGGCGAGCTCTCGGCACGCGCGAATCAGCTGACCCATGCCCTGCGGGCGCTCGGCCTCGGCGAAGGCGACGGCGTGCTCGCGATCATCCACAATGGACTCACCTACTACGAGCTCCTGCTGGCAACCCTGCAGGCGGGGATGTACTTCACGCCGGTCAACCATCGGTCCTCGCCCGCCGAGATCGCCTACATCGCGGCCAACAGCGGCGCCAAGGTCGTCGTCGCGGACGCGGACATCGCGGCCACATGCACCGCGGAATTGAAGGGCCTGCACCGGTTTTCGCGTGGTGTGACACCTGGCTGGGCGGACTACGCGGCCTGGGGCGCGGACCTGCCCACCACGACGCCGGAGCGGCGGACCGCGGGCCAGACGATGCTCTACACGTCCGGGACCACAGGGCGCCCCAAAGGCGTGCGGCGTGCCCTGTCCGGGCGGCCACCCGCGCTGCACCCGATCCACGCGCACGTGCTCGAACGGCTGGATGTCCTGCCAGGGCACGGCGTGCACCTCGTCGCCTGCCCGCTCTACCACGCGGCGCCGGGCATGTTCTCGACGTCGATCCTGCATCTCGGGCACACACTCGTGCTGATGGACCGGTTCGACGCCGAGGAAACGCTGCGGCTCACGGAAAAGCACCGCGTGACGAGCACGCATCTGGTGCCGACGATGTTCCACCGCATGCTGCGGCTGCCCGAGGACGTCCGCGTACGTTACGACCTGTCGAGCCTGATCTCGGTGATCCACGGTGCCGCGCCATGCCCGCGGGAGGTCAAGGAGCGGATGCTCGCCTGGCTCGGGCCGGTGGTCCACGAGTACTACGGCGCGTCCGAGGGCCTGAACACGGCGGTGCACGCGCGCGAATGGCTCGCCGCGCCGGGCACCGTCGGCGAGCCACTGGACGGAGTGCGGGTCAAGGTTCTCGACGACGACGGCGCCGAGCTCCCCGCGGGCGAGACCGGGACGCTCTACTTCAGTTCCGCGCACACGAAATTCGACTATCACGATGATCCGGACAAGACGGCCACCGCACGCTCCGGGGACTTCGTCACCGTCGGGGACGTCGGCTATCTCGACGCCGCGGACCGGGTGTTCCTTTGCGACCGGCGGACGGATCTCATTCTGTCCGGCGGCGTGAACGTCTACCCCGCCGAGATCGAGGCGCGACTCCTGAGCCATCCCGACGTCGCCGACGTCGCGGTGATCGGGGAACCGGATCCCGAGTGGGGGCAACGGGTCGTCGCCGTCGTGCAACCGGTCGAGGGCGCCGTCGGTGATTCCTTGCTGGCGAAGCGGCTCGAAGAGCATTGCCGAGCCGAGCTCGCCGGGTTCAAGACGCCGCGCCGGTTCGAATTCCGGGAGCGGCTGCCGCGGACCGAAAGCGGGAAGATGCTGCGGCGGACGCTTCGGGCGAAGTGAACAGCCCTTTCGGGCAGCGCCGATCGCGGTACCGTTTTCCCATGCGCCTGCGGTGACACACAACTCGGCCGACTGCGGGCTCGACGGCCTGTACCGGCAGGGCGCCGCCTTCACCGAACCGAGCGACACCGTCCACATCGGACGAAACCTCGGGACGACACCGGTGGTGCTCCAGGTGCTCTACGTGCTACCGCACGGGAGCCCGCTTTCGCAGGACACGGCCTAGGCGCTGTCCGGTAAGTCTGTTCGATGGGCTTCGTGATCCAGGTGGTTCCTGGCGGTGCGGGCGGATCGGCCTCGTACCGGGTCGTACTCGGCCGCGTCCGCCCGTGCCGTCAGGGACCGCCTGGGCGCGAAGACCGCGAACATGACTTACCGGACAGCGCCTAGGCTCCGAACCAGCCTGCCACGTCGAGACGGAAGCCCTCCGAAGGCGCCATCGTGCGAAGGTCGGCTTCGAGCGCGCGAACCCTTTCGACGCCCAGCGCGCCGACCCACTCGTTGCGCAGCTCCTCGAAGATCACCGCGGATCGGCCGAGTGAGTCGAATCCGCGAGCGGTCAGCCGGACGACCTTGCGCCGCGCGTCGGCCGGGTCGTCGGCGCGTTCGACGTAGCCGAGCTGCTCCAGCTTGTCGATGGTCTTGCCCGCCGCCTGCTTGCTGACCCCGAGCCGCCGCCCGATCTCGCTCGCCGTCGCGCCGTGGCGGCCGATCGCCTGCATGGCGAAGCCGTACGCCGGGCGGACGTCGGGATGTCCCTGCTCGGCCAGCTCGGCGTGCATCCGGTCGATGATCGAGCGGAAGCCCGCGAACAGCAGGAGCGGCAGCTCGAACCCCGGTGGGTCGGAAACCTGCTTGCGCCGTTCGACAACCTGGTTTACCTTTTCGTCAACCACGTTGACCATCCTAAGGGGCTGCCTTGTTCACCGATCACACCGTCGAAACCGCGCCCGAAGCCTCGCGTCGCTCGATGGAGGCGACCATCCGGAAGTTCGGCCACCTCCCCACCGCCGTCGCCCGTCAGGCGTCGTCACCGGAACTGCTCGACGGATTCCTGAAGCTCAGCGCGAGTTTCGAGCGGACGACGCTCGAACCCCTCGCGCGGGAGACGGTCGTGATGACCGTGGCGACCCGCAACGGCTGCGAGGTGTGCGTCGAGATCCACACCGGCAAGCTGAAGGGCCTGCACGCGGACGACGACGTCATCGCGGCGCTTCGCTCGCAGGAGCCCGTGCCCGACGAGCGGCTGGAAGCCGTCCGGCAGTTCACGCTCGCGGTGCTCGAAACCGCCGGCGGCGTGGACGACGACACCCTGCGGACCTTCTTCGAGTACGGCTACACCGAGCGGAACGCCCTCGAAGTCGTCATGGGCATCGGGGCCTACACGATGTCGACCCTGGCGAACCGGCTCATCCGCGCCTAGTCGCTCTGCGTGATCACCCCTCGTGACCCGGATCACTCCAATGGCCGCCGATCTTGATGTATCTGGGCAGTCCCGACCGTCTCCTGTCTTGTGCAGCCGAAAGTTCGCCACCCGCGGCGCGGCGCACCGGCGGTCTGGCCTGCCGAGGGGGCAGACCAGACCGCCGAAAAACCGAAAACGTTCCACAGGTGTTGGGGGTACGCGAAGGCCCTCTTCCCGCGACTGAGTCACGGGAAGAGGGCCTTCGCGTGTCTTCTTCCGCAATTAGTCACCTACTTGCGTCAGACCTCGAGGGCCCAACGCACGTACCGCATCGTCGGCGCGAAGCCCGCCTTCTCGAAGACCCCGAACGCCCCGGCGGGATCCGCGGAGTCCACGGTCGAACTCGCGCGGTCGTATCCCTGATCGGCGGCGACCCGCAACGCGTGCCCCATCAACGCGCCGGCGACGCCTCGCCGCCGGTACTCCCGAAGCGTTCCGATGACCATGAAGTGCGCGTCGCGAACGCCGGTGGCCTCCGTGTCGGCGTCCCAGCACATCGTCACCAGCATCCCCACCGCGGAGCCCGCCGCACGGAGGGAGGAAGCTGACCTCGGGCCGGAAAGTCTGGTTGGTGATCTTGTTCCGCCAGAGATCGACGGGCATCGGCACGGCACCCCAGTAGTCCCGGTACGCCTCGTTCCGGACCGCCCGGAAGTCCTCGTCGTTCCGCTCCGGCCACGGCTCGACCCGGAATCCGTCAGGGATCGCCGAACCGTCCAAGGCGCCGAGCGAGTGCTCCATGCGCTGGAAGTAGCGCACCGGCACGAAACCCCTGGACCGGACGAGTTCGGCCAGGCCCGGGATGCGCGCCGGCCGATTGACGTCGACCGCGAGCTTCGCCGACGGGTGATGCAGCGCGTGCACCACCTTGGCCGCCGCTACTCCCGCATCGACGAGCGCGCCGCCGATCCCCCTCCGGCGATACCCGGGATGCACTCCGCCGTGTAGTTCTCGCCGATCCGTCGACGGTCTCCATGGCGTTGAGGAGGTCGGCCGACGCCTGGGCGTCCCGCGGGGTGAGCGGCCGCCACGCGAGGTCGTGCATTCGGCCGAAGGTAGCGCCGCGCGTGCGGCCTGTCGCGGGGTTTTCGGTGGGCGCAGTAGGGATCGAACCTACGACCGCTCGGGTGTAAACCGAGTGCTCTCCCGCTGAGCTATGCGCCCGGGAGGTGGCACCCGCGCACGGGTGCCACCGGTGAAGACTCAGGCCAGCGAGGCCACGGCCTTCTTCCACGCCTGCTGGTCACGCGCCTCGCCGGGCTGGTTGACCTCGGCGAACCGCACGATGCCGTCCTTGTCGATCAGGAAGGTGCCGCGGGTGGCCAGGCCGGCCGTCTCGTTGAAGACGCCGTAGGCCTTCGCGACCTCACCGTGCGGCCAGAAGTCCGAAAGCAGCGGGAACTGGTAGCCCTCCTGCTCGGCCCACGCCTTGAGCGAGAACGGGGTGTCCACGGACACGCCGATGACCTGGACGCCCTGGCCGTCGTAGTCCGCGAACTCGTCACGGAGCTGGCACAGCTCGCCGGTGCAGATGCCGCTGAACGCGAACGGGTAGAACACGAGCAGGACCGGCTTCTCGCCCTGGAAGGACGACAGCTTCACGGCCTGCTTGTTGTAGTCGTTGAGCGTGAAGTCCGGGGCTTGCGTTCCGACCTCGACGGCCATACCGGCGGTTTCCTCTCAAGAGCGAACAGGGGCCTGCGACGACAACCCTATCGTGTCGCTCGCGCGGCTCCTGAGGTCACCGCTTGGTCTTCGACGACTTCGGCGACACCAGCCGGGTACCCGCCCACTTGGGGCCGGCGCTGATGTTGGCCGTCTGCGCCAATCCCACCTGCGGCACCGCTTCGGCGATCTCGCTCGGCTGGACGTGTCCTGGCTGCCCCGTCTTCGGGGTCAGCACCCAGATCACGCCGTTCTCGTTCAAGGGGGTCCGGACCTCGATCAGCGTGTCGCCGAGATCACCGTCGTCTTCGCGCCACCACAGCAGCACAACGTCGATGACCTCGTCGGCGTCCTCGTCGAGGATGTCGCCGCCGATCTGCTCCTCGATCGCCGCACGAAGATCGTCATCGACGTCCTCGTCCCAGCCGATCTCCTGGACCACCATGTCCGGCTTGATCCCAAGCCTTTCGGCGACGCTGTTCTGATCAGCGTCTCCCGCGGCGACCACTGCTGTCACTCCTCCAACTACGACGGAGCGTGGTGTCGCCACGGCCGGATCGACCGGGCGGGCACCACACTCGGGTACACGATGCCCGTTAGCGAACACTGGTGAGGCGCTGCGCGCAACCGTCCACACCGGATCTTGAACAACTCGTGTCGCAGCGTACGGACATTCGGACCACTCGTGCGAGGTCAATTCAGGCGCGCCTGGGCGCCTCCGAACGCCCTGCTCTAGGGTGGGAGAGAAAACGCGCGCGCGAATACAGGCGCGTGCGAGGCGTGTCGCAATCGGGTCCGCGAACGTTACCGATCAGTAGCGGTGACGAGAACGGAACCGGAGGACGACGATGGAAAGCGAACACGCCCGCGTACGAGCACAACCAGCTACCACCTTTTGCAAGGAGACCCCTTGGCCCCGCAGAACGACGGCGCCTCCGGCAAGGAGACCCCGGCACGCGTCCGCGTCATCCGTGACGGCTTGGCGGCGCACCTGCCCGACATCGACCCGGAGGAGACCGCCGAATGGCTGGACTCCTTCGACGAGGCGCTGGCCAGGGGTGGTCAGCAGCGCGCCAGGTACCTGATGCTGCGCATCCTCGAGCGGGCCAGGGAACGCCACGTCGGCGTTCCGGCGCTGACGTCGACGGACTACGTCAACACCATCCCCACCGAGAACGAACCCTGGTTCCCCGGTGACGAGGAGATCGAGCGCCGCTACCGCGCCTACATCCGGTGGAACGCCGCGATCATGGTGCACCGCGCGCAGCGTCCGGGCGTCGGTGTCGGCGGGCACATCTCGACCTACGGCTCGTCCGCGGCGCTGTACGAAGTGGGCTTCAACCACTTCTTCCGCGGCAAGGACCACTCGGGCGGCGGCGACCAGATCTTCATCCAGGGACACGCCTCCCCCGGCATCTACGCCCGCGCGTTCCTCGAGGGCAGGCTGAGCGAGAACCAGCTGGACGGGTTCCGCCAGGAGTACTCGCACGCCGGCGAGGGCGGCGGCCTGCCGTCGTACCCGCACCCGCGGCTGATGCCGGAGTTCTGGGAGAACCCGACCGTGTCCATGGGCCTCGGCCCGATGAACGCGATCTACCAGGCGCGGTTCAACCGCTACCTGCGCGATCGCGGCATCAAGGACACCAGCGACCAGCACGTCTGGGCGTTCCTCGGCGACGGCGAGATGGACGAGCCGGAATCGCGCGGCCTCATCCACGTGGCCGCCGGCGAAGGCCTCGACAACCTGACCTTCGTGATCAACTGCAACCTGCAGCGGCTCGACGGTCCGGTGCGCGGCAACGGCAAGATCATCCAGGAGCTGGAGTCGTACTTCCGCGGCGCCGGCTGGAACGTCATCAAGGTCATCTGGGGCCGCGAGTGGGACTCGCTGCTGCACGCCGACCGTGACGGCGCGCTGGTCAACCTGATGAACACCACGCCGGACGGCGACTTCCAGACCTACAAGGCCAACGACGGCGCCTTCGTCCGCGAGCACTTCTTCGGCCGCGACCCGCGGACCAAGGAGCTGGTCAAGGACCTCACCGACGCCGACGTCTGGAACCTCAAGCGTGGCGGCCACGACTACCGCAAGGTCTACGCGGCCTACAAGTCGTCGCTGGAGCACCACGGCCAGCCGACGGTGATCCTGGCCCACACCATCAAGGGTTACGGCCTCGGGCCGTCCTTCGAGGGCCGCAACGCCACGCACCAGATGAAGAAGCTCACCCTCGACGACCTCAAGCTGTTCCGGGACGCCCAGCGCATCCCGATCAGCGACGAGGAACTCGAGCGCGACCCGAAGCTCCCGCCGTACTACCACCCCGGCAAGGAATCGCCGGAGATCGAGTACATGATCGGCCGCCGCAAGGCGCTCGGCGGGTTCCTGCCGGAGCGTCGCCCGAAGGCCTCGAAGGCCCTCGTGCTGCCCGGCGACAAGGTCTACGAAGGCATCCGCAAGGGCTCGGGCAAGCAGGAGGTCGCCACCACGATGGCGTTCGTCCGGCTCGTCCGCGAGCTGGCGAAGGACTCCGAGATCGGCAAGCGGATCGTGCCGATCATCCCGGACGAGGCACGCACCTTCGGCCTCGACTCGATGTTCCCGACGGCCAAGATCTACAACCCGCACGGCCAGACGTACACGTCGGTCGACGCGAGCCTGATGCTGGCCTACAAGGAGTCCGAAAAGGGCGTCATCCTGCACGAGGGCATCAACGAGGCGGGGTCCACCGCGTCGTTCACCGCCGTCGGCACCTCGTACGCCACGCACGGCGAGCCGATGATCCCGATCTACATCTTCTACTCGATGTTCGGGTTCCAGCGGACCGGTGACGGCCTCTACGCGGCGGCGGACCAGATGGCCCGCGGGTTCGTACTCGGCGCCACCGCCGGCCGCACCACGCTGACCGGTGAGGGCCTGCAGCACGCCGACGGGCATTCGCTGCTGCTGGCGGCGACCAACCCGGCCGTCGTGGCCTACGACGCGGCGTGGTCGTTCGAGATCGCCCACATCGTGCGGGACGGTCTGCGCCGGATGTACGGCGAGACCGGGCCGGACGGCAACGGCGAGAACATCTTCTACTACATGACGATCTACAACGAGCCCTACCAGCAGCCCGCCGAGCCGGAGAACCTCGACGTCGACGGCCTGCTGAAGGGTCTGTACCGCTACGCCGACGCCCCGGCGGGCGACGGTCCGGAGGCGCAGATCCTGGTGTCCGGCGTCACCATGCCGGACGCTCTTCGCGCGCAGCAGATGCTCGCCGAGGAGTGGGGCGTACGCGCGGCCGTGTGGTCAGCGACGTCGTGGACCGAGCTGCGGCGTGAGGCCGTCGAGGTCGACCACGACAACCTGCTCCACCCGGGCGACTCCCCGCGTGTGCCGTACATCACGCAGAAGCTGTCCGGCGCGAACGGGCCGGTGGTCGCGGTTTCGGACTGGATGCGCGCCGTACCGGACCTCATCCGCCCGTGGGTGCCGAACGACATGCTGACGCTGGGCACCGACGGGTTCGGGTTCTCCGACACCCGTCCGGCCGCCCGGCGGAAGTTCCTGGTCGACGCTCAGTCGATCGTGGTCGGCACGCTGAGCGCGCTCTCCAAGCGCGGCGAGTTCGACCGGGCGAAGGTGGCCGAGGCGGCGCGGAAGTACCGCCTCGACGACGTCGCCGCCGCGGGTCCGCAGTTGTCGGACTCCGGCAGCGCCTGACGCTGAGATGAAGGGGCCTTTCATTGCAAAATTTGCGATGAAAGGCCCCTTCATTGCGTCTGACGGCGAAGCGGTTAGGGTTATACATCGGATGTTTCTGGGGGTAAGCGGAGAGGGTGAGTGAGTGTGACCAAGCGTCGACTGCCGAAGCCGAGTGAGCTGAAGCAGATCCTGCGGCCGAAGCCGATCGTCCTCAACCCCACCGAACGGCGGCTGGCGGGCGCGCACACGATCGCCGACCTGCGGATGCTCGCCCGCAAGCGGACACCGCGGGCGGCGTTCGACTACACCGACGGCGCCGCGGAGCTGGAGGACAGCCTCCGCCGTGCCCGGCAAGCCTTCCGCAGCGTCGAATTCCACCCCAACGTCCTGCGCGGAGTGTCCGATGTGGACACCGGCAAGGAGATCCTCGGCAAGCGTTCGGAGCTGCCGTTCGCGTTCGCGCCGACCGGGTTCACACGCATGATGAACCACGAGGGCGAGTCCGCGGTGGCCCGCGTCGCCCAGCGCAACGGCATCCCGATGGGCCTGTCGACGATGGCGACGACGTCGATCGAAGACCTCGCGGCGGCCGCCCCGGAGGCTCGCAAGTGGTTCCAGCTCTACGTCTGGCGCGACCACAAAGCAGGCGAAGATCTGATGAATCGCGCCTGGGCCGCCGGATTCGACACGCTCATGCTGACGGTGGACACCCCGGTCGCGGGCGCGCGGCTGCGCGACGTCCGCAACGGGCTGACCATCCCGCCCGCGCTCACCCTCAAGACGTTCGTCGACGGCGCGATGCATCCGGCGTGGTGGTTCAACCTGCTGACCACCGAGCCGCTGACCTTCGCGTCGCTGAGCCAGTTCGACGGCACGGTCGCCGAATTGCTCAACCAGCTCTTCGACCCGACCTTGAACTTCGACGACCTCGATTGGGTCCGCCAGACCTGGCCGGGCAAGCTCGTGGTCAAGGGGATCCAGAACGTCGACGACGCGCGTGACGTGGTCAAGCACGGCGCCGACGCGGTGCTGTTGTCCAATCACGGCGGCCGTCAGCTCGACCGCGCGCCGACCCCGATCGAACTGCTGCCCGCCGTGCTCGACGAGATCCAGGGCGACGCGGAGGTGTGGGTCGACACCGGCATCCTCTCCGGTGGCGACATCGTGGCCGCGATCGCGCGCGGCGCCGACGCGGTGCTCATCGGGCGCGCGTTCCTCTACGGCCTGATGGCCGGGGGCGAGCGCGGTGTTCAGCGGTGCGTGGACATCCTGCGCGCCGAGATGGTCCGGACGATGCAGCTGCTGGGCGTGCGCACCCTCGCCGACCTCAAGCCGTCACACGCCACCATGCGCTGACTCCCTCGCGATTCGGCACCTGCTTGCGGTACTTGCACGCGCAAGTACCGCAAGCAGGTGCCGAATCGCGAGGTCAGCGAACCGCGGCCGAGACGCCGGCAGGCGCGGTACGGACCTGCTTCGCCGTGCGGTTCCAGCTCCACCAGCCGTGCACGACCAAGCCGGCGAACACGATGTAGACCGCGGCTGAGAAGTACAGGCCCGAGGAGAGCTGCAGCGGTACGCCGATCGCGTCGACGACCAGCCACACCAGCCAGAACTCGACGAGACCCGCGCCCTGCGCGGCGAAGGCGACCAGGGTGCCGACGAAGATCGCGGCGTCCGGCCATGGCGCCCACGAGGCGTTCAGCGCGTCGAGGACCAGCGCCATCGCGGTGGTCCCGATCGCGAACGCGCCGATCATCGCCAGCCGCTCGCCGAGACGGCCCTTGCGGACGACGACGCCGTAGACCGGGTCGCTGCGGCGGGACCAGGCCCACCAGCCGTAGATCGAGATGACGAGGATCGCGATCTGCCTGGTGGCGAGCCCGCCGAGATGCGCGGAGAGGTAGACCGAAAAGAGCAGCACGGTGGCGCCGACCTGGACCGGCCACGTCCACAGCGTGCGGCGTTGCGCCAGGAAGACCACGGCCAGCGCGAAGATCTGCCCCGCCAGTTCGGCGAAGGAGATCCACTGTCCGAGCACCGTGACACCGTTGTGCAGCAGGAACTCCACGTCCGCACCCCTCTCCGTCTCCCGCTCCAACATGCTCCGTCGCGACGCCATTCCCCAGCGAGTGTGAGGTGCGGAACAGGGAGACGGCTCGAGAGACACTGAGGCGGAGTAGCCGGGGACCCGCAGGACACGAAAAGGGCCCTCCACCGCGTGCTCCGCGGCGACGGGCCCTCATCGACTCCACGCGGGCCCGGCGCCTTCCTCGATCACCGGGCCCGCGGGATGCTCAGGAATCTACGCGACCGATGCCCACGGGCGAAGTCGGCGGCTCCGAACGGACCTCCTGCTTGCCCGCGCCCGGCTCCAACTGGCCCTGCAGATTGGCCAGCCAGCCCTGCCAGCGGTCCTGCGCGGGCTTGATCAGGCCGCCGCCGAAGCCGACGACGACGACGCCGCCGATGGTGGCGAGGACGGCGATCAGGATCGGCCCGGTGATCGCCGTAGCGATGTTCACCTGGCCGAGCGCGGCGATGATGCCGAACGCCATGATCATCCAGTAGGCGATCGTGCCGAGCAGCCGTCCCGCCGGCCGGGTGGAGAGCGCCCCTGTCACCAGGTCTCGGACGACCTTCGCGACGGCGGCCGCGACGATCACCAGCACCAGTGCCACCAGGATCCGCGGCAGGAACGCGATGATGTCGTTGAGCAACGCGCTGACCGGATTGCTCTCACCGAATACGCCGAACGCGAGTTGCAGCGCGATCAGGAGAATGAAGTAGTACACGAGTTTGACGAGGATTCCGCCCGCGTCGACATTCGCCTGTTTGAGCGTTCCGGTGAGTCCGGTCTTCTCGATCAGCTTGCCGAATCCGATCTTCGACAGAACCAGTCCCAATGCCTTCGACAAGGCTTTCGCGATCAACCAGCCGATGAACAGGATGACCAGGAAACCGGCCAACTTCGGCACGAAGGTGGCAACAAGGTTCCATGCTTGTCCCAGACCGTCTTTCAGCTGCTCGCCCACGGCGAACTCCCTCCTCTGCGCATCCGCGACCTACCCGGTGCGGCTTGCGAGGGATCGTTGATCACCGGCACCGTACCGGCAACTCGGCGACCCACGATCGAGTGAGTGAGCTAGCGGGAAAAGATCCACAAGTCGCATACTTGTCCTACCGGTGGGGACCGGGGAGACGAGGCCGTCCGGCGCAGCGAAAAACGCGAGCGCCGGGCGGCCTCGAGTATTTTGCGAACTCCTTTCGCAATTCACCGCCATCTGTCCACTTAGGACTGGAGCGGTAACGGACCGCAGGATGAAGGCCACCTTTGCCCGGCGGACTAGGATCGGCTGACCATGGCTGATGCGACCTCCGGACGGCAAGTGCCCAAGCACCACGGGCTGTCCGTCAAGACCCTCCGGCGGCTCGAGCACGCCTCCGGCCGGCTCGCGAGCGCGAGCGTGGCGGTGATGGAAGAGCGACTGAGCTGGTTCAACCGTCTTCCCGCCGACCAGCGCGCGAGTGTCCTGCTGATCACCCAGGCGGGTGCCGCCGGTTTCGTCGATTGGCTCCGCGACGCGAAGGAGGCGCTCTCCCTCACCACCGAGGCGTTCCGCGAAGCACCCGCCGAACTTTCCCGTTGGGTGAGCCTGCGGCAGGCGGTCGGCATGGTGCGCCTGGCGATCGAGGTGTTCGAGGAGCAGCTGCCGGAGTTCGCCGCGAACGAGGCGGAACGCGCCGCGCTGATCGAGGGGATCCTGCGCTACGGCAGGGAGATCGCGTTCGCCGCCGCAAACTCCTACGCGGCCGCCGCCGAGGCGCGCGGCGCCTGGGACGCGCGGCTGGAGGCCTTGGTCGTCGACGGCATCGTCCGCGGCGACGCCGAGGAAGCGGTGCTCTCCCGCGCCGCCGCGCTCGGCTGGGATCCCGCCGCGCCCGCCACCGCACTGGTCGGCACCCCGACGTCGGACGACCCGCCCGCCGTCGTGTTCGAGGTCCGCAGCCGCGCCGCCCGCGTCGGGCGCCCGGTGCTGCTTTCGGTGCAGGGGTCCCGGCTGGTCGTGGTCGTCGCCGGTCCCACCGACGGCAGCGTCAAGGACCGCGAAATCCTCACCAAGCTTTCGGTCGCGTTCGCCGAGGGCCCGGTCGTCGCCGGGCCGACCGTGCCCACCCTCGCCGAAGCGCACCACAGCGCGACCGAGGCGCTCTCGGGCCTGCGGGCCGTCGTCGGCTGGCCCGGCGCGCCACGGCCCGCGAGATCGATCGACCTGCTGCCGGAACGCGCGTTGTCCGGCGATCCCGAAGCCGAACGCCTGCTCGTCGAGCAGATCGCCCGGCCGCTGGAGGAAGCAGGCCCGGCACTGCTGCGGACGGTGGAGACGTACCTCGACAGCGGCGGCGTCCTGGAGACCTGCGCGCGGACGCTGTTCGTGCATCCGAACACCGTCCGGTACCGGCTGCGGAAGGCCGCCGAACTCACCGGCCGCCACGCCGCCGAATCGCGCGACGCCTGGGTGCTGAAGGTGGCGCTGACCGTCGGGCGGCTGGCTCGCGCTCGCGGGCTCTGGTAGCCGCGGATCGTGAGTCAGGCCGTGGCCGGATCGGCGGCTTCGGCCGCCCGCTCGATTTCCGCCCGCCGCTTCTCCCAGAAGGCCGCGTCCCGCCGGGCCGTATCGACCTCGCCGTCCACTTGCTCGCGCAGGATGTCGGCGTGTCCGGCGTGCCTGCTGGTCTCCGTGAGCATGTGGACCAGGACGTTGAACAGCAGCACGTCCGGACGTGGCCACCAGGGCACGTGGCCGGGCGAGTCGATGGCGAGAGCGGCGATGGTCGCGTCCGTGTGTTCCCAGACGCGCCGGTAGCGGCCGGTGATCTCCTCGCGAGTTTCGTGTTCGGTCGCCCACAGGTCGGTACCGCGCTGCTCGAGATCATCCCATCGGGGGACGGGCTCGGGGAACGGCCGATCGAAGACCTCGCCGAAGTACCGGGCCTCCCAGACCGACAAGTGCTTGACGAGACCGAGCAGGTTGGTCCCCGTCGAGGTCAGCGGACGCCGGATGTCGTACTCGGACAACCCGTCCAGCTTCCGGAGCAGCACTTCACGGAGCTCCCGCAGTTCGCCGTGCAGGTACTCCTTCGCGAAATCGTCGATCATGAGCACGAGCATGCACCAACCGGCCGGTGACTCTGCGCAGTGACGGACTTCATAGGGAAAGCTGGTTGAACCCGACAAGGCTTTTGGGTTAAGCGCAGAGATCAGGATGGCACTTTTGGAGGTTTCCTACAACTACGTCGGCCGGACTTGGTGAGCGTCGGCATCACGACCATGGTGGCCGAGAGTGTTCTCTAGTGGGGTGACAGTCGCAGTCCTCGCCCCCGGTCAGGGTTCCCAAGCCCCAGGCATGCTCTCCCCTTGGCTCGAGCACGACGGTGCCCGCGCGCGCGTCGAAGCCTGGTCCGAGCGGGCCGGTCTCGACCTGGTCCGTCTCGGCACCGAAGCCGACGCCGAGGAGATCCAGGACACCGCGATCACGCAGCCGCTGATCGTGGCGCTGTCGCTGCTCGCGTTCGAGCACCTTCAGCGTGAGGCCCCGGTCGCCGCGGCCTCGCCGGTCGCCGGTCACTCCGTCGGCGAGCTGGCGGCCGCGGCCATCGCCGGGGTGCTGAGCCCCGAAGACGCCGTCGCGCTCGCCGCCGTCCGCGGCGCGGAAATGGCCAAGGCGTGCGCGCTGGAGCCCACGAGCATGGCCGCGGTCATGCTCGGCGACCCGGAGCAGGTCGTCGCATGGCTCGACGGGCACGGCCTCGCCGCGGCGAACCGCAACGGCGCCGGCCAGATCGTCGCCTCCGGCGCCGCCGACGCGATCGAGAAGATCGTGGCCGAGCCGCTGGAGGGCACCAAGGTCCGGGCACTCAAGGTCGCGGGCGCGTTCCACACCTCCTACATGGCACCCGCGCGTGAAGCGCTGGCCGCCCACGCTGCGAAGATCACCCCGGCGGACCCGACGCGTCCGCTGCTGTCGAACGCCGACGGCCAGATCGTCACCAGCGGAGCCGAGTACCTCGACCGGCTGGTCAAGCAGGTCACGAACCCGGTGCGCTGGGATCTGACCATGGACGGTCTGGTCTCCGCGGGTGTCACCTCGACGCTCGAACTTCCGCCGGCGGGCACGCTGACCGGGCTGGTCAAGCGGCAGCTCAAGGGAACCGTGACCACCACGATCGCTCTGAAGACGCCCGCCGAGCTGGCGAAGCTTCAGGGGCAGGAGGACGCTTCGTGACCGACCGATCCACCTTGCGGCAGGCGCCGGGCGCCGCCGGGACCCGCATCCTCGGTGTCGGGAGCTTCCAGCCCGAGAAGATCGTGACCAACGACGATCTCTCGAAGATCATGGACACCAACGACCAGTGGATCCGCGACCGGGTCGGCATCGTCGAGCGCCGGTTCGCCGAAAAGGACGAGTCGCTGGTCGACATGGCGGTCAAGGCTGGCACCGCCGCACTGGCGGACGCCGGGGTGGACCCGTCCGAAGTGGACACGGTCATCCTGCCGAACTGCACGATGCCCACGCAGATCCCGAACGCCGCCGCGCAGGTGGCCGACCGGATCGGCATCACGCATCCGGCCGCGTTCGATCTCAACGCCGCCTGCGCCGGGTTCTGTTACGGCATCGGCGTCGCCTCGGACCTCATCCGGGCGGGCACCGCGAAGAAGGCGCTCGTCATCGGCGCCGAAAAGCTCACCGACCACGTCGACCCGGTCGACCGCGCGAACGCGATCATCTTCGCCGACGGAGCGGGCGCGGCGGTGGTCTGCGCGGCCGACACCCCGCAGATCGGCCCGGTCGCGTGGGGCAGCGCCGGCGAGCACGTCGACCTCATCTACATGCGCGACGACAAGTGGATCTACCAGGAGGGCCAGTCGGTCTTCCGCTGGGCGACCACGCAGATCGCGCCGATCGCCTTGCACGCGCTGGAACTGGCCGGGCTCGAACCGTCCGATGTGGACGTGCTGATCCCGCATCAGGCCAACCTGCGCATCGTCGAAGCCATCGCCAAGAAGCTGCGCGCCAAGGGCGCCCGCGAGGACATGGTCGTGGCCGACGACATCAAGCACTCGGGCAACACCTCGTCCGCGTCGATTCCACTGGCGCTGGACCACATGCGCAAGGCAGGCACCGTGAAACAGGGCGACGTCGTACTCGCCGTGGGCTTCGGTGCCGGACTCTCCTACGCGGGCCAGGCCTTCATCTGCCCGTGATGAATACTTCCCTTGTGGACACCGTGTCCGCAGGGCAGCCGAAAGCATCACCGAGAAGGGAACAACCAGTGGCAGACAACGCAGAGATCCTCGCCGGCCTCGCCGAGATCGTCGAAGAGGTCGCCGGTGTGGCGCAGGACGACGTGACCGCCGAGAAGTCCTTCGTGGACGACCTCGACATCGACTCGCTGTCCATGGTGGAGATCGCTGTTCAGGCCGAGGACAAGTTCGGCGTCAAGATCCCGGACGACGAGCTCGCGAACCTGAAGACCGTTGGCGACGCGGTGAACTACGTGTCGGCCAACTCCAAGTAAGTCCGACTTCTTGATTGGCGCCGACCTTGGGGAGACTCCAATGAGCAACATCGACGTCGTGATCACCGGGATGGGCGCGACCACGCCGCTCGGCGGGGACGTCGCGTCCACGTGGGACGGCCTGCTCGCCGGCGCGAGCGGGATCCGCCGCATCGAAGCCGACTGGGTCGACGAACTCGAGCTGCCGGTGAAGATCGGCGCCATGCTCGCCGTCGACCCGTCCGAAGTCCTGCCGCGGGTCCAGGCCCGGCGGCTGGACCGCTGTGAGCAGGTGGCGCTCATCGCCGCCCGGCAGGCTTGGGCGGACGCGGGCTTCGAGCAGCCGACCGACGAGCATCAGGATGTGGAACCCGAGCGCCTCGGGGTGACCATCGGTACCGGTGTCGGCGGTCCGGTCACCCTGATCTCCCAGAACGACCTTCTGCACAAGCAGGGACTCCGCAAGGTCTCCCCGCTGACCGTGCCGATGCTGATGCCGAACGGCCCCGCCGCACACGTCGGGATCGATCTGAAGGCGCGTGCCGGTGTGCACTCGCCCGCGTCGGCCTGCGCGTCGGGCGCGGAAGGCATCGCCGCCGGCTACGAGATGATCCGCTCGGGCCGGGCCGACGTCGTGGTCGCCGGTGGGGCCGAATCGTGCATCCACCCGATCACCCTCGCCGGTTTCGCGCAGGCGCGGACGGTGTCCACCCGCAACGACGATCCGACCAAGGCGTCCCGGCCGTTCGACGTGAACCGTGACGGTTTCGTCCTCGGTGAGGGCTCCGGAGTCGTGATCCTGGAGCGGGCGGACCGCGCCAAGGCACGCAACGCGCGGATCTACGCGCAGCTCAGCGGATACGGGATCACCTCGGACGCCTACCACATCACGGGCAACCACCCGGAGGGCGTCGGCCAGATCGCCGCCATGCGGCAGGCGATGACGATGGCCGGGGTCTCCCCGACCGACGTCGGCCACGTCAACGCGCACGCGACCTCGACGGTCGTCGGCGACGTCGGCGAGGCCGCGGCGATCCGCAACGCCGTCGGCGAGCACGTCGTGGTGACCGCTCCCAAGGGCGCGCTCGGCCACCTGGTCGGCGGTGCCGGCGCGGTCGAGGGCATCGCCACGATCCTGGCGATCTACCACGGGCTCATCCCGGCGACACTGAACCTCGAGGACCTGGACCCGAAGGTGCAGCTCGACGTCGTCTCCGGCGAGGCGCGCAAGGTCGAGCTGGGCGCGGCGATCAGCAACTCGTTCGGCTTCGGCGGGCACAACACGGCTCTGCTGTTCACTCCGGCGGCCTGATTTCAGTACGTGAAGGCCCCCTTCACTGCGTCTAGCGCGGTGAAGGGGGCCTTCACGTATTTCGGCCGGGCTCAGGGATGGATGAGCCAATGCGTCATGGGGTGGTCGTCCTGGCAGATGTAGATCTGCATCTGCGTGAGATCCGCGGTCTCGCCCTTGGCGTCCAGGCACCGGATCCTGTTGTCGCCGCCGCCGACCCTGGAGTAGATGAACTTCGGCACGAAGTTGGGGACCACCGGTGGGATCCACCTCTGGTTGCTGTTGTCGTTGCATCTCACCTGGTTGACCGGGGCTCGACTGGTGTTCTCGCCGATGACGTTGAGGCAGAAGCCACTGGCCTGGTTGACGAAGTAAACGGTGTCGTGGGTATTGGGGACGATCGCCCATTTCTGGACGGCGTTGTCGTTGCAGGGCATCTGCACGACAGCCGCGAGCTCCGCCAGTGGGTTGTTCGGATGCGGCTGGATGCACTTGTTGCTGCCGTAGTTGCGTACGCGGTAGTAGCCGTCCGCGCCCGCGGGCGGGGCGGCCAGCGCCGTCACCGCGAGCGCGGCGCTCAGCAGTCCGATGATCTTGGCCTTCATGATTCCCCTCGTCTCCCTGGGTGCCGCTGACCGCGGCCTGGTGCGTCGAGACTGACCGGGTGTGCTGCGCCGTCACTGCGCCCGCGCTGCGGTGGAACGTTTCCGCCTCGGGGGACGACCTCTCCAGGAGGGGGTCTCATGCTGGTGCGGATTCTCGGGCCGGTGGACGTAGTGGCCGACAGTGTGGTGCGGCCGGTGCGGGGGTCGCGGCGCAAGGCGTTGCTCGCCGTGCTGGCCTTGCGGGCGGGCGAGATCGTGAGCGTCGACCGGCTCGTCGACGTGGTGTGGGGTGCTCGGCCGCCCTCGATGAACACGGTGCAGACCCACGTTTCGGCGTTGCGCCGGATGCTGGGCGACCGCGACGCGATCGTGGCTCGCTCCCCCGGCTATGTCCTGAACGCGGCGACGGATCTGGCCCGCGCACAGCGGCTGATCGAGCGGGCCGGGCAGGCACCGGATCCCGCCGCGTGCCTGCGGGAGGCCTTGGCGTTGTGGCGGGACCAGCCGCTGGCCGACGTCACCGGCATGCCGTGGCTCGACGAGCAGGCCGAGCGGCTCGCGTTGCTGCGGCTCGACGCCGTGGAAGCACTCGGCGAGGCACGGCTGGCGCTCGGCGAGCACGCGGGGCTCGTGCCCGAACTGGAAGAACTGTGCCGCCTGCATCCGTTCCGCGAGCACCTGCACCGGCAGCTGATGCTCGCGTTGTACGGCGTGGGACGGCAGGCGGACGCGCTCGACGTATACGACCGCGTGCGGCGGGCGCTGGACGATCAGCTGGGTGTCGAACCGGGTCCGGCGCTGCGCGAGTCGCACGCCGCACTGCTCCGTCAGGACACCTCCTTGGACCGGCCACCGGCGCCGCTCACCGCCGAACCGAACAGGTTCTGCACGACCGGCTCCGGCGCGCGGATCGCCTACAACGCCACAGGCCGGGGATCCCCGCTGGTGATCCCGCCCGCCTGGATCGCGGCGCTGGAGCTGGGCTGGGAAGACCCGGGACTACGCGCGCTCTACGCACCCTTGGTGGCCGGGCACCGGGTGATCCGCTACGACATGCCGGGCACCGGGCTGTCCAGTCCCCTTGTCCAGCCGAGGTCGCTGGACGGTGAGGTCGAATCGCTGCGCACGGTCGTCGACGCGGCCGGAGCGGAGCGGGTGGCCCTGCTCGGTGGGTCGATGGGGGCGCCGGTGGCGCTGGCGTTCGCGGCCCGCTATCCGCACCGGGTGGATCACCTCGTGCTGTACGGCGGGTACGCCGACGGCGGCGCCATCGCACCCGCGTCCGCCCGGCGGGCGTTCGTGGGCCTGGTCCGGGAGAACTGGGGTCTCGGCACGGAACTGCTCGCCGACGTCCTGATGCCCGACGGCGACGCGGCCGGCCGCGCGCGGTTCGTCCGCATGCAGCGCGCGACGGCGTCGGCCGAGGCGGCCGCCGGTTTGCTGACCACCTGCTACGAATTCCGCGTCACCGAACTGCTCGACCGGGTCACCGCCCCGACGCTGGTGCTGCATCGGCGAGAAGACCGGGCCATCCCCTACGAATCGGGCAGGGAACTCGCCACCCGGATCCGGGACGCCCGGTTCGTCGCGTTGGAGGGACGCAGCCACCTGCCGTACGTCGGAGACGCGCACGCGGTGGTGAACGCGATCGTGGACTTCCTCGCCTGTCACGCCTCCTGACGTTTGACCAGATGCCGCCCGATCCACCAGGCAGCTTCCACCAGCACGATCCCCACCCCGGCACAGGCGAACGCCGACAGCGTGTACGCGCTCACGCTCGGGTCCAGCGCGAAGAATTTCTGCGTGAACGGGATCAGGAACAACGCGAGCGTCAGCACGACCATCCCGCCGATCAGCAGGATCTTCCACCACCGGTACGGCCGCGCCACGATCCCGAGTACCCACAGCGCGATCGTGATGAGCGTGATCAGCGCGGTCGTCCCCGCTTGGATCTTGTCCAGTTCGGACTGGCCGGATCCCTTGTACACCAGCAGGTAGCTCACGAAGGTCGCGGTCGCGATGACCAGCCCGGCCGGGACGGCCATCCGCATCACCCTGCCGACGAAGCCGCTTCGGGCGCGTTCGTTGTTCGGCGCCAGCGAAAGCACGAAGGCGGGCAGGCCGATCGTGAACCACGCGGTGATGGTGATGTGCCGCGGCAGGAACGGGAACGGCACCTGCGCGATGCCGACCATCAGCGCCAGCAGCACCGAGTAGACCGTCTTGGTGAGGAACAGGTTCGAGACGCGCTCGATGTTGCCGATCACGCGCCGCCCCTCGGCGACGACGTGCGGCAGGGTGGCGAACTTGTCGTCCAGGAGCACGATCTGCGCGACCGCGCGGGTGGCGGGACTGCCGGCGCCCATGGCGACACCGATGTCCGCGTCCTTCAGCGCGAGGACGTCGTTCACACCGTCGCCGGTCATCGCGACGGTGTGGCCCTTCGACTGCAACGCACCGACCATCGCGCGTTTCTGCAACGGGGTCACGCGGCCGAATACGGCGCGCTCCTCCAGGGTGTCGGCCAGCTTTTCGGCATCGTCCGGGAGCTTCCGCGCGTCGACGGGTTTGTCCGCGCCCGGCAGGTCCAGGGTGCCCGCGACGGCGCCCACCGAAATGGCGTTGTCGCCGGAGATGACCTTGACCGCGACGTCCTGGTGCGCGAAGAAGTCCAGAGTGTCCTTCGCGTCCGGGCGGACCTTCTGCTCCAGCACCACGAGCGCGACCGGTTCGATGGCGCCGGGTCCCTCGGCCGCGTCGACGGCTCGCTCCGCACGGCCCAGCAACAGGACGCGCAGGCCGCGAGAGCCGATCTTCTCGGCCTCCGCCCGGTGCTCCCCCTCGGGCAGCAGGACGTCGGCCGCGCCGAGCACCCAGTCGCCGTCGCCGTTGAACGACGCGCCGCTCCACTTGCGCGCCGAGGAGAACGGCATGGTCGTGGAGACCCGCCAGCCCGGATCGGTCCGGTGCGCCTCCGCGATCGCCTGCAGGCTCGCGTTCGGCCGGGGATCGGCGGCGGCGAGCGCGGCCAGCGCGTCGTCCACCGGATGGCCCGGCGTGATCTCCCGAACCTCGGAAAGCCGCATCGCGTTCTCGGTGAGCGTGCCGGTCTTGTCCGCGCACACCACGTCGACCCTGGCGAGTCCCTCGATCGCCGGGAGTTCCTGCACCAGGCACTGGCGCTTGCCGAGCCGGATGACACCGACCGCCAGCGCGACGCTGGTCATCAGCACCAGTCCTTCGGGCACCATCGGCACGAGCGCCGCGACCATGCCGCGCAGCGCGTCCGGCCACGCCTGGTCGCCCGCGAGCTGGTTGTAGATGGTCAGCGCGCCCGCCGGGATCAGCAGGTACGTGATGAACTTGAGGATCTTGTCGATGCCCTGCCGCAGCTCCGACTTCACCAGGGTGAACTTGCTGGCCTCCGCGGCCAGTTTCGCCGCGTAGGACTCGTCGCCGATGACGTCCGCGCGGTAGGTGCCGCTGCCCGCGACGACGAAGCTGCCGGACAGCACCTTGTCGCCGGGCTGTTTGATCACCGGATCGGATTCACCGGTCAGCAGCGACTCGTCGACCTCCAGCGCGTCGGCCGTCAGCGTCGGGCCGTCGACGACGATCTTGTCGCCGGGCCCCAGTTCGACGAGGTCGCCGAGCACGACGTCTTCCGGGGCGATCTCGGCGCTCTGCCCGTCACGGCGGACCGTGGGCTTCGCCTGCCCGACGATGGCGAGCCGCTCCAGCGTCCGTTTCGCCCGGAGTTCCTGGATGATGCCGACCGCGCTGTTGACGATGATCAACCCGCCGAACAACCCGTCGATGAAGTACCCCGTCGACAGGATGAGCACGAACAGCACGCCGTAGATCGCGTTGATCCGGGTGAAGACGTTCGCGCGGATGATCTCGCCGGTGGTCCGGCTGGTCTTCGTCGAGACGACGTTGGTCTGGCCCGCGGCCACCCGCCGGGTGACCTCTTCGCTGGTGAGCCCCCTCGAGGCGTCGGTCAGCAGGGCCGGCTGATCTATTGCCATGCCCGCGACTCTATTCGGCCCGGTTCCCGCCCGCGTCAGCCTGCGGGACCATGTCACCCCTTACTTCAGCATCTTTCGTGTTCGGGGTTGGTACCGCCTTCGGTGGTGTCGACGCGCCACGAACCGCTCTCCAGTCGCAGCGGCAGCACCAGCCGCCAGCGGATGCACGCTTCCGGCAGGTACACCGGAGCGTCCTCGACGTCCTGCGTACTGGTGAAGGCGACGAGTACCCGGAGCGTGTTCGGCGCGCCCGGCTCGATGCGGTAGACGAGGATGCTGCCGTCCCGAGTGGACTGATAGTCCTTCTTCCACTCCGACGCGGACTTGGTCTTGGCCCGTTCGCGGGTGACCACCGAAGTCCACTTCGGATAGTCGCGTTCGTTGATGGAGTCGAAATATCCCTGCAGCACCTGCCGGACGCTTTGGTACTGCGGATGCGCGAAGACGTCAGGAGTCACCTCGACGGCGGGCGAGCCTGGCTGCTCCTCCGGGGCGACCGACGTCGGCGAGTCGCTGACGACCGGTTCCGTGGGCGCGGCTTCCGGGCGCAGATAGAGATCGCGTGCCAGCAGCCCGACGCCGACGGTCAGGGAGACCACGACCACGATGACGGGGATCAGCCACCGCTGGCGAGAGAAGGGGCGAGGCTGGGCGGTCACCCTGAAAGGTTAGCCGCCCGCCTCTTCCGTCCTCACCGGCGTCTACCCGACTTGGTGCAGCCAGGTGACCGGGGCACCGTCACCGGCGTGCCGGTACGGTTCGAGCGCTTCGTCCCAATTGGCGGCGAGGAGCTCGTCGAGCTTGTGCGCCAACGATTCGCCGGTGCGGACCTTGCTCACGAGAGCGCGCAACTGGTCCTCACCCACGACGATGTCGCCGTTGGCACTGGTCCTGCCGTGCCACAGGCCGAGACCTGGAGCGAAACAGAACCTTTCGCCGTCGACCCCCGCACTGGGCTCTTCGGTGACTTCGAACCTGATCATCGGCCACGCCTTGAGCGCGGACGCCAGCTTTCCGCCGGTGCCCGAAGGCGCACGCCAACCACATTCGGCGCGGAGCTGTCCTGGACTGGCGGGCTGCGCCGTCCACTTCAACTCGACTCGGGCACCCAGGGTGCCCGAAATGGCCCACTCGACGTGCGGACACACCGCAGACGGCGACGAGTGGACGTACACCACGCCACGGGTGTTGCCACGGGTGCTCACTGCTGACCTCCGCTACTCGACGAGGGGCGTCTTCCCCTACGACCTCGCGAGCTGCGCTGGTCAGGTGGCTCGTGCCGCCTCCCGGTACGCGTGAGCACATTGTGCACCCCAACTGTGCTGTTTGGCCACATGAACACCATAAGTCGCACCTGATTGGGACGCGTGACTCACGTGAAGGCCCCCTACGCGGGTTAACCCTGGTACGGCGTTCCGCACGGTCCGTGAAGGCCTCCTTGAGGGACTCTGGGTCCCTCAAGGAGGCCTTCACGGACTTGCCTCAGGTCAGCCCTGGGCGCCCAGGGACTTCGCCGCGGCGAAGGTGTCCACCAGGCCGGTGCCCTTGTCGAAGCTCGACGTGTACGGCCCGGCCGCCACATACGGCGAGCCGTTGGCGAACTTGTACGCCGTGCCCTTGATCGCGGCCTCGATGTCACCCGGGGTCGCGGACGGCGCGACCTGGAACAGCTGCGCGACGATGCCGGCGATCTGCGGCGCCGCCATCGACGTCCCGCTGATCACGTTGTAGGTGGCGAGATCCAGGAGTCCGGGGCCGTTCTCGGGTTGCAGGCCCTGCGTGCAGATCGGCTGTGTGGGACGGCAGGACGAGAGGATGTTCTCCCCCGGCGCGGAAACGTCGGGCCAGCTCGCCTGGGCGGTCTTGAGACCGCGCGAGGAGAAGTCGGACACCGTGCCGTCGCGGGTGCCGGTCCCCTTGTCGTTGAACGACGCCGCGGAAAGCACGCCCGGCGTCTGGTCCTGCCCCGGCGGGTTGGAGAGGTTCGCCGAACCGTCACCGCCGTCGTTCCCGTTCGCCCACACCGTGACGACGCCTTCCGCGGCGAGCGCGCGTTGCAGCTTCACGGTCGCCGAGTTCGGGTCGAAGGCGCCGCCGCCGCTGGGACCGTAGGAGTTGTTCGTCACCTTGATCGGCGGGCAGACCGACGCCGCGACACCCGCGCCGCAGGGTGCCTTGTGGTTCTCCAGCACCCAGTTCAGCGCCGCGTCCGTGCCGAGCACGAGCAGCGCCGCCCCGGTCGAGACCGAGACGATCTTCGAACCCGGCGCCGAGCCGCCGACCTTGGTGCCGTCGGTCAGCGTCAGCTGGTTCCCGGCGGCGATGCCGGTGACGTGCGTGCCGTGGCCGCCAAGGGCGAGGGTGTCGGTGTCGACGGAGGTCGGGACGTCGACGATGCAGTTCGTCGCCGTGCCGTCGAGACAGAGACTCTTGAGATTGCGCACCACCCGTGTCTTGCCGTCGGCGCCCTTGAACGCCGGATGGGTCGGGTCGACGCCGGTGTCGATGATCGCGACGGAGACGCCCCGGCCGTCCACGGGAGCGCCGCCGGCGTCCTTGAGCTGCGCCTGCGTCTGGAGGCTCCGTGTCGCCGTGGTGCCGGAGCTGCCGTGCGCCTTGAGCTTCTCGTTGCCTTCGACGTAGGTGACCCCGGCGGCCTTGCGCACAGCGCGCACCTGGTCGGCGGTGCCCCGGACGGCGACGACGCCGATCTTCCCGAACGAGGTGATCTTCGTGAGTCCGGCCGCGCGGGTCGCGCGTTCGGCGGTGGCGACGTCGCCGGCGTGCACGAGCGCGGTCACCCCCGTGGCGCCGGTGACGGCCGAGAGCAGTCGGGACAGTCCGGGGGCGACGGGGGCGAGCGGTCCCGCGGCCTGCGCGGGGACCATCCCCGCGGCCGGGACTGCCAGCAGGGCGACGACGAGCGCTGCGCGTCGACGCCAAGGACGAGATACGGCCATTGCGTTTCTCCTGGTGACAGGGGGCAAGGAACTGTCACCTACCAACGAGTACCACCCGGACGGGTGACGGTGCTCACGCGCATTACAACTTTTCGGAGCAACATCACCGCGCCTACCTGCGACGTGTCTTCCCGTTGCTCCGGATGGAGGCGCTAGTTTGTGCAGCGAGACCGACGAGATGGGGAGGGGTTCGGTGCGACTCGTTCGCCTCGCTCAACAGCCGTCCCGGGTGGCCGAGGACGTCCGCGCCGCGCTGGCTTCACTCGGCCGGGGCAGCAACGTCGTCGGCGGGGTCGCCCTCGTCGGCGCCAGCCCGGTCGACGGGCGGCCCGTGGAGGCCGTCGTCGTCATGCCGAAGGGCATCCTCATCGTCATCGGCGTCGACCTGCCGGACCCGGCGTTGAAACTCGAAGCCCCGCTCGGCGGACCGTGGAAGGCCGACGGCTGGCCGCTGGTCCACGGTGACACCTCGATCAACCCGGCCACGGACGCGCTCTCGCTGTCCGCCGCGTGCACCCACAAGATCGCGGACGTCGCCCCCGGCGCCGGGCCGATCGGCACGATCATCGCCGTCGGCCCCTATGTGGAGACGGTCGACCAGCCGGCCGCGGATCTCGCCGGCTCGGTCCGCGTGCTGTACCCGACGGCGACGACGATGCTCGCCGCGACGGTCTCGCTGGCCACCGCGCCCCGGCCCCGCTCGGTCCAGCAGGCGCGGGAACTGATCGCCGCGCTCGCCCCGGACGCGCCGCCGATGCCCGAGGAGATGCTGCTCGGCGAGGGGTTCAGCGCCTACTCCGACGACGAGCCGACGGTGATCCGCGAGAACCCGCTCGTCGCCATCGCCCCGACGGTTCCGGTGCAGCATCCGGGGAAGGCGAAAAGACCGGCGAAACCGGCCGTTCCCCCCGTCAAGCCCGTGCAGGCGGCCCCGCCCGTTCAGCCCGTTCAGCCTGTTCAGCAGGCCGCCGCCGCGAAGCCCGCTCCTCCGGCCCGGCGAACCCCGCCACCGGCGGGCGCTCCCGCCGAGCCGTCCCCGAAGAAGTCGCACCAGTCCAAGACGGTGAAGTGGCTTCCGGTCGCCGCGATCGGCCTGCTCATCGTGCTGCTGGTCGCGGCCATCAGCGTGGCCTCCGGTGGTGACGACACGGCGTCCACGCAGACTCCCCCGCCGCCGACCCCGGCCAGCAGCCCTCCGTCTCCGAGCAGCAGCGCGGTGGAAAACATCCAGTTCACCTCGCGGGCGTCGGCCGCGGATCAGAAATGCGCGTCGCACGCGTACGGCGACGTCCAGGCGAGCCTTCAGCAGACGAGTTGCGCAGGGGTGAAACGGGCCAGTTTCGCCAGTTCCATCGACGGCCGGGCCGCCGCGGTGACGATCGCCGTCGTGGAGTTCCCGAACACCGGGCAGGCGACCGCGTTCAAGGCCGCCGCCGACACCCCCGGCGGTGGCGGCATCCTCGACCTCGCCACCGAGACCAACCAGTGGCAGGGCGAGGTCCCGGTGTTCGAGGGCGCCGCCTACCAGAGCAGCCTCGACGGGAAGTCGGTCCGGCTGGTGCAGGTGGTGTGGGTGCCGGGACCGTCCACTGCGGACGATCCCGGCCTGGTCCGCGGCGCGAAGGCCGCACTCGAACTGCCGGTGAACGGCTAAAGCCCGTATGCCTCAAGCAGGCGCAGCCACACTTCGCTGATCGTGGGGAACGACGGGACCGCGTGCCACAGCCTCGACAGCGGGACCTCCCCGACGATCGCGATCGTCGCCGAGTGCAGCAGTTCGGACACGTCCTGCCCGACGAAGGTCGCGCCGAGGAGAACACCGCGTTCGGTGTCGACGACGATCCGCGCCTTGCCCGCGTAACCGTCCGCGTGCAGCGACGAACCGGCGACCGCGATGTCGATGTCGACGACGCGGTGCGGCTTGCCCTCCTCGGGTCCGGCGAGCCCGACCGAAGCGACCTCCGGGTCGGTGAAGACGACCTGCGGGATGGCGTGGTGATCGGCCGTGGCGCTGTGCGCGCTCCAGGCGGCGGAATCGACCGGCTTGCCCGCCGCCTGCGCGGCCACGGAGTCCCCGGCGGCCCTGGCCGCGTACTTGCCCTGATGGGTCAGCGGCGCCCGGCCGGTGACGTCCCCGACGGCGAACAGCCAGCGACCGTCCACAGCGGACACACGGCCGTTGTCGTCCGTCTCGAGCGGCGCGCCCGCTTCGAGCCCGATCGACTCGACACCGAGTCCGTCGGTCGCCGGGCGGCGGCCGGTGGCGACGAGGAGTTCGTCGACGATCAACCGGTCGCCGCCCTTCAACGCCAATTCCTTGCCACCGTCCACTGCGGACACGGAGTCGATCCCGGAGCCGGTGTGCACGGTGACCCCGGCTTCGCGGAGTCCCGCGATGACGGCGTCACCCGCGAACTCCGGCAGCCGCGGCAAGGGACGTGCCCCGGAGATGATCAGGTGGACTTCGGCGCCGAGTGTCGCGAAGGCTTGCGCCATTTCGACTCCGACCACCCCGCCGCCCAGTACGCCGAGGCGGCCCGGAACCTTCTCCGCCGAAGTCGCCTCTCGCGAACCCCACGGGGAAACGGTGTCCAGCCCGGGGATCGACGGTGTCCGTGGGACGCTGCCCGTGGCGACGATCACGGCGTGCCGCGCGGTCAGCACGTCGCCGCCGTCGACGGTGACCTCCCGCTCACCGGTGATCCGGCCGTGCCCGCGGATCGGGACGATCCCGACGCCTTCGGCCCACTTGACCTGTCCGGTGTCGTCTCCCTTGCCGGTGAACCAGTCCCGGCGCGCGAACACCTCGGCCGGGTCGACCGCGTCGCCCACCGGGACGCCGGGCACCCGCTTGGCGGCGGCGAGGAGGTTCCCCGGCCGCAGCAGCGCCTTGCTCGGAATGCAGGCCCAGTAAGAACATTCGCCGCCGAAGCGCTCGTGTTCGACGAGCGCGACCCGCAGTCCGCCGCGTGCTGCCCGTTCGGCGGCGACCTCGCCGACGGGGCCGCCTCCGATCACGATCACGTCAAAAGTCTGTGCTGACATGCATTCAGCGCACACCACCGCGCAGCTTCGCGCAACCTGCCGCTATCCTCGTGTCGCTGCGTGAGTCATCAGCCGCGGGTTCAGGTTGCACCGTGCCGGTTACGCAGTAGAACGATCGAGCGCGGGAGGTTTTTTTCATGGCCAGGAACACTGCTGTGCATTTGCTGGATGATCTGACCGGCGAGGCGGCCGAAGAAACAGTCGCTTTCGGCTTGGACGGAATCGCTTACGACATCGACCTTTCGGCCGACAACGCCACCGCACTCCGGGAAATCCTGCGTGCCTATGTGGAAAACGGCCGACGGATCGGTGGACGGAAACTGCGGCCGCGGGTCGTGCAGCGACCCAAGGGCGCGCGGGTGTCGAAGTCGACCCCGAAGACCACGGCCACCGCCGCGAAGGCCGAGGCGAAGTCGGCCGCGAAGCCGGGCCGCAAGCCCGCCGCGAAGGGTGTCGCCGGCCGCAGGCCCGCCGCCGCCAAGGCCGCTCCCAAGACCGCGGCCGCGAAGACCACCGCCGCCAAGGTGGAGGCCAAGGCTCCGGCCAAGACCACGGCGAAAGCCACCGCTGCCAAGGCGAAGGCGGCCCGCGGCGCGACGGCGAAGGCCACCGCGACCAAGGCTCCGGCAGGCCGCGCGAAGACCGCCGCCGCGACCAAGACCACGGCCAAGGCCGCGCCGAAGACCGCGGCCAAGACGACTGTCGCGAAGGCCGCGCCGAAGGCAGCCGCCGCGAAGACGACGGCCGCCAAGGCCGCGCCGAAGGCCGCCGCCAAGACTCCGGTGAAGAAGGCCGCGGAGCCGAAGAAGACCACGCGCGCCGCCCGTAAGGTGCCGGCCGTGACATTCTCGGCCACCGAAAAGTAATCGATAAACAAAAGGGGCCCCATTCGCGTGGTAGCGAATGGGGCCCCTTTGTTGTCGTGAGTGATTTGGGTCGTTCCAACGACCCAAATCACTCACGAGGCCGGACGCTGAGCCCCTTCCGAATGCCACTTCGGATACCCGTACCGCGTCTGCCGGAGCGAGCGGTGCCACTCCCGCTCCTCGGCCGTGGGCTTCCGGGTGGTGAGTTCACCCAGTCGCGCGGCCGCCGCCACGCGGACCGCGGCCGTGACTTCGGCAACACCTTTGCGCAGGCCATGCTCGGCGAGCGACGCGACCGGGCTCCGGTGGGAGTCGAGCGGACGGGGATCCGCGGGGGCCGAAGTGAGGTACCGGCCGACCCGCTCGGCCGCGGTCGACACGAGCAGTGTCGAATGCGCGAGCAAGCCCGTTCTCGTCCGGAACACGGCGAAACCGCACAACTTCGCGTCACCGACGAACAGTCCCCGATCACCGACCCGCGACGGCAGCCCGAGTTCGGCCACCGTCGCGGTCATCAGTTCCCCGAGCGCTTCGAGCGGCTTGACGGCTTTCGCCGACAAGCCGAGCTCTGGCAGGACGAGGGTGATGTTGAGATTGCCGGGATCGTGGAAAACGGTGCCGCCGCCGCTGGCCCGACGCAGCACCGGGACGCCGTCGCCGGCGCAGACGTCGGCCTTGACCTCGCGTTCGATCTTCTGCCCCCGCCCCACGACCACGGAGTCGGTGCTGCGCCAGATCCACAGGACCGGCGCCTCCGGTGCGGCACGCAGGAGGGCTTCGTCGAACGCGAGGTTGTCGGCCGGGTCGTCGAACGAGGCGACGACTTCCGAAGGACCGATCACAGTGCTTTGAGTTCCTCCACGATCTCGCCCACCGACGATTTGGCGTCGCCGAAGAGCATGCTTGTCTTCGCATCGTAGAAGAGCTCGTTGTCGATGCCGGCGAAGCCCGAGCTCATCGAGCGCTTGAGCACGATCACCGACCGGCTGTGGTTCACCTTGAGGATCGGCATCCCGTAGATGGGCGAGCCCGGATCGGTCTCCGCGGCCGGGTTCGTGACGTCGTTCGCGCCGATCACCAGCGCGACGTCGGTCTGGGCGAACTCGGAGTTGATCTCGTCCATTTCCTTGAGCTGTTCGTACGGGACGTCGGCCTCGGCGAGGAGCACGTTCATATGCCCCGGCATCCGGCCCGCCACCGGGTGGATGGCGTAGGCGACCGTGATCCCCTTGGCCTCCAGCAGTTTCGCCATCTCGCGGACCACGTGCTGTGCCTGCGCGACGGCCATGCCGTAGCCGGGGACGACCACGACCTTGTTCGCGTACGCCATCTGGATCGCGGTGTCGGACGCGCTGGTGCTGCGGACCGGGCGAACCTCGCCGGAGCCACTGCTCGCCACCGCCGTGCCGCCACCGAACCCGCCGGCGACGATGGCCGGGATCGACCGGTTCATCGCCTTCGCCATCAGGTTCGTCAGGATCGAACCCGAAGCACCGACGATCATGCCCGCCACGATCAGCGCGGTGTTGTCGAGCGCGAGCCCCATGGCCGCGGCCGACAATCCGGTGAGCGCGTTCAGCAACGAGATGACGACCGGCATGTCCGCGCCGCCGATCGGCAGCACGACCACCACGCCGACGACGCCGGCCGCGATCAGCAGGCCGATCATCAGCAGCTCGGCGTCACCGCCGACGGCGATGACGACCGCGAAGACGATCGCGGCGATCAGCACCAGCGCGTTCACCGGCTGCTGCAGTTTGCCCAGCGTGATCGGGCGGCCGGAGATGAGCTCCTGCAGTTTCCCGAACGCGATGTTCGAGCCCCAGAAGGACACGGATCCGACGATCGCGGCGAACAACGACGCGATCGCGACGTACGCCGGCTCGTGCGCGTAGCCCTCGGTGGTGCGGAACTCGACCCACGCGATGAGCGCGACCGCCCCGCCGCCGACGCCGTTGAACAACGCCACCATCTGCGGCATCGCGGTCATCTTCACCTTGCGCGCGGACGGCACGCCGACGACGACACCGATCGCGACACCGAGCGCGATCAGCAGCCAGTTGCTCATTCCCGGTGTCAGGAGCGTCGCGATCACCGCGATGCCCATGCCGATCGCGGCGATCCAGTTGCCGCGTACCGCGGTGCGCGGACCGGTCAGGCCCATCAGGCCGTAGATGAACAGTGCGAAGGAAATGATGTAGAGGACGGCGATGAAGGTCGTCACTTGTCACCACCGTCTTCCGGCTTCTTCGCCTTGAACATCGAGAGCATCCGGTCGGTGACGAGGAAGCCGCCGACCACGTTGATCGTGCCGAAGGCGATCGCGATCACCAGCAGGATCTTGTTCAGTACGCCGTCGACCCCGAGGCCGAGCACGATGAGCCCGCCGAGCAGGACGATGCCGTGGATGGCGTTGGTGCCCGACATGAGCGGGGTGTGCAGCGTGTTGGGCACCTTGGAAATGACCGTGAAGCCCACGAATCCGGCGAGTACGAGGATCGCCAAACTGCCTACGAGCATCACTCGCCCCCTTCTTCGTTTCCGGCGACGCAGGCCCCGGCGACGATCTCGTCGGAGAAGTCGAGCGCGAGCTTGCCGTCGGAGTCGACGAGCAGTTCGAGCAACTCGGTGACATTGCGCGCGTAGAGCTCGCTGGAATGCGCGGGCATCTCCGCGGCGAGGTTGAGCGGCGAGCAGATGGTGACGTCGTGCTCGACGACCTCCTCGCCCGGTTTCGTCAGTTCGCAGTTGCCGCCGGACTCGCCGGCGAGGTCGACCACGACACCACCGGCGGGCATCCCTTTCACCGCGTCGGCGGTGACGAGGACCGGCGCCTTGCGGCCAGGGACGAGCGCGGTGGTGATCACGACGTCGAACCTCGTGATCGCCTCGGTGAGCCTGCGTTGCTGCTCGGCCTTTTCCTCGTCGGTCAGCTCGCGGGCGTACCCGCCTTCGCCGACCGCCTCGATGCCGAGGTCGAGGAATTTCGCGCCGAGCGACTTGACCTGCTCACCGACCTCGGGCCGGACGTCGTACCCGGTGGTCTGCGCGCCGAGCCGTTTCGCCGTCGCCAAGGCCTGCAAACCGGCGACACCCGCGCCGAGTACGAGCACCTTCGCCGGTGGCACCGTTCCGGCCGCGGTGGTGAGCATCGGGAAGAACCGGGTGAGTTTCTCCGCCGCCAGCAGTACCGCGCGATAGCCCGCGACACTGCTCTGCGACGACAACGCGTCCATCGCCTGCGCGCGGGAGATCCGCGGGATCGCCTCGACGGCGAAGGCGCGGACGCCCGCCGATTCGAGCGCCGCTATCCCGTCCGGATCACCCCGTGGATTCAGGAAGCCGATGAGAATGGTGCCCTGCTTGAGCTTCGCGACTTCGGCCGCGCTCGGAGGCGCCACCTTCACCACGATGTCGGCATCCCACGGATCGCCGATCACCGCGCCGGCCTGCTCGAAGGTCTCGTCGGCGAGCAGCGCGCCGGCGCCCGCGCCGGGCTCGACCACCACCCGCAGTCCGCGTCCGGAGACGCGCTCGATGAGCTTCGGTACCAGCGCGATGCGGCGTTCACCTTGTCCGGTTTCCCGGACAACACCGACCGTGAGCTGCTCGTTTTCTGCCGCCACAGGCGACCTCCTCGCTGGAGAGGACCACACGAACCCGCACTGTTTACCACGTCCGGCCGACAACTTTCCTGGCTGAACGTATCCGGGCGGCATCTTTCCGTGACATCGCTCATCACGATCGATCCAGCCATCGATCCAGGTGCGCGACGTCATATGGGGTCGGCCGCTGGTGAGAGGAAGGCCGAACGTGGTGTGTCCGGGTGGTCGTGAGTGGCGTTTCGTGTTCTAACCCGAATCGCCACTCACGAGGGCTTGGCCGATGTCTTTGCCCGCCGGAGTACATGAAGGTCGAGTTTCCTCGGCTGAGCCGAGGGAAGGGGGCCTTCACGCGCCACTGTTGTGGCTGCTGGCGCCTGTGGGGCGAACGCTTTCCGCATCACGGAACGCTTCGCCAGTTCGGCACGCCCAGAAAGATCAGCCGCAGCCGCCGTTCGGCCGTACGCCCGATCTCGTCGTCCCGCGACGGTGCCTCGAGCAACTCCAGCACCGTCGTGAGCATTGTCGTCACGATCAGGTCGGCGAGCAGGTGGAGATCTTCGGTGCTCCATTCGCGGAGATTGTCGAACCGCGCGAGGTCGACGGCGAGTTCGCTGACGAAGAGCTTGAGCTCGAACGCGATCGCCTGCCGGACCGGTCCCGTGCCGCCGTAACGCTCCCGGGTGAGGAAATGGAAGTGGTCCTCGTGCGCCCGGACGTGCTCGCGCAGGATGCGCACGGACATCTTGATCATGTCGTTGTACGCGGCCGGTTTGGTGCGTGCCGAACGGATCATCGTGCGCAGTGTGCGCATCGACTCCTCGACGAGCGCCACGCCCAGTTCGTCCATCGACGCGAAATGGCGGTAGAACGCCGTCGGCACGATGCCTGCCTGTTTCGCCACCTCGCGCAGGCTCAGCCCGGAGAACCCTCGTTCCGCCACCAGATCCAGGGCGGCGTCCAGCAGCGCCTGCCGTGTGCGCTGTTTGCGCTCCTGCCGGGAAACGGGCTCCGTTGTCACGACGGACAGCGTAATGGCCTCCGCGGTATCACTCACGTCACATCGCCCTCCTCTCGCGTTGACAAGCGCGACCATCGCCACTTCACTATTGAGTGTACAAGCGTTCACTGAATTTGGGAGAAGTGATGACGGCACTGGTACCGCGCAGGGCCAGGCGGCTGGCCTCGCTGGCCGAGGCCCTGCTCACGCCCCATGGCATGGACCGCTACCTCGAACTCGTCGATCCGATGCTGGTCCGCCGGGAGGTCCGCGGCCTGGTCACCGACGTCCGGCGCCAGACACCCGACACGGTCACGCTGACCATCCGGCCGAGCCGCGCCTGGCGGGGACACGTCGCGGGCCAGTACGTGCGGGTGACCGTCGAGATCGACGGCGTCCGCCGGACCCGCTGCTACTCACCCGCCGGTTCGGAGCACGACGGATCACTGGAACTGACCATCAAGGCCGACCCGCAGGGGCTCGTCTCGCGGCACCTGAACCGCACGGTCACCATCGGTTCGGTGCTCGGACTGTCCACTCCGGACGGTGAGTTCACCCTGCCTTCGCCGAGGCCGCGGCGGATCCTGCTGCTCAGCGGCGGGAGCGGGATCACGCCCGTCCTGTCGATGCTGCGCACGCTCGCGGACGAGAAGTACGAGGGTGATCTCGCCTTCCTGCACTACTCCAACGGGGCCGAAGACGCGCTCTACCGCGCCGAGCTCGCCGACCTCGCGCGCCGCCTGCCCGGCCTGCGGGTGGTACACGCGTTCACTCACGCCAAAACCGGAGGCGACCTGCACGGGTTCTTCTCGAAGGAGCACCTCGCCGAGGCCGCGCCGTGGTATCCCGACGCCGAAACCTTCCTGTGCGGTCCGAAGCCGCTGATGGATTCGGTCCGCGAGGTCTTCGAGGCCGACGGTCACGGCGCACATCTGCACACCGAGGAGTTCACGCCGCCGGCGCTCACCTTCGACACCGAGAACGCCGAAGGGCAGGTGCGGTTCGCGCGCAGCGGCCGCGAGTTCGCCAACTCCGGGAAACCGTTGCTGGAGCAGGCCGAAGAAGCGGGGCTCAGTCCGGAGCACGGTTGCCGGATGGGCATCTGCTTCTCCTGCACTCAGATCAAGACCTCCGGCTGCGTGCGCAACGCCAAGACCGGCGAGACCTCCAGCGAAGAGAACGAAGAGATCCAGCTCTGCATCTCCGTCCCGGTCGGGGACGTCGAGATCAACGCTTAGAAAGGAGCCCGCGATGACCGGCTTGCAGGACAAGCTCACCCCCGCCCAGGTCGAGGAGTTCGGCCGCGAACTGGACGAGATCCGGCAGCGGATCGTCGCCGACCTCGGCCAGGTCGACGTCGACTACATCCACAACGTGATCAAGACCCAGCGCGCGCTCGAAGTCGCCGGGCGCGGGCTGCTGTTCGCCGGGTTCTTCCCGCCGGCGTGGGTCGCCGGGGTGACCGCGCTTTCGGTGGCGAAGATCCTCGACAACATGGAGATCGGCCACAACGTCATGCACGGCCAGTACGACTGGACGCGCGACCCGGCGCTGAGCTCGCAGAAGTTCGAATGGGACACCGTCGCGCCGTCGGAGAACTGGCGCCACTCCCACAACTACATCCACCACACGTACACGAACATCCTCGACAAGGACCGCGACATCGGTTACGGCGTCCTGCGGATCGACCCGGCGCAGAAGTGGAACCCGTACTACCTGGGCAACCCGGTGTACGCGACGCTGCTCGCGCTGTTCTTCCAGTGGGGCGTCATGCTGCACGACCTCGAGTTCGACCGCGTCGTCAAGGGCGAGCGCAAGTGGTCGGACAACAAGGAGGTCGGCCTGAAGATGCTCAAGAAGGCCGGGCGCCAGGTCGGCAAGGACTACGTGCTCTTCCCGTTGCTGACCGGTCCGCTCGCACCGCTGACCTTCCTCGGCAACGCCACCGCGAACCTGACCCGCAACCTGTGGGCGTTCTCGATCATCTTCTGCGGGCACTTCCCCGCCGACGTCGAGAGCTTCACCGAGGAGGAGACCGAGAACGAGTCGCGGGGCCAGTGGTACCTGCGGCAGATCCTCGGCTCGGCGAACATCAGCGGCGGCAAGCTCTTCCACATCATGACCGGGAACCTCTCGCACCAGATCGAGCATCACCTGTTCCCGGACATCCCCGCGCGCCGCTACCCGCAGATCGCGGGCGAGGTGCGGGCGATCTGCGAGAAGTACGGCCTGCCCTACAACACCGGTCCCCTGCACAAGCAACTGTTCTCGGTGGCCAAGAAGATCGTGAAACTGGCACTGCCCTGGAACGGTGAACCCCGCACTCCGGCTACCGTGGAGAGCGACAAGACCCTCCGAGCGGCTTAAGGTGTCTGACATGGTCGGTCAGTTCGAAAGCACCAAGGACGTGGTCCAAGAGGTCACCGAGTCCGCGGCCACCCACATCGGCAACATCGCGACGATCATCACCGGCGCGATCCGGGACATCGCCCGCGAGACCGGCGATTGGCTGACGGACGTCATCGAGATGCGTGAGGCGTCCCAGCGGGCGCAGGCCGACGGGACCCGCGAAGACTAGAGGAATCGTGAGTGGCGATTCGGGTTATCGACGGGTAAGACAAAGCGACATTCCCCTTGATTCGCGTCCTGTGGACGGCTGGCGAGCCTCCGGAAGTCCGTGAAGGCCTCCTTGAGGGACGCTGGGTCCCTCAAGGAGGCCTTCACGGACTTCGGCTGCCGACCCATGTCGCGAAACAAGCCTTCGCAACCTGCCACAGCCGCGTCGGCGAAGATTACGGAAAACCGGATGGGCACGAGGCGGTGACCACGGCAGGCTGAAGCCATGATCACCCGCCTCGCTCCGCGCCGGTTCGCCGGTCGCGTCCTCAGCGCGCAGCTGAGCCGCGCGTACTGGGCCGAGCTGGCGTGGGTGCTCATCGGCGCGCCGCTGACGCTGGTGTTCATGGCGCTCGTCGTCGTCGGGCTGTTCCTCGGGATCGGCCTGAGCCTGCTCACCATCGGCCTGCCGGTGCTCATCGGTGTCTTGGCGGGTGCGCGGCTGATCGGCGCCGCCCACATCGGCCTGGCGCGTGCCCTGCTCGGGACCACGGTCGCCCCGCCGGCCCGGCCCGAACCGCGGCCGGGGCTCTGGAACGGGGTCAAAGGGCGGCTCGGGGATCCGATGGGCTGGCGGTCGATCGCCTACCTGGTGATCCGGCTGCCGTTGTCGTTGACCGGGTTCTTCCTGGTCGTGTCCCTGTTCGTGTACGCCGTGAGCACGCTGACCTATCCGCTGTTCTGGTTCACCCTGAACGGCGAGGCCATGCCGACGTTCGACCTCCGCGTCGACACCTGGCCTCTCACCCTGCCGCTCGCCCTCACCGGGCTGGCCGTACTGCTGGCGATGCCGTGGGTGGTCCACGGCCTCGCCGAATTCGACCGCTTGCTGGTGCGCGGGGTGCTCGGCGTCGAGGACCTCTCGAAACGTGTGCGCGACCTCGAACGCACCCGGGCGACCGCGGTCGACGACGCGACGCGGCGGCTGCGCCGGATCGAACGCGACCTTCACGACGGCGCGCAGGCCCAGCTGGTCGCGCTGGCGATGAAGCTCGGCATCGCGAAGGACGAGCTGGCTGGCGACGGCGACATCGAGCAGGTCACCGCCCTGGTCACCGCCGCACACGCCAACGCGAAACAGGCGCTGGTCGAGCTGCGCGACCTCGCCCGCGGCATCCACCCCGCCGCACTCGACGCCGGCCTCGACGTCGCACTGTCCACTTTGGCAGCGGGCTCGGGCATCGACGCGCGGATCACCGTGGACCTGCCGAGCAGGCCGTCGCCGTCGATCGAGACGATCGCCTACTTCACCGTCGCCGAGTTGCTGACCAATGCCGCCAAACACACTTCCGCCGCGATCGAGGTCGACGTGGGTATCGTCGGCGACGGCCTGCGCCTCGTGGTGCGGGACGGCGGTGAAGGCGGCGCCCGGCTGGAACGCGGCGGCGGGCTCGCCGGGATCGCCGAGAGGCTCGCGACAGTGGACGGCGGGCTCGACATCGACAGCCCTCCCGGGGGGCCTACGGTGATCAGCGCGGAGATACCACTACGGAAATAGAACAATGGGGGGCGGCGTGCGCGTCGTGATCGCGGAGGATTCGGCCATCCTGCGGGCGGGACTCGTCGAACTGCTGAATCTTCGGGGGCACGAGGTCGTCGCGGCCGTCGCCGACGGCGACAGCCTGTGCGCGGCGGTTCGCGAACACCGGCCGGACGTGTCCATTGTGGACATCCGGATGCCGCCGACGCACACGGACGAAGGACTCCGCGCGTCGATCGCGTTGCGTGCGGAGCTGCCGGGGTGCGCCATCCTGCTGTTCTCGCAGTACGTCGAAACGCAGTACGCGACGGAACTCCTCGCCGACCGCGCGGGTGGCGTCGGCTACCTGCTGAAGGACCGAGTCGCGGAGGTGTCGGACTTCCTCGACGCGCTTCAGCGGGTCGCCGACGGTGAGACCGTGCTCGACCCGGAAGTGGTCAGTCAGCTGTTCACCGCCACCCGGAAGACGGACGCGCTCGCGGGACTGACGCCGCGGGAGCGAGAGGTGCTGGGACTGATGGCCGAGGGGCGGTCGAACTCGGCCATCGCGGCGGCGCTGTTCCTTTCGGCGGGCTCGGTGGAGAAGTACGTGTCGAGCATCTTCGGGAAGCTGGCGCTGCCTCAGTCCGAAGGGGACAATCGGCGGGTTCTCGCTGTGCTGCGGTACCTGGAGTCCTGAGAAGTGGACTGAAGGGGAGCTTCGCCGCATCGGCGGATCCGGCCACGGGCGAGGTCGGCCTCCAGCCGGCGAAGGCCTACCGGGCGATGCTGTGGACGGGCCGGCTGGACTGAACCGGAGGCGATAGCAAAGGTCCCCCGCTCCTTTCCGCAGGTCAGCACGCCAGGCGATACTTACCGGACACGGCCTAAGCCGGCTCCACCGGCACCCCGTCCACCTCCGGCAGGCACAGCTGCACCCACATGACATCCCGCCAGGCCCCGTGCTTGTACCCGATCCGCCGATAGGTCCCCACCGGCTCGAATCCCATCGCGCTGTGCAATCCGGCGCTCGCGTCATTCGGCAGCACCATTCCCGCGCAGAAGTTCCGGAAGCCACGCGACGCCAGCTTGTCCAGCAGCGCTTGATAGAGCGCGCGCCCGCCACCGGTCCGCCGTCGGCCGAGCTCCAGATAGATACTGACCTCGCAAGACCAGCGATAGGAAGGTCGGCCGCTGAACGGGCCTCCGTAGGCGTAGCCGCTGACGCGGCCTTCGTCGTCTTCAAGCACGAGCCAGGCATGCGATCGCTGCGCCTTGGCGATGCGCTCGGCCATCTCGTCCGGTTTGGGCGGCTCGGTCTCGAACGAGATCACCGTGTCGGTGACATACGGCGCGTAGATCTCCGCGCACGCCGTCGCGTCGGCTTCCGTCGCTTCCCTGATCACCATGGCAACCATAGTAACCATGGCTGCCACTATAGTGAGCAGCATGTCGGATCCCTTGTCCGCGTCGCTCGCCGCGACGCTCCAGTCCGCGAGACTCGACCAGAACCTTTCGGCCAACGCCCTCGCCGAGTCCTCGGGGGTGTCCAGGGCGATGATCGGCAAGATCGAACGCGGCGAGGCGCAGCCGACGGCCGTCCTGCTCAGCAGGCTCTCCGCCGCCCTCGGGATGACGTTGTCCGAGTTGATCGCGCGCGCCGAACACGGTGACCGCAGGCTCGTGCGCGCGGCCGATCAGCCGACCTGGACCGACCCGGACACTGGCTATGTGCGCCGCGCGGTGTCGCCTTCGCTCGGCGGGCCGCTCGAACTGGTCGAGGTCGCGCTGCCCGCAGGCGCCGAGGTCGCCTTCCCCGCCCACACCTATGCGCTGACCCACCACCAGATCTGGGTGCTGGACGGGCATTTGCGGTTCCGCGAGGGCGACGTCGAGCACGAACTCGACGCGGGAGACTGTCTTCAGCTCGGCAGTCCGCAGCAGTGCGCCTACGTCAACCCGACCGGGGAGCCGGTCCGATATCTGGTCGCGCTCGCCCGGCGGCACGCCTGATACTCGGGTGATGGCGCACCGGGCCCTCGCGTACGTCGCGGCGAAAGCACGCGGCGGGTTCGAGGCCGGGCTGCCGGTGACCCTGCACTTCCATCCGGACAGTTCCACAGTGGACGGACGCCCGCTGCTGGCAGCGATGGCGGCGGACGGGTTCTACCGCAACCAGTTCGAGACCGGGACGAGCAACGGAGGGCTGACCGCGTATCCCGGCGGAGATCGCTGGCAGTGGGAGAGCCGGATGTTCGGCGGTGCCTACGACGACGCGCCGCCCGCCGAACGGCCGAAGTACGGCGCCTTGAACTTCCGTCGCCGCGCGGCCGGCGGCGCGCCGAGATTCGGCTCGGCCCATTTCCGGATGGCCGCGCACACCGTGGACAGGACGACGTTCTGTTACCCGGACAGCGTGCTGGCGCCCCGAGATTTCGGCCACGGCACCCGGGTTTCCGCGCTGATCACCTTGGCGGAGCAAGACGACACCGATCTTCTCGACGACTACATCGAAGCGCACGTCCACGGCCCCGTCGACCTCGCGACGGATGTCCAAGCGCTCGTCCTCGACCCGAGTCACCGCGGCACCGACGTCGAGAAGGCCGCGTCACGACTCGGCTGCCCGGTCGAATGGCATCCGGGTTTCCGCCTGTCGACCGAAGAACTCGAACGGCACCCCGGCTACCGCGGTGCCGAATTCGTCGAACTCGGCCTGACACTGGCCGAGGACGGCTATCTCGATCCACGTGTCCTCGGCGAAGCACACCACCTCGACCAGCAGGCCCTCAAACGCGTCTGGCACTACGTCGCACGCTTCGGGGCACTACCGTGAAGAGCATGTACTCCACGGAGATCGAGGTGCGCACCGGCAGCGTAGCCGTGGTGCACGACCTGACCAAGGACGCCGAGACGTTCCTGCGCGACGCGGACGCCGAGGACGGGATCCTGCACGTCTTCGTCCCGCATGCGACGTCCGGGCTGGCGATCCTCGAGACCGGCGCGGGCAGCGACGAAGACCTGCTGGCGGCACTCGACGACCTGCTCCCCCGCGACGGCCGCTGGCGGCACCAGCACGGCAGTCCCGGTCACGGCCGTGACCACGTCCTGCCCGCGCTGCTGCCGCCGTATGCGACGATCCCGGTGCTCGGCGGCGTGCTGACGCTGGGCACCTGGCAGTCGGTCTGCCTAGTGGACACCAACCTGGACAACCCGGTCCGGCGAGTCCGCTTCAGTCTTCTGGAGGGCTGACCGGCCCGGCCACAGCGCGAACAGCAACCCCGCCGCGAGCAGTCCGGCGAGCACCCACACCCCGGTCGCGACGTCCGGCGCGCCGGGCACGCCCTGCAGCAGGCTCCGGAGGCCTTCGGCGGAGAACCGGAACGGCGTCCACGACCACAGCACCGCGCGATACGCGGGGTTCAGCAGTTCCGGCACCTGACCCGCGACGGCGGGCGCGACCAGGTACAGCGGGCCGAGGATCGCCATCGCCCGCACGCCGAGCAGGCGCAGCAGGCCGGTCTGCACAGCGGCGAAGGCGGTCGAGGCCAGGAAAAGGAAGCCGAGGACGTCCCAGCCCAGCGGGAGCGAGGAGTCCCACAGCTTCAGGAATCCGGCCAGCACACCGGTGACCAGCACACCTGCCGAAACGATCTGCGTGAAGCGCGCGGCGACTCCCGCTTCCCGGCCGATCCGCCGTCCGGCCAGGATCAGCACGGCGCCGGCGGCCAGGCAGCCGACCCAAGCCAGCGCGCTCAGCGCGAGCGGTGCGACCCGGCCAGCCGCACTGGCGGGATGCAGCGTTTCGACCTTGGGTGTCCCGCCCAGTGCTTGCGCGGCACCGGTCAGCACCTGTTGCGCGATCTGCGTTCCGGACGGGTTCACCGCCCCGGAGACGACGACCGTCGACGGAAGTTCGAGGACTCCGTAGACCTCCTTGTCCTCCAACAGTTTCCGGCCTTCCTCAAGAGAGGTCACCCGCCACGAGACCTGCCCTCCGCCATGGGACGCGATCCCCTTCGCGGCCGCCTGGAGCGGCCCCGGGGGCGCGGCCACGGCGACGGGGAGGCCGTCGGGTGCGACGGTGGCCTGCGCGCCGAAGGTGAGAAAGCCGAGTACGGCGGCGATCAGCGCACCGGCCACCGCGGCGAGTAAGGCGAACGCCCCGGCGGGGCGATGGCTCTGGGTCGGCATGGCCGTCCTCCCATTTATTCATCTTACGTTGAATTATTCGCCAAGGTAGGCGCCCGTGCCAAAGAAGTCAACAGACGTTGAATAAGCTCACCGGTACCGTCGACCGCGTGACTACTCCGCACCGGCTCGTGCTGTGGGACATCGACCAGACCCTCGTGGATCTGCGCGGCATCGGCGCCGCCTGGTACACGACCGCGCTCGCCGAGGTCGCGGGCGTCGAACTGCGGGCGCTGCCGAATTTCGGCGGCCGCACCGAACGCGCCATCAGCGCGGACATCCTGACCTCGCACGGCGTCGAGCCCACTGAGGAGAACGTGCGCAAGCTCTGGCTCGCGCTGATCGCGGTCTCCGAAAGCCACGCCCCGACGCTGTCCTCCAGCGGCCGGGCGCTTCCGGGCGCCAAAGACGCGCTGAACGCCTTCGCCACGCACGGCGGCGTCGTCCAGACACTGGTCACCGGGAACCTGCCGGAGATCTCCGTGCACAAGCTGACCGCGTTCGACCTGCACGAGCACGTGGACTTCGAGATCGGTGGCTATGGCTCGCTCTCGGCACACCGGCCCGATCTGGTGCCCGCCGCCGTCGGCCACGCTTCGGCGAAACACGGCACCGAGTTCGCGCCGGCGTCGGTCGTCGTCATCGGCGACACCCCGGACGACGTGCGGGCCGCGCTCGACAACGGCGCCGTCGCGGTGGCCGTGGCGACGGGGCAGTTCAGCGCCGAGGAACTGGCAGGCGCGGGCGCGCACACCGTGCTCGAAGACCTGTCCGACCTGCCAGCGGTGCGTGCGGCCGTCCTCGGGCGCGCCGACTAAACTCGGTCCATGGCATACCCAGGCGGCAACGGCTGGCCGGAGCAACCACAGCAGCCCGATCAGCGGCAAACCCCGCAGCATGGGTACCTGCCCCAGTACGCCCAGGATCCCCAGCAGCAGTACCAGGGTTATCAGCAGCAGGGTTTCCAGCAGTTCCCGCAGCAGGCCTACCAGGGTTTCTCTCCCGAACCGCCGAAGAAGGGCAAGAAAGGCCTGTGGATCGGCCTTGGCGCGCTCGTCGTGGTCATCGCCGTCGGCGCCACGCTGTTCTTCGTCCTGCGTGACGGCGAAGATCCGCGGCCCGAGCCCACTCCACCACCCGCGGCCGCGTCCGCGTCGAACCCTCCGCCGACATCCCGGGGCGGCGACGCCCCGGAGGACAACAAGGTCCCGTCCAAGACGTTGGGCTGGCAAGGAATCGTCTCCAGACAGGACAAGACGGCGTACGACCTGCCCCCCACGGGCTGGGAGACCAAGCCGGGATACGTCACCGGGAACACCGAGCGCGAGTTCAAGATGGTGATCCGCGAGGCGATGAGATACAAACTCGGCGCCTGCCCCGACATCAGCGGTTCGCACCGGGGAATGGTCGGCTTCGCCACCGCGGATCAGATCCCCGTCGAGAACGCCGCCAGAGGCGCGGTCCGGCTCTGGATCCAGTCCGCCACCGGCAAGGCCGACGTGCCGCTCCCCGAAATCAAGCAGATCCCCATCGCCGGCGGCACGATCCAGGCACTCAGTTCCTCCGCCTCGTTCACCCCGAGCGAAGGCGAAGGCTGCCGGGCGCCGACCGTGAAGGTCACGTCGGCGGCCTTCAAGATCGGTGAGCAGACCGTCTGCTTCGTGATGGTCCTCGATCAGGGCACCCCGGACGCCCTGTCCGAAGCGGACGCGCAAACGATCCTCGCCAGTTTGAGGCCGCAGCAATGACCGGCCCCGGTGGGCCCCTCGACGAACCTCGGCCGTGGTTCGTCGATCCGCTCACCGGGCAGCCGCTCGAAACCGAAGCCGAACGGACGGCGCCGCTTCCGGTCATCCGGGACAACGCGCCGCCGCGCCGCCGCCTCCGCCTCAGGCCGGTGCTGGGCGTTCTCGGCCTTGCCGTCGTCATCGCCGTCGGCACCACCGCCACCTACCAGGCCAAGACCGCGACGCCGCCGCCGTCCGTCCATGATCTCGTCCTGCCCGATCCGGTGGGGCCCACCCGGATCAAGCCGGTGATCGCGGGCTGGCAACCCGTGCGGTCCGACGATCACCCGCTCGTCTACGACGTCCCGCCGGACTGGAAGATCGAAGAGCCCGACGTCGCCGTCGGATACGAGACACCGGCAGGCGACCTTGTCACCCTGCAGGGTGTCGCCCGGTACCGCCGCGACTTCTGCCCCGCCGCCGGACTCTCGGCGCGGGCGATGGCGGGGTTCACCACCATCGACGAGGGCGAGGTCGGCGGCATCGCCCAGGCGGCCGAGGAAACGACCCTGCGGTGGGCCGAAGCGGCGTACGGGCGGTCCACGAAGGCCGAAGTCGGCAAGGCCGGTCCGGTGCCGCTCCTCGACGGCGGCACGACCGCCAACTCCGTGACCACCACCGTCGTCCCCGCCGCGGACGGACCCTGCCCCGCCCCCTCGGTCGCGATCACCGCGATCGCCCTCCCGCTGGACGCCCTGCCCGGTTCCGGCCGCTACCACGTCCTCCTGGTGCTGGCGGACCAGGAGATCTCCGGCCAGGTGGCCAGGGACGTCGTCCTCAAGATGGGTGAGAGCATCCGTCGCGAGTAGCACTCCCCTAAGGGAAATATGGGTCCCCTGCCGGATGTGGCCGACGGGCCCCCGCACTTACCTTGATTTCCATGCCAACAGGGGGAAGCGGGACGGCCGCGCCGGGCCGGACACACAAGATCGCCACGGTGCTGAGGCACCGGCTGCCTTTCACCACCCTCGTCACGGTGACCATGCTCGCGCTCGCCTTGGCCACGGGCGCGCTCTGGTCGGCCGCCGAGGATCGCGCGGTGTATCCGTACATCGCGTATGGGCTGCCGTCGCTCGAAGCGGGCCGATGGTGGACCTTGCTGACCGGACCGCTGTTCGCGGTCGTCCCGCTGTACTACCTGCCGATGGTGCTCAGCTTCGCGTTGTTCGCCGGGTTCGCGGAATGGCGGCTCGGCACGCGGCGGGCGATGGCCGTCGCCATCGGCGGCCAGTTCGTCAGTGTGCTGGTGGCGGTGCAGTTCCTCGCGTTGAGCCGTAACTCCGGCTGGGAATGGGCGGAACGGGTCGCGGGCAGCCTCGACGTCGGGTTCTCCGGTGGCGCGCTCGCCGCGGTCGCGGTCGCCAGCGCCACCCTGCGCCCGCCGTGGCGGCTACGGTTGCGCGCCGGATTGTGCGTCTACGCCGGGATCGCGATCATCTTCGTCGGCACACTCGCCGACCTCGTGCACTTCTTCGCGCTCGTCCTCGCGCTGCCGTTCGGGCGCAGGTTCCTCGGTACCAAGGACGCCTCGCGCGAACGGAGGCCGAGCCTGCGCGAGTGGCGGTTCTACGTCGTGGCCGGGCTGCTGGTGCTGACCGTCGCCGAACTGGTGATGTCCTTCGTGCCGGGTAACGGCCCCTTCGGTTCGTCCGAAGAGCTTTCGCTGTCCACGTGGGAAGTCATCATCCTGTGCGTGATCGTCGTGCCGATCATGAACGGCCTGCGCAAGGGGAGCCAGGTCGCCTGGTGGTGCGCGATGATCCTGACGTCGTTCGTCATCCTGCAGGTGATGGTCTACGGCGGGGTGCTCACGCTGGCGGAGATCTTCGGCGAAGACGCCGGCCTGCTGGATCCGCCGCTGTTCTTCGTGGACAACCTGCTGTGGACGGTCGAATTCGCGCTGTTGATCTCCGCGCGAGGCGCCTTCCGGGTTCCGTCGCGGCGGAAGCGCCGTCGTCTCGGCCGGATGGGCAACCCCGCGCTGGCCCGCACGCTGCTCAGCCGTCACGGCGGAAGCACGCTTTCGTGGATGACGACCTGGCCGCAGAACTCGTACTTCGTGGCCGCGGACGGCAAGTCCTACCTCGCCTACCGGCGGCACGCCGGGGTCGCCATCGCCCTCGGCGACCCGATCGCCCCGGACGGCGCCGCCGACCGGACGATCGCCGAGTTCATCACCATGTGCGAGAACACCGGTCTCGTGCCGTGCCTGTTCTCCGCCACCGGCGACACCACCGCCAAGACCGAAGAGCTCGGCTGGAAGCAGGTCCAGGTCGCCGAGGACACCCTGATCGAACTGGAAACGCTGGAGTTCCGCGGAAAGCGCTGGCAGGACGTGCGGACCGCGCTCAACCGCGCCAAGAAGGACGGCATCGAGTTCCGGCTCGTCCGGCTCGCCGATCAGCCGCGCGCGGTGATCTCGCAGGTGCGCGCGATCTCCGAGGAGTGGATCAGCGACAAGGGCATGCCGGAAATGGGCTTCACCCTCGGCGGGGTCGACGAGGCGATGGACCCCGAGACCCGCGTGGGTCTCGCGGTGGACGCGGACGGCGTCGTCCACGGCGTGACGTCGTGGCTGCCGGTGCACACCGGCGCGGGCGCGATCGGCGGCTGGACGCTCGACGTCATGCGCAAACGCGCCGACGGATTCCGCCCGTCGATGGAGTTCCTGATCGCGTCGTCGTGCTTGGCCTTCCGTGAGGAAGGCGCGAAGTTCGTTTCGCTGTCCGGCGCCCCGCTGGCGAGCTCCGGCGAACCCGCGCACGCCGTCGAGCGGGTGCTCGACGCGCTCGGCACGATGATGGAACCGTTCTACGGCTTCCGTTCACTGCACGCGTTCAAGGCGAAGTTCCAGCCGCGCCACGTCCCGCTGTACCTCGCGTTCCGCGACGAGGCGGATCTGCCGCGGATCGGGATCGCGCTCGGCCGGGCGTACCTGCCGAACACGGGACTGCTGCGGCTGGCGAAGCTCGCGCGCTCCGGCAAGAAGCCTCAGCGCCTTCTCGCGAACCCACAGCCGCGAACGACTTCTTCGCTGGCTTCACGGTAGAAGAGGCCTTAGCGGACTGGACCCTTCTTGAGGGCAAGGCAAACGTGGCGTGAGCGAGTCGATGGTGGGAGTGGGGTCAACCAAGGAGCCCGGCGCGCCCTTGATCGTCCACAAGGGACGCCGACCAGGCAACGATGTCCATTTTGGGCACTTTGCGCGGGAGTCGTGAGTGGCAATGAGCGTTCTAACCCGAATCGCCACTCACGACCCCCGCGCAAAACCGTGCATATGGGCATCAACCAGACATTTCACCACTCGACAGTGTCCCTTGTGGACACCTAAGGCGCGGCCGGCTCCCGGCTCAGCCGGCAAGTTCAGCGCAACGTCGAAGGCGGCGGCGTGATGGTCTTGCGGTCGGCCTCCGGGACACCCCGGTAGGTCTTGAGGATCTTCAGGATCTGCTCGCGGTCCGCACCACCCGGCGTGTCCTGGCCCGAATAGACGGCCAGGGCCGCCGAGGCTTCGCCCAGCTCCGGCGCGAGCACGCCGACCAGAGCTCGCCGCGCGCCACAGGGTCCGGGCGGGGTGACGACCTCCGCGAGGACGATGCTCGCGGGGACCTTCTTGCCGGTACCGAGCGTGAACTCGGCCGGCTGGGCCGGTTCCTTCGTGATCTTGGCCGTCAGCGGACCGTTCTCCGGGTTGTAGGCGCTGACAGCGAGGTCGTCGATCGCCTTCTGCGCCGCGGCGGAAGGTTCGGAGACCTTCACGTTCGTCACGCCGCTGCCACCGATCCTGCTCTCCTTGTCCTGCGGGCAGTAGCCGTCGCCGACGAAGGCACTGGCGACCATGCGGATGCCCGGGACCTGGGTGCCCTTCTCCCAGCCGTGGATCGTGCCGGGTTTCGGCGTCCAGTTCGGCGGGACGTCGTAGGCGTAGACGCCGTCCTTCCCGGCCACCGACTGCCAGCCGTCGGTCACCGGCGGCGCGACGACCTGGGGTGAAGGCGTGTAGACGATCGGGGTCCGGCTGGTCGGCGTACTGCTCGACGACCGGTCCGAACCGTTGTTCGCGAGCGTCGCGACCGCGATGACACCGAGCGTCGCGAAGAAGCCGTACATGGCCCTGCGCCCGCTTCGTGACATCGGCTGCTTCGCGGGCTGCGGCTCCGGTTCGACAGGAACGGCCAATTCAGGAGCCGGCGGCGTGTAGCCGGACGAGTCCGAGGGCTGGTAGCCCCCGAACCCGTCCAGCGCCGCGTTGTCCTCGTAGCCCGGCGAATCCCCGCGCTTCTTGCCGAACAAGCCCATTACGAACGGACGAGCTTGACCAGGTGCTCCACGACCGCGTCCACGGCGATCTCTTCACGGTCGCCGGTGCGGCGGTCCTTGACCTCGACGACACCGTTCGCCAGCCCGCGCCCGACCACCAGGATGGTCGGCACGCCGACGAGTTCGGCGTCCGCGAACTTCACACCGGGACTGGCCTTGCGGTCGTCGAGGACGACCTCGACGCCGGCGGCGTCCAGTTCGGCCGCGAGCTTCTCCGCGCCCGCGGTGACCGTCTCGTCCTTGCCCGCGATGACGATGTGGACGTCGAACGGCGAGACCTCGCGCGGCCAGATGATGCCGAGGTCGTCGTAGTTCTGCTCGGCGAGCACGCCGACGAGGCGGGAGACGCCCACGCCGTACGAGCCCATGGTGATGCGGATGGGCTTGGAGTCCGGGCCCAGCGCATCGAGTTCGAACGCGTCCGCGTACTTGCGGCCGAGCTGGAAGATGTGCCCGATCTCGATACCGCGCGCGGCGACCAGGGTGCCCTTGCCGTCGGGCGACGCGTCGCCTTCACGGACCTCGGCGGCCTCGATCGTGCCGTCGCCGGTGAAATCGCGGCCCGCGACCAGGTCGACCACGTGGTGATCGCGCTCGTCGGCGCCGGTGACCCAGGCGGTGCCGTCGACGACGCGCGGGTCGAGCAGGTAGCGGACGCCGTTGTCCTTCAGCGCCTTCGGGCCGATGTAGCCCTTGACGAGGAAGGGGTTCTTGGCGAAGTCGGCCTCAGTGAGCAGTTCGAACTCGGCGGGCTCGAGCGACGCTTCGAGGCGCTTCGTGTCGACCTCTCGGTCGCCGGGGAGGCCGATGGCCAGCAGCTCCCACTCCTTCGCGCCCGGCTGGCGGGTCTTCACCAGGACGTTCTTGAGCGTGTCCGCGGCAGTGAAGGTGCGGCCGAGGTCGGCGTTGTTCAAGAACGTGACGAGCGACTCGATGGTCGGGGTGTCCGGCGTGTGGTGGACCTTCGCCTCGGGCAGGCCTTCGACCGGCTTCGCCTCGGGAGCGGGCGTGGTGACCGCTTCGACGTTGGCCGCGTAACCCGATTCGGTGCTGCGGACGTAGGTGTCCTCACCCGTCGCGGCGACGGCGAGGAACTCCTCGGAGGCCGAGCCGCCCATCGCGCCGGAGGTCGCCTTCACGACGACGTACTCGATGCCGAGACGGTCGAACAGCTTCGTGTACGCCTGGCGGTGCAGCTCGTACGACTTCGTCAGGCCCTCGTCGTCGAGGTCGAAGGAGTAGGAGTCCTTCATGACGAACTCGCGGCCGCGCAGGATGCCGGCACGGGGACGCGCCTCGTCGCGGTACTTGGTCTGGATTTGGTACAGGACGACGGGGTAGTCCTTGTACGAGTTGTATTCACCCTTCACGGTGAGCGCGAAGAGCTCTTCGTGCGTCGGGCCGAGGAGATAGTCGGCGCCCTTGCGGTCCTTGAGGCGGAAGAGGGCGTCGCCGTACTCGGTCCAACGGCCGGTGGCCTCGTAAGGCTCCTTCGGCAGCAGCGCGGGGAACTGGATCTCCTGCGCGCCGATGGCGTTCATCTCTTCACGGACGACGTTCTCGATGCGGCGCAGCACCCGCAGGCCCAGCGGCAGCCAGGAGTAGCCGCCCGGGGCGACCCGGCGGACGTAGCCGGCGCGTACCAGGAGCCGGTGGCTCGGTACCTCGGCGTCCGCCGGATCCTCACGCAGGGTGCGAAGGAACAACGACGACATCCTGGTGATCACTTCTGGGCTCCTCGCTGGAATTACGTGCTGAGACGTTCTGCGCAGCGTAGTCACCCCGCCCTGGGACGGTTCAACCGGTTATCGCGGGCGCCCGGTTCTGTCGGTGGTCTCCGCTAGCTTGCCGCCATGGGTATCGAGCTGGGCATGATCACGATCGACTGCGCGGATCCGCGCGGGCTCGCGGCGTTCTGGACGAAGGCGCTCGGCGTGGAGGTGGATCAGGACTACGACGGCGAGTTCCTGATCCTGCACCCCAAGGTGGAGAACGGGCCCGTGCTCGCGTTCCAGCGCGTGCCGGAGCCGCGGGCGGGCAAGAACCGGGTCCATCTGGACTTCGGTACGGACGACATGGAGAAGGAGGTGGACCGCCTGACCGGACTGGGTGCGAAGGAGCTGGACAAGAAGGAGATGCCGGGCCTCGCCTGGACGGTGCTGGCCGATCCCGTCGGCAACGAATTCTGCGTGGCCACCCACGAGGGCTGAGGCAGGCCGCGATGGTCAGAATGGCGGCATGACGGAGCGAGCCATCCTGCCCTGGACCGACATCGAGCTGCCCGAAGGTCTGAGCGCGCGGTTCTACGACGGTACGGGCCCGCTGCCGGACGAAGGCCTCGATGACGTCGAGGTGTACGTGCTGCCGTACGACACCGGCATGGAGCCGGTGAAGCTGATCGCCGGGCTTCCGTCGCTGAAGCTCGTGCAGTCGCTGTCGGCCGGGGTGGAGAAGCTGATCCCGCTGGTGCCGGCGGGGGTGCGGCTCGCCAACGGCCGCGGTCTGCACGACCTCAGCGTGGCCGAGCACACGCTGGCGCTGATCCACGCGTCGCAGCGTGATCTGCCGCGCTGGTTCACGCAGCAGGCGACGGCGTCGTGGGAGCGCGAACACACGCGCTCGCTGGCCGACAGCCGGGTGCTGCTGGTCGGGTACGGCTCGATCGGCCAGGCCATCGAGCGGCAGTTGCTCGCGGCCGAAGCGGTCGTGACCAGGGTGGCGAGCACGGCCCGGCCGGCGGAGCAGGTGCGCGGCGTCGGCGAACTGGCGGGGCTACTGCCGTCCGCCGACATCGTGGTCCTGATCCTGCCCGAAACACCCGCGACGATGGGCATGTTCGGCGCCGCGGAGCTCGCCGCGCTGCCGGACGGCGCCCTGGTGGTGAACGTCGGGAGGGGCTCGGCGATCGACACCGAGGCGCTCACCGCCGAGACCGTCTCCGGACGCTTGCGTGCCGCGCTGGACGTCGTCGACCCCGAGCCGCTGCCCGCCGGGCATTCACTGTGGACCGCGCCGGGAGTGATCATCACGCCGCATATCGCGGGCGGGTCCGCGTCGTTCTACCCGCGTGCGAAGCGGCTGGTCGCCGAGCAGTTGCGCCGGTACGCCGCCGGCGAAGAGCCACTGAATCTCGTTAGCGGTAAGGACGGTTAGGGCCAAGGGTGCCTCAGGTACGTACTGCCGGTGCGCGTGTGGCGGTTTCGCGTGACTGAACGGACGGCACACGTGTCAGGAGGGACGACACGCGTGATCGGGCGGACGGCTCGTGGCGGAACCCGGCCGCGGTCGTGTCGTCCGTCCAGTCACGCGTGTCGTCCGCCGGATCACGTGTGTCGTCCGCCGGATCACGGGTGTCGTCCGGTCAGTCACGTGACATCGCCGCTACTGGACCTCGTGAGTGACTAGACGTTGCGAAAGCCACTTTCGCAACGTTGAAGGTTGCGAAAGTGGCTTTCGCAACACGTCGGCGCTCACGAACCGGACGAGCCGCTGCTACTGCCAGTGCGTCCGGTATGCGAGCCAGTCGCGCATCGCCGCGGCGAGACGGCGCTGCGCCGCGCGGACCCCTGTCGTCGCGGGCGGTTCCGGTAGCCGGCTCGCTCGTTCGGCGTGCCCCGCCAGGGCGACGCCGAACGCGGTGACCGCCCAGACCGGGACGCCGGTGAGCACGGGGCGCCGCCGGAGCAGGCCGTCGACGTCGGCGGGCTCGTGTCCGGCGTCGAGCAGATACGGGACGAGCGCGACCAGATCGAGCCAGCCCGCACCCCTCGCCGGGTAACGCCACTTGGTGACGAGCACCCTGCCCGATCCGGTCCGCACCAGGCACTCGGGCTGGATGTCGTTGTGCAGCAACGTGTCCCCTGCCGACCAGGGATGCCAGGACGTCTCCAGCTGGACGAGCCTGTCGAGGTTGCGGACGGCCCAGCCGTCGAGGTCGTCCGGCGGTTCCTTCGCCAGTTCGTGCCAGCCGCGCAGGAGCGGGCCGAGATCGTCGAGCGCGTCCGCGACGTCGGGCAGCGGGCACGGCGTGAGCGTGCGCCCGAGCGTGCCGAAGGTGGCCAGGACAGCGGAGAGGTCCGGCGACCCCGGGCGCAGATTCGGCCTGGTGCCGTCGAAATCGGCGAACGCGAGCACCAGCCAGTTACCGTCCACAAAGGACAGCAGTTTCGGCGCGGGTGCTTCCGCGGGGAGCCGCCGCGCGATGTCGGCCTCCGTGCGGTAGCCACCCGCTCGTGGGCTGTCGGCAGGGATCGCCTTCAAGAAGACCCAGCGATGACCGCGTTCGAGTTCGAGCCTCGCGGCGACACCGCCGTCGAATTCCGGGGTCTGCCACAACGAACGGCGCACCGCCGAACCGAGCTCACGCTCCACGGCGTCACGCGTCGCCGACGGCAGGTCATGCCAGCCGAGGCGTGCGGAAACCGGCAACGCCCTACCACCCCCACCGATCTCTACGAGAAGATCGACTGTACCGAAATCCACCCTTTCGGGTGACGACCGGTCAGGTCGGGATGGGCTTCACGTACCCGCCCCAGCGCTGGAACTCGGTGAACCCGACTCGTTCGTAGACCCCGAGAGCACGGTGGGTGTTGTCCTGGTCGACGTTGAGCGAGGCCCGCTGGAAACCCCGGGCCTTGGCCTGGACGAGCGTGTGCCCGAGCAGCGCGCCCGCGATACCGCGTCCGCGAAGGCTCGCGTCGGTCGCGACGTGACTGACGTACAGGTCCTTCACTCCCGTGGCGGCCTCGTCGGAGGCGAAGAACGCGCTCAGCACCATCGCGACCACCCTGTCCCGCTCAGGGCTCAGCAGCAGGAACGACAGGTCCGGCTGGAAGTCCTTCGCGCCGACGACCAGATGCCGCCACGCTCGCGGGGACTGCTCCGTGCTCCCCCAGTGGTCCGCGAAGGTCTCGTTGCGGGACCGCAGGGTGAGGGCCTCGTACTTGTCCTCGTACGTGACGAGCGGGAACTCTTCGGGTAGCGGCTTGACCGGCGGGATCGAGCCCAGGTCGGCGCGCATGTCGACGAACCACCGGACGTGCTGGTACCCGGCGCCCGCGAGGACGTCGACGAGCCATCGCTGCTCGGCGCCGGCCGCGGCGTGGAGTTCCAGCGGCACGTCCGGGTGGGACGTCGCGTGGAGCTTCTTGCCCGCCTCCTCGAACCAGCCGGTGAGGCGCGCGGCGATCGCCGCGTCGCGGTACGCGGGGTGGACAAGCGTCTCGACCCGCATCATGTGCACCGGATCCGCCGCGTCACGTTTCCGGAGCAGACCGTAGGCGACCAGGGTGTCGCCATCCCAGGCGCTGGTGGACGCCGTCGGCAGGTCGACGGTCGGCGTACCGATCTCTTCGGTGAGATCCTCCGCGCTGTAGTGCTCGTCGATCGGCTCGACGCGCTCCGCCTCGGCGAAGGTCTCGGCCAGTCGCGGCATGTCGTCCAAGGTCAGCGGGCGCCAGGTCAGGCTCATGCGGACGAGGCTAAGCCCGCGCCTCGGGATGACGCACTCCATTTAGTTACGCTTCCGTGGTGCTCGTGCTCCTGCCCCCTTCCGAAACCAAGGCCACCGGCGGCACCGGCGCGCCACTGGACCTCGGCGCCCTGTCGTTCCCGGAACTGAATCCGACCCGGGCGAAGCTGGCCGACGCGCTGGCCGAACTGGCGGGCGACGTCCCGGCCAGTGTCGCCGCGCTCGGGATCACGCCGCGGCAGGCCGACGAGGTCATCCGCAACGCCGAGCTGTGGACCTCGCCCACGATGCCCGCGCTGCGCCGTTACACCGGTGTCCTCTACGACGCGCTCGACGTGAAGTCCTTCACCAAGGCGACGCTGGCGAAGGCCGAGAAGCGCCTCGCCGTCGCTTCGGCGCTGTTCGGGGTGGTCGCGGCGACCGACCCGATCCCCGCGTACCGGCTTTCCGGCGGGAACGCGCTGCCGTCGCTCGGCACCGTCCGCAGCGTGTGGAAACCGGTCCTCGAACCGGTGCTCCAGGGTATCGAGGGGCTCGTCGTCGACCTGCGTTCCGGAACCTACTCGGCGCTGGCGAAGCTCCGCCCGGACGCGGTGACGGTGCGCGTCGTGACCGAGGACGCGAAGGGCAACCGGACCACGGTGAGCCATTTCAACAAGGCCTACAAGGGACGGCTGGCCGCGGAGCTGGTGAAGTCCCGCAGCGAACCGTCCACTGTGGAACAGCTGATGCGGGTGCTGTCGAAGGCGGGCCTCGACGTCGAACGCACCGGGGAGCACAGTGTGGAGCTGCTCACCGGGGACGCGGTGCATTAGTTCCGTACCCCTACGGGCTCCTTCCTCGGTTGTTCCGCCAGGTGCAGATGCGGAAAGTGATTTCCAGCCACCTGGAAAGGAACCACCGTGAACAGAAGAAAACGGCTACTGGGGATCGCCACCGCCACCCTCGGTTGCCTCTCGGTCCTCCTGCCCGCGCCCGCGGCCGCCGCGAACCTGCCCGCCGTCACCCCGACGGATCAGGCGGTCGTCCCCGGTGGACTGCACACGAACTCCATCGGCGGCACCCCCGCCTCGGTCCGGGACTACCCGTTCATCATCGCGGGCCTGCGCGAAGGCGGGACGCGGCCGCAGGGCCAGACGTGCACCGGGTCGGTCGTCGCGCCGCGCAAGATCCTGATCGCCGCGCACTGCAAGGACGCGGCGGGTGAGAAGTCCTTCCTCTACGGGCTGGACGACCTCAACGCCGGCGGCGGAACGCGGATCGGCGTCGTCAGCTATGAGAAGCACCCGAAGTACGTCAACTTCGACCAGGGTTACGACGTCGCGGTGGTCACCACCGACGCCGACATCCCGGTGCCTGGTGGCCAGTACGCGAAGGTCGCGACCTCGGCCGACACGGAGCTGCACAAGCCGGGCAAGTCCGGGCTCGGGCTCGGTTACGGCAAAAAGGACCACAACGACGACACCCGCAACGTCGAACTGCACAAGTTCACCCTGCCGATCGTCCAGGGCAGCAACTGCAACGGCGTCGGCGCGGGCTTCAAAGACGCGACGATGATCTGCAGCGGTTACAGCGACGGCCGCGTCACCATCCTGCCGGGCGACAGCGGCGGGCCGCTGATCGTGGACGGCAAGGTCGTCGGTGTCGCTTCCTGGAGCCGCAACGACTTCAAGTGGTACAGCGTTTACGGCAGGCTCAACAACGACATGGGCGACTGGGTCAAGCAGCAGATCGGCGAGCCGCAGAACCCGGAGAAGTTCTCGCTCGGGGTGACGCCGTCCGCGCTCAAGGTCGAGCCGGGCAAGTACGTGTCGGCCACGGTGACCAGTAAGCCCGGCAAGAACGGCGCGGAGAAGGTCGACCTCAGCGCTTCGGGACTTCCCGAGGGCGCGACGGCCACGTTCCAGCCCACGTCGATAACCTCGGGTGAGTCGGCGAAGGTGAGCATCGAGGTGCCCGCCGGGACGGCCGAAAAGGACTACGCCGTCACGATCTCGGGCAAGGGCACCACCGACACCGCGACCACGAACCTGACGCTGACCGTCGGCGACGGCGGGCCCCAGCCCGGTGAGCTCAAGGTCGGCCTGAGCCCCACCAGCGGGACCTCGCAGCCCGGTTTCTTCAGCAACGTCACGGTTTCCGCCACCGGTGGCACGGGCGCGATCACGTTGTCCGCGTCCGGGCAGGGGCTGCCGTTCGCACCGTTCTTCAACCCGAAGACGATCTCGAGCGGGGGCAGTTCGACCATGCAGGTGGTCGCGCCGTTCCAGCGTGGCACGTACCCGGTGACCGTCACCGCGACGGATTCGGCGGGCAAGACCTCCACGGCGACCTACACCCTGACCGTGCAGTAATCCAACCCGCGTGAAGGCCCCCTTCCCTCGGCTGAGCCGAGGGAAGGGGGCCTTCACGCGCTTGCCAGCACCGCCATGGCGGCATTGTGCCCAGGGATGCCGGAGACACCGCCGCCCCGCACGGCCCCGGCACCGCAGAGCAGCACCCGCTCGTGCGCCGTCTCGACACCCCAAAGTCCCACCTGAGCGGCATCGGCGGCGTACGGCCACGACAGATCGCGGTGGAAGATGTGTCCCGCGGGCAGCCCCAGTTCGGCTTCGAGGTCCAGCGGCGTCTTCGCCTCGACGCACAACCTGCCGTCCGGCGAACGCAGCACGCAGTCCTCGATCGGCTCGGCCAGCACACTGTCCAAAGAGGACAATGTGGCCCGTAGTGCCTCGTCGCGCGCGGCGTCGTTGCGCCCTTCGAAGAGCCGCGCGGGCATGTGCAGCCCGAACAACGTCAGCGTCTGCACCCCGGCGGCCTGTTCGGCCGGGCCGAGGATCGACGGGTCGGTCAGCGAATGGCAGTAGATCTCGCACGGCGGCAGCGACGGGATCCGGCCAGCGGCGGCGTCGGCGTAGGCCGTCGCCAGCTGCTCGTAACCCTCGTTGACATGGAACGTGCCGCCGAACGCCTCACGCGGGTCGACGCCCGAATCCCGCAGCCGAGGCAGCCGTGACAGCACCATGTTCACCTTGAGCTGCGCGCCTTCGGGCGTCTCCGGCGGCTCCTCCCCCAGCAACCGCGCGAGCGTCCGCGGCGCGACGTTCGACAGCACGTGCCCGCCGCGCACGGTGAATTCGTCGTCGCCGAGCCGGTAACGCACCGAGCCACCTGGGTCGATCGACAGCACTTCGGCGCCGGTCAGCAGCCGTGCCCCGGCGGAAGACGCGGCCGACGCGAGCGCCCCGGTCACCGCGCCCATCCCACCCACCGGCACGTCCCAATCGCCGGTCTCGTTTCCGATCACGTGGTAGAGCAGGCACAGGTTCTGCCGGAAGTCGCCGGCGCCGGCGAAGGTGCCGATCAGCGCGTCGGTCAGGACGACGCCGCGAACGGTGTCGTCGCCGAACATCCCGGTGAGCGTTTCCGAGATCGGCCGTTCGAACAGCGCGTCCCATGCCTCCGGCTCGATGCCCGAGCGCAGTTCGTCCCTGGACACCAACGGTTCGGTCAGGGTGGGGAACGTCCGTTCCGCGACCTGGATCGTCATCGCGTAGAACCGCCGCCACGCCTCGAAGTCCTTTGTGGACCCGGTGAGCGCGGAGAAAGACGCCGCCGTACGGTCGTCGTCGCCCGTGTCGACAAGGAGACCACCGTCGCCGACAGGTGTGTACGACGACATCCGCCGCCGCCGGAGATCGAGCCCGAGCCCGAGGTCCGCGATGATCTTGCGCGGCAGCAGGCTCACCAGATACGAGTACCGCGACAGCCGGACGTCGACGCCGGGGAAGGCCCGGAAGGAGACCGCCGCCCCGCCGACCTCGTCCCGGCGTTCCAGCACCAGCACCGAACGGCCGGCCCTGGCCAGGTAGGCCGCCGCCACCAGGCCGTTGTGCCCGCCACCGACGATCACGGCGTCGAACGACTCCATGCAAGCCTCCCAGCGAAAACGACAGTGCGCCGCGGTCATCGTGACCGCGGCGCACCGCCGTTCGCAAGGACTCAGAAGGTGATGGAGAAGCCTTCGATCGTCCCGCTGTCGAACCGGTAGACGTCACGGACCCGCAGTTTCCAGGTCCCGTTCGCCGGTTCGGAGGAGGCGTTCACCGTGTACGACGTGTGCACGCCGGTCGCCTCGCTCATCCCTCCCGCCTGCTTGAGGCCGAACACCGCACCGCTCGGCCCGATCAGGTCTATCGCCAGGTCACCGGTGTAGGTGTGCGCGATGTCGACCTTGACCGGCAGCGTCGCCGACGCCTTGCCGTCGCAGCCGTCCTGCGTCACCGAACTGGTCACCGCGTCACCCGCGTCCGGAATGGACACCGGTGTCGTATTGGATTTGACCCCGCACGTCGGCGTGGGGCCACCTCCGCCGATGAACGACACGTTCAGCAGCTTGTTCGCCGTACCACTCGGCAATCCCTTGAGCACGCCGTCCGAGGCGTTGTTCACCAGCGCGTCCCGCGTCTGCTGCGCGGTGGCACCGGGGTTCGCCGCCAGGTACATCGCCGCCGCGCCCACCACGTGCGGCGTGGCCATCGACGTGCCGTTGTTGACCGCCGTGCCACCGTTCGAAGTGGACAGCGACGTGATGTTGCTGCCAGGGGCGAAGATGTCCACGCACGAACTGTGGTTGGAGAACGAGGATTTGTTGTCGCTCTGGTCCGAGGCGCCGACCGTGATCGCCTCGGGGACCCGAGCGGGACTGACGTTGCAGGCGTTCTGGTTCTCGTTGCCCGCCGCCACCACGTAGACGAAGCCCGCCGCGATGGATTTCTTGATGACGTCGTCGCCGACCCCGGCCTGGTCCATCCGGAGGCTCAGGTTCGCCACCGCCGGTTTGGTGCCGTTCGCGGTGATCCATTCGGCCGCGTCGATGATGCCGGAGTCGGGCCCGTTGCCCGAACAGTCGTTGCCCAGCACCTTCAGCCCGACGAGCTTGACCTTCTTCGCCACGCCGTAGGTCTTGCTGCCGATGGTGCCCGCGGTGTGACTACCGTGCCCGTTGCAGTCCTTCCCGTTGCCGCCGAAGAAGTCCTTCCCGACGGACGCGCGTCCCTCGTACTCCGGGTTCTCCGGGTTGATCCCGGTGTCGAGGTCGTACGCGGTGACGCCCTCGCCCGTGTTCGGGTAGGTGAAACTCTTGTCCAGTGGCAGGTTCTTCTGGTCGACCCGGTCGATGCCCCAGGTGGGGTTGGTCTGCGTGCCGACGGCACGCGCGGTGCCGTCCTGGTAGACCGCCTTGACCGCCGGGTCGGCCGCGAGCCTGCGGGCCTGCCGCTCGGACATCCCCTTCACCGAGAAACCGCGCAGCACGTTCTTGTACGCCGACCGCACCTCGCCGCCGTAGCGGCCGGTCAGCGCGGCCGAGGACTGTTCGACCGCCATCGTGCCGACATCGTGGAGCTCCACGATGTACTGCTCGCCGTAGTGCTGCCTCGCCTGCACGACAACGCCTTCCGCCTCCGCGGCGAGGGCGTTGCCCGCGGCGAGCGCGGCCAGCGCGGTTGCCGCGACGGCCACCACACCGGCCCGCACGCCGCGGCGCATCAGAGACCCGCCACGTTCAGCAGCTTGTTGGTCGAACCGTAGCCCGGGTTGATCACGACACCGTTGGAAGCGGCGTTGGCCAGACCGGAGGCGACGGCGGCGGGGGTGGCCGACGGGTTCGAGGTCAGGTAGATCGCGGCCGCGCCGGCGACGTGCGGCGTCGCCATCGAGGTACCGCTCATCTGCTGGGTGCCGCCACCGTTGCGCAGGGACGTGATGCTGGTGCCCGGCGCGAAGATGTCGGTGCAGCTGCCGTAGTTCGAGAACGAGGACCGGCGGTCGTCGCTCTGGGTGGCGTTGACGGTGATGGCCTCACGGACGCGGGCCGGGCTGGTGGAGCAGGCGTCCGTGTTGGAATTGCCGGAGGCCACCGTGTTCGTGATGCCCGCGGACACGGCGCGGCGCACGGCGGCGTCCACACCGGAGTCGGCCGGGCCGCCGAGGCTCATGGTGAGCACCGACGGGCCCTTGGCGTTCTTCACCACCCAGTCGATCCCGCTGATGATCTGCGAGTACTGGCCGCTGCCCTGGCAGTTCAGCACCCGGACCGCGACGATCTTGGCGCCCTTGGCGACGCCGTAGGTGGCGCTGCCGACCGTTCCGGCGACGTGCGTGCCGTGGCCCTGGCAGTCGCGGGCGTCGCTGTCGTTGTCGATGAAGTCGTACCCGCTCGTCGCACGGCCGCCGAATTCGGTCTGGCGGTAGTCGACACCGGTGTCGAGGACGTAGACCGTCGCCCCGGATCCGTTGTTCGGGTAGGTGTACTTCTTGTCCAGCGGCAGGTTCTTCTGGTCGATCCGGTCGAGGCCCCAGGTCGGGTTGGTCTGGGTGCCGGTCATATGCGCGACCGCGTCCTGCTGGACGAAGTCGACGTTCGGGTCGGCGGCGAGCCGTTTGGCCTGCGCCTCGGTCATCTTCACCGAGAAGCCGTTCAACGCGGCGGTGTAGGTCGCCTTCACCTGGCCGCCGTACTTGGCCGCGAGGCCGGCGTCGCCGCTCTTCAGCGACACGATGTACCCATCCGTGACGGCTCCCGGCACACCGGCGCCGCGGATCTGTCCCTCGGCGGCCGTGGCCGATCCGGCGAAGGCCAGCGAGGCCGTCACACAGGCCCCGGCGAGTACCGCACCCGCGATCCGGTGACGTCGAAGTTCTCCACGCATTTCCTGAGCTCCGTTCACTCGAACAGGTGGTTCGCGCCGGCAGAAGTCCGGGCCGGCGCCGTGACGTGCAGTCACGCTGCACTCACTTTCGGGTGGCGGGACCTGCGCGAACAAGCGAGGCAACGGTCCGTAGGACTACGTATCTAATAGGGAAACCCGCCGTCCCTACGAAAGTTCCGTGACGGTCCGAGTGGGTTCCGTGATCACTAAGCAGGCGCTTAAGCTGCGTTCACTCGAACGGTGTGGTTCGTGAAGCGGGGGTGACCCGGCATGGTGATCGGTGACTGCCGACGCAGGACGAGTTCGCCGGTGCTCGTCGGCCGTGAGACGGAACTGAGCGAGCTTCTCGACGGCGCGATGCGCTCGCCGTCGGTGCTCATGCTCGAAGGTGAAGCGGGCGTGGGCAAGACCCGGCTCGCCATCGAACTGCTGGCGCGTCCGGAACTGGCCGGACGGCCGGTGCTCACCGGAATCTGCCAGCCAATGCGCGAGCCCTTCCCGTATGGCGTGATCTTCGACGCGCTGAAGGATGTCCGCCCCGCGCGCGACCTCAACCCGGTGACCGGTGTACTCGCGCCCTATCTGCCGGAACTCGCGGGCTTCCTGCCCCAGCCGCCGCCGAGGCTCGGTGATCCGCGAGCCGATCGGCACCGGCTTTTCCGCGCCGTCCGGGAACTGCTCGGTTCACTGGGCCCGCACGTCCTGCTCATCGAAGACCTGCACTGGGCGGACGACGGTTCCCGGCGGCTGCTGCGGTTCCTGATGACCGAACCGCCCACGGGCCTGACCCTCGTGCTCACGTACCGGCGCGAAGAGACGCCCGGCGGCATCCCGCTCGGCAGTGCCTACCGGCCGGCTCCCGGCACCGCGCACGCGCTCGTCGCCCTTCGCCCGCTGGATCGCGACGGCGTCCAGTCGCTGGTATCGGCCCTGCTCGGCGAAGCGAACATCTCGGCCGAGTTCGCCGCGCGGCTGCACGAGCGGACCGCCGGGATCCCGTTCGTGGTCGAGGAGATCGTGCACGCGATCGGCGACACCGAGGCCGCGGTCCACGCCGACGGCGCGACCGCGCGGCGTCTGCTCGACGAGGTCGAGGTCCCGGCGTTGCTGAGAGAGGCGACGGTCGAACGCCTCGTGGCGCTGCCGTCGGCCGCCCGGCGGATCACCGAGGCCGCCGCCGTCCTCGGCACACCGTCCACTTCGGACCTGCTGACCGCCGCGGCCGCGCTCACCCCCGAACGAGCCCGCCGCGCGCTCGTCCTCGCGCTCGAACGCAACGTCCTGGTGGAGATCGGTGAAGGCACCTACGACTTCCGGCACGCGTTCGCCAGGCAAGCCGTCTACCGCACCATCCCCGGCCCTGACCGCCAGGAGCTGCACCGGCGGGCCGCGCGGCTGCTGCGCGACCGGCTCCCGCAGTCGCTGGTGCGGCTCGCCGAACACTGCCGCAAGGCCGGCGACCGGGCCGGAGCGCTGAAGTACGGCGAAGCGGCCGCCGATCAGGCGTCGACGGTCGGTGATCTGGCCACCGCGACCGATCTGCTCCGCACCCTGCTCGACGAACCCGGCCTGCAACCGTCCGATGTGGACAGACTGGCGGTCAAGTTCAGTTCGGTGGCGTGCAACGGCCTCGCGCAGACCGAAGTCGTCCCGGCACTCGAGCGGCTCCTCACCGACGGCAGGCTGTCCGGACGGCTGAGCGGCGAGGTCCGGCTGGGGCTCGGACTCCTGCTGGTGCGCCAGGCGGGTGGGCTGGAGGCGGCGAGGACCGAGATCGAGATCGCCGTCAACGACCTCGCCGACCGGCCCGACCTGGCCGGGCGCGGGATGGGCGTCCTCGCCCAGCCGTGGGTCGGCGCGACCCCGTTGCGGGAGCACCGGCGCTGGATGGACCGGGTGGACGAGCTCATCGAGCGGGCCACGGACCGGCGGCTGAAGATCATCCTGCTGGCCAACAACACGGCGTCGCGGCTGCACATCGGGGACGCGCGCGGCTGGGACATGCTGGACCGGGCGCCCACCAGCGTCGGGTCCGCCGACGAACAGCGGCATCTGGCGCGGCTGCACTGCAACAGCGCCGACGCCTGCGCCTGGACCGGCCACCACCGGCGGGCGAAGAGCCTGCTGCGCAGCGGGATGCAGCTGGCAGCCGACTGCGGGGCGCCGTACGTGGTCAGCACCGCCCGCGCGACGGCCGTCCACACCGACTGGCTCACCGGGAACTGGGACGGCCTCGCCGAACGGGCGGGCGCGCTGATCGACGAGTACCGCGACCTCCTGCCGGTGACCAGCGAACTGTGCCTGGTGCTCGGCCTGCTCGCCGCCGCCCGCGGCGAATGGGACGAGGCCGCCGCCCGGTTCGTCTTGACCGCGGCGGACCAGCCGGAGAACGCGTTCACCCCGGTCGCGATCGCCGCGCACGCCGGGATGGCGGGCATGCTGCTCGCGCAGGATCTCGGCGAGGCCGCCGTCGCCCAGGCCGAAAAGGGACTGGAACTCTTGCGTGCCAAGGGTGTCTGGGCCTGGGGCGCCGATCTGCTGATGGCCGCTGTCGACGCGTACTGCGCCACCGGGCGGGACGCCGAGGCGCAGGCGCTGACCGACGAGTTCGAACGCGAGATCGGCGACCTCGACGCGCCGTCGACCCGCGCCGCGCTGGCCGCGAACCGCGGGCTCGTCGCGGCATCCCGCGGCGACCACGCGGAGGCGATCGAGGCCTTCGAGCAGGCACGGACCCGGTTCGAAGCCCTCCCCGCGCCGTATCACGCGGCGCTGATCGCCGAACGGGCCGCGCGATGCCGCCTGGCCTGCGACGAGGACGTCGCCGAGACATTCGCGGCGCTCGCCGAGACCTTCGACCACCTCGGCGCCACCCGGGACGCCGCCCGCTGCCGCCACGCCTTCCGGTCCACCGGCGCGGTCGCCCCCTCACGCCGCGGCCGCCGGGGTTACGGCGACGAACTGTCCCCACGCGAGCGCGACGTCGCCCGCCTGCTCGCCGCCGGGCACACCAACCGGGAGATCGCCGAGGTGCTGTTCCTGTCCCGGCGCACGGTGGAACAGCACGTCGCGAGCGTGTTGCGCAAGCTGAAGGTGCGGTCGCGGAGCGAGCTGGCCGGGCTGCGGTCGGCGTAGGACGTCGTAGCGATCAACTCACCGCCGAAGCGCCCGATAGCGCTTGAGCAGGGCGGTGATCCGCGAGGGGTCAGCGGAGCCGTTCAGCTCGGCGAGCAAGTCGTCGGGGCACAGCTCGTAGTGGTCGCCCCACCACCGCCGCGCCTTGGTGTCCCAGATCCGGTACCCGCCGGGCACGCCCCTCGCCACATACCGCCGCTTCGCCAACCAGCCCTCCCCGGATCGCCGTCCGCCACCAGGATCGCACCGGACGGCAACCGGGTATCGGGACTCTCGAAATTATTGAGAGGTAAGGCAAACGTGGCGTGCCTCGGGCGAGACGAACGAGGCCCTCACTACCAGGAGAACGCGTACGCAGAAGCGGACGCCGGCCCCGCGCCACAACACGTTCGACCTACCCCTCAATAAATCGGTTGCGCGCGCCTGAGTGCGTCCGTGATGATCGTGCTCGATCCGGCAGGGAGCCGGTGGATGCGACCGGGAGGTGCCTCGTGCTGATGACTGTCCGGGGCCTTGGCCGCCCCCATCCACTCGCCCCTCGCGGCTGAGCCACGACGCTCGCCCGGTGGGGCATCCCTGACTAGGAGAACCCACCAGTGCGCAAGCACGATCTCGAAGAAGAAACCTACGACCGTCCGAGCCGCACCCGTCGTCGCCGTTTCGACGACGAACCCGAACCCGCCCGCGGCGGACGGCTCACCGAAGCCGAACGCGTCCGGCTCGCCCGGCTGCGTGAGGACGCCTACACCGAAACCGCCATCCCCGACGGCGCGGACCGTTGGAGCACCTGGGGAGAAGCGGAGCAGGGGCCGCTTCCGCGACCCGATTGGGTGATCACCGAACTGGCAGCGGTGGACACCGAACTCGGCATCCTCAAAACCGGCAAGGAGGCGGACGTCCACCTCGTCCGGCGCAACCTGCCGGGCACCGAGGGCACCGTGCTCGCGGCCAAGCGGTATCGCAGTGGCGAGCACCGGTTGTTCCATCGCGACGCCGGCTACCTCGAAGGCAGGCGGATGCGGCGGTCGCGGGAGATGCGGGCCATGGAGTCGCGCAGCAGCTTCGGCCGCAATCTCATCGCCGAACAGTGGGCGGTGGCCGAATTCGGCGCGCTGAGCAAGCTGTGGGTGGTCGGTGCGCCGGTGCCGTACCCGGTGCAGCGCGACGGCACCGAGCTGCTGCTGGAATTCCTCGGCGACGGCGGGACGGCGGCGCCGCGCCTGGCGCAGGTCCGGCCGGAGCCGGAACAGTTGCGGGAACTGTGGTTCCAGACGGCGGCGATGCTGGAACTGCTGGCGTCGCAGGGGCTCGCGCACGGCGACCTCTCGGCGTACAACCTGCTGGTCCACCGGGACCGGATCATGGTGATCGACCTGCCGCAGGTGGTCGACATCGTGGCCAATCCCGGCGGGCTCGAGTTCCTCGCGCGGGACGTGCGCAACATCGCCACGTGGTTCCACTCGCGGGGGCTGCCGGAGCAGCTCACGGCCGTCCCGGAGCTGATCGAGGAACTGCGGGAGATCGCCGGTCTCCGCTGACCGTCCACAGTGTCTTGAAAGGGTCGTTCCCGACACAGCACGTCAGGAACGACCCTTTCAAGACACGCCGGGAGAAGCCGTCGTGGAGACCCTGCCCACAATCGGTCCCTCCAATTGGGAGGCCGGATAACGGTCCGGTACAGTAGTGCTAGACCGCAACCGGCGGCGTGGATGAGTGGTGTCCGTCGCCTCCAAAGCCAACCGAATGGCTCGCGGTATCCGTATCAACCAATTGGCGCGCGGTGTCATGCAGACGCGGTGTGCCGGGTTCGTCCCTGTGAACGCCCATCTGTGCACACCATCTTGCCTGCCTGCGTGCGGGCAGCCCCGGGCCTCCTTGCGACGTGCCACGTCCGAGAGGCATTTGTGACAGTCACGTTCAACTCCGGCCACTCTTCACCGTCGGCCCGGCAACACCGCAAGCCGCGCACCCGCCCCGCGGGTGACTCGATGCTGCACAACGACGCCGTCGAGAGTGTCCAGGCCACCACCTGGGCGGAGCTCGGGCTTCCCGAGCCTCTGCTGCGGGCACTGGCCGACGCCGGTATCACCACCCCGTTCCCGATCCAGTCGGCGACCATCCCCGACGCGCTCGCCGGCCGCGACGTGCTGGGCCGCGCCCAGACCGGTTCCGGCAAGACCCTGGCCTTCGGCCTCGCGATGCTGACCCGGCTCAACGGCGGCCGCGCCCGTCCGAAGCACCCGCGTGCGCTGATCCTGGTCCCGACCCGCGAGCTGGCCATGCAGGTCGCCGACTCGCTGACCCCGCTGGCCAAGTCCCTCGGCCTGTGGTGCCGCACCGCCGTCGGCGGCATGGCCTTCACCCGTCAGGCCGACGCGCTTTCCCGCGGCGTCGACCTGCTGATCGCCACCCCCGGCCGGCTGTCGGACCACGTCCGGCAGGGCACCGCGTCGCTGTCGGACTGCAGCTTCATCGCGCTCGACGAAGCCGACCAGATGGCCGACATGGGCTTCATGCCGCAGGTCCGCGAGATCCTCGACCTGACCCCGCGTGACGGCCAGCGCCTGCTGTTCTCCGCCACCCTCGACGGTGACGTCGACCGCCTGGTCCGCGCGTATCTGACCAACCCGGTCACGCACTCGGTCGCCCCGTCGACCGCCAGCGTCACCACCATGGATCACCACGTGCTCCAGGTGTCGCACCAGGACAAGCAGGACATCATCACCGAGATCGGCGCCCGCGAGGGCCGCACGATCATGTTCGTCCGCACCAAGCACCACGTGGACCGCCTCACCGAGCGCCTGCGCGAGAAGGGCGTCCACGCGGCCGCACTGCACGGCGGCAAGACCCAGGGCCAGCGCAACCGGGTCCTCGCGGACTTCAAGGAAGGCTTCGCCCCGGTCCTCGTCGCCACGGACGTCGCCGCGCGCGGTATCCACGTCGACGACATCTCGCTGGTGCTGCACGTCGACCCGGCCGCCGACCACAAGGACTACCTGCACCGCGCCGGCCGCACCGCGCGCGCCGGGGCGTCCGGTGTCGTGGTCACGCTGGTCACCCACGACCAGCGCCGCATGGTGCGCCGGATGACCGACCGCGCCGGTGTCCGCGCCGAGCAGACCACGGTCCGCCCCGGCGACGCCGAGCTCATCCGCATCACCGGTGCGCAGCAGCCCAGCGGCGAGCCGGTCATCGAGCGTCGTCGTGAATCCCCGCGTCGTGGCGGTGGCCGCGGCTACGGTGGCGGCGACCGCGGTGGTTACCAGGGCTCCCGCGAGGGTCACGGTCACCGCGAAGGCGGCCGTCCCGGCGGTGGCGGCTTCCGCGGCCGCCCGCGTCGTGGCGAGTCCGGTGGCGGCAGCGGCCGTCCGCAGCGTCCGGGCACCGGTCGCCCGCGTCGCAGCTACGACAGCTGAGCGAAGCCGGTTGATCCGGCTTCAAGCTTGAGATGAAGGGGCCTTTCATAGCAAATTTTGCTATGAAAGGCCCCTTCATTGCGTTCGCTGTGGGGACCACCACGCCCAGCGCCGAACGGCGGATGGGAGACTGCGGGGCGTGACTTCTCCCGGCCCCGCTCACCAGAACCTCCCGCCCGACCAGGTCTTCGACTGGCTCGACGTGGAGGCGGAGAAGCGGGCCGAGGCCGGGCTGGTGCGCAAGTTGCGCATCCGGCAGGCGCAGGAACCGGAGCTGGACCTCGCGGGCAACGACTACCTCGGGCTCGCCAGGGACAAACGCGTCGCCGGTGCCGCCGCGGCGGCCGCGCTGCGCTGGGGCGCCGGCGCGACGGGCTCCCGGCTTGTCTCCGGCACCACCGAGGTCCACGCCGAACTCGAGCAGGACCTCGCCCGCTTCTGCGGCGCGCAGGCGGCGCTGGTCTTCTCGTCGGGCTTCACCGCGAACCTCGGCGCCGTCACGGCCCTGTCCGGCGCGGATTCCGCGATCGTGACGGACAAGTACATCCACGCCTCACTGATCGAAGGCTGCCGCCTGTCCCGCTCGGACATCGCCGCCGTCGCGCACAGCGACCCGAACGCCTTCAAACACGCGCTGGCGACCCGCCGCAAACCGCGCGCGCTCGTCGTCACCGATTCCGTCTTCTCCGTCGACGGTGACATCGCCCCGCTGGAGCAGCTCGCCGGTGTTTGCCGGGAGCACGGCGCTTCGCTGCTCATCGACGACGCGCACGGTTTCGGCGTCCTCGGCGAGGGCGGCCGCGGGGCCGTCCACGCGGCGGGGCTCTCCGGCGCGCCGGACGTCGTCACCACCATCACGCTGTCGAAATCCCTTGGGGCACAAGGCGGAGCAGTGCTCGGGCCGCGTCGCGTGATCAAGCATCTGGTGGACACGGCGCGCAGTTTCATCTTCGACACCGGCCTCGCGCCCGCCAGCGCCGCCGCCGCGCTGGCCGCGCTCAACGCGTTGAAGGCCGAGCCGGAGCTGGCCACGAAGGTGACCGAAGCCGCCGGAAACCTTGCGATGCAACTGAAATCGGCGGGTTTCCGGGTCAGCCTCCCGGACGCCGCGGTGATCTCGGTGCAGGCGCCGTCACCGGAATCGGCCGTCGCCTGGGCGGCCGCGTGCGCCGATCAGGGGGTGCGGGTCGGCTGCTTCCGCCCGCCGTCCGTGCCCGACGGCATCTCCCGCCTGCGCCTGACCGCGCGGGCCGACCTCACCGAGGCCGATGTGGACCGCGCGGTCGGGGTGATCACAGCCGCTGCGCCTCCCGGCGCCACATCGTGAGGTGCGGGATCCCGTCTTCCAGGAACTCGTCGCCTTCGACGACGAAGCCGTACTTGGCGTAGAAGTCCTTCGCGTAGGTCTGCGCGTCGAGGACGCATGGCGCTTCCCCGATCCCCGCGAGCGCGGTCTCCATCAGCCGTCCCGCGAGTCCCTTGCCGCGTGAGCGGACCGCCGTGCACACCCGGCCGATGCGGAAGGTTCCGCCGGCGTCCTGCAACACGCGCAGATACGAATCGACGGCGACCGAACCGCCGATCCAGAGGTGCCGGGTGCCGGGCAGGAGGTCGCGTCCGTCGATCTCGTGATAGGCGCAGTCCTGCTCGACGACGAACACGTCCACGCGCAGGCGGAGGATGCCGTGCAGCTGTGCGGCCGTGATCTCGTCACCGGCGACGGACAGCGGGAACGACGTGGTCTCGGTGATCGGGGTGTCGGTACTCACGCCCACTTGTTAGCACATCGGACGTGAAGAAGGCACCGATCAGCCGATCAGGCCGCGGTTGTTCTGCTTCGAGATCTCGTTCGCGAAGTGCGAGACACGGGTGTAGACGCCCGGCTTGTTCGGCTTCGCACAGCCTTCGCCGTACGACACGATCCCGATCAGGGTGTCGCCCACCATCAGCGGTCCGCCCGAATCGCCCTGGCAGGCGTCGATCCCGCCTTCGGGATAACCGGCGCACACCATATCGCTCGGGTCGTAGCCCGAGTACGCGCTGCGGCAGGTCTTGTCGCTGACCACCGGGACGACGGCGCTGCGCAGATAGTGCGACCGCGCGCCGCCTTCGGCGACCCTGCCCCAGCCGAGCACTGTCGCCTTCGTACCTTCGCTGTACAGGTCGGCGTTGCCGTTGTCCGCGACCTTCGCGGGCCGGTACGGCAGCTGACCGCTGACCGTCATCACCGCGATGTCGTCGCCCTTGCCCGGATCGCCGCTGTAGTCGGGGCTGACCCAGATCCGCGAAACACGCAGCTCCACGCCGTCCCGTGAGCGCTTGTCCTCGCGTCCGGCGACCACCCGGACATCGGAACGCTTGACCGCGACCGCGCAGTGCGCCGCCGTCGCGACCGTCGTGGAGCTGACGATCACCGCGCCGCAGTACTGGTTGCCGCCGCGATCGGCCAGGTACACCGCGTACGGGTACTGCGAGACCGAAGCCTTGCCGCCGCCGACGATCCTCGGCTGCGCGGCCTTGTCCGGGCCGCTCACCGCGCTGTCGTCCGCCGACGCGCTGTTGACCGCGATCGGGACCATCACGGCCGTCGCGAGGACCGCTCCGACAGCGAGCAGCAGGGTGCGGCGTGACTTCTTGGGCATGTTCTGTCCCTTCACCGGGGCGTACGTACGGTCAGACCCTGGGAAGTCATTCGACTCCAGCGCGTACACGAGCGATCGCGAATACCCTAATCGGAGAAAGCCCGATGCGGTGTCACTGAAACGGGTGGACCTGTGCTCACCGAACGCATCTGTCACCCTGGACCTCGTGCGGGCTACGGCGATGATTCTGGCGGCTACGGCCCTTCTGCTGTTCTCGTGTTCGAGCCCGGTCGTCACCAATGGTCCGGCGCAAACCCCTTCGGCGACAACGACTCCGAGCACGCCCGCACCGTCACCCGTACCGGCCTGGCGGGTCGGCGCGACGCCACTTCCCTTGCGCGGTGACGGTTTCGGGCAGGTCCTCCCGACACCTCCCGTGCTGGCCGACCGTTCCCTGCCGACCACCGACCTGCTTCCCCCACCCGCCGGAAACCGGTTCGCGGGCACGGTGAATCCCGTTCCCGCCGAGGTGCTCGCGCGCAGTACCTGGCAAGCGGGCTGCCCCGTCTCCGCCGGCGAACTGCGCTATCTCACGCTCTCGTTCTGGGGTTTCGACGGTCGCGCGCACACCGGGGAAATGCTCGTGAACGCTTCCGTGGCGAACGCCGTCGTCACCGTATTCGGGCAGTTGTTCGCCGCGAAGTTCCCGATCGAGGAGATGCGGGTGACCGCGCCCGCCGAACTCACCGCTCCACCGACGGGTGACGGGAACAACACCACCGCGTTCGTCTGCCGCCCGGCACGCGGCCAGACGAACTGGTCCTCGCACGCCTACGGGCTCGCGATCGACGTCGACCCCTTCTGCAACCCGTACACCAAGGGTGATCTCGTCCTGCCCGAGCTCGCGTCGGCGTATCTCGACCGAGGGAAGCTTCGGCCCGGGATGATCGTCCCCGGCGACCGGACCGTGGCCGCGTTCTCCGCGATCGGCTGGACCTGGGGCGGCACTTGGACGACGCCGAAGGACCGGATGCACTTCAGCGCCGACGGGCGTTGAACCGGGAACAACCGGCCTTCGTGACAAGTTGGCTAGAGTCGGAACCACCCGCTCCCGCCGCAAAGGAAGACAGCGTGCCCCACTACGACCTGGTGATCGTCGGTACCGGATCGGGCAACTCGATCCTCGACCCGCGTTTCGCGGACTGGAACACGGCGATCGTGGAGAAGGGCACGTTCGGTGGCACCTGCCTGAACGTGGGCTGCATCCCGACGAAGATGTTCGTGCACGCCGCCAATGTCGCGGCCACCCCCGCTTCGTCGTCGAAGTTCGGCGTCGACGAAGAGCTGACCGGGGTCCGCTGGCGCGACGTGCGCGACCGGATCTTCGGCCGGATCGACCCGATCGCCGCCGGTGGGCGCGAGTACCGCGTCGAGCACGAGGACAACAAGAACGTCACCGTGTACGAGGGCGAAGGCCGCTTCACCGGTCACAAGGAACTGCGGGTCAGCTACCCCGACGGCCGCCCCTCGGAAACGATCACCGCCGACAAGTTCGTGCTCGCCGCCGGCGGGCGCCCGGTGATCCCGGACGTCCCCGGTCTCGCCGAAACCGGCTACCACACCTCCGACACGGTGATGCGGCTCGACGAACTGCCGTCGAGCATCGTGATCCTCGGCGGCGGATACATCGCCGCCGAGTTCGCGCACGTCTTCGCCTCGTTCGGGGTGAACGTGACCTTGGTCAACCGGTCCGGCGCGCTGCTGCGGTCCGAGGACGACGACGTCAGCGCCCGGTTCACCGAACTGGCCGCGCAGCGGTTCGACGTCCGGCTCGACCGGAAGACCGTCCGCGCGCGCAAAACCGCGTCGGGCGTCGCTCTGGACCTCGAAGGCCCGGAAGGCGCCGAGACCGTCGAAGCCGACGTGCTGCTGGTCGCCACCGGCCGGAAGCCGAACTCCGACCTCCTCGACGTCGCCGCCACCGGGGTGACCACCGGCGAGCGCGGGCACGTCGTGGTCGACGAGTACCAGCAGACCGCGGTCGACGGGATCTACGCGCTCGGCGACATCTCGTCGGTGTTCGAGCTGAAGCACGTCGCGAACCACGAGCAGCGCGTCGTGCAGCACAACCTGCTGCACCCGGACGAGCGGATCGAGGCCGACCACCGGTTCGTCCCGCACGCGGTGTTCACCTCGCCGCAGGTCGCGTCCGTCGGGCTGACCGAACGCGAGGCCCGTGAGCGCGGCGTCTCGTACGTGACGTCGCACCAGGACTACGCGGGCATCGCCTACGGCTGGGCGATGGAGGACACCACCGGCTTCGCGAAGCTGCTCGCCGACCCGGCCACCGGGCAGCTGCTCGGCGCGCACATCATCGGCCCGCAGTCGTCGTCGGTGATCCAGCCGCTGATCCAGGCGATGAGCTTCGGCTTGGACGCGAAGAGCATGGCGCGCGGGCAGTACTGGATCCACCCGGCGATGCCGGAACTGGTCGAGAACGCGCTGTTGAACCTTCCGCTGGACTGACCTTCCGCCGCAATCAGTCACCTACTTGCGGAGGTTCCCTGCCGCAAGTAGGTGACTGATTGCGGGTGTTCAGACGACACGGTCGCAGTTGCGGGCCCCGTTGCGCGCCGCGAGCGCGCTCACCGCGTTCATCTCGACGTCCGAGGCGCCCATCAAGGCGGGCGAGCGGGCTCCGTCCTGCTGGAACCGCTCCCCCGCCTCGACGTATCGGCGGATCGCCACCAGGAAGTCCTCCCGCGCGGATGCCGCCCCTCCAGGCACCGCGCGGACCCCTGTCGCCCCCTTGAAGACGTCCTTGGCGTCGTCCACCTTCGTCGCGACGTAGTGCTGCCACTTGCGCAGCTCCGTCGCGACGTCCCCCTCCGGGTCCGGCCAGTAGCGCTGGATCGCCGCCCTGCTGTCCTTCCCCACCTGCACGCACACCCGGTCCACGGCGCGATAGAACTCGTGCGGCGAGACCACCGCTTCGGGCCGTTGCGGCGCCAAGGCGACACACACCGCGGCGAAACACGCCAGGGCCGCCCCGTACGCCGTTCCCTCCACCACGCCGACCCCCAGAACCGAGTTTTTGAACAGGTTCAACTCGCTCAGGTTATGGCTCCGCCCCGGCGGGGTCAAGAAGTTTTTTGAACGCGTTCAGACGAAGCGGCGGCGACCGGCGAGGGCGCCGAAGGTCATCTGCGCGACGAAGACCACGAGCATCATGATCCAGGGCACGGTCCAGGCATGGGTGAGATCGTGGAGCAGCCCGAAGAGGAACGGCCCGACGGCCGCCATCAGGTAGCCGATGCCCTGCGCCATCCCCGACAGCCGCGCGGTGTCCTCGCCGGAGCGCGCCCGCAAAGCGATCACCGTGAGCGCGAGCGAGAAGACGCTCATCCCGAGCCCGATGAGGAGGCACCACAGCAAGGGCGAGGCGGCGGGCGCGACCATCATGCCGACCATGCCGACGAAGCCGGGGACACCCAGCCCGACGATCCACGGGCTCTGGCTCTTGTGCCGTGCGGCCATCGGCGCCACCACGAGACTGATCGGGACGGCGATGAGCGAGATCAACCCGAGCAGCAGCCCGGAATCACCCTTGCTCACCCCCGCGTCGATCATCACCTCCGGCAGCCAGCCCATCACGACGTAGGCCAAAAAGGCCTGAGTGCCGAAGAAAAGGGTGACCATCCACGCAAGGGGGCTCCGCAGCAGCGATCGCCCGCTACCCTGCTTGCCTGCCTCCGGAACGGGCACCCGCCCCGCACCGCGGGCTGCGAGAATCCATACGAGGAGTGCGAGCACCGCCAGCACCGACCAGGCGCCTAGACCTTGACGCCAGCCGCCGAACGCGCTCTCCAAGGGAGGGGTGAGCGCGGACCCCAGTGCGCCCCCGCCCTGCAGAGCGGCGGTGTACACGCCGGTCATCATGCCAACACGCGCCGGGAAGGAGTCCTTGATGACGACCGGGATCAGCACGTTCGCCAAGGCGATTCCCGCCGTGGCGACCAGCGTTCCACCGAGCACGACGTACGGTCCGTCGAGCACTCGCAGCACCAGGCCGACGCCCAGCACCGACAGCGCGGCCGCGATGGCCGCGCCGATGCCGAACCGGCGGGCCAGCGCGGGCGCGGCGAATCCGGCGGCGGCGAAACACAGGCCGGGGAGCGTGGTGAGCACGCCTGCCCAGGTCGCCGTGGCACCGAGGTCGTCGCGCATCTCGCCGAGGATCGGGCCGACGCTGGTGATCGCCGGGCGCAGGTTGAGGGCCACCAGGATCACCGCGACACCCAGCAGGACGCCGCCGGTGATCACCCCCGGCCGCCACTCCGTTTCGATCGAGCCTTCGAGTTCAAGACTTTCATCGAACGGGGAAACGGATTCTCGGGAGTCGACACGCACGTCGGCTAGTATCACATACATAGGATGATTGGATGAAGGGACAACGCTGTGCCATTGGCCACCACGCGCCGTGCCGGCCTGGTCGATCAGGTCATCGAGCAGCTGCGTGACGCCGTCACGCAGGGAGAATGGCCTATCGGTCAGCGGATTCCGACCGAACCGGAGCTGGCAGGACAGCTCGGCGTCGGGCGCAACACCGTCCGCGAGGCCGTTCGCGCGCTCGCGCACACGGGGCTGCTCGAGGTCCGGCAGGGCGACGGGACCTACGTGAGGGCGACGAGCGAGGTCTCGGGCGCCATCCGGCGGTTGTGCGGTTCGGAACTGCGCGAGGTACTGCAGGTGCGGCGCATCCTCGAGGTCGAGGGAGCCCGGCTCGCGGCCGCCTCACGGACCGACGAGGAAGTCGCCGAGCTTCGCTCCCTGCTCGACCGCCGCAACGCCGAACTCCGCCAGGGCCATTGGGAGGATTTCGCCCGCCTCGACGCGGAATTCCACTTCGCCGTCGTCCAAAGTGGACATAACACCCTGCTGACCGAGATGTACCGCGGGCTCACCGAGGTGATAACGGCCAGCGTGGCCGCGACGTCGAACGTGACGCCGGGAGGCGAGTACCTGCCGGAGATAGGGCACGAGGGGCTCGCCGAGGCCATCGCCGACGGCGACGCGGACCGGGCCGCCAGCGAGGCGTGCGGTTTCCTGGACGAACTCCTGGCCAGGGTGGAGCAGGACGAGAGCTGAGCGGCGTGCAGTCTCCCCAACGGCGCCCCGCGCCCGACGGAGACTGCACGTCGCGCGCCCTCTTTTGGGCCGGAGGCCCACGGAAACACGATGAAGGGGCGCCTTCGCACACAACGTGAGTTGCGTACGATACGGCGCCCCTTCGGCGTGTTTCCGTCAGCGCGCGACCTAAGGCACCGTAAGGACTTCAGCGCCGTCCTCGGTCACCACGAGGGTGTGCTCGAACTGGGCCGTCCACTTCTTGTCCTTGGTGGTGACGGTCCAGTCGTCGGCCCAGATGTCGTAGTCGATGGTGCCGAGGGTGATCATCGGCTCGATCGTGAAGGTCATGCCCTGCTCGATGACCGTGTCGACCGACGGTTCCTCGTAGTGCAGGACGGTCGGCGCGGTGTGGAACGCCGGGCCGACGCCGTGGCCGGTGAAGTCGCGGACGACGCCGTAGCCGAACCGCTTCGCGTAGGCCTCGATGACGCGGCCGATGACGTTGAGCTGCCTGCCGGGGCGGACGGCCTTGATGGCGCGCATGGTCGCCTCGCGCGTGCGCTCGACCAGCAGCCGCGCCTCTTCCGAGACGTCACCCGCCAGGAACGTCGCGTTCGTGTCGCCGTGGACGCCGCCGATGAACGCGGTGACGTCGATGTTGCAGATGTCGCCGTCCTCGATCACCGTCGAGTCCGGGATGCCGTGGCAGATCACCTCGTTGAGCGAGGTGCAGCACGACTTCGGGAACGCGCGGTAGCCCAGCGTCGACGGGTACGCGTGGTTGTCCAGCAGGAACTCGTGGATCACCTTGTCGATGTCGTCGGTGGTCGCGCCGGGTTTGACGGCCTTGCCACCCTCCTCGAGCGCTTGCGCCGCGATCCGGCTCGCGACGCGCATCGCCTCGATCACCTCGGGCGTGCGGACCCCGTTGCCCGTGTCGCGTTTCGGCGCCGGCCGGTCGACGTACTCGGGACGGGCGATGCTGGCGGGGACGACTCGCCTCGGCGTCTGGACGCCGGGCTTCAAGGGGGATCGAACGGACATGAGCCCAGCCTACGACCTGACGGCTAGCCGAGTCCCGCCAGGAAGCGCTGGGCGGCCTCGACCGCGGGTTTGGACGTCCCCGCGTCGGTGGTGAGCACCGCGAAGGCCAGATCCCCGGTGTAGCCGACGAACCAGCCGTGCGAACGCGTCCCGTCGCCGAACTGGGCCGTCCCGGTCTTGCCCCGCACGTCCGGCAACGGTTTGAGCAGTGTCGCCGTGCCGTCGGTGACAACCTCGCGCATCATCCCGCGCAGCGCGTCGAGCACCTCCGGCCGGATCGGTTTGCCGAGCCCGGACGACGTCGCGGCCATCCCCCGCACCAGCGTCGGCACCGGCACCTTCCCGGACTGGACCGTCGCGGTGGCGACGGCCAGCCCGAACGGGCTCGTCACGACGGTCCCCTGACCGAAACCGTTCTCCGCCCGCTGCGCGACGGTGTTCGCCGGTGGCACCGAACCGGTGATCGTGGTCAGGCCGGGGATCACGAAGTCGGCGCCGACGCCGAGGTCTCGCGCGGCGTCGGTCAGCGCGGCCGGCGGCAGATCGGTCGAGAGTTTCGCGAACGTCGTGTTGCAGGACTTGGCGAACGCCGTGGACAGCGGGACGACACCGAGGGCGAACTTGCCCTCGTTCGGCACCGTCCGGTTCTCGAAGGTGGCCGTTCCGGGGCAGTCGACGGGGCTGTCCGCCCGCACCGCGCCCGCGGACAGCGCCGCGACGGCGGTGGCCATCTTGAACGTGGACCCCGGCGGGAACCGGCCGGTGAGCGCGATCGCGCCCTGGGTGTCGGCCGGGGCGTTCTGCGCCACCGCCAGCAGTTCGCCCGTCGACGGCTGGATCGCGACCAGCGCGGAGGCCGTCGGGACCGGGGCGAGCGCCCGTTCCGCCGAACCCTGTGCCTTCACGCTGAGCGTGCTGACGACCGCGGGCGCCGGTTTGGGGTGTTCGGAGTGCAGGTCGATGATCTCGCCGCCGCCCGTGTCGAGCGTGACCACGCGCCAGCCCGCCGAGCCCTCCACCTGGTCCTCGACGAGCGACCGGACCGCGGGAAGCACCTGCTTGCCGAAGTTCTTGTCGTCGGGCAGAAGCCTTTCCTGCTGACTGAACCGGACGCCGGGCAGTTCGTAGATCTCGGGCTTCACCTCTTGGTAGGCGGCGGCCCGCAGGCTCACCACCGGGTAGCCGGAGCCGGGTTTGAGCGTCTTCACCCCGTCGCGGATCGACTGACCGGTCACCGACGCTTCGAACCGGTTGAGCACCGCGCCGAGTTTGTCGGAGACCGCCACCAGGTCTCCCGCCTTCGCCGGGTCGAGCACCACGCTGACGACGGTCTGCGGGCGCAGCAACGGCATCCCGTCGCGGTCCAGCACCGGCGCGAGGTCCGGCGGGTCGGCTTTCAGCGCGATGCTCTGCTGCGCGGCCAGTTGCGGGTGGAGCGCGGTGGGCAGCCAGCGCACCTTCCAGCCGTCTTGGGTGGAATGGACCTGAGCGTCGGCCTTGTACGTCCAGGCGCGGCCGCGCGGGAGATTCCAGGTGAGCTGGTAGGTCGCCGTCCCGTTGTCCGCCCCGGACGAATGCCGGACCTGCTTGTCCACGATCTTGATCGACTCGGGGGAAAGCGCTTTCCGAGCCATCTCCAGTACTGCGCGGGCAGCGTCCGGCGAATCGGTGAAGGAGGCCGCGGCGGCGACGTCACCTGAAGAGAGCCCGCCGAGGAAACCCGTGACGGCGTCTTCGGGTCCGGAATCGGCGAAGAGTCCACACCCGGCGGCCGAGAGGCCCACCACCCCCGCGAGCACGACGACGGCGAAACGACGACCTGCTGGCATGCCCCGGATCCTGCCAGCCCCGGCCCGATCCGGCCGGACGCGACACGGCCTAGAAAAGAACGGTCGCGTACTGCCCGACCTGGTGGAAGCCGATCTTCCGGTAAGCGGCGAGCGCCGGGCTGTTGTAGGCGTTGACATAGAGACTCGCGGTTCGGCCCATCCCGCGGACGAGCCTGTTCACCACGGACGCCGTCCCTGCCGTGCCGAGACCGCCGCTCCGGCGATCCGGATGCACCCAGACCCCCTGGATCTGGCCGACCGTGGAGGACATCGCACCGATCTCGGCCTTGAAGACGACCTCGCCGTCCTCGAACCGCGCGAACGCCCGGCCGCCGGCGATCAGTTCCGCGACGCGGGCGCGGTAACCGGCGCCACCATCACCGTTGCGGGGGTCGACGCCGACCTCTTCGACGAACATGGCGATCGCGGCCGGGAGATACCTGTCGAGCTCCTCCGGGCGCACCGCGCGGACCAGCGGATCGGCGGCGACGGACGGAACCCCGTCGAGCGCCATCAACGGCTGGTCGTGCCGGACTTCGCGGGCGGGACCCCATTCCGGCTCGAGTTCGTCCCACAGCCCCAGCACCTGCTCGGCCGGGCCGACCAGCGACGAACAGCTCCGCTGGCGGCGCAGGGCGCGATCGGCGAAGGAACGCAAAGCGGAGGCGTTGCCGCGCAACGGGATCAGATTCGGCCCGGAGAAGCACAGCCCCTGGAGCCTGCCCGCCCGGACCGGACGGGAATCGGCGGCCCAAAGCTCACCACCGAGCCGCCAGGGATCGAGACCCGCGGTCTCCACCCTGGCACTGACCATGCAGCTGCCGACCGGGTCTGTCGCGAGCGCGGCACGGACCGCGGGATAGTCCCGATCATCGAGCAGCCGTGCACCTGCAAGCCGCAACACCACTCCAGGGTGCCAGATCGGCGGCATAAACGGAACGCAAGCTTCACGACACGCTGAGAGAACCTGGGCAGGTGGGGGCATCAAGCGCAATGAAAGGCCCCTTCATAGCAAAATTTGCCATGAAGGGGCCTTTCATTGCGCTTGACTCGACCAGTCAGCCGACGGTGACGGTCGGCTCGCCCTCACCGATCGTCTGGCCCGACTCCTCGGCGATCCGCATGGCCTCTTCGATCAGCGTCTCGACGATCGCGTGCTCGGGCACGGTCTTGATGACCTCGCCCTTGACGAAGATCTGGCCCTTGCCGTTGCCCGAAGCGACGCCGAGGTCCGCCTCGCGGGCTTCGCCCGGCCCGTTGACGACGCAGCCCATGACCGCGACGCGCAGCGGGATCTCCATGCCCTCCAGCCCGGCGGTCACCTGCTCGGCGAGGGTGTACACGTCCACCTGCGCACGGCCGCACGACGGGCAGGACACGATCTCGAGCTTGCGCTCCTTGAGGTTCAGCGACTGCAGGATCTGGATCCCGACCTTGACCTCTTCCACCGGCGGCGCCGACAGCGAAACGCGGATGGTGTCGCCGATGCCCTGCCGAAGCAGCGCGCCGAACGCCACAGCCGACTTGATGGTGCCCTGGAACGCCGGGCCCGCCTCGGTCACGCCGAGGTGCAGCGGGTAGTCGCACTGCTCGGCGAGGATCTCGTACGCGCGCACCATGACCACCGGGTCGTTGTGCTTCACGGAGATCTTGACGTCGTGGAAGTCGTGCTCGGCGAACAGCGACGCCTCCCACAGCGCCGACTCGGCCAGCGCCTCCGGGGTCGCCTTGCCGTACTTGTCCATGATCCGCTTGTCCAGCGAACCCGCGTTGACGCCGATCCGGATCGGCGTGCCGTGGTCCTTCGCGGCCCGCGCGATCTCCTTGACCTGGTCGTCGAACTTGCGGATGTTGCCCGGGTTCACCCGGACCGCCGCACAGCCCGCCTCGATCGCGGCGAAGACGTACTTCGGCTGGAAGTGGATGTCGGCGATCACCGGGATCTGCGACTTCCGCGCGATCGCGGGCAGCGCCTCGGCGTCGTCCGCGGACGGGCACGCGACGCGCACGATGTCACAGCCCGCGGCGGTCAGCTCGGCGATCTGCTGCAGGGTCGCGTTGACGTCGGAGGTGAGGGTGGTGGTCATCGACTGCACCGAAATCGGGTGCTCGCTGCCCACGCCGACCGACCCGACCTGCAACTGTCGGGTCTTGCGACGCTCGGAGAGGACGGGAGGAGGAAGCGCTGGCATACCAAGAGCGACAGTCACGCCTTCAAGCGTACCTACCCCGATCGGCGGACATACACGACGTCAGTCGTCACGGTGAGCAGCATTACCCGAGAAGTCCAACGGTGCTGACAGCGCGCTCCGTAACCGTCCTCCCGCGTCACTGAAACAGCTTGACCGGGTTCACGATGTCGGCGGTGACGGTGAGCAGAGTCACCGCGCCGCCGATGAAGACGAGCACCATCGTGACCGCCGACAGCTTCGTGTAGTCGACCGGACCGCCCGCCGCCTTGCCGCGCAGTTTCCGGATCCAGTCCCGCACCCGCTCGTACCAGACGACCGCGATATGCCCGCCGTCGAGCGGGAGCAGCGGCAGCAGGTTGAACACGCCGATGAAGAAGTTCAGGCTCGCCAGCAGGAGGACGAAGATCTCCCACAGGCCACGCTCGGCCGCCTCGCCGCCGATCCGGCTGGCGCCGACCACGCTGACCGGGGTGTTCGGGTCGCGCTCACCGCCGAAGATGGAATCCACCACCGCGGGAATCCGCGACGGGAACTCGATCAGCCGCTTGGCGGTCTCGGAGAACATCGTGCCGGTGAAGCTGACCGTCGCCCCGACCGCGTCGACCGGGCCATAAGTCGCCACCAGCGTTTTCGGTACCGGTGAGGCGCCGATCATGCCGACGTCCTTGACCGTGGTCTTCTTCTCGCCGTCGGCGACCAGTCGCTGCACGCGCGGCACGTCGACGGTCAGGTTCAGCCGCTGCCCGCCGCGCTCGACCACGAACGGCGTCGGGCCACCGGCGACCTGGACGGCCGCGAGCACGTCGGTCCAGGTCGGCGTCGGCTTGCCGGCGACCGACACGATCTTGTCACCGGCCTGGATTCCGGCGGTCTTCGCCGGAGTGGGCGCGTCCGCCGGACAGGTCGTGTCGTTGAGCTGCTCCATGGTGGTGGCCGTCCGGGCACAGGAAGTGCTGTTGATCACCGGCTGGGTGGGAGCGGCCTGTGCCTCCGGGTTCGGCAGGCCCATGGTGATGGCCATCAGGTACAGAATGATGAACCCGAGGATGAAGTGCATCGCCGAACCCGCCGACATGACGACGGTGCGCTTCCAGGTCTTGAAGCGCCACATCGCGCGCTTCGACTCCTCCGGGGTGACCTCGTCGAGCGCGGTCATGCCCGCGATGTCGCAGAAGCCGCCGAGCGGGATCCACTTCACGCCGTACTCGGTCTCACCTCGGCGGAAGGAGAAGATCGTCGGCCCGAAGCCGATGAAGTAGCGCCGGACCTTCATGCCGAAGGCCTTGGCCGCCCACATGTGACCGGCCTCGTGCAGCGCGACCGACAGGCAGATGCCCAGCGCGAACAGCACGATCCCGAGAATGAAGACCACGCGCTACTTCCCCTTACCGATCAGCGCACCGGCACGCGCGCGAGCCCAGCGCTCGGCAGCTAGTACGTCATCAACGTCGCGAGGTTCGCGACGCCATTCGTCGGCGGTTTCCACCACCTGGGCAATAGTGTCCACAATCGAGGTGAAGCCGGTGTTCTGTGCCAGGAAAGCGGCCACCAGTTCCTCGTTCGCCGCGTTGTACACCGCCGGGATGCAGCCTCCGGCGTCTCCGGCGTGCCTCGCGAGCTCGACGGCGGGGAACGCGTCGTTGTCCAGCGGCTCGAAAGTCCAGCTCGCGGGCTTGTCCCAGCCGCACGCGGCCGCGGCGCCGGGCACGCGGTCCGGCCAGTGCAGGGCCAGCGCGATCGGCAGCCGCATGTCGGGCGGGCTGGCCTGGGCGATCGTCGAGCCGTCCACGAACGTCACCATCGAGTGGATGATCGACTGCGGGTGGACGACCACGTCGATGCGGTCGGTCTCGATGTCGAACAGGAGCTTCGCCTCGATCAGCTCCAGGCCCTTGTTGACCAAAGTGGACGAGTTGATCGTGATGAGCGGCCCCATCGACCAGGTCGGATGCGCCATCGCCTGCTCGACTGTGACGTCCGTCAACTCCTCGCGTTTTCGGCCGCGGAACGGGCCGCCCGAGGCGGTGAGGACCAGCCGGGCGACCTCCGACTCGCGGCCGGCGCGAAGGGCCTGCGCGATCGCGGAGTGCTCGGAATCGACCGGAACCAGCTGTCCGGGTTCGGCCGCCGCCAGCACGAGCGGTCCGCCCGCGATCAGCGATTCCTTGTTGGCCAGCGCGAGCGTGGCGCCGGTGGCGAGCGCGCGCAGGGTCGGCGGGAGCCCCTGTGAGCCCGGGAGCGCGTTGAGCACGACGTCGACCGGGGTGGCGTCGATCATCTCGACGATCGCGTCGGCTCCGGCGAAGATGCGCGGGAGTTTGAAGTCGCCACGGTTGTAGCCGCGCTTCTGCGCCTCGGCGTACAACGCGAGCTGCAGGTCTTCCACGGCCGTCGGCCTGCTGACGGCGACGGCGTCGACCTGGTGCGCCAGGGCCTGCGCGGCCAGCGCGGCGGGGTCGGAGCCGCCCGCGGCGATCCCGGCGACCCGGAACAGCTCCGGGTTGCGGGCCGCGACGTCGAGGGCCTGGGCGCCGACCGATCCGGTCGAACCGAGCACGAGCACACTTCGCGAGGTAGTCATCGGGTGCCATTGTCGCGCGGGCCCCGTCGGGCGCGTGCAGCCAGGTGTGGGATCATTCGCGGGCAAGCGAACCATCGGGTTTTGAGGAGTTGATCGTGGCGAGCAAGGCGGTCGAAAAGCGCGGCCGGGTAGGCGTCGACACCGTTGACCCCCGCGACGAGCCGTCGGCCGAGTGGGGCTGGCACGGTTCCTTCCCGAAGGCGACGCGGATCGCGGGCTGGCTGACCGCGATCATCCTGCTGGTGATGCTGTACGGCAACCACCACGGCTGGACCGAGAACCTGTGGCTGATCGGCCTGTCGCTGTTCATGATGTTCGGGCTGGTGCTCGACATCCGGAAGCAGCGCACGGCCTGGCGCAAGTAGTTCCTTCACGGCTCACCGGCCCCCGCTCTCCTTCGAGGACGGGGGCCAGTTGCCGTCCTGGGACCACAGCTCGTTGACGATCGTGACCGCGTCGCCCGCCTCGACCCCGTAGCGATGCCGGTACTTCGCGGCCGGCCGCTGGACCGCCGCCGCGACGTCCCCGATGGCGACGTTGTTCCACGTGTCGTTCGGGTAGAACTGCCGCATCACGGCGAGGAATCTGCCGGTCGCCCAGACCGGGTCGGTCCGCTGTTGGAAGGAACCCCAGCTCGCGCGCTGCTGGAAGAGCCCGACCGAGTCGCCGAGGCCGCCGTCGAGGTTGGCGATGCTCGACTCGACGATCACCGTGGCGATCGCGATGGCCGCCGCGCGATCGTTGAGCCCCTGTCTCTGGACGGTCTCGACGATCGCTCTGGCGCACGACGTGTTGTACGGGTTCATGTAGCCGCGCATCTTGGTGCCGAGTTGCTGGTTGAGGCTCTTGGCGGCGTCCGCGTCGTCGGTGGACGCGCCCGTCTGAACGCACGGCAAGGCGACATGATCGACCTGGTCAGGCCGGATCTCGGTCGGCGGGATCAGCGTGAGGGAGACGGCGAGGTACGCGGCGGTGAGTGAGCTCAGCATGTGCGGTGACCGTTCGGTGCAGGTGGTCGTGAGTGGCGATTCGTGTTCTAACCCGAATCGCCACTCACGACCACTTGGACCACGCGCCGCGTGAACTGCTACCCGACGACCACCCTTTTGGGTTAGGTTTCCCCTCATGAAGCTGCGCTGGGGTGTCACCGCTGTCGTTTCCGCTCTCGCCGCCGTGCTCCTGCCCGGTGTCGCCACCGCCGCGCCCGCGTCTTCGGCGCCGATCGTGCGCTGCGAATTCACGCCGACGCCCGAAAACCCCGCGGCCCGGCCGGTGCTGCGCCCGCTTCCCTTCGCGCTGACCCGCGGCACCGTGGACGTCACGTTCCGCTTCAACTACGGCCCGGTGACCGTGCGCCTGAACCGCGCCGGCGCCGCTCCGTGCGCCGTCCACAACCTGGCGAGCCTGGCCCTGCAGCGCTTCTACGACCGCAGCCAGTGCTGGCGCCTGACGAACTCGTCGCGCCTCGGCGTCCTTCAGTGCGGCGACATCTACGAAGCCGAGAAGGGCGGGCCGGGCTACAAGTTCCCGGACGAGGTCGACGGCACCGAGACCTACGAACGCGGCACCATCGCCATGGGCAACCAGGGCCCCGGCACGAACGGCAGCGAGTTCTTCATCGTGCACTCCTTCGCGAACATCCCGAAGAACTACTCGGTGATGGGCAAGGTCGTGCGGGGCATGGAGGTGCTGGACCGGATCGTGGCGAACGGCATCATCCCGACCGATCCGAACGGTCCTGCCGACGGGCTGCCCGCGAAGCCGGTGAAGATCCAGAAGGCGTCTGTGGGTTTCTGATTCATTCGCAGTCTCCCTATTGATAGCGAAAAGGCCGAGCGGGGAGGATCTGGGACGTTCAACGCCCCAAATCCTCCCCGCTCGTTTGACATGAAGCCTGATCGCCGACCAGATTCGGCAACAAAGAGCCATAAAACTCGACAGCACGCAAATCTCCAACAATGTCCACGGGAAAACCGCAGCCCCCTCACAGGAACGAGCGATTCACCCTTTAGAGTGACGCATCCTTACCGGTCAGTCCGCCGGTGACGTTCCTGGGCGGCCACGATGATGACTCACGAGCAGTACCTGTCCACCAGAAGATTCCCGGCCCTCGACGGGTTGCGTGCGATCGCCGCGCTCCTCGTGGTGGTGTTCCACTACGGAGGACCGTCGTGGGCCATGGCCAACGGGTGGATCGGTGTCCACCTGTTCTTCGTTCTCTCGGGCTTCCTGATCACCACGCTGGCACTGCGCGAAGAAGACCGAAAAGGCAGGATTTCGCTCGCCGACTTCTACATCCGTCGCGCGTTTCGCATTCTTCCGGTGTACTTCGCGGTTTTGGGCATCATCGTGGTGTTCACCTATCTGCGTGGCCAGTACACCTCGAGCGGGCTCTCCGGCGCGATGCCTTACTTCCTCACGTTCACCAACGAATTCGCCCATAACGCGCCTTTCGGTCAATCATGGACGCTGGGCGTGGAGCAGAAGTTCTATCTCGTCTGGCCGTTCCTCGCCTTCGGCATCGCGGCGCTGAGCTTCCCGAAGCGGCTCGGCCTGGCGATCGGCCTGATCGCGCTCATGATCGCGCTGATCCCGGTGATGCCGTACGCCGGTGCCTACTCCCCCATCATCATCGGTTGCGCGCTCGCCATCGGTCTCCACTACCGCAAGGGCTTCGCGGTCCTCCGCTTCTTCACCCACCCGCTGGCCTGCTTCGTCCTGCTCGCGGCGCTCGTGGTTCTCCAGATCCACGTGACCGACATCGAGGCCTTCTTCAAGGACGGCGGCACGATCGGCGGCACGACGTATGCGGTCCTGGTCGCCCTGTTCATCACCTCGCTGATCCCGCGCGGTCCGATCGCCTGGCTCTTCTCCACCCCGCCGATGCGGTTCATCGGCGAGCGGTCGTACTCGGTGTACCTCTTGCAAGGGGTGGCGGCGACCGTGGTCGCCTTGTCGATCCCTCAGTTGGGCATCCAGCGGACCTTGACCGCGATCGCCGTGACCGTCGTCGCACTCATCATCTCCGACGTCCTTTACCGGTGGGTCGAAGTGCCGATGATCGACGTGGGCCGCAAGGTGGTCGCCCGGCGCGGGCCCGTCCTGCCCGATCCCACAGTGCGGGAAGCCGAACCCGCTCTGGCCAGGAGCTGAGCGATTCGGGCGGATCGCCCTTGTGCTGGTCCGGTACTCTGATCGCCAAGGTCGAGAGGCGCTGCAACGGACCACGGGTCCGCCACGCTCGGCCCCGAGCTTGACCAGCAAGGGCGCCTCCCACGACATGGGAGGAGCGCTGGATGGAAACGACCGCCCTGCGAAAGCTGCTGGATGAGCGCATCGTCGTGCTCGACGGCGCGTGGGGGTCGATGCTCCAGAACGCCGGCCTCAAGCCTGAGGATTACCGCACCGAGCGGTTCCAGGACCATCCTCGTGACATCACCGGCGACCCCGACCTGCTGAACCTCACCCGGCCGGACGTCGTCCTCGACATCCACCGCCAGTATCTGGACGCCGGCGCGGACATCACGACGACGAACACGTTCACCGCCACCACCATCGGCCAGGCGGATTACGGGCTCGAGAACCTCGCGTACGAGATGAACCTCCGCGGCGCCCAGATCGCGCGCGAGGCGGCGGACGCGGCGGGCGGGAAGTTCGTCGCCGGGTCGGTCGGGCCGCTGAACGTCACGTTGTCGCTGTCGCCGAAGGTCGAGGACCCGGCGTTCCGCGCGGTGACCTTCGACGAGGTGTACGCCGCGTACGCGGATCAGATCAAGGCGCTCGCCGAAGGCGGCGTCGATCTGCTGCTGATCGAGACGATCTTCGACACCCTCAACTGCAAGGCCGCGATCGCCGCCGCCCGCGACGTCGCGCCGCAGCTGCCGCTGTGGATCTCGGTGACGATCGTCGACCTGAGCGGCCGGACGCTGTCGGGGCAGACGGTCGAGGCGTTCTGGAGTTCCATCGAGCACGCCGATCCGCTGCTGGTCGGCGTCAACTGTTCGCTGGGCGCCGAGGAAATGCGCCCGCACATCGCCGAACTTTCCCACCTCGCGGGCACCTACACGGCCTGCCACCCGAACGCCGGACTGCCGAACGCGTTCGGCGGATACGACCAGACGCCCGAGGAGACCGGCGGGCTGCTCGGCGACTTCGCCACGGCCGGGATGGTCAACGTCGTCGGCGGCTGCTGCGGCACGACTCCCGCGCACATCAAGGAGATCGCCGACGCCGTCCGCGGGATGGCGCCGCGGACCGTGCCGGAGCCGAAGGCGAACACCCGCTTCAGCGGGCTGGAGCCGTTCGAGATCGGCAAGGACACCGGTTTCGTCATGATCGGCGAGCGGACCAACGTCACCGGGTCCGCCAAGTTCCGCAAGCTGATCGAGGCCGACGACCACCAGGCCGCCGTCGACGTCGCGCTGGAGCAGGTGCGTGGCGGGGCGAACCTGCTGGACGTCAACATGGACGCCGACCTGCTCGACAGCGAAAAGGCGATGACCACGTTCCTGAACCTCATCGCCACCGAACCCGAGGTCGCCCGGCTGCCGATCATGATCGACAGCTCGCGCTGGACGGTGCTCGAGGCCGGGCTGAAATGCGTGCAGGGCAAGGGAGTCGTCAACTCCATCAGCCTCAAGGAGGGCGAGGAGCAGTTCCTGCAGCAGGCCCGGCGCATCCGCGACTACGGCGCGGGCGTGGTCGTGATGGCCTTCGACGAGCAGGGCCAGGCCGACACCGCCGACCGGAAGGTCGAGATCTGCGGGCGCGCCTACGACCTGCTGACCCAGAAGGCCGGTTTCGTCGCCGAGGACATCATCTTCGACCCGAACGTGCTCGCGGTCGCGACCGGGATCTCCGAGCACAACGGGTACGCCAAGGCGTTCATCGACGCGCTGCCGCGGATCAAGGAACGCTGTCCCGGCGTGCACATCAGCGGCGGTATCTCGAACCTGTCGTTCTCCTTCCGCGGCAACAACGTCGTGCGTGAAGCGATGCACTCGGCCTTCCTGCTGCACGCGGTACGCGCCGGGCTGGACATGGGCATCGTCAACGCCGGGCAGCTCGCGGTCTACGAGGACATCCCCAAGGATCTGCTGGAGCTGGTCGAGGACGTGCTCTTCGACCGTCGCGAGGACGCCACCGACAGGTTGGTCACCTTCGCGGAAACGGTCAACGGCAAGGGAACACAGCGCGTCATCGACCTGTCCTGGCGCGAAGGTACGGTCGAGGAGCGCCTCAGCCACGCGCTGGTGCACGGCATCGTCGACTACATCGAAGAGGACACCGAGGAAGCCCGCCAGAAGCTGCCGAAGCCGCTCGAGGTCATCGAAGGCCCGCTGATGGACGGCATGAAGATCGTCGGCGACCTGTTCGGGTCCGGGAAGATGTTCCTGCCGCAGGTGGTCAAGAGCGCGCGCGTGATGAAGCGGTCCGTGGCGTACCTCGAACCGTTCATGGAGGCCGAGAAGGAGAAGGCGCGCCTCGAAGGCCGCGTCGAAACCCGCCAGGGCAACGGAAAGGTCGTCCTGGCGACGGTCAAGGGCGACGTGCACGACATCGGCAAGAACATCGTCGGCGTCGTCCTCGGCTGCAACAACTACGAGGTGATCGACCTCGGCGTGATGGTCCCGGCTTCGGTCATCCTGGACACGGCCGTCTCCGAGGGCGCCGACGCCATCGGGCTCTCCGGCCTGATCACGCCGTCGCTGGACGAAATGGTCAACGTCGCGGCCGAAATGGAGCGGCGCGGGCTGAAGCTGCCCCTGCTGATCGGCGGCGCGACCACGTCACGCCAGCACACCGCGGTCCGCATCGCGCCCGCGTACGAGCACACGACCGTGCACGTCCTGGACGCCTCGCGTGTCGTGGGCGTCGTCGGTGACCTGCTCGACGCGGACCGCGCCGATATCCTCGACAAGAAGAACCGCGAGGACCAGGAAGCGCTGCGCGTGCAGCACGCGAACAAGCAGCGGACGCCGTTGCTGACGGTCGAGCAGGCGAGGGCCAACCCGGAGAAGGTCTCCTTCGACGACATCCCGACGCCCGAGTTCACCGGTGTCCGGTACGTCTCGCCGACGCTCACCGAGCTCCGCGAGATGATCGACTGGACCTTCCTGTTCCTGGCATGGGAGCTGAAGGGCAAGTACCCGGCGATCCTGAACAACCCGGTGGCGCGGGAGCTGTTCGACGACGCGAACACCCTGATGGACCAGATCATCGCCGAGGACCGGTTCCAGGCGAAGGGCGCGTACGCGTTCTGGCCGGCGCACTCCGAGGGCGACGACATCATCCTCGAGTCGGGAGTCAAGTTCCCGATGCTGCGCCAGCAGACCAAGAAACCGCTGTCGCGGCCCAACCGCTGTCTGGCGGACTACATCGCCCCGGCGGGCGCGGGCGACCACCTCGGCGGGTTCGCGGTCACCATCCTCGGTGCCGAGGATTTCGCGGCCGAGTTCGAGGCGAAGCAGGACGACTACCGCGCCATCATGGTGAAGGCGCTCGCGGACCCGCTCGCCGAGGCGTTCGCCGAGTACCTCCACCTCCGGGCGCGGCGGGACTGGTTCGAGCCGGACGCCGATCCGAAGCTGGAGGACCTGCACGCCGAACGCTTCCGCGGCATCCGCCCGGCGCTGGGTTACCCGGCGAGCCCGGACCACAGCGAGAAGCAGGAGCTGTTCGACCTGCTCGACTCGGACCGGCTCGGCATGGCGCTGACGGAGTCGTTCGCGATGATGCCGGCGGCGAGCGTCAGCGGGCTGATCTTCGCCCACCCCGATTCGCGGTACTTCACCGTCGGACGGCTCGGCAAGGACCAGGTCGAGGACTACGCCGCCCGCCGCGGCCTGGAACTGTCCACTATGGAGCAGTGGCTGCGGCCGAACCTCGCCTACGAACCCGAATGACACAATGATCGGGTGACTGCCGAGGGCTCGGACTTCCTGCAGCTGGACATCGGGGACGCACCGCCGGGGCGCCGGTCGGACTGGCTGGCGTCGCGGTTGCGGCACGCCATCTCCGACGGCCGCCTGCCGGTCGGCAGCAGGCTGCCCGCGACCAGGGCGCTGGCCGCGGACCTGCGGGTCTCCCGCGGTGTGGTCACCGAGGCGTACCAGCGCCTCGTCGAGGACGGCCATGTCGCCGGACGTGGCCGGGCGGGCACGGTGGTCGTCGCGGCGCCTGCACGGACGAAGGAGCAGCGGACGTCCGGGCCGCCGTCCGCTGGCACGATCTTCCAGCCCGCTCCCGGGATCGGCGTCTTCGACTCGCTGCGGTCGACCCCGGCGCGGATCGACCTGTCCCCCGGCGTGCCGGATCTGACGGCCTTCCCTCGAACGGCGTGGTTACGCGCCGAGCGCACCGTGCTCAACGACCTTTCGGCGGCGGCCTTCGGCTACGGCGACCCTCGGGGCGCTCCCGCGTTGCGGCTGGCCATCGCGCACTGGATCGCCCGCACCCGGGGCATCACCGCCGACGCGGACGACGTGCTGATCGTCGCCGGTGTCGCGCAGGGCCTCGGCTTGCTGGCGCAGGTGCTCTGTGACAACGGGATCTCCGAGATCGCCGTCGAGGATCCGAGTTCGCTGGGCGCGCGGCAGCATCTGCACGACCGGCGGCTGGCGACCCCGCCGATCCGGGTCGACGACGACGGCATCGACGTCGACGAGCTCGTGCGCAGCGGCGCGCCCGCCGTGCTGCTCACTCCCGCGCACCAGTTCCCGACCGGTGTCGTGCTCGGCGGGGAACGCCGTCGCGAGCTCATGCGCTGGGCCGCGAACGGCGGACTGATCATCGAGGACGACTACGACGCCGAGCACCGCTACGACCGTCCGCCGGTGCCCGCGTTGCGCTCGATGCTCGCCGAACAGGTCTGTTACGCGGGCAGCGTGTCGAAGTGGCTCGCACCCGCGCTCCGGGTGGGCTGGATGCTGGTGCCGCCGCGGTACCGCGACGAGGTGGTCGCGGCCAAACGGTTCGCCGACCTCGGCAACGCCGTCCTCCCGCAGCTGGTGCTCGCGCATCTCATGGAGTCCGGGGAGATGGAGCGGCAGCTGCGGTTCGTGCGCAAACGGCACCGCCGCCGGCGGGACGCGATGATCGACGCGCTCCGGGCGCATCTCCCGGACGCCGTGGTGCATGGCGCCGCCGCCGGGCTGCATCTGACGATCACCTTCGACGCCGAGTTCTCCGATCTCGACTTCGCCGCCGCCGCGCTGGAGCAGGGCGTGAAGGTGCAGCCGCTGTCGTGGCACTGTCAGCGCCCGATGAATCCCGGCCTCGTCCTCGGCTACGGGGCGAGCCCGGCGAGCGACATCGCCGAGGGCATCGCCGTCCTGGGGCGGCTTCGGCGCTAGGCGCGTTCAGAGGGCGAATTGCCTGGGGAAGGGCAGGAGCGAGGACGGGTCTTCGACGTGGGCGTTGTGGCCGAGTCCCCGGAGTACGGCCGAGTGCGGGCTGAGGGCGCGAAGCTGCTCCGGACGGCTCATCGGGTCGTGCTCACCGGCGGCGAGGACGACCGGGCAGCGCGCCGCGCCGAGCAGTCCGCGCATGTCGGGTGCGCCGACGCCGAACGCGCGGGGGTCCAGCGCCAGCCGCCAGCCGCCTTCGGTTTCGGCCACCCCGTCGGGATCCGCCTCGGCGATCCCGACCAGGCCGGCGATCTTGAGGAAGCCGCGTTCGGCGTCCTCGCGGGTCGGGAACACCCTCGGCGGCTTGGCCGCCATGGCGGCCGCCCTCGCGAGGTCGTCCTCGCTCCATTCGACCTTGACGCCGACCGTGAACAGCCCGGCGACCTTCACCCCGAACCAGCCGCTGGCCAGCGCCAGCCCGACCACGCCGCCCAGTGAATGCCCGATCACCAGCACCGGACCGCGTTCCGGGAGCGCGTCGGCGACCGCCGCGGCCAGCCCGCCGAACGAGTAGTGCGGCAACCGGGGCGATCCCCCGTGGCCGGGCAGATCCGGCGCGAGCCAGCGATATCCCGGATGCGCCATGAGGCCGTCCCAGACCGCTCCTGTCGCGCCGAGGCCGTGCAGCAGGAGCACGGGCGGGCCTTCGGTTCCGGCGGTGCGCATCTTCAGTGTTTCCACCGGACGGATCTTTCCTCAGTCCCCCGCCCGCGGGCTAGGGTCGACGGCGTGATCACCGATCCGGACGTGTACACGCGGGGCGTGCCGTATGAGCACCTAGCGTCGCTGCGCCGGGAGTCGCCAGTCACGCGGGTGGACGATTTCTGGGCCGTGCTGCGGCATTCCGACGTCAAGCACGTGCTGAAGAACCCGAAGCTGTTCTCGTCGCGCCTCGGCGGGACACAGATCCGGGACCCGGCGACCGAGCAGGACCTCGGCTACGTCCGGCGGATGATGCTCAACATGGATCCGCCCGAGCACGCCCGGCTGCGAGGCCTGCTCACCAAGGCGTTCACACCGCGCGCGGTCGGGAGGCTGACCGAGCGGATTCACGGCTGGGCGAGGGAGCTGATCGCCGAGGTCGCCGCGGACGGCCGCTGCGACTTCGCCGCCGTCGCCGCCGATCTCCCGCTGCTGACGCTCGCCGAGGTCTTCGGGATCCCCGAACAGGACCGGCGGCTGATGTACGACTGGAGCAACCGCGTGATCGGTTACCAGGACGCCGACTACGCGGTGAGCGCGACCGTCGAGGCCGGCGAGGTCACCGATCTCGCGCGGGCGGCGCTGGCCGTCCGGCCGGTTCCGGGGCCCGACGGGTCGATGCCCGACCCGCGCACCCGCGCGGGGATGCCGGATCTCTACGCGTACGCCACCGCGCTCGGCGAGTACAAACGCCGTCACCCCGGCGACGACGTGATGAGCAATCTGATGGGTCACGTGGGCAGCGACACGGACGGCGGCCGCGTGGCGATCGCGGAGTTCGAGAACCTGTTCTGGCTGTTTTCCGTGGCGGGCAACGAAACCCTGCGCAACGGCATCCCGGGCGGGATGCTCGCGCTGCTGTCGCATCCGGATCAGTACCGGCGGCTGCTGGCCGACCGGTCACTGCTTCCCGGCGCGGTGGAAGAGATGCTGCGCTGGTGGACGCCGGTGATGCACTTCCGCCGGACCGCGACCGAGGACGTCGTTCTGTCCGATGTGGACATCCGGGCAGGCGAGAAGGTCGTCGTCTGGTTCTCCTCCGCGAACCGCGACGAGTCCGTTTTCGAGGATCCGGACCGCTTCGACATCGGCCGCACGCCCAACGATCACGTGACCTTCGGGCACGGACCGCATTTCTGCCTCGGCGCCCAGCTCGCCAGGGTGCAGTTGCGGGCGATGTTCGAAGCGGTGCTCGACCTGCTCGGCGAGGTCGAACTCGCCGGGGAGCCGGTGCGGTTGCGGTCGAACTTCCAGAACGGCTTGAAGTCGCTGCCGATCCGCTGGTGAACGCGCGTAAAGGCCCCCTTCCCTCGGCTGAGCCGGGGGAAGGGGGCCTTCACGCGCGTTGGCGCGGTGGTCATTCGGCCGCGGCGAACTCCGGTTCGGCGACGGCGGAGCGGGCTTCGGCCTTGCGCAGGCCGACGACTCCGGACAGCGCCACCAGGACGCTGATCACGGCGATGCCGGTGACGACGGTCAGCGCGGGCGCCAACCCGTTCAGCAGCGCGGCCGGGCCGGTGGCACCACCCGAGTTGCCGGTCAGGACCGCGGTCACCACGGCGAGGCCGATCGCGCCGCCGACCTGGATCGACGTGTTCAGCAGCCCGCCGGCGAGCCCCTGCTCGTCGTCGGAGATGCCGTTGGTCGCCTGGATGTTCAGCGAGGAGAACGCCAGCATGAAGCCGATACCCAGCAGGATCATGCTCGGCAGCACCGAACCGGCGTAGCTGGAACTCTCGTCGATCCGCAGGAACAACGCGTACCCGATCACGTGGGCGACGACACCGGCGAGGATCGTGCGCGGCGTGCCGAGCCGGTCGATCAGCGGCTCGATCCTGGGTGAACCGAAGGCGACGATCAGCGCCGCAGGCAGGAATCCGAGCGCCGTCTGCAACGCGGACCAGCCCAGCACGGTCTGCAGGTACAGCATGACCACGAACTGGAAACCGATGTAGGCGCCGAAGAACGTCGCGCCCCCGAGGTTGGCTCGGGCCAGCGGACCGGAACGCAGGATGCCGAGGCGGAGCAGCGGGTGCTTGCTGCGCTTCTCGATGAACACGAACGTGACGAGCAGAGCGAGCGCGACGGCGAACGAGATCAGGGTCCGCGGGGCGGCCCAACCGATCTCCGGCGCTTCGACCACGGCGAAGACCAGCAGGAGGGAACCGGCGGCACCGGTGATCGCGCCGGGGAAGTCATAGCCGCCACCGGTTTGCGGCTGGTAGGACGGGATCAGCTTGATCGCGGCGACCAGCGCGGCGAGCGCGATCGGCACCGGCAGCAGGAACGTCCAGCGCCAGCCCACCTCGGTGAGCAGACCGGAGAAGACGAGGCCCGCGGAGTAACCGCTGGCACCGAACACGGCGAAGATGCTGATCGCCCGGTTGCGGGCGGGGCCTTCGTGGAAGGTCGTGGTGATGATGGAAAGGGCCGCCGGCGCGGTGAACGCGGCCGCGAGTCCCTTGATGAACCGGGTGGCGATCAGCAGCGCGCCGTCGTCGACGAGCCCGCCGAGCAGGGAAGCGAGCGCGAAGACCGCGACGGCGACGAGGAAGACCCGGCGCCTGCCGAGCAGGTCGGCGGTGCGGCCGCCGAGGAGCAGCAGGCCGCCGTAGCCGAGCACGTAGGCGCTGATGATCCATTGCAGGGCACCGGTGGAGAGACCGAGTTCGGCCTGGATGGACGGGAGGGCGACGGCGACCATCGACACGTCGAGCGCGTCGAGGCCCACGACGACGGACACAGTGAGCAGGACACCCCAGAGGCGCGCGTCCCACCTGGTCGAGCTGGTGGACAGCTGCACGGAAGAACTCATGATCCGTACAGTACATGCACGCGCATCTAATGCAAGTGCATTTAATGACTTTGCATAAAATTCACGTGCATGCTATCTTGGGCCGCGTGAGCGACGACGCCGAACAAGACCTGCTGCGGGAGTGGCACGACCTGTCCGCCCGGCACGCGGCGGTCTTCGGGCGCCTCGAGTGCCGGCTCCAGGAGCGCCACGGCCTCGGCGTCACCGAGTTCGAAGCCCTCGAACGGCTGGTGAACTGCGTCGTCGGCAAATGCCGCGCGGCCGATCTGACCGAGGTCGTCCACTTGAGCCAGAGCGCCACTTCACGTCTCGTCGCCCGCCTGGAACGCGAGGGACTCGTCCAGCGCTCGCTCTGCGAGTCGGACCGGCGCGGGATCTTCGTCATCGTGACCGACGAAGGCCGCCGTCGCTACGAAGAGGCGAAGCCCACGCACCGGGCGACCCTCGAAGAGACTCTCACCGTCGGGGCCTGAATCCCGGCGGTCTCACTTCTCGCCGATTTTGACGGCGGTCAGCGTGATCACCGCGTCCGCGGTCACCTTCGTCCCCGGCGCCGGATCCTGCCCGGTCTGGACCCAGTTCCGGTCCAGCGCGAGCATCCGGCCTTTCCCTGTTCCGTCGACTTCGCGCAGGTTGTACAGGCCCGCCGCCTGCATCGCGTCCTGCGCGTCCTGATGGTTCATCCCCGAAACATCGGGGACGGAGATGAGGCGAGCGGCGGAAGACGCAGGTCCGCCGGTCTCCGCCGGCGGCTGGACACTCACGGACGTCTCGGTCACCGTCGACGGCGCCCCAGGCCGCGTGGCCGGGGCGCCGCAAGCGGTCAGCACGGCGGCACCGGCGACGAGGATCAGTGCGACGGTCTTCGGCATTCGCGAACTCCACTCCGAGACGATGAGACCGAGAGAAGTCGCGCCCGGACCGCGGACCGTTAACACCCGGTCGGGTCGGCTTCGGACGAGTTCGCCCGACGCGGGCGTCGAGGTAAAGAATGTTTGACATGATGTCTAAAACTCTTTACCTTGGCCCTCGTGGCCTTGGAAGAGAAACGCGCATGGATCATGGCGGTGGTGACGGTCTTCGCCTACGCGGCGTACCTGATCGTCGTCTTCGGCCGGGCAAGCTCCGGCATGGTCGTCGATGTCCCTTACGTGGCACCGTTGCTGTGGACCGTCGGGGCGGCCATCGTGGCCTCGATCGTGCTGCACATCGCCGCCGCGATCGCCTCACCGCGTGACGCGGGCCGCAAGGACCAGCGCGACCGCGAGATCGGCCGGTTCGGCGAGCACATCGGGCAGTCGTTCGTCGTGCTCGGCGGGGTCGCGGCACTCGTCATGGCGATGGCGGAGCTGGACCACTTCTGGATCGCCAACTCCGTGTACCTCGCCTTCGTCCTGTCCTCCCTGCTCGGCTCGATCGCGAAGATCGCCGCCTACCGCTGGGGATTCCAGGCATGGTGAAACCGACCAAGGTCACGAACTCCATCCGCGCCCTGCGGTTCGCGAAGGGCGAGATGACCCAAGCGGAACTCGCGGACCGGATCGACGTCACCCGCCAGACGGTGATCGCCATCGAACAGGGCCGCTACTCGCCGTCCTTGGAGATGGCCTTCCGGATCGCCCGGGTGTTCGGCGTCGGGCTCGACGACGTTTTCCAGTACCCAGACCAGGAATGAGGCCGCCGTGAAGGCGATCGTCCAGAACGAGTACGGCACCACCGACGTCCTGACCCTGACCGACCTGCCCGAACCCGAAGCCGGACCGGACGGTGTGGTCGTGCGGATCCGGGCGGCGGCGGTCGATCCCGGCGTCTGGCACCTCATGGAGGGCACGCCGTACTTGGTGCGGCTCATGGGATTCGGGGTACGGAGACCGAAGGCCCGGGTCCGCGGGCTGGATTTCGCCGGCGTGGTGCACGCCGTCGGCGGCAACGTGACGCGGTTCCGGCCGGGCGACGAGGTTTTCGGAACCTGCGAAGGTTCTTTCGCCGAGTACGCACTGACCACAGTGGACAGAGTCACCAAAAAGCCCGAGCGGCTCAGCTTCGAAGAAGCGGCGGCGGTCCCCATCTCCGCTTTCACCGCGCTTCAGGCGCTCCGGAACCGAGGGCAGGTCGCGCCGCGGCAGAAGGTCCTGGTCATCGGCGCGGGCGGTGGCGTGGGCACCTTCGCGGTGCAGATCGCCAAGGCGTTCGGCGCCGAGGTGGACGGCGTATGCGGCACGGGCAAGGTGGAGCTCGTCCGTTCACTCGGCGCGACCCGGGTTTTCGACTACACCCGTGAGGATTTCGGCGGCGGCTACGACCTCATCCTTGACACCGCCGGCAACCGGTCGCTGACATCGTTACGCGAATCCCTTACCCCGCAAGGCACTCTCGTCATCGTCGGCGGCGAGGGCAAGGGGAAGTGGATCGGCCCGGTGGGTCGCAATCTGCGGGCACTGCTCCTCGGGCCGTTCGTGAAGCAGAAGCTCCGCGGCCTGTTCTCCACGGAGAACCAGGACGATCTCCAGACGCTGCGGGCGCTCATCGAGGCGGAGAAACTGACACCGGTCATCGACCGTGCCTTCTCGCTCGTCGAAGTGCCCGAAGCCATCAGTCACGTGCACGAAGGACACGCACGCGGCAAGGTTGTCATCACCATCTGATGTTCTCCCCCACGTCGGCCTCCGGCCATCTTGGGAGTGTTCGCTCTCGGGGAGCGATCCGCCGAAGGCCGAGGGAGAACACCGATGTCCGTCAACCGCCGGGACCTGTTGCGAGGCGCCGCCACCGCCGGGGCGCTGGGGCTGGCCTGGCCGTTGAGTTCGCGGATGACGATCGCGCAGGCCGAGGAGGCCGCGGTGGCGCTGGGCGCGACCTGGGACGAAGCACCGTTCACGCTCGGCGTCGCGTCCGGCGACCCGGTCCCGTACGGCGTCGCCCTCTGGACCAGGCTCGCGCCGAAGCCGATGGAGTTCGAGCAGCCGCTCGACGACACCGTCGAAGTCGCCTGGGAGGTCGCCACCGACCGCGGGTTCCGCCGCCGCGTGGCGCACGGGACGACGGCCGCGACCGCCGGGCTCGGGCACAGCGTGCACGTCCCGGTTTCCGGGCTGGAGCCGGGCTCGCAGTATTACTACCGGTTCCACGCGCTCGGCAAGGTCAGCCGGATCGGCCGCACCCGTACCGCGCCGGTCGGGCCGGTCCGGCGGGTGCGGTTCGCCTCGGCGAACTGCCAGGCGTTCCACGACGGGTTCTACGCGGCGCACGCCGGGATCGCCAGGGAGGAGCTCGATTTCGTCGTCCACCTCGGCGACTACGTCTACGAGCACGGTCAGGTCGGCGGGAATCCGCTGCGCGACCACGAAGGTCCCGAGGTGCTGACGCTGCAGGCGTACCGGCGGCGGCACGCGCTCTACAAGTCCGACCCGTCGCTGCGGGACGCCCACGCGGCCCATCCCTGGTTCGTCACCTGGGACGATCACGAGGTCGTCAACGACTACAGCGGTACCACCCCGTCGCTGCGGGCGCGGCGTTCGGCGGCGTACCAGGCCTGGTTCGAGCACATGCCGGTTCGCCCGGACCATCCGTCGACACCGAGGATCCACCGGCAGCGCCGCTGGGGCGATCTGCTCGATCTGTCCATTTTGGACCTCCGGCAGTACCGGTCGGCGCAGAACCTGCCCGACGGCACGATCCTCGGCACGGATCAGAAGGCGTGGCTCAAGGACCAGGTGACCGGCTCCGGCGAGGCGTGGCACTGCTGGGTGAACTCGATCATGCTGAGCCAGCTGGCGAAACCCGGTGGCGGCTACATGTTCACGGACCAGTGGGACGGCTTCCTCGCCGAGCGCAAGGAGGTGCTGACCCACGTGGCGAACAGCGGCCTCGAAGACCTCGTGGTGATCACCGGCGATTGGCATTCGGCGTTCGTCGACGACATCCGCCCGGACTTCGCGGATCCGGCCACCCCGGTGATCGGCACGGAGTTCACCGCGCATTCGGTCACCTCCGGCGCCTACTCCCCCGAATGGAACGCCACAAACGGGCCGAAGATGGGCGCGGCGAACCCGCACCTCAAGTACTTCGAGGGTGACCGGTACGGCTACGACGTCTACGAGGTCACCCCGCGCCGCTGGAGCACGCACATGCGGGTGATCGGCGACCGGCGCGACCCGCGTTCTCCGGTGAGCACCCTGACGACGTTCCACGTCGACCGCGGCAGGCCGGGATCCTATGAGGACCGGGCCACGATCACCTCCCCGGCGCAGTACCGGCGACGCTAGGCCAAAAGGGGAGCCGGGGACTCAGAAGGGGGGCCGCGACGCTCTTTCGGAGCAGCGCGGTTCACCGCACGCGATCTCGTTTCACCTGCCCGATGAATTCACGACAATTCTTCCGTGCGGCTAATCTGGGCTTTCCATTGGGAACGAGCCGCGGGAGAAAAGCATGAAGAAGAAAATCGCCGCTTTAGTCATGGCCGCCTTTTCGGCGGCCGGATTCCTGGCCGCCGCACCGGCCTCCGCGGCGACCGAAGGCAAGTTCCCGCCCTACGGCTGCGGCAGCGATCGCTATGGACTTCTCTTCGGCGAAGGCATTTCCCTGACCTGCTTCTCCTTGCCGAGACACTCGGAAACCTATCGAGTGGTCGCTCACTGCGCGTCGGGGTCGTCCTATTGGTACACCGTCGGACATTGGGTTCCGGTCGGCTTCGGACCCTCGACGGCGGAATGTCACGGCGCATTGCTTTCAAGTGCCTATGTGGCCGGATATCACGTAGACGACTTCTAATATCCGAATGGAACTATGTTGATCTTGGCGGCGCCTTTCAGCGTCCGCTCCCGGCGGATCCCCACCGGTCCACTTCCGCCGTGAGCCACCGATGCAGGGAAAAGGCCAATTCGACCGGTGCGTCGTACTGGATCAGATGCCCGGCATCGGGGATGACGTCCAGGAGGGCGCCGGGAATCGCGCCGGCGAGCTGTTCCGCGCGGTCCACCGGGATCCACGTGTCGTCCGCACCCCAGATCACCTTCACCGGCAACGTGAGTTCCGGATAGCGGTCCTGGATCTCGTCGGTGTACCGGACGTCCGCCTCGGCGATCTGCCGGTAGAACGCACGTTGCCCCCGCGCGTCCAGCCAAGGCCCGGTCAGGGTGGCCAGTTGCGCTCCGGTGAGACCACGGTGGGAGGCCGTCGCGATGTAGGACTCCAGCGCGCCCCGGTGCACGGTCGGCGGCTGCGCTTGGAAGACCTCGGCGTTCTCCGCGACGAGCCGGAAGAATTCCGAGCCCCATGGCCGCAGCGCGACGACGTCCACCAAGGCGAGCGAGGCGTACTCGGCACCGTGCAGCAGCTTCGCGCGCAGGGAAACCGCCCCGCCGTAGTCGTGGGCGATCACGTGCGGGGCCGCCAGCCCCCAATGCTCGAGCAGGTCGGCGAAAAGCTCGCCCTGCGTTCCGAGATCGACGGCGTGGCCGGGTTCCTTGGACGAACGGCCGTATCCCGGCATGTCCCAGACGTACACGGCGAACTCTTCGCTGAGCGCTCGCGCGAAAGGCGCCCACAGTTGCGCCGACCACGGTGTCCCGTGGCACAGCACCACCGGGGCGCCTTCGCCGAGGCGTTCCCACGCCACCGAACGGCCACGCCAGTCGAACGTCCGCGACAACTCCAGCTCACCGAAACCCATGATCGCGATCGTAGCCGCAGCCGGACGGTCAGTCGGGCAGCTGCAGTTCGGTATGCCGTTTGGACAGCATCTCCGCCAGCTCCCGGAGTTTGACGTTCATGTTCTGCGACGTGTGCCGCAGCACCTCGAACGCCTCCGCGGCGTCGATTCCGCGCCGCGCCATCAGGATGCCCTTGGCCTGCCCGATCGCGTCCCGGCTGTCCAGCGCCTGCTGGAGCTGTTCCTCCTGGAGCTGACCGCGGGTGACCGCGTGCGTGGTCGCCAAGGCCAGTGACGCGTGCGTCGCCAGGAGCAGCAGCACGTCGCGGTCGGCCCTGGCGATGCCGTGGGGACGCCGCGAGTAGACGTTCAGCGCACCGGAAAGCTGCGAACTCGACGCTTCCGGCAGCAAGGCCGTCGAGACCAGCGAATGGAAGCCGAGCGCCGCGGCTGCCGGGCCGAAGCGCGGCCAGCGGGCGTCCTCCGCGAGGTTGTCGCTGAAGGCCGCGGCCGGTCCCGAAACCCGCGCCGCCTCGACGCAGGCACCCTCGCCGTACTGGTACTGCAGCTGGTCCAGCTCGCCGGCGATCTCGTCGGTCCGCACCGGTGTGTGGAACCCGCCGTCGGGATCGAGGAGGGTGACGCTGACCAGATCAGCGCCCGGCACCAGATCGCGCGTCGCGAAGACCACCCGTTCGAGGACCGCCCCGATCGAACCGGAATCCAGCAACGCCCTGGTCAGGGCTACGAACTGGTTGACCAGTGGCCCGGCTATGAGCCGAACGCCGTTTTCGGAGGTCACCGGCAGTTCGCCGTCGCCGACATCCTCGACGAATCGGTTCTTGTCCTGCTGCCAGTCGAATTCATCGGCCAAAGCCCGCCTCTCCCACTTCTGCACATCGGCGTGATGCACCACGGGAGTCACCGGCGGGAACCGGCGCCGAGCGCGCACCATCAACCGCCGCAACCAACCCGGTTACCGGCGGATCGGCGCTAACTTCTCAACGCTCAGAACCGCTTTCGGAAAACGACCTTAGCCGAATGCGATCACCCGGCCTCCCGCGCCCCATGTTCCGCCCGTCCCGGATCGTCTCGGTCTGTCGCGATGGCCCCGAATCGTTCGTCCACCTGGCCTAACCGTCACCGCGCCGCAACGGTACAGCCGATCATGTGCCCGACTCATGTTTCATCCCGGGTCGTGGTTGGTATCCAGGCCGGTGTCGCCGAGAACAGGGGGTGATCACCGTGTCCGCCCTCAAGGCCGAGGAGCAACGACGGATCGTCGCCGCGTGTTTCGCACGAACCGGGCTCACCGTGGAGCAACTGTGGCTGAGGTATTTCGCCCTGGGCGGCGACGTCAGCGAGGTCGAACTGGACGCGTTCCTGCAGGGCGTGCTCCCCCTGCCCAGAATCCAGCGGGACATGGTGACCCACGCGGTTAACGAGCGGCTCGACGAACTCTCCGGCGTACCGCGGGCGCCCTACAGCCGCGAGACCGGTGAGAGCACCCGCCCGCGCGGTACTCTGGCCGCCCTGCTGGGGCTCCTCGACGGTGCCCACCATGCCGCCCCGGAGCGGTTGCCCGAGGTCATCGCCGCCGCGGGGCGTGCGCTGAACGTCGAGATCGCCGTCTACCTCGCCGACTACGACCAGCGTCATCTCCTTCCGATGCGAGGGTCGGTCTCAAGCCGGGCACCGTTGCCCATCGAGACGAGCAGCGCCGGTCACGCTTACCGGCACGTCGACACCCTGCTGGCCGAGGAGCCGGGAGGAACGCGGTTGTGGGCCGTGCTGCTCGACGGCGACGAGCGGATGGGCGTGCTCGAGGTCGAAGCCGGTGCGGACACCGACCTCCACGACCCCGCCCTGCGAACCCAGTGCCGGTGGCTCGCGTCGCTGGCAGGCCATCTCATCGCCGCCGCGATGCGTTATGGCGACGCCCTCGACATGACAAGGCGTGGACGACGACGCGACCCCACCGCGGAGTTGCTCTGGCACAACCTGCCCCCGTTGACGGCGGCGACACGCGACGTGACGGTGGCGGGCGGTGTCGAGCCCGCCTACGACCTTCGCGGTGTCACCTTCGACTACGCCCTTTCCGAAACGACGGCATGGCTGGCCATCTTCGACGCGGGCCGGGAGAGCCCGTCCGCGGGTCTCATGGTCTCGACGGCGCTCGCGGCCTACCGGTCCGCCCGCCGCGAGGGCCAGGACCTGCGCGGCCAGGAGACCGCTGTCGACAAAGCGCTCTCGACGCAGTTCGGTGACGGCGCCGCCGTTCGCGGCACGCTGGCCGAACTGGACCTCGCCCACGGCGACCTGCGCCATCTCGAAGCGGGCGGGCCGCCGCCGATCGTGCTCGGCACCGAGCACGAAGCGGACCGTACGTCCACAGTGGACTGTGTGCCGCGGCCGCCGTTCGGCGCCGGGCCGCCCGGCCGGATCATGACCGCCCACCTCCGGTCCGGAGATCTCTTCGTCCTGCACACCGAAGGCCTCTCGGACGCGCGTGACGCCGACGGCGAGCGGTTCGAGCTCGCCGAATACCTGAACGCCCATGCCGGACGACTACCACCCGAGACCACCCGGCGCGTGCTCCATGCGGCGAAGTCCCACTGCCGCGGCGCTTTCACCGGAGACGCAGGTCTGCTGGTCGCACGCCGGCCATGAAGCGGTTCAGCCGCTGAAATCCACGTCTTCGCTCTTGACCGTCCCTCCTTTCCGGCCCGGCGCGGCCTGATACCGCCAGTACAGATTCGTGTGCGCGATGACCTGCTCCGGTGCGGGCGCTCCCCGCTCCGTTTTGTCCACGGTGGTGTGCGCGTCGCCGACCAGCGTCGCGTCGTATCCGCGGACCATGGCGCCGTGCAGCGTCGAACGGATGCAGGCGTCGGTCTCCGCACCGACGACCACGAGCCGCCCGACCCCGCGCTCGGCAAGGACCTGCTCCAGATCGGTGTCCTCGAACGAGTCCCCATAGGACTTTTCGACGAGCGGCTCGGCGTCCTCCCGGTTCAGTTCGCCGACGATGCGCCATTCTTCGCTGCCACGCACGAGCCCCTCGTCGGAATGCTGCACCCACACGACCGGAACGCCTTCCCGCCGTGCCCTGCCGACGAGCCCGCCGATGTTCGCCACCACCGCGTCGCGCTCGTGGCCCTCGTCTACGACGGCGTTCTGGACGTCGACGACGAGAAGCGCGGTGTTCGGCCGGTTGTCGAGAGTGGTCATGACGTGATGTCCCTCCTGGTCAGGCTGCTGCCGCAGACCTTAACCCGGAGCACCGACAAGAACCGGCGATCAAGCGCCGGGGACGGCCAGCGCCTTCGCGTTGCGCCGGACGTCGGGCTCGGGCGAACGGGTCTTGTGACCGGCCTCAAGGTGGTGTGGTCGGCGCCGGTGGTCGTGAGTGGCGTTTCGGGTTCTAACCCGAAACGCCACTCACGACCCCCTGCCGCCAGGACCCTCTCAACTGTCCGCTGTGGTCGTCACCCGAACGTCGAAAGCCCGTCCAGCAACCTGTCGACGTCCTCGGCGCTGGTGTACGGCGCCAGCCCGACCCGGAGCGCCGGATCTTCCAGCTTCAAGGCCGCGAAGACTTCGTAGGCGTAGAAGGAGCCTGCCGGAGCGACGACGTTCCTCTCGGCGAGATGCCGTTGCGCCTCACGCTCGCGGCCGCCGAGGCTCATCAGGACGGTCGGGGTCCGGTCGGCAGCCTTGCCATGGACGGTGACGGCGTCGCCCAGTCCCTTCTCCAGCCTGGCGCGCAACGTGCTTTCGTGCTCGTGCAACGAATTCATCGAGTTCGCGAGGCGCTCCCGCCGTGTTCCGCCCGCTCCGGGGTCGAGCGCGACGAGGAAGTCCACCGCAGCCGTCGCGCCCGCGAGCAGCTCGTAGGGCAGGGTGCCGAATTCGAACCGTTCCGGCACGGCGTCGGGTGACGGCATGAGCTTGTCCGGCTCGACGGTTTCGAGGAGGGCGGGCGACGCGCCGAGCACCCCGCAGTGCGGGCCGAGGAACTTGTACGGCGAGCAGACGAAGAAATCCGCCCCCAGCGCCGGAACGTCCACGAGTTCATGAGCGGCATAGTGCACGCCGTCCACGAACACCAGCGCCCCGGCGTCGTGGGCGAGATCGGCGATCCGGCGGATCGGCGGTTTGGTACCGAGGACGTTCGAGGCCGCCGTGACCGCGACCAGCCTCGTCCTCTCGGTGAGCACGAGGGAATCGAGATCGAGATCGGTGGTTCCGGGATCGATGTCGAGCCAGCGGACGGTCATCCCGGACCGTTCGGCGGCCTGCACCCAGGGCCGGACATTGGCGTCGTGATCGAGACGGCTGACGACGATCTCGTCCCCCTCACGCCAGTCCTTGGCCAGGTGCCGGGAAAAGTCGTACGTCAGCTGCGTGGCGCTGCGGCCGTGGACGACGCCTTCGGCAGGCACGTTCAGGAAGTCGGCGTAGGCGGCGCGGAAGTCCGAGACGGCCCGCTCCGCGTTGAGTTCGGACGGGCTGACCGTGCCCCGGTTCGACAGTGGACCGGTCAGTGTCCCGACGATGGCGTCGGCGACAGGCTGGGGTGTCTGGGTACCCGCGGGTCCGTCGAAGAAGGCGGTTCCGTCGGCGAGGGAGGGGAAGTGAAGCCGGAGAGCGGCGACGTCGATGGCCATGCCCCCGACTCTGACATCCGATGCGGGACCGGGTAAACGCTTCGTGGCCGGAACTTTCGCCTGCCACGAAGCGTCCCGTGCTCAGTACAGGTTCAGCCGGTACGCCCCGGACTGCGCGGTGCCCGCGAACAGGTACCGGCCGTCCGCGCTGATCGCCATGGACAGCACCCTGGTGTCGGGCAGCGCGCCGGGCACGGGCGACCAGGTGCGGCCGAAGTCCGTGCTGCGCAGCACGCCTCCCCCGGTCGAGTCGCTCGCGAACCACACCCGGAAGTCGAACGGATGCGGCAGGATCCGGCTGATCCCGAGGGGACTCTCACCGTCGCGGACGCGGCGGAACGTCCGGCCGTCGTCCTCGCTGAGCAGGATGCCCGCGCCACCGGCGAGGACGCGTCCGCCACCCCATCGGCTGACCGAGATCGAACTGACCGGTTCGCCGGAGACATGGGTCCAGGTCTTGCCGCCGTCGTCCGACCGGGACAGGCCCTGAGAGTCGCCGCCCCAGACCCGGTCCGGGTTCCACGGGTCACCGGCGAACGCGATGAAACCGCTGTCGGTCGCGAGCTTTTCCCAGGTCTTCCCCGCGTCGTCACTGCGGTAGAGCACGTAGCCGCTGGGCGCGAAGGCCGAGACGAAGATCCTGTCCGGGGCGGCCGGATGGGCGAAGATCGCCCGCGGAAGACCTTGTTTCGCCTTCGCCGCGAACTGCCAGGTCCGCCCGCCGTCGCCGCTGCGGAGCACGTCGAGCGCGAAACCGTTCCGGGTGACCTGCCAGACGACGTCCGGGCGGCCGGGTGAAACGGACAGGCGCGCGTCCTCGTGCAGCCGGTCGGTGGGATGCGACTGCCAGACCCGGTCCGCCGCGGAGACCTTGCCGCGCGGGAGCGGGGTGTTGTAGATCTCCTGCACACCGGCCGCGACGACGTGCTCCCGCAGGAGGTTCCCGGTGGTCACGAGGTCGCGAATGGATTCGCCGGGTACGCCGATCTGCCGGTAGCCGCTCTTGCCGGCGTCCGCGTACACACCGCGGTAGAGCGAGGAGATCAGCGTGGTGGCGGATTTGCCCGCCGCGGCGGGGAGATCGATCATGTCGCTGACGCCCTCGCCCGGTGCGGGCACCGGTTTGCGGGTCCAGGTGCGGCCGCCGTCCGCGCTGACGTCTATGTCGTTATACGTCGAGACGTACAAACGCCCGCCGACGAAACGCGGTTCGCGCAGAGGCTGCCCGCCGGGATCGCGGCGCAGCACCGTCCAGGTCTTGCCGCCGTCGGTGGAGCCGTGCAGTTCGGGGCCGACCGTGACCACGAGCAGCTTGCCGTCCGAAGCGACCTGCCCGACCTCGCCGTCGGCCCGGTACACGAGTTCGGCCCGCGGCTCCTTGCCGCTGACCCCGCGGACCGCCCAGAGCGCGTACTCCGGGTAGACCGTCGCGAAGTAGGCGTCGTCACCGACCAGCGTGAGTTTGAGCGCGCCGACCGGCGCGGCGATCCCCTCGCGCGGCCAGGTCCTCGGCACGTCGTTCCAGTGCACGCCGCCATCGATGCTGACACTCAGCGAATCGAGGTTCTGCACCACGACGACCCGGCCCGCCGGATCCGTGGCCATGCCGAACGCGCCGTCGGGGTACCACTCGCGCAGGGTTTCCCAGCTCTGGCCGCGGTCGGCGGTGCTCAGCAGGAGGCCGCGCCACTCGCCTTGGAACCCGGCGGTCTTGTTTCCCACCGCGAGCATCCGGTCCGGGTTCACCGGATCGGCGAAGAACCCCTGGATGACGGTTTCCGCGGGCAGGCCCCGGCGCGCGGCCCACGAAGCGCCGCGATCGCCGGAGAGCCACAACGCGGGCGGGCTCGGCTGCATCATCGCGAGCCCGGCGGGGGAAGCGGCCAGCAACCCGCCGATGCTGTTCGGGCCGACCGGCTCCCAGCCGCCGCGCGGCAGTCCGGTCGCGTTGACGTCCGCGGGCGGTCGCTGGGGTTCGGCGGTGGCCACCGACGTCGCCCCGGTGGTCCCGAGAACCGTCAGCAGCCCGAGAACGAACATGCGTTTGGTGATCGATCTCAGTTTCATGCGGGAGATCTTGGCGCAAGATCCGCAAAAGAGATAGAGGATTCATCGGATCTTTGCCTGGCGATAACCCCTTGCCATGGCGCCGATTCCCTGTCAAGGGCTTGACATCGGCGGAACTCATCCGACCACTACCGGACAACGATCGCGATCAATGCGGCGGTGAGGAGGGCGAGGTACGCGATCGCGTGCGCGCGGTCCGGGATCCGGCCGACCACCCGGCGCGTCACGGCGATGGTCGGCAACGAGCCGCACAGCAGCGCGCCCGCGGCCACCAGGTCGATGTAGCCGAGGTGGGCGGTGCCCGAAGCCGTGCCCGTCGCCGCGAAGGCGTAGACCGCCGTGCCGATCACCGCCACCGGGAGGCTCAGGGGATTCGCCAGCGCGGCCGCGTCGGCCATCGGCAGGCCCTTGCGCCGCATGAGCGGGACGGTCAGCACGCTGCCCCCGACGCCGAGGAAGCTCGCCACGGCACCGATCCCGGTCCCGCCGGCGGTGGCTGTGAGCCCGCCGAGCGCACGCGGCCGGATGTCGTCCCGCCTGCTCACGAACCCCTTCCTTGCCAAGCTATCGGCGATGGTCAGCGCGAGGTAGGCGACGAAGAGCCAGCGCAGGACGCTCTCGTCGGCCACGGTGGCGGCGAAAGACCCGAGCACGGCGCCCAGGCCGATGAACGCGACGAGCGGCCACAGATAGTCGCGGCGAAGCCGCCCTGTCCGCAGTTGGGCGAGGGTCGCGCTGCCGGCGTTGACCACCATCACCGCGGTCGAGGTGGCCACCGCCACGTGCATCGCACCCAGGGCGTGATCCGGCTCGGCGAGCGCGAAGGCGTAGACGACGGGCACGGTGACGAATCCGCCGCCGAATCCGAAAAGGACGGTGGTGACGCCGCTCAGGCAGCCGAACCCGAGGAGCACCAGGATCTCGATCAGCACTCCTTCGACCGTAGGCGTCACCGGCGCGGCGGGCATTCGAAAGGACGCCAGTTTCTTTCGCGGATCAGACACCCGGCGTAGGCTGGGTGAGGTGCGTGACATCCCCATCGACGAGGTCGACCACCTCGACCGCGCGGTGGTGGCGATCCGCACCGATTACCCACCGGGGCACCGGATTCCCCCGCATCGGCACCGTCGCGCGCAGTTCCTCTACAGCGCGACGGGATCAATGCGGGTCGAAACGGCCGACGGCACGTGGACCATCCCGGCCCTGCGCGCGGTGCTCGTTCCGCCGGAGACCACCCATCAGGTCTTCACGACCACCGTGAGCACCCGCAGCCTGTACATCGAGCCGAAGGCGGTGCCGTGGTTCCCGCGGCGCTGCCAGGTCGTCGAAGTCTCCTCATTGCTCCGGGAACTGCTGAACGAGGTAGTCGGCGTGCCGGAGCTGTACACCCCGCGCGGGCGGGACGCCGCGGTCATCGGCCTGACCCTGCACGAGATCCGCCGCTCAGCCCCGGTCCAGCTCGATCTCCCGTTACCCAAGCACGAACGGCTCCGCACGCTGTGCGAGTCCTTTTTGGACGATCCGGACATCCATGAGCCGGTGCGCGCCTGGGCGTCCCGGCTGCACGTCAGCGAGCGGACGCTGAACCGGATGTTCACCGCCGAGACCGGGATGGGATTCGCCCGCTGGCGGCAACGGGCCTGCGTCCTGCATTCGCTGTCGCTGCTTTCGGACGGCCGTCCGATCGCCGGCATCGCCGCCTCGCTCGGCTACGAGAGCCCGGCCGCGTTCTCCACCATGTTCACCCGGCTGCTCGGCACGTCGCCGAGGGACTACCGTGCCGCTGTCTCAAAGTGAGACACGACACCCCTCCCCTTGATTCTCCCGCACCCCTACCTTCCGTTCAAGCCCAGGCGAACAAGGGAGTTCAGCGCATGAGCAAGAACGTACTCGTCACCGGTGCGGCACGAGGGATCGGAAAGGGGATCGCGCTCCGGCTCGCCGCCGACGGGCACGACGTCGCGGTCAACGACGTCGCCGCCAACGAGGCGGAACTCGAGGCCGTCGCCAAGGAGATCCGCGAAGCGGGACGACGCTCGGCCGCGGTCACGGCGGACGTTTCCGATCCGGCGTCGGTCACCGCCATGGTCGGCGAGACCGTCGGCGCGCTGGGTTCCCTGGACGTCATGGTCGCGAACGCGGGGATCGCGCAGGTCCTCCCGCTGCTCGAAGTGACCCCGGAGGACTGGGACCGGATGATGGCCGTCAACGCGCGCGGCATGTTCCTCTGTTACCAGGCCGCGGCCAAGCAGATGATCGAACAGGGCGACGGCGGCAAGATCATCGGCGCGGCGTCCATCGTCGCCCATCGCCCGTTCGCGTTGCTCGGCCACTATTCCGCGTCGAAGTGGGCGGTGCGCGGGCTGACCCAGGCCGCCGCGATGGAATGGGCGAAGCACGGCATCACCGTCAACGCGTACTGCCCGGGTATCGTCGGGACCGCCATGTGGGACCTCATCGACGAGAAACTGGCGGAGTCGGAAGGAATCCGGAAGGGGCAGGCGATCGAGAAGTATTCGAACCTGATCCACCTCGGCCGGGTCTCGGTTCCCGAGGACGTGGCGTCGTACGTGTCGTACCTCGCTTCCCCGGATTCCGATTACATGACCGGCCAGTCGGTGATGATCGACGGAGGAATCCAATTCTCCTGAGCAGGAAGTAGGACGATCATGATCTTCATAACGGCGAAGTTCCGGGTTCGTCCCGAACACGCAGACCGGTGGCCGGAGATCGCGCGCGATTTCACCGAAGCGACCCGCGCCGAACCCGGTTGTCTTTGGTACGACTGGTCTCGCAGCCTCGACGACCCGAACGAATACGTGCTCGTCGAGGCGTTCCGCGACGACGACGCGGGCGCGGCCCATGTCGGTTCGGAGCATTTCCGCACGGCTCAACGTGAACTGCCGCCTTACCTGGCCGAGACACCGCGGATCGTCAACGCGAAGGTCGATCAGGACGGCTGGTCGGAATTGGGCGAACTGGCCGTCGAGTAGATTCCTTCTCCTGCCTCGGTTCCTTGCTGGACCGAGGCGGGAAAGGCCGGTTCTCAGCCCCGTTGTGCCCGTGCCGCCCCGAGGCAGTACGCGCCGAAAGCCGCGACCCCGGCGGCCACCACGATGAGCAGCACAGTGCCGAACGGCTGGGCCGCCAAGGTCCGCAGGGCCGCGTCGAGCCCACCGGAACGAGACGCGTCGTGCGTCAGCGCCGCGTATCCCACCAGCACCGCGACCATGCCGAACACGACACCCCTTGCCACATAACCGATCCTCCCGAGCCGCTCCACCCACCGCCGGGTCCCCGACGGGAGGCGCGAGAGGTCGAGATCCCGCACGAAGTTCCGGCGCACCCCGTTCACCACCGAAGCCACCGCGACACCGAACACGACGACGGCCACCACGGTCACCAGGAACGGCCCGGCGGGCAACGCCAGCAACCGCGCGGTGAACTCCTGCTGCTTCTGGTCACCGCTGCCCTGCTGCCCCGCGCCCGCGGCGACACGTGCCGCGTAGACGCCGAGCGAGATCCCCACCAGGCAACGGACTCCGGACGTCACCCGCTTGACGGCGCGGGTCCGCTGCTTGTCGATCCAGGTGTAGCCGACCGCGGCCAGCAGGGCCTGCCACAGGCCGTATGCCACCAACCCCGCCGCCAGAATCCACAACAGCAAGCCGCCCACCGGGGTCGAACCGACCTCGGTGATCGCGCCGCGTCCGTCGGCCTCCTGGCCGCCACCGTCGATGGCGACCCGCATCGCCAGGTACCCGATGAGCAGGTACACCAGGCCGTAGCAGCCCATCCCGATCCGTCCGAGCACCTGGACGGCCTTGTTGTGGCGCACCTGTCTCGCCTTGGTCGCGGACATCCGGTCCACCTCCTTCGCTGTCTTCAACCGAGTGTCACGGCCGAAGGCGAAGAACGCCGGGTGACTGGTCCGTCCGGCCCAGTGCGCCTAAGCGAGGAGCCAGTCGTCCGTGTCGCGGTGCCTGCCGAGCCCGACGGCGTCGAACTCGTCGAAGTGATCTCCCTTGACCACCCCGAGCCACCGAAGCGCCTGAGAAATCGGACTGCCGCCGGACTCGCCCTCAGCCTGATGCTGTGGTCCGAAGACTGTCTCTCCGCTGTCCCACACCTGTGCGGACTGCGTCCCGGTGCCGCCGAAGTACTCGGCTTCGACGTACGCCACGGCACCGCGCCGGGAGCACTCGGCGAGAAGCCGATCAAAGCCCGCGGGCGCGGTCCAGAATTCGCCGAAACCGGGCACTCCGGCGTCGGCCGGCACTTCGGTCAACGGCAGCAGTGACAGGTGCTGTCCGAGCGCGACGAGGCGCGCTCCCTGGACCGAATCGAGCAGTTCACCGCGTGCGGACTCGGTGACGATGACGGCTTGCAGGCTGTACACGTCCGCATCCTGTCACTTCGACGACGCCCGGCATGTTTTTTCGCGGCGATGTCGAATACCGCCGGGCCCGTTCGTCGCCAGAGTGAGAGACAACCTCGAAGGAGCATCATGACCGCGACTTACACGTTCGACGTCTTTTCCAGCCTCGACGGCTACGGCTCCGCCACCGGCGATTGGGGCGGCTACTGGGGCAAGCAAGGGCCTGAACTGCTCGAACACCGCCTCGCCTTGTACTCCGAGGAGCAGAGGATGGTGTTCGGCGCCACGACGTTCCGCGCGAATCTGGAGATGCTCAACGCGGACGTCGTGGCGACCGAGGCACTGGACCCGTGGGTCACCCGGATGAAGTACCTTCCGGCGACGGTGGTGTCGACCACGCTGCGGGAACCGCTGGACTGGCCGGACGCGACGCTCGTGAGCGGTGACGCCGTCGACGTCGTCGCCCGGCTCAAGAAGGAGTCCGACGTGCCGTTGCGCTCGCACGGCAGCCTGGCGATGAACCGGGCGCTGATGGCCGCCGGTCTGGTGGACCGCCTCCAGGTGACGGTTTTCCCGGTGATCACCGGGAAAACCGGTGCCGGCTCGCTCTTCCGGGGTGCGGCCGACTTCGACCTCGAACTGCTCGAGAGCCGGACGTTCGACGGGCGCGTCCAGCAGCTCGTCTACCGGCCAACCGTGCACGAATCGAGTTGACCGTCCACAGTGGATGGATCAGTCAGCGGCCGAGCCAGGGAGCCAGCAAGGCTTCGAGGTCGGCATCCGAAAGCGCGTACGGCCCGCCGTGGAACTCGTGCCACCGCGAAGCGTCCCGCGCCGCCATGTACTCCACCTCGAACGCCCGCATCAGGACGTACGTGAAGGTCACCGAGCTGAACCGATCGCCGAGCAACGTCCTGGCCTCGCGCGCGACACCGGTCGCGCCATGGCCGATCACGTCCGCGAGCTTCAGCTCCTCCGCAGCCGGGTCCAGCAGGCTGGGGGCATACATCACGACAGTTTCTCCATCACTGAAAGGAAACTCAGTTCTCGGCGGCGAGCTGACCGCAGGCCGCCGCGATCTCCTGGCCACGCGTGTCACGCACCGTGCACGCCACTCCGCCCGCGTTCACCAGCCGGACGAACTCCCGCTCCACCGGCTTCGGCGAGGCGTCCCACTTCGAACCCGGGGTCGGGTTCAACGGGATCACGTTCACATGTACCAATTGCCCCAGGTGCTGGCGAAGCCGCTTCGCCAGCAGCTCGGCCCGCCAAGGCTGATCGTTGATGTCCCGGATCAACGCGTACTCGATCGACACCCGCCGTCCGGAGGTGTCCGCGTAGTACCGGGCCGCGGACAGCACCTCGTCCACCGACCAACGCTCGTTGACCGGCACCAGCGTGTCCCGCAACTCGTCGTCCGGCGTGTGCAGCGAAACCGCCAGCCGCACCTGCATCTTCTCGTCCGCGAGTTTGCGGATCGCCGGGGCGAGGCCCACCGTCGACACCGTCACCGAACGCTGGCCGATCCCGAGCCCCTCCGGCGAGGGGTCCGTGATCCGCCGGACCGCCGCGACCACCCGCTTGTAGTTCGCCAGCGGCTCGCCCATGCCCATGAAGACGATGTTCGACAGACGGCCGGGGCCGCCGGTCATCAGTCCGTCGCGCATCACGGCGGCGGCGGCGCGGACCTGGTCGACGATCTCCGCGGTCGAGAGGTTCCGGTCGAGGCCGCCCTGCCCGGTCGCGCAGAACGGGCACGCCATGCCGCAGCCCGCCTGGCTCGAGATGCACAGGGTCGCGCGATCCGGGTAGCGCATCAGCACGCTCTCCAAGAGCGTCCCGTCGTGCGCGCGCCACAAGGTCTTGCGAGTGGTGCCGTCGTCGCAGGCGAGCGCCTTGATCTCGGTGAGTAGCGGCGGCATCAGATCGGCGACGAGCTTCTCCCGCGACGCCGCCGGGATGTCGGTCATCTCCTCGGGGTTCACCGTGAGCCGCGAGAAGTAGTGGTTCGACAACTGCTTCGCACGGAACGGCTTCTCACCCAGCTCGGCGACGGCGGCGGCCCGCTCGGCGGCGGTGAGGTCGGCGAGGTGGCGCGGCGGAAGGCCGCGCTTGGGCGCGTCGAAGACGAGAGGGAGGGCAGTCATAGCTCAACCATTGTCCCATGTCCACCTTCGACGCACCCGAGCCGCCCCGGTTCACCGCATCCACACAAGCCTCTGAGACCCAACTCACACAGAAAGGGTTGCCGAGACGACTGGTTCCGATATATCGTGAACATGTCGGAACAGTACGTAGAGAGGATTCACATCATGCGACGACGACCTTTCCCTCCAGAACACGGCCGTCCCGCCTTCGGGCCTTGGGCACGCGGCGGCTTCGGCGACTTCCCCCCGGGGCCGGGCGGTCCGGGACATCGGCACCGGCACGGCCGTCGCGGTGGCCCCGGCGGCAGGCGCGGCAAGCGCGGTGACGTCCGCGCCGCGATCCTCGCGCTGCTTTCCGAGCAGCCGAGGCACGGGTACGAGATCATCCGCGAGATCGGCGAGCGCAGCGGCGGCTTCTGGAAGCCGAGCCCCGGCTCGGTCTACCCGACCCTGCAGATGCTGGCCGACGAAGGCCTGGTGATCAGCAAGGACGAGAGCGGCAAGAAGCTGTTCGAACTCACCGAATCCGGCCGCGCCGCGGCCGAACAGCAGGACGCCGTCCCGCCGTGGGAACAGATCGCCCACGACGTCGACCCGGCCGAGGTGAACCTGCGCAAGGCGGCCACGACCCTGGCCGCGGCGGTCGCGCAGGTCATGCACGCCGGCAGTGAAAGCCAGCAGGCCCGCACCGTCGACGTGCTCAACGAGGCACGCCGGACGATCTACGGCATCCTCGGCGAGGCCGAGGACGGCACTCCGGAGACATCCGCCGAGGACGCGGAGTGACCTGGCACGACGAGGCCGGTGGGCTTGGTGCGCGTGTGCACGCGATAGCCCACCGGCAGCGTCATCCGCTTTTCCCCGGGACCTGACGAAACCTCGTTGAGACGCCGGACCTCCGCAGTCGCCTTCGCCGCGACCGGAGCGCTGAACTCGATCTTCAGCACGGCTTCCATCGCGGCGGCGTCCTCGAACAGCCACCGCGTCGACACCTTGCGGCAGTCGAAACCCTGACGGGCGAAGAACTTCTCGACCCCGGGCGGGTCGTACCGCGGGAGATCCAGCCGCATCCAGCGTCCGTAGGGCTCGCTCGCCACATCGAGATCCACGATCATCAAGGTCCCGCCAGGCCGCAGCACGCGCTCCGCTTCGCGAAGACCGGGTTCGCAACCAGGGCCGAAGAAGTACGCGGTGCGCGCGTGGACGACGTCGAAAGCCGCGTCCGGCAAGGGAAGCCGCTGCGCACGACCTTGCCGCACCTCGACGTTCGGCAGTTCCCCCACCCGGTTCCGCGCGTCGCGCACCAGTGGCTCATGGGGTTCGATCCCGACCACCGACCGCGCCGTCGCGGCGAACCGCGGCAGATGGAACCCGTCACCACAGCCGATGTCGAGGACGTCCTCACCGGACCAGTCGCGACACCCGCCGAGCACGCGCCAGATCTCGTCGTCGACGTCCTGCGCGCGGTTCTCGACCTCGTAGGCCTTCTGGTAGTACCAGATGTTCGGACTCGGCAGCACCTCGTCGCCGCGGCGGCGGAAGGAGGAGACAGCTCGGGGAAACCAGCGCACGGAAGCTCCAACGACGGGACACCGGGCTGGGTTCCATGCTCATCCGGGTCGAAATCTTTAACGGGAACAATGCGGTCAGCGACTAGACTTTACTCCCACCGGAAAGGGAGAACCGCATGTCGCTCGGCTCGGCCGCCCACACTTCCGTCATCCCTTCAGGAATCCCGTGCTGGATCGAGCTCGCATGCAGAGACGAAGCGGCCGCACAAGCCTTCTACAGTGGGTTATTCGACTGGGAGTTCACCGTCCAGCGTGATCCGGCGACGCCGACCGGCCGGTACTCGATCGCGACACTGAACGGCGTCCCCACCGGTGGTCTGTACCGCGCGGGCACCGACGGGCCGACCGGCTGGAGCGTCCACATCTCGGTTCCCCAGGCGGCCGCGGCCGCCGAATGGGTGGACAGCCTCGGCGGCCGGGTCACCCTCGGCCCGATGGCGATTCCCCATCGTGGCAACATCATCCACGCCATCGACGCGTGCGGCGCACACGTCGTCTTCTGGGAGCCGCCCGCCACCTGGCAGTTCGCGACCGGGGTCCCGAACACCTTCAGCGGCGCGGATCTCAACACCCACGACGGCGCGGCAGCGGATCATTTCTACTGCCGCCTTTTCAACTACACCAGCCACCAGATCGGCGACGGCGCGTCCCTCGACTACGCCGAATGGCTCATCGAGCACGAACCGGTGCTGTACCGGTACGTGATGGGTTCGGAATACCGGCCGGACACTCCCCCGCACTGGATGGTCTACCTCGGACTGGATCCGGCCCGCGGCGCGGACGCCGCGGCGGGGCAGGCCCTGATGCTCGGCGGCGCCGTCGTGGTCCAGCCCTACGACACCCCGTACGGCCGGATGGCGATCCTCGCCGACCCCGACGGTTCGGTGTTCGCGGTGATCGACCACTCCCGGGCCACCGAGGGCTGGGGCACCGCCGAAGTCGACGATCCTTACGACGACTGAAACGAAGAGCCGGGGCGACGACGTCACCCCGGCTCTTTCGTCAGAGTCCCGCCCAGAACCCGCAGTCGTGCACGGCCGCGAGGTCGACCGGGCCGATCCGGCCCGGCGCCAGCGACTGCGTCCGCGGCGAGGGACGCCACTTCGGCAGTTCCCCACCGTTCGGATTCCCGGTTCGCGCGAACGCGGTCCAGTACTGAATCATTTGCGCCGCGAGCTCTTGCTGCGCGGGCGTCAATTTCGCCGGAAAGCCAGCCAAATCAGACAAATAAGCTAATTCGGATCCATGGGCGGCGCCGGAACGCATTCCCGGCGGAGCGGGGACAAGCGGCGGAGCGTCCCGGTCGGCGAACTCGTAGCCGAAGGTTCGCGTGCGCTCGCGCAGCAACCGTTCGGTCCCCACCTGCGGACAGCCCCAGATCCGGTCGGTCATCGCGTCCGCGAACGCCATCGCCGGGCCGCCGTGCTTCGCCGACGGGTACCGGGCGGCGACGAGCGGCGCCTTCTCCTTGAACGCGGTCCGCAGCAGCTCTTGGTAATGCTCCTCGGTGAACGGCTGCCCGGGGAACAGGGAGACGAACAGTCTCGCCTCGTCCCTGGTGACCCCCGTCAGCACCGGGACGCGGGCGAAGTGCCCCGCTTTCAGCGCGTCGGCCGGATGTGCGGGCAGCAGGCCGGTGCCGAACGCGGGGGTCCCGAGCGGCTGGTTCACCAGATCCTTGGCCGGAAGCCGCCGCATGCAGGCGACGTCGGCGCAGCCGAGTTTCCCGGCCCCTTCAGCACCCATCGCTTCGACTTCGGCGCGGGGCAGGTACGGCGAGCCCGCGGGCACACTGGGGAAGAACCCGCCGTCGGGCCAGGTCAGCGTGCACGGACCGCTCTGGACGATCGCGCGGTGGAACAGCCCCGCGGCCGAAGGAGAGGCCAACTGGACGCAAGTGCTCATCGCACCGGCGGATTCGCCGAACAACGTGACATTCCGGGGATCTCCGCCGAAGGCACGCGCGTTGCGCTGCACCCAGCGAAGAGCGGCCTGCTGGTCCTGGAAGCCGAAAGCACCGGAGTCGCGGCCGAGTTCCGGATGCCCGAAGAAGCCGAACACACCCAGCCGGTAGTTCACGGTCACCACCACGACGTCCCCGCCGAGTGCCATGCGCTTGAAGTCGTAGTCGCTGCCCGCACCCGAGGTGAAGCTGCCACCGTGCACCCAGACCATCACCGGACGCGGTTTACGCGCCGGCCCCGCCGGGCTGATCACGTTGAGATACAGGCAATCTTCGGCGTCGCTCGATGGCGAACCGAGGCCCGCCCCCTGCGCGCATCGAGGCCCCGGTTCGGTCGCGTCCCGCACGGCGGTCCACGGCTCGGGGCTCCGCGGCGGCGCCCAGCGCAGGTCGCCCACCGGCGGTGCGGCGAACGGAATGCCTTGGAAACTCCGGTATTCGCCGGTGCTCACGCCGCGAACGGGGCCGGAATCCGTGCGGACGACCGGGCTCGTGCCCGCTTCCGCCACGGTCGTCGTCAGGGCGCCGAGCGTCACCACGCTCAGTGCCATGGCCAGAAGTCGCTTACTCATCCGTTGAGTGCGCATACTCCGACCCTGGCCCAGCGCTCCGGGCTTGTCACCTGCGTTTCCCTAGACGGGGACGAACGCCGAAAGCAGCAACCAGGAGACGACGGCCGAGGGGAGCAACGAGTCGAGGCGGTCCATCAGCCCGCCGTGGCCCGGCAGCATGTTCCCCATGTCCTTGACCCCGAGATCACGTTTGATCAGGGACTCGACGAGATCGCCCAGCGTCGCCGTGCACACGATCGCCGCGCCGAACAGCACACCCTGCCAGGCATGGCCGTCGAGCAGCAGGCTCAGGGTCAGCGCGCCGGCGACCACACCGGCCACGAGCGAACCGGCGAAACCTTCCCAAGTCTTCTTCGGGCTGATGCTCGGCGCCATCGGATGCTTGCCGCCCAGTACACCGGCGATGTAGCCGCCGGTGTCCGAAGCGACAACGCCGATCATGAACGCCAGCACCCGGCCGACGCCGTCCTCCGGCGGGACGAGCATCGCGGCGAAGGCACCGAAAAGCGGGATGTACGCGACGGCGAAAACAGACGCGCTGATGTCGCGCAGATAGCCGTCCGCGCCGCCGGGCAACCGCCACAGCAGGCAGACGAGCACCGTCAGCACGAACGCCGTCAGCGCGCCTTCACGGCCGTACGGCCACGCCAGCCAGATCATCGCCTGACCGCCGACGAGTACCGGGACCAGCGCGATCCGGATGCCCGCCGCGCGCTTCAGTGCCCCGGCCAGCTCGATCGTGCCGACCGCGATCGCGATCGCGATGATGCCGATGAACAAAAAGCGGACGGTGAGCAGGGACGTGACGATCGCCGCCCCCAGCAGCAGCCCGACCCCGATCGCGGCGGGCAGGTTGCGGCCGGCGCGGGAAACCTTTTGCGCCGGTTCCGGCACGGTTTCAAAATCCGGCGCTGTGGCCGGAACCGGTTCCGGGTTTTCCACCCGGTCCTCGCGTTCCTCGCTCACCTGGCTCATCAGACCTCGAGTAGCTCGGCTTCCTTGTGTTTCACCAGCTCGTCGACCTTGTGGCTGTACGTGTCGGTGAGGTTCTGGAGTTCCTTCTCGGCGTGGACGACCTCGTCCTCGCCCGCCTCGCCGTCCTTCTTGATCCGGTCGAGCTCTTCCTTGGCCTTGCGGCGGACGCTGCGGATCGAGACGCGGGCGTCCTCACCCTTGGCCTTGGCGACCTTCACCATCTCCCGGCGGCGCTCTTCGGTGAGCTGCGGGATCACGATGCGGATCACGTTGCCGTCGTTGCTCGGGTTGACGCCGAGGTCCGACTCGCGGATCGCCTTTTCGATGGCGTTGAGCGAGGTCTGGTCGTAGGGCTTGATCAACGCCATCCGGGCTTCGGGGATGTTGACGCCCGCCAACTGGTTCAGCGGGGTCGGCGCGCCGTAGTAGTCGACGACAACGCGCGAGAACATCCCAGGGTGAGCCCGGCCGGTGCGTACCGACGACAGGTCCTCCTTGGCGACGGACACCGCTTTTTCCATCTTCTCCTCGGCGTCGAGGAGGGTCTCGTCGATCACGGCAACTCCCGTAGTTGTGTATTCGTACCGATTGCGAAGGTCAGGGCAGGACTACGCGGGCACCCCGTCGGCGGGGGTGTCGACCAGGGTGCCGATCCTCTCACCACTGACCGCACGGGCGATGTTCCCCTCGGTGAGCAGATTGAACACGATGATCGGCATGTTGTTGTCCATGCACAGGCTGAACGCGGTGGCGTCGGCGACCTTGAGGTCCCGTTCCAGCACCTCGCGGTGGCTGATCTCGTGGAACATCTCGGCCGTCGGGTCGCTCTTCGGGTCCGCGGTGTAGACGCCGTCGACGGCCTTCGCCATCAAGACGGCTTCGCAGCCGAGTTCGAGCGCGCGCTGCGCGGCGGCGGTGTCCGTCGAGAAGTACGGCATGCCGACCCCTGCGCCGAAGATGACGACACGGCCCTTCTCAAGGTGGCGCTCGGCGCGGCGCGGGATGTACGGCTCGGCGACCTGCCCCATGGTGATGGCGGTCTGCACGCGCGTGGGGAGGCCCTCCTTCTCCAGGAAGTCCTGCAGCGCCAGACAGTTCATGACGGTGCCGAGCATCGCCATGTAGTCCGCGCGGTCGCGGTCCATGCCGCGCTGCGACAGCTCCGCGCCGCGGAAGTAGTTGCCACCGCCGATCACGACGGCGATCTGCACGCCCGTCCGCGCGACGTCGGCGATCTGCTGAGCGACCGAGTGCACCACATCCGGATCAACCCCGATGGAACCGCCGCCGAACATCTCGCCGCCCAGCTTCAGCAGCACCCGCCGGTATCCGCCTTCGACCCGGACACCCATGTCGCCCTCCCTAATGCTCTGAACCCGACTGTGCCCCGTCCCCGATGGACGGAGACGGGGCACAGTGGTGATTCTTGTGTTCCGCGCCTGGATCAGGCCTGGCCGACCTCGAACCGGGCGAACCGGCTCACGGTCACGCCGGCCTCGTCGAGCAGGGCCTTGACGGTCTTCTTGTTGTCCTTGACCGACGGCTGCTCGAGCAGGACGTTGTCCTTGTAGTACGCGTTGACCTTGCCCTCGATGATCTTGGGCATGGCCTGCTCCGGCTTGCCCTCTTCGCGGGCGGTCGCCTCGGCGACGCGACGCTCGTTCTCGACGATCTCGGCCGGGACCTCATCGCGGGTGAGGTACTTGGCCTTGAGCGCGGCGACCTGCATGGCGGCGCCACGAGCGGCCTCGGCGGCGGCCTCGCCCTCACCGGTGTACTCGATGAGCACGCCGACGGCGGGCGGGAGGTCGGCACCGCGACGGTGCAGGTACGTGGTGGTGGTGCCCTCGTAGGCGGCGACACGGCGCAGCTCGAGCTTCTCACCGATGCGGGCGGCCAGCTCCTGGACCTGCTCGTCGACGGTCTTGCCGTCGAGCGAGGCGGCCTTCAGCTTCTCGACGTCGCTGGTCTTCTCGGCCTTCGCGACCTCGACGATCTTCGCGGCGAGGGTCTGGAAGTCCTCGTTCTTCGCGACGAAGTCGGTCTCGGAGTCGAGCTCGATCAGCACGCCGCCTTCACCGGCGACGAGGCCCTCGGCGGTGGCGCGCTCGGCGCGCTTGCCGACGTCCTTCGCGCCCTTGATGCGCAGGAACTCGACGGCCTTGTCGAAGTCGCCGTCGTTCTCTTCCAGCGCCTTCTTGCAGTTCATCATGCCGGAGCCGGTCAGCTCGCGGAGACGCTTCACGTCTGCGGCGGTGTAGTTCGCCATCGTGGGTGTGTCCGTCCTTTTTCAGGTACGAGAAAAGTCTTTGGGGAAGTCACCCGTGGGGCCGCCCGGAGGCGGCCCCACGGGCTGGGTGCATCAGGAGGAGGCGGTGGCCTGCTCGGCCGGAGCCTCGGTGGCGGCCTCGGCGGGCGCCTCGGTCGCGGCGGCCGCTTCCTTGGCGTCCGCGGCGGCGGTCTCGGAGCCGGCGAGCAGCTCCTTCTCCCACTCGGCCAGCGGCTCGTCCGTGGCGACGCCGGCCTCGGGCTTGGCGTCGGCGGAGGAACCGTTGCGGCTGGAGCGGGCCATCAGACCGGCGGCGGCGGCCTCGGCCACGACCTTGGTCAGCAGCGCGGCCGAACGGATCGCGTCGTCGTTACCCGGAATCGGGTAGTCGACCTCGTCCGGGTCGCAGTTGGTGTCCAGGATCGCGACGACCGGGATGTTCAGCTTGCGAGCCTCGCCGACGGCGATGTGCTCCTTCTTCGTGTCGACGATCCACACGATGCTCGGCACCTTGGCCATGTCGCGGATACCGCCGAGGGTCTTCTCGAGCTTGTCCTTCTCACGGGTGAGCGTGAGAATCTCGCGCTTGGTCAGGCCGGCGAAACCACCGGTCTGCTCCTGCGACTCGAGCTCCTTCAGGCGGAGAAGACGCTTGTGCACCGTCTGGAAGTTGGTCAGCATGCCGCCGAGCCAGCGCTGGTTCACGTAGGGCATGCCCACGCGCGAGGCCTCGGAGGCGATGGCTTCCTGAGCCTGCTTCTTCGTGCCGACGAACATGATGGTGCCGCCGTGCGCGACGGTTTCCTTGATGAACTCGTACGCACGGTCGATGTACGTCAGCGTCTGCTGCAGGTCGATGATGTAGATGCCATTGCGCTCGGTGAAGATGTAGCGCTTCATCTTCGGGTTCCACCGACGAGTCTGGTGCCCGAAGTGCACGCCGCTGTCGAGCAGCTGCTTCATGGTGACGACGGCCATTGCCGGAATCAACCTCTTCTGTGTCGTGCGCGCCCGGCTCCGCCGGGACGCGCTTGCTCGGTTCGTCGCTCTCGGCCGGGTGGCCGATCGCCCTGGTGCCGATGCTCGGGCCCGGACCCGGGAGTGAAGTGACCCCAGGGACCGCCGGGCCGTGTGCCCCCGGCTGTCCTGACCCTCCGTGAGGAGATCGGCCATCGGGGGCGCGCACGTGCACGCGAAGTCAGTCCGCTGACGCGGACCGCGCAAAAGAGTCTACTCCCTGTCGCCACCGGGTACCGCACCGGCAGCCCCTGATGAGAGGGGTTGTCCACAACCGCCCCGGTTATCCACAGATTTCCCCGGCCCGCCCCATCCACCCCACCGCTCCCCCAGCCTGGAACACATGACGATGACGAGCTGTTCCCGCCCTGTCACCAGGCATTCCTTCGCGATCGACCGCACCGGCGGCAGGCACCGCCGCCCGGGGCGCCCTCGACGCCTTCCCCGCCTCACGATCCTCGCGACCATGCTCGCGATCTTCGCGTCGGCGGCGATGCCGGGGACGGCCAGGGGCGCGCCCACACCGCAGGGACGCCTCTCCTGGCCGCTTTCCCCGGCACCGAGCGTCACCAGGTACTTCGAGCCATCCTCGACGCCGTACGGCCCCGGTCACCGCGGCGTCGACCTCGCCGCGGCACCGGGCACGAACGTGCTCGCGGCCGCCGAAGGGGTGGTGATGTTCGCCGGTCAGGTGGCGGGCCGCGGGGTGGTGTCGATCGATCACGACGGAGGTCTGCGCACCACCTACCAACCACTCGCCCCGACCGTCACCGCGGGTGACCAGGTCTACCGGGGCCAGGTGCTCGGGACACTCGCGGCGGGCCATCCGGGCTGCCCCGAGCCGGCGTGCCTGCATTTCGGCGTCCGGAAGGGCGAGGAGTACGTCGATCCACTCGCCCTGATCGGCGAACCGTCCGAGATCCGCCTCAAACCGTGGGAAGGAGACTGAGCCGACCGCTTCGGGAAAGAGTCCGTGCTCGTGGCCTGGCTTCGTCCTGGCCTCGTCCTGGCTTCGTCCTGGCGTGGCCCTGCTTGCTCTTGCCGCTTTCTCCGGCAGATGGCGCGATTCGCGTGTCCAGGCGCGGAGCCACGCGTCGTCCGGCGGAACACACGTGGCGTCCGTCCAAGCACGCGCGTCGTCCGCCCAAACACACGAGTCGTCCGGCGAGACACACGAGTCGTCCGGCGAGACACACGTGGCGTCCGTCCAAGCACACGCGTCGTCCACCTGCCAGCAGGAGCATCGACGCGACAACGCAAGGAAAGGGGTTTCTTGTAGGCCTTCGCAGCCCACCCGAAGCGAACCGGCGAACCTGAACAGGTGGCGACTCGGCTGAGCGTCGCGGACCAGGACGGTGGCTAGGCTTGCTCGACCAGTTTGGCGCGCAGCCGCATGACGGCGCGGGTGTGCAGCTGGCTGACCCGAGATTCGGTGACGCCGAGGACCTTGCCGATCTCGGCGAGCGTCAGGCTCTCGAAGTAGTAGAGGCCGACCACGATCCGGTCGCGTTCGGTGAGCTGGGCGATGGCCTGCGCCAGCTGGCGGCGGTTGTCCTGGTCGACCAGGACGGCCACCGGGTCGACGGCACCGTCGTCGGGCAGGGTGTCGACCAGCGAGCCGCTGTCCTTGCCCGCGGCGACCAGGTCTTCCAGCGCGATGACGCTGGTCAGTTGCATCTGGCCGTAGAACTCGCGCAGGTCGTCGACGCTGATTTCGAGCTCAGCCGCCAATTCGGCGTCGGTCGGGGTGCGGTTCAGCCGGGCGCCGAGGCGTTCGAGGGCACGCTCGGCCTCACGGGCCTTGCTGCGCACCGCCCGCGGAACCCAGTCCTGGGAGCGCAGGTCGTCGAGGATCGCGCCGCGGATGCGCTGCATGGCGTAGGTCTCGAACCGCAGGCCCCTGGCGGGTTCGAACTTCTCGATCGCGTCGACCAGACCGAAGATCCCGGACTGGATCAGGTCACCGACGTCGACATGGGTCGGCAGCCCGGTGCCGACCCGGCCCGCGACGTACTTGACGAGCGGGGCGTAGTGCAGCACGAGCCTGTCGCGCACCATCTGGTCCGGCGACTCGGTGAACTCCCGCCACAAGGCCTGGATTCCGGCGTCCACTTCGTAGCTGGTCCGCGCTTCGGGCGCGACGGCAGGACCGTCCCCGCCGGGACGGTGTTTCCCGGCGGCTTCGGTGACATGTGGGTCGGCGGTCATCGGACCGCCGTTCTCAGCATGCGACTCAGAGTGGTCTCCGTGCTCGTGCGGATGCGCGTGCGCCGCCGGTTCGGGCCGCCGGGTCTCCTGCCGAGTCCTCCCCGGCATCATCGGGCCCGGGGGTGCGCGCGGTCGTGGATCGCCTTCAGCCGATCGACGGTCACATGAGTGTAGAGCTGCGTTGTGGCCAGCGTAGCGTGACCAAGCAGTTCCTGAACGCTCCGAAGATCGGCGCCGCCTTCGAGCAGATGAGTGGCTGCCGAATGCCTCAGGCCGTGCGGCCCCATGTCGTTCGCGCCCGGCACCGAGCCGACCGCGTCGTGGACGACCCGGCGGGCCGCCCGCGGATCCAGCCTGCCGCCTCGCGCCCCCAGGAAGAGCGCCGCTTGCGCCGGCCCGTTCGTCTCGACTGCGAGCTTTCCCCTGCCCTCGTCCAGCCACAGCCGCAAGGCCGCTTCGGCGGGGACACCGAACGGCACGACGCGTTCCTTGCCGCCCTTGCCCAGCACGAGCACGACCCTGCGGGAGAAGTCGACGTCGCCCACATCCAGCCCGCAAAGTTCCGAGACCCGCACACCGGTCGCGTAGAGCAGTTCCACTATGGCACTGTCCCTCAAGGCCACCGGGTCGCGCTGTTCGGCACCGGCGGCTGAGAAGCGCATGACGTCGCTGGCCTGCTCCGCTCGGAGGATCCCGGGAAGCTTGCGGTGCGCGCGCGGCGCCACCAACCGTCCGCCCGGATCCGACGCGAGCGCCCCACCGCGGTGAGCCCAAGCGGTGAAGGTGCGCGCTGCCGCGGCTCGCCTCGCGAGTGTGGTCCGGCTGGCCCCGTCCTCACGTTGCCGGGCGAGCCAGCCACGCAGTGTCCCGATGTCGAGATCGGAGAACCGGCCGCCGCTCCCGTCCACGAAACCCATCAGCGACACCACGTCGCCGAGGTAGGCGCGCACCGTATGCGCGGACAGCCCGCGTTCGAGCGAAAGATGTCGCTCGTAGTCGTCGATCAGCTTCCGGACAGGCTCCGGCAGCGCGGCACGGGCGGCGCGCAGATCGGGTCTGCGGGCGCGTTTCCCCGTGCCGTGAGAACCTTCGGTCGACGGCATGCCGATCACGCTGCGCGATGTACGGCGGATGGTCAAGTATCGCCGCACCCTGTTGCGGTGTCCGTGGTCGGATCGTGCCGGGATGGCGCCTCAGGTGTAGGCCAGTCAGGTCTTGGCGGTCCGTCTTCGCCACCCTGCGTCACCCCTTTCCGCGAAGCCGTCGAGTTCCAGTTCGGGAAGCAGCGAGCGGACGCGCTCGACCGGGATGCCGGACTCGGCCGCGATCCGTTCCTCGAGTCTCGCTGACCGGTCGGACAGCGCGTCGTGCACTCGCAGCGCCTCCGGCCCGAGCCGATCGGTGCGGCGGCGAGGTTTCGACGGATCCGCGCCCGCCGACCCCAGCCGTCCGGCGGTCTCGAGGATCTCGTCGACCGAGGTCACCAACGTGGCCTCACCTTCGCGGATCAGCGCGTGACACCCCGTAGACATCCCCGACGACACCGGCCCCGGCATCGCCATCACGACCTTGCCGAGGACCCCTGCCGTGGTCGCGGTGTTCCGCGCGCCGCTGCGCCTGCCCGCCTCGACCACGACTGTCCCTTCCGTGAGTGCCGCGATGAGCCTGTTCCGCACGAGGAAACGATGCCTCGCGGGTGAGGTGCCCGGCGGGTACTCGCTGACCACCGCGCCGGTCTTCGCGATGGTGCGCAACAAGGTCGCGTGCTGTGCCGGATAGCCGACGTCGACCCCGCAGCCGAGCAGGGCGACCGTCGTCCCGGCCGCGCTCAACGCGCCCCGGTGGGCCGCGCCGTCGATGCCGTACGCCGCCCCCGAGAACACCGGGATCCCCCGGCTCGCGAGGTGATAGCCCACCTCGGCCGCGTTGTGCTCGCCGTACCCGGTCGCCGCTCGGGCACCGACTACCGCGATCGCCTGGTCCACGGCCTCGTCGAGCCTGGCCGGACCGCGTACCCACAGTGCCGGCGGTGGTGCCACACCGGAGATGCCCCTGCGCTGGGCCACCGCCAGGGAAAGCAACGGCCAGGCCGGCCATTCGTCGTCTTCCGGGATGACGAGCCTGGCCTCACCGGCTGCCGCGCGCTCCAGATCCCGCTCGGCGTAGTCGTGCGCCCGCCTCGCGGACGTCTCGTCGCGCACCTTCGGCGGGCACTCGGCACGCCTCACTCGTTCCGCGGCGACGACAGGGCCGTGTTCATCGACGAAGCCTGCCAAGGCGGGCGCCGGAGGCTCGGCGACGCGCAAAAGGTACGACCGCGCGATCCGCTCAGCTTCGAATTCACTCATCCGGATGACCTCTCCCTGAAATTCAGGGCCGCCGCGACCTCGTCCGCCTCCGGCTTGTCGGCGCCCTTCAAATCGGCGAGGGTCCAAGCGATGCGAAGGCAGCGGTCCGCGCCGCGCGCGGTGATCGCCCCACGTTCCAACGCACGGTCCAGCAGCACCGTGACCTGCGGCGGCAGCGCGAATTCGCGACGCAGTGCCGGACCCGGCACCTCCGCGTTCGTCAGCCAGCCCTGTTCCGCCCAGCGTTTTCCGGCCCGCTCGCGTGCTTCCAGGACCCGCTCTCGCACGACCGCCGACGCTTCGGGCGGCTCGCTCAGGTGGGCGCTGAGCGCGGAAAGCGGACGCAGCCCAACCCTCAGATCCACCCGATCGAGTAACGGTCCGGACAGCCGGCCCAAGTACCGCCTTCGCACGGTCGCCGAACACATGCAGTCGGCGTCTTTCGCTGGGGCGCACGGACAAGGATTGGTCGCCAGCACCAGTTGGAAGCGTGCCGGGTACCGCACAGAGCCCTTCACCCGCGCGATGCGCACTTCACCCTCTTCGAGCACCGTGCGCAGCGACTCCAGCCGTTCCGGGCCGAATTCGCACACCTCGTCGAGGAACAGGATCCCCCGGTGTGCCCGGCTGATGGCGCCGGGCACGGCCAGTCCGCTGCCACCGCCGATCAGGGCGGGCACGCTGATCGAATGATGCGGCGCGACGAACGGCGGCACGGTGACCAGCGGTTCGGACCGCGATAGCGATCCATCGATCGAGTGAACCGCTGTCACCTGCAACGACTCTTCGGCGGACAGGCGCGGGAGAAGGCCGGGAAGGCGTTTCGCGAGCATCGTCTTGCCCACCCCGGGAGGACCGGTCATGAGCAGGTGATGACCGCCCGCCGCGGCCACCTCCAAGGCCCACCGCGCTTCCGGCTGTCCCACGACGTCGGCGAGGTCGGGTACCCGCGGCGGCTCCTGGACGACGGCCGGCTCGGGCCGGGTGAGCTCCCCTTCGCCCTTGAGCCAGTCCACGAACTCACTCAGCCGGGTTACCCCGCCGACCTCCAGCCCGTCCACGAGAGCCGCTTCGAACAGCGACTCGGCGGGGACGACCGCCCACCGGTACCCGGCGTTGCGCGCCGCCAGCAGCCCCGGCAGCACGCCGCGGACGGCCCGCACCCGGCCGTCGAGGGCGAGTTCGCCGAGCAGCACGGTGTTGAGCAGCTTGGTGGCCGGGACCGACCCCGTCGCGGCCAGGACCGCGGCCGCGATGCCCAGGTCGTAACCGGATCCCACTTTCGGCAGGTTCGCCGGGGAAAGGCCGAGGATCACCCTCTCGTCCGGCCACGTCCGCCCCGAATTCCGGACGGCCGAGCGGACCCTGTCCTTGGCCTCCTTCAGTCCGGTGTCGGGCAGCCCGACCATAGTCACCTTCGGCGAGCCGCCGCCGATGTCGGCCTCGATCTCGATCATCCTGCCCTCGACCCCGAGCAGCGCGACGGACCAGGCTTTCGCCAGCGCCATTCAGAACGCCGCCTTGATATGGCGCACCTGCGGCCGGGCGTCGGGCCGGGCGACGATCGCGACGATGTCGTAGCGGACCGGGCACCAGCGGAGCATGAAAGCGCGCTGCCACTGGTGCGCGAGACGGCGGATGCGGTCGGCCTTGTCCGGGGTCACCGCCTCGGCGGGAGTGCCGAAGCCGACCCCTGTCCTCGTCTTCACCTCGCAGAAGATCAGGCGTTTCTTGTCGGTCGCGACGAGATCCAGCTCGCCGTCACGGCAGCGCCAGTTGCGGCTCAGTACGACATAGCCCGCCTTCTCCAGATGCCGGACCGCGAGTTCCTCGCCCCACCGGCCCAGCTCGATGTGCGGTGCCCCAGTGGACGGCTGTTCGGCCGTGTTCATCATCTCGATCCCCCTCAGCGATCGTCACAGTGCGTGTGCGATCAACGCTGCCAGGGTGAGCGGGTCCCGGACAGGCCCGATTCCGGCACCTGTGGACAACTGGGGTGTTGTGGATGGTTCGGCCGTCGCGGATGCTCACCGGACGGAATCGTCGGTGGTCTGTGCTAGGCGCCCCGCGAATACATGAAGGCCCCCTTCACGTGCCTGAACACGATGAAAGGGGCCTTCAGTAGTTCCGAAGATCAGCCGGAGAACGGCCCGTCCTCCGGCAACCGGAGATCCGGCTTGTCGAGTTCCTCGACGTTGACGTCCTTGAACGTGATGACCCGGACGTGCTTGACGAACCGTGCGGGCCGGTACATGTCCCAGACCCACGCATCGGACATGCGGACCTCGAAGTACACCTCACCGCCGCCGTCGCGCACCTGCACGTCGACGGCGTTGGCCAGATAGAACCGCCGCTCGGTCTCCACCACGTACGAGAATTGGCCGACTATGTCGCGATACTCGCGGTAAAGCGAGAGCTCCATCTCGGTCTCGTACTTCTCGAGATCCTCTGCGCTCATGAAATCCGCGCCCCTCCTCGCGATTTTGCTGCTGCTCCAGCGGCGGAGCGTTCATTGTTACCCACGTACGGGCCGAGGGCACGTATCGGCACGCTCGGGTTTTCCAGTGCCGCGACAGTGAGCACGACCGGGTGAGGCGGCCGCACCCGGTGCGCGGCGGCCGCGGTGGCCACGTTCGCGTACGACCAGCGATGAACCGGACTCGGACCGTGAGTGTTCAGCGCGGCGCTGTGGTCGGTGGTGCTGTACCCCTTGTGCACGTCGAAGCCGTAATGCGGGTGGACGTCGTGCAAATCGCCCATGATCCGGTCGCGGGTGACCTTGGCCAGTACGGACGCCGCCGCCACGCACGCGACGGCCTTGTCCCCCTTGATCACGGGGATGCTCGGGGCGGGCAGCCCGGAGACACGGAATCCGTCGGTCAGGACGTAGCCCGGCGTGGTCCGCAGCGCCGAAACCGCACGTCGCATGCCTTCGAGGTTCATGACGTGGATGCCGAACAGGTCGACCTCGGCCGCCGGGATGACGATGACCGAGTAGTCGACGGCACGCTGGACGACCCGGTCGTAAACCCGGTCGCGGGCCTTGGCCGTGAGGACTTTCGAATCGGTGAGCTCGGGCAGCCGCGCGGCGTCGCCGGGGCGCAGCACGCAGGCGGCCACGACGAGCGGGCCGGCGCAAGCACCGCGCCCTGCCTCGTCGACACCGGCGACGGGCCCGAGGCCCCGCCGGTCCAGCGCACTCTGCAACCCCCAGAAGAGGTCGCCACGCACCACTGCCCGCGGCGGCCGAAGCGGCTCGGCCGGTGTGAGCGGTACAGGAACTCTCAAGGCCTTACCGCCTCCGGTCGACCGCCTTGCGCACTCCGGACGACATTCGCCTGCCGAGGAAGACCACGGGCCACGCTGCGGCGACGCCGACACCCAGGGGAAGACCCTGCTGCCAGGCGGGCGCACCGAGCGCCAGCGGCTGGGCGTTCGCCTGCGGGTTGTGGTCCGAAACGCCACCCCAACGGCCGGGCGGGAGCACGATGACGCGCGCCTTGCCGATGATGTTGTCGACCGGCACGGCGCCGTTGACGCCACCGCCGCCCTGGAAGCGGGAGTCGCTCGAGTTGTTGCGGTTGTCGCCCATCACCCAGACGTATCCGGCAGGCACCTTGACCGGCTCGAACGTCTTCTCGGTGGGCGCCATGCCCTCTTCCCAGTGGACGTACGGCTCGTCGAGCGCCTTGCCGTCCACGACCACGCGGTTGTTGTCGCAGCACTGCACCGTCTGGCCGCCGACCGCGATGATCCGCTTGACGAAGTCACGCTCGTCCGGCGGCGCGAACCCGATCAGGGATCCCAGCGCGCGGAAGCCGCTGACGAAGATGTTGCTGGACTCCGGCGCGTCGATCTCGCCCGCCCACGCCGGCGGTCCCTTGAAGACCACCACGTCGCCGGGACCGGGATCGGTGAAGTCGTACGTGATCCGGTCGACCAGGATCCGGTCGCCCGTGCATCCCGCGCAGCCGTGCAGAGTCGACTCCATGGATCCCGAGGGGATCATGTAGACCTTGGCGAGGAACTGCTGGATCAAGATCGTCAGCACGAGCGCGACGACGATCAGGATCGGCAGTTCCTTCCAGAACGACCGCTTCTTGTTGACCTTGCCGAATTTCTTGGACCCGGACCGGCCCCGTCGGGAGGCCCTGGTCGGGCGCTCCTCTTCGGGGCGATCGGGCTCATCTTCGGACGTGTTCTGGGACACGGGTTCGACCACGACGCCAGGCTACCTGTAACCGCGAGGCTACTCAGGAAGCGGAGGTCTTCTCGCGGTTTTCGCGGCGTTCCTTGATCTTGGCGGCCTTGCCGCGCAGCTCGCGGAGGTAGTACAGCTTCGCCCGGCGGACGTCGCCGCGCTTGTGGACCTCGACCTCGGCGATGTTCGGCGAGTGCACCGGGAAGGTGCGCTCCACGCCGATGCCGAACGACACCTTGCGGACCGTGAAGGTCTCGCGGATGCCGCCGCCCTGGCGACGCAGCACGACGCCCTGGAAGATCTGGTTACGCTCGCGGTTGCCCTCGATGACGCGGACGTGAACCTTGAGCGTGTCGCCCGGTCGGAAGTCCGGGATGTCGGAACGCAGTGACTGCGCATCCAGCGCGTCCAGGGTGTTCATCGGTGGTCCGTCCTCGTCTTCGTATGGCTTACGTGCAGCTTGGGCGCGCAGTATCGGGACTGCGACCTACCCGGGGGCTGATGGCGTTCCGGTGTACGGCGCCGGCTCGAAAGCCGCGCGTCCACTCACGCCAACCTGTCAAGTATTGCAGACCAGGACTCAGGTACTTGACCCGGCCTGGCCGGTGTCCTCGTGCAACCGCTCGAGGACCCCGAGATCGTGCTTGTCGAGACTACCTTCCGGCAGTTGCCCGATCAGTTCGGGTCTGCGCCGGACGGTGCGTTCCAGCGCCTGGTCACGGCGCCAGCGGTCGATCAGCGCGTGGTTGCCCGAACGCAGGACGTCCGGCACGGCCAGGTCCCGCCAGACCTCGGGCCGGGTGTAGCTGGGGCCTTCGAGGAGGCCGTCGGAGAACGAGTCCTCCTCGGCGGACCGGGCGTTGCCGAGGACGCCGGGCAGCAGCCGGACGACGGCCTCGACCATCACCAGCACCGCGGCCTCGCCGCCGACCAGCACGTAGTCGCCGATCGAGACCTCGTCGACGGGCATCCGCTTCGCGGCGTCGTCGATCACCCGCTGGTCGATGCCCTCGTAGCGGCCGCAAGCGAACACGAGGTGCTCCTCGGCGGCGTACTGGTGGGCCATGGCCTGGGTGAACGGCCGCCCGGCCGGGGTGGGGACCACGAGGCGGGTGTTCTCGCCGCAGACGTCGTCCAGGGCGGGGCCCCAGATCTGCGGTTTCATCACCATTCCCGGCCCGCCGCCGTACGGCGCGTCATCGACCGCGCGGTGGACGTCGTGCGTCCAGTTCCGCAGGTCGTGCACGCCGACCTCGATGAGGCCGCGGTCGATCGCGCGGCCGAGCAACGCGGCGCGGAGCGGGTCGAGGTATTCGGGGAAGATCGTGACGACGTCGAGGCGCATCAGGCGTCCAGCAGGCCTTCCGGCGGGTCGACGACCACACGGCCGCCCGCGACGTCGACCGCCGGGACGATCGCCTTCACGAACGGCACCAGCACCTCGCGTCCGTCGTGTTCGATCGACAGCAGTTCCCCGGCGGGCGAATGCACGATTTCGAGCACCTTGCCGAGGACGGTGCCGTCGGCGAGTTCGGCCCGCAGGCCTTCGAGTTCGTGGTCGTAGAACTCGTCGGGGTCTTCGGTCGGCGGCAGTGTCGAGGTGTCGGCGATCAGCAGCGCGCCGCGGAGGGTTTCCGCGACGTCCCTGGTCGGCACCTCTTCGAAACGCACCAGCAGCCGCCCGCTGTGTTCGCGGGCGGCTGCGATGGTGAGGTTTCTGCTACTGCCGTCACGTAGCTTCGTCGTGACGGCCGAACCGACCGCGAACCGCTGTTCCGGCGAATCCGTGCGCACGTCCACCGCGAGTTCCCCGCGGATTCCGTGCGCCTTGGCGATCCGGCCTACTACGACGTCCATTGAAGTGTCTCAGCGTCCTTGGTCAGCGATCGGTGTCGACGACGTCCACCCGGACGCCGCGGCCACCGATGCCGCCCATGACGGTGCGCAGGGCGGTCGCGGTACGACCGCCCCGGCCGATCACCTTGCCGAGGTCGTCGGGGTGCACGTGCACCTCGAGCGTGCGGCCACGGCGAGTGGTCAGCAGCTCGACCCGGACCTCGTCCGGGTTGTCGACGATCCCGCGCACCAGGTGCTCGAGGGAGTCAGCGAGGAAGCTCACGCCTCGGCCTTGTCACCCTCGGCGGCCTCGGCCTTGTCGGCTTCGGCCTTCTTGGGGGCGGACTTCTTCTTCGGCGTGGTGGCCTCGGCGGAGGCCGAGTCACCGGCGGCGGCGAGCGCGGCGTTGAACAGGTCCTGCTTCGACGGCTTCGGCTCGGCGACCTTCAGGGTGCCCTCGGCGCCCGGCAGGCCCTTGAACTTCTGCCAGTCACCGGTGATCTCGAGGATGCGCTGGACCGGCTCGGTCGGCTGGGCGCCGACGGACAGCCAGTGCTGGGCACGCTCGGTGTCGACCTCGATGAAGCTGGGCTCTTCCTTCGGGTGGTACTTGCCGATCGTCTCGATGGCCTTGCCATCACGGCGAGTGCGCGCGTCGGCGACGATGATGCGGTAGTACGGCGCACGGATCTTGCCGAGACGCTGCAGCTTGATCTTGACGGCCACGGGTGTGGGTACTCCTCAGTTCTCTCTGATGCAGGTGGAAGGCGTGCGTCGGCCGAGTGGGGAACGGCTGTGCACACCCGAAGGTCCGAAGCTCGGGCGCGGTGAGAGGGTCCGGCCAAAGCAGGCAAGCGTACATTCTGCCAGACGCCGACCGGCCGTCAGAACGCGGCTATCCCGAGCGAGGCGAGCAGGATCGTCACGGCCGGGAGGAAGTTGTTCACCTGATGGGCGACGATGCTGCCGAGCAGCCGTCCGGTGAACACCCTGGCGAGCCCGATCGGAATCGCGATCACCAGCAGCAACGTGGTGCGCAGCGGCTCGAGATGACTCGCCGCGAAAACGGCCGTGGAGACCAGGAACGCCGCGATCCTCCCCCAGCGTTCGGTGCGCCACGTCAGCCGTTCCACCGCGCCCCACAGCAGGCCGCGGTAGATGATCTCCTCGCAGATCGGCCCGACCAGCCACAGGTAGATGAACATGACGACGGCGGCCGAGACCGACATCCGCCGGTCTTCCACGAGCGCGCTGATCGCCGAGGTCGCGTTCTCGTTGCCGACGACCTGCGTCCAGACGTAGGCGGCGAGCGAGGTGAACCCGAGCCCGAGCACACCGAGCTTGAGCCCGATTTTGACGTCGGCCCAGCTCCAGCCGATCCGAAGGTCGACGAACGGGCCGTTGCCACGCAGCCGGGTGATCAGCAGCGCGACTCCGGCGGCGATCATCGTCGGCACCATGGTGCCCAGCAGCACCATGCGCATCGGCAGTGGCTGGCCGGGCTGGACGTCGCCGAGCAGGACGCTGATGAACGCCGCCGACGCCAGGAGGACGGCTTCCACCAAGAGGAAGGCCCCGAATCCCCAGCGATGCGACGGTGGCGTGTCGAGCGCGGCCACCTCACCTCCGGCAGGTAGTTCGTCCGGCGGCGCGGCCTCGGGGATCGGCTCCCTGGGCTGAGATACGGTCACGCCGATCCTCCGGTGATCGTTCGGTTACTCAAAGACTCTAACCGCCTGGACCGGCGATCACCTCGCCGCGAAGAGCAATACAGCCGGTGGGAGGTTGTTGGCCGCGTGCGCGATGACGGACGCGCTCACCCTGCCGGAAAGATAGCGGGCGAGGCCGATGGCGATGCCTTGGCCGAACAGCGCGATCGTGCGCGCGGCTTCCCCGTGCAGCTGGGCGAAAACCAGCGCGGTGACCAGCAAGATCACCCACGAGGGCAGCCGGTGGAAACCCATCGCGTTCCACAAGGTGCCGCGGAAGAGCAGTTCTTCGGTGACCGGGGCGGCGAGGACGACGATGACCGCGGCCAGCACCAGCCAGACCGTGTCGCCTTCGGTGGTGCCCGAAAGCTCGGTGATCGGGCCGGGCGAGACGTCGGAAAAGGTCCGGTCGTCGCTGTCGGTCCCGTAGACGGCGAGCAGCAGCAGATTGAGGAGGTAGCCGGCGGCGAGCGCGGCCGCTCCGCAGGCGAGCCCGATCCGGACGTCGCGCCAGGTGGGTTTGAGCCCGAAGTCTTCGCGAAGCCCCTGCCCCCAAAGTCGAGAGCCGACCGCCGGGCCGAGACCGAGTACGAGGGTCGGCAGGAACGCGAGGATCAGCAGCGGGCCGACGTCACGGAGTTCGAGGGGGTCGTAGCCGCCGAAGCGGCCTGACATCACGAAGCTCATGACGAGCGTGACGAGGTGGTATCCGGCGATGCCCGCGAAGAACGCTACGAAGCCCCAGTGCGCTCCGAGCACCAAACGCTCGCGAGCCTGCCCGTCGTCCACCACGCCTCCACGCTAAGTGCCGCTCCGGTCACCGGTGGAGTCGGGTCAGGCGTAGATCTTGCCACGCAGGACGATCTGGCTCGGATGCCGCAGCACCGCGAGATCCTCGCGCGGGTCCGACGGGTAGACGAGCAGATCGGCCGAAGCGCCGTCCACGATTCCGGGTACGCCCAGCCATTCGCGGGCCGCCCACGAAGCCGAAGCCAGGGCCTGTTCGGCGGACATGCCCGCCTTGTGGAGTGCCTCGATCTCGTCGACGAGCCTGCCGTGTTCGACCATGCCGCCAGCGTCGCTTCCGGCGTACACCCGCACGCCCGCCTCGATCGCCGTCGACACCATCTCCCCCACGCCGGCGTGCAGTGCCCGCATGTGGTCGGCGTACACCGGGTATTTGCCCGCCTTGTCGGCGATCCCGGGGAAGTTCTCGATGTTGATCAGGGTCGGCACGAGCGCGATCCCGCGTTCGGCGAGGACGTCGAGCTGGTCCGGGAGGAGTTCCGTGCCGTGTTCGAGGCAGTCGATCCCCGCGTCGATCAGGCCCGGCAACGCGGCCTGGCCGAACACGTGCGCCGTCACCTTGGCGCCCGCGGCGTGCGCGACGGCGATGGCCTCGGCGAGGCCGTCGTCGGGCCACAGCGGCGCGAGATCGCCGACACCGCGGTCGATCCAGTCGCCGACGAGTTTGACCCAGCCGTCGCCGTCGCGGGCTTGTTCGGCGACCGCCTTCGGCAGTTCGGCCGGGTCTTCGAGTTCGATGCCGAGGCCGGGGATGTAGCGCTTGCGCAGGGCGAGATGCCGTCCGGCGCGGATGATCCGCGGCAGATCGGCACGCTCCTGCAGCGGCCGGACGTCGATCGGCAGCCCGCAGTCGCGGATCAGCAGCGTCCCGGCGTCGCGATCGGTGATCGCCTGTTCGGCGGCCTCTTCGAGGGTGGTCGCGCCGCCGACCCCGATGCCGGGGTGACAGTGCGCGTCGACCAGTCCGGGGACCAGAAAGCCTTCCCGGACCACGGTTTCCGCTCCGGCGACCGGCTCGGTGGTGATCCGGCCGCCGGTGACCCACAGCTCACGGTGCTCGCCGTCCGGCAGGACGACGCCCGCCAGGTGCAGCGCGTCCACGGGCTATTTGTCCTTCGGCAGCTTGAACTTCTTCGGGTCGAACCCGGGCACGTCGTTCATGCCGCCGAGCTGGGAGAGGTCGGGCATCCCGCCGCCGCCGGCGCCGCCGGGCATCCCGCCAGGGGGCAGCATCGGCATGCCGCCGGGGAAACCGCCGCGGACCTTGGGCTGCGTCGGACCGCGCCCCTTGCCCTTCTTCCCCTTCTTGCCCTTGCGGTTCTTGCTGCCGCCTCCGCCGCCGCCGAAGCCGAAGCGGCCCGCCATCTGCGCCATCATCTTGCGCGCTTCGAAGAACCGGTTGACCAGGTCGTTGACGTCGCGGACGGCGACACCGGACCCCTTCGAGATCCGGACGCGGCGCGAGGCGTTGATGATCTTCGGGTCCGCCCGCTCGGCGGGGGTCATGCCGCGGATGATCGCCTGCAGCTTGTCGAGCTGCTTGTCGTCGACCTGCGCGAGCTGGTCCTTCATCTGCCCGGCGCCGGGCAGCATGCCGAGCAGGTTGCCGATCGGGCCCATCTTGCGGACCGCGAGCATCTGCTCGAGGAAGTCCTCGAGGGTGAGCTGCCCGCTGCCGAGCTTGGCCGCGGTCTGCTCGGCCTTCTCCTGGTCGAAGTGCTCTTCGGCCTGCTCGATGAGGCTGAGCACGTCGCCCATGCCGAGGATCCGGCTGGCCATCCGGTCCGGGTGGAAGAGGTCGAAGTCCTCGAGCTTCTCACCGTTCGAGGCGAACAGGATCGGCTGGCCGGTGACCTGGCGGACCGACAGCGCGGCACCACCGCGGGCGTCACCGTCGAGCTTGGTGAGCACGACACCGGTGAAGCCGACGCCGTCGCGGAACGCTTCGGCCGTGGTGACCGCGTCCTGACCGATCATCGCGTCGACGACGAACAGCGTCTCGTCCGGCGAAACGGCGTCGCGGATGTTCGCGGCCTGCTTCATCAGCTCTTCGTCGACGCCGAGACGGCCGGCGGTGTCGACGAGGACGATGTCGTGCTGGGCGCGCTTGGCCTCGTCGATGGCGCGGCGGGCGACGTCGACCGGGTCGCCGACCCCGTTGCCGGGCTCGGGCGCGAAGACCGCGACCCCGGCGCGCTCGCCGACGACCTGCAGCTGCGTGACCGCGTTGGGGCGCTGGAGGTCACAGGCGACCAGCATCGGCGCGTGACCCTGCTTCTTCAGCCACATCGCGAGCTTGCCCGCGAGCGTCGTCTTACCGGCACCCTGCAGACCCGCGAGCATGATGACCGTCGGCGGGTTCTTCGCGAAGGTGAGCCGCCTGGTCTCGCCGCCGAGGATAGTGACGAGTTCCTCGTTGACGATCTTGATGACCTGCTGCGCCGGGTTCAGCGCGCCGTGCACCTCGGCACCCTTGGCGCGCTCCTTGATCCTGGCGATGAAGTCCTTGACCACCGACAGCGCGACATCCGCCTCGAGCAGCGCGATACGGATCTCGCGCGCGGTGGCGTCGATGTCGGCGTCGGAGAGCCTGCCCTTGCGAGACAGGGTCTGCAGGGCGGACGTGAGCCGATCGGAGAGGGTGTCGAACACGGGTGTGCACGCTCCAGCTGGGGTCGTCGTGGCTTGCCGGTACGGACCGACGGCTTTCCAGAGTAGTCGGTGTCCGGGGCCGGCGTTTGACGCGGTTGCGGACGAGGCCGCCTATCCGGATTCCCCGGCGAGGTCCCCGGTCGCGTCTTTCCCCGCCATGGTGGTGCGCCGGAGGAAATCGGCGATCAGGTCCAGTTCCGCGTCGGTGTAGCCGGCGCAGACGTCGTCCATCTTCGCGTTCATCCCCGCCAGGTGCCGGTACACGTCGCCGTCGCGATCGCCGGTCGCCGAGACGACGACCGCGCGGCGGTCGGCCGCGTCCGGCGGCCGGTCACGGGCGATCCATCCCGCGCGCTGCAAGCGATCCAGCACCCCGGTCATGGTGGCCGGATGCAGGCCCGCCTGCTTCGCCAGCGCGCTCGGGCTCAACGATCCGTGCAGGTTCAGCAGCTCAAGGCAGTCGAAGTCCACCGGTTTGAGCGCGACCTTGGCGCTGACCTGGTGGTTGAACAGCGAGAGCTGGTTGTTCAGCGCGCGCAGTGCCCCTTTGATCACCGCGACCTTCCGTCGCCGAGGCCTGCCCTCAGGTGTTACGGAAGTCATATCATCTCGTTTCCATGTCCCAAAGTGATACGGTTTCCATATTGTATGACACTCAGCAAAGGAGTGGGTCATGTACCTGATCACTGGGGCGAGCGGGACCGTCGGACGGCCGTTGATCGACAGCCTCACCGACGCGGGCGCACGCGTCCGCGCCCTGACCCGCGACGCCAAAGCCACGTCCGGCTGGCCTTCGGGAGTCGAAGTCGTCGAAGGGGATCCGTCGCGCCCCGACAGCATCGCTCCCTTCATGGCGGGCGTCACCGGGATCTTCCTGCATTCACGGGCCGCGGCCGCCGTGCCCTCCGAAGTGCTCGCACTGGCGAAGGATCACGGCGTACGACGGGTCGTCGCGTTGTCCGCCACCAACGTCGACGAGCCCGCGGACCACCAGCCGTCGCGTTTCCAGGGCGACCGGAACAAAGAAGTCGAAGAGGCCGCCGTCGCGAGCGGCCTGGAGTGGGTGAGCCTGCGGGCGTCCTTCTTCGCGGCCAACACCCGGCTGACCTGGGCGGGCCAGATCAGCGCGGGCGATGTCGTCTTCGGTCCGTTCGCGAACTTCGCCGAGGCGCCGCTGCACGAGCGGGACCTGGCCGACGTCGCGGCCCGCGCCCTGCTGAGCGACGAGTTCGCCGGGCGGAAGCTCGAACTGACCGGCCAACGGTCGCTCACCCACGCGGAAATGGTGGCGGTGATCGGCACGGTACTCGGCAAAACGTTGCGGTACCAGGAAGTTCCGGCCGACGTGGCCGCGAAGGCCATGGTCACGCGAGGCTTCCCCGAAGCGTTCGTCGAGGCGTTGATGAACAGGTACCGGCGGCTCGCCGGACAGCCCGGCCTCGTCACCGGCGGAGTGGCGGAGGTGCTCAGGCGCCCGCCGCGAAGCTACGCGGACTGGGTCGCGGACAACGCCTCGGCGTTCCGGGCCTGACGCAGAACAGGGCTCCGGGACCGGCCGCCCCTCGCAGACCGGTACCGGAGCCCCTACGGAAGGCTCGCCTCCCCGCGAGCCGACCGTAAGCACACTTGGCGAGTTTCGCGGGAACCGGTTTCGCCAGACCCCCAGTACCAGGCGATTCGCTCCCGCGCTCTCTCCGCGCGATGACATGAGAATGCCCGGTCACCGCGGGGTCACGGCAGCGTGAAGACCCCCAACTATTCCTGGGTAGAACTACTCAACTGGTCTTGGCCGAGGATGCCGACGACGCCGACGACACTGACGACGAGGCCTTCTTCGCCCGCGTCCGCGCCTGGCGTGCCTTCGCCGCCGCTTCCTTGGCCCTCTCGACCGGAGCGCGATCGGCTTCGACCGCGCTCTGCTGCAAGGCCGCCAGCAGCTGCGTCACGCCCTCCGCCTGTTCGGCCGCGGTCGGCTGCAGGACATCGTCCCCGTCCACCTTGGCCTGGATCAGCGCTTCGAGCGCCTCGCGGTAGCGATCGGTGTACCGGCCGGGTTCGAAATCCCGTGTGAGGTCCTCGATCAGCGAAACCGCGTTCCGCAGTTCCCCACGCCGCAGGTCGACGTCCTCGTGCAGGAACGGGAAGTCGGGCCGCCGGATCTCGTCGGGCCACAGCATCGTCTCGAGCACGATCACCTGATCCCGTACTCGCAGCGCGGCCAGCGTTTCGCGTTGCCGCAGCGTCACCTTCACGATCGCGATCCGCCCGGACTGCTGCAGCGCCTCGCTCAACAGCACGTACGGCTTGGTGCCCGCCGGCTCCGGTTCGAGGTAGTAGCTGCGCGCGAAGTACGTCGAGTCGACCTGTTCGGCCGGGGTGAAACCGACGACGTCCATCGACTGGGTGGTCGGCGCGATCAGCGACGCGAAGTCCGCGGAGGTCAGCAGGACGACGTCACCGTTGGGCACGGGATGCCCTTTGACGATCTCGGCGGCGGGCACCTCGAAGCCGTCGACCTCGCAGACCCACTTCACCCGCACCCGGCCGCCATCCGGCTCGTGCACCTGGTGGAGGGGGATGTCGTGCTCTTCGGTCGCGCTGTACGCCTTCACCGGAATGGCATAGGTCCCGAAGCCGATCGTGCCTTTCCACACCGCTCGCATGGCCCACCTCCGCCTGGTCAGCGTATCCACGCCCCGAAGCGGCGGGACAGCTACAAACGGGTGTCAGGGGCGACTGAATCGCTCACACATTCGAATGACGGACGTGATTCGGCGAGTGCTTCGGCCGAACAGTCGACAGCGGTGGCCGCCGCACGGAGTACTTCCGCGACGACCTCGACGTCGATCATCGGGGCGGTGGCCAGTGCACCCTGGCCGCCACCTTCGACCCGGCCCGCCATACCTTCGAGCGCGATGGCGAGCGCCTGCTGGCCCGCGACGAGGTGCCGGACCACTTTGAGCAGTTCGGGCACTGTCGCGGCGGTGCCCGACGCGGTCAGGGAAACGGCGAGGTCGTCCGCGCACGCCCGGAGGTGCGAGGCGACGACGGTCGGCGGCAGCGTGATCCGCTGTGGCCCGGGCGAATTCGGCTCGTGACCGAGCACATGCTCACCGCCCTCCGGATCCTTCGGGTCTCGACGGCGGACATCCTGCCACCATTACCCTCCGCACTTCGCGCGACACCCTGGTCGAGGTCAGCCGAAGCCGAGCAGGACCACTACGGCCGCTCACACAACGCCACGATGCCGAGCACCACCGGAACGACCGGGTAGAACGACGCTAGGACGACGGCGATCGTGGTCAGTCCCTCCCGGGTGGCGAACAGGCGGCCGTGGGTTCAAACGATCAGCGGGTCAGGACGCGGCGGCCAGCAACGCGGCTTCGATCTTCGACCGCCACACCTGGTCGACCCTGCCGGTCCGTGGCGCGATGGCGAACGAGTCGACGACCGCGCCACCGAGGGTGGCCACCTTCGCCCAGCGCACCTCGGCCTCGCACCGGCGCAGCGCGCCCGCGACCCGGTACAGCAACCCGATCCGGTTCGCGGCCCGCAGTTCGACCACGACCGTGTCGTGCCCGCTGGTCTCGTCGTCGAACCAGATCACCTTCACGTTCGCCGTGGGGGTCTCGCCGTAGTCCCGTTCCTTCGCCGCGAGCCGCTGGGTGAGCGGGAGCGTCCCGGCCACCGCCCGCGCGAACTGCTCACGCAGCAGGGTGACGTCGGGCAGCGAGCCGAACTTCGGCGACGCCGTGAACACGCCCGCCCGTCCCCCGTCGTGCCCGCGCAGGACCGCCGCGTGCACCTCGAGCGAGTTCAGCGCGAGCACCCCGGCCGCGGGAGCCAGCAGTTCGGCGCGGGCCGGGACCGCGAGAACCACGGTCACGACCTTGCCGGCGGCCGTGATGCGCACTTCACCACGGCCGGACGCGACGGCTTCGGCGACGAGTTCCCGCTGCTCGGCGCCCATCGGCTCCGGTGGCACGAATCCCTTGCCATGCAACGCTTCCTCGCAACCGGACACGAGTTCGGCGAGCAGCCGCGCCTTCCAGTCGGTCCACACGCCCGGCCCGGTGGCCAGCGAATCCGCCGTCGTCAGCGCGTGCAGGAGTTCCAGCAGGACCAAGTTCTCGTCGAGCGTCTTCGTCACCCGCTGGATCGTGGCGGGATCGCTGATGTCCCGCCGCGTCGCGGTATGCGGCAACAACAGGTGATGCCGGACCATCGCCGACACCAGCGCGGAATCCGCGGGCGACAACCCGAGCCGCGCCGCCACCTGGGCACTGATCTTCGCACCGAGTTCGGAATGGTCCGCGTCGCGTCCCTTGCCGATGTCGTGCAGCAGCGCGCCGATCAGCAACAGATCCGGCCGCGAAACGGTGGTCGTCAGTTTCGACGCCTCGACAGCGGCACGCACGAGATGCCGGTCGACGGTCCACGAATGCACTGGCGACCTCGGCGGGAGATCCCGCACGGCACCCCATTCGGGGAACAGCCGCGCCCACAACCCGGTGCGATCCAGCGCCTCCACGGCGTCGACGAGCCCTTCGCCCGCGCCGAGCAGCTCCACCAGCGCCTTGAGGGCGTCGGCAGGCCACGGCGCACGCAGTTCCGGCGCGGTCTCGGCGAGCGCCCGCAAGGTCCCGTGCGAGATGGGCTTCCGGATCCGGGCCGAAGCCGCGGCGACCCGCAGCAGCAGCGCCGGATCCTTGGCGGGCACCGCGTCCCGCGCCAGCGCGACCTCGTTCCCGTGCAGGACGACACCTTCGTCGAGCGGCGTCCGCACCGGCCGCCGCCCGAACCGGGCCTTCGGCGGTTCCACAGTGGACCGAAGCGCAACGTCGACCGCGTACGCGATCGTCCGTCCGACACCGGAAAGCTTGCGCGCCAAGGTGAACCGGTCGCCGAACCCGAGTTCACCCGCGACGGTCTCGGCCTCCGGCGCGCTCAGGATGTCCCGCTCCCTGCGCAGTTCGCGGCGTAACTCCGTCCGGACGTCCAGCAGCAGGCTCTTGGCCGCCAGCAGTTCCTCGCCGGGTCTCGCCGTCAGCTGAGCCGCCGCCAACGCCTCCAGGATGGCGAAGTCGCGAAGCCCGCCACGGCCGTGTTTGAGATCCGGCTCGGCGGACTGCGCAATCTCACCACTGCGGGCCCAGCGCTGACGCACCGCGTCCGACAGTTCGCCGAGCCGTTTCCTGGCGGTCCGCCGCCACTGGTCCCGTGCCGCGGCGGCCAGCCTGGCGGTGATCTCGGCGTCCCCGGCGATGGGCCGGATGTCGAGCAGTCCCATCGCGGTCCGCAGATCCTCGGACGCCACCTTCAGCGCCTCACCCGGCGTGCGGACCGAGTGATCGAGGCCGATCTTGGCGTCCCACAACGGATACCAGATCGCGTCGGCGATCTCGCCGACCTTCGAGTTGCCGTTGTGCAGCAACAACAGGTCGAGGTCGGAGAAGGGCACCAGTTCGCTGCGCCCGAGGCCACCGACGGCGGCCAGCGCGACACCGGGTTCAGCGGTGTCGACGCCGGCCGCCGCGGCGCCCTTGCCCAGCCAGAATTCGTAGAGGTCGACCAGGGCCGCCCGCAAAGCGGACGCCCCCAGCCTCCCGTGCCTGCCCTCGAGCAAACGCTCGGTGGCCTTGACCAGTTCACCCCCGTCGGCCATCCGTGACGCCTATAGCGCGTCCGAGCCGCGTTCGCCGGTGCGTACCCGGATCACCGTCTCGACCGGCGTCACCCAGATCTTGCCGTCGCCGATCTTGCCGGTGTGGGCGGCCGTGGTGATCGCGTCGAGGACCTTCTCCACGTTGGAATCGTCGGTGACGACCTCGACCCTCAGCTTCGCCACGAAGTCCACGGAGTACTCCGCGCCCCGGTAGACCTCGGTGTGGCCCTTCTGCCTGCCGTAGCCCTGTACCTCGCTGACCGTCATGCCGAGCACACCCAGCTGCTCCAGCGCGGAACGGACGTCGTCGAGCGTGAACGGCTTGACGATCGCGGTGATCAGCTTCATGCCTTGCTCTCCTCGAGTTTCGTGGCCGCGTTGCCGGTGGACGACTTGACCGGGATGGAGGTCGGCTGGCCGAGGCCGCCGCCCGATCCGGTGAAGTCGTACGCGCTCTCCGCGTGCTGGGCCTCATCGATACCACTGACCTCGTCCTCCGCGCTGACGCGGAATCCGCCGAGCTTCTTGATCACCCAGCCGATGACGAAGGTGAGCACGAACGAGTACACGAGGACCGCGGCCGCCGCGAGCGCCTGCTTGCCGAGCTGGCCGAGGCCACCGCCGTAGAAGAGGCCGTCGACGCCGAGCGAGTTGACGCTGGTGGTGCCGAAGAAACCGATGAGCAGCGTACCGACGAGACCACCCACGAGGTGGACGCCGACGACGTCGAGGGAGTCGTCGAAACCGAAGCGGAACTTGAGGCCGATCGCCAGAGCGCACAGGGCACCGGCGATGAGACCGATGGCGATGGCACCGAGCGGGCTGACGAACCCGGCCGCCGGGGTGATCGCGACGAGACCCGCGACGGCACCGGAAGCGGCGCCGAGAGTCGTCGGTTTGCCGACCTTGATCTGCTCGATGATCAGCCAGCCGAGGATGGCGGCCGCGGTCGCGACGGTGGTGTTGGTGAACGCGACGGCGGCGAGGTCGTTGGCGGCCAACGCCGAACCGGCGTTGAAGCCGTACCAGCCGAACCACAGCAACGCGGCGCCCAGCAGCACGAACGGCACGTTGTGCGGGCGTCCGGTGCCCTTCGGCCAGCCCTTGCGCTTGCCGAGCACGATCGCGAGCGCCAAGCCCGCCGCGCCGGCGTTGATGTGGACCGCGGTACCACCGGCGAAGTCGAGCGCCTTGAGCTGGTTGGCGATCCAGCCGCCGACCGAATCGGCGCTGATGAAGCCGTTGAATGAGAAAACCCAGTGCGCGACCGGGAAGTACACGACCGTCACCCACACCGCGACGAACAGCGTCCAGCCCCAGAACTTGGCGCGGTCGGCGATGGCACCGGAGATCAGCGCGGGCGTGATGATCGCGAACATCAGCTGGAACATCACGAAGGCGAACAGCGGCAGCGCGTCCGCGCCGGGCCACGCGACCTCGGGTGTACTACTGGTCGCGGCGGTCGCGAATCCGGCAAGTTTGCCGGAAATGGTCGAGAGACCCGCGAAGTCGAAATTACCGAGCAACCCGCCGCCCACGTCGTTGCCGAACGCCATCGTGAAACCGTAAAGCGTCCAGAGGACGCCGACCACGGCGAGCGCGATGAAGTTCATCATCAACATGTTCAGGACGCTCTTCGCGCGGACCATGCCGCCGTAGAAGAACGCCAATCCCGGTGTCATGAGCATGACCAGCGCGGCGCTGATCAGTACCCATGCCGTGTCTCCTGCGTTCAGCACAATCTTCCTCCCGTGCCTGGGGTGTACTGCGCAGGAATTTTTGGACCGCGGTGTTTCCTCGGGCGGCGATTCAGGTTTCACCCGCGTGAACTGTCGGTGCGGCGTTGTTACGTCCAGGTTTCCGGAAACCTGGCGCCTTCTGTCCGGTTGCGAAACCTCGTGGTCGAATAGGGCCATGAACGCACGTGTATCCGGCCATGACCCGCTGCCACCGGAGATCGTCCGGTCGCTGCGGTGTTCGGTCTGCGGTGACCCGGTCGGGGCAATCGACCGCACGGTGCGTTGCGGGAGAGGCCACTCGTTCGACGTAGCGAAGCAGGGTTACGTCAATCTTCTGCACGCGCGCATCCCGGCCGGCACCGCGGACACGGCGCCGATGGTCGCGGCTCGCGTCGACCTCCTCTCCTCGGGTGCTTATCTACCTCTCGCCGACGCCCTCGCGCAGGTGGCTTCGGACCATGTCGAGAGCGGGATGGTCATCGACGCCGGCGCGGGCACGGGGTACTACCTCGCGCACGTGCTCGACGCCGTCCCCGCCGCGTACGGACTGGCGCTCGACGTCTCGGCCGTCGCCCTGCGCCGGGCCGCTCGCGCACACACACGCGCGGGCGCGGCCGTGTGGAACCTGTGGGAACCCTGGCCGGTGGCGGATTCGAGCGCGTCACTGATCCTCAACGTCTTCGCGCCCCGCAACGCCCCGCAGTTCCACCGCGTCCTGACCGCGGACGGCCTGCTGGTCGTCGCGACGCCGAACCCCGGGCACCTCCGGGAACTGGGCGACCTGGTGATCTCCGTCGACGGCGGCAAGGACGCGCGGCTGGAAGACACTCTTGGCGAGCACTTCACCCGGGTGGACAGGCACGATGTCACCCAGCGCGTGACGCTGTCGCCCGCGCGGATCCGCCAGGTCGTCGAGATGGGCCCGAGCGCGCATCACCTCCACCGTGACGGACGCCGTGAACGGCTCGACGCGATCAGCGAACCGGTCGACGTCACCACGTCGTTCAGCGTCACGCTGTACCGGCCGGTGCCCTGATGGAGGCGCCCGCGACCCTGCTCGCCGACACCGCGTGGGTCGGCGCCCGCATCGGCGGCGCGGCGAAGCTCTACGGCTGTCCCCGGCCCGAGGTGCTCGGCACGATCTGGTGGTACTCGCTGTCTTCGGTCCTCGTCGCCCCCTCCATCGAATCGCTCGTCCGTGGTGAACCGCTGGATCCTTCACTCGACGCCGTCACCATCGAATTAGTCCCGGACGGGCGCTTCACCGGTGCCCGATCGTCACGGGTCCTCCCCGGCGGTCTGGCCGAACTCGGCGCCGCGTTCGCCGGAACGCTGGACACGGCGATCGGCACGATCTCGGCCGTCACCGGGGCGAATCCGCGCGCGCTGGGCGCGATCGCGACGGATTCGATCGGCAACCGCCTGCTGTGGACCGGCGACACCGAACGGGCGGTCGCGCTGGCGGCGCCGCTCGTGGCCGCGATCGGACTCGGCATGCCGGAGCCGCGGTTCAGCCGGATCGGGCGGAACACCGTGGTGCGCCGTGCTTCCTGCTGCCTGATCTACGAGGCGGGCAACCCGAAGTGCACCAGTTGCCCCCGGCAGACCCCGGAAGAACGAGACCGGCGACTTCGCGGAGCCCTCGGCTAGGTCTCGTGAGTGGTAAGGGTGGTTCTATTGAGAAGAAAGTCTCCCCGGTCGGGCGCGAGGGGGTCGTGAGTGGCGATTCGGGTTCTAACCCGAATCGCCACTCACGACCCCCGGCACCGACCACGCCACCTTTGCCTTGCGACGAAAGGTCCCTTCGTCGCATCAAACGCGGAAAGTCGCCTCAACCCCGGTCCGCTCACACCGCCGCGAGATTCTCCCCCGTCAACGCGGCCACCATCGCCGCCCGGGTGCCGACCCCCAGTTTCGTGAAGATCCGCCGCATATGCGCGGAAACCGTGTTCAGGCTGATTTCCAGTACGCCGGCGATCTGCTTGTTCGTATAGCCCCGGCTCACCATGCGCGCCACTTCGTGTTCGCGCGGGCTGAGCAGGTCGTGCGCCTCCGGCGTCACCGGTACGAGCAGGCATCTGACGCCGTGCTCGGTGAGGTCGAGCAACGGTCTCCGCATCGCGGCGTCCCCGTCGCACAGTTCCGTGACCCGCCGGACGAGTGATCTCGCCAGGCTTCGCACGGTTTCATCGTCCGAAACGACCTTCCTCCGCTGCCGCGCGAGATCGTGTATCGGTGCCGCAGGAAATCCCACCGCCGGGCTCGTGGACATAGACCGGCCTCCCCCCTCTTGGTTTCCCTCCCTCTCTAGCAAACCCCTCCGACAGGAAAAGCGCATCGTCGATTTGTGTGACAAGTCCGAACTAGTCGATTCATGTCACACAGGAACGTGTGACTACCGGTGTGCCCCGGTTCGCGGGCAGTGTCGGGTCCGTGCTCACCGACGCACCGCGCCGGGGACCGCGGGATTTTCACCGGAGCAGAGGAGAACGGTTATGAGCCGTGGCTATGCGGCAGTGGACGGCGAGTTGGAAGACGAGCTGAGCCGTGAGTTCGAGGACGAGTTCGAGGACGAGCTGGAGGGCGCGCTCGGCGAACTGGCCTATGAGCTGGAGGACGAGCTCGAAGACGAGGACGAGGCGCTCTACGAGTTCGAGGACGAAGACGAACTGGGTGAGCTGGCCCAGGAACTCGAAGACGAACTCGAGAACGAGGACGAAGCGCTCTACGAGTTCGAGTTCGAGGACGAGGCCGAATTCGAAGCGGAGTTCGAGAACCTGGTCCGCGAGCTCGAGGCGGAGTTCGAGTTCGAGGACGAGTTCGAAGGAGAGGACTTCGTCAATCCGCTGCGTCGCCTCTATCCCGACGCCGATCAGCTGGCCCGGCTGGCCTTCCAGGCGGAACAGGCCGAGACCGAGGAGGAGGCCGAGGCGTTCATCGGACCGCTGGCGGCGCTGGCCGTCCGCGCGTTGCCCCGGCTCGCACCGGTGGTGCGCTCGGTGGCCCCGAAGATCGTCCGCGGCGCGGCCAGCCTCGGCCGCAAGCTCTGGCGCAATCCCGGCACGCGGCACCTCGTCCGGCGTATTCCGCAGATCGTCAAGCGCACCGCGGGGAAGGTCAAGGCCGGCCTCCGCAAGGGCATGCAGATGACGCCCGGCTGGCTGTCGAACGCGTTGATCGGTGGCGCTGTCAGCTTCGGTGCGGACAAGCTGCTGAAACGGCCGAACAAGAAGAGCACGCGACGCAAGCAGCCCGCTCGACGGCGTGCGGCGGCACAGCGGCCGGGTGCACGGCGTCGCCGGACCGCGCGGCGTGTCCCGGCGCGGACCGCTGCCCAGCGCAACCGGCGTCGTGCCACACAGAGCAAGCGGGCGCGCGGCCGTGCGCGCCGCCGTTAGGGCGCTCCCCGCGGCATCCGGTGCCCCGGTCCCTCCCGCCGGAGCGCGGCGGGCGAGGCCATCCGGCGGGAGGGAGCTGGAGGCATGGGTCCTCTCCCAGGCCACGAACGTGGAGCGGCATCTGGACGCGTTGCGGCCGTTCCGCTGGTCGGAGTTCGGCGATCCGGCGACCGGGCCGAGCCGGGCCCATCTGGCGGCGGTCAACCGCATGATGGCGACCCTGCGGGGGCCGTTGTCCACCGCGACCCGCGTGGCCCGCGAGAGCGCACAGGAGGCGGCGGCGCGGCCGGAACAGGCCGAGCTCGCCCGGCTCCTGCTGGCGAAGTCCCGCGCCCAGCGCTGGGTCCGGACCACCGAACGGGTCTGGGACTTCTACCTCGACCTGTTCAACCAGCGGCAGGGCGCGTTCGCCCCGTGGCTGGTGGCCTGCGACCGGGTGGCGCTCGACTGCTACCAGTACGCGTACCTCGGGATCGGACACTGGCGGTCGATCCCGACCCCGCCGCCGTTCTGCTACCTGCGCACCGGCTCCGGCCCGGCCACCTCGCGCCGCGGGATCCCCTTGCGGCGTCTGGGAAACCGGCTGAATCCGTTCCCGCTGATCCAGCTTCCGTACCACCGGCTGGTGAACCCGTGGACGCTCGGCGCGGTCCTGCACGAGGTGAGCCACAACCTGCAGAACGACCTGGGCCTCGCCAGGGCGATCCCGCTGCAGGTCGCGGCGAGGCTCGTCGAGGCGGGGGTGCCACGGGCGGTGACCGGTACCTGGGTCAGGTGGAACCGCGAGACCTTCGCCGACCTGTCCGCGCTGTTGCTGGGCGGTCCGGCGGTCGTCGGTTCGCTGTTCGACGTCATCGGGCGCACCGAACTCGAAACGACGGGGTTCTCCCCACGCGCGGTGCACCCGGTGCCGTACCTGCGGGCGAAGATCTCGGTGGAGTTGTTGCGCCGCATGGGTTTCACTCAGCACGCGGAAGCCTACGCGGCGTTGTGGCGGAAGCTGTACCCGAGGGCGAAGCTGATCAACGCACCGCCGGCACTGCTGAAAACGGCGGACAAGGCGATCCCCGTGGTGGTGGACGCGATGTGCTTCACCTCGTTCCCCTCACTGGGCCATCGTCCCCTCGCGAAGGCGCTGCGGTGCGAAGCCAAGGAACAGGCGATGATCGAGGAAGCGGCGGAAAGACTGGCCGACGGCGTGTCCCCGGGCGTGGTGCCGGAACGGTTCCTGATCGGCGCGGTCCGGTACGCGCTCGAAGAGGGAATGGCCCCACCGAAGCGGCTTTCCGGTTTCTTCATGGAAGAGCTCGGCAGGAGGTCGAGATGACCATCCACACCGAATTCTCCCGGCTGGGCAAGGAAGTGAACCAGGTGGCCGCGTGCTGGCGGGCGCTGGAGATCAGCGTCTCCGAGGACAGGCCCGACGGCGTCGGGCTAGCCGCGGCGGACCACCTCGCCGAAGTCGTCCTCGACGGCACTGGCGAGGTCGAAGCGGCCACACGTGCGACACGGCGCCCGGTGAGCGCCGAGTCGTTGCACACCACGGCGTCGTCGCTGCTGAAGCTGCGGCGCCGGGTGGACGGGCAGTGCCGTTCGCACCACGCGGTTTCCGGGCTGCTGCGCGCGGTGCACGGACGGGAACAGGAATGGCGGGGCTGGGCGAAGAGCTTCCACGCCGGGGTGGACCAATGCGCCATCGCCTTGTCCTCGGCGGAGGACGTGATGGTGCGGTGCTGGCGTGAAGCAGTGGAACTGGCCGAATTCAAGGGATGTGGGGCGACCCGATGACGATCAACGACGACCGCGGCGCGACGTTGCCGCGTGCACAGGACATCGACAGCGCGTATCCGCTGTCGACCGGGCAGTACCCACCGCCGTCGGCGGCACCCGGCGCACTCGCCGAACAGACGATCAGCGACACGCTCGGCTGGAAGTGGCGCGAGGGTGACACGAAAGGCTTCGTGGCGGCGCTGACCGGCAGCTTCGAGCTGAAAGAGGTCCAAGGGCGCACCGAGGCCAAGTGGACACCGCGCGGGTACGCGATCCAAGCCGACCTCGGCGCCGTCACCGGCGGACAGGCCTCGCTCGCGGCGAGGGCCCGGAGCGCGGTCAAGGACTCGCTCGCGCTGCTCGACTCGCTCCGTCCACTGAGGACGGATTCGGACCCCGAGAACGCCGAAGGCTTCCGTGCGCTCGTCCGGCACGATCTCGAACAGATCCGGCAGGAGCTCGAGAGCCCGCTGCTCCGCGTGGCACGGGTCGATCAGCTCTTCCTGCTGCTACTCGGAGACGGGACGCGAGGGCACCTCGGCCAGTTGCGGGACGAGCTCGGCCTGGTCTCGGGCAAGGTCAACACGATCGAGGAGGAACGGATCCAGACCTCCTTCATCACGCTGACGGATTGGGTGGTCTCGTTGTTCAGGGGCTGGCAGGACGCACGCGACAAGATCGATCCGTTCTCGCAGCCGGCAGGTGGTCAGCCGTTCTTCGGCCCCGCCGTTGTCGCTCTTTCCCGGCTGTTGTCCGCGGCGGCGTCCCAGGTCGACGAGGTCGTCGCGATGCTGCGATCGGTCTTCATCCAGCAGGAAGATCTGGAAGTGCTCCGTGTCCCCGACCCGGAGGGCGGGACCATGTCGCTCGGCGGGCTGCTGCGCTGGATCCGCGAATTCGCCACCTTCGAGGGCGGCAAGCTGATCGAGTCGGCGGGCAAGGAGGGTGTCGGCACGTCGTTCATCCAGATCGCGAGGCGGCTTCAGCGCATCGTGGCGAACCTGCCCCGGCAGAGCACCGGCGGCCCCAACGGGGACGTCCCCGGCAACTTCCGCGCGTCACTTCCCCCGGGCTTCTTCAGCTCCCGTGTGCAACGGGCCATCGACGAACTCGACGACCATCTGCAGGAGGTCGTCCGGATCGCCGAGCCGATCGGGCGGCCCGGCACGCCGTCGTCGCCGTCCGACCCGAACCCACCGGCCCCGCCCACCCCGCAGCTCATGCCGCAGCCGACGTCCCCTCCGCCTCCGCTGCCCCCGCCCTCGTCCGGGCGGACGCCGGCGGTGCCGTCGGTCGCCGAGCTGCGCGAAGGGCACGCCCTCCAGGAAGAGCAGACACCACCCGAGGCGGAGGAACCGCCGAAACCCCGGACCACGCGCAAGCGGACCGGGCAGTAGCCGGACCCGTACGGGAGGAAGACGATGGGCACGGAAAAGGAATACCGGGAACTGTTCGACCGGGTCGCGGCACTTCGCGGCCAGGTCGCCGGGAAGCTCGCCAACGAACTGGGCAGCGATCCGAAGCTCGGCGACGCGGTCCTCAAACAGCTGGACGACATGCTCACCGCGGTCGAGGCCGAACAGCGGGGCAGACCAGGTCCGGCGGACGGTGGGATCGCGCAACTCGTCGGTCTCGGCGACAGTTCGGCCGCGGACCTCGGGGCGACGGCGATGCCGCCTGGCGTCGACGCCTACGACGAGACGGTCGCTTCGGAGCGGGTCATCGCGGTCGGCGATCTGTACTACCTGTACCAGCACGAGCGGATCGGCGTGTTCCGTGTGGTGCAGAAACTGCAGGAGCTGTTCCAGGGCGGCGCGATCCGGCTTTCCGATGGCCCCGGCGCCTTCGGCCTGTACCGGTTCGACCGGCGGGACGTGCTGCGTTACACCCGGCGGGATCGCATCAGCGCGTACCGGCGAGTGCTCGGCTACGGCAAGGGGCTCGGTTCAGCGAACTCGCGGCCGAACACTGACTTCCACCAGCTGTTCACGCAGTTCAGCAACCAGGTGGCGTTGTTCTGGCGGGACAAGCGGATCTCCGACGTCGTCCGGGAACGCGCGTACGACCCGAGCTTCGGCAGTGTCGCGGTGGTGCGGCGCAGCGGGCTGGACCTGCGGAACAACCTGAAGTTCACCTCGTACGGCCATCTGAACGTGCTGCGGGTCGAGGTCATGCAGCTGTTGACGGAGGCGTTCAAGATCCTCGGCTCGGAGGATGTACTGGATCTGTTCGGCGCCGCCAACGCGTGGGACACCGTGGACGAGGTGCTGATCCGCCACTTCGACCAGCGACTGGTGTCCTCGCCTCGGCAGCGGATGGCGGTCACCGGACGTCAGGTGCTGCGCTGGCTCGCGGCGCCGCACATCCTCGAGACCACCCGGTCGGAGTTCGAGGCTTTACTGCTCGAGATCGCCGAGCCCGCCGAAGAGTGGCTGACCTCGGCGCAGTCCCTGCGGCTGGCGGATCGGACGAACTCGCGCGAGGTGCTGCCCGCCGACCGGCAGCGGCCGGCCGGGGTCGCGGTGTCCCGCGCCGAATCGCGGCCGGTCACCCCGCGGCGGAACGGTCACCGCCCTGGCACGGTGATCACCCTCGACCGCCAGTAGGACGGGTGGCCACGGGATGGGATGGATGGTCACCGGGTGGGACGAGCGGTAGCGTCGGGCGCGATGAGTGAACGCACCTGGGGCTTCCGCACCCGCGCCCTGCACGCGGGCGGGACGCCCGACCCGGCGACCGGCGCCCGCGCCGTGCCCATCTACCAGACCACGAGCTTCGTCTTCGAGGACGCGGCCGACGCGGCGAACCTGTTCGCGTTGCAGAAGTACGGCAACATCTACAGCCGCATCGGCAACCCGACGGTCGCGGCCTTCGAGGAACGCTTGGCCAGCCTCGAAGGCGCGATCGGCGGCGTCGCGACCAGCAGTGGCCAGGCGGCCGAGTTCCTGACCTTCTCCGCGCTCGCCGAGACGGGAGACCACATCGTCTCCGCCGGTGGGCTCTACGGCGGGACGGTCACGCAACTCACCGGGACGCTGCGCCGCTTCGGGATCGAGACCACCTTCGTCAGCGGTGACCGCATCGAGGACTACGCGGCCGCCATCACCGAGCGGACGAAGCTGATCTTCACCGAGGTCATCGGCAATCCCGGCGGCGCGATCGCCGACCTCGCCGGGCTGGCCGAGCTCGCGCACGCGCACGACATCCCGCTGGTCGTCGACGCCACCCTGGCCACGCCGTACCTGTGCCGCCCGATCGAGCACGGCGCCGACATCGTGCTGCATTCGGCCACGAAATTCCTCGGCGGGCACGGCACCACGCTGGGCGGGGTGGTCGTCGAATCCGGGAAGTTCGACTGGGGGAACGGGAAGTTCCCGCGGATGACGGAGACCGTCGAAAGCTACGGCGGCCTGAAGTACTGGGAGAACTTCGGCGAGTACGCCTTCTGCACCCGGCTCCGTGCCGAGCAGTTGCGCGACATCGGCGCCGTCCTCTCCCCGCACTCGGCCTTCCTCCTGCTGCAAGGCGTCGAGACGCTGCCGCAGCGGATGGACACCCACGTCGCCAACGCGCGTGCCGTCGCGGAGTACCTCGCGAACGACAGCAGGGTGGCCTGGGTGAACTACGCGGGCCTGCCGGAGCATCCGCACCACGACCGCGCGAAGAAGTACCTGCCCGCCGGACCGGGCGCCGTGTTCTCCTTCGGTGTCGACGGCGGCCGCGCGGCCGGGGAGACGTTCGTGAACTCCGTCGAACTGCTGTCGCATCTGGCGAACGTCGGGGACGCGCGGACGCTGGTCATCCATCCGGCGTCCACCACCCATCAGCAGCTTTCGGAGGACCGGTTGCGCGCGGCGGGTGTCGGCCCGGACCTGATCCGCCTGTCGGTCGGGCTGGAGGACGTCGACGACATCCTGTGGGATCTCGATCAGGCACTCGGCAAGGCGGTGGCGGGATGAGCCACGACGTCGGCGCGGTCGAGCGCCGCCGCATCCTTTCGCGGACGAAGTCGGTGACCATCGTCGGCGCCTCGAACAACCCGGCGCGGCCGAGCTACTTCGTCGCGACGTACCTGCTCTCCTCCAGCAAGTACCAGGTCAACTTCGTGAACCCGCGGTTGGACGAACTCCTCGGACAGCCGGTGTACCCGTCGCTTGCCGACGTTCCCGGCGAAGTCGACCTGGTCAGCGTGTTCCGCAAGCACGACGACCTCCCCGGCGTCGCCGAGGAGGTCGTCAGGGCCGGAGCGCGCACGCTCTGGCTGCAACTGGGCCTGTGGCACGAACCCGTCGCCGACAGTGCGCTGGAGGCCGGACTGGACGTGGTGATGAACCGCTGCGTCAAGATCGAGCACGCCCGGTTCGCCGGTGGGCTCCACCTCGCCGGTTTCAACACCGGCGTGATCAGCTCACGACGCCAGTCCGCCCCCTGAGGCGCTACTCCGCCGCGGTGTTCACCGTGAACGGCAGCCACTGCACGGTGACCCCGTTCGCGGGCGAGACCGGCATCCGCCAGTTCTGGCAGCCACGACCGGGGATCCGGTCCCAGATGAACAGCGGTGCTCCCTGGCCCGCGGTGCAGCCCTGGTCCAGCAGCTTGCCCGCGTTCTGGACGGCGTACCGGTACACCCCCGTGCCGACCGTCTGCGGTTCGATCGTCCACTTCTGGCACGCGCCCGCGACGCGGTCGTAGGTGGTCACCGGGTTTCCGCTGGCCGTATGGCAGCCGGTGTTGTCCAAAACCTGCCCGGAATGCTTGGCACGGAACTGGTAGTAGCCGTCACCGGTGCCCCACGGGAAGAACTTCTGGCAGTCCGCGCCGTTCGACGGCCACTGCTGCACCTTGGTCCCGTTGTTCCAGCCGCATGCGGCGACATCGGCGTAGAGCCCGCTCGACACCGCTTGCAGTGAGACCCAGGCGTCGTCGGCGAACTCTTCACCGGGGTCGAACGTGGTGGCCCGGAACCGGTAGCTGTGGTTCTCCTGCAACAGTCCCGGCGGCACCGTCCAGGTCGCGGTGGTGCCGGAGGGGACGTCCCACTTCCAGAAGTCCCCGATCATCGTTTCGCCTTCGTAGACGTAGAAGACCGCGGTGACGTTGCCGCCGTCGGGGTCCGTCGGCGTGAAGCGCAGCGTCGGGGTGAGGGATTTCGTGTGGGTGACGCCGCCGATGTCGACGCGGTCCGAGATGTCGTGCCCGGCGGCGGGATTCGGCCGCTGGTTCCGGTAGGTCACCTCGATGTACGGCGACTTGCCGCCCTCGCCGGACGAGAACTTCTTCCAGCCGAAGGAATCCGACTCGTTCTCCGCCTTCAGCACCATCGATCCGGTGGTGACCCCCGAACCGGCCCAGTCACCGACCAGGTTCCCGATCGGGGTCCGGACCCAGTCGGCCGCGCAGGCCGCGCTGTAGCCACGGGTCGCGTTCGTCGTCGCCCATCGCGTGCGGGGCGGCGGCTGGTTCGCCCAGCGAGTGCCCGTGTCGGCAGGCAGGGAGTCCCAGATCTCCCAGTTGCGCGGCGAGCAGGAGTAGGAATGGTTGCCCCACAACGACAACGTGGCCGACTCGATGGCGGCGCCGCGGAACCGCGCCACGTCGAAGTGGAGATACGACCGGGCCTTCGTGGCTCCGCCGTCATAGGTGCCGATGCGGAGTTCGGTGGCACCCGACTGGTCGGTGGTCGCGATGTTCGACTGCGTGAAGGTGTCGAAGTTCGTCCACACCGACACACCCGGATCGACGATGACCGGATAGGACCGCGCCGGGTCGGCGAAGTAGCCCGCGTCCGGCGTCACGTTCAGGCCGAGTGTTCCGCGTTCCTTGGCGGACACCACTTTCCCGACCTTCACCTTGGCGACGGGGTCGCCACTGCGCTGGTCGATCCGCGAGTCCCACATCTCGGCGGCGGGCACGCTGCCCACCACCGCGCCGGACGCGGTGACCAGCTGCGTGTTCCCGTCCGCGTCGGTGCGCGGCGTGAGCCCGGTCGCCCGGAGCGGCAGCGCGAACGTCAACGCGCGATCGGGACGGCGCTTGACGACGAAGAACTGCTCGAAACCGGTCCGCGTGGCCTTGACCTGCAGGTCGACGCCGGGCTGGATCTCCGGGTACGTGGCGGTCTCGCCGGTCAGCACCGGCTCGGGCAGCGCGCCCGGGTACTGCAGGGCGACCTTCCCGTCCCGGCTCTGCACGGTGGCGAGATCACCGCTCTTGGCGCTCGCGCCCGCCAGCACGAGTTCGCGTGGATGCGCCTTCGGCCGGACGAGCCCGTCCGCGCTCTTCTCCAGTGTCAGGTCGACAGGCACCCAGTCACCACCGCGGCGGACGTGGACCGGACCGCCGTGCACCTGGGTGGTGCGGGAACCGTCGGGATTGGCGAACGTGGACGAGTTCTCGGTGCGTTCCGAGCGCATCTCGACCGGCTTCTGCTGCGAACGCGCCACGGTTTCGGGCGACGTCGCTTGCGCGGGGGCGGCGAACACGGCGCTCCCGGCCAGGCAAGCGGCGAAAAGCACGAGGCCCCGCCGCGGAATTCTTCGGGTTTCGGCTTGCACTTCGGTCTCCCCGGGAAGTGGATGAAGTTGACATGTCGGTTACGCATGTCACACCCACGAGGGTTGCCCGCCGCTCGAAAAAATCCGGACGCGTGAGAAGGTGGCGGTATGGCCAAACCGACGCCGCTGCAGATCAGGAACATCGTCATGGCACTGCTCATGGCGGGTGCCCTGGTGTGGAACCTGTCCATCGGCGGCGCTTGGTGGCTCACCGCGATCTTCTCGGTCGGAATCGTCCTCTCGCTGTTCTCCGCGTACCTGAACCGGCCGGGCGCGCGCCCCTGACCCCGCGTTTCAGGAGCGCGCGGCCTCGAAGCGCGAAGTGAGGTCAGCGCGGCCCCGATCGGTCAGCGCGCCGAAGAGACGCAGGCGCGCCATCCCGCCGTCGGGATAGATGTCGAGACGCACTTCGGTCACCTCGGGTCCCTCGGCAAGCGCGAACCGGTGCCGGGTGTCCGGTTGCAGACGCGTCTTCGGCAGCAACTCGACCCACTCGCCATCGCCGTCTCGGCCGCTCAGTGCCGCCCAGCCCGGCGCGTTGCCCTTGAGGTTGCTGTTGTCCAGTTCGGCGAACCGGACGACACCCGCGCCGGCGAGCCGCACCGTGACCCAGTCGTTCCCGTCGTCCCGGCGCCGCGCGGTCTCCCAGCCTTCGGCCTGATGCGCGGCGAGCCCTGGCGAGAAGAGGTTGTTGGGCGAGGAATAGAACATGTTGCTGCATCCGGTGACCACCGCGCCGTTCTCCAGCGCGGCGAGGTCGAGCGCGCCGGGATCGAGCAGACGAGGGTCCGGGATCGGCGTGCCGTGCACGCGCAGCCGGGCCACACCGCCGTCCGGATGCATGGTCAGCCGGACGTGCGTGTAGCGCTTGCTCCCGCCGATCTCGAAGAAGTTCTCCGTGTGCCCCGCCGCCGCGCCGCGTTTCACCAGCACGTCCCAGTCCACTTCGGACAGTTCGGCGGCGTTGGGATAGCCGTCGACGGCGCACGCCTCCACCGAGACGAACGGCGGGTAGTTGCCCTTGAAGAATGCGGTGTCCACGACGACCCCGGTGATCGCGCCAGCCAGACCGAGCCGGACGACGGCCTGGTCGTCGCCGGGCTCACGGTGCCGCCGGGTCTCCCAGCCGTCGTAGACCTGCCCCTTGGGCCCGAAGGTCTCCGTCTGATGCGCGGGCACCCACGGGTTGACCAGGTTTTCCTTCTCGGCGAACAACTCGTCCGTCGCCCACATCACGGTCCCGCCGAACTTGCGCGAGGCCAGATCGGGCCGGGCTGTCCACTCAGGACGGTCGTTCACGGCATCCTCCATCTCAGCAGTCACCCCGGGTCAGCAGAACGCCTGCCGGGTCTTCACCGGTGATCTCCTCGCCCCGCAGCCACGTGCTCCGGACGACACCGGCGAGCGGCCGTCCGTGGTAAGCGCTGACCGGGTTGCGGTGTTTCAACTTCGCGACGTCGACGACGAAAGCCTCGTCGGGTGCGAACACGCTGAAATCCGCGTCGTAGCCCGGCGCGAGATGACCTTTGCGGCGCATGCCCGCCTGCGCGGCCGGATGCTCGGCCATCCAGCGGACGACGTCGGTGAGCGCGAACCCGCGCTGCCGCGCCTGGGTCCAGACGGCGGGCAGGCCGAGTTGCAGACCGGCGATCCCGCCCCAGGCGAGCCCGAAATCGCCGCTGTCGAAGCGTTTCAGCTCCGGGGTGCACGGCGAATGGTCGGTCACCACGCAGTCGATGACGCCGTCCGCGAGGCCCTGCCACAACAGTTCGCGGTTCCCTGCCTCACGGATCGGCGGGCAGCACTTGAACTGCGTGGCGCCGTCGCCGATCTCCTCCGCGGTGAAACTCAGGTAGTGCGGACAGGTCTCGGCGGTCAGCCGGACACCGTCGCGCCGCGCGCTCTCGACCATCGGCAGCGCGTCCGAAGAGGACAGATGCAGGATGTGCGCGCGGACACCGGTCTTCCTCGCGAGCTCGATGACCTGCGCGATCGCCACGTTCTCCGCGCCGCGCGGACGCGAGTGCAGGAAGTCCTCATACTTCTCGCCGTGCGGGTCGGGCGCGTGATCGATCGCGTCGGAGTCCTCCGCGTGCACGATGATCATGCCGTCGAAGGTCCGCAGTTCGGTCATCGCCTCTTCGAGTCCTCGCGCGTCCAGCGGCGGGAACTCGTCCACTCCGGAATGCAGCAGGAAGGACTTGAAACCGAACACCCCGGCCTCGTGCAGGCCGCGCAGCTCCGCGAGGTTGCCGGGGATCGCACCGCCCCAGAACCCGACGTCGACGTGCACCCGGCCCTCGGCCGTCTTGCGCTTCACCTCCAGCGCCGCGACGTCCACCGTCGGCGGCAGGCTGTTCAGCGGCATGTCCACGATGGTGGTGACCCCGCCGGCCGCGGCCGCGCGCATCGCCGACGCGAAACCCTCCCATTCGGTCCGGCCCGGGTCGTTGACGTGCACATGGGTGTCCACGAGCCCCGGCAGCAGGACGACGTCCTCGCCGAGTTCGAGCACCCGATCGCCGTCCAGGCCGGCTCCGGCGGGCTCGACCGCGACGATGCGGCCGTCGTCGACACCGATGGTCGCGGATACCTCTCCGGCGGCCGTCACGGCTCGCGCGGCCTTGATCACCAAGTCCATCTAAAGCCTCCAACTTCCACTCAGTGGAATCGAGGTTTCGCTCTCCGACATTAGCTCCGGCCATCCTGCTCGTCAACGAGCCCTGGCGGCGCTACCTTCGCTGGGTGCAGTTAGAAGCCGAGTTCACCAGCGAACCGTTCCACGGCGAGGGCCCGCCACCCGAACACGCCGTCAAAGCCCGCGACACCGCGGAGGACGCGGGTCTGTCCGCCGACTTCGGCCCGCTCGGCACCCTCGTCCGCGGCGATGCCGACACCCTCCTCGACGCGCTTCCCGCCATCGCCAGGGCGGCGCTGAACGGCGGCGCCACCCGCGTGACCCTCCAGCTCCGGCAGGTCGGCGACGACAAGAGCGAGCCCGCGGTCGAACTGCACAGTGCGCTCGCCCGGCTCATCGGCGACGTCGAACGCGAACTCGGCGGCAAACTCGACACCCTCGACCGCGCCACCAAGCAGCGCGCGGTGCGACTGCTCAAGGAACGCGGCGCGTTCGGCCTCCGCAAATCGGTGTCGACCGTCGCCGAAGCACTGGGGGTCACGAGGTTCACGGTCTACAACTACCTCAACCGAGACCAAGAATGAAGAGCTGTTTCAACAAAATGTTGACGGCGGTGGAAGCGCCGCCGTACCGTCGGTTCCCGTGCCGCTCACCATTCGAGAGTTCAACCAGGCTCCCGCTCAGGACGTCCGGCCGGCGCTGACAGCCTGCCTCGACGTCCCGCGCTGGGTGGAAACCCTGCTGGCCAGGCGTCCGTACGCCGACCTCGCCGCGCTGCTCGCCACGGCGGAGACGCTCACCCCGTTGCGTCCCGAAGAGGTCCGGCGCGCCATGGCCGCCCATCCCCGGATCGGGGAGAAAGCGGGGGGCGCGAGCACCGAGGCAGGCTGGTCGCGCTCGGAACAGTCCGGTGTGGACGGTGACGCGGCGCGCGAGTTCGCCGCGGCCAACGCCGAGTACGAGGCGACGTTCGGGCACGTCTTCCTGGTCTGCGCGAGCGGCCGGAGCGGCGCCGAACTGCTGGAAAACCTGCGTTCGAGGCTCTCGAACGACCCCGAGAAGGAACTCGAAGTGGCCGGCCAAGAGCTGGCCAGGATCGCCGCGCTGCGGCTGGAGAAGGCGGTGACGGCATGAGCCTCGTGACCACGCACATCCTCGACACCGCCGCGGGACGGCCCGCGGCGGGCGTCGGGGTCCGCCTCGAAACCGGCGCGGGCGAACCCGTCGCCGAAGGGCGGACCGACGCCGACGGCCGGATCCGCGACCTCGGCCCGGAAACCCTGGAACCCGGGGTGTACCGGCTGGTCTTCGACACCGGCGCCCACCTCGGCCCGGACTCCTTCTTCCCCGAAGTCACCCTGACCTTCCGCATCGCCGACGGGACCGAGCACCACCACGTGCCGTTGCTGCTGAGCCCGTTCGCCTATTCCACCTATCGAGGGAGCTGATCGCCCGTGGCCATCACCCTGGGCCCCAACCAGTACGGCAAGGCCGAAGTCCGGCTCGTCACCGTCCGGCGCGAAGGCACCGTCCACCACCTCAAAGACCTCACCGTTTCGACGTCGCTGCGCGGCGACCTCGCGGCCACACACCTCACCGGCGACAACGCCGACGTCGTCGCGACCGACACCCAGAAGAACACCGTGTACGCCTTCGCCAAGGAGGCGCCCGTCGGCGAGATCGAGGACTTCGCGCTGCGACTCGGGCGGCATTTCGTCGGCTCGAATCAGCACATCACCGGCGCCCGGATCCTGATCGACGAACACGGCTGGAACCGCATCTCCGGCCACGACCACGCGTTCTCCGAGGCGGGCGGCGAAAAGCGCACGACCGCGGTGACCGTTCAGGGCGACCAGGCCTGGGTGGTGTCCGGTTTGGACGATCTCGTGGTGCTCAAGTCGACCGGCTCGGAGTTCCACGGCTTCCCTCGCGACGAGTACACGACGCTGGCCGAGACGAACGACCGGATCCTCGCCACCGCCGTGACCGCGCGCTGGCGCTACCAGGGCGACGGGATCGACTGGGCCACGAGCCACGCCGAAGTGCGGAGGATCCTGCTGGAGACCTTCGCGGACAAGCACAGCCTCTCCCTGCAGCAGACGCTGTACGCGATGGGAGAGGCTGTGCTCAAGGAACGCGAAGAGGTCGCCGAAGTCCGGCTCTCACTGCCGAACAAGCACCACTTCCTGGTGGACCTGTCGCCGTTCGGGCTGAAGAACGACAACGAGGTCTTTTACGCCGCCGACCGTCCGTACGGCCTCATCGAGGGTGTCGTCCTCCGCGATGACGCGGAGGACCCAGGCCTGGCCTGGCACACCCTCGCCACCTTCTAGGGCACGGGCAGCGGCATACCGGGGACGCTCTGGTCGGCGGGGACGATCCCGTCGACCAGGTACGCGTTCACGATCTCGTCCAGCTTGGGGTTCCCGTCGGCGTAGAGCCCGTGGTCACCCTCACCGGTCACGGTCAGCATCCGCGAGTTCGCGAACCCCGCGTGCGCCTTCCGGGCGCCCTCGATCGCCGTGGCCGGATCGTGCTCGGAGTGCACGATCAGCACCGGCGGGACCCCCTTGCCGTCCATTTTCGGCAGCGGACGGGGTTCCTTGTCCCAGAACAGGCAGACCGAGGCGTTCAGCGTGCCGCCACCCGCCAGGAGCAGACCTCGGTCGAGGTTCCGCTGCGAAGCGCGGATCAGCGACTCGCGGGTGCCGATGAAACGTCCCTCACCACAGAGGGTGTTCCAGAAGGTGGCGTCTTGCGCGTCGGGGTGGTCACCCGCCGCCTCGACGGCGGCCTTGGCCTCGGCCTTCGCCCCCGGGTTCTCCATCGCGTCCCGGATCTTGACCAGCAGGTCGGCCAGCGCCGGGAAGGTCGCCTTCTTGTACAGCATGTAGATGATGGCGGTGTCGAGTTCCATCGGCCCGCTCCCGTCCAGCGGGTTGCGGGACAAGGCGTAGCGGACCCGCTCGTAGTTCTGCCGGACCTCTTCGCCGTTGGTGCCGAAGTGGTACTTCGCGTCGTACCGCGCCATCCACGGCAGGAAGTCCTGCCGCCAGCGCCGCTCGAAGCCGACCGGCTGCCGGTCGAACGTCTTCTGCCAGTCCGTGGTGAACTCCGTCGAGGAGTCCAGCACGAATCGCCCGGTCCGCTGCGGGAACTGCTGCGCGTAGTGCGCGCCCAGCCAGGTGCCGCCCGAATACCCGACCCAGTTGATCTTCTCCCGGCCGAGCAGGTCGCGGAGCAGATCGAAGTCCCTGATCGTCTGGTACGTGGTGATCAGCGGCCCGAGTTCGCCGCCGGCGCTCTGGCAGGACCTGGCCACGTGTTCGGCGTTGGCCAGGATCTGGTTCAGATTGCGCGGATCCCGGTCGCGAGGATCCAGCTGCCGGATCAGTCCGGCCGTGCCCCGGCAGGTGACGTTCGTGCTCTTGCCGGTCCCGCGCACGTCGATACCGATGATGTCCTGGTGCTCGCGCAGCTTCTCCTGCCCGCGGAACATCGTCGGCTGCCAGCGGCCGGCGCCGCCCGGCCCGCCCGGGTTGGTGAGCAGCGAGGCCGTCGAGGTCCCGGTGGCCTTCAGCCTGCTGACCGCGATGGTCAGGTCCTGCCGCTCGTCCGCACGATCCCAGTCCCGGGGCGTGCGGAACGTCGAGCATTCGAGCCCGCTGATGTCGGTGCCCGGCGGCAACGAGATCAGGTCCGATTCGGCGCAGGGGACCCACGCCAGCTTCTGGTCGGCGTAGTGAGCCGGGACGCCCGCCGAAGCCGGTGTGGCTCCGGCGAGCAGCCCGCCCACGATCACCGGGAGCAACCCGGCGACCAAGAACCGCTTCATGCACTTCCCCCTTCTTCCTTGGTTTCCCAACGGCTCACGACGCTAGGGCCGGGCACACCGGGCGAACATCGACCGCAGGTAGCGCCGGAAGGTGAACCAAGGATCGAGGGACGGCTAGGTCCGAGGCACAAGTCCCGCCGCGGCGGCCTTGCGCTGGAGTTCGTCCGCGGTGGTCACGTTCCGCGCGTCGGGGGCCTTCGTGGACACCGCGGTGGTCCCGCCTAGCGCTTTGAAGATCAGGTCGGCTTCGGCCTTCATGCCCGCCGCGTACGGGTGGTAGGCCACCGCCCGGAACAGATCGGTGGTCTTGCCGCTCACCCAGGCCGCATCACCCGAACAGGCGTCGTGCCCGAGGCTCGGCCCGTAGGTGTCGACGTAGCGGGCGCCCTGTTTGCGGGCGGCCGTCGACACGGCCTTGTTGAGCGCGCGCTCGACCTCGTCGGCCCAGGCGTAGTCACCGTCGGCGAACGGGACCACGCTGGGGCAGTAACCCGTCGGCGGCACGATCCGCGGGTACCCGACCAGCACGATCGTGGCGGCGGGCGAACGTTCCCGGACGCCCTTGACGACGCGTTCGAGGTTCCGCCGGGTGTTCTCGATCGCCGCGAGCAGGGTGTCGGTCCCGTTGATCGTGAAGTGGTCCTTGCACGGCGAGCCGGTCGGATCGCTGTCGCGCAGCTCAGGACATTTGCCGATGAGGCTGCCGAAGACGCCGTAGTCGTTGCCGCCGATGCCGATGGTCACCAGGTCGGTGTCCAGGGTCAGCGCGTCGAACTGCGGCGGCGCGCTGGCGAGCGCCAGGCTCGGCGAAGGCACCACCTGCGGTTTCGTCATGTTCGTGGTGTCCGCCGACGAGCAGCTGACGTCGGTGAAGGCGCCTGATTCGTAGTAGAGCCCGAGCTTGGTGGCGAGCCAGGCCGGATAGTTGTTGTTCGACCGGAAACACCAGCTCGCCTGCTGCCACGGGATCAGCGGGCCCGCGGTGTAGGAGTCGCCGAGAGCGACGTACTTGCGGAAGGACGGGGTCTCGGCGGCGCTCGCGGGTGTGCCCAAACTCGCTAGCGAGAGGACAGCCAGCAGCGTGGCGAGGACAAGTCGGGCGGTACGGCGCATGGCGACCTCGTGATCCGTCGTTGGACTACCGGCCGATCCTGGCAAGTTCCCACCGCCGTCCACAATAGATGTGAGCATCTTTCACGTTTCAGGGGTTAGATAGAACGCTCTATCATGGAGGCGTGACTGGAACGCGGGAACGCATCGTGAACGCCGGCGCCGAACTGCTCCGCCGGAACGGGTACACCGGCACCGGGGTGAAGCAGATCGTCGAAGCCGCGAAAGCGCCCTTCGGCTCGCTTTACCACTTCTTCCCCGGCGGCAAAGAACAGCTCGGCGAGGAGGTCATCCGCACCTCGGGGATGATGTACCTCGCGCTGTTCGAGATCTTCTTCGCCGACGAACCGGACCTCGTCCACGGCATCGAGGCGTGCTTCGCCAGCGCGGCCGAGACACTGAAAGCGACCGACTACGCCGACGCGTGCCCCATCGCGACGGTCGCGCTCGAGGTCGCCAGCACCAACGAGAAGCTGCGGATCGCGACGGCCGACGTGTTCACGGCGTGGATCGAGACCGGGGCCGAGAAGCTGGGCAAGTACGGCCTCGAACCCGCGGCCGCCCGGCAACTCACGATCGCTTTGGTGAACAGCCTCGAAGGCGCGTTCGTGCTGAGCCGATCGCTGCGTGACACCGAAGCACTCGAGGTCGCGGGGCTGTCGTCCGTCGCCTTGGCGCGCACATTGCTCCCGGCTGCGTGAAGCACCGACGGCGGACTGCTGAACACCGGGTTCTTCCCGCAACGGGCAACGACTTCCGGCCGACCTAGCGGTCACAGAAGCCGAAATCCGTTTGGGGAGCACATGATCATCAGGAAGCTCGTGATCGGCACCATCGCCGCCGCCGCACTGCTCACCGCGGGCGCCGTACCCGCGTCCGCCACCGAAGTCCAGCCGTCCACCCTCACCACGACCACCGGCAGCACGCGGATCGACGCCGGGGAGAGCGTCACGATCTCCGGGAAGCTCACCAAGGCCGACGCCACGCCGATCGCGGGCGCCGAGGTGGGGATCTCGTTCTGTTTCAACGGCTTCTGCGGCGAGGCTCAGGCCAAGCCGGTCACCGACGCCACCGGTGTCTACAGCGCGACGCTGACGCCGATCCGCACCGGCAACTACCACGCCGACTTCTTCTCCACCGACCCGTCGATCGCGAGCTCGCGCGCCGACACCTCGAAGATCGTCGTGCTCCATCCCTCGGCGATCACGTCGTTCGCGGCGGGCCGTGGCGCGGACAAGGCCGTGACCGCGTCCGGCACGATCGAGTTCCCCGGCCGCTACACCGCGAACCCGATCCCGGTCGACCTCCAGTACTTCTCACTCGCCACCTACCGCTGGACCACGGCGGCGACGGTCGAGGCCACGTGGAACGGCACCACCTGGGCTTTCGCGACTTCGGCCGAGCACCGCAAACCCGGTGTCTGGCGGGCCTTCTACGCGGGTGCGCCCGAGATGTTCCACCCGGCGGCGAGCAATCTCGTCTTCGTGCTGTGACGTTCCGTGAAGGCCTCCTTCCCTACTCTCAAGGTAGGGAAGGAGGCCTTCACGGATCACTAGCGGGACGCGAGGTAAGCCCGCCAATCGCCGACGGAGGAGATGTCCGTCAGCTCGGCGGAGTCCACAAAGGACGAACGCAGGACGGTCGCGAGACAGGCCGCGCCGTCCGCCAGTTCGACGACGCCGAGCTCCAGTTCCGGCGGCTCGGCGGGGACCAGGTGGTCCCGCAACACCGAAAGCGGCAGGTCGTAGACCTCGCCGACCACGGAGGCGGAGCCGCCTTCGTACATCGCCGGGAACCGGTCGCCCACGGAGAAGTAGCGGTATTTGGGCGCGGACCGGGCCACGCAGCACAACGGCGCGCCCTGCAACTGTTCGTGCAGCGGTCCGCCGCGCATCCCGCCGCCGTTGAGGAACATCAGAACCACGACATGATCCCTTCGATCCCGAAGTACACCCCGAACACCGCGGCCAGGATCCCGAGGATCCAGCCGATCTCGCGGATCTTGCCCTTGCAGATCTTGATCAGCACGTACGCGACCAGTCCGGCGCCGATCCCGTTGGTGATCGAGTAGGTGAACGGGATCAACGCGATGGTCAGGAACACCGGGATCGCGAAGTCCAGGTCCTGCCATGGGATCCGGCGGCATTGCGCCATCATCATGCCGCCGATGACCACCAGCGCGGGTGCCGCGGCCTGCGCCGGGACGACGGCCGCGATCGGGGTCAGGAACAGCGTGGCGGTGAACAGCCCGCCGGTGACGATACTCGCCAGTCCGGTCCGCGCGCCTTCGCCGACACCGGCGGCCGATTCGAGGAACACCGTGTTCGGCGCCGATCCGGTGACGCCGCCGGCGAGCGCGCCCGCGCCGTCGACCAGCAGGATCCGGCCCATCCCCTCGACCTTGCCGTTCTTGACCAGCCCCGCCTCCTCCGAGACGGACGTGATCGTGCCCATCGCGTCGAAGAATCCGGAAAGCACCAGCGTGAACAGGAACACCGCCGCCGTCACCGCGCCCGCCGACCCGAATCCGCCGAAGAGATCGATGTCGCCCAGCAGGCTGAAATCGGGATGCGCCACGACCTGGTCGGGCACCTTGGGTTCGACGAGTCCCCAGCCCTCGACGTGGAACACGCTGTTGACCAGCACCGCGAGCCCGGTCGCGACCGCGATGCTGATCAGCACCGCGCCCGGTACGCCGCGGCTCACGAGCACGATCATCAGCAGCAGCCCGAGGCAGAAGATCGCGATCGGCCAGCCCTCCAGATGGCCGGCGATCCCCATCCGCACCGGCACCGTCGACTGGGCGGCGTCCGGTGTGCGGGTCACGAAGCCGGCACTGACCAGGCCGACCAGCGCGATGTAGAGCCCGATGCCGACGGTGATCGCGACCTTGAGCGCCATCGGGATCGCGTTGATGATCCGTTCCCGGATACCGGAAACGGCCATCAACACGATGCAGAAGCCTTCGAGGACGACGAGCCCGAAGGCCTGCGCCCACGTCATGGCCGGAGCCATCTGGAAGGCGACGACCCCGTTGACACCGAGGCCCGCCGCGAGGGCCAGCGGCGCGTTGCCGACCAGTCCCATCAGAATCGTGGTGACCCCCGCCGCCAGCGCGGTCGCGGTCGTGATCGCCTCGGTGCTCAGCCGGGCGCCGGTGATGTCGGCCGACGCGCCGAGGATGAGCGGGTTGAGCAACACGATGTAACACATCGCGACGAAGGTGGTGATCCCGCCGCGCACCTCGCGGCCGATCGTGCTGCCGCGATGGGAGATCTTGAACCAGCGGTCGAGCCCGGACAGCCGCCCCGGCTCGGGCGAGGGCAGCGGGGGACGCTCTGTACCTAATTGGGTCATGCCTACTCCACAACGTTGTGGGGCGGGAAGATTTGCTCAGTAGGCCTTCTTGTCGGGTTTCGACAGCCAGGCCTGGAAGGGCGCGAAAGAGTCCGGAAGGGACAGTTGGCCGACGGGTAGTGACCAGGTCTCGCGCGGGCGGGAAAAGAGGTCGTAGAACTCGCGGTCGTCGAAGCCCGCCTCGGCCGCGTCGTGGCGGTCCGCGGCGTAGACGACCTTGCCGACACGCGCCCACAGCGCGGCGGAAAGGCAGAGCGGGCAGGGCTCGCAGGAGGTCACGAGGACACAGCCGTCGAGTTTGTAGTCGCCGATCGCCTGGCAGGCCGCGCGGATCGCGACCACCTCGGCGTGCGCCGTCGGGTCCAGCGTCGGCGTCACCTGGTTGGTGCCGGTGGCCAGCACCGAACCGTCACGGACGATCATCGCGCCGAACGGGCCGCCGCCGCGTTCGACGTTCGTGGTGGCCAGCTGGACGGCTTCGGCGAGCCATTTCTGCTCGTCGGACTCCGAAATGGACAGACGGGTACCCACGGATGTGCTCCTAGTTCGAAAAAGTACGGATTGTCAGGTGCCGGTGAGGTGTTCCGGGCGCACCGGAACGCGGGGCAGCGCCAGCCCGGTGGCCGCGCGGATGGCCGCGACGATCGCCGGGGTGGACGAGATCGTCGGCGGTTCACCGACCCCGCGCAGACCATACGGCGCGTTGGGGTCGGGCCGTTCCAGCACGTCGATGTCCATCGGCGGCATGTCCAGCACGGTCGGGATCAGGTAGTCGGTGAACGACGGGTTGCGGATCTTCCCGCCGTCGATCTGGATCTCCTCCATCACCGCGAGCCCGAGCCCCTGCGCGGAGCCGCCCTGGATCTGGCCGAGCACCGCCTGCGGGTTGAGCGCCTTGCCGACGTCCTGCGCGCAGTCGAGCGCGACGACCTTGATCAGCCCGAGTTCGGTGTCGACGTCCACGACCGCGCGGTGTGCCGCGAAGCCGTACTGGACGTGCGCGTTCCCTTGTCCCGTCTCGGGATCGATGGGCGCGGTCGGACGGTGGCGCCATTCCACGGTCTCGTCGAAGACCTCGTCGCCGAGGACGTCGGCGAGGTCCGCGAGCACACTGCCGTCGGCCGAAACGACCTTGTTCCCGACGACGTTCAGCTTCCCGTTCGCGTCGAGCCTGCCCGCGAGATGCTTGTGCAGCCCGGATCGCACCGCGACGCAAGCGGCCTGGACGGCGCCACCGGTGACGTAACTCTGCCGGGAGGCCGACGTCGAACCGCCGTTGCCGATGGTGGTGTCCATCGGCAGGATCGTCACCTGCTCGATGCCGAGTTCGGTCCGCACGATCTGCTGCATGATCGTGACCAGGCCCTGGCCGACCTCGCAGGCCGCGGTGTGCACGGTCGCCGCGGGTTCGCCGCCGACGAGTTGCAGCCGGACGCGGGCCGTCGAGTAGTCATCGAAGCCCTCGGAGAAGCAGATGTTCTTGATGCCGACCGCGTATCCGACACCGCGGACGACGCCCTCGCCGTGGGTGGTGTTGGAAACGCCGCCGGGCATGCGGCGCAGGTCGAGAACCTTGTCCTGGACAGGAAGCGGTTTCGCGCGCAGACGTTCCAGCAGTTCGGCGACCGGGGCGGCCGAGTCGACGATCTGACCGGTCGGCATGACGCTGCCTTCGGCCATCGCGTTGCGGATCCGGATGTCGACCGGGTCGAGGCCACAGGCTTCGGCGATCTTGTCCATCTGAGACTCGTAGGCGAAACCCGCCTGCACGGCGCCGAAACCACGCATCGCGCCACAGGGCGGGTTGTTGGTGTACACGCCCCAGCAGTCGACCGAAGCACTGTCCACATTGTACGGACCGACACCGAGCGTGGCGGCGTTCGCCACCACCGCGCCGGTCGACGAGGCGTACGCGCCACCGTCCAGGTACAGCTTCGCCTTCACGTAGACGAGACGGCCGTCCTTGTCCGCGCCGTGCTCGTAGTACATCTTCGCCGGGTGGCGGTGCACATGGCCGTAGAAGGATTCCTCGCGGTTGTAGACCATCTTGACCGGCTTGCCGGTGTGCAACGCCAGCAGACACGCGTGAACCTGGATCGAGAGGTCCTCGCGGCCACCGAACGCGCCGCCGACCCCGCCGAGCGTCAGCCGCACCTTGTCCTTGGGCAGCCCCAGCGCGGCGACGATCTGCTGCTGGTCGACGTGAAGCCACTGCGTGGCAACGTAAAGGTCGACACCGCCTTCGGTGTCCGGGATCGCCATACCGGACTCGGGGCCGAGGAAGGCCTGGTCCTGCATGCCGACCTCGTAGACCCCGGACACCACGACGTCGGCCTTCACCGACTGGTCGCCGTGCCGGATCTTCGCGTACCGCACGACGTTCCCGCCGGGGTGCAGCTCGGCGCCTTCGCCGGCGGCGGCCTTCTCGGAATCCGTCACCGGTTCGAGGACCTCGTAGGAGACCTTGATCCGCTTCATCGCTCGGCGAGCGGTCTCGGGGTGGTCCGCGGCGACGAGCGCGACGGGCTCGCCCTCATACCGCACGACGTCGACGGCGAGCACCGGCTGGTCGGAGTGCTCCAGGCCGTACTTGTTCACGCCGGGCACGTCTTCATGGGTCAGCACCGCGTAGACACCTTGCACGGCAAGGGCTTCGGTGATGTCGATCCCGGTGATCCGCGCGTACGGATGCGGGCTGCGCAGCGTCGCACCCCACAGCATGTCCTCGTGCCACAGATCCGAGGAGTAGGCGAATTCGCCGCGCACCTTGACCGTGCCGTCGGGCCGCTGCGGACTCGTCCCCACCCCGTTGCCGGTGGTCTGCTTGGAGACTTCAGTGGTGGTCATACCGTCTCCCTCAGCCGCGCGCTGGCCACGGCCAGCTCGCGTGCGATCTCGTCTTCGGATTCCTCGCGCAGCGTTCCCCCGTCGACGACGGTCGCGCCGCCGACGTACAGCCGCTCGACCGGCGGAGTCGTGCCGAGCACCAAGGCGGCGACCGGGTCGGTGATCCCGGCGTAGTTCAGGCCGTTCAGGTTCCAGACAGCGAGGTCGGCCAGCTTGCCGACCTCGATCGAGCCCAAGTCCTTCTCGCGGCCCAGGCAGCGCGCGCCGCCCATCGTGCCCATCCACAGCGCTTCCCGCGTGGTCAGCCCGCGTGGTCCTCCGCGCTGCCGCGCCTGCAACAGCGCCTGGTGCAGTTCCTCGCCGAGACCACCGGATTCGTTGGACGCGGCGCCGTCTACGCCCAGCCCGACCGCGACCCCGGCGTCGAGCAGTTGCCGGACCGGCGCGATCCCGGCGCCGATCCGCCCGTTCGACGTCGGGCAGTGCGCCGCGCCGGTGCCGGTGGCGCCCAGCCGCCGGATCGCGTCCGGGGCGAGGTGGATCGAGTGCGCGAGCCAGACGTCACTGGCGAGCCAGCCGAGTTTGTCGGCGTACTCCGCGGGCGTGCAGCCGACTTCGGCGAGGCACTGCTTCTCCTCGTCGACCGTCTCGGCGAGGTGCGTGTGGAGCCGGACCCCCTTGCGGCGCGCCAATTCCGCCGCGCCGGTCATCAGCCGCTCGCTCACCGAGAACGGCGAGCACGGACCGGCCGCGATCTGCAGATGCGCGCCGGCGGACCTGTCGTGGAACCGGTCGATCGCGGCTTCGGTGCCGAGCAGCGCGGCCTCGGTCTCCTCGACGAGGTTGTCCGGCGGGAGCCCGCCCTGGGACTCGCCCCGGTCCATCGAGCCGCGCACCACGTGCAGTCGCACCCCGACGCGGATCCGGGCGGCGGCGAGCGCTTCGACCTGGTCGCCGCCGTCACGCGGGAAGACGTAGTGGTGGTCGGCGACGGTGGTGCAGCCGGTGGTCGCGAGGCGCGTGAGACCCGCCGCCGCGGCGGCGTGCGTGATCTCGGCGTCGAGCCTGCCCCAGATCGGGTACAGCGCGACGAGCCATTCGAAGAGGGTGTGGTCGGCGGCGAGGCCGCGCGTGGCCCACTGGTAGAGATGATGATGGGTGTTGATCAGACCGGGCGTGACCAGGCATCCGGAGCCGTCGACGCGTTCGTCGTACTCGCCGTCGGGCGCCTTCCCCGAGCCGACCGCCGCGATGCGGTCGTTCTCGATGACGACGTGACCCGAGGCGTGCTCGGTGCCCGCTCCGTCGACGGTGGCGATCGCGGCGTTCTCGATGACGGTCTTCACGTGGTCTCTCCCCTGGTCGCGGCCAGCCGGACGGCGTCGAGGATCTTCTCGTAGCCGGTACACCGGCAGAGGTTCCCTGCCAGCGCCTCGCGAATCTCCTCATCCGCGGGGTTCTCGACGCGGTTGAGCAGATCGTGCGCGGCCACCACGAGGCCGGGCGTGCAGAAACCACATTGGACGGCCCCCGCGTCCACAAAGGACTGCTGGACGCGGTCCAGCTTGTCGCCGTCGGCGAGTCCTTCGACCGTGCGGACCTCCCGGCCCTCGACCTGACCGGCCGCGACCAGGCACGAACACACCGGGACGTCGTCGAGGTACACCGTGCACGAACCGCATTCGCCCTGTTCACAGGCGTTCTTGGAGCCCGGGAGCCCGAGCCGCTCGCGGAGGACGTAGAGCAGGCTCTCGCCCTCCCAGACGTCGTCGGCCTGGCGGGACTCACCGTTGATCGTCACGTTCACGCGCACTCGCGTTCACCCTTCTGGAAGTCGTTCCACGCCCAGGTCAGCGTTCGCCGCGCCAGGACGGACAGCGCGTGCTTGCGGTAGTCGGCACTGCCGCGGACGTCGTCGATCGGCGACGCCGCCTGTGAGACCAGCTCGCCGAACCGGCGTTTGACCGAATCCGTGAGGGAAGCCTTGGTGGACCAGGGAAGTTCGGCGGCGAGGAACTCCTCGGCGGCGGTCGCGCGACGCGGCGTCGGCGCCGCCGAACCGACGGCGGCGCGGATCTCGCGGGAGTCGAGGTGCAGCGCCAGCGCGAACGAGCAGACCGCGATGACCATCGCGTTGCGCGTCCCGACCTTGGCGAACTGCTGCGGGCCGATCTCGGCGGGCAGATGTACCGCGGTGATCAGCTCGTCGGGTTCGAGGGCGTTGCGTTTGACGCCGAGGTAGAACTCCTCGGCCGGGATCCTCCGCGTGCCTCGCACCGACGCGGCCTCGACCTCGGCTCCGAGTACGAGCAGCACGGGATGGGTGTCACCGGCGGGCGAGGCCGCGCCCAGGTTGCCGCCGACGGTGCCACGATTGCGGATCTGCGGCGAGCCGACCGTGCGCGAGGCCATGGCCAGCGCGGGCAGAACTTCACCCAGCTCAGCGATCACCCGGACGTAGGGCACCGAGGCGCCGAGGCGGATCCTGCCGTCGGCCTTGGTCCACTCGGCGAGTTCGGTGACGCGGTTGAGGTCGAGCAGCGCGCCGGGGCGGCGGTGGTCGAAGTTGAGCTCCACCATGACGTCCGTGCCGCCCGCGATGGGCACCGCGTCGGGTCGCTCGGCCTTGACGGCGAGCGCCTCGGTCAGCGAGCTGGGGCGCAGGAAATCCACTCTCGGGCTCCTCGGTTCGGCGGTGTTCTGTGACGGCTGCCTCAGTAGACGCCCTGCGCCCGTATGGCGGCAACGGTGCCGAAGCATGAAATCTCCCCTGCACACACCTGTCGTTTTGTGCTTTCCTACAAACCTGATGACGACCGTGAAAACTCTGCTCGCGCTCCCCGGGCTGCGCTTGCGCGTCCGCGCCGGGACGGCTTTGCTCGACCGTCCGGTGTCCCGGATCTACGTCACGGAACTGCCCGATCCCGGGCGGTACGTGTCGGCGGGCGAGTTCGTCCTGAGCGGGTTGCTGTGGTGGCGCGGGCCGGGTGATTCGGAGGCTTTCGTCGCCGCGCTGGCGAAGGCCGGGGCGGCGGCGCTCGCGGCTTCCGGAGCCGATTCCGACGGAATTCCCGAAGACCTCGTCGAAGCCTGTACGCGGCACGGGATTCCGTTGCTGGAGGTGCCGGCGGATCTGTCGTTCTCCGTGGTCACCGAACGGGTGGTGCTGGCGTTGGCCGCGGCCGCGGACGGTGCTCGCAAACGTTTGCTTTCAGCCGCGACGGAAGACGCGTCGGTGGAAACGCTGCTGGAGCGGGCACACGCGGAGATCGGCCTCCCGTGCCGGGTGGTGCCCGCCGGGACGCCGTCGGATCTGGTGCGGCGGTTCGTCGCGGCGGGCGGACGTTCCCTGGAGACGGACGACGTCACCGTGCGGCCGATCGGCGGCAGGCACGCGCTGCCGTGGCTGCTCGCGATCGGCGGGCCGCTGACCGCCGCGCAGGCGGAGATCGCCGAGGAGCTCGCCGGACTGATCGGGCTCGCGCGCACGCGGGCGGACGAGGTCCGCGCCGTCACCGACAGGGTGCTCGAACCGTTGCTCGCCGCACTCGACGAGGGAAGCGATCCGCACGCGGCGCTGACCGCGACCGGGCTGCGCGGCGATCTGCGCGTCGTCGTCGCACGCACCGAGGGATCCGAAGCGGCACGCGGGATCCTCACCGAACTACTGCCGCCGGGCGCCCTCGTCGGGCCCGCGGGGGAAACGACCTGGGCCGTGGCCGAGGACGACGGCGAATGGCCGGAGGACTGGCCCGCGACAGTGACCACCACACTCGAAGAAGTGGCGTCACTGCTGCCGTGCCGCCGGGTGCTGATCGGGATCAGCGACCGCTCCCCGGTCTCCATGCTGCGAGGCTCGAAGGAGGTCGCGCGCTACGCGTTGGCCGTCGCGACGGAACGGCCCGGCACGATCGAAGTCGTCCCCGGCGGCGAGATCGGCATGCACCGGCTGCTGCTGGCGGGCGCGCCCGACGATCTCCGGGCGGCGTTGCGGCGACGGGTACTGGGCCCGCTGCTGAGCTACGACGCCGAACAGGGCACCGATCTGGTGCACACCCTGCGCGTCTTCCTGGAATGCTCCGGCTCCCCGACGCGGGCCGCGCGGGCGCTGCACGTCCACGTCAACACCTTGCGGTACCGGATCGGCCGGGCGAGCGAACTGCTCGGCACCGACCTGACCGAGTTCACCGAACAGCTCGACGTCTATTTGGCCTTGTCGGCAGGGAGCTGAAATGGGCATCACCACGGCGAAAGAAGCCGCCTACGACCCGCGAGTCGTCGCCTTCGGGCGGATGATGGGCGCGGCGAACCGGCTCGAATACCTGCTCGGCCGCGCACTGGAGGCCGAATGCGGGATCTCGCACCTGATGTTCGAAGTCCTGCTGATCGTCGGCAGGTCCGGCGAGGCAGGGATGAGCATGCGCGCGATCGCGCAGGAGCAGGTGCTGACCACCGGCGGCGCGACCCGGCTGGTCGACCGGATGACGACGCTCGGCCTCGTCGTCCGCGCCAACGATCCCGAAGACCGCCGCGTGCAACTCGTCCGGCTGACGGGCAAGGGCGAGGAGACGACCGTGCGGGCCGCGCGAGTGCACGTCGAAAACATCCAGCGGCAGTTCCTCGACCCACTGCCCGCCGATCATCGCGAACAGTTCACCCAGGATCTGCGGACGCTGAGCCATTCGGCACGTGACGCACTCCCCAAGCTCCGGTAGGAATACCTGACTGGTCAGGCATCGTTGAAGCTCGACATGAGACTCATCTATGTCTTCGACGCGTACTGCGGCTGGTCCTACGGCTTCGCCAGGACCATGGCCGACGTCGCGCACCGGCATCCGGACCTGCCGGTCGAAGTGGTGTCCGGCGGCCTGTTCCTCGGCGGGCGCCGCGTACCGATCCGGCAATTCGGCTACGTCCAAGGAGCCAACGCCGAGATCACCCGCCGGACCGGCGCGCCGTTCGGGGAAAGCTACGAACGGCTCATCGCGGACGGCGACTTCGTCATGGACTCCGAGGCCGCCGCCTGCGGGATGGCGGCACTGCGCGAGGTCGCGCCGGACCGCGCGGTACGGCTCGCGGCCTTGCTACAGGAGGCTTTCTACCTCGACGGCCTGAGCCTGTCCGAGGTCTCGACCTACCGCGTGGTCGCGCAGCGGGCGGGCCTGGACGGCGACGCCGTCGAGGCCGCGCTGGACCGGGTCTCCGCGGCGGACGATTTCCGGCGGGCGCGAGAACTGGGTGTCACCGGATACCCGACCTTGCTCGCCGACCTTCCTGGGGAACGAGTGGTAACGCTGGTCGCCGGGAACGCGAGCGCGGACGAGGTGGAGCGGCGGATCGGCGCGCTGGTTTCCTAAACTCCGAGCATGCCTTCGACACTTCGACCGGCGACACCCGCGGACGCCGACGCCGTCGCGAAGATCTGGTACCACGGCTGGCAGGACGGCCACCTCGGCAACGTGCCCGACGAGCTCGTCCGCATCCGCACCCGTGAGTCGTTCTGGAAACGGGCCGCGGAACGGGTCGGCGACACGACCATGGCTTTGGTGAGCGGCGAGGTGGCGGGATTCGTCATGGTCGTCGGCGACGAGGTCGAACAGGTCTACGTCTCGTCGGACCATCGCGGGAGCGGAGTGGCGGGCGTGCTGCTCGCGGAAGCCGAACGACTGGTGAGCACGGGCGGCCATTCGCGCGCTTGGCTCGCGGTGGCGCCGGGGAATGCCCGAGCGCGGCGGTTTTACGAGCGGTGCGGGTGGAGTGACGAAGGCGAGTTCGACAACCGGATTTCCGGCCCGGATGGGCTGATTTCGGTGCCCTGTCTGCGTTACGCGAAGAGTTTCGCAATTAGGTGACTAATTGCGCCGCTGCGCGCGGTAGTGAGTAATTCCTGATGGTTCACTCTTCAGTGGCGAATGTGTCGTTTCGGCGGTTGCCTAAAATTACGAACGCTTGTTCGATTGTTTTGCGGTATTATTGTGGGGTGTCCGAGACTTTCCTTCCCGAGTTGCCGCAGGAACTGTGGCGCGCCGGCAAGCTGGAGCTTGCCCACGGTGTGCAGCAGTCGTTGCAGGTGATCAGGATGGCTACCGCCGGGTTGGGGCAGTTCTTGGCGGAGGTCGAGTCTCGGGGCGTCAAAGACCTGTACGGCTATGGCCGCACGGCCAACTGGTTCGCCGATATAGCAGGATTATCGGTCGGTGAGGCGCGTGCGGTAGTAAACCGGGCCATCGCCCTGAACCCCACGCGTGCTCTGGACGGCACCGAAGTTCCTGCTGTCGCGCCCGCCACCGCCGCGGTGGCCGCCGAGGGTTTGGTCGGGGATGAGCGGATCGATCAGATCCTGGAGATCTTGAAGAAGCTCCCGGCCGAGACTTCTGTTGAGGATCGGGTGAGTGCGGAGAAGATCCTCGCCACCCTCGCCCGCGACGCCGGTCCCCGCCAGCTGGTGGACGCCGAAGCGAACCTGCTCGCGTGGCTGGACCCGGACGGTAACGAACCGAAAGATCCCGAACCTACTGAGCCGCGCCGGGAGATCACGCTGGAGCGCCGTAAGGACGGGTTCTGGAAACTGACCGGTCTTCTCGATGATGAGACGGGTGCCCGCACCGCGGCGGCTTTGGAGGCGTATGCGCAACCACGCCCGGTGGACGAGTTCGGCCAAGCCGATCTGCGGATGAAATGCGAACGCATGGGTGATGCGTGGGTCGACATCCTGGGCTTGGCGATCGCCTGCCCGGACCAGCCCGGGACCAGCGGCTACCGCACCCTGCTGCAGGTCACCATCGGACTCGACGCACTCAAAACCGGCCTCGGCACCGCCTGCCTGGACTTCGTCGGGACCATGACCGCCCGCGAAGCCCGACTTGCCGCCTGCGACTGCCTCATGTTGCCGGTCGTCATGAGCGCCGCCGGAGAACCCCTCGACGTGGGACGGCTGCGACGGTTCGTCACCCCCGGCCAACGACGCGCGTTGAACATCCGGGACGGCGGATGCGCGTTCCCCGGCTGTCATCGGCGGCCCAAGAACTGCCACGCCCACCACATTCACCACTGGGCAGACGGAGGCCCCACCGACCTCCGAAACCTCGTACTGCTCTGCGGATTCCACCACCGGCTGATCCACCACGGCGACTGGCAAGTCCACATGGCCGCCGACGGACTACCCGAGTTCATCCCACCCCAATACCGAGATCCGCTACAGAAACCCCGGCGCAACACCCTCCACCACGCCCACGTCTGACCCGAGGAGCCCGCCAGCCACACCGGCGACGGGCCCCTCGCCATGCCCAGCGAACAACAGTAGGCCAAGGGAGCGTGTTCCGGCGGCCCTTGCTTAGGCGCAGCGCGCCCTCACCTCACGACAGAAAGCTCGCGAGCGCAGCCGCGCTGGAGGTGGCGAGCCTCCCGAGCGAGGCCCACCTCCGCCCGCTCGAAGTACATGAAGGACCCCTTCCTCGCGCCCAAGTACAGGAAGGGGTCCTTCACGTACTCGAGAGCGCGTGAAGGCCCCCTTCCCTCGGCTCAGCCGAGGAAAGGCCCCTTCACGCGCTCAGATTGTGACTGCCGGTACCGCTGAGACTCGCGGGGAGGTTCCCGTTCCGTGGCCAGCAGAAAGCCCTGACCGAATCACCACTCACGATCCGCGTGACCGGACCGATCACGCACGACCGTGTGGATTTCGGGTCATCCAGCGCACCGAGATCCACACAGTCCCGCATCCACCGCATCGAGAGGACTAAATGCGGAACCGCTGGACGCGGCCGCCCTGAAGGACACCGCACTAAACAGACTCCGACCCCAGGTAAGCCAACGCCATCTCGGTCGTCTCACTCGCCCAAACGTCCCAGCTCAAGTCATCGGACCAGTACCGGCCGCTGGCGGCCCGGTGCACACACGATCCGATGATCGTCCGGCTCACCATCCGGATTGCCCGCTCCCCGTCGGGGCGGCGGATCTCCCCGAGACAAGGCTCAGCCGCGTCCACGAAATCGCGCTGGATGGTGGCCAGCGCTCGGAGACCACGTTCGCGTCCCTCGGCGCGCTGGCTGTCGAGCAGTTCAGGGAAGATCCGGTCGTGCCGGGCGAAGGTCCGCGCCAAAGCCTGTGTGAACGCGCCCACGACACCGTTCAAGCCGGGCTCCGCGGAGCGAAGCGCTTCGCCGACACCGGCCTCCAACTGCCCGAGCAACTGATCCTTGACCGCGTACAGCAGCTGGTTCTTCCCCACGAACCGGCGATAGATCGTGCCCACCGACATCCCCGCCTGCTCGGCGACGGCTCCGACGGTGAACTCCTCGATCCCTTGGGCCGCCAGTACGTGCTCCGCCGCGGCCAGCACCTTCTGCAGGGACTCTCGACTCCGGGCCTGCTGGGGCGGGCGAAAGCCCTGATCGACGGATGGCTGGCTCACCGGGTGCACGTTACCGCACCCGAATGCGAATGATAACTTGCGTTCGCATTTTCTCGACAAGGAGGCTGCGCCATGGTGAGCATCGAGGTAGAGGGCGCTTACGTCGATTTCCCGATCTTCGACGCCAAGACCCGGTCACTGAAGAAACAGGTGCTCGGCAAGGTCGGCGGCAACATCGGCACCGACGCGAAGGTCCCGATCATCGAGGCCCTGCGGGACATCTCGCTGTCACTGAGCCACGGCGACCGGGTCGGCCTGGTCGGGCACAACGGCGCCGGGAAGTCCACTCTGCTGCGGTTGTTGTCCGGCATCTACGAACCGACGCGGGGTAGCGCGCGGGTCGTCGGCAGGATCGCACCGGTGTTCGACCTCGGCGTGGGGCTGGATCCCGAGGTCTCGGGCCACGAGAACATCCTGATCCGGGGCCTGTTCCTCGGCATGTCGCGCAAGGAGATGGCGAAACGGGTCGACGACATCGCCGAGTTCACCGAACTCGGCGACTATTTGCACTTGCCCTTGCGCACTTACTCCGCCGGCATGCGGGTGCGGCTCGCGCTCGGCGTGGTGACCACCATCGACCCCGAGATCCTCATCCTCGACGAGGGGCTCGGCGCGATCGACGCCGCGTTCCTCGCCAAGGCCCGCGAACGGCTGGTCGATCTCGCCCGCCGCTCCGGGGTGCTGGTGTTCGCTTCGCACTCCGACGAACTGCTGCGGGAACTGTGCTCCACAGCCCTTTGGATGGACGAGGGCGGGATCCGCGCGCGCGGCTCACTGGACGAGGTACTCGCGACCTATCACGGTGCACTCAAAGGAAGATCTTGACCAGCTGGTCCTGTCTGTCCGGATCCCGCAGCACGACCTGCTTGCCCGCGCGAAGTTCCGCGTCCACGAACTCAGGTGGTTCCGGCACTTTCCCCGCGGGAGTGACGGCCGGGACGATCGCGGGCCAGCTCGCCATGCCGCGCTCGTCGCGAGGTCCGTGCACCGCCGGGGAAGACCCGGCCCGCTGCCGACGGACTGAGGCGGGAAGGGCGGAGCAGCGGCTGAGGGAACGCCTGCCACCAAAATCCACACAGTCCGCTTCTCACCTCCGCGTCACACGGTCCGCCGCGCGTAACCGTCCAATTCGGACCGGGTGAACGAAAGCTCCCCCACGTCCACGGCCCCGCAATCCAGACCCCGCAACAGGAAACTCGCCAGAGCCTGAGCGGTCGCAGGTTCGTCCAGGACCCCGCGCCCGGTCTGGTCCGCGTAGTCCCGCAATCGGCCCAGTGCCGCTGGGAAACCCTCGCGGAAGAACGCGTAGGTGGCGGCGAACCGGGTCGGCAGCTGGTGCGGGTGCAGGTCCCAGCCCTGGTAGAAGCCGCGTTCCAGGGATCGCCGCACCAGCCGCAGATGTTCGCGCCAGGCGGGGAGGATCGCGTCGCCGACGGGCAACTTGTTCGTCGAGCCGTCCGAGAGGCGGACGCCCGTCCCCGCGGCCGAGACCTGCATGAGCTGCTTGGCGAAATCGGCGGCCGGATGCTCCATGCTCTGGTACTCGGCGCTGATCCCGAGTCCGGCGCTGTAGTCGTAGGTCCCGTAGTGCAGGCCCGAACAGCGGCCGCGAGCGGCTTCGATGATCCGCGGCACCGCCACCGTCCCGTCGAGGTCCACAATGGACTGCGCGGTCTCGATCTGGACCTCGAACCGCAGCGTGCCTTCGGGCAGGCCATACGCGGATTCGAGGCGCTCCAAGATATCCGCCGCCACTTCGACCTGCTCGACAGCGGTCACCTTCGGCAGTGTGACGACGAAACCGTCCGGCAGTGGCCCGCTTTCCAGCAACCCGGCAAGGAAGAGGTCGAGCGTGCGGATGCCGCGACGGCGGGTCGCCTGTTCGAAGCTCTTGAACCGGATGCCGACGAACGGTGTCCCGCCCGTGACGGCGAGGGTCCGTCCCGCGGCGAGCGCGGTGGCGTCCTCCTCGTCGTCGCCCGGCCTGCCGAGGCCGTCTTCGAAGTCGATCCGCAGATCCTCGATCGGCTCGGTCAGGAGTTTGGTCCGGACCCGGTCGGCGATGTCCGCGTCCAAGTTCAGTTGATCGGCGTGCTCGCCGAAGACCCGCAGTGCCTGCTTGCCCCAGTCCGCCACGAGCCGCGTCTTGTACTGCGACGCCGGCACGTACACGGTGTGCACGGGCTGGCGGCCGGGCGGCTCACCGGGATATTTGGCCGCGACGCGCGCATCGGCCTCGGCGAGGCGCGCGTCAGCGGCGGTGTAAACGTCTTCGGTGAGCCGCCCGTTCCCCATCTGTCTACTTGATCCGTTCGTAGGCGGGCAGGGTCAGGAAGTCCGGGAACTCGTCGGCGAGCGCGACCTGCTCGAACAGCTCGACGGCGGGCTCCAGCAGTTCCGGCTTGATCTCGGCGGCCAGTTCTTGACGAACTTCAGTCAAAACGCCGCGCACCAGCTCTTCGGTGACCTTGTCGCCGGTGTCGAGCCGGGTGCCGTTGCGCACCCACTGCCACACCTGCGAACGCGAGATCTCCGCGGTCGCCGCGTCCTCCATCAGGTTGTGGATGGCGGCCGCGCCGTTCCCGCCAAGCCAGGAGGCGATGTAGCGGATGCCGACGTCGACGGCGGCGCGCAGACCGGCAGCGGTGGCGCCACCCGGCGTCGAAGCCGCGTCGAGCAGCTGGTCGGCGGTGACGGACACCTCGTCGCGGGTGCGGTCGAGCTGGTTCGGCTTGTCGCCGAGGACCTTGTCGAACTCCTCGCGGCAGATGTCCACCATGCCGGGGTGCGCGACCCAGGAACCGTCGAAGCCGTCGCCAGCCTCACGGCTCTTGTCGGCGCGGACCTTGTCGAGCGCGGCCGCGGTGACCTCCGGGTCCTTGCGGTTCGGGATGAACGCGGCCATGCCGCCGATCGCGAACGCACCCCGCTTGTGGCAGGTGCGCACCAGCAGTTCGGTGTACGCGCGCATGAACGGCGCGGTCATGGTGACCGAGTTCCGGTCCGGCAGCACGAACTTCTCGCCCGCGTCGCGGAAGTACTTGATGACGCTGAACAGGTAGTCCCAGCGGCCGGCGTTCAGGCCGGAGGCGTGCTCGCGCAGTTCGTAGAGGATCTCCTCCATCTCGAACGCGGCCGGGATGGTCTCGATCAGCACGGTCGCGCGGACGGTGCCGTGGGAGATGCCGAGCGTCTTCTCCGCGTGGGTGAAGACGTCGTTCCAGAGCCGCGCTTCGAGGTGGCTCTCCATCTTCGGCAGGTAGAAGTACGGGCCCTTGCCGCGGTTGAGCAGCTCCTGCGCGTTGTGGAAGAAGTACAGGCCGAAGTCGACCAGCGCGCCGACGGCCTGGCGTCCGCCGAAGGACAGGCCACGCTCGTCGAGGTGCCAGCCGCGCGGGCGGACGACGATGGTCGCGTGCTCGACGTCGTCCTTCAGCGAATAGCTCTTGCCGCCACTTTCCAGCGTGATGGTCTCGCGGACCGCGTCGTACAGGTTGACCTGGCCGGAGACGACGTTCGCCCAGTGCGGTGTGTTGGCGTCCTCGAGGTCGGCGAGCCAGACCTTGGCGCCGGAGTTCAGCGCGTTGATGGTCATCTTGCGGTCGGTCGGACCGGTGATCTCGACGCGGCGATCGCGCAGCGCGGGCGGGGCCTCGGCCACCTGCCAGTCGCCTTCGCGGATCTCCTTGGTCTCGGGCAGGAAGTCGAGTTTGCCGGTGGTCCTTGCCTCCTCGCGGCGCTTGCCCCTGGCCTGCAGCAGCTCGTCGCGGCGGGCGGCGAAGGCCTCGTGCAGGCCGGCGAGGAAGGCGAGTGCCTCCGGCGTGAGGATTTCGTCCCCGCGCTCGACCGGATCGCCGAGCACCTGAGCTTCAGACATGAGTAACACCCCGAGTTCGGATAAACAGTGACATCCCTAATACAAGACGTCCCTACGGTTTTACATGACGGACTATAGTTTCTGCATAGCGGAACCTCAACGCAGACGTAAGGAGTACCACGGTGGCAGCGGAGAAGAACGGGCGCGACGGCGGCGTCCAGTCCCTTCAGCGGGCCTTCGAGCTCCTCGAGCATCTCGCGGACACCGGTGGCGAGGCCAGCCTTTCGGAGCTGGCGACGCTGTCCGGACTGCCGATGCCGACCATCCACCGGCTGATCAGGACGCTGGTGGACCTGGGCTACGTCCGGCAGAACACCAACCGCCGGTACGCGCTGGGCGCCCGGCTCATCCGGCTGGGTGAGAACGCCAGCATGCAGTTCGGCTCGTGGGCCCGGCCGCTGCTCGCGGAACTGGTCGACGAGGTCGGCGAGACCGCGAACCTCGCGGTCCTGGAGCGCGACGAGGTCGTCTACGTCGCGCAGGTGCCCTCGAAGCACTCGATGCGGATGTTCACCGAGGTCGGACGGCGTCTCCTGCCGCACGGCACCGGCGTCGGGAAGGCGATGCTCGCGCACCTGCCGTCCGACGACGTCACGGCGCTGCTCGCCAGGACGGGCATGCCCTCCTACACCGAGCACACCTTCACCGATCAGGACGCGCTCCTGCGCGAGCTGGCGAAAATCGCCCAGCAGGGTTACGCGCTCGACGAAGCGGAGCAGGAACTGGGCGTCCGTTGCGTGGCCGTCGCGGTCCCGGGCGCACCGGTGCCGGCGGCGGTCTCGGTGTCCGGGCCTTCGGGACGGCTCACGATGGAGGCCGTCGAGCGGATCGCGCCGGTCGTCCAGCGGATCGCGAACTCGCTCGGCTCGACCCTTTCGCGGGACGGGGTCACCGTTTGAGCCCGGCGCACGCGACATGAAAGGCCCCTTCATTGCAAATTTCGCAATGAAGGGGCCTTTCATGTCACATGACTAGCTGCTGAGCAAGGCCTCGACGAACGCGCCCGGCTCGAACGGCGCCAGGTCGTCCGGACCCTCGCCGAGACCGACCAGCTTGACCGGCACGCCGAGTTCGCGCTGCACCTGGAAGACGATGCCGCCCTTCGCCGTGCCGTCCAACTTGGTGAGCACGATGCCGGTGACGTCGATGACCTCCGAGAACACGCGGGCCTGCATCAGCCCGTTCTGCCCGGTGGTGGCGTCGAGCACCAGCAGCACCTCGTCGACCTTCGCCTGCTTCTCGACGACTCGCTTGACCTTGCCGAGCTCGTCCATCAGGCCGGTCTTGGTGTGCAGACGGCCGGCGGTGTCGACCAGGACCGCGTCCACACCGGCTTCGATACCGCGTTTGACGGCGTCGAACGCGACCGCCGCCGGGTCCGCGCCTTCCTTGCCGCGGACGACCTCCGCGCCCACGCGCTCGGCCCACGTCTGCAACTGGTCCGCCGCGGCGGCGCGGAAGGTGTCGGCCGCACCGAGCACCACGGTGCTCCCCTGCGCGACGAGCACGCGGGCGAGCTTGCCGGTGGTGGTGGTCTTGCCGGTGCCGTTGACACCGGCGACCAGCACGACGGCGGGCTGCTTCACGCCGTCGACGGTGTGCGGCAGCGCGCGAACGGCCCGGACCGCGTCGGTCGACAGGGCGGAGGTCAGCACCTCCTGCAACACCGTGCGCGCTTCCTCGGAGGTCCGCACGGCGCGGCGCTTCAGCTCCTCGCGGAGACGCTCGACGATCTCGGTGGTCGTCGCGGCGCCCAGGTCCGCCATGAGCAGTGTGTCTTCGACGTCCTGCCAGGAGTCCTCGTCGAGGTCGCCGGCGCCCAGCAGGCCGAGCAGGCTCTGCCCGAACATCGAACGGGATTTGCCGAGCCTGCCGCGCAGCCGCTCCAGCCGTCCGGCGGCCGGGGCGATCTCCTCGGCGGGCACGGGGGCGGGAGCGGGCGCCGCTTCCTCGGCCGGTTCGGGAAGTTCGATGTCGCGCACCGTGCGCTGCGCGGAATCCCTCGGCACCGACGCGTCGTCCCCGACGGCGGGCTGGCCGTCGGTCTCCGGGCGATCCTCGACCGGGTGCCCGGGTTCCTCGGCCACTTCGGCTTCTTCGGTCTTCTCGCCGCCGGGGGCGAGCGCGATCCCGCCTGTCGCGGTATAGCCGCCACCCTTCGGCTTCTCGACGACATCGGCAGCCTTGGACTCGTCCAGGCTGATCCGGCGGCGGCGCGCGATGAACAGCCCGGCCACCAGAACGGCGACCAGGACCACGACGGCAACGACAACGATCCAGAACCAGGGGGTACTCGACACGGCGCCATCCTCGCATCCGCATACCGTCGCGTTCAGACGCCCCACGGGAAGGAAGCCGATCTTGTCAAGCATCCACTGGATAGGACTCATTTCGGACAAGAAGAAACGGTCCGGCTTGCGCGATCTCAGGACCGACGGCTAGACCACTCCGAATGACGGTTTTCTCCGGCTCTGGGGTCCGGGTGATCGGACTCATCTCCGGCACGTCGATCGACGGGATCGACGTGGCGGCCGCCGAACTACGCGCCGACGGGGACACTGTGGTGCTCTCCCCGCTCGGCAGGCTCGAAGTCCCGTATCCCGAAACGCTCCGCGACGCCTTGCTCGACGCCCTGCCGCCGAATCCCTGCAGCGCCGAACAGCTCACGAAACTCGACACCCTGGTGGGCCAGGCCTTCGGTGAGGCGGCCGCCCGCGGCGTCGAGGAACTGGCAGGCGGCACCGCGGACGTCGTCGCCTCGCTGGGCCAGACGGTGTTCCACTGGGTCGAGGACGGCGCCGCCCGCGGCACGCTGCAACTGGGGAATCCGGCGTGGATCGCCGAACGCACCGGACTGCCGGTGGTGGCCGACCTGCGTGTCCGCGACGTCGCCGCCGGCGGACACGGCGCGCCGCTCGCCAGCACGCTGGACGCGTTGTGGTTACGGGAAATGGCCGCTTCCGGCCCGGTCGCGGCGCTCAACATCGGCGGGATCGCGAACATCACCGTAGTGCCGTCCGACGGTGCCGTTCTGGCCTACGACACCGGTCCCGGCAACGCGCTGATGGACATCGCCGCGCACCGTGTCACCGGACTGCGTGCCGACATCGACGGAGCGCTCGCCCTGTGCGGGAACGTACGGCCCGACCTGCTGGCGAAGCTGCTGCTCGACCCGTACTACGCGGCAGCGCCGCCGAAGTCCACCGGCAAGGAACTGTTCCACGGCGCGTATCTCGACGCGGCGGTCGACGGGCTTCCGCCGGTCGACGCGGAAGACCTCCTGGCGACGCTGACCGAACTGACCGCGGTGACGATCGCCGCGGAATGCCGTCGCCACGCCATCGTCACGGTGATCGTCTCCGGCGGCGGCGCCGACAACCCGGCGCTGATGGCCGCGCTCGCCAGGAACCTGCCGGGTGCGGCGCTGAAGACCAGCGACGACCACGGGCTGCCACGCGCGGGCAAAGAGGCATACCTGACCATTCTGCTGGGCTGGTTGACCTGGTCCGGTGTGCCAGGGAACCTCCCGTCGGCGACCGGTGCCCGCGGCGACCGGCTGCTCGGCAGCATCACCCCGGGCGCGGGGCCCCTGCGACTCCCCGCCCCGCACAGCTCAACCGTGACCCGGCTACGGGTAGCGGCGACGACCGGCGAGCGATAGGAGATACGGATGCGCGCACTTGACCTCGCGATCATCGGGCTTTTTCTGGTCGGCATGCCCTTGCTGGGCGTCTGGATCGGCGGCAAACAGAAATCCGGCTCCGACTACTTCGTCGGTGAAGGCAAGATCTCCTGGTGGGTGGCCTGCCTCTCGGTGGTCTCCGCGGAGACGTCCACCCTCACCGTGCTCTCCGTGCCGACGGTGGCCTACATCGCCACCCCCGGCGACGGCGGGATGACCTACCTGGCACTGGCGATCGGGTACATCGCCGGCCGGATCGTGGTGTCGATGGTGCTGTTGCCGCGCTACGTGGCGGGCAACCTGGTCACCGCCTACGCCTTCCTCGGCAAACGCTTCGGCGGCGGGTTGCAGGGCACCGCGTCGGTGACGTTCCTGCTCACCCGCACGCTGGCCGACGGCATCCGGCTGTTCGCCACCGCGATCCCGATCAAGGTGGTGATGGCTGCCTACGGCCTGAACGTCTCGTACTGGACCATCGTGATCGGCCTCGGCATCGCGATGGTGCTCTACAGCTTCTTCGGCGGGGTCCGCGCGGTCGTCTGGGTCGACGCGATCCAGATGCTCTGGTACGTCCTCGGCGCGGTCGTGGTGATCTGGGCGATCTCCAGCAGGCTGCCGGACGGCTGGTTCGACAAGGCCGTCGACGCCAACAAGTTCCAGATCTTCGACTTCTCCTCGAACATGCTCACCGGGCAGTACGCGTTCTTCACCGCGTTGATCGGTGGCGCCGTGCTCTCGATGGCTTCGCACGGCTCGGACCAGCTGATCGTGCAGCGCCTCCAGTCCACCAACGACCTGCGTGCGGCACGGAAGGCCTTGGTCGCCAGCGGTTTCGTGGTGTTCATCCAGTTCGCGCTGTTCCTGTTCATCGGCGTGCTGCTGTGGGCGCTGTACAACGGCCTGGCCCCGACGAAGCCGAAGCCGGAAGGCCTCGGGCTGGCCAACAAGGACGAACTGTTCGCGAACTTCATCGTGAACGACCTGCCGAGCGGCCTGTCCGGTTTCGTGATCGCCGGGATCCTCGCCGCCGCACTGAGTTCTTCGCTCGGCGCGCTGGCATCCTCGACGGTGACCGACGTCTACGAACGGGTGATCGGCAGGCAGCTGCCGGAAGCCGACCGGCTGAAGCACGGCCGGATCTGGACGATCGTCTGGGCGGGCGCGCTGATTCTGTGCGCGGGCTTCTTCGCCTCCTCCAACAAGACTTCGGCCGACCCGATCGTGGTGCAGGCGCTCGGCATCACCGGCTACACCTACGGCGCGCTGCTCGGCGCGTTCCTGCTGGGCCTGCTGTTCAAGCGGGCGAGGCAGGTCGACGCGATCGTGGCGTTCGTGTCGACGGTGATCGTGATGGCGTTCCTCATCCTCGGCGTCAAGTTCAACAAACCGGACGGCAGCCTGATCGGCGTCGACTTCAGCAAGTCTTCGGGGAACACGGTGGCGCTGGCGTGGCCCTGGTACACGCTGTGCGGGGTGGTGATCACGCTCGTGGTGGGCGGGTTGCTGTCGCTGCGGCACGGGAGCGTCGACCCGCTGGCGGAGCCGGACGTGAAGGAGTCGACGCCGGTTTAGCCCCTCCGAGACGACATGAAAGGCCCCTTCATTGCAAATTTTGCAATGAAGGGGCCTTTCATTGCACGCGCTAAGCGGAAACCGGCTCGTCTTCGGCTGTCCGCAGCCGCTGCGAAATCACCTTCGTGATGCCGTCGCCCTGCATCGAAACGCCGTACAGCGCGTCGGCGATCTCCATGGTCGGCTTCTGGTGGGTGATGATGATCAGCTGCGAAGAGTCCCGCAACTGCTCGAGCAGCCCGATCAGCCGTCGCATGTTGGTGTCGTCGAGCGCGGCCTCGACCTCGTCCATGACGTAGAAGGGCGAAGGCCGGGCGCGGAAGATCGCCACCAGCATGCCGACGGCGACGAGCGACTTCTCGCCACCGGAGAGCAGTGAGAGCCGCTTGACCTTCTTGCCCGGCGGCCGCGCTTCGACGTCGACGCCGGTGGACAGCAGGTCGTTGGGCTGCGTGAGCACCATGCGCCCCTCGCCACCCGGGAACAGCACGCTGAACACCGTCTCGAACTCGCGCGCGACGTCCTCGTACGCCGACGCGAAGACCTCGAGGATCTTCTCGTCGACCTGCTTGATGACGGCTTCGAGATCCTTGCGGGTGTCCTTGAGGTCTTCGAGCTGGGTCGAGAGGAACTTGTACCGCTCCTCCAGCGCCGCGAACTCCTCCAGCGCCAGCGGGTTGACCTTGCCCAGCAGGCTCAGGTCCTTCTCCGCGCGCTTCGCCCGGCGGGCCTGGGTGTCGCGGTCGAACGGCATGGGCGGCGGCGGGGTGACGTCCTCGCCGCGTTCCTTGGCGGCTTCGTACTCGGCCATCTCGCCCGCGCTCGGCGGCACGGGAACGTCCGGGCCGTATTCGGTGACGAGGTCCTCGAGGCCGATCCCGAAGTCCTCGGCGATCTTGGTTTCGAGCTGTTCCAGCCGCAACCGCTGCTCGGCGCGCAGCACCTCGTCGCGGTGGACGGCGTCGGTGAGCTTCTCCAGTTCGCCGGTCAGCTCGCGGACCTTGCTGCGGACCTGGGTCAGCGCGGTCTCCCGCGACTGCCGCTGCGCCTGCGCCTCGTCCCGTTCGCGGGCGGCGCGCTGCACGGAGACCTCGATGCGCTCCAACGCGATCTCGCCGCCGTTGACCACCGCGTTGGCGATCTCGGCGCCGCGTTTCCGTGCGGCCCTGGACTTCTCGGCGCGTTCGCGTGCCTGCCGCTCGGCATGCGCTGCCCGGCGGAGCGATTCGGCCTTGCCCTGGATGCTCCGCGCGCGCTCCTCGGCGGTGCGCAGCGCGAGCCGGGACTCCATCTCCTCCTGGCGGACCGTGCCGAGGTCTTCGGCTGCCTGGTCGCGCTCGGCGGTGTCCGGATCCTCGTCGACTTCCTGTTCGGCGACGGCGGCCAGCCGCTCTTCGAGTTCGGCGAGTTGCCGCAACGCCTCTTCGCGGCTCTGCTCGACCTTGGCGCGCTGGTTGCTCAGCCGATCCATCTCGGCCTGCGCGGCACGCGCGGCCTGCTCCATCCGGTTCAAGCGCTCGGACGAGCGGGCCTTGCGAACCTTCGCGTCCCCGAGCGCTTCCTTCGCCCTGCCGACCTCTTCACGCCGGGCGGCCTGCCCCGCGCGGGCGCCTTCGAGTTCCGCGGCCGTGCGTTCCAGCGCGCGCTCGGCGGCGTTCAGCCGATCGCCTGCCTCGTCGACCGCGGCCTGCACCTCGATGACGCTCTCGCTGCGCGCCGAACCGCCGACCGCCCAGCGGGCCCCGAAAACGTCGCCCTCCGGCGTGACCGTGCTGACCTCGGGATGGACCTCGACGAGACGGCGCGCGGATTCCAGACCGTCCACAATGGCCACCCGGTCGAGCGCGTGCTCGACGGCCGAGCGCAGCGCGGGCGGCGCCGTGACGACTTCGCGCGCCCAGCGCGCGCCCTCGGGCAGCGACGGCCACGCACTCGTGTCCACAGTGGACCCCAGCCCGCCGAGCAGGATACCCGCGCGGCCGGAGTCGTTGTCCTTCAAGAACTTCAGCGCGGCGCGCGCGTCTTCGCCGCCGTTGACGGCGACCGCGTCGGCGACCGGGCCGAGCGCGGCGGCCAGCGCGACCTCGTGGCCCGCTTCGACGGTGAGCAGCGCGGCCACCGAACCGAGCAGGCCCGGCAGTTCGTGCTGCGCGCCGAGCAGCGCGCCGGCGCCGTCCTTGCGCCGCAGGCCCATCGAGAGCGCCTCGACACGGGCCTTCTCCGACGCGATCTCGCGTTCGGCGGCCCGTTCGGCCTTGACCAGCTCCTCGACCCGCGCCTTGGCGGCGTTGTTGGCCTCCACCGCGCGGTCGTGGTGGGCCTGGAGGTCGGAGTCGTCGGATTCCTCGACCCCGCCCGCGGCCTTGGCCTCTTCGAGTTCCTCGACGGCGATCTCCGCCCGCTCGGCGGCCTCTTCGAGTGAGACGGTGAGCCGGTCGATCTCGTCGGAGGTGGCGCCGTTCTTGCTGCGCAGCGCCTCGACCTGCCCGGAGAGCTTCGCGAGCCCTTCCCGGCGGTCGGCGATCGCCCGGACCGCGGCCATATGCGCCCGCTCGGCCGCCTGGACGAGATGTTCGAGCTGCTCACGCCGCTGGACGGTCTCCGAAAGCAGCATGCGGGCCTCGGCGACGGCCTCGTTGAGCTCCTGCTCCCGCTCGGCGACCTGCTCCGCCTCGGCGAGCAGCTCCTCGGGGTCGCGGCCGGTGCTCGCCTGCTGCACGTCGGACGACAGATGCCGCTGACGCTCCAGCGCGAGCCGCACGGTGCCGCGCAACCGCTCCGTCAAGGCGGAGAGCTTGTACCAGGTCTCCTGCGCGGCGGCCAGCTTCGGCGCGTCCTCGGCGAGCGACGCTTCGAGCTCGGCCTCCTCCGCGGCGACGATCTCCAGCGCCTGCTCGACCTCGGCGCGCCGCTGACGGGCGACGCGCTCGTCGGCCTCTTCCTTGGCGATGCCTTCGCGCTGGGAGACCAGGTCGTGGGCGAACAACCGCAGCCGCGCGTCGCGCAGCTCGGACTGCACCCACTGTGCCTTGCGGGCGATCTCGGCCTGTTTGCCCAGCGGTTTGAGCTGGCGGCGGAGTTCGGTGGTGAGGTCGCCGAGGCGGTCGAGGTTGCCCTGCATGTTCGCGAGCTTGCGCAGGGTCTGTTCCTTGCGCTTGCGGTGCTTGAGGACGCCGGCGGCCTCTTCGATGAAGGCGCGGCGCTCCTCGGGCTTGGATTCGAGGATCGCCGAAAGCTGCCCCTGCCCGACGATGACGTGCATCTCGCGGCCGATACCGGAGTCCGACAGCAGTTCCTGCACGTCCATCAGGCGGCAGCGGTCGCCGTTGATCTCGTATTCGCTCGCGCCGTCGCGGAACATCCGGCGGGTGATCGACACCTCGGAGTATTCGATGGGCAGCGCGCCGTCGGCGTTGTCGATGGTCAGGGTGACCTCGGCGCGCCCGAGCGGGGCACGACCGGCGGTCCCGGCGAAGATGACGTCCTCCATCTTGCCGCCGCGCAGATCCTTCGCGCCCTGGGTGCCCATGACCCACCGGAGCGCGTCGAGGACGTTCGACTTGCCGGAGCCGTTCGGTCCGACCACACAGGTGATGCCCGGCTCGAAACGCAACGTCGTCGCCGAGGCGAAGGACTTGAAGCCCTTGAGCGTCAGGCTCTTCAGGTGCACGTCGTGCTGACCCCTCTGGCTGCGGGAACCGGTCTTTCAATCGACCCAGGCTACCTGTGTGCTCACGGTGATCGTGGGACGCGGGGCCTCAGCGCTCCACGAACCCGCGAAGCCCGCCTTTCGCGGGCGACCACCGCTCGACAACGTGATCCACACTTCCGGGTGATTCCCCGGAGCGCAAAGCCGTCAAAAGCCGCTCACAGTGTTCACGAACACCCTCCGCTATCACCTCGACACGCCCGTCGGCCAGATTGGCCGCGCTGCCCGCCAACCCCAGCTCAAGCGCCTTACTACGGGTCCACCAGCGGAAACCGACACCCTGCACGCGACCGTGCACCCACGCGGTCAGCCTGATGTGCGTTACTTCTTCACTCACGGTCCCCATCGTGCACCATGCGGATGAACGCGGAGGGTGAACACGACGTTCGCTGTGGTTCGCAGACGGTTGAGCAGCGGTGATAATCTCCGCGCCGGGTCCCCACTTGGGCTACCTCGCCCGGGTAGCCGGAGCCGGCTCGGCATACTTGTCTGCCGTCTCGAACTCCCCGAAGTCCCCCATCCGAGGAGCCAGCACATGCCCCGTCCCGACGGGTCTGATTCGAGCGCACGCGTGTCCGTGGCACCCCCACGCGGCGCCACCGGCAAGCTCAACCGCGCCGGCTACGCCGTACTCGGCGTCAGCGGCCTCGTGGTGGCGACGGCTTTCGCCGCGATCGCCGAACTCGCGGGTCCCGGCGTCTCCTCCACCGCGGGCGGCACCGGCGTCCCCGGCGGCGGACAGGGCATCGCCCCCGCCGGCGTGCAGGTGGTCCCGGGCAACGCCGTCCCCGGCGGCCCGATGACCGTCAGCGGCTCGCCGACCCCCGGCGCGCCCTCCAGCTCGACGGCGCCGCCGACCACGGTGGACCGGGTCGGCCCGGACGGCAAGGAGACGACGAGCGTCGTCGCGCCGCCTCCGCCGGTCGTACCGCCGGACCCGGGTGGCGGTGAGCCGACGCGTACGGTCCTGCCGCCGTCGTCGACGACGCCGAAGCCCACACCGACGAAGACGACGACGCCCACACCGACACCGACGACCACGCCCCCGTCGGAGACCACGCCCACCACCACGGGTGGCGGCTCCAGCTCCAGCGGCGCCCCCAGCGAGTCGACCCCGGGCAAGTCCAGCACCTCCGGCGCCACCGACACCTCCACGAGCAGCGCTCAGTAAGCCTTTGGTCCGTGAAGGCCTCCTTGCCTACCTTGAGGGTAGGGAAGGAGGCCTTCACTACTTCGCGGCGGTGAGCTGGGCGGCAGGCTCGCGGTAAGGGGGTTGCGAAAGCCACTTTCGCAACCTTCAACGTTGCGAAAGTGGCTTTCGCAACGCACTTCCCTCCCCACGTGCCATGAAAGGTCCTTTCCTTGCAAATTTCGCAAGGAAAGGACCTTTCATGGCGTCCCGCGGGTTCGTGGCGGCCGGGTGCGCCGGATGTCATGAACGACCCTTTCATGACACTCGATCCGGACCGAAAGAGCTCACACTTCGAAGCGGTACCCCATCCCCGGTTCCGTCAGCAGGTGCCGCGGCCGCGAGGGTTCCGGTTCCAGCTTCCGCCGCAGCTGCGCCAGATACACCCGCAGGTAGTGCGATTCGGTCTCGTACGTCGGTCCCCACACCTCGTGCAGCAGCTGTTTCTGCGCCACCAGACGGCCGCGGTTGCGCACCAGCAGTTCCAGCACACCCCATTCGGTCTTGGTGAGGTGCACTTCCTTGCCGTCCCGGCGCACCTTCTTCGCCGCCAGGTCGATGCAAAAGGATCCCGTGTCCACCACCGCGTCCGCACCGTCCACACCGGACGACGCCGATCGGCGCACGGCGGCGCGGAGGCGCGCCAGCAGTTCGTCCATGCCGAAGGGTTTGGTGACGTAGTCGTCGGCGCCGGCGTCGAGGGCCTCGACCTTGTCGGCCGAGTCGCCGCGCGCGGACAGCACGATGATCGGCACGGTCGTCCAGCCGCGCAGGCCGGCGATCACCTCGGTGCCGTCGAGGTCGGGCAGGCCGAGGTCGAGGACGACGACGTCGGGTTTCGTCTCGGCGACGGCCTTCAGCGCGGCCGTCCCGTCGTGCGCGGTGATCACCTTGTAGCCGCGGGCGGACAGGTTGATCCGCAGGGCTCGCACGATCTGCGGTTCGTCGTCGACGACCAGGACCGTCGCCGACGCGGTGTCTGCGCTCATCGCACTCGCTCCTCCTCTTCGTTCTCCAGTCCCTCGTCGTCGAACGCGAGGAGGCTCTTTTCCGGATCCTGACCAACATATGCGGGCAGCGAGATGACGACGGTGAGTCCGCCGCCGGGCGTGTCCTCCGCTCGGATCCGCCCGCCCATCGCCTCGGTGAATCCCTTGGCGACCGACAGCCCCAGTCCCACGCCGGGCACACTGTCCCGGTCTCCCCCGAGCCGTTGGAACGGCGCGAACGCCGAGTCCGCGGTGCCTTTCTTGAGCCCGCGCCCGTGGTCGACGATGCGCAGTTCGACATGGTCCGAATGCGTGCTGGCGCGGGCCGAGATCGGCTCGCGCGACCTCCCGTGCCGCAGCGCGTTGTCGATCACGTTCGCCACGACCCGTTCCAGCAGGCCGGGATCGGCGCACACCGACGGCAGCCGCGAGTCGATCGCGACCACGACCGAATCCGAGTTGTCCACATTGGACAAGGCGTGCGAGACCACCTCGTCGTAGCCGACCGGGCGCAGGTGCGGGCGCACCGCGCCGGTCGCCAGCCGAGACGAGTCGAGCAGGTTGTCGATCAGCCCGGCCAGCCGGTCCGCCGATTCCTCGATCGCTTCGAGCAGCTCGTCGGTGTCCTCTTCGGACAGTGAGATGTCGGTCGCGCGCAGGCTGCCGATGGACGCCTTGATCGACGTCAGCGGCGTACGGAGGTCGTGGCCGACGGCCGACAGCAGAGCTGTGCGCAGTTCGGTCGCCTCGGCCTTGCGTTCGGCGCGGATGGCCGCCTTCGCCGTCCGCTGCTGCCGCAGGGCCAGCAACGCCTGCCCCGCGACGGCTTCCAGCACTCCCCGGTCCGACGCGGGCAGCGCGCGGCCCCGCAGGGTCAGGTGGACGTCGGCGGTGACCGCGATGTCGGCGTCGGCCTGGTCGGGATCGGCGCAGGGATCCGTGCCGGCGTTCGCCACCCGTTTCCACTTCCCGTCCCGCTTTTCCAGCAGGGACACCGAAGTCAGGCCGAAGTTCTCGCGGACCTTCTCCAGCAGCCGCTCGATCGGGTTGGTGTGCGTGAGCACCGTCCGCGCGTACGAAGCGAGCAGCGCGGCCTCGGTCCGCGCCCGCGCGGCCTGCGTCGCGCGCCGGGCGGCGGTGTCGACGACCGCCGCGACGAGGACCGCCACCAGCACCATCGCGACCAGCGTGATCACGTTCCGCGGCTCGTGGACGGTCAGGTTGTACAGCGGCGGGGTGAAGAAGAAGTTCAGCAGCCCGGCCGAGAACACCGCCGCGAGCAGCGCGGGCCCGAGCCCACCCGCGAGCGCGACCAGCACCGTCGCGAGGACGTAGTCGATCACGTCGGTGGAGAAATCGAGCTGATCCCTCAGCAGGACACCGAGCAGCGTGGCCAGCGCGGGCAGCACCAGCGAAAGCACCCAGCCGGTCAGCCGCCGCGAAGGCGCGAGCGGGCTCCGATTGAAGCGGGCGCGCAGCCGCCCGCCCGCTTCGTCGTGCGTGACCATGTGGACGTCGATCGGACCGGACCGCTGGACCACGGCGGCGCCGATGCCTTCGTCGAACAACCGCGCCACGCGTGACCGCCGCGAGGTCCCGACCACCAGCTGGGTCGCGTTCACCCCGCGCGCGAAGTCGAGCAGAGCCGTCGGCACGTCGTCGCCGACGACGGTGTGGAAGGTCGCGCCGACCTCTTCGGCCAGCTTCCGGTACTTGCCGACCGCCGTCGGCCCCATCCCGGCGAGCCCGTCGCCGCGCAGGATGTGCAGTACCTGCAGTTCGGCGCCCGCGCGGTTCGCGATGCGGCTCGCGCGGCGGATCAGCGTCTCGCTTTCCGGGCCGCCGGTGATGGACACGACCACCCGTTCGCGTGCTTCCCACGTGTCGGTGATCTTTTGCTCGGCTCGGTACCGCTGCAACGCCACGTCGACCTGGTCGGCGACCCACAGCAACGCGAGCTCCCGCAGCGCGGTGAGGTTGCCGGGCCGGAAGTAGTTGCCCAGCGCCGCGTCGATCCGCTCGGCCGGGTAGACGTTGCCGTGCGCCAGCCGCCTGCGCAGTGCCTCGGGCGTGATGTCGACCAGCTCCAGCTGCTCGGCCCGCCGCACGACCTCGTCGGGCACCGTCTCCTGCTGGGTGACGCCGGTGATCCGCTCGACGACGTCGTTGAGGCTCTGCAGATGCTGCACGTTGACCGTGGAGAGCACGTCGATCCCGGCGGCGAGCAGTTCGTCGATGTCCTGCCAGCGCTTTTCGTTGCGCGATCCCGGCACGTTGGTGTGCGCGAGTTCGTCGACCACGGCGACCTCGGGGGCGCGGGCGAGCAGCGCGTCGAGGTCCATCTCCTCGAACTCGTGGTCCCGGTGCGCGGACCGGCGGCGCGGCACCGTCTCGAGCCCGTCGACGAGCTCCGCGGTCTTCTTCCGCCCGTGCGTCTCGACCAGGCCGATGACCACGTCGGTGCCCCGGTCGAGGCGGCGTCGCGCCTCGCCGAGCATCGCGTAGGTCTTGCCGACGCCCGGGGCCGCGCCGAGGTAGATCCTCAGCTCACCCCGGCGCGGCTTGGTCGTGTTCTCGTCCACGTCTGTCAGTGTGCTCCTCCGGCCGCGTCGCGCACGGCCAAGTTGACCTTCAGCACAGCGACGCCCGGCACACCGATCCCGGCGCCGCTCGTGTTGTCGGCCACGAGCTGCCGGACCTTCTCCTCGGACAGGCCCGTGTTCCTGGCCACTCGCGGGATCTGGAGGTCGGCGTAGGCGACGCTGATCGCCGGATCCATCCCGGAGCTCGACGCCGTCACCGCGTCGGCGGGCACCTGAGACTCCTGGACACCCTCGCGGGCGGCGATGAGCTTCTTGCGCTCACCGATCGCGGCGACCAGGTCCTCGTTGTACGGGCCCTTGTTCGACGCGCCGGACGACGACGGGTCGCCGGGGCCGAGGGCGTCCTTCGAGCCCGCGGACGGGCGGTTGTGGAACCACGGATCCTTGGCCGGGTCGGCCGCGACCGGGTCGATGCCGATCAGCGAGGACCCGACGGCCTGCCCGTCCTGGGTGACGATCGAGCCTTCCGCGTTGCATTCGAGGCCGGGGATCCGGGAGACCGCCCAAACACCCAGGGGGTAGATCACACCCAGCAGGACCGTGAAGACGAGCAGGACACGCAGCCCGGCGAGGGTCTGTTTCAACAGTGCGTTCATGGGTCACCCGATTCCAGGGATGAGACGGACGAGCAGGTCGATCAGCCAGATCCCGATGAACGGGCTGACGATGCCGCCGAGGCCGTAGACCAGCAGGTTCCGGCGCAGCAGCGCCGACGCCGAGGACGGTTTGTACCGGACGCCGCGCAGGGCGAGCGGGATCAGCCCGACGATGATCAGGGCGTTGAAGATGACCGCCGACAGGATCGCCGACTTCGGCGTCGCCAGCTGCATGACGTTGAGCGCGCCGAGCTGGGCGAAGATGCCGGTGAACATCGCGGGCAGGATGGCGAAGTACTTCGCGAGGTCGTTGGCGACGCTGAACGTGGTCAGCGCGCCACGCGTGATCAGCAGCTGCTTGCCGATCTCGACGATCTCGATCAGCTTCGTCGGGTCGGAGTCGAGGTCCACCATGTTCCCCGCCTCCTTGGCGGCGGAGGTCCCGGTGTTCATCGCGACACCGACGTCCGATTGCGCGAGCGCCGGGGCGTCGTTGGTGCCGTCGCCGGTCATCGCGACCAGCCGCCCGCCCTCCTGCTCCTTCTTGATCAGCGCCATCTTGTCTTCGGGTTTGGCCTCGGCGAGGTAGTCGTCGACGCCCGCGTCCCGCGCGATGGCCTTGGCGGTCAGCGGGTTGTCGCCGGTGATCATGACGGTCTTGATCCCCATCGCGCGGAGCTGGACGAACCGCTCCTTCATCCCGGGTTTGACCACATCGGACAGCCGGATCACGCCGCGCACGAACGCTTTCGCACCGTCGTACTCCGCGACCACGAGCGGCGTGCCACCCTGCCCGCTGATCTCGTCGACGACGCGTTCGGTCTCGTCCGGCATGTCGCCGCCGCGTTCGCGGACCCACTCGCGCACGGCCGCGGTGGCGCCCTTGCGGACCTGACGTTCGCCGATGTCGATGCCGCTCATCCGGGTCTGCGCGGTGAACTCGACGAAGTCCGCGCGTTTCTCACCGTCGGACGCGGTCTCCGCGAGCCCGTGTTCCCTCGCGACGAGTTCGACGATGCTGCGGCCTTCGGGCGTGCCGTCGGCGAGGCTCGAGAGCCGGGCGGCCTTGGCGATGTCGTCCATGGTGGACTGTCCGACCGGGATCAGTTCGGTGGCCTTGCGGTTGCCGAAGGTGATCGTGCCCGTCTTGTCCAGCAGCAGCGTCGAGACGTCGCCGGCGGCTTCCACCGCGCGACCGCTCGTCGCGAGGACATTGCGCTGCACCAGCCGGTCCATCCCCGCGATCCCGATCGCGGACAGCAGCGCGCCGATCGTCGTCGGGATCAGGCAGACCAGCAACGCGGTCAGCACGATCACGGACTGCTGGCTGCCGGAATAGCCCGCCATCGGCTGCAACGCCACGACGGCGAGCAGGAAGATGATCGTCAGCGTCGAGAGCAGGATCGTCAGCGCGATCTCGTTCGGCGTCTTCTGCCGGGAGGCGCCTTCCACCAAGGCGATCATGCGGTCCACAAAGGACTCGCCGGGTTTGGTGGTGATCTTCACGACGACGCGGTCCGAGAGCACCGTGGTGCCGCCGGTGACCGCGCACCGGTCGCCGCCCGATTCGCGGATGACCGGGGCCGACTCGCCGGTGATGGCCGATTCGTCGACGGTCGCGATGCCCTCGACGACGTCGCCGTCACCCGGGATGACCTGCCCGGCCTCGACGACCACGAGATCACCGACGCGCAGGTCGGCACCCGGCACGGTCTCCTCGTCGCCGTCCTCGGTGAGGCGGCGGGCGACCGTCTCCTTCTTGCTGCGACGCAGGGTTTCCGCCTGCGCCTTGCCCCGGCCCTCCGCGACGGCCTCGGCGAGGTTCGCGAACAGGACGGTGAACCACAGCCAGATCGTGATGAGGATGGTGAACACGCTCGGGTCGGTGATCGCGAAGACCGTGGTCAGCGCCGAGCCGATCCACACCACGAACATGACCGGGTTGGCCAGCTGGTGCTTCGGATTGAGCTTGCGCAGCGCTTCCGGGAGCGAGGTCAGCAGCTGTCGTGGGCTGAAGATCCCCGCACCGACCCGGCCCGTGTTCTCCACGTGGTGCTGGGTCGTCTCTTCGGGAGTGCGTTCTTCTGTGACGGTCATGCGAGTGCCTCTGCGATGGGCCCGAGCGCGAGCGCCGGGATGAAGGTGAGGGCCGCGACGAGCACGATCGTGCCCGCGAGCATCGTGCCGAAAAGCGGTCCGGTGGTGGGCAGCGTGCCGGCGGTCTCCGGGACCTTCCGTTGCGAGGCAAGGGATCCGGCCAGGCACAGCACGGCGAGGATCGGGATGAACCGGCCGAGCAGCATCGCCACCGACAACGAGGACTGGAACCAGTCGTTCGTCACGGTGAGCCCGCCGAACGCGCTGCCGTTGTTGTTGCCCGCCGAGGCGTAGGCGTAGAGGACTTCGGAGAGGCCGTGCGCGCCCGAGTTGGTCATGGCGGCCGGGGTGTCGGCCAGCATGAGCGCGACACCGGAGCCGAGCAGCACCACGGTCGGCATCGCCAGCATCGAGACGGCCGCGCAGGTGACCTCGCGTTTGCCGAGCTTCTTCCCCAGGTACTCCGGCGTCCGGCCGACCATCAGCCCGGCGAGGAACATCGCGATCACGGCCATCACGAGGATGCCGTAGAGACCGGTGCCCACCCCGCCCGGCGAGATCTCGCCCAGCAGCATGTTGAGCAGCGCTCCGCCGCCGCCGAGTCCGCTGTAGCTGTCGTGCATGCTGTTGACCGCGCCGGTCGACGTGCCGGTGGTGGCGTTGGCGAACAGCGAACTCAGGCCGATGCCGAACCGCTGTTCCTTGCCCTCCAGGTTCGCCCCGGCGGCCAGCGACGCAGGCCCGCTCGCGTTGGCCTCGGACAGCCAGGTCACCGTGAGCATCGCGGTGAACAGCCCGGCCATCACCGAAAGCAGGACGTAACCCTGGCGCGTGTTGCCGACGAGCTTGCCGAACGTCCGGGTGAGCGAGACGGGGATGACCAGGATCAGGAAGATCTCGATCAGGTTGGTCCAGGCGTTCGGGTTCTCGAACGGATGCGAAGAGTTGGCGTTGAAGATGCCGCCGCCGTTGGTGCCGAGTTCCTTGATGGCTTCCTGGCTCGCGGCGGGCGCGAGCGCGATCTTGCTCGTGCTGCCGTCCGGGTTGAGGACGTCGACGCCGCTCTTGAGACTCTGGACGACGCCGAGCGCGATCAGCGCGATCGCCGCCACGAACGCGATCGGCAGCAGGATCCGGATCGTGCCGCGCGTCAGGTCCACCCAGAAGTTGCCGAGGCGGTCGGTCTTCGAGCGGACGAAGCCGCGGACGACCGCGATGGCGACCGAAAGGCCGACGGCGGCGGACAGGAAGTTCTGCACGGTCAGGCCGGCCATCTGCACGAAGTGACCCATGGTCGCTTCGGGGCTGTAGGACTGCCAGTTCGTGTTGGTCACGAAGCTGACGGCGGTGTTGAAGGCGACCGCCGGCGAGACCGGTTCCTTGCCCAGGCTCCACGGCAGGATCGCCTGGAGCCGCTGAAGCAGGTACAGGAAGACGACGGAGACGAACGAGAAGCCGATCACGGCGGACGCGTAGGTCTTCCAGTGCTGTTCCGATCCGGGGTTCACCCGGAACAGGCGGTACAGGCCGCGTTCGGCCTTGGTGTGCTTCTCGGTCGAGAAGACGCGCGCCATGTAGTCGCCGAGTGGCCGGTAGACCACCGCGAGCGCGACGAGGAGGAGGCCGGCCTGCAAGAGGCCGGCCATCGTGTCTGACATCAGAATTTCTCCGGCCTGACCAGTGCGATGAACAAATAGACGATCAGCCCCAGCGCCAGCAGTCCGCCGACGACGTTGGCCACGGTTCCCGTGCCGGTCACAGCTTTTCCAGACCGCGAAGGGTCAGGGCGAGAACCACGAATACGCCGATCAGGAGCACGGCGTAGAGCAAGTCGGCCACTAGGCACCTCTCAGGACAGGTCACCCCATCGGTGACCAGGACCCCGCAACACTGCGCCTGGTACAGACCGACGCGGCCGCTGCCTGACGGCCTCTTGATGCCCCGATCGGGTGCCTTTACGACTTCTTGACGCCCGGTGACGTGGCCCACAGACCGTGACGTACTGCGGACGGAGCGTGCAATTCGGGCAGACAAGCCCGCCTAAGCGTGTTACACCAGTGTTACAGGTAGTTGTATGTGCTAACTAATCACCAGGAGGTAGCGATGTGCGGAATCGCAGGGTGGGTCTCCTTCGACACGGATCTCACGCAGCGCCGGGAAATCGTCGACGCGATGACCGAGACCATGGCGTGCCGCGGTCCTGACGACTCGGGTACCTGGATCCGGCCCAAGGTGGCGCTGGGCCACCGCCGTCTCGCGATCATCGACCTGCCTGGCGGCAGGCAGCCGATGGCCGAGGCAGGCCTGGCGGCCATGGTCTACAGCGGTGAGGCGTACAACTTCACCGAGCTGCGAGCCGAACTTTCCCAGCGGGGCCACAAATTCGAGACCGACAGCGACACCGAGGTCGTGCTCCACGGCTACCTGGAGTGGGGCGACGAGGTCGTCGATCACCTCAACGGCATGTACGCCTTCGCGATCTGGGACGAACGCGACGAGAAGCTCGTGATGATCCGCGACCGCATGGGCATCAAGCCGTTCTACTACTACCCGACCCCGGACGGCGTCCTCTTCGGCTCCGAACCGAAGGCGATCCTCGCGAACCCCTTGGCGCGCAAGGTGGTCGACACCGACGGCCTGCGCGAGTTGATGTCCATGACCAAGACCCCCGGCTGGTCGCTGTGGAAGGGCATGCACGAGGTCGGACCGGGCACGATCGTCACCGTCGACCGCTCCGGGATCCGCACGCGGACGTACTGGAAGCTCGACGCGAAGCAGCACACGGACGACCAGGAGACCACGGTCGAGCGGGTGCGCGAGCTGATGACCGACATCGTGCACCGCCAGCTGATCGCCGACGTCCCCCGCTGCGTCCTGCTGTCCGGCGGCCTCGATTCCAGCGCCGTCACCGGTCTCGCCGCCGCGCGGCTGGCCGAACAGGGCGAACGGCTGCGCACGTTCTCCGTCGACTTCCAGGGTCAGGAAGAGAACTTCCAGCCGGACGAGGTCCGCGACACCCCGGACTCGCCGTACATCCGCGATGTCGCGAGGCTGGTCGGCTCCGACCACAAGGACGTCGTGCTGAACCCGGCCGAGCTCAGCGACCCCGAGGTCCGCCGCAAGGTGCTGGCCGCACGGGACATCCCGGCCGGGCTCGGGGATATGGACACCTCGCTGTACCTGCTGTTCAAGGCGATCCGCGCCGAGTCGACGGTGGCGCTGTCGGGTGAGTCCGCCGACGAGGTCTTCGGCGGGTACCGCTGGTTCCACGACGAAGCCGCGGTGAACTCGGGGACGTTCCCCTGGCTCGCCTTCCGGATGGGGCTCACCAGCGAGCGGGGCACCCTCCTGCGCGGCGAGGTCCAGGAGAAACTGGACCTGTCCGGCTACATCGCCGACCAGTACAGCACCGCCGTCGCCCAGGTCGAGCACCTCGACGGCGAGAGCGAGCAGGACCGCAAGATGCGCACGATCTGCAACCTGCACCTGACCCGGTTCGTGCGGATGCTGCTGGACCGCAAGGACCGGGCGTCGATGGCCGTCGGGCTCGAGGTGCGCGTGCCGTTCTGCGATCACCGCCTCGTCGAGTACGTGTACAACACGCCGTGGTCGCTGAAGACGTTCGACGGCAGGGAAAAGAGCCTGCTGCGGCACGCGACCGAACACGTGCTGCCGACGTCGGTGCGGGACAGGGTCAAGAGCCCGTATCCGTCCACTCAGGACCCCGGCTACGCGGCCGCGTTGCAGCAGCAGGCCAAGGAGGCCTTGACCGAACGGGACAACCCGGTGTTCGAACTGGTCGACCGTGACTGGCTGCACCGGGTGTCCGAAGTGGACCCGGCCACGATGTCCTCGGCCCAGCGCTCCGGGATCGACCGGGCGCTGGACCTCTACCACTGGTTCGACCTGTACTCCCCCGAGCTCCAGCTCGACTGAGCACCCGGTCCGCCGCCGTCTCAGCGACGGCGGCGGACCGTGCCCCCTACCGCGACTCCCCCGAACACCGCGGTCGCGGCCAGCAGAATGCCCGCCTCGGTCCATTGGAACCGCCAGAACCGGTCGACGGGCTGGTAGACGGTGAAGTCCTGATACCCCGCCGCCTGAGCGCACGCGCTCTTCCCGACCCCCACTGGGCAACCGGGCACGTCGTCCAGCGAACTCATCTCACGGCCGTCCGGCGTGACCCTGCCCAGCTTGACGATCAGCGCCCCTTTCGCGGCCGCGTCCGGGCCGAGCGTGCGCACCGGCTCGGCGTAATGCGGCCTCAGGAAAAGCAAGACGATCGATGCCGCGAGGAACACCGCGACCGTGATCGCGATGGCGGGCAAGGTCTTGCGCACGAGCGCCCCGGCCGCCGCACCGAGAGCGAACGCGAACAGCCACCAGGCGGCGGGCGCGACCCCGAGCGCGCCGAAGTAGGACGTCTCGGCGAAGCTCTCCGCCTTGCCAGGAAACATTTCCAGCCACGCGCCGAACATCTGCCCCGAAGCGAGCCCGGCCAGCATCGCGCACCCGGCGAGTACGCCGAACTTGACGGCCAGCCAGTGCCCGCGGCCGACCGACTGCGTCCACGCGAGCTGGTGGGTGTTGCGCTCGTACTCCCTGGAGAGCAGCGGCGCACCCCAGAAGACGCCTGCCAGCAAGGGAACGAACGGCACCATCGCGACCAGTGGGTAGATCTTCTGATAGAGATCCTCCAGTCCCGCGTCGTACTCACGGCACGGGACGCCGCCGCCGTGACAGTACAAGGAGGTCTCGCCATTCGAGGCGTCGACGGCGACCTGCACGGAGAGGAGCAGGACGCCGCCGAGCACGGCCAGGAATCCCAGGGTGACCAGCAGCTGGGTACGGTGCTGCCGCCAGGTGAGCCAAAGCAAGTAGGTGCGCCTTTCTAGGAACGACGTCGGATGGCGAAGGTCGCGGCGACGGTGAGCAGGAGCGAGACACCCGCGAGGATCGCGGCTTCGGTCCATTGGAAACGCCAGTAGAAGTCCGCGGGCAGGACCTTGAGCGCGGTGACCTCGCCGGCGGCGTCCGTGACCATGTCCAGCACCCGGCCCCCGGGGCCTTGGTCGCCGAAGCCCATGGAGACGAGTTTCGGTTCGGCGTAGAGGTCGCGGAAGTTCCCCACGCCGATCATCAGGCCGACGGTCACCGCGATGGTGACGGCGATGGCGGGCAGCATCTTGCGGATGAACGCTCCCGCGGCGGTGCCGAGCACGAACCCGAAGAGCCACCACGCGCCGGGCGCGACGCCGGTCATCGCGAACAGGACCGGATTGTCGAAACGGCTGGTGAAGGTGGTGTCGCCGCGATCGGTGGGGAAGACCTCCACCCAGCGCTGCATCATCGTGCCGAACGCGAGACCACCGAGGGTGGCGAGCACGGCGAGGAAACCCAGTTTCACGCCGAGCCAGCGGAATCGTGAGATCGACTGTGTCCAGGCGAGTTTCGTGGTACCGCGTTCGTATTCCGCCGCGACCAGCGGGGCGCCCCAGAAGACCCCGATCGCCACCGGGACGACCTGCAACCAGGAGAGATAGGTGTACAGATCCGCGAACAGCTTCGCCGGGTCCGGGCTGTCCGCCGCGGCGTTTCCGTTGACCAGCAACAGGATCCCGACGACTACGAGCAGACCGGCGGTGATCAGCAGCTGCATCCGGTGCTGACGGTAGGTGAGCCAGATCATCGTTCCCCCTTACGCCGAAGCCAGTGTCGGACGAGGCAGGCTCGCGGATTCGGGCCGCCGCAGGTAGGCGAGCACCAGTTCCTCCAGGGTCGACGGCCGCTCGGTCCACTGTGGACCCAGCGGGACCGGTTCGGTGCGGGCGAACACGGTCGCCTGCCTGCCCGCCCTCGCCTCGTCCACGATCGCGACGCGCCTGGCCAGCGCGTCGGCCTCCTCCACCGGCCCGGAAAGGATCCGGTGCCCGGCGACGAGTTCGTCGATGTCGCCGCTGACCTGCACCCGGCCGCCGTTGAGGACGATCAGCCAGTCGCAGGTGTTCTCCAGGTCGGAGACGACGTGGGACGAGAGCAGGACGGTCATCCCGGTCTCGGCGACGGCCTCCATCAGGCCGCGCATGACCTCGTGACGGGCCAGCGGGTCGAGGTTCGCGAGCGGTTCGTCGAGCACCAGGAGGTCCGGGCGTTTGGCGAGCGCGAGGGTGAGCGCGACCTGCGCGCGCTGGCCGCCGGAAAGCTTGCCGACCTTGTGCTTCAAGGGAAGGCCGAGCGAATCGATGCGCTTGAGCGCGAACTCGTCGTCCCAGCCGGGGTTGAGGCGTCTGCCGAACTTGAGCATCTCGGCGATGCTGAAACCCGGGTACAACGGCTTGTCCTGGGCGAGGAAGGCCGTGGTCCCCTGGATCGAGACCGAGCCGAGGGTCGCGTCCAGCAGCCCGACGGCCAGGTGCAGGAAGGTCGTCTTGCCCGCGCCGTTGGGCCCGACAAGGGCGACGACGCGTCCTTTCGGGACGGAGAGGGAGCAGTCGCGCAGCGCCCACTTGCGGCGGTAGCGCTTGCCGAGTCCGGTCGCCTCGATGACGGGTTTATCGGTCATGCCGTCCGCTCCCCTCGAAAGCCATCGACCACCACCGAGGTGAACAACGCCTCGACGTCTTCCTGATCGAGCCCCGATTCCCGCGCGTCGCGGACCCAGATGCCGAGGCTCTTCCGCAAGCGCGTGCGCTCCGCGAACGAAGCGCCTCCGAGCGTCTTCTGGACGAAGGTGCCGAGGCCCGGCTTCCCCTCGACGAGCCCTTCGCGCTCCAGCTCGCGGTACGCCTTGAGGACGGTGTTGGGATTGATCGCGAGTTCCGCGACCACTTCCTTCGCCGTCGGCAGCCGGTCTCCCGGCTCCAGCAATCCCAGGCGCAGGGCGTTCTTGACCTGCTGGACGAGCTGAACGTACGTCGCGACGCCCGAGCCCTTGTCCAAGTGGAAGGTGACCACCGGCAACACCCTTTCACTAATTAAGTAGTGAAAGGGTGCAGGCAGACGCCCGCCCTTGTCAAGCGATCAAGGTTGCTCGTCGCGAAACGCCGAAAACCGTGAAGGCCACCTTGAGGGACTCTGAGTCCCTCAAGGTGGCCTTCACGGAAAACCCCCAGCCCCAGTCAAGAAGAAGCGCCAGTTCGACGACACGGGGGGAAGACGTCGAGCTGGCACTACCCCCAACCCCCACCGCCACTGGAGAAGGCGGTGCCTGTGAAAGGTGTAGGTGTCCACCGTCGTACCGGAACCGAATGGGGGGTCCTGCCCGTCTTGTTGGTTGGGCACGGTTCCGGCGACGGGTCCTCGGTGGACACCCGGCAAGGATCACGCGGGCCGGATGCAACGCGCTTGCACTACGCTTGCAGGCTCTGACGACGGTGAGCGGAGGTGGCCGGGTGGAGTTCCGCGTCCTCGGCGCCGTCGAGGCGTGGGCCGGTGGCGATCCGGTCGATCTCGGCTCGCCCAAACAACGGCTCGTGCTGGCGGTTCTGCTGCTGGAAGCGGGCAAACCGGTACCGCGCGACCGGATCATCGACCTGCTCTGGCCCGAAGAACCACCCGCCAGTGCACGAAACACCGTTCAAGCGCTGGTGTCCAGGCTGCGTGCGGTGTTCCGCGGCGCGGGCGGGCCGGAGATCGTCTCCGAGGGGACCCGGTACCTGCTCAAGCTCGATCCGCGCCAGGTCGACCTGCACCGCTTCACCGAGCTGACCGCGCAGGCCCGTGACGCCGACGACGAAACCGCTGTGGAGCTCCTGGACGAGGCGCTCGGTCTGTGGCGCGGCGAGGCGTTGTCCGACGTGGTGAACGGCGAGATCGCCCAGCGGCTTCGCGGCGGCATCAACGAAGAACGCTGGACGGCGTTGGAGGATCGGGCCGAAGCGCAGCTGCGGCTCGGCCGCGGCAGGCAGGTCCTCGCGGAACTGACCGAACTGGTCGCCGCGCATCCCCTGCGGCAGCGGTTCGTCGGGCAGCTCATGCTCGCGCTGCACCGCGAAGGCCGCACTGACGACGCCCTTGAGGCTTTCCGCGCCTTGAGGGCCAGGCTCGGTAGCGAACTGGGTCTCGATCCGTCCCCGGAACTGCGGCGGCTGGAATCCGCGATCCTCGGCGCCGATCCCGCCCTCGAACCCGCGACCAGGCCCGAGCCGGTCCGCCCGGCGCAGCTGCCGCACGACGTCCGGGGGTTCGCCGGACGGGCGAACGAGCTGGAGCGCCTCGACGAGGCGACCCGCCATGCGGCCGAGGGCACAGACATCTGGGTCATCAGCGGTACCGCCGGTGTCGGCAAGACCGCGCTCGCGGTCCGCTGGGCCCACCGCGTCCGCGACGCTTTCCCCGACGGCCAGCTGTACCTCGACCTGCGTGGTTTCGACCCGGACCACGAACCGCTCACCCCGGCCGTCGCGCTCACCCAGCTCCTGCAGGCACTCGGCACCGCGCCCAAGGCCATCCCACCGGACATCGACACACGCGCCGCGCTGCTCCGGTCACTCCTCGCCGACAAACGGGTCCTCCTCGTCCTGGACAACGTGCGCGATACCGGCCAGGTACTCCCGCTGCTGCCGCCGTCCGGCACCGTCCTGGTCACCAGCCGCCAGCGGCTCGGCGACCTCATCGCCCGCACCGGCGCCCGCGCGCTCCCGCTGCCCGTGCTGCCCGCCGAAGACGCGCGGCATCTGCTGGAAGCCGTGCTCGGCAGCGAAACCGTCGCAGCCGAAGCCGTCGCGGCCGCGGAACTGGCGCGGCTGTGCGGGCATCTCCCGCTCGCACTCCGGATCGCGGCGGCCAACCTCGGCGCGAGCGGCGAACCCGAGATCGCCGAACTCGCCCGCGAGCTCGCCGGTGGCGATCCGCTGGCCGAGCTCACCGTCGACGGTGCCGAGGAAAGTGCCGTGACCACGGCGTTCGGCGTCTCCTACCGGACGCTTCCCGAGGAGCACCGGCAACTGTTCCGCCGGCTCGCGCTCGTGCCCGGCCAGACGTTCACCGCCCCCGCCGCGCAGGCGCTGACCGGCGTCCCGCATTCGAAGGCGAACCAGCAGCTCAAGGCGCTCACGGCGGCGCATCTCGTCGAGCGCTACACCCCTGGGCGCTACCGATTCCACGACCTCCTCCGCAGTTTCGCGGCGGGCCGCACGCTGGCGGAGGACACGAAACCCGAACGCGACGCCGCGGCGAGGCGGCTCTTCGAGAGCTACCTGACCTCCGCCGATGCCGCGGGCCGCACCCTCATCCCGCACTTCCTGCGCCTGCCACGCGAGGAACCGGCGGACAAACCCTTCGCCGACACCGAAGAGGCGCTGGCGTGGCTGGACGCCGAGTGGCCGAATCTCGCCGCCGCCGTCGAGCACAGCGCCGAACACGGCCCGCCCGAGTTCTCCTGGCACCTCGCCGACGCGCTCCGCGCCTTCTTCCACCAGCGCGGTCATCACGCGGAATGGATCGACACCGCCTCGACCGCGCTCAAAGCCGCCCGCCGCGGCGGGGCCGGGCAGGCGCAGGCGGCGATGCACCTGAGTATCGCGCTCGCCTGCGTCAACAGCGGACGCTACGACGAAGCACGCGAGCACCTCACCAGCGCCCTGCGCGGAGACCTCCTCGACGGCTGGGACGCCGGCCGCGCGGCCGTGCTCAACAACCTGAGCGCGGTGCACCAACGCCTCGGCGATCCGCAGGAGGCGATCCGCTGTGGGCTGGAATCCCTGCGGCTGTGCGAAGAACTGAACATGCCGGCCGTCTCGATGGCACTGGCGAACCTCGGTTTCCCGTACTGGCAGACAGGTCAGCTCGACGAGGCGCTCACCAACTTCACCCGCGCGCTGAAGGTCGCCGAACGGGACGGCGCCCGGTTCAGCGTCGCGGTGCTACTGGTGGATCTCGGCAACGTGCACCGCGACCTCGGCCTCCTCGACGACGCCTACGACTTCTACACCCGCGCGCTCGCGGCCAACCGCGAACTGGGTTACACCTACGGCGAGGCGACCGCGCAGTCCGGCAGGGCGGTACTCGAAAGCAGGCGAGACCCGAGCGATCAGAACCGCACGGACGCGCTCGAAGCCGTCGAACTGACGCGCAAGATCGGCGACCGGGGCACCGAGGCCTGGACCCTCGTCGGACTCGGCGAGGTCTGCCTGCGGCTCGACTTGCCCGAGGAGGCCGCCGAGCACTATCGGCTCGCGTTGTCGATCGCGCGGACGACCAGCTTCTTCTGGTGCGAAGCCGCCGCCCGGACCGGACTCGCGGAAACCCTGCTACGGCTGGGAAAACACCCGGAAGCCCGGACACACGGCGAGCTGGCACAGGACCTCGCCGCACGCTCCGGCTACCGGCTCGTCGAGGAACGCGCGAAACTGATCCTGGACGAACTCTAGACGCGTGTCTTGGTGTCGTACGACTTCACTCCGGCGGCGATCGCCGAAGTGATCGCCGTCAGGACAGCGAGGAAGATCGTCAGCGCCATGGCGGTGCTGTCGCTGTCGTCGAAGCTGAAGAGCCACTTGACCTGCGCGCCGAAGGGCGTGCCCCATACCAGCGGTGTCCCCACGAAGACCGCCACCACGTAGAACACGCAAAGCCCGAACAGAGTCCACGCACCGGGAATCCTGCGGGCGAACGTGAATCCCGCCGCGATCACCAGCACTACGGCGGAGATGACGCCGCTGGCCATGTTCTGCACCGTGATACCCGACAAGCGGCCGTCCGCCTCTACGGCTACGACGACGTTGTAGAGCGCGAACCAGACGAGCATGCCGGCGGCGAGCAGCGCCAGGACGCCGGCGATCACCGCGGCCACTGCGTTCGCCCTCGGCTTGGGCGGCGCGCCGACCCACTGCGTGGGGGCGCCAGGCGGCTGCCCGTACTGAGGGGAACCGGGCTGCGGCGGGTGGGGCCGCGGCGGGTTGGGCTGCATCCGCACTCCTCGCGCGTCCGGCGACACGAATCTTCCACCTGTCATGGTTCGCGGTCACCGTAGCGAATGGTGGCTCATGGTGTCCGGTCTTTGGCAGCAAGCTGCCTTCGCGCGCCAGCGGCCGTGAGCGGTACGGCGCAGGTGGCGAGATCGGCCCCGTGGCGTGTCGCGAGTATTCGGGTACGCCGGTGATTCCCCAGTACATGAAGGCCCCCTTCCTGTACCTAGGCGCAAGGAAGGGGGCCTTCATGTACTCCCAAGGCCACCGGCGGCAAGCCCTCGTGAGCGTCGGGCAGGCCGGAATCGCAGGTCCGTGAAGGACTCCTTACCTACCTTGAGAGTAGGGAAGGGGCCCTTCACGTCACGCCGGGCTGTGGCCTTCGCGCAGGGGTCGTGGGAACGCCACTTCAGACGCGAACCTCGTCCACACGGACCGGGCGGCGTTCGCGGCGGGAGAGCTCGCACGCCTCGGCGATGTAGAAAGCCTCCAGTGCGTCCGCCGCTCCGCACGGGCTCGGCGCGCGACCGGCGGCGACGTCGAGGAACGCCTTCAACTCACTGGTGTACGCGGGCCGGAAGCGTTCCATGAACCCGGGGTAGGCCGGGCCGGGCAACGGCTGGACGCCGGGTTCGACCGAGGTCAGCGGCGCACGGTCGTCCAGGCCCACCACGGCGTTGCCCGCCGAGCCGAGCACTTCGAGCCGGACGTCGTAGCCCGCGCCGTTGTACCGGGTCAGCGAGACCACCGCCAGCGTTCCGTCGTCCAGTGTCAGGGTCGCGGCCGCGGTATCGACGTCACCGGCGTCGGCGAAGAACCGCTCGCCCTTGTTCGTTCCGACGGCGTAGACCTCGACGACCTCGCGGCCACTGACGAACCGGACGACGTCGAAGTCGTGCACCCCGCAGTCGCGGAACAGACCGCCGGAATGCGCGACGTACTCGGCGGGCGGCGGTGCCGGGTCGAGTGTGGTCGCGCGCAGGGTGTGCAGCCAGCCGAGCTCGCCCGAAGCCACCGCGGCCCGGGCGGCCGCGTAGCCCGCGTCGAACCTGCGCTGGAAGCCGATCTGCACCGGTACGTCCGAACCGGAGATCTTGTCGATCACCGCGAGCGTGCCGGGGATGTCGGCGGCGACCGGCTTCTCGCAGAACACCGGGATCCCCGCGTCGACGGCCTTGAGGATCAGTTCCGGATGGGCGTCCGTGGCCGCGGCGATCACGAGACCGTCCAAAGAGGACGCGAACAGCGAGGGAATGTCCGTTGCCGCTTCGACGCCGAGTTTGACCGCGGCCGCCTGGGCGCGTGCGGCGTCCACGTCGGCGACGACCACGGACGAGACCGCGTCGAAGTTCTTCAAGGTCTCGGCGTGCGAAGTGCCGATCCGGCCGGCGCCGGCGAGTCCCAACCTCATGTGGTTACCTTTCTGGAGCGGTGGTGGTCGAACGGACCACCAGCGAGGGGTGCAGCAGATGCCGGACCGGTTCGGCACGTTCGCCCCGGACCCGTTCGAGCAGTGCCTCGACGGCCAGCCGCCCCATTTCGGTCCGCGGCTGGTCCACAGTGGTCAGTGAGAGATGGCGCAGCGCGGCGAGCGAGGTGTTGTCGTAGCCGACCACGGAAACGTCTTCGGGGACTCGCAGACCCGCCTCCTCCAGCGCGGAGATCGCGCCGACGGCGTTGAAGTCGTTGCCCGCCACCAACGCTGTCGGCAGTCCGCCCTGCGGCGGGTCGCCGAGCAGTTCGAGCACGGCCTTCTCCCCGGCGGTGTCGGTGTGCTCGCTGCGCACGATGATCGGATGCAGCCGATGCCGCCGCATGGCCTGCTGGTAACCCCGGCGCCGGGCCGCGGCACCGGCCGCCAGTCCACCGTCCAGATGGGCGATCCTCCGGTGCCCCAAGGAAACCAGATGGTCGACGGCGAGCGCGGAACCCGCCTCGCCGTCGTCGTTGACCGTGTCCACTCCCGGCGCGCGCGAAGTGCGCGACACCAGGACGACGGGGCCCTGGGCGGCCGCTTCCTCGATCGCCGACGCGGGCACCACCGGCGACAGCAGGATCACCCCGGCCGGACGGAAGGACAACAGGCTCTTCAACGCGGCCCGCTCGCGCGCGGGACTGCGGCCGCCGGTGTTGAGGATCAAATGGAATCCGGCCGCTTCGGCCGCCGCGTCGAGCCCCTCGACGACGTCGGCGAAGAACGCGTTGCGAAGGTCGGAGACCATCACGCCGAGGACGGTCGACGTCCGGCTCGCCAGCGATCGGGCCATCGCGTGCGGTTCGTACCCCAGCTCGTGCGCCGCGCACAGCACGCGCGTCCGCCGTTCGTCGGACACGTTCGGCGCGTTGCGCATCACCAGCGACACGAGCGCACGGGACACCCCCGCTTTCGCGGCGACGTCCTCCATCGTCGGTCGCGCCATTTCCATCCTCCCCCTGCCCTTGACTTTACTGTGACGGACGCTACATGATTAGAGCGCTCTAATCAATAGAGCGCTCTAACCCGATCCCCGACCCCGAACCGCTGAATCTTCAGGAGGCCGCCGATGCCAGTGACGACATCCCGGATCCGCGTCGCCGCCGCCCCGATCTCCTGGGGCGTGTGCGAAGTCCCCGGCTGGGGCCGCGTGCTCGACGCGGGGACCGTACTGGGCGAAATGGCGGAGCTGGGAGTGCGCGCCACCGAGCTCGGCCCGCCCGGATATCTGCCGCGAGACCCGGCCGAGCTGCGCGGATTGCTCGGCGGATACGAGCTCGACCTGGTCGGCGGGTTCCTCGCCGTCGTACTGCACGAGAACCCCGAAGCCGCGGTGGCGGCGGCCGAGGAGTCGGCGGCGCTGTTCGCCGCCTGCGGTGGCGACGTGCTCGTGCTCGCCGCCGCCACCGGTCTCGACGGCTACGACGACCGGCCGAAGCTGAGCGACACCGAATGGGCGACCCTCGTCGAAACCTCCGGCGAGATCGGGGAAATCGCCGCGCGCCATGGACTTCGTACCGTGCTGCATCCGCACGTCGGGACGCACACGGAAACCGAGGAAGAGGTCGAGCGCTTCCTCGCCGATTCCACTCTGCCGCTGTGCCTGGACACCGGGCATCTCCTCATCGGCGGGACCGATCCGGTGGCGCTGGCCGAACGGTACCCCGAACGGGTCGGGCACCTGCACCTCAAGGACGTGCGCGGCGAACTCGCCGAAGATGTCCGTGCCGGAAGGCTTCCCTATACCGAAGCGGTGGGCAAAGGTCTGTATGTCCCGCTCGGCGACGGGGACGTCGACATCGAAACGATGGTCAGGTCCGTCCACGAGGCGGGCTACGACGGGTGGTACGTGCTCGAACAGGACACCGCGCTGAGCGAGGGGAGCCCGGAGGATCTACCGAAGCGGGATGTGGCCAGGAGTCTGGCGCATCTCGACGGAATCGTCAGCCGGCTCCCGGCTGCCAGGTAACGGAAGAAGCGAGGAGAGACGACGATGTCCCATCGCTTGAGGAAGGCTTTGGTGGTCGTGGCGGGGCTGGTGCTCCTGTCCGCGTGCACCGGGCCGAAGGCCGAGGAGAAACCCGCCGAAGGTGCGGGCCCGGCGACGACGACGCAGCCAAGCGGTCCGCTGCGGGTCGCGGTCATCTCGCACGGCACGGCGGGTGACGCGTTCTGGAACGTGGTCAAGAACGGCGCCGAGGAGGCGGGCAGGCAGCTCGACGTCCAGGTCGAGTACAACTCCGACGGGGACCCCGGCAACCAAGCCAAGCTGATCGACAACGCGGTCGCCCAGCGGGTCGGCGGACTGGTGGTGTCGATGGCGAATCCGGAGGCGCTCAAGACCTCGATCGAGAACGCGGTCCGCGCGGGGATCCCGGTCATCACCATCAACTCCGGCGAGGACAAGAGCGCGGGCTACGGCGCGCTCACCCATGTCGGGCAGAACGAGACCATCGCCGGTGAGGAAGCCGGAAAGAAGTTCCGGGAGCTCGGCAAGAAGAAACTGCTCTGCGTGGTGCACGAAGCCGGCAACGTGGGGCAAGCCCAGCGGTGCGACGGCGCCAAGACCGGTTTCGCGGGCGACGTGCAGACCCTGCAGGTCGACATCAGCAACCCCACCGACGCCGAATCCCGGATCAGGGGCGCGGTACAGACCGACTCTTCGCTCGACGCCGTTCTGACGTTGAACTCACAGGTCGCGGCCCGGGCGGTGAGCGCGATCAAGGCGGTGGGCTCGACGGCCCAGGTCGGCACCTTCGACCTGAACACCGACGTGGTCGGTGCGATCAAGGCGGGTGACGTGCTGTTCGCGGTCGATCAGCAGCAGTACGAGCAGGGCTACCTCCCGGTGCAGTTCCTCAAGCTCTACCGGGACAACGCGAACGTCGTCGGCGGCGGGAAGCCGGTGCTCACCGGGCCCGACCTGGTCGACAAATCCACTGTGGACACCGTCGGCCAGTACGTGCAAAGGGGCACGCGATGACAACCACCATGCTCGACGAACGGATCGCGAAACCCCGGCTGCTCGATCGGCTGGTCGTCCGCCCCGAGATCGGCGCGCTGCTCGGCGCCGTCGTCGTCTTCCTGTTCTTCACCCTCGTCACCGACCAGTTCTTCAGCGGCAGCGGCGTGGCGACCTGGCTGGACGACGCCTCGACGCTCGGCATCATGGCGGTCGCCGTGTCCCTGCTGATGATCGGCGGTGAGTTCGACCTCTCGGCGGGCGTGATGACGGCGTCCACCGCGCTCGTCACCGCGACACTGGCGACGCAGGCGGGCTGGAACGTCTGGCTCGCGCTGTTCGCGTCGCTGGTCTTCGCTCTCGCGGTGGGCGCGTTCAACGGCTGGCTGGTGATGCGCACCGGCCTGCCCAGTTTCATCGTCACCCTGGGCACGTTCCTTGCGCTGCAAGGGCTCAACCTCGGCGTGACCCGCCTGGTCACCGGCACCGTCCAGGTGTCGGGGATGCGGTCGACCGACGGCTACGAGTCCGCCGGTTTCGTCTTCGCGTCCACAGTGGACATCGGCGGGACGGCGTTCCAGATCTCCATCGTGTGGTGGATCGGGTTCGCCGTACTGGCGGCCTGGCTGCTGGTCCGGACCCGGTTCGGCAACTGGATCTTCGCCGTCGGCGGTTCCGCGCAGAGTTCGCGCGCGGTCGGGGTCCCGGTGGTGCGCACCAAGATCATGCTGTTCATGACCACCGCGCTCGCCGCGTGGCTGGTCGGCTCGATCAACATCCTGCGGTTCGCGAGCGTCCAGGCGAACCAGGGCATCGGGCTGGAGTTCCAGTACATCATCGCGGCCGTGATCGGCGGCTGCCTGCTGACCGGCGGGTTCGGTTCGGCGATCGGCGCCGCGGTCGGCGCGCTGATCTTCGGGATGGCGAGGCAGGGCATCGTGTTCGCCCGCTGGGACAGCGACTGGTTCATGCTGTTCCTCGGGGTCATGCTGCTGTCCGCGGTCCTGGTCAACAACGCCTTCCGGCGGCGCGCGGAAAGGGTGCGACGATGAGCCATCTTCTCGAGGTCAAGGAAGTCGGCAAGACCTACGGCAGCGTGATCGCGTTGCGCGACGTGTCCACGGTGGTCAACGCGGGCGAGGTGACCTGTGTGCTCGGCGACAACGGCGCCGGCAAGTCCACCCTGATCAAGATCCTGGCCGGGGTCCACCAGCACGACAGGGGCGAATTCCTGGTCGAGGGCGAGCCGGTCAAGTTCGCTTCGCCGCGTGAGGCGCTCGATCGCGGCATCGCGACGGTGTACCAGGATCTGGCGGTCGTACCCCTGATGAGCGTGTGGCGGAACTTCTTCCTCGGCTCCGAACCGACGGTCGGCTTCGGCCCGTTCCGCGCGCTCGACCGGAAGAAGGGCCGGGAGACGACCAAGAAGGCGTTGTCCGACATGGGCATCGACCTGCGCGACGTCGAACAGCCGGTCGGCACGCTGTCCGGCGGCGAGCGGCAGTGCGTGGCCATCGCGCGGGCGGTGTACTTCGGGGCGAAAGTGCTGATCCTCGACGAGCCGACGGCCGCGTTGGGTGTCAAGCAGGCCGGTGTCGTGCTCAAGTACGTCGCGCAGGCCCGTGACCGCGGGCTCGGCGTCGTGCTGATCACGCACAACCCGCACCACGCGTTCCCGGTGGCCGATCGCTTCCTGCTGCTCAAACGGGGCGTGTCCCTCGGCGCCTACGAGAAGTCCGAGATCGACCTGGCCGAACTGACCCGGCAGATGGCGGGCGGCGCGGAACTGGAAGCCCTCGAACACGAATTGCGAGCTGTGGAGTCCCCTTCATGACCGCTCTCGAAGCACTGACCGTCGGCCGGGTCGGGGTGGACCTCTATCCCGAGCAGAGCGGCGTGCCGCTGGCCGGGGTCAGCACCTTCGCCAAATCGCTCGGCGGCACCGCGACCAACGTCGCGGTCGCCGCCGCGCGGCTCGGCCGCTCGACGTCGGTGCTGACGAAGGTCGGCCCGGACGGCTTCGGTGACTACGTGCGGCAAGCATTGCGGGAGTTCGGTGTGTCCCCGGATCACGTGGGGACGTCGGCGGGGTTGCAGACACCGGTGGTGTTCTGCGCGCTGAACCCGCCCGCGGATCCGCCGCTGTTGTTCTACCGGTCCCCCATCGCGCCGGATCTGACCCTCACCGAGACCGACGTGCCCTGGGACGTCGTGGAAACGGTGCCGCTGCTGTGGGTCACCGGAACCGGCGTCTCCGTCGAACCGGCGCGCGGCACCCAGCGCAAGATGCTCGAGCGGCGCGGACGCCGGTCGCATACGGTGCTGGACCTCGACTTCCGGCCGATGTTCTGGCCCGACACCGAGATAGCGCGCGAAGAGATCGGCTGGATGCTCGACCACGTCACGGTCGCCGTCGGCAACCGCACCGAGGCGGAGGTGGCCGTCGGCACGGCGGATCCCGACGAGGCCGCGTCCCGCATGCTGGCCAGGGGCGTCGAACTGGCGGTGATCAAGAAGGGCGCGGAGGGTGTGCTGGTGGCCACCGCCGAGGGCCGCTGGACCGTGCCACCCCTGCGGGTCGAGGTCGTGTGCGGGCTCGGCGCGGGTGACGGGTTCGGCGGTGCGCTGATCCACGGTCTGCTTTCCGGTTGGGATCCGGTGCGCATCGCCACGTACGCCAACGCGGCGGGCGCGCTCGTCGCCTCCCGGCTCGCCTGCGCCGACGCCATGCCCACCGCCGACGAGATCGAGGAGTTGCTGTGAGCAAGCTGCACCGTCCACTCGGGACGCTTTCGGACGAGCGGGATCCCGTCCGGCTCAGCCCGGATTCGGCGGGCTGGACGTACAGCGGCCTGCGGGTGCTCTCGCTGGCCGCCGGTGAGACGAGGCTGGTGCGCACCGGCGAATTCGAAGCGTTCGTCCTTCCGCTGTCCGGCGGGTGCACCGTCCGGGTCGACGGGCAGGTCTTCGAACTCGCGGGGCGGGACTCGGTGTTCACCCGTGTCACGGATTTCGCGTACGTGCCACGCGATGCCGAAGTCGAGTTGTCGACACGGGAAGGGATCGAGGTCGCGCTGCCGATGGCGCGCTGCACCCGTCGTCTCGAACCGCGCTACGGACCTGCCGAGAACGTGCCGGTGGAGGTGCGCGGCGCGGGGCAGGCGACGAGACAGGTCACCAATTTCGGGGTGCCCGGCGTCTGGGACCACGCGGACAAGCTGAACGCGTGCGAGCTGATCACCCCCGGCGGCAACTGGTCCTCGTACCCGCCGCACAAACACGACGAGGCGTCCGAATGCGAGGTCGTCAACGAGGAGATCTACTACTTCCGCATCGCGGGCCGCGACGGAGTGACACCTTCGCGCGAAGGGTTCGGTCTCCATCGGACGTACACCGCCGACGGTGAACTGGACGAGGACGTCGCGGTCCGGGACGGCGACGTCTTTCTGATCCCGCGCGGCTACCACGGTCCCTGTGTCGCCGCGCCGGGCTACCCGATGTACTACCTGAACGTCCTGGCCGGGACGGCCGATGAGCGTTCGATGGCGTTCTGCGACGACCCCGCGCACGGCTGGGTCCGCGAGACCTGGAACGACCAGGAACTCGACCCACGCTGCCCGGTCACGAGCCACGAAGGACGGGTGTCATGAAGCTGACCACGGCACAGGCCCTGGTGCGCTGGCTGCTCGCGCAGCGGTCGGAAACCCTGGACGAACGGGAAGTCCCCTTGTTCCCGGGTATCTTCGCGATCTTCGGGCACGGCAACGTCCTCGGTCTCGGTACCGCGCTGGAGGAGCACCGCGACGAACTCCCCTTGTGGCGCGGGCAGACCGAGCAGGGCATGGCGCTCGCGGCGGTCGGCTACGCCAAGGCGACGCATCGGCGCCAGGTCGGCGTGGTGACGTCGTCGATCGGGCCCGGCGCGCTGAACATGGTCACCGCGGCCGGGGTCGCGCACGCGAACCGGCTGCCGATCCTGCTGCTCCCCGGTGACACCTTCACCAGCCGCGCCCCGGATCCGGTGCTGCAGCAGGTGGAGCATTTCGGCGACCCGACGGCCACGGTCAACGACGCGTTCCGCCCGGTGAGCCGATATTTCGACCGGATCGTCCGGCCGGAGCAGCTGCTCTCGACGCTGCCCCAGGTCGCCAGGGTGCTGACCGATCCGGCGGACGCGGGCCCGGTGACACTGGCCCTCCCTCAGGACGTCCAGGCGGAGACGTACGACTTCCCGGACGCGCTCTTCTCACCGGTGACCCACCGCCCGCCGCGTCCGCGGCCCGATCGCCGAGCACTCACCGAAGCGGCCGGCGCGCTGCGGGCGTCCCGGAAACCGTTGCTGGTGCTGGGCGGCGGCGTCCGCTACTCCGGCGCCGGTGAACGTGCGCTGGCCTTCGCCGAGCGGCACGGCATCCCCATCACCGAAACGACGGCCGGGCGCACCCTGGTGCCGCACGGCCATCCGCTGCACGCCGGTCCGCTGGGCGTCACCGGTTCGACGTCGGCGAACGTCCTGGCCGCCGAGGCCGATGTCGTACTCGCCGTCGGCACCCGCTTGCAGGACTTCACCACGGCGTCCTGGACGGTGTTCTCCCCCGACGTCCGGCTGATCACCCTGAACGCCGCCCGGTTCGACGCCGTCAAGCACGGTGCGCTGGCCGTCGTGAGTGACGCCGACGCGGGTCTCACGGACCTGGCTGCCCAGCTGGAAAGCTGGCAGGTCGATCCTTTGTGGACAGAGCGGGCGGCGGCGGAACGCGGCCGATGGGACGCGCATATCGACGTGCTGCGCGGTGCCGCCGGCGAAGTGCCGACCTACGCCCAGGTCGTCGGCGCGGTCAACGACCTCTCCGAGCCGCACGACTACGTGATGACCGCGTCCGGCGGGATGCCGGGAGAACTGATCGGCGGCTGGCGCGGATCGGGATCGATCAGCATGGACGTCGAGTACGGCTTCTCGTGCATGGGGTACGAGCTCGCGGGGGCGTGGGGTGCCGCGATGGCGCACACCGGCGGCCTGGTCACCACGATGCTCGGCGACGGTTCGTACCTGATGCTGAACTCCGAACTGTTCTCGGCGGCCTTCGCCGGACATCCTTTCGTGGCGGTGGTCTGCGACAACGACGGCTTCGCGGTCATCGCCCGGCTACAGGAGGGGCAAGGCGGCAAACCGTTCAACAACTTCCTCGCCGACTGCCGGAGCGCGCATGCCACTCCCCCGCGGGTCGACTTCGCGCGACATGCGGAGTCACTGGGCTGCGCGGTGTTCACGGCGTCCTCTTTGGACGATGTGCGCGCGTCGTACGCGAAGGCACGGGAAGCCGCGGTGGCCGAGAACCGTCCGGCGGTGGTCGTGGTGCGGACCCAGCCGAACTCCTGGACCGAGGCCGGTGCCTGGTGGGAGGTCGGCGTCCCGGAGCACCTCGCCGGCAGGGAGGGATTCGAAGCCGGAAAAGCGACGCAGGTGCGCTACGTGAACCGCAAGTAGGTGACTACTTGCGGTCGAAGGAGGCGAAGTAACCGGCGGCCATGTCCTCGTCGCCGTGTCCGGCTTCGGACGCGCGAGCGAAGCGGGCTCGCCCCGCTTCGACCGCGTCCATCCGGACACCGGCGCGAGCCGCGGCTTCCAGCACCAGCCGGGCGTCCTTCTCGGCGTTGTCGACCGAGAAGGCGGTGGTGTAGTCGTTCTTGAGGATCGCGGCCGATTTCGCCTGGAAGTAGCCGTTGTCCATCGGGCCGCCGGTGACGACGTCGACGAAGTGCCGCGGGTCGACACCGAGTCCTTCGGCCAGCGCCAATGCCTCGCCGACGCCGTGGGTCAGCGCGATCACCCAGGTGTTCAGCACCAGTTTGAGCCTGCTCGCCGCACCGGAGCGGCCGTCTTCGCCGACCCACAGCGTGCGCTTGCCGATCGCGTCGAACAACGGCTGGACGGTCTCCCGCGCCTCGGCCGTGCCCGCCGCGAGCACGACCAGCTGGCCCTGTTCGGCGGGCTGGCGGGTGCCCTGCACCGGAGCGTCGACGAAGACGAGACCCTGCTCGTCGGCGTACGCGACCAGTTCGTCGACCGCGTCGCCGACGGTGCTGAGCTGCACCCAGATCGTGCCGGCGGCGGGGGCGGCCGCGCGGATCGCCTCCAGCACCGCCGGGCCGTCGGTGAGGACCGTGATCACGACGGACGCTTCCTCGACGGCGTCCGCGGCGCTCGCCGCGACCTGGACACCGTCCCCGGAGAGCGCTTCGGCCTTGGCCGCGGTGCGGTTCCAGGCCCGGACCGCGAACCCGGCCTTGCTCAGGTTCCGGGCGACCGGGGCGCCGATGATTCCGGTGCCGAGCACCGCGACCGTCTCCGTCATGACTGGCTTTCACTCCTCGAGATAGTGGAATGTTCGTTAAAGAATGAGAACACAGGAAAACCGCGCGAGCGCGGGGTCCTGTCACGAAACCTGGAACATCACAACGCCTGGATGGTGGTTTCGACTACTTGGGTGAGCGCCTGCCGGTCCGCGGTCTTTCCGAGCACTCGCAAGCCGTACATCGCGGCGAGAGTGAACTGCGCCAGTGCCCGCGGATCCCGGCCCTCGCCGATCTCGCCCTCCTGCCGCGCGGCGGCGAACTCGGCGTGGAACGCGTTCTCCACCCGCTCGAAGTTGTGACGGACGCGGGCGGTGACCTCGTCGTCCATCCCGCCGAGTTCGAGGGCGGCGTTGACGGCGAGACAGCCGCGATGTCCGGCCGAGGAGTCCAGCTCGTCGTCGACCACGTCCATCAGGACGCGTCTGATCCGCGCGCGGATGGTCCCCGGCGCGGCCAGCATCTCCTCGACCCGGGTGGCGGACGTCTCCTCGTAGCGGCGCAGCGCCTCGCTGAACAGCTGCCGCTTGCCGGAAAACGTGTTGTACAGGCTTCCCCGCCCCAGGCCGGTGCCGTCGACGAGGTCCTGCGCCGACGTGGCCGAGTACCCCTTGCGCCAGAACGTTCCGACCGCGGCGTCGAGCACCTCGGTGGTATCGAATCCCTTGGGACGGGGCATGCCGCCAGCATCCCACGTTCTGTAACGACCAGTCAAATACCGGTCGTTCAGTGCTCCGACAGCAGGGAGCCGAAGCCGCGTACACGGTCGGCGATGCCGTTCTGGCGCAGGGCATGCCAGTACAGGACGACGTTGTTCGAAAGGACCGGTTTGCCGAGCCAGAATTCGGCGACCGCCGCGACCCGCGCCATGGCGACGTTGGTGCCGACCTGGACGATGGCTTCGACGTCGGCGCCGTCGACCTCCTTGACCGCGTCCCGGAGTTCCGTCTCGGAGACGTGCGAGATCTTGGCCGGGCTGGGCATGCCGAGGCCGTGGAGGTTCAGCAGGTCGTAGCCGCTGTCGCCGAAGAACCGGCGCACCGAGTCGTCGCCGACCGGCAGGTACGGCGTGATGACCGCGATTCGGCGGACGTCGTACGCCGCGAGCGCGGCGTTGATCGCGTCCGGGCTCATCGTCACCGGACGGCCGCCCGCCGCTTCCCGCATCGCGGCGTGGACACGCCCGTGCGCGGGCGTTCCCTCCCAATAACTCTCCGGTGAGACGCCGATGATCACGCAGCCGGGGTCGCAGCCGATGACGCCGCGGACCGCCGGCCGCGTCGACCGCCGGATACCGGCCATGACGTGGCCGAAGCCGGGTTCGTCGACCATCGGGTCGTCGTCGATGACCATCCGGCCGGTGTGGTTGGTGACGCCGTCGGGGCGCAGCGCGTCCAGTTCCGGCTGGGCCGAGGTGTTGGTGGACGGGACGACGACGCCGACCTTGAGGCGGGGACCGAGAGAGTCGGGCACTGGTTCTCCTTCGCTGGTCAGAGCCGGGCGCGGATCGCAGACACCAGTTCCGCGACCCCGTCTTCCTTGAGGACGCTGTAGTGATCGCCTTCGAGCGTGACCACCTCCGGTGGCGTGGCCGAATACCCGGAGCTGTTCTCGACGAACGAGTAGTCGTCGCCGTCGGCCTTGAACAGCGTCACCCTGGCGGCGATCCGCCGCCGCGCGAGTTCACGAAAGCTGTAGTCGAACTCGTAGGTCTCCTCGACGATCCGGACGATCCTCCGGATCAGCTGCTCGCCGAGGGCGGGCATCAACTTCGCCACGAAGGCCACGAAGCCGTCTTCGTCGCGGACGGTCTCCCGGCAGGCCAGCGGTTCCGGTCCGGAGATCGTCCCGAGGAACACCGACAGCAGGATTGTCAGGTACGCCGGGTTCGTGTAGCTCGCCACCCTGTCCCCGCTATCCCCGACCTCGGGGTTGCCCGGGCAGATCAACAGCAGGTCGTCCACACGCTGCCCCAGCCTCTCCAGCTGCCAAGCCGTTTCGAAGGCGACCCGCGCGCCGAACGAGTAGCCCCAGAGCGTGTACGGACCCTCCGGCTGGACGCGCCGGATCTCGGCGACGTCGGCCTTCGCCATCTCCTCGACAGTGGCGTACGGCGTCTCGTCGGCGTTGATCCCGTGAGCCTGCACGCCGTGGAACGGCCGTCCCAAGCCGCTTTCCGAAGCCAGCGGCCGCAGGTTCATCGGATAACCGCCGAGTCCCGGCCAGCAGAACACCGGGCGGCCGCCGCCCGTGGCCAAGGGGACCAGTCGTGACGAGGGTCGAGCGGAGTGCTCGCCGATGCGGGCGGCCAGCTCGGCGAGCTTCGGGCGTTCGAAGACGACCTGCAGCGGCAACCGGGTGCCGTACTCGCGATTGATCCGGTTCACCAGGGAGACCGCGGTCAGCGAGTTGCCGCCCGCGGCGAAGAAGTCGTCGCGGACCGAGACGTCGTCATAGTTCAGCGTCTTGCCCCACACCTCGGCCAGCCACCGTTCGTGGCTCGTCGAGGGCGCGACGTACGGCGCGCCGCTGCTCGCGGAGCGGACGGCGCCGGTCTCCGCCAGCGCGTTCGCGTCGACCTTTCCGTTCTCGGTCAACGGCAACGTGTCCAGCACCAGCACCCGGTTGGGGAGCATGTAGCCGGGCAGGGTGGTCGCGAGCTCGTCGCGGATGATCTCCGCCGGGCCCTTCATGTGCACGGCGTCTTCCCGCATGCCCTCGCTGCGTATCTGCTCCGGGCTCACCTTGCCGCCGAGGAAGAAGTACGACGGTCCGGGGGCGATGCCCTGCCCGGTGAGGATGTCGTCGATCCGCCGGGCGGCGGGCAGCGGGTGACCGCTCTTCGAGCTGTAGCCCGACGACATGAAGCCGAATCCGGAACCGTTGCGCTGCAAGTGATGCAGCTTGGTGCCGAGACCGGCGTACTCGAGCCGCTCGTCGGCGGTGCGGCTGACCGCGGTGATGCCGAAGGCCGCGCGCCCGTACACCTGCTGGTTGATCGCGATCACGTGCTTGGACTCGATCAGCTCGGCGGAGATCCGTTCGAAGTCGCCGTCCCGCCAGCGGTAGGTGCCGGCGGGGAGCCCCTCGACGCGCCCCGGATGGGTTTGCACGAACAGCTCGATGTCGTCCCGTCGTGGCTCGCCGTCGTCGGCGTGCAAGGAGAACGTGCCGAGATAGTGGTCGCCTGCGGCGGCCTCGGCGCGGACGGCGACCGCGGGGTCGAACGCCGCCGGGGTGATCGTGAGGCCGTATCCGGGGAGGATCTCCTCGAACACCCCGACCATATGGCCTGCCTCGAATTCGAGAACCTCGCGGATGTTGTTCCGGTAGACCGGCTCGATGGCGCTGGTGTGGCCGATGAAATGCACCGAATGCCCGGTGCCCGCGCTCGCGCCGATCCGGACCAAGGTGTGGCCGATCGGGTGGTAGTAGTACATCCCTGCGCCGAGGCCGTCGAGACCGCTGGTCTCCAGGTACAACTGCGTCGCGTAAAGCGCGCCCGGCGAGGCGTAGGAGTACTTCGGGAGCAGCCGCTCGTCGCTACGGAACCGGCCGAACCACCGCAGGAGCTCGCCCAGTTCGGCGAACGCGAGCTCGCCGGGTTCACGAGAGTACGTGCCGACGGGGCCCGGCGTCAGGAGCGCAGCGAGGTCGTCGCGGGTGACGGCGCCACCCTCGTAGTGGCGATAAGTCTTGCGGGCGAAGACCTCCCGGCGCTGATGAGCGGTTTCCCGCTTGCCCGGCAACGCGATCACCGGACGATCCCCGGCGTCGCGCACGCCTGGATTCGACAGCTGTGCCTTGACCTGCAGCTTGTCGGCCTTCGACTGGTGGTGCCCGCCGTGGTTGCCCTGATCCATCACCGCGGCCTCGCGCGGATTCAGCTCCACGCACGCGACGAGCGCCTTCGCCCCGGTCCGCGGGTCGTCGGTCACCACCGCCGCGGCCCGGCGCACCCAGGTGTGCTCCTCGATCGCCACCGCGATCTCGTCGAGCTCGACGCGGTAACCGCGCAGCTTGACCTGGTTGTCGGCGCGGCCGACGAACTGGAGGGTGCCGTCCGCGTTCCAGCGGACGAGATCTCCGGTGCGGTACAACCGTTCAGTCGGGATGAACGGGTTCGGCACGAAGTTCTCGCTCATCTGCTCGGGCCGGTTCAGGTAGCCACGGGCCAGCTGGACGCCTCCGATGTACAGCTCGCCCGTCTCCCCGATGTCGACCGGGGCGAGGTCGGCGTCGAGCACGAAGCACTGGGTGTTGTCGACAGGCACGCCGATCGGGACCGTCGCGGCGCTGTCGTCGAGCGTGTCCGGGTCGACGACGTGGGCGGTCGCGTTGATCGTGCATTCGGTCGGCCCGTAGAGGTTGACCAGTCGCGCCGACGGCAGCTCGCGGGCGAGTTCCTTGGCGAGCCGTCGCGAAAGCGCCTCACCGCCGGAGAACAGCTTCCGCAAGGAGGTGCAGCCGCCGAGGCGTTCCGTGTCGAGCAACGCCTGCAGCGATGTCGGCACGCACTGCAAGGTGGTGACGTCGTGCTTCACCACCGTGTCGATCAGGGCTTCGGGATCCCGGAAACTCCCCGGCGCGCCCAGCACCACGCGGGCACCCGCGGCGGGCGCCAGGATCTCCCATTGCGCGGCGTCGAAACTCATCGGTGTCTTCTGCAGCACCGTGACGTTCGTGTCCAGGTGTCCGCAGGCCTGGAGCCAGCGCAGCTGCGACACGACACTGTGGTGCTCGATCATCACGCCCTTCGGTTTCCCGGTGCTGCCGGAGGTGTAGATGACGTAGGCGAGCGAGTCCGGCGAAGGCCCGCGCGGGATCCCGCCGCGGGCATCGGCCACCGACACGATCCGTGTCCCGTCGGGCACCCATCCGGCGAGCCGCCCGGCGAGACGCGGCTGCGTGACGACAACGCCGGTGTGGCTGTCTTCGAGCATGTACCGCAACCGATCTTCCGGATACTCGGGGGACAACGGCAGATAAGCCGCCCCGGAAAAGAGAATGCCCCAGACGCCGACCATCAGGTCCGCGGAAGGCTCGACGTACAGGCCGACGGTGTCGTTCGCGCCGATTCCCAGCCCGGCGAGGTGCGCGGCGAGTCCCGTACTTGCTTCTTCGAGTCCACGAAAAGTCATTTCGCGGTCACCGTCGACGACGGCGACCGCCTCCGGCCGCGTTCCCGACCAGTGTCCGAGCAGCTCCGGAAGGCAGGTACCGGAACGGACGCGGTCAGGCGGCGCGGCGTGGTGAATCGAAGACATGTTCATCCCCCATGGCGAATATCGCGGTTTTGTTCCCCTGCCGGAAAGTGTGGGTGTGACCTTCCGGAGATACCGGACAGAGAACAAGACGCCCCGCCGACCATTCTTTGCCACCCTTTGGGGCGACCGAGCTCGACGAGCGCCGGGGATCATCGCGCCGGCAAGGACCGTTCGATGCCGCTCGCCGCGCAGCGGCCAGCCGAGCTGGCCGGGATCCTCGCCGACGTCAGCGTCCGAGCAGGCGCCGGATCTCGGTGACGGCCGCTCGCCCCGCCCGGTTCGCGCCGACGGTGCTGGCGGACGGGCCGTAGCCGACCAGATGCAGCCGCGGTTCGGCGACGACCCTGGTGCCGTCCATCCGGATCCCGCCGCCCTGCGCGCGCAGGCGCAACGGCGCGAGATGGTCGATCGCGGCACGGAATCCGGTGGCCCACAGGATGATGTCGGCGGGTTCGAAGGTGCCGTCCGCCCACTCCACCCCATCCGGCGTGATCCGCTGGAACATCGGACGCCGGTCGAGGATGCCCGCGTCGAGCCTCGCCCGCACCTCGGGCGTCACCGCCAGATCGGTCACGCTCACGACGCTTTTCGGCGGCAGGCCCTCCCGGACCCGCCGGTCGACCTTGGCGACGGCCTCCCGGCCCCAGTCCTCACTGAACGGCTCGTCGCGCCAGACCGGCGGACGCCGCGTCACCCAGCGCGTCGAGCGCGTGAAGGGCGCCATCTCCAGCAGCAGCTGGACGGCCGACGCGCCACCGCCGACCACGACGACGCGTTTGCCGCGGAAGTCGCCGACGCCGGTGTAGTCCGCGGTGTGCAGCTGGCGGCCGCGGAAGGTCTCCTGCCCCGGGTAGTACGGCCAGAACGGGCGGTCCCAGGTGCCGGTCGCGCTGATCACCGCACGCGCGGCCCAGGTTTCCGCAGCGCTCGCCACGACCAGCCGCTCGTCCTCGGCGCTCACCGACAGGACGTCGACTGGCCGATGGACCGGAAGGTCGTAGGTGCGCTCGAAACGGCCGAAGTACTCGGCGACGGCCTCGGCCGCGGGCTGTTTCGGATCCGGAGTGCCGAAGGACATGCCCGGAAGGTCGTGGACGCCGTGGACCTTCTCCATCACCAGCGAAGGCCAGCGGTACTGCCAGGCACCACCGGGTCGTTTGCCGTGGTCGAGCACGACGAAACCCGCCTCGTTGGCGAATCCCGCGCGGCGCAGGTGATACGCCGCCGACAGACCGGCCTGACCGGCCCCGACCACCACCACGTCGACTTCGTGATCCGCCTTCATACCGGGTTCAACGGCTGACGGAAGCCGCTATTTCGTCCGTTGCGTCACAGCCCGCACGATCGCGACGATCAGAAGCACCCCGGCGAGTGCCACCAGCACCGGTGCCACGCGTTTGACCACGGATTCGCCCGCGTACTCCATCAGGTCGATGGCTTCGCCCTCCGTCACCGGCTTGACCGCTTGCAACGGCGGGCGTTCCTGGGGTTTCTCGGGCTCGGGCGTGCCGAGTTTGCCGGACAGGCAATCCGCGAACGAGTCGAGGATCTTGCCGCCGACCTCGGAGATCATCCCGCGCCCGAACTGCGCGGGCTTACCGGTGACCGCCAGCTCCGTGGCGACGGCGCCATGGGTGACGCCGTCCTTCTCGGTCAGGGTGAGCGTCACCGTCGCCGACGCCGTGCCCGCTCCGCGGGCGTCCTTTCCGGCGGCCTTGATGACCACCTTCTTGGTGTCGGCGTCCTTCTCGACGAAGTGTCCGGTTCCCTTGTAGAGCAGGGAGATCGGCCCGAGCTTGACCTTCACCGTGCCTTTGAAGGCGTCCCCGTCGACCTCGGTGAGGGTGGCGCCGGGCATGCACGGCGCCACCCGTTCCGGGTCGATGACGGCCTTCCAGACCTCGTCGACCGGGGCGGGAACGGTGAATTCGTGGTCGAGCCGCACGGGCCGACCTCCCTTCTGTGTCCTTTACGAACCTGCCGCGGCGAGAACCGCCCTGCCGGTCAGCACCCTGGCGAGGTGCTGCCGGTATTCGACATCGGAATTGCCGTCGGCCGTGGGGTTCGTGCCCTCGGCCGCGCGTTCGGCCGCGCCGCGGATCGCCGCGGCGGTGGCCGCGCAGCCGACCAGCGCCTCCTCGACCCCGGCCGCCCGCACCGGTGTCGAGCCCATGTTGGTCAGCGCGACCTGCGCCTCCTCGATGGTGCCCGCCTCGGTGCGGACGCAGGCCGCGACCGCGACCATCGACCACGCCTGGGCGACCCGGTTGAACTTCTCGTAGTGGGCGCGCCAGCCGGTGTGTTTCGGCACGCGGACCTCGATCAGGAGCTCGTCCGCGGCGAGCGCGGTGGTGAACATGTCCTGGAAGAAGTCCGCCGCGGCGACCGTCCGCCGTCCGCCCGGCCCGGAGACGACGAGTTCGCAACCGAGCGCGAGCACGGGGGCGAGCAGGTCACCGGCGGGATCGGCGTGCGCGATGGCGCCGCCGAACGTGCCTCGATGGCGGATCTGCGGATCGGCCACCGTGTCGGTGGCGGCCTTGAGCAACGCGGCGTGCTCGGCGACCAGCGCGTCCCGCTGGACGTCGTAATGCGTGGTCATCGAGCCGATCACCAGCGCGTCGCCGTCGTCGCGGACACCACGGAGTTCGGCGACCTTCCCGAGGTCGACCAGTGTGGTCGGCGTGGCGAGCCGCATCCGCAGCACCGGAAGCAGGCTTTGCCCGCCCGCCAGTACCTTGGCGTCCTCACCCGCTTCGGCGAGCGCGCTGATCGCTTCGTCCACTGTGGACGGAGCGACGTAGTCGAACGGGGCCGGGATCACTGGGCACCTCCGGTGGCGTCGATCGAACCGAGACCGCCACCGGCTTCGGAGCCCAGCCCGCCCGCGGCGGCCGACCCGTGCTGGACGGCGTGCCAGACCCGCATCGGGGTCAACGGCATTTCGATGTCGTTCACCCCGAAGTGCCGGACGGCGTCGACCACGGCGTTGACCACCGCCGGGGTCGAGGCGATCGTGCCCGCCTCGCCGACTCCCTTGGCGCCCAACGGGTTCGTCGTCGACGGTGTCTCGGTGCGGTCGGTGGTGAAGCTGGGCAGGTCCGCCGCCGACGGGAGCAGGTAGTCGGCGAACGTCCCGGTGGTCAGCGTGCCGCCTTCGTCGTGGACGGCCTCCTCGAACAACGCCTGCGCGATGCCCTGCGCGAGCCCGCCGTGCACCTGGCCTTCGACGATCAGCGGATTGACGGCCACGCCGACGTCGTCGACGCAGACGTAGGAGCGCAACCGCACACGCCCGGTTTCGGTGTCGACCTCGGCCGCGCACAGATGCGTGCCGTGCGGGAAGGAGAAGTTCTCCGGATCGAACGTGTCCGACGAATCCAGCGACGGTTCGACGCCGTCCGGCAGGTTGTGCGCCGAGAACACGGCCCACGCGATGTCCTGGATGGACGTCGAGGAATCCGTGCCCTTGACCGAGAACTTGCCCGCCGAGAATTCGAGGTCGTCCTCGGCGCACTCCATCAGATGTGCCGCGATCGGCTTGGCCTTGGCGAGCACCTTGTCCGCCGCCTTGACCACCGCGATCCCGCCGACCACCAGCGACCGCGAGCCGTAGGTGTCCATGCCCTTGTGCGAGGACTGGGTGTCGCCGTGGATGACCTCGATGTCCTCGAACGGGATGCCGAGTTTGTCGGCGACGATCTGGCTCCACGCCGTCTCGTGGCCCTGGCCGTGCGCGGAGGCGCCGGTGATGACCTCGATCTTGCCGGTCGGCAGCACCCGGATCTCCGCGTGCTCCCAGCCGCCTGCCGCGTAGTCCAGCGAACCGAGCACCCGCGACGGCGCGAGACCGCACATCTCGGTGAACGTCGAGATGCCGATACCGAGCTGGACCGGGTCGCCCGATTCCCGTCGCTCCTTCTGCTCGCGGCGAAGCCCGTCGTAGTCGAAGAGTTCCTTGGCCTTGGCGGTCGCGGCCTCGTAGTTGCCCGAGTCGTACGTCAGCCCGGCCACCGTGGTGAACGGGAACTCCTCGTGCTTGATCCAGTTCTTCTCGCGGATCTCCATCGGGTCCATGCCCAGCTCGACGGCGAGTTCGTCCATCATCCGCTCGATCCCGAAGGTGGCCTCCGGCCGCCCGGCGCCGCGATACGCGTCGGTGAGCGTGGTGTTGGTGAACACGTTGGTGCAGGCGAAGTGGTACGCCGGGAACTTGTAGATGGCGTTGAACATGAACGCGCCGAGGATCGGCACGCCAGGGCCGACGAGGCCGAGGTACGCGCCCATGTCGGCGAGCAGTTCGACCTTGAGGCCGGTCACCGTGCCGTCGCGGTTCGCGGTGATGGTGAGGTCCTGGATCTGGTCGCGGCCGTGGTGCGCGGCGACCATCGTCTCCGACCGGGACTCGTTCCACTTGACCGGTTTGCCGAGCCGCTGGGCGATGAGCGTCGACATCATCTCTTCGGGCAGCACGGCGATCTTGCCGCCGAACCCGCCGCCGACGTCGGGCGCGATCACCCGCACCTTGTGCTCGGGCAGGCCGAGCGTGGCCGCGGTCATCGTCTTGAGGATGTGCGGGACCTGGGTGGCCGACCACATGACCAGCTGGCTGCCCGTCGGGTCGACGACGCACGCCCGCGGTTCCATGAACGCCGGCACCAGGCGCTGCTGACGGAAGCGTCGTTTGAGCACGACCTCGGAGTTCGAGATGGCGTCCTCGACGCTGGAACCCGTTCCCGCGTCGGCGGAGTCGAAGACCCAGACCGCGTTCTGGTTGGTGCCGAGGTCCTCGTGCACCAGCGGCGCGCCCTCGGCGAGCGCGTTTTCGAGCCCGAGAACGACCGGCAGTTCGTCGTACTCGACGTCGATCGACTCGAGCGCGTCGTGTGCTTCGGCCGACGTCCGGGCGACGACCACCGCGACACCCTCACCGGCGAAGTTCACCGTGTCCGAAGCGAGGATGGGCCGCCTCGGCGACTTCATGTCCGGGGTGATCGGCCACGCGCACGGCATGCCGATGGCGCTTTCCGGGTCGAGGTCCTTCCCGGTGAACACCGCGACCACACCCGGCGCGGACTTCGCCTCGGTGACGTCGATCGAGACGATCTTGGCGTGCGCGAACGGACTGCGGAGCACCGCGAGATGCAGCATGCCGGGCAAGGTCAGGTTGTCGGTCCAGCGGGTCCTGCCGGTGATGAGGCGCTCGTCCTCCTTGCGGCGACGGGACTTGCCCACCTCCGGTTCGATCGTGGAGGTCATCACTCACCACCCGCGCCGACACGGGAAGCGGTGTCCGAGGCGAGCCGCTCGGCCTCCGGACCGGCACCGGGCCGCATCTGGTGGGCGGCGTCGCGGACCGCGCGGACGATGTTCTGATAGCCCGTGCACCGGCAAAGGTTGCCTTCGAGACCTTCCCGGACGGCCTTCTCGTCCGGATCGGGATTGTCGGCGAGCAGGTCGATCGACTGCATGATCATGCCGGGCGTGCAGAAACCGCACTGGAGCGCGTGATTCTCGTGGAAGGCCTTCTGCACCGGATGCAGTTCGCCGTCGCGGGCGAGTCCCTCGATCGTGGTGACCTCGCAGCCGTCGGCCTGGACCGCGAGTACCGAACAGGATTTCACGCTGTGCCCGTCGAGGTGGACGGTGCAGGCTCCGCAGTTGCTGGTGTCGCAACCGACCACGGTGCCTACCTTCCCGACCCGTTCGCGCAGATGGTGCACGAGGAGGGTTCGGGGCTCGACGTCGTCTGTGTAGGTGGTTCCGTCGACGGTGACGGTGATGCGCATCAGGCCTCCAAAAGCAAGAGAAACCCCGCGCTGGTCCGGGGTCGTTCGGGAGCGGCCGGTCATTCGGTTGTCACGGACCGACCCCGGGGCGACCGTGATCGGACTCACAGTCGAGCGTGCTACTCAGGTCCGGCCAGGGCAACCCCCACCAGGGGGTGACTCCTCGACGGTGGCGCAGATGCGTTGAAAGAGCAGGGTTATCGCCGCAGGCGCGGAGATACGGCGAGTGTCCATTCGGTACTGACTCATAAGTGGTAAGGACGGTCATCGAGAGGAAGGCAAGAGAACCGTCCTCACCATTCATGAGGCCAGGCGGCGTTCGCCCCGGTGACCACGGTGGCGACCCGGTCGCCGGGGATGTCGTGCAAGGTCAGCGCGGCCAGGCCGGCGGCCCCCGCCGGTTCCGGGAGGATGCCGAGGGTTTCCGCGCCCAGCCGCATGGCCGCGCGCAGATCGTCGTCTTCGACCAGCACGAAGTCGTCCACGAGCGAGCGCAGGCGCCGGATGGATTCGGGTTCCGGGGTGCGGATCGAGATGCCACCGGCGAACGAGTTCACCCGGTCGACGGTGACCGGCTCACCGGCCCGCCAGCTCGTCACCATCGCCTGAGCCGACGTGGTCCCGACACCGACGATCCGGACGTCCGGCGTCTGCGCCTTGAGCCAGAGCGCGACGCCGGCGATCAGCGCGCCGTCGCCGACCGGCAGCACGACCGTGTCGATCCCGCCCGCTTCCGCCAGTTCCAGCCCGATCGTGCCCGCCCCTTCGGAGATCGCCGGCTCACGGCCGTCGACCACGAAGACGCGATCCGGGGCTTCGGCGGCGAAGATGGCCGCGGCGACCTTCGCCTCGCCGTCGACCCGGCGCACCCGCGCGCCCAAGGTCTTCATCCGCCGCAGTTTGACCGGGGAGATGTCGGCGGGGACGAACACCTCGGCCCGCAGACCGTGTTCGCGGGCGGCGTACGCGACGGCCTGCCCGAAGTTGCCGCTGGTGCCGCACACCATCGTGGTGCCGGGTTCCAGCCCGGCCGCGAAGTAGTCCGCGCCCCGGCCTTTGAAGCTGCGCAACGGATTCAGCGTCTCGATCTTCACCAGCACGTTTCGGCCGAGCCGTTCGTTCAGCTGTTCGTCGCTGTACTGCGGGGAATTCAGGAAAACGGGATCGATCACCTTCGCCGCCTCGGCGACGTTGTCCAGCTTCAGGTCCATGACGCTCAAGCTAGGCCGGGAGCCGATCATGGCGATTGTAAATTTTCCCGCCCGCGTGCAAAAATCTTGCGTGCCTCTCGACGAGATCGACCACCTGCTGCTCGACCTCGTCCAGGCCGACGCGGCCCGTCCCCTGCACGATCTGGGTGATGCCGTCGGCCTCTCCCCCAGTGCGGTCCAGCGACGGCTGACCCGGCTGCGCGCCACGGGCGTGATCCGCGCCGAGGTCGCCGTGCTCGATCCGGACGAGCTCGGCGCGGGGATGACGTCGGTCGTCCTGGTGGCGCTGACCGACGACGACGAAAAGCACCACACGGCCTTCCGCGAGCGGATGCTGGCCGAGCGTCGCGTCCAGCACTGCTACAGCATCGTCGGGCAGTGGGATTACGTCGTCGTCCTGCTCAGCCCGGATCTCAAGGCGAGCCGGTACCTGTCCAGGAAGCTGTTCGACGAGCACGTCAAACGGTTCGAGACGCTGCCCGCCTTCGAGGTGGTCAAGTCGAGCCAGTCGGTGCCGGTGCCCGGCGTCAGCCGTGGATCCGGCCGCTGAGTTCGGCGAGCCGCGAGCCCGAACCGCTCCACCGCAGCGCGATGATCTCCGGCGCGATCGACACCGCCGTCTCCTCGGGGGTCCGCGCGCCGAGATCGAGGCCGATCGGCGAGGACAGCCGTTCGAGTTCCGCCTCGGTGACCCCGGCCTCGCGCAGCCGCGCGAACCGGTCGTCGTGGGTCTTGCGCGAACCCATCGCGCCGACGTAGCCGACGTCGAGGCGCAACGCGACCTCCAGCAACGGCACGTCGAACTTCGGGTCGTGGGTGAGCACGGCGATCGCGGTCCGGCCGTCGATCCGGCCGGCGTCGGCTTCGGCCTCGAGATAGCGATGCGGCCAGTCGACGACGACCTCGTGCGCGTCGGGGAACCGGCTCTTCGTCGCGAACACGGGCCGCGCGTCGCAGACCGTGACCTGATAGCCGAGGTACGCGCCCATCTTCGCCATCGCGGCCGCGAAGTCGATCGCGCCGAAGACCAGCAGGCGCGCAGGCGGTTCGAAGGAATTGACGAAGACCGTCATCCCTTCGCCGCGGCGCTGCCCGTCCGGCCCGTAGCGCAGGGTTCCGGTGCGACCGCCGGCGAGCATGCCGCGCGCGTCGTCGACGACGGCGTCGTCCATCCGCGACGAACCGAGCGAACCGGCGACCCGGTCCGGCCAGACGATCAGATGCTCGCCGACCAGGCCCTCCCGTTCGTGCTCGGTCACCGTGACCACGGCGACCGGCTGTACACTGTGGACCGATTCGACGACATCGCCGAGCTCCGGCATCGAGTCGCGGTCGATGTGCTGGACGTAGATGTCGATGATCCCGCCGCAGGTCAGCCCGACGGCGAACGCGTCGTCGTCGCTGACGCCGTAGCGCTGCAGCACGGGCGCGCGGTCGGCGACCACCTGCTGCGCGAGCTCGTAGACGGCGCCTTCGACGCAGCCGCCGGAGACACTGCCGGTGACCGTGCCGTCCGGGGCCACGAGCATCGCCGCCCCAGGGCTCCGCGGCGCCGACGAGAACGTCGCCACCACGGTGCCGACCCCCACCGTCTCGCCTGCCGCCCAGCGGCGGTGCAGTTCGTCCAGTACGTCACGCATCGGCGATCTCCACCAGCAGTCGTTCCAATGTGGCCAAGCTGTGCCCGGCGAGCAGCCGATCGAGGTACGGGAGCGCGGCCACGATGCCGGACTGCACGGGAGCGTAACCCGCCCGCCCCGCGTGCGGATTCACCCAGAATACGACGTGCGCGAGCCGCCGCAGCCTGGCGAGCTGCTCACCGAGCAGGCCGGGGTCGCCCCGTTCCCAGCCGTCCGAGAACACGGTGACCACGGATCGCCTGGCCACGCCGCGTTGTCCCCAGCGGTCGAGGAACGCCCGCAGGGTCTCGCCGAGCCTGGTCCCGCCCGCGAAATCGGGGACCGCGGCGGCCGCGGCGAGCATGGCGTGCTCGGGATCGCGCAGCCGGAGCTGGCGGGAGACCCTGGTGAGCCGGGTGCCCAAGGTGAACACCTCGACCCGGCCCGGAGCGCGCCGCGTCACGACGTGCGCGAACCGCAACAGGGAGTCGGCGTACGGCCCCATCGAGCCGGAGACGTCGATCAGGAAGACGACGCGGCGTGGTTTGACGCCCTTCCGCCGGTACGCCAGGCGCACGGGCTCGCCGCCGCCTGCCAGCATCGCCCGGAGCGTGCGTGACGGATCTAGAGTGCCCCGCCGGGCGGCGCGACGGCGGGGCGACGACCGCAGCGGGAGGGCCGGGCGCAGTTTCGCGAGCAGTTCCCGCAGGTGAGCGCGTTCGGCGACGCTCAGTTCGGCGAGGTCGCGATGGCGCAGGATCTCTTCGTCACTCGCCGCCACGCGGAGTTCGTCGGGCTCCGCGCCGGATTCGCCCTGTCCCGGCGCCTGCGCGAGGGTGGCGATCCTGGCCCGCTTCGGGGCCTCTTCCCGGCCTCGCCGTCGTGGTCCGGCTTCCTTTTCGGTGAACCAGCCGTCGAACGCGGCGTCGTAGCGCGGGAGGTCGTCGGGGTCGGCGCACAACGTCAGCCGTCCGGCCCAGTAGAGCTGCTCGGGATCGGCGAGGTCGATCGCGTCGACGGCTCCGAGGTACGCCTGCACTCGGTGCGCGTCGCACGGCAAACCGGCTTCGCGCAAAGCCTCCGCGAAGCCGACGAAACTCGCCAGTGGGTCGCTCACCCCTCCATTGTGCGCGCAATTCGGCACCTGGTTGCGGTACTTGCGCGCGCAAGTACCGCAACCAGGTGCCGAATTGCGAGGTCAGCGGCGGGCGAAGACCGGGGTTTTCTCGCGCAGGGGGCCGATGCCGCCCATGAAGGCCCCGAAGGCGGTGAGCTGCGGGAAGCGGTCCGATATCCGGAGCGGCAGCGGCACGGTCCGCTCGTTCAGGGTCCCGTCGAGGGCGGGCTCGATGAGCATCTTGTGCTCCACCAGTTGCTGCTTCTGGGCGAGCGTGACGGCCACCGACCGACGGCGCTGCACCCGGGCGAGATCCCGCGCGGTCAGCGTGCCGCGCAGCAGCGGGGCCGCGAGGATCCGAGCGGCCGCGACGGCGTCCTGCACCGCGATGTTGACGCCCATCCCGCCGACCGGCGACATCGCGTGCGCGGCGTCGCCGATGCAGAGCACCCGGCCCGAGTACCAGTGCGGCAGCTTCGACATCCGGACCTTCAGCAGTTTGACGTCGTCCCAGTCGCGGATCTCGCTCACCTGCTCGTCGTTCCAGCCGAACAGGCCGCCGATGCGGGCACGGAACTTGTCGATCCCTTCGGCCCGCCGCGCGGTGTCCTGCCCCTTCCGGATCAGATACGAGGTCTGGAAGTAGTCGCCGCGGTCCATGGTCACGCCGGCGAGCCCGCCCTCGAACCGGCCGAACACCTGGGCCTCTTTGCCGGTGTCTTCGAGTTTGGGCACCCGGACCCACCAGACGTCCATCGGCACCTCGTACTCCTTCGGCACGAGTCCCGCTTCTGCGCGGATCAAGGAATCCCGGCCGTCGCAGCCGACCACGAGCGGCGCGGCCAGTTCCCGCTCCTCGCCGTCGGAATCGCGGTAGCGCACGCCGCCTCCGTCGCGCAGGCCGAGCACCTCGGCCCCCATCCGCAGGGTGAACGTCGGTTCCCCGGCCGCGGCTTCGGCGAGCAGGTTCAGGAAATCCCATTGCGGGACCATGGCGATGTACTTGTGCGGCCCGGGAACGCGGCTGAAATCGGCGGCGACGATCGTCCTGTCGCCGATCAGCATCCGCATCTTCTCGAGCCGTTTCGACGGCAGTTCCGCGAACCGCTCGCCGAGGCCGAGTTCGTCGAGCAGCATCAGCGTCGGCGGATGCACCGTGTCGCCGCGGAAATCGCGGAAGAAATCCTTGTGCTTCTCGAGTACGGTGACTTCGACCCCGGCTCGCGCCAACAGGAGCCCGAGCACCATCCCCGCCGGACCGCCCCCCACCACACAACACTGTGTACGTTCCATAGTCGAGTTTTAGCGTGCCTCGTGGACCATTACCACGTATTCGGCTCCGAAGAGGACCTAGGTCCCGAGTCCCGCGATGAGGATCCCGACCATCTTGCGCGCGTTGTAGCGCGGATCGCTGTCGGCACCGATGCAGAGGTTCCCGACCCCGCGCATGACTTCCATCGCCTGGAGATCGGAGCGGATCTCGCCCGCCTCCGCGGCGGCGTCGAGCAATCGGGCGCACACCGGCAAGAGGGTGTCGAGGAAGTAGGCGTGCAGCGTCTCGAATCCGGCGTTGTCGGACTGCAGGACCGCCGCCAGGCCGTGTTTGGTGACCAGGAAATCGACGAAGAGGTCGATCCAGCGCCGCAACGCCTCGTACGGGGAGGCGCTCGACGCCAGCAGTTCCGGCCCGGCTTCGGCGCACGCGTCGACCTGGTGCCGGTAGACGGCGATGATGAGGTCGGCCCTGGTCGGGAAGTGCCGGTAGATCGTGCCCATCCCGACGCCCGCCTTGGCCGCGATGTCGCGGACCGGCGCCTCGACCCCCGAGGTGACGAAGACGGCGGCGGCCGCGTCGAGCAACGTCTTCTCGTTGCGCCGGGCATCCGCGCGTTTGGCCTTGGTGCCTTCTTGAGCCATCACGCCACTCCTCCACCGCCGAGCCGGGTTGCCAAACGGAACATTGCTCCGTATGGTTAGCGGAGCAAGGTTCCGCTTGCTCATCTTGCCATGGAGGACACCGTCATGCAGTACCGCACCTTGGGCAGGACCGGTGTGCAGGTCAGCACCCTCGCGCTGGGCGCGATGAACTTCGGCGCGATCGGGCGCACCACCCAGGACGAGGCCACCGCCCTCGTCGACACCGCGCTGGCGGCCGGGATCAACCTCGTCGACACCGCCGACATGTACAGCGACGGCGAGTCGGAGAAGATGGTCGGGAAGGCCATCGCGGGCCGCCGCGAAGACGTCGTGCTGGCCACGAAGGCGAGCATGCCGATGGGCGACGAGCGCAACCATCAGGGTGCTTCACGCCGCTGGCTGGTCACCGAACTGGACAACAGCCTGCGCCGCCTCGATGTCGACCACGTCGATCTCTACCAGATCCACCGCTGGGATCCGAAGACCGGCGACGAGGAGACGCTCTCGGCGCTGACCGATCTGCAGCGCGCGGGGAAGATCCGCTACTTCGGTTCGTCGACGTTCCCGGCGTACCGCATCGTGCAGGCCCAGTGGGCCGCGCGCGAACACCGGCTGAGCCGGTACGTCACCGAACAGCCCGGCTATTCGATCCTGCAGCGCGGAATCGAAACCCATGTGCTGCCCGTGACCGAGGAATACGGGATGGGGGTGCTGGCGTGGAGCCCGCTGGCGTCCGGCTGGCTGTCCGGTGCGGTCCGGGAAGGCCGCGAGATCAGCACGAACCGTTCCGCGGTGCTGCCGCAACGTTTCGATCTGTCCCGGCCCGGCAACCGGGTCCGGCTGGAAGCCGTCGAGCGGCTGGTCAAGGTGGCCGACCAGGCAGGGTTGAGCCTCATCCAGCTCGCGCTCGGCTTCGTCGTCGCGCATCCTGGCGTGACCAGCGCGCTCATCGGGCCCCGCACACTGGAGCACCTGGAGTCTCAGCTCGCCGCCGCGGACACGGTGCTTTCCGCCGACGTCCTCGACCCGATCGACGAGATCGTCGCCCCGGGCACCGATCTCGCCCCGGAGGAGAAGCACGACACCCCGCCTTCCCTGCTCGACGCTTCGCTGCGGCGCCGCTGACGCTCAGGCGAGCAGGTTGTCCAGCTTGGCCCGGACACGGGCGAGGTCTTCGCTGTACTTGAGCACCGAGCCGAGCGTCCGCGCGGCGGCCGCGGCGTCCAATTCGGACATTCCGAGGGCGAGGAGCGCCTGAGCCCAGTCGAGCGATTCCGCCACGCCGGGCGGCTTCAGCAACTCCATCGCCCGGAGCCGCTGTACCGCCGTCGCGACCTGCGCGGCGAGCGCTTCGCCGAGGCCCGGGATCTTGCGGCGCAGGATCTCGATCTCACGGCCGAGGCCCGGATGTTCGAGCCAGTGATAGAGACAGCGGCGCTTCAGCGCGTCGTGCACCTCCCGCGTCCGATTGGAGGTGAGCACCACGAGCGGCGGATGTTCGGCACGCACCTCGCCGAACTCGGGGATCGTCACCGCGTTCTCGTCGAGGAGTTGCAGCAGGAAGGCTTCGAACTCGTCGTCCGCCCGGTCGATCTCGTCGACCAGCAGCACACACGGCGCGGTCTGCAACGCCTTCAGCAGCGGCCGGGCCAGCAGGAAACGTTCGGTGTAGAGGGACTGTTCGGCGGCCTCGACGTCGAGGCCGCCGTCACCGGAGGCTTCCAGCGCCCGCAAATGCAGCAGCTGACGGGGGAAATCCCACTCGTACAGCGCCTGCGCCGCGTCGATCCCCTCGTGACACTGGAGCCGGATGAGCGGCACGCCGAGCGCTTCGGCCAGTCCCAAGGCGAGCGAGGTCTTGCCGGTACCCGGCTCGCCCTCGCAGAACAGCGGGCGGCCGAGTGCCACGGCGAGGAATCCGGCTGTGGCGATGCCGTCGTCGGCGAGATAGCCGACCGATTCGAGGGCTTCGGCCAGTTTCTCGGGCGATTCGACGGTCACTTGCCGATCGTAAGCCTCGCCGAGCCGGAGATCAGCCTGAAAGATCCTCGCGGCGGTCCACGTCGTGGCCGGTGCCGAGGTCGCCGCATTCGACGAGCCGCAGGTCCTGACGTCCCTTCAGCCAGTCTCGGGCGCCCCTGTCCCCGGAAGCGCTCGCCACGATCTCCGGCCACCAGCAGCGGCCGAGCACGACAGGATGACCGGGAACGCCTTCGTAGGCGGCACGCGCGACCGTGTCCTCACCCGCCCCGGCGGCGACCCGGCGGACCACGTCGGCGCCGACCCCGGGCAGATCCACGAGATGCACGACAACGGCTTCGGCGTCGGTTCCGGTGAGCGCGCTCAGACCCGCCCGCAGTGACGCACCCATTCCGGATTCCCAGTCGTCGGCCACAACGGCGGCTTCGGGAGCGGGCAAGAGCGCGCGGACCTCCGCGGCCGAGGCACCCAGCACCACCCGGACCGGCGCGCAGCCCGCCGCGGTGAGCACCCGCAGCGCCCGGACGACGAACGGCTCGCCGTCGAGGACGGCCAGCGCCTTCGGCCCGCCGAAGCGGCGCCCGGCCCCCGCCGCGAGCAGCAACCCGGCGAGCTCAGCCATGCCGCGCTCTGGTCGGCGGCGCCGACGCCAGGTCGGTCTCGATGGCGCGCGCCGCCGCGAGCAGGGGCGGCAGCAGTTCCTGTTCGACCGACTCGCGTGTGGTGCGGCTGGCGTGCGTGGAGAGGTTGACCGCGGCCACGACCTTGCCCTGCCGGTCGCGGATCGGCGCGGCGATCGAGCGGAGGCCCTCTTCGAGTTCCTGGTCGACCATCGCGTAGCCCTGCTCGTAGACCCTGACCAGCTCGGCGAGCAGTTCCTCCGGCCGGCTTTTGGTGCGCGCGGTGAGCTTGTCGAGCTTCGCCCCGGCGAGGTAGTCCCGCAGGTCGGCGTCATCGAGGCCGGCCAGCAGTACGTGTCCCATCGAGGTCGCGTGGGCCGGGAAGCGGGTGCCGACGTTGATGCTCACGGTCATGATCCGCGAAACGGCTACGCGTGCGACGTACACGATGTCCATGCCTTCGAGCACGGAGACCGAACTCGACTCGTGCACCTCGGCGGAGAGCCGTTCCAGATGCGGCTGGGCGACCTCCGGCAGCGACAGGCTCGACAGATACGAGTAGCCGAGTTCGAGGACCCGCGCGGTCAGCGAGAAGTACTTGCCGTCGGTGCGCACGTACCCGAGGTCGACGAGGGTGAGCAGGAACCGGCGGGCGGCCGCCCTGGTCAGCCCGGTGGACCGGGCGACGTCGCTCAGCGTGAGTTCCGCCGCGTCCGCGTTGAACGCCTTGATCACCGCCAGCCCGCGCTCGAGCGACTGGACATGATGCGCTCCGCGCTCGGTGACCTCGCCTTCGTCCATATGAGAACCCTAAGGCGTATCTGGCAAGTCTGTTCGATGGGCTTCGTGATCCAGGCCGCCACGTTCCGTCAGGGGCCGCCTGGGCACGGAGACCGCGAACAGACTTTGCCGGGCACGCTTTAGCCTTCACCTTCTTCCTGGGCGGCAGGCTCACCGAGTTCGGCCAGTACCCGCTGGGCGACGGCGAACGCGGTGTTGGCGGCCGGGGCACCCGTGTAAACGGCGGTGTGGAGCAGGACCTCGGAGATCTCCTGCGCGGTGAGTCCATTGTGGACAGCGGCACGGACGTGCATCGCGAGCTCGTCGTGGGCGTGCAGCGCGGTGAGCGCGGCCAGGGTGACGCAGCTGCGGGTCTTGCGGTCGAGCCCGTCACGCGACCAGACCGATCCCCAGGCACCCTTGGTGATGTAGTCCTGGAACGGGCGGCTGAACTCGGTGGTGCGGGCGACCGCCCGGTCGACGTGCGCGTCCCCGAGGACTTCGCGGCGCACCTTCATGCCGGTCTCGTAGGTGTCGTCGGTCATCGGGCGGCCTCCAGGTGTTCGAGGATCAACGCGGTGAACCGCTCCGGCTGTTCGAAACTCCCCAGATGCGCGGCGCCTTCGACGACCTCCAGCCGCGCGTCCGGGATGCCGTCCGCGATCACCTGGGCGTGCTCGACCGGGGTGGCCGGATCCTCGGCCCCGGCGACGACCAGGGTCCGCGCCGCGATCTTGGGTAGTTCGTCGACGAGGTCCATCCGTTCGATGGCCTCACAGGACGCCGCGTATCCCTCGGCGGGAACGCTCGCGATCATCTCGCGCAGGTATCCGGCCTGCTCGGGGTGGGCGGCGGCGTGACCGGCGGTCAGCCAGCGGCCGACCCCGGCCTCGGCGATCGCGGCGGTGCCGTTCTCCCGGACCGTCTTCGCCCTGTCCGCCCACATGCTCGGCGGCCCGAGCTTCGCGGACGTGCAGCACAGCACGAGGCTTCGGATCCGGTCCGGCTTGTTCACGCCCAGCCACATCCCGGTCATCCCGCCGAGTGAGAGGCCGACGACGTGGGCGCGCTCGGCATCGTGCTCGTCGAGCAGCGCGAGCAGATCACCGCCGAGATCCGCGAGCGTGTACGGCCCCGGCGGGACCGGGGAGGCGCCGTGCCCGCGGGTGTCGTAGCGGATCACTCGGAAACCCTGCTCCACCAACGGTTTCACCTGCGGCCCCCACATGCGGTGGTCGCTGCCGAGCGATCCGCTGAACACCACGACAGGGCCGTCCGCGGGCCCTTCCGCAACGCTGTGGACTTTCACCGGCTCAGACATCGAAGAACACCGTCTCCCCCTCGCCCTGCAACCGGATGTCGAACCGGTAGCCGTCGCCGGTCTTGGTGGCGACCAAGGTGCTCTGGCGGGCTTCCGGGACCGAGGCCAGCACCGGATCCCCGGAGTTGTCGTTGTCCTCGAAGTAGATCCGGGTGACCACCCGGTGCAGGAGTCCTCGTGCGAGCACCGAGACGTCGATGTGCGGCGACTGCGTGCTGCCCGCCGGACCGGGCAGCGGACCGGGCATGATCGTCCGGATCTCGTAGTTGCCGCCGGGATCGGTGGGACAGCGCCCGAAACCCCGGAACCCGCTCGCGACCGCCCCGCGCGGGTCGTCGGGGTGGTCGAACCGGCCGTCGGCGTCGGCCTGCCACGTCTCGATCATCGCGTCCGGGACCGGTTCGCCCGCACCGTCGAGGACACGGCCGTGGATGCGGATCGCGGCCGGTTCGTCCGCGGGGACGACGTCCGGCCCGTCCGGCCAGGGCAGGCCGATGGACAGGTACGGGCCGACGGTCTGGGAAGGCGTCGTCTCCGGCATCAGTGCTCGTCCTCCTCGTCTTCGAAGACCGAAGCCTCGCGGCCGCGCACGACGATGTCGAACTGGAAGGCCAGCGCCCACTCGGCTTCCGTGCGGTCGAGGTCGAAGCGGGCGATCATCCGCTGCCGCGCCTTCTCGTCCGGGATGGAGTTGAAGATCGGATCCTGCGAGAACAGCGGGTCTTCCGGGAAGTACATCTGGGTGACCAGCCGCTGGGTGAACGCGGTGCCGAACACGGAGAAGTGGATGTGCGCCGGCCGCCAGGCGTTGTCGTGGTTCTTCCACGGGTACGCGCCCGGTTTGATGGTGGTGAACGTGTAGCGCCCTTCGGAGTCGGTGAGCGTCCGGCCCGCGCCGTCGAAGTTCGGGTCGAGCGGCGACGGCCAGCGGTCGCCGGTGTGCCGGTACCGGCCGCCCGCGTTCGCCTGCCAGATCTCCACGAGCGAATCCCGGATCGGCCGCCCGTCGCCGTCGAGCAGCCGCCCGGTGACGATGATGCGCTGGCCCTGCGGCTCCCCCGCGTGCCCCTTGGTGAGGTCGTTGTCGAACTCGCCGATCCGCCCCTGCCCCAGCGCCGGTCCGGTGACCTCGGTCAGCAGATGCGGGAGCACGATCAGCGGTTGTTCGGGGTGCCGCAACGCCGTCGACCGGTAATCGGCGTGGTCGAGCGGCGGATGAGTGCCCTCCGGATCGCGCCGGTAGCGCGGGAGCCTCAGTTCTGCGGGTGCGGACATAGCTGTTCCCTCCAGCGCGGGTCAGTGGATCACTGGGCTTCGAGGACGACGGCCAGCCCCTGGCCGACGCCGATGCAGATGGCCGCCAGCCCCCACCGGCCACCGGTGCGGCGCAGGTGATGGGCCAGGGTGCCGAGGATGCGGCCGCCGGAGGCACCCAGCGGATGCCCGATCGCGATCGCGCCGCCGTTCACGTTGACGATCTCCGGGTCTAGCGTCGACCAGTCCCGCAGGCAGGCCAGCGACTGCGCGGCGAAGGCCTCGTTCAGTTCGACCGCCGCCAGGTCTTCCCAGCCGATCCCGGCCCGTTCCAGTGCGATCTCGGCCGCGCGCACCGGGCCGATGCCCTCGACGTCGGGGTCGACGCCCGCCGCGCCACGGCCGGCGATCCGGGCCAGCGGCGCCTTGCCGAGCCGTTTCCCTGCCGCCGCGTCACCGAGCAGCAGCGCGGAGGCGCCGTCGTTCAGCGGCGACGCGTTCGCGGCCGTGACCGTCCCTTGTGGACGGAAGACGGGCTTGAGCTTCGCGAGCTTCTCCGGACTGGATTCCGGCCGGATGCCTTCGTCGCGGGTGAGTTCGACACCCTCGACGGGGACGACGTGGTCGTCGTAGAACCCCTCGTCCCAGGCGCGGGCGGCGTTGACGTGACTGCGGACGGCGAACGCGTCCTGCTCGTCGCGGCCGATGCCGTAGCGCTCGGCGAGCTGTTCGGTGGACTCGCCGAGCGAGACCGTCCACTGCTCGGGCATCTTCGGGTTGACCATGCGCCAGCCCAGCGCGGTGGAGTGCAGCGTCTGGTTGCCCGCCGGGAAGGCCTTCTCCGGTTTCTGCATGACCAGCGGCGAGCGGCTCATCGACTCGACCCCGCCCGCGACGGCGAGCGACGCGTCGCCGACCTGGACCGACCGGCTGGCCTGCATGACGGCGTCGAGACCGGATCCGCACAGGCGGTTGACCGTGGCACCGGGCACGCTCGTCGGCCAGCCCGCGAGCAGTGCCGCCATCCGCGCGACGTTGCGGTTGTCCTCGCCGGCGCCGTTGGCGTCGCCGAGCACGACCTCGTCGACGGTGGCCGGGTCGAGGTCGTTGCGCTCGGCCAGCGCCCGCAGCACGGTGGCGGCGAGGTCGTCCGGGCGAACCCGGGACAGGGCGCCGCCGTATTTGCCGAACGGGGTACGGATGGCGTCGAACAGGAAGACGTCGGTCATGCGCTCGCCCTTGTGAGGTCTCGGAGGATGCGGAGTTGTGCCTCGGTCGGCGCCGGGCTGGTCGCCAGGTCGCCGGACACCTTCAGTTTCCACCCGGTCGCCTCGACGACCTGATCGACCTCGACGCCGGGGTGCACTTCGGTGAGGGTGAGCTCGGCGGTCTCCGGGTCGGGCCGCAGCAGGCCGAGGTCGGTGACCACCAGCGTCGGCCCGGCGCCGGGGAGGCCGAGGCGCTCGCGGTCGCCCTTGCCGGTGCCGTGGCCGAACGAGGTCACGAAGTCGACCTTCTCGACGAAGGTGCGGGTGCTCTGCCGGAGCACCACGAACACCTCGCGGCAGGAAGCGGCGATCTCCGGCGCGCCGCCCGCGCCGGGGAGACGCACCTTGGGGTTGGCGTAGTCGGGGCCGATGACGGTGGTGTTGATGTTGCCGAACTTGTCCAGCTGGGCGGCGCCGAGGAAGCCGACGTCGATCCGGCCCGGCTGGAGCCAGTAGTTGAAGACCTCGGGAACGCTGACCACCGCGTCCGCGGTGTCGGCCAGTTCGCCGTCGCCGATGGACAACGGGAGCCTGCTCGGCTTGGCGCCGAGGCAACCGGATTCGTAGATGAGCGTCAGGTTCGGCGCGTGCCCGCGGCGGGCCAGGTTGGCGGCCGTGCTCGGCAGGCCGATGCCCACGAAACAGGACATCCCGTCGCCGAGCGCGCGAGCGGCGGCGACGCTCATCATCTCGTCTGAGGTGTACTCGGTCATGCCTTCACTCCCGTCAGCTCGTCGAGCCAGCGGGTGAAGCTCTCCCTGTCCCGGCCGATCGCGTCCCATGCCTGGTAGGCGTCGTTGTCCCGCTCGTAGTAGCCCGCCGCGTACGACGGCCTCGCGCCGCCGGGCACCTCGGCCACGGCGGTGACGGCCCACGACGGCAGCACGATCGCGCCCGGCCGGGGCTCCAGCTCGTCCACGATCTCCTCGACGGTGACCAAGGATCGCTTCGCCGCGAGCACCGCCTCCTTCTGCACGCCGGTGATCCCCCAGATCTGGACGTTGCCGGACCTGTCCGCGCGCTGGGCGTGGACGATCGTGACGTCCGGGTTGAGGGCGGGCACGGCGGCCAGCCGCTCACCGGTGAACGGGCAGGTGATGGGTTTGATCGTGTCGGTGTGCGCGGCGAGATCGGTGCCGGTGTACCCGCGCAGGACGGCGAACGGCAGGCCCGAAGCGCCGGCGACGTACCGATTCGCCATGCCCGCGTGACTGTGTTCCTCTATCTCCAGCGGTACCGGCCAGGAGTGCTGGACGGCGTCACGGAACCGGTGCAGCGAGCCGACTCCGGGGTTGCCGCCCCACGAGAAGACCAGCTTGCTCGCGCAGCCCGCGCCGATGAGCTGGTCGTAGACGATGTCCGGGGTCATGCGGACCAGCGTCAGGCCGGTGCGGCGCTGACGGATGATCTCGTGACCGGCGGCCACGGGGATGAGGTGCGTAAAGCCCTCGAGCGCGACGGTGTCCCCGTCGTGCACCAGCCGTGCCACGGCCTCCTTCAACGACAGCAGCTCAGCCATCCCCACTCCCGGCTCGCTCGAAGCGCTTGTTCGTATCGCGCACACATGTTCTGCATATGAACATAGCACAGGCGAGCCGGGCATGGCACTGCTTCGACCCGGCGAATCCGGATCAGCCCGCGCGACCGCGCAGCCAGGTGCGGTACCGGCGAAGCGCGACGGCCCGCAGCACCGTTTCCACCACGAGCGCCAGCTTCGGGTCGACTCCGGGCTTCGTCGGCCGTCCCGCGCCGAGGCGGCGCAACTGCCGCCGGACGCGGGCCATGCTCGCGGCGGACGCGACGGCCTTGTCGCCGATGCGGACCGGCTCGAGGTCCACCTTTCGCTTGCTGTTCTTGCCGACGTCGACACGGCTCGTCACCGGCCAGAACCCGGGATCCGCGAAGGAGACCGCGAAGAAGGTGGCCGACCTCCTCTGATCAGCTGATCCCTCTGCCGGGCGGGAACCATTCGACGGCCCTGTAGTCCCCCGTCTCGACCGTCTCGAACGGAACACTGCTCAGACAGGGCGGCACGACAAACTTGTGCCCGGGATCAGGACCCCAGCTGTAGCCGACCCGGTCGCGCCTGCCGTCGTCGTACACCGTCATCCCGATCCGGCGGTCCTTGAGGCCGGGCACGTCCGTGTCCTCGACGATGCCGGTTACCACGGCGACGGGGCCGCCGACGACCAGGCAATCGACCCTGCCCTGAAAGTAGGCGGAAAACCCCTCGCCCGCGTGGCTCACCCGGAACGTCCCCCTGCTGTCCGGGAAGAGACCGTGCGCGTCGAAGGCGAACCGGACGTCCTGGCCGTCCTTGCGAAGCATCTTCGCGGCGCCGACCAGACTCGGTTCGGACGGTTTCCCCTTGCCCTCTTCGGCGGCGGACACCGGGCCTGCCGCGACGAGTGTCGTGGCGAGGACCATCGCGGCACCGACGGCGGCCAGTTCTCGTGATCGTTTCATGTTCCTACCCCCTGGAATCCCCTGCTCGCGGACCCTTTCCGCACTCATCACCATCCCGGCGGGCCCGGCGGTGACGACTCCCCCGCGCAGGGGAAGCGCCTCCCTCATAGCGGGGATTTCCATGTTTGGGATACCAACTGTCGCACACTAGGCTGACGTCGTGACCTCGAAGATCGCGGTGACCCGGTGGATTCCCGACGAAGCGCTGAAAGCGCTCGCCGAAGCCGGGGAGGTGAAACTGTCGCGCGCCGACCGGCCGCTGACGCGGGACGAACTGCTCGAGTTCGTCCGTGGCGCGTCCGCGATCGTCGGCATGCTGCACGACCGGCTCGACGGCGAGGTCGCCGGCGCGGCGGGCCCCGGACTGAAGGTCGTGGCGAACGTGGCCGTCGGTTACGACAACGTCGACGTCGCGGCGTTGTCGGAGCGCGGGGTCACCGTCACGAACACCCCCGGCGTGCTCACCGATGCCACCGCTGATCTGGCGTTCGGGCTGATCCTCGCGGTCACGCGGCGGCTCGGCGAGGGCGAAAGGCTGATCCGCTCGCGTACCCCGTGGTCGTTCCATCTGGGTTTCCTGCTCGGTTCCTCACTGCAGGACAAGACGCTCGGGATCGTCGGGCTCGGCCAGATCGGGCAGGCGGTCGCGCGGCGGGCGCTCGGTTTCGGCATGCGGATCGTCTACTCGGGACGATCGCGGGCCGCCGAGGACGTCGAGAAGACCCTGGGCGCGAAGTACATGCCCTTCGGCGACCTGCTGCGGAGTTCCGACGTCGTGTCGCTGCACTGCCCCCTCACACCGCAGACCCGGCACCTCGTCGACGCGGACGCGCTGAAGTCGATGAAGCCGGGCGCGTACCTGATCAACACCACTCGAGGCCCCGTCGTCCATGAGGCCGCGCTGGCGCACGCGCTCGAAACAGGCGAGATCGCCGGAGCGGGCCTCGACGTTTTCGAGGCCGAACCCGAGGTCGAACCACGCCTGCTGAACCGCGAAAACGTCGTCTTGACGCCGCATCTGGGATCGGCGACGGTCGAGACCCGTACCGCCATGGCCGTGCTCGCGGCCGAGAACGTCGCGTCGGTGCTCACCGGCGGAAACCCGCTGACGGAGGTTCGTCCATGACTCGTGTGGTCATCGCGCCCGACAAGTTCAAGGGAAGCTTGACCGCGGTCGAGGCCGCTGAGGCGATCGCCCACGGCGTCCGCGACGCGCTGCCCGAGGCCGAGGTCTCCTCCTGCCCCGTCGCCGACGGCGGCGAAGGAACGCTCGACGTCCTCGTCGCGGCGGGCGGCCGCCTGGTGGAACTCCCGGTCCGCGGGCCGCTCGACGAAACCGTCGCTGCGCGGTACGTGACGCTCGACGGAACGGCCTACATCGAATCGGCCCGCGCGTGCGGTATCGAATTCGTGGAGCCGAGCCCGGAAGTGGCGCTGGCCGCGCACACCTGGGGCGTCGGCGAACTCCTCGCGCACGCCCTCGACAACGGCGCGCGGCGCCTGGTGCTGACCGTCGGCGGAACGGCGAGCACCGACGGCGGCGCCGGAATGCTGGCGGCACTGGGCGCCGGGGTCTTCGACGCCTTCGGCGCGCCGGTCGGGCTCGGCGGCGGCACGCTGAGCCGCGTCGCACTGGCCGAACTCGGCCCGGTGCGCGAACGGCTCGGCTCCGTCGAGGTCGCCGTCGCCACCGACGTGACGAATCCCTTGCTCGGCCCCCGTGGCGCGGCCGCGATCTTCGGCCCGCAGAAGGGAGCGGGCCCGCGCGAGGTCGAGCAACTGGACGCGTCCCTGTCCCGCTGGGCGCAGGCGTTGCGGAACGCCGGGACCCCCGATGTCTCCGATCTTCCCGGGGCGGGCGCGGGCGGCGGAGTCGCCGCGGGCGCGATCGCGGGGCTCGGCGCGAGCGTCGAATCCGGGTTTCAGCTCATCGCCGGGCTCACCGGCGTCGCCGACGCCATCGAACGCGCCGACCTCGTCATCACCGGCGAGGGCTCATTGGACGAACAGAGCCTCGATGGCAAGGCCCCGGCCGGCATCGCGGCCCGCGCACAGGAGCACGCGGTGCCGCTGATGGTGCTGGCCGGACGGATCCAGCTGGACCAGAGCCAGCTCGCCGGCCTCGGGGTCGTGGGCAGCGCCGCCCTGATCGACCACGCGCCTTCGCTCGACCACGCGCGTGCGCACGCGGCGGAACTCCTGCGCGAGCGTGCCGGCGAGCTGGTCCGCATCTGGGCCCGAGGCTAAGCACGCGCGTAGCGGCAGTTATTCGGACGTCGCGAAAGCCACTTTCGCGACGTCGGACGTCCCGAAAGTGGCTTTCGCGACATCATCGTCGGAGGTCGACCAGGCGCCTTGCCCGACTCGGCAAGCCTGAACCCGCCAGGCTCAGCTGCCAGGCTGGGGCTGAGCCTGCGGGAGTACGGCGAAGGCGACTTCGCCGGTTTCGTCCTGCTGGACGTCGAGCACCTTGTCGTCGAGCAACGCGGCCGCTTCCGGCTCCAAGAACACCTTCGGGCCGCCGTCGGCGCCGAGGACCTTGTCTCCGGTTTCCGGTTCAGGGGCGACGGAAACCGCGAGCTGGGGACTGTCCCCCTGCTGGGAATGCATCGCGAACCGCAGGCCGCCTCCGTCCTGGCCGTTCTCCTGGCCGGTCAGTGCGGTGATCGCCTCGGCGGCGGCTTCGGTGACTGTCAGCATCTCTGCCCTTCCTTCGTCGCGGTCTTGCACTTGACCGACCACGCTAGGGGCTGTCGGCATGGCCCGCCGTCTGAGTGAAGATCACTTCTGGCCGACGTCGGGCTCCTCCTCGGCCAGCCGCATGGCGTGCGACTCCCCTTCACGGATCTCCGCGGGCGTTGTCCCGAAACGGTCTGCCCCGCTCCAGTGCTCGGGTGGTTCGACACCCTCTTCGAGCGGGTCGACGCGGAGTTCGTCCTCGTCGAGCGCCTCGCTGGGATCCAACGTTTCCGGCTCCGCGGTCTCACGGTCGCTCATCGGCCGCTCCCTCCTGGTCGGACGTCGGCCGGGACGTGCTGTACTCGACCCGGCTCCTGTGGCTTACCCGGCGTCTCCGCAGGCCAAACAGGGGCGCTGTCGTGGGGATCACAGTTTCTCAGGTAGTTCATTAGCTTCACAAGTTTGTGAAACAAGGAGTAGCGTCGTCGGTATGACCACCACCAGGTGGGCGCCAGGGCACCGGATCATCCGGCGCGCGCCGGAGCGGCATCACGAACTCGGCAACCATGCCGCTTGGTACGTCGTCGCCGGCGTCGCCGCCACCGGCCTGCAGGCGGTGCTGTTCCTCGTCCTGCAGCCGATCCTCGGCCCCCAGTTCGCCAATCTGGTCGCGCTCGCGGTCACGACCGTCGGGAACACCGAGTTCCACCGCAGGGTCACCTTCGCTGCCCGGAAGAGCAACGCGGGCAAGCGGCACTTCCAGGACTTGGTGACCTTCGCCTTCTACGCCGCGTACGGCTCGATCGTGCTCGCGTCGCTCGACGCGGTGATCACCGAGCCGACCGCGCTGGAACAGACAGGCGCCCTGCTCGCTGCCAGCGTCGTGGGCGGCATCGCGCGCTTCGCGGTCCTTCGTTGGTGGGTCTTCGCGCGCCGGAACGCCTAGGCCGTGTCAGGCTTGCCGGACACCGCCTAGTGTCCTTCAAGTGGCAGAGATCAGCGGCCCGCACGACGGCGGCTCCGAACCCGATTACCGATTCACGCTCGCCAACGAACGGACCTTCCTCGCCTGGCTCCGGACAGCGCTGGGCCTGCTGGCCGGCGGCGTCGCCGTCCATCAACTGGTTCCCGATCCGAACGCGCTGAGCACCGTCCTGGCGGGACTGTGCGTCCTGCTGGCCGCCGTCGTCGCGGCGAGCGCGTATCCACGCTGGCGGCAGGTGCAGAGCGCGATGCGCGCCGGACGGCCGTTGCCGAAGAGCGGGATGCTGGTCCTGCTGACCGCCGGGATCCTCGCGATCACCCTGACGGCGGCGGCACTGGTGATCTTTTCGTGAGCCAACGCGATCACGGAGCGCAAGCGGAACGGACCGGGCTGGCCTGGCGCCGGACCGCGCTCGCGGCTACTGCCTGCACACTCCTGCTCTTGCACGCCGCCGCCCGGCGAGACTGGGGGACGGCGGTCGTCCCGGTCGCGTTCGCGGGCGCCATGGTGATCACCTTCGTCGTCGCCGGCGCGATCCGTGAACGAGCACTGCGCCGTCCGGGAACCCCGAAACCTCTTAACAGAGTCCTTGCTGTCACGGCATCGGCACTCGTCGTAGCGACGGCGGTCGCGCTGATCGCGGTGCGCTAACCGCCGCGCACATCCTGCGACGCCGAAGCCCGTTTTCCCGACGCGGAGTCTCGGTTGTATTAAGCCGACTCCGGCGAATGGGCTATCTCTAGTTGAAATCTTTACTGCCGTCCGATCGGCGCCTACGATTACGCTGCGTCGCAACGGCGGCAGATGGATCTGATCTTACGGAGCATCTGCCGCCCTCAATCGTTACGGAGTGTTGACCCCTCGACTGCGACGGTCGCAGGGTCGGCCGGGGAGGACGACCATGCAAGCAATCTCCAGCGCGTCCAGAACCGTCACCGCCGATGCGGTCCCCGGATACACGACTCCGGAGAACCTGCCTCGACCGGGCGGACGGCTGACGAAGGAGGATCTCGATCCTCTTGTCAAGGACGCGGGCGACGGGAATCCCGCCGCGATCCAGTCACTGCTGCGGATGATCGGGCCGGTCGTGGTCCGGTACTGCCGGGCCAGAATGGGTGGCCGCGACCTGTCCTACCTGTCGGCGGACGACGTCGCGCAGGAAGTGTGCATGGCCGTGCTGAAGGCACTGCCCGGCTACCAGGATCGCGGCGGTTCGTTCCTCTACCTCGTCCACGCCATCGCCGCCAACAAGGTCGCGGACGCCTACCGCGCGGTCTCCCGCGACCGGTCGGAACCGGTCCCGGAACTGCCGGAACGGCCCATCGGCGACAACGAACCCGAAACGCACGCCCTGCACCTGGACCTCGGTGCCCGGCTCAGCCGCCTGCTCTCCACCCTCCCGCGGGTGCAGCAGGAGATTCTCGCCCTCCGCATCGCCGTCGGCCTTTCCGCCGCCGAAACCGCCGAGGCGCTCGGGATTTCCGCCGGCAACGTGCGCGTGACGCAGCACCGCGCACTGGCCCGCCTGCGGACGATGGTCAAGCAGGACGAATTCTGAGCTTTTCTCCCCCTGCCGAAGGTCGTTGACCGGCGGCTCTCAGGCGCCAGGACCCCGCGCCACCCACCTTTTCTTTCTCCGAGCCCGGCGGTTCAACGCCGCGACTCGATGAGGCAGACCGCGCGCGACTCACCCTCCCGCCGCGGGAAGCCGGTAAGCGCGCTTCGCAGTGCCGTCGAAGAACTCGAGCCGCTCGGCGTCGCTCAACGAGCCTGTCAACGAGAACGCCGTGTCCACGACGACTTCGTACGCGGCCGCGAGCTCGCAGACCGGCCAGTCCGAGCCGAACATCAGCCGCGAAGCCCCGAAGGACTCCAGAACGTGCTCGGCCCAGCGCGCCAGCTGCCCGACCTTCCACCGCGCCCAGTCCGCCTCGGTCACCAGCCCCGAAAGCTTGCAGTACACGTTGTCCAGCTCCCCCAAAGCCGCGACACCGTCCGCCCACGGCTGCCATTCGCCCGTGGCGATCGGCGGCTTCGCGGCGTGGTCGAGCACGAAAACCTGGTCCGGCAACGCTTTCGCGGCGGCGAGCGCGGCGGGGAGTTGCGGTGGTTTCACCAGCAGGTCGTACGCCAGCCCGGCCTCGCCGCGGGCGGCGAGACCGCGCAGGACCTCGGGCCGCGTCAGCCACGACGGGTCCGGCTCGTCCTCCACCTGATGCCGGATCCCCACCAACGGCCCCGAAAACGAAGCCACGCGCTCGGCGACGTCGGGCGCGGTGAGGTCGGTCCAGCCGACGACGCCCACGATGAGCGGTTCGGCCCGAGCCGCCGCGAGGAACTCGCGCGTCTCCTCTTCCGACGAGACCGTCTGCACCAGCACGGTCCCCTTCACCCCGGTCGCCTTGGTCACCGCGCGGAGATCGTCCACTGTGTACGGACGGCGGATCGGATCCAATGCCGAACCGGTCATCCACGGGTAGTCCCGCCGTGACGGATCCCAAAGGTGATGGTGCGCGTCGATCACGCCCGTTCCTCCTGTCGCAGCACGGTGTCCTCACGCAACAGTCCCGCACGGATCAGGTCCGTCCACAACTCGCGCGGCACCGGACGCCGGAACCGTTCGGCGTTGAGCCGGACCTGGCCGGGATCGTGCGCGCCGACGACGACGGACACCACCGACGGATGCGCCGCGGGCAACGCCAGCGCGGCTTGCGGGAGTTCGACGCCGTGCCGCGCGCAGACGTCGGCGATCCGCTGGGCGCGCTCGACCAGTTCGGCCGGCGCCTCGGCGTAGTCGTACATCGTGCCCGGCGACGCGGTGGCGAGGATCCCGGCGTTGAACGCCCCGCCTGCCACCACGTCCACGCCGCGTTCCGCGCACAGCGGGAGGAGGTCGTCGAGCGCGGGCTGGTTGAGCAGGGTGTACCGGCCCGCCAGCAGGATCACGTCGAGATCGAACCGGCGGACGAACTCCGTGAGCATCGGCGCCTGGTTCATCCCGGCCCCGATGGCGTCGACGACACCCTGCTCCCGCAGTTCGAGCAGCGCGGGGAACGCGCCGCCGACGGTGTCCTCGAAGTGTTCGTCCGGGTCGTGCACGTAGACGACGTCGACGCGGTCGAGCCCCAGCCGCTCCAGACTGTCCTCAAGCGACCGGAGGATCCCGTCGCGGCTGAAGTCCCAGCGGCGTTTGTACGCTGCGGGAACGACGAAACCCTGCGAGTCGGTGCGCGAAGCGCCGGCGGGATCGGGTTCCAGCACGCGGCCGACCTTGGTCGACACCACGAAGTCAGGGCGGTCGTACGCCGAAAGTGCCGCGCCCAGCCGCCGTTCCGACAGCCCGAGACCGTAGTGCGGGGCGGTGTCGAAGTACCGGATGCCTTCGTCCCACGCCTGCCGGACGGTCGCTTCGGCCGTCTCGTCGGCGATGGCGTGGTACAGGTTGCCCAGCTGCGCGCAGCCGAGCCCCAGCGGGGACAGGGGGATCTTCACGGAAGCTCCCACACCAGGCCGAGGCCCGAATCGTTGCCCGAGTAGTCGTCCTCGACGTCGAGCAGTTCCGCCATCCGCGCCTGCCACGGGATGTTGGCCGGATGATCACGCAGGACCGCGCGCATCTTCGCGTAGTCCTCGACCTCCACGACGTGGAAAAGGTCGAGACCGTCCCGCCAGATCCGCCACGAACGCACGCCCGCACCGCGCAGGGCTTCGTCCAGTTCAGGCGGGATGACGGCGTGGACCGACTCGTATTCGGCCTCCTTGCCCGGCTTCAGCCGGGTGTGGAGTGCCACTCTTTGTAGTGCGACACCGTGGGTCACCGCGCCTCCTCAGTTCGAAACATGGCACTCTGTCAATTGACACTCAAACATCCGAGGTCTTCGGGGAGGGCGGTGGAACATGCCGGTCACCGATGTCGCGATCGACAAGATCAAGGACATGATCATCTCCGGTGAGCTTGCTCCGGGCGACAGGCTGCCGAAGGAGGCCGAACTGGCCCAGCGGCTCGGCCTGTCCCGCAGCTCGCTGCGCGAAGCGGTGAAGGCGTTGTGCCTGATCCGCGTGCTCGACGTCCGCCAGGGCGACGGAACGTACGTCACCAGCCTCGAACCGAATCTCCTCCTCGACGCGATGACGTTCGTGGTGGACTTCCACCGGGACGACACCGTGCTGGACTTCCTCGCCGTCCGCCGGATCCTCGAACCGGCGGCGACGGCGATGGCCGCGATGCATATGAACGACGAGGACATCGCGGAGCTAGGCCGCCTGCTCGACGAACTGGCCGACTCGCCGACGGTGGAGGCGCTGGTCGCGAACGACCTGCAGTTCCACCGCAAGATCGCCGACGGCTCCGGTAATCCGGTGCTGTGCTCGCTGCTGGACAGCCTGTCCGGCCCCACCGCGCGCGCCCGCATCTGGCGCGGCCTCACGCAGGAGGGCGCGGTCGCGAAGACCCGCGAGCAGCACACGGCGATCTACGAGGCCATCGCCGCCCGAGAACCCGAACTCGCGCGTTCGTGGGCGACCGTGCACGTGGCGGGGGTGGAGCAGTGGCTCCGCAACGCTCTCGGCACCGCCGACGACCCCACCACGGCCGCCGAAGCTTCCTGACACAGCACCCTCCCGAGGCTTCCGATAGCTCTTGCGGCGTGCAATGAAGGGGCCTTTCATCGCAAAATTTGCAATGAAAGGCCCCTTCATTGCATCGGTGTACTAGGTCTGCGCCTTCCCGCCGGCATAGCGGGAGATGATCAACGCGACCAGGATGATCACGCCGTAGATCGCCTTCAGCCATTCCGGCGGCACCTGCGCGACCTGCAGCAGGTTGGTGACCGTCTGCAGGAGCAGCACGCCGGTGAGCGCCCCGACCAGAGTGCCCTTCCCACCGTCGAGTGAGACACCGCCGATCACCGCAGCGGCGAACACCTGAAGGATCAATCCGTCGCCCTGATCGGCGCCGAGCGCGCCGACGTAGCCGGTGAACGCGAGCCCGCCCAGCGCGGCAAGCACACCGGCCACGACGAAGACACCCCACGAAATCCGGTCGACGCGGATACCTGCGGCCCGCGCGGCTTCCCGGTTGCCGCCGATGGCGTACAGCGAGCGGCCGATCCGGTGATACCGCAGCCCCAGCCCGAACACGGCGAACAGCGCCGCGGCCAGCCACACCGACATCGGCAGCCCGATGAACGTCGTCGTGGCGAGCGCGGTGAACACGTCCAGCTGGTCGAACAGCGTCTTCCCTTGGGTGGAGCCGATCTGCGTGCCACGCAGCACCGTCAGCATCGCCAGCGTGACGATGAAGGCGTTCAGCTTCAGCTTGACGATCAGGAACCCGTTCACGAAGCCGACCGCGGCACCGGCCACCAGCACGGCGAGGATGCCCGCGAAGCCGGGGATCTCCGTGCCGAAGCCCGAAGACGCCACCGGGATGACCAGCATCGCGCCCAGCGCGGGCGCCATGCCCATGGTGGATTCCAGCGACAGGTCGAACTTCCCGGTCAGCAGCACGAGCGATTCGCCCAGCACCACCATCGACAGCGCCGCCGAAGCGGACAGGATCCCGACGATGCTGCCGAAGGTCAGGAACGTGTCACTGATCAGTCCTCCGATGATCAGCACCACGATCAGCGCGGGCACGAGGGCGAGTTCACGCAGCCAGCGGAACTTCCGGCGGTTCGGCGGTGGTGGCCCCAGCGAGGCCGATTTCGGATCCGTCATCAGTTCGGTCATCCGCGCTCGACTCCTTCGATGTCGGCCACCAGGTCGCCGTCCGACCAGCCCGCCCGGTGTTCGGCGACCACGGCACCGGCGCGCAGCACCAGCACCCGGTCGCTCAGGCGGAGATCGTCCAGCTCGTCGCTGACGATCAGCACCGCCTTGCCCTCCGCCCGCACCCGGTCGACGACCGCGAGCAGCGCTTCCTTCGACTTCACGTCCACGCCCGCGGTCGGGTTGATCAGCACGACCAGGCGCGGATCCCCGGCCAGCGCACGAGCGAGGACGACTTTCTGCTGGTTGCCGCCGGACAGGTCGGACACCGGCTGATCGGCGTCAGCCGCGACGATGTCGTAATCCGTCAGCGCCTTCGACGCCTTCGAGTACCGGACGCCCGGTGACGCGAGGCCGCCCTTGCCGAGGCGATCCAAAATGGACAGTGTGGCGTTGTCCATGATCGAGTGTTCGAGCACCAGTCCTTCGTGGTGCCGGTCTCTCGGCACACAGCCGATGCCGGCGCGGATCGCGGCCGGGATGTCGCCCGGCTTCAACGGTTTCCCGTCCACCCTGATCGTGCCGGAGGCCGGGGAACGCAGCCCGTACACGGTTTCGGCGACCTGGTGCTTGCCGCTGGCGTTGCTGCCCGCGAGGCCGATCACCTCACCGCGGTGGATCCGGAAGGTCACGTCGCCGAACCCGTCACCGGAAAGCCCGTCGACGGTCAGCACCTCGTCGGCGTCCGGCGCCAGCGCCTCCCGCGTCGAAGCGTCGCGGACGGAAAGCCCACCCTGCTCGCCGGTCATCGCGTCGATCAGCTCGGCGCGGCCGACCTCCGAAACCGGCGCTGTCAGGATGTGCTTCGCGTCGCGCAGCACGGTGACCGCCTGGCACACCTCGTACACCTCGTGGAGGTGGTGCGAGATGAACAGGAACGTCACCCCGCTGTCCTGCATCTGGCGCATCCGCGCGAAGAGCCGCTCGATCGCCTGGCTGTCCAGCTGCGCCGTCGGCTCGTCGAGCACGATGAACCGGGCACCGTAGGACAACGCCCGCGCGATCTCGACGAACTGCCGGTCCTCGACCGAAAGCTCGCCGGCCGGGGTGTCGACGTCGACGTGGACGTCCCACGAGTCGAGCAGTTCCCTGGCCTGGCGACGCAAGCGCTGCCAGCCGATCGCGAACCCCTTACCGGACTGGCGGTTGAGGAACAGGTTCTCCGCGACGGTCAACTGCGGGACGACCATCGCGTGCTGGTAGACACAGGCGACCGCGCGTTTCCAGTCGTCCTGTTTGGACAACGGCGGCGCGGGCACGCCACCGAACTCGACGTGACCGGTGTCCGTTTTGGACAGTCCGGTGAGGATGGAGACGAGCGTCGACTTCCCCGCACCGTTGCGGCCGACGAGCGCGTGCGACTCGCCGGGATACACGGTGAGGCTGACGTCGGACAGCGCCACGGTCGGGCCGTAGCGTTTGCCGACGCCCTGTGCGCTGACCACCGGCACGGCGGCGGACCCGGCGGGCAGCGCGCTCACAGGTTGTTCCCCCAGAGGGCCTTGTCGTCCACGTTGTCCTTGGTGACGACGGGCGCGGGGAGCTGGTCTTCCAGTATCCCCGGCCGGACCTCGACGACGGTGCTGCCGTGATCGGTCGGCCCGGCCTTGAAGGTCTCCCCCGCCATCGCCTTCTTGATCCAGTACATGCCGTACTTGGCGTAGTCGTCGGCGGGCTGGGAGACGGTCGCGTCGAGTTCGCCCGCGCGGATCGCGGCGAGCTCCTGCGGGATGCCGTCGTTGCTGACCAGCACGACATGCTTCGGGTCGCCGACCGGGAAGTAGAGGTTCTTGCGCTTGAGCGCCTGCTGCGTCGGCGCCAGATAGACGCCGCCCGCCTGCATGTACACGGCCTTGATGTCCGGATTCGCGGTCAGCAGACTGTCCAAACCGGACGAAGCCTTGTCCGCCTTCCACTCCGCGGCGACCTCCAGTACCTGGACCTGCGGGTACTTGGTCTTCATGCACTGCCGGAACGCCTCGGAACGGTCGCGGCCGTTGACCGAAGCCAGGTCGCCCATGACCTGCACGACCTTGCCCGACGTGACCTTCGCGCCGATCGCCTCACAGGCCTTGGTGCCGTACGCCTTGTTGTCCGCGCGCACCACCATCGCGACCTTGCCGCTCTCCGGCGCGACGTCGACCGCCACCACCGGGACACCTTTGTTCTCCGCCGCCTTGAGCCCCGCGACGACGGCGGCGGAGTCGAGCGGCGTCACGACGAGACCCTTGATGCCCTGGTTGAGCAGGGTGTTGATGTCGGTGATCTGCTTCGCCGGATCGCTGTCCGCGTTGACCGTCGGCAGCGCGTCGACGCCCTGCTCCTTGGCCTTCTGCGGTACGTAGTTGTTGTAGGCCTGCCAGAACGGCGAGGTCAGCAACGGGATCGTCGCGCCGACCTTGCCGCCCTGCGCCCCGCCGGACCCCGGCTTCGGCGCGTTGTCCTTCGTGGATCCACAGGCCGACAGGGCCAGCCCGAGCGCGGTGGCCGCGGCGGCCACCTTGATCACCCTCGTACGCACCGCATCCTCCTTGATGACAGCGAAAACCTACTGCTGGACCGGACCGCGCGGGCGCAGCCCGTACATCCCTCCGTCGACGGCGAGCGCCGTTCCGGTGGTCGAAGCCGACAGCGGACTGGCGAGGTACACGACCGCGTTCGCGACCTCGTCCGCGGTCACCAGCCTGCCCATCGGCTGACGGGCGGCCAGCGCGGCCCGTTCGGCCTCCGGGTCGCCCGCGGCGTCGAGCAGCCTGCCGACCCACGGCGTGTCGGCGGTGCCGGGGCAGACGCAGTTGACCCGGATCCGGTCGGCGAGGTGGTCGGTCGCCATCGCCAGGGTCAGCGAGAGCACCGCGCCCTTGCTGGCCGAGTACAGCGCGCGGCTGGGCAGGCCCGCCCACGCGGCGATCGAACAGGTGTTGACGATCGCGGCCGACGGCGAGTTCTTCAGCTGCGGCAACGCCGCCCGCGCCAGCCGCACCATGCCCACGACGTTGATGTCGAGCACGCGGTGCCATTCGTCGTCGCTGTTGGCGGTGACGTCACCTTGAGCGCCGATCCCCGCGTTGTTGACCAGGATGTCGAGCCTGCCGAAGCGCTCAGCGACCGCGTCGATCGCGGACCGGACCTCGTCGTCGGACCCGACGTCGCAGCGGAATCCGGTCAGGCCTTCGGGAAGGTCGCCGGGATTCAGGTCGAGCACCGCGACCTTCGCCCCGCGTGAGGCGAGCAGATCCGCGGTGGCCCTGCCGATTCCCGACGCGCCTCCGGTGACGGCCGCGACGAGGCCTTCGAACTCACTCACTTGCTTGTCTCCGTCCATTCAGGACCGTCGGGGAAGGTGAACCGGCGCAGCGTCGCGTCGTGCATCCGTGCCGAGAAGCCCGGCGCGGACGGGGCGACGTAACGGCCGTCGATCACGGCTGCCGGGTCGGTGAAATGCTCGTGGAGGTGGTCGACCCATTCGATGGACCGGTCCACGTCGGAAGCGGACACGGCCACGTAGTCGAACATCGACAGGTGCCGGACGAGTTCGCACAGCCCGACACCGCCGGCGTGCGGGCACACCGGGACACCGAATTTGGCCGCCAGCAACAGGATCGCCAGGTTCTCGTTGAACCCGCCGACCCTGGCGGCGTCCAGCTGCAGCACCGAGATCGCGCCCGCCTGCAGCAGCTGCTTGAACATCACGCGGTTCTGGACGTGCTCACCGGTGGCCACCCGGATCGGAGCGAGCGCCTTGGCGATCGCGGCGTGCCCGAGCACGTCGTCCGGCGAAGTGGGCTCCTCGATCCAGTACGGGTCGTACTGCGCCAGTGCGGTCATCCAGGTGATCGCGGTCGAAACGTCCCAGCGCTGGTTCGCGTCGACGGCGACCCGGATGTCCGGGCCGACGGTCTCGCGGGCGAGTTTCATCCGGCGGACGTCGTCTTCGAGAGTGCCGCCGACCTTCAGTTTGATCATCTCGAAGCCGTCCGCGACCGCCTGTTCGGCGAGCCGGACGAGTTTCGAGTCCGAGTAACCGAGCCAGCCGGGGGAAGTGCTGTACGCGCGGTACCCGTCACGCTCGATCCGGGCGATCCGCTCCGCGCGGCCCGGTTCGGCGGCGCGAAGGATGTCGAGCGCTTCCTGCTCGGTCAGCGCGTCGGACAGGTAGCGGAAGTCGACGAGGGAGACGAGATCCTCGGGCGACATCTCGGCGGCGAACCGCCAGACCGGAAGTCCGGCGATCCGCGCGGCGAGGTCCCAGGCGGCGTTGACCACCGCGCCGATCGCCATATGCGCGACACCCTTTTCCGGGCCGAGCCACCGCAGTTGCGAGTCGCCGACCAGTGCCCTCGACAGGTCGCCGAGCGCGGCGGCGCCGGTGGGCACGTCCCTGCCGACGACGTGCGATTCCAGCGCGCGGATCGCCGCGGCCTGGACGTCGTTGCCGCGTCCGATGGTGAAGGCGAGTCCGTAGCCGTCCGGGCCGCCGTCGGTGTGCAGCACGACGTACGCGGCCGAGTAGTCCGGGTCCGGGTTCATGGCGTCCGAACCGTCCAGCTCCCGAGAGGTCGGGAAGCGGACGTCGAGCACCTCCATGCCCACGATCTTCGCCATCACGCCTGCCTGACGGTCTGGCGCTGGCGGCCGAGGCCGTCGATCTCGAGCTCGATGACGTCCCCTTCGCGCAGGTACGGCTTGGGATCCGGCTGACCGAGGGCGACGCCCTGCGGAGTGCCGGTGTTGATGAGGTCGCCGGGGCGCAGCACCATGAACCGGCTCAGGTAGTGCACGATCTCGGCGACCGTGAAGATCATGTCCTTCGTCGACGAGTCCTGCTTCTTCTCGCCGTTGACCCACAACCGGAGACCGAGGGCCTGCGGGTCGGTCACCTCGTCGGCGGTGACCAGCCACGGGCCGAGCGGGTTGAAGTTCTCGCACGACTTGCCCTTGTCCCACTGGCCGCCGCGTTCGAGCTGGAACTCACGCTCGGAAACGTCGTTCGAGACGGTGTAACCGGCGACGCATTCGAGGGCTTCTTCGACGCTTTCGAGGTAGCGCGCGGTCTTGCCGATGACGACGCCGAGCTCGACCTCCCAGTCGGTCTTGGTCGAACCGCGCGGCACGAGCACGTCGTCCTCCGGGCCGACGACGACGTCGGAAGCCTTCATGAAGACGACCGGCTCGGCCGGGACGGCGGCGCCGGACTCCTCGGCGTGCTGCCGGTAGTTGAGGCCGATGCAGACGACCTTGCCCGGCCGCGCGATCGGCGCGCCCACCCTGGCCCGCGTGGCTTCGGGGCCGGCTTCGGGCAGCTCACCGGCGGCCAGCGCGGCCGCGACCCTGGCGACGCCGTCACTCGCGAAGAAGCCGCCATCGATGTCGGCGGTCAGCCCCGAGAGGTCGCGCAGCGTGCCGTCTCCAGCACGTACGAACGGACGCTCACTTCCCGGCTCCCCGAGACGCAACAGCTGCACGGATTTTCCCTTCCGGCCGAACCGCCAACAATCAACGGCTCCAACAGCAACGAACAGACATCCGATGTATACCCGACGACCTTCGACCAGATCTAGAGGTCGTCTCGATTTGTCTCGAAAATTGATCGGATCAGTCGTGACAACCCGGAGTGCCATGGGTCACAGCGGGAATAGTTACCTACTCTAAGCAAGTTGTTGTCGGCGGAACCATCCCTGGGGAGAGGAAGAGCATGACCATCGCGCCCGAGCGAGTGGAAGAGTCCGTCGCGCGACCGAACATGACCGGCCGCGCCCGGTTCGTCCTGATCCTCGGCGGCCTGTCCGCCTTCGGGCCCCTGTCCATCGACATGTACCTGCCCGCGCTGCCGCAGATGGCGGGAGAACTGCGCGCGGCGGACGCGACCGTCCAGCTGACGCTGAGCGCGTTCATCATCGGGCTCGCCCTCGGCCAGCTGGTCCTCGGACCGCTGTCCGACGCCATCGGCCGCCGCAAACCGCTCGTGGCCGGGCTCGCCCTCTACATGGTCGGCTCGATCCTGTGCGCCGTCGCCCCGACCGCCGAACTGCTCATCGCCGCCCGCGGTGTCCAGGCCTTCGGCGCGGCGGCGGGCATCGTGATCGCCAGGGCGACCGTCCGCGACCTCTACTCCGGCACCGCGATGACGAAGTTCTTCTCGCTGCTCATGCTGGTCAACGGGCTCGCCCCGATCCTGGCGCCGATCATCGGCGGCCAGATCCTGAACTGGACCTCGTGGCGCGGCGTGTTCGTCTGCCTGACCGTGTTCGGCGCGATCCTGCTCGCCGTCGTCTTCTTCCTGCTGCCGGAACCCCTGCCGGAGGAACGCCGCACGCCCGCGCGCTTCGGCTCGGTGATGCGGAAGTACGCGAGCCTGCTCCGCGACCGCAGCTTCCTTGGCTACGCGCTGGCCTCCGGGCTGATGTTCGGCAGCCTGTTCGCCTACATCTCCGGTTCTTCCTTCGCCCTGCAAGGCGTCTACGGCCTGAGCCCGCAGGCGTACAGCCTGGTGTTCGGGCTCAACGGCATCGGCATCGTGGCCGTCGGCCAGCTGAACGGGCGCATCGTCGGCCGCTTCCCGGAACGGACCCTGCTGACCGTCGGCCTCGTCATCGCGGCGGTCGCCGGCTTCGGCGTACTGGCCGCGGCGACGCTGGACCTCGGCCTGATCGGGCTGCTGATCCCGCTGTTCATCCTGGTGTCGAGCATCGGCATGGTGGCACCGAACGCGAGTTCGCTCGCGCTGGCCGAGCAGGCGCGGTCCGCCGGTTCGGCGTCGGCGCTGCTGGGCGTGCTGCAGTTCGTCGTCGGCGGGCTGGCGACGCCGCTGGTCGGGCTGGGCGGCGCGAGCACCGCCGTCCCGATGGGGATCACGATGGCGGCCTTCGGCGTTCTCGCGCTGCTGGCCTTCGGGACCATGACGGGGCCTTCGCGGGCTTTGGTCGCTCAGGAGGCCTAAGCCTCCGCAGAGCGCAATGAAGGGGCCTTTCATAGCAAAATTTGCTATGAAAGGCCCCTTCATTGCACGGGTCAAACCAGCGACTTGAGGTCGCCGGTCCTCAACTGTTCCGCCGTCACCGCAGCGCGTCCCTCGACGAGAGCCTTCAACGCGTCCCCGTCGTCCCACTGGTTGACGTTCATCGCGGCGGTCACCTGTCCGTCCCGCAGCCAGAACGCCGTGAAGTCCCGCGCCGCGAGGTCGCCCCGCACCACGAGCTCGTCGCTTTCTGGGTCGGCGAGGCCCCGGTATTCGCAGCCCAGGTCGTACTGATCCGAAAAGAAGTAGGGACTCCGCAGGTACGGCTCGTTCTCTCCCAGCAGGTTCCCGGCGACGTGTTCGCCCTGCCACTTCGCGTTCGACCAGTGCTCGACGCGGACGCGTTTTCCGTAGCGGGGATGGAAATGCGCGGCGATGTCGCCGATCGCGTAGACGTCGGGCGCCGCCGTCCGCAGGCCGGCGTCGGCGCAGACTCCGCCGTCGTCGGACAGTTCCAGCCCGGCGGCGTGCGCGAGGTCGACCCGCGGCGCGGCGCCGACGGCCACCAGCACGACGTCCACGGGAAGCTCGTCACCGCTCTGCAAACGAACGCCGGTCACCCCGTCCGGGCCGCCGGTGAACCCGGCGACACCTTCACCCAGCCGCCAGTTCACGCCGTGCTCCGTGTGCAGATCCTTGAAGACCCCGGACACCTGATCGCCCAGCACCGCGAGCAGCGGCGAGCCGACCTGGTCGACCACGGTCACCTCGGCGCCGTGTTCCCTGGCGGCCGCCGCGGCCTCGGTCCCGATCCAGCCCGCGCCGACGATCACCACCCGTCCGGCGTCCTTGAACGCCGAACGCAGCGCCAGCGCGTCGTCGAGGGTGCGCAGGGTCCGCAGTCCCGGCAGGTCCCCGCCGGGCACCGGCAGCGATCGCGGCCGGGAGCCGGTCGCGAGCACGAGACGGTCGAAGCGGTGTTCGCCGCCCGCGTCGTCGAGCACGTGCCGCGCGCCGAGTTCGATCTTGGTCGCGGTCGCGCCGCTCTTGAACGCGATGTCCTTCTCTTCGTAGAAACCCGCGTCGTGCACCCAGTCGGGTTCATCGGTGTTGCCCATCAGGAGCCCTTTGGACAAGGGCGGTAGTTCGTACGGGCGATGCGTGTCGGTACCGAGCAGCAGGATCTCGCCCGGGTAGCCGCGTTCTCGCAAAGTCCCGGCGGCCGTCGCGCCCGCGAGACCGGCCCCGACGATGACGATTTTCCTGGGTTCGGACATCCATGACCTCCCAAGCAGTCCCCTCCCCCGGACGCTACTCCCGTTCGTCCTCGTCCGGCCTAGCGAAACCGGGAGTCGATCACGATACGAAGGATCGGTTAACCCATCAGTAGGAATGTCGGGCAACCCGCGTCACGGCCTCGAAACCGCCCCGTCCCAGCCACGGACGAGAAAGGGAGATCATGGGATACGGGAGGATGAGGACGTTGGCACCGCGGGACGAATGGTCGGTCGGCTGCCGGGATCTCGCGGGCAGGCGCAGGGACGTGACGGTGTTCGTGAGCAGCGACAAGATCGTGCTCGTGGCGCCGCCCGGCGAGGCCGCCGTGCTCGGGCCGCTGGACGTGGGGCGCCTGCGTGCCGCGCTCCGCGACGCCGTGGTCGCGGTGGCCGAACATCCGGATCACAGCGAATGACAACTACCGTTCCTACTTCCGAGTAGGTAGAGTCGGCCCCTTCGGAAGGAGCCGGCCATGACCACCTACTTCGTGACGGGCGCGACGGGTTTTCTGGGCAAACGCCTGGTCGCGCGCCTACTACGGCGACCTGAGACCGTAGCCGTCCATGTTCTCGTGAGGGAGACCTCACGCGGGAAGCTCCCGAGCCACGAGAAGCTCGTTCCCGTCACCGGCGACCTGACCGAACCCTCGCTGGGCATCGATCCCGCCCGCGTGGGGCCGCTCGACCACGTCGTGCACCTCGGCGCGATCTACGACCTCACCGCGGACGAAGCGGCGAACCGCGCGGCCAACGTCGACGGCACCCGCAACGCCGTGGAGTTCGCCGCCGCCGCGAAGGCCGGGCTCCTCCACCACGTCTCGTCGATCGCGGTCGCCGGAAAGTACGCCGGGCGCTTCACCGAGGCCGATTTCGACCTCGGCCAGAGCTTCGCGTCGCCGTACCACGCGACGAAGTTCGAGGCCGAGAAACTCGTGCGACGGCACGGGAAAACGTCGTTCCGCGTGTACCGGCCGTCCGCCGTGGCCGGTGATTCGCGCACCGGCGAGATGGACAAGATCGACGGCCCGTACTACTTCCTCCCCGCGATCTCGCGGCTCGCCACGCTGCCCCGCCGTCTCCCGCTGGCCGCCCCGGATCTCGGCGCCACGAACATCGTGCCGGTCGACTACGTCGTCGAAGCGATGGAGCACCTCATGCACGTCGACGCGCCCAGTGGCAGCACGTACCACCTCGCGTCGCCTCGACCTCAGCCGCTGCACGAGGTCTACAACGCCTTCGCACGGGCCGCGGGCGCGCCGAAGATCTCCGCTGTCCTTCCCCCTCGCCCGTCCGGAGCGCTGAAGCGTGCCGGAACCCGGCTGGCGAAATCCGCCGCGGCCGGTTTCGACCGCGTTCCCGGCGGGCGGACGGCCCGCGCGGCGGTACTGACCGAACTCGGCATTCCGCTCGAAGTCCTGCCCCATCTGAGTATGGAGGTCGACTTCGACACGAGCGCGACCACGGCCGCGCTCGAAGGCAGCGGGATCACCTTGCCCCCGTTGAAGGAGTACGCCGGTCCGCTCTACCGATACTGGCTCGAGCACCTGGACCCCGATCGCGGCCGCCGCCGTCCGGGCCCGGAACAGCTCGACGGCCGCAAGGTCCTGATCACCGGCGCCTCGTCGGGCATCGGGCGCGCGTCCGCGCTGGCCGTCGCCGCGAAGGGCGGCGAAGTGATCCTCGTGGCCAGGCGCGCCGACGAGCTCGAAGAGGTCCGCGAGCAGGTCGTCGCGGCGGGCGGGAAAGCGTCGGCGTATCCGTGCGACCTCACCGACGGCGGCGCGGTCGACGCACTGGTCAAGGACGTGCTCGCCGCGCACGGCGCCGTCGACATGCTGGTCAACAACGCGGGCCGCTCGATCCGGCGCTCGCTTTCGCTGTCCACCGAACGGTTCCACGACTTCGAACGCACGATGGCGATCAACTACTTCGGCCCCGTGCGCCTGACGCTCGGCCTGCTGCCGTCGATGACCGCGCGCGGGTTCGGCCACGTCGTCAACGTGACCACCCAAGGACTCCAGACCGACACCCCGCGGTTTTCCGCTTACCTGGCCTCGAAGGCCGCGCTGGAGGAGTTCGGGCTGACCGCCGGACGGGAAACGCTTTCCGACGGCGTCACCTTCACCTCCGTCCGGATGCCGCTGGTGCGCACCGACATGATCACGCCGACCGGGTCCTATCGTGGTATGCCGTCGAGCTCTCCCGAACGCGCCGCCGCGCTCGTGGTGAAGGCACTGGAGAAACGGCCCGAGATCCTGAACCTGCCCGAGGGCACGGCCGCCGAACTGGTGACGCTCGTCGCACCCAGGACGGCGCGGTTCTTCGCACATCTCGTCTACCGCGCGATGCCCGAATCCGCGCCGGAAACCCGTGGCCTGCCCCGGAAGGCTCCGCTCGCCTCGGTCGCGGGCGCGGTCACCAGGCTGGTCTGGCGCCGCCGTCCCTGAGCTGTTGGCGGAGCCGAGGATGGCCTCGTGAACCGGGCATGACGTGAACCCGCCCTGGCCGAAGGCCCCGCTATCGCGGTGGCAGGGCGCCCTTCTCGCCCGCCGGGACGAGTTTTGCCAGGTCGCGGCCTGCCGACGTCGATCGCGGCGCGGGTTCACCAACAGGCACTGACCTCCTCGCCGCCGGGCTCGATCGGGGGACGCCCCCGGCCGCTACCATCGGTTTCCGATACGCCGGGGGGTCGGCGGACTCGGGCCGAGGCAGGACGAGGAGGGAAGGGGCAGTGTGGACGTCGCCAGTCCCCCGCTGACGACCGGACCGGACGCCGGGGTGGTACGTCCGTCCAGGACAGTGCTGCGGCTTTCCCTGCATGTGGCGTGGGTGCTCGCGCTCGCCGTCGCCACCGAACTCCGGGTGGGGCGCTTCGGTTTCCACCCGTCGGACCAGGGTTTCATCCTCGCCCAGGCCTGGCGCGTGCGGCACGGCGAGGTCCCGCACTCCGACATCATCTCCGCACGGCCACTGGGTTCGGCGTACCTGCACATCGTCGACTTCGTGCTGCCGGGCCCGCTGTTCTTCGTCTCCAGCGTGCTCAGCATGCTGGAGATCATCCTGGCGACCATCGCGTTCGCCGCACTGGTCACCCGCCGCCGCGTCCGTGACTGGGGGCCGGGGCTCACCGGGCTGACAGCGGCCGCGTCGCTGCTGAACCTCAACGCCTTCCCGCTGATGGCCTGGCACACGATCGACGGGATCTTCCTGACCGCCTGCGGTGCCTGGGCGCTGGATTCGGGGCTGCGCAACGGGAAGGCGTGGCCGCGGCGGCTCGGCCTCGTACTGCTGGGCACCGCGGTGTTCGTCAAACAGAGTTTCGCGCCGGTGCCGCTGATCGCGTTGTGCTGGTTGCTGCTGCACCCGTCGCTGCGGGAAGGCGCGTTCCGCACCGGCCGCTGGTGGGGGCGCCTGGCCTGGGATCTGCCGGCGCTGGGCGCCTTCTTGGTGTTCTACCTCGGAATCGTCGCGTTCGACGGCGGGCTCGGCGCGATGGCCGAGCAGCTCACCGGCGGTCTGCCCGCGTACGGCGAGCGACTTCTCGGTCTGTGGCTGGAAAATCCCGAAACGCTGCTGCGGCCGCCGGTGCGGGGACTGACCTTCTTCGCGATCGCCGGGGTGCTTCTTGCCCTGCTCGGGGTCTTCCGCGAACGCGCCGGATTCGCCGGGGCGGTCCTCGCGCGGCTGCTGCTCCTGGCGGGGGTGGCGGTGGTGGTCGGCACCGTCGTGGATGGACACTTCACCGGTGCTTCGCGCTGGGCGGACGTCCTCTGGTGGATCCTCGGTGTCGCGCTGCTGGTGAACTGGGCGGCGAAACGGCGGTTCCCGCGCATGGGCGGGCTCGTCTTCGCGACCGGCTTCATGACCAGCCTGTCCTGGGGGAACGACACCCCGACGTTGTTCACCGGAACGCTGGCGCTGACGGCGATCCTGGAACTGTCGGACGCGCTGCCCCCGCTGCCGGATCCGCCTCGCCGGATCGCCTTGGCCGGCGCCACCGCGATGGGCCTGGTCGCGGTGCTGGCGTCGGGCTGGGCCGTGGTCGTGCACCACGACGAAGCCGCGTACCTCGACATGGCGCGCGAGAAACTGACCGGTGACCTCGGCACGGTGACGCCGTCGATGCGCGGCATCCGGACGAACCCTGGCACTTTCACCTACATCTCCCAGATCCAGGACTGTGTCACGCGCTATCCCGCGGGGCGTACGGCGGTCCTGCCCGACAACCCGTTCGCCTACCCCGCCTTCGACCTGCGCAATCCGTTCCCACTGGAATGGCCGCTGCCGCTGGAGATCGTCGCCGACGCACCGCAACGCATGCTCGCGAGGGCCGACGAGCTCAACCGCGAAGGCGACTACCTGGTGCTGTTCCAGACCGTGAGCATGCCTGTCCTGGCCAAGGGCGGTCCGGTGCCCGCCGAGGTCGCGGGCGACGCGCCGATCTTCGACTATCTCGGGCTGGAGAACGCGCTGCGGTCGCGGCTCACCGGCCAGACCGTCACCTGCGGCAGCTTCGTCGGCAAGTGGGCTCCGCGCCCCTGACGCAATTCGTCACCTACTTGCGATGGCCGGGTTACTCGACGCCGGCGTCCTCCGGGCGGCCGGAAGCGAGACCGGCGAGGACGTCCAACGCGGCCCCGAGCGTCTCGAGCGGCGGCGACGAGACGGCGAGGCGCACCGCGTTCGGGGCGTGACCGGGGACGACGGCGAACGCGGCCGCCGGGGTGACCGCGATCCCGCGCCGCGCGGCCGCGGCGACGAAGGTCTCGGCGCGCCAGTGTTCGGGGAGTTCCCACCAGCAGTGGTACGCCTGGGGATCGGCGCGCACCGTGAACCCGGCCAGCCGCGCCGCCGTCACCCGCTGGCGTTCGGCGGCGTCGAGCCGTTTCGCCCGTTCGACGGTTTCCAGGGTGCCGCCGGTGATCCACCGGGTGGCGGCTTCGACGGCGAGCCTCGGCGCGACCCAGCCGCCCGAGCGCACGGCCGCGGCCAGCCGTTCCGTCCATTCCGCCGGGACGGCGAGGAATCCGGTGGTCAGCCCCGGGGCGAGCCGCTTCGACATGCTGTCGGCGAACACGGTGCGTTCCGGCGCATACGCCGCGAAGGGCCGGACCTCGGGCCGGAGGAAGGTGTAGATCCCGTCCTCGATCACCGGGATGTCCATCCGCCGCACGGTTTCCGCCAGCTTGACGCGCCGCGCTTCGTCCATTGTGGACCCGAGCGGATTGTGCAGCGTCGGCTGGACGTACAGCGCGCGGACGGACGCGGCTTCGAGTGCCTCGGGAATGAGCCCCATGTCGTCGGTCTCGATGGGCACCAACTGGACGCCGAGCCGTCCGGCGAGCGCCTTGACCACCGGGTACGTGATGGCTTCGACGGCGAGCCGTTCCCCCATCGGCACGAAGGCGGCGATGGCGGCCGCGATGGCCTGACGCCCGCTGCCGGCGAAGAGGACTTCCGGCGCCCAGCCGTCCTTCGCGAACAGGCCGCCGACGGCGTCCCGCGCCTGCTTCGAGCCGGACACGGTCCCCGGACGCAGCGCCGCTGTCAGGACGTCTTCACGCAGCAGCGACTCCAGCGCCTTCCCGACCAGCGCCGTTTGCTCGGGCAGGACGGCGAAGTTGAGTTCGAGGTCGACGGTCGCGCCGCCCGGTTCGGCGAGCGCGGTCTCCAGCGGCGGCCTCCCGGCGCGGACGAACGTGCCGCGGCCGACCTCGCCGACCACGACGCCTCTCCGGACGAGTTCGCCGTAGACCCTGGCAGCGGTCGAGTTGGCGATCCCGCGTTCGCGGGCGAACCGCCGCTGCGGGGGCAGCCGGTCGCCAGGGCGGAGCCTGCCAGCCTCGACGTCGGCGGAGATCTCGTCCGCGACTATCCGGTAGTCCTCCATGCCGTCCTTCGATCGCACCGAGTGCATTCATGGGATTGCACTGGGGATGATGCCATCGAAGAGCGTTGTGAGCCGACTGCGACCTACGGAACACCACAACGGCGGAGTCCTAGGTTAGCCTAACCTGCGTGGAGACCGTGGAAACCCTCACCGAGCAGAGCACGACGTCCCGCCTGCACGCGGACGCGCTGACGCTCGCCTACGACGGCCGGACCGTGGCCCAGGACCTCGGGGTGGTCATCCCCGACCGGTCGTTCACCGTCATCGTCGGCCCGAACGCCTGTGGCAAGACGACCCTGCTGCGCGCGCTCGCGCGGATGCTCAAACCCCGCCAGGGTTCGGTGTTCCTCGACGGCCAGGTGATCAGCTCGTTCCCGGCCAAGGAGGTCGCCCGTCGGCTCGGCCTGCTGCCGCAGAGTTCGATCGCGCCCGACGGCATCACCGTCGCGGACCTCGTCGCGCGCGGCCGGTACCCGCATCAGCGGCTGCTGCGCCAGTGGTCCCGCGAGGACGCCACCGTGGTCGCGGAATCCATGCGCGCCACCGGGGTCGACGACCTCGCCGAACGGCTGGTCGACGAACTGTCGGGCGGCCAGCGGCAGCGCGTGTGGATGGCGATGGCGCTCGCCCAGGAGACCGATCTCCTCCTGCTCGACGAGCCGACGACCTATCTGGACATCGCGCATCAGATGGACATCCTCGACCTGTGCGCGCAACTGCACCAGGAACAGGGCCGGACGCTGGTCGCGGTGCTGCACGACCTCAACCACGCCGCCCGGTACGCGACGCACATGATCGCGATGCGGGACGGAGAGGTACTGGCGACGGGCGCGCCCGAGGAGGTCGTCACCGCCGCCAACGTCGAAAAGATCTTCGAGCTGCCCTGCCGTGTCATGCCGTGCCCCGAGACCGGGACTCCGCTGGTGATCCCGAAAGCCGGGCGCCGCGCCGCCTGAGGTTCGTCCGGACAGCCGCCCCGATGGACGATTTCGTGACCGTCGGGCGGCATTAGGTTTGCCCGGGGAGGTTCCATGACTCAGGAAATCTGGTCCAAGGTCGACGAATACATCTTCGACGCGCTCATCCCGGCCGACCACACCCTCGACGAGGCTCTTCTCGCCTCGGACGAGGCCGGGATGCCGCCCATCGCCGTCGCCCCCAACCAGGGCAAACTGCTCCATCTGCTGGCGAAGATGATCGGTGCCCGCTCGATACTGGAGATCGGCACGCTCGGCGGCTACAGCACCATCTGGCTCGCCCGTGCCCTGCCGCCGGACGGGCGTCTCGTGACGCTCGAGTACTACCCGAAATTCGCCGATGTCGCGCGGAAGAGCATCGACGCCGCCGGTGTCGGCGAGCTCGTCGACATCCGGATCGGGGAGGCGCTGGACCTGCTGCCCGGCGTCGAAGGCCCGCTCGACATGACGTTCATCGACGCGGACCGGGTCAACAACCCGGCCTACTTCGAGGCGGCGCTGAAGCTGACCAGGCCGGGCGGGGTGATCGTGATCGACAACGTCGTCCGCGCCGGAGCGGTGGCCGACCCGGCGAACACCTCCGACGAGATCGAAGGACTCCGGCGGATGCACGAACTGATCGCCGCCGAACCGCGGGTCGACGCGACCGCGTTGCAGACCGTCGGCAAGAAGGGGTACGACGGGCTGACGATCGTCCTCGTGACGTCCTAGCGACCCCTTGACCCACTCGGGCCTTACCCGTACATGAAGGCCCCCTTCATTGCGTCTAGAGCAGCGAAGGGGGCCTTCATGTACTTCCACACCACGGCGGCGGTGTGGTGTGCGCAAAGGCCGTTTCGCGTGATCCGACGGCCGACACACGTGACTGGATGGACGACACGCGCACGGCCGGCTTCCGCCGCGAGTCGTCCGCCCAAACACACATGTCGGCCATCCAGTCACGCATGTCGGCCATCCAGTCACGCGAAACCGGTCCTGCGTCAGCGCGGGCGGGGTGCCGTCGTGGTCGCGGGGACCGGCCATCGCACCGGCAGTCCCTGGTGGAAGGCGTTCATGAAGCGCTGCCACATCTCGGCCGGGATCGTCCTGCCGGTCAGCTTCTCCCCGGCGGCGTCCCGCATCCGGCGTGGTTCGTCGGAGCCGACCCAGACCGCGGTCGCGAGCTGGGGCGTGTACCCGACCGCCCAGCCGCCCGCGTTGTCGTCCGTCTCGTTGTACTGGAAGTCGCCGGTCTTCAGCGCCGCCGGACGGTCTTTCAGCCCGGTGGTCAGCACCTGGCTGATCGTGCCCGCGACCCGGCGGCTCAGTGCCTCGTCGCCCTTGAACGCGGGCGTCTTGTCCGGGGGCCGTTCCCAGACGATCTCACCGTTCTCGTCCCGGATCTTCGACACCAGATGCGGGGTGGCGCGCATGCCGTCCGCGGCGAAGGTCGCGTAGGCACCAGCCATGTCGCTGGGCCGCAAGGGATACCGGCCGACCGCGATCCCGGGTCCGATCAGGAACCCGTCCTTCTCGCGCAGGGTGACCGCGCCGTCGACGGCCTCGGGGATCCCGGCCGCGCGGGCGCCGTTCCGGACCGTTTCCGCGCCGAGTTTCTTCGCCAGGTCGACGAAGGGGCCCTGCGCGTCCCGGCCCATCGCCTCACGCAGCGTGCATTTGCCGGTCTCGCCGCACTGGTCCGGGAACTTGAAGGTCTCGCCGAGGAAATCGACCTGCGCGGGCGCCTTCAGCGGTTCGTCCACGTTGACGCCTTGTTCGAGTCCGGCGGCGAGGGTGAACGGCTGGAAGGCCGAGCCGGTGCCGTACGGGGTGCCGGCGTAATCGTGCACGCTCCAGCCGCCGCCGTTGTAGGCGCGGATGGCGCCGGTCCCCGGTTCGACGGCGACCAGCGACGCGCGGAAGTGCTCCGGCTGCCCCTGCAAGCGCTCCTTGACCGCTTTCTCGGCTTCTGCCTGGGCACGCGGATCGATGGTCGTCTCGACCTTCATCGCGCCGCCGCGGAGCCGGTCCAGCGGGTAGCCGACCTGCTCCAGCTCGGCCAGGACCTGCTGCTTGACGTGATACTTCTCGTAGGTGACGCGACCGGCGCGGGTCTCCGACGGCGCCTGGATCGCGTCCTCCGGATAGGTCATGCCGACCGCTTCGGCCTGGCTGACGTAACCCCGCGCGACGAGCTTGTTCACCACGTAGGACCAGCGCTTCATGGCGTGCTCGTGGGTGGAGGCGTACGGGTCGTGCACCGACGGCGACTGGATCATGCCGGCGAGGAAGGCCGCCTCGCTCCAGGTCATCGAGTCATCGAGTTTGCGGCCGAAGTAGGCGTTCATCGCCGACGCCGGGCCGTAGGTGCCGCGGCCGAACGAGATGATGTTGATGTAGCTCTCGAAGATCTCCTTCTTGGTCTGCTGCTGGGTGATCTTGGTGGCGAGCACCAGTTCGGAGAATTTGCGGGTGAGGGTGGCGTCCTCGTTTCCGGTGGATTTCTTGATGTACTGCTGCGTGATCCCCGAGCCGCCGCCGACGCCGGTCACCAGCGCGCGGCCGAGTCCGGTGAGGTCGAAGCCCTCGTTGTCCCAGAAGGTCGGGTCCTCGGTCGCGACGATCGCGTCACGCAGCTTCGCGGGGATGGCGTCGTAGGGCACGAACAGCCGGTCGCCGCCGGGCGGGATCACCTTGAGCAGTTCGGAACCGTCCGCGTTCTGCAGGACGACGGTCTTGTCGAGGTCGGCGAGCACTTCCTCCGGGCTGCGGACGTCGAGCAGGACGTACGCGATCCCGAACGTGACCACCGGGATGCCGACGAGCAGGCCGAGCGTCCAGGCGGCGATCCGGCGCCACCTGCGCTTCTTCCCTTTCGGCTCGGGGGTGGCCGTGGTCTCCGACTCGGGTGCGACTGACTCATCCGGGTTCTCCACGCCAGGTAAGACGCCCGAACGAGTGAAAAGGTTGTGGGAAAATCACCGAATCGTGTCCCGACTCCAGGGCAAGCGGGGCATTACTTGAAGAATTCTTCATTTGATAAAGTGTTCGTATCGGCAAGTCGAGCGAAGGAAGCCGGTATGCCCGTCCCCCTGTACCAGGCCAAAGCGGAGTTCTTCCGCATGCTGGGCCACCCGGTCCGGATCCGTGTGCTGGAACTGCTCGCGGAGGGCCCGAAGGCCGTCCGTGAACTGCTCGCCGAGATCGAGGTCGAGGCCTCCAACCTCTCCCAGCAGCTGGCCGTCCTGCGCCGATCGGGAATCGTCACCTCGACACGGGAAGGGTCGACGGTGGTGTACTCACTGGCAGGCGGGGACGTCGTCGAATTGCTGCGCGCGGCCCGGCGCATCCTCACCGAACTCTTGGCCGACCAGAACGTCCTGCTCGCCCAATTGCGCGACGCGGACTGACGCGGTGGCGGGATCGAGGCTTTCGGGACTGCGTTCCCTCCTGCCCGGACGCGAAGACCTGCGCACGCTCACGCGGGCTCCCCGGCGCGATCTCACGGCGGGTTTGACCGTCGCGATCGTCGCCCTCCCGCTGGCGCTGGGCTTCGGCATCTCATCCGGCCTCGGCGCCGAAGCCGGGCTCGTCACCGCGATCGTCGCCGGTGCGCTGGCCGCCATCTTCGGCGGCTCCAACCTCCAGGTGTCCGGCCCGACCGGGGCGATGACCGTGGTGCTGGTGCCGATCATGGCCACGCACGGCGCGGGCGGAGTGCTGACGGTGGGCCTGCTCGCCGGCGTGCTGCTGCTCCTGCTCGCGGTCGCCCGCGCCGGCCGGTACATGCGCTACGTCCCGATCCCGGTGGTCGAAGGCTTCACGCTGGGCATCGCCGGGGTGATCGCGCTGCAGCAGATTCCCGCCGCGCTCGGGGTCGCCACCCCGGAAGGCGAGAAGGTGGCCGTCGTCGCGGCGAAAGCGGTGGCCGACTTCGCCGGGCACCCATCCTGGCCGTCGATCGCGATCGCGGCCGGGGTCGCCGTCCTGATGCTGCTCGGCGCGCGGTGGCGGCCGTCGATCCCGTTCTCGCTGGTCGCCGTGGCGGTCGCGACACTCGTATGCCACTTCACGCAGCTGCCGGTCTCCCGCATCGGCGCCCTGCCCGCCGGTCTTCCCGCGCCCTCGCTGGCCTTCCTGGATCTGTCCACTTTGGGCGCGCTGGCGCCCTCCGCCGTCGCGGTCGCGGCGCTGGCCGCGCTGGAAAGCCTGCTTTCGGCCACGGTCGCCGACGCGATGAGCGTCAACGAACGCCACGACCCGGATCGGGAGCTCTTCGGGCAAGGCCTCGCGAATCTGGTCACCCCGCTGTTCGGCGGAGTGCCGGCCACCGCGGCGATCGCGCGCACCGCCGTCAACGTCCGCGCCGGCGCGAGGTCCCGTCTCGCCGCACTCACCCACGCGCTGGTGCTGGCGGTGATCGTCTTCGCGGCGGCGCCGCTGGTGGCCGCGATCCCGATCGCGGCGCTCGCCGGGGTACTGCTGGCCACCGCCATCCGCATGGTCGAGGCGGGCTCGGTCCGCGCGTTGCTCCGCTCCACCCGCCGCGACGCGCTGGTCCTCGTGCTCACCGCGGCCGCGACCTTGATCCTGGACCTGGTCACCGCGGTCATCCTCGGTCTCGTCGTGGCCGGCGCCTTGGCGCTGCGGGCGATCGCGAAGGCGGCCCGCGTCGAAGAGGTCCCCCTTGACCACGCCGATCACGGCGCCGAGGAGCGGGCGCTGCTGGACGAGCACATCGTCGCGTTCAGGCTCGATGGCCCGCTGGTCTTCGCCGCGGCCCACCAGTTCCTGCTGGAGCTGTCCGAGGTCGCCGACGTCCGGGTGGTCATCCTCCGGATGTCACGGGTGTCGGCCATCGACGCCACCGGCGCCCTAGTCCTGCGAGATGCTGTCGATCGGCTTGAACATCGTGGGATCACGGTGCTGGTGTCGGGGATCAGACCCGGCCACGAAAAGGTGCTCGACGAGCTCGGTGTCGCGGACCGGCTTCGCGCCGAGGGCCGGGTCTTCCCCGACACACCGCATGCCATCGAGTTCGCGCACGCCCTGCTGACGTCACCCTCAAGCGAGGAACGCGCGAAGCAGTGAAGCCGTCCCTTCGACGTGCTCCGTCATCGCACGGCGGGCCGCCTCCGGATCACCGGCCAGGATCGCGTCGACGATGGCCTCGTGCTGGGCGTTGGAGTGCTCCAGATTCGGTTCGAGCAGCGGGATCATGTCGAGCAGCTGGTTGACCCGCATCCGCGCGTCGGCCATCGCCGTGGTCAGCGAGCCGGACGCGGTGACCTCGGCGATCGCCAGGTGCAGCCGCGAATCCTTGCGCCGGTAATCGCCGACGTCGGCCGCCGCCGCCTCGGCGAGCGTGCTGGTCAGATGCTGCCGGTCGGCCGGGCTGAGGGAGCGCGCAGCCGCCATCTCGGCGGCGCCGGTTTCCAGGACGTGCCGCAGGCCGAGCGCGTCTTCCAGGGTGGCGTTGTCGACCTTCCGCCCGTCGGCGGCGGGCGGGTCGGGCAGGACGTCGTTGACGAAAGTGCCGCCGTAACGGCCACGCCGCGACTCGACGTAGCCCGCGTCGGACAGCGCGCGGATGGCCTCGCGCAGCGTCACCCGGCTGACCCCGAGCCGCTCGGCGAGCTCACGTTCCGACGGCAGCCGCTCCCCCGCGCCCACCACTCCGAGCCGGATCGCCTGGAGCAGCCTTTCGACGGTCTCCTCGAAGGCGTTGCCCGCGCGCACCGGGCGGAACAGCGCGTCACCCGCGTTCGCGACCGTGCTCGACTCCACCCTTCGAGTTTAGGCCGCCCGCAATTCGGCACCTGGTTGCGGTACTTGCGCACGCATACATCGCAACCAGGTGCCGAATTGCGTAGGGATCAGCACTCGATGACGTTCACGGCGAGACCGCCGCGCGAGGTCTCCTTGTACTTCACGCTCATGTCGGCGCCGGTCTCGCGCATCGTCTTGATCGCCTTGTCCAGCGTCACGATATGCGAACCGTCGCCGCGCATCGCCATCCGTGCGGCGTGGATCGCCTTCGACGCTCCGACGGCGTTGCGCTCGATGCACGGGATCTGCACCAGCCCGCCGACGGGGTCGCAGGTCAGCCCAAGGTGGTGTTCGACGCCGATCTCGGCGGCGTTCTCCACCTGCGCGGGCGAACCGCCGAGGACCTCAGTGAGCCCGGCGGCGGCCATGGCGCTGGCCGAGCCGACCTCACCCTGGCAACCGACCTCGGCGCCCGAGATCGAGCCCGTCTGCTTGAGGATCGAGCCGATCGCGCCCGCGGTGAGCATGAACGTCACGATGCCGTCGTCCGACGAGCCCCGGATGAACCGCTGGTAGTAGTGCAGAACGGCCGGGATGATCCCCGCCGCGCCGTTGGTCGGCGCGGTGACGACGCGGCCGCCCGCGGCGTTCTCCTCGTTGACCGCCAGCGCGTACAGGCTCACCCAGTCCATCGCGTACAGCGGGTCGCCGACGCCGTCCTCGGCGAGCAGCTTCTCGTGCAACGCCTTCGCACGGCGCGGCACCTTCAGCCCGCCCGGCAGGACACCCTCGTGCTCGCAGCCGTTGCGCACGCATTCCACCATGACCTGCCAGATCTCCAGCAGACCCTCACGGACCTCCTCGCGCGTGCGCCAGGAGAGTTCGTTGCGCAGCATGATCTCGCTGATCGGCAGCCCGGTGTCCTCGCAGTGCTTCAGCAGATCCGCGCCGGTGCGGAACGGGAATTCCAGCCGAGTCGAGTCCTCGACGACGACGGTGTCGGTCTCGTAGGACTCATCACGCACGAACCCACCACCGACGGAGTAGTAGGTCCGCTCGCGCAGCACCTTCCCGTCGGCGTCGAACGCGCGGAAGATCATCCCGTTCGGGTGCGCGGGCAACGACTTCCGCCGGTGCATGGTCAGATCGGTGTCCTCGGTGAACACGATCTCGTGTTCACCGCGCAGCTTCAGCAGACAGGATTCGCGGATCTCCGCGATCTTGCCTGCCACCGTGTCGGTGTCGATCTCCTCCGGACGCTCCCCGGACAGCCCGAGCAGCACGGCCTTGTCGCTGCCGTGCCCGAACCCGGTCGCGCCGAGCGAGCCGAAAAGCTCACTCTGGACACGCGTCGTGGCCGTCAGGTCACCATCCGCGGCCAGACCGTCCACAAAGGTCAGTGCCGCACGCATCGGGCCCACCGTATGGGAGCTGGAGGGGCCTATGCCGATCGAAAACAGGTCGAAGACGCTGATCGCCATTGATCTGCCCTCCTTCCTATCTGGCCAGCAGTGAGCTGGCTTCTTGGGCCGCGGGCCCTTCGGCGGCGAGATGGGCCAAGTTCTCCGACAGCGCTTCGCCGCGGTGGGCCTTCGTCTGCGCGAACAGCCGCCCGGCGCGGTACGACGAGCGGACCAGCGGCCCGGCCATGACGCCGGCGAAGCCCATCGCCTCGGCGGCGTTCGAGTGCTCGACGAACTCCTCGGGCTTCACCCACCGGTCCACGGGGTGATGCCTCGGCGACGGCCGCAGGTACTGGGTGATCGTCAGGATCTCGCAGCCCGCGTCGACCAGGTCCTTCATCGCCGGAGCCACCTCCTCCGGAGTCTCGCCCATGCCCAGGATCAAGTTCGACTTCGTCACCAGACCGGCCTCACGGGCCCGCGTGATCACTTCGAGCGACCGCGCGTACCGGAAACCAGGCCGGATCCGCTTGAAGATCCGCGGCACCGTCTCCACGTTGTGCGCCAGCACCTCGGGCCGCGAACCGAACACCTCGGCCAGCTGATCCGGATCCGCGTTGAAATCCGGGATCAACAGCTCCACACCGGTGCCCGGGTTCAGCGCGTGAATCTGCCGGACGGTTTCAGCGTACAGCCACGCGCCGCCGTCTTCGAGGTCGTCACGCGCCACACCGGTCACCGTCGAGTAGCGCAACCCCATGGCCTGCACCGACTCCGCCACCTTGCGCGGCTCGGTCGTGTCGAGCGCCGCCGGCTTGCCGGTGTCGATCTGACAGAAATCGCACCGGCGCGTGCACTGGTCCCCACCGATCAGGAACGTGGCCTCACGGTCTTCCCAGCATTCGTAGATGTTGGGACAGCCGGCCTCCTCACACACGGTGTGCAGGCCTTCACGTTTGACCAGGCCCTTGAGCTCGGTGAACTCGGGGCCCATCCGCGCGCGGGTCTTGATCCACGGCGGCTTCTTCTCGATCGGGGTCTGCGCGTTGCGGACTTCGAGCCGGAGAAGTTTGCGCCCCTCGGGGACCGCGCTCATCGGTCGAGGTCCGCGTACAGCGGGTGCTTCTTGGCCAGCAGCTCGACACGGGCGGACAGCGACTGGCGCAGGGCCTCGTCGAAGTCCGGGCGCAACGCCTCGGCGATGATGTCGGCCACCTCGGCGAAGTCCTCGGCGCCGAAGCCGCGGGTCGCCAGCGCCGGGGTGCCGATGCGCAGGCCCGAGGTGATCATCGGCGGGCGCGGGTCGAAGGGGACGGCGTTGCGGTTGACCGTGATGCCGACCGAATGCAGCCGGTCTTCGGCCTGCTGACCGTCCAAAGTGGAGTTGACCAGATCGACGAGCACCAGGTGCACGTCGGTGCCGCCGGTCAGCACGCGGACGCCCGCTTCGGAGCAGTCCGTGCGCGAGAGGCGGTCGGCCAGGATCTTCGCGCCTTCGAGCACGCGCTGCTGACGCTCGCGGAACTCCTCGCTCGCGGCGATCTTGAGCGCGACGGCCTTGGCGGCGATGACGTGCTCCAGCGGACCGCCCTGCTGGCCGGGGAACACCGCCGAGTTGATCTTCTTGGCGAGTTCCTGGCGGCACAGGATGATGCCGCCGCGCGGGCCGCCGAGGGTCTTGTGCGTGGTCGTGGTGACGATGTCCGCGTACGGCACCGGGCTCGGGTGCAGGCCCGCGGCGACGAGACCGGCGAAGTGCGCCATGTCGACCATGACCTTCGCGCCGACCTCGTCGGCGATGCGGCGGAACTCGGCGAAGTCGAGCTGACGCGGGTACGCCGACCAGCCGGCGATGATCAGCTTCGGCTTGTGCTCCTTGGCGAGGCGCTCGATCTCCTCGACGTCGACGATCCCGGTCTCCTTGTCGACGTGGTAGGCGACGACGTTGTAGAGCTTGCCGGAAAAGTTGATCTTCATCCCGTGCGTCAGGTGACCGCCGTGGGCGAGGTCGAGACCGAGGATGGTGTCGCCGGGGTTGAGCACCGCGACCATGGCGGCGGCGTTGGCCTGCGCGCCCGAATGCGGCTGGACGTTGGCGTGCTCGGCGCCGAACAGGGCCTTCGCACGGTCGATCGCCAGCTGCTCGATGACGTCGACGTGCTCGCAACCGCCGTAGTAGCGGCGGCCGGGGTAGCCCTCGGCGTACTTGTTGGTCAGCACCGAACCCTGCGCCTCGAGCACGCCCACCGGGGCGAAGTTCTCCGAGGCGATCATCTCCAGGGTCGACTGCTGCCGGTCGAGTTCGGCGGCGACCGCCGCGGCGACCTCGGGGTCCACATCGGACAGGGCAGCGTTGAACATGTCAGTTCTCCTGGGTCAAGACGGCGTACGCCTGGGCGTCGAGCAGGGCGGGCACGTCGCCGGACAGACGCACCTTCAGGAGCCATCCTTCGGCGTACGGGTCCGAGTTGATGAGCTCGGGGGTGTCCGTTGTGGCCTCGTTCACCTCGACGACCTCGCCGTCCACGGGTGCGTACAGCTCGCTGACCGATTTGGTCGACTCGACCTCGCCGAACACCTCGCCCGCGGTGACGGTGTCGCCGACCGAGGGAAGCTGGACGAACACGATGTCACCGAGCGACTCGGCGGCGAAGGCGGTGATACCCACGGTGGCGACGCCGTCCGCGACGTTCAGCCACTCGTGTTCCTTCGTGTACTTCAGGTCCTGGGGGATGCTCATGATGTCGAAAGGGCCTTTCAGGCGCGGGAGTAGAAGGGCAGGGCGACGACCTCGACGGGCTCGATGCGGCCCCGGATGTCGACGGAAAGCTCGGTGCCGGGCTCGGAGTGCTCCCGGTCCACATAGGCCATGGCGATCGGGTAACCCAGGGTCGGCGACAGGGCACCGCTGGTGACCTCGCCGATCTCGGTCTCGCCCGCCAGGACGGTGTAGCCGTGGCGCGGGGCGCGGCGGCCGGAGCCCTTGAGCCCCACACGCACCCGGGGGACGTCCTTCTTGGACAGCTCCTCGAGCGCGGCCTTGCCGACGAAGTCGCCGGGCTTCTCGAACTTGACGACGCGGCCGAGGCCGGCTTCGAACGGACTCAGCTGGAGGCTGAGTTCGTTGCCGTACAACGGCATCCCGGCTTCGAGGCGCAGGGTGTCGCGGCAGGCGAGACCGGCCGGGAGCAGACCGTGCGGCTCGCCCGCGTCGGTCAGGATGCGCCAGACGGCGGGGGCCTCACCGGCCGGGACGTACAGCTCGAAACCGTCCTCGCCGGTGTAGCCGGTGCGGGCGAGCAGGACGTCGTGACCCTTCACGACGGCCGGGACGCTCGCGTAGTACTTGAGCGCGCCGAGGTCGGCGTCGGTGACGGCGCCGAGGATCGCGACCGCCTTCGGGCCCTGGACGGCGATCAGCGCGACGTCCTCGGACTTGTTCTCGACGACAGCGTCGAAGCCGGAGACTCGCTCGGCCAGTGCCTCCGCGACCACGGAGGCGTTGCCCGCGTTGGCCACGACCAGGAACTTCTCGTCGGCGAGGCGGTAGACGACCAGGTCGTCGAGCACGCCGCCGTTCTCGTCGCAGATCATCGTGTAGCGCGCCCGGCCCGGCTTGACGCCGGACAGGTTGCCGACCAGCGCGAAGTCGAGGATGTCGGCCGCTTGCGGACCGGTCACCTCGATCTCGGCCATATGGGAGAGGTCGAACAGGCCCGCGGTCTCGCGGACCGCCTTGTGCTCCGCCAGTTCGCTGCTGTAGCGGATCGGCATCGACCAGCCCGCGAAGTCGGTGAACAACGCACCCAGTCCTTTGTGGACTCCGTGCAGGGACGTCTCTTTCGACATCAGTGCCTCAGTTCTCGTAGGCGTTGAGCGGCGGGCAGGAGCAGACGAGGTTACGGTCCCCGCGCGCACCGTCGATGCGGCGCACCGGAGGCCAGTACTTGGCCTTGCGATTCACTCCGGCGGGGTACACCGCCAGTTCGCGGTCGTACGGCAGGTCCCAGTCGCCGACCAGGGTCTCGGCGGTGTGGGGGGCGTTGCGCAGCGGGCTGTTGTCCGCGGCCCACTTGCCCTGCGCGACGGCGTCGATCTCCGCGCGGATGGCGATCATCGCCGCGATGAAGCGGTCGATCTCGCCGAGGTCCTCGGATTCGGTCGGCTCGACCATCAGCGTGCCCGCGACCGGGAACGACATGGTCGGGGCATGGAAGCCGTAGTCGATCAGGCGCTTCGCGACGTCGTCGACGCTGACGCCGGTCTCCTTGGTGAGCCCGCGCAGGTCGAGGATGCACTCGTGCGCGACCAGGCCGTCCTGGCCGGTGTAGAGCACCGGGTAGTGCTGGTTGAGGCGTTTGGCCACGTAGTTCGCGGCGAGGACGGCGACCTGCGTCGCGGCGGTGAGCCCACCGGCGCCCATCATCCGGACGTACGCCCACGAGATCGGCAGGATCGACGCCGAGCCGAACGGGGCGGCGCTGATCGGGCCGACACCGGTTTCGGGGCCCGCCTTCGCCAGCATCGGGTGGTTCGGCAGGTACGGCGCGAGGTGCGCGCGGACCGCGACCGGGCCGACACCCGGGCCGCCGCCACCGTGCGGGATGCAGAAGGTCTTGTGCAGGTTCAGGTGCGAGACGTCGCCGCCGAACTCACCCGGCTTGGCGAGACCCAGCAGGGCGTTGAGGTTCGCGCCGTCGACGTAGACCTGGCCGCCCGCGTCGTGCACGATCTTGGCCAGCTCGTCGATGCCGTGCTCGTACACGCCATGTGTGGACGGGTACGTGACCATGATCGCGGACAGCGTGTCGCGGTTGGCCTCGACCTTGGCGCGCAGGTCGTCGAGGTCGACGTTGCCCTCGTCGGTGCACTTGACCACGACGACACGCATGCCCGCCATGACCGCGGAGGCGGCGTTCGTGCCGTGCGCGGACGACGGGATCAGGCAGACCTCGCGTTCGGCCTGACCGTTGGCGTGGTGGTACGCGCGGATCGCGAGCAGGCCGGCGAGTTCACCCTGGCTGCCCGCGTTCGGCTGCAACGACACCTTGTCGTAGCCGGTGACCTCGGCCAGCCAGCCGGACAGCTGCTCGACGAGGACGTGGTAGCCCTCGGCCTGGTCGGCGGGCGCGAACGGGTGGATGCCCGCGAACTCGCGCCAGCTGATCGGCTCCATCTCGGTGGTGGCGTTGAGCTTCATCGTGCAGGAGCCGAGCGGGATCATGCCGCGGTCGAGCGCGTAGTCGAGGTCGGACAGGCTGCGCAGGTACCGCAGCATCGCGGTCTCGGAGCGGTGGGAGTGGAAGACCTCGTGCGTGAGGTACTCGCTCTCACGGTGCAAACCGGCGGGAAGCGCTTCGGTGCTTTCGGCCTCGTTGTCGACGCCGAACGCGTTGAGCACCTTCGCGATGATCGCGGGCGTGGTGACCTCGTCGACGGCGATGCGGACGTGGTCGGCGTCGACCGGGCCGAGGTTGATCCCGTGCTCGCGCGCGACCGCGACGACCGCTTCGGCCTGTCCGGGCATGCGGGCGAGGACGGTGTCGAAGAAGCCCTCGTGGACGACCTCGACGCCGGCCGCGCGGAGAGCGCCCGCCAGTGTGGTGGCGAGTTCGTGGACTCGGGTCGCGATGCGCTTGAGGCCGTCCGGACCGTGGTAGACCGCGTACATCGCGGCGAGGACGGCGGGCAGCACCTGCGCGGTGCAGATGTTGGAAGTCGCCTTCTCGCGGCGGATGTGCTGCTCGCGGGTCTGCAGGGCGAGGCGGTACGCGGGGTTGCCGTCGGCGTCGACCGAGACCCCGACCAGGCGGCCCGGCAGCGAACGCTCGAGCCCGGCGCGGACGGCCATGTATCCGGCGTGCGGCCCGCCGTAACCCAGCGGGACGCCGAAGCGCTGGGTGGAACCGGCGGCGATGTCGGCGCCGAACTCACCCGGCGCGGTGATCAGCGTGAGGGCGAGCAGGTCGGCGGCGACGGTGTACAGCGCTCCGGCGGCCTTCGCGGTCTCGGAGATGGCGGAGTAGAAGCCCGCGCCGCGCAGCACGCCGGAAGCGCCCGGGTACTGGACGACGACGCCGAAGAACTCCTCCGGCAAGCCGGTGAGCAGGTCTCGGACCTCGACCTCGACACCCATCGCCTCGGCGCGGGTGCGGACGACGGCGATGGTCTGCGGCAGGCACTCGGCGTCGAGGACGACCTTGTCGGACTTGGACTTCGACACGCGGCGCATCAGCATGACGGCCTCGGCGACGGCGGTGGACTCGTCGAGCAGGGAGGCGTTCGCGGTGGTGAGACCGGCCAGCTCGGAGACCATGGTCTGGAAGTTGAGGAGGGCTTCGAGACGGCCCTGCGAGATCTCCGGCTGGTACGGGGTGTACGCCGTGTACCAGGCCGGGTTCTCCAGCACGTTGCGGCGGATGACCGCCGGGGTGACCGTGTCGTGGAAGCCGAGGCCGATCATCTGCGTCATCGGCTTGTTGAGCGCGGCGAGCGCGCGAAGCTCGGCGATGGCGTCCTCTTCGGACGCGGCGGGGGGAAGTTCGAGGTCACGCGTGACCCGGATCGCGGACGGCACCGCGGCCTGCACCAAGGCGTCGAGGCTGCCGTAGCCGACCTCGGCGAGCATCTTGGCCTGCTCGGACTCCGAGGGGCCGATGTGCCGGTCGTCGAAGGACGTACTGGTCAAGGGAGCTCCTTGGGTCAGGCGCCGGATAGACCGGTGCGCTGGGAACTCCCCCTCTGTCATGGCACCTGAGAGTTTCACCGCACGTGATGCGGCTTTCACCTTGGGTGAGGCGCACTTGCGCGCCTGCTTTCCAGAGTGGCCTCGCGGAAGCGGTAGTGAGTACCTGAGAGATTCCGGGGAGTTTGCTCCTTCGGTGCCCCACCACGTTCGTGAGGGCTCTCCCGCTCCAGCTCGACGGCCCTGTCTGTAGTTGTGCGCACACCGTACCTGGCGTGTTCGACGCACGTCTACTTCGACCCGACGACGTCACTTGCGTGCTTGGAGCCGTAACTCACGTGATCAGAGCCGTAACTCGTGAGTTACGCCTTCAATCACGCGAGTGACGGCTCTGATCACGCGAGTTACGCGTTCTCCATCATCATCTCGGCGGTGATCGTGCCGCAGAGCTCGGCGCACCGCGTCATCATGTCGGCCGCGTCGGCAAGCTCGGCATCACCGGTCTTGGCGCACTCCTGGGCGCACATGCGCATCATCTGGGAGGCGAGGCCGCACATCTTCGCGCACATGCGCATCATCTCGAGGTCGGCGACCATGGCGGAGCAGCGCATCATCATGTCGGCGCACATGCGGGACATGTCCGCGCAGGTCACCATCATCATCCCGAGTTTCGCGCCGCCCATCTCCATGCAGCGCGTCAACATCTCCTCGCACCTGACGTGGCACTCGTTGCACAGGTCGATGCAGTCACGCATGGCGGTGCTCATCTGCCGGGTCATTCTTCGGGCCTCCCGCGCTTTCGGATCGTGGAACCGTGCGGCTCCGCGTCTCAGGACTACAGCGCAGGTCAGCGACCCGCCATCCCAGCCACCGGGACGAGTGACAGGGGTGGCGGGCCAGCGCGACGCAATCAGGTGACGAATTGCGACGGTCAGAGAGGGGTCACGTAGGCGCCCGAGATCCCACCGTCCACCAGGAACTGCGAAGCGGTGATGAACGAGGCGTCGTCGCTCGCCAGGAAGGCGACCGCGGCCGCGATCTCCTCCGGCTCGGCGAACCGCCCGACCGGCACGTGCACCAGCCGCCGCGCCGCCCGCTCGGGGTCCTTCGCGAACAGTTCCTTCAGCAGCGGGGTGTTCACCGGGCCCGGGCACAGCGCGTTGACCCGGATGTTCTCCCGCGCGAACTGCACGCCCAGTTCCCGGCTCATCGCCAGCACCCCGCCCTTGGACGCGGTGTAGGAGATCTGCGACGTCGCCGCGCCCATCACCGCGACGAACGACGCCGTGTTGACGATCGAGCCCTTGCCCTGCCGCCGCATATGCGGCAGCGCCGCCTTGCAGCACAGGTACACCGAGGTCAGATTGACCTTCTGCACCTTCTCCCACGCGTCGATGCCCGTGGTGAGGATCGAGTCGTCCTCGGGCGGGGAGATGCCGGCGTTGTTGAACGCGACGTCGACCGAGCCGAAAGTGTCCACAGTGGTCTGGAACAGGGCATCGACCTGTTCGGCGTCGGTGACGTCGGCCTGCACGAACAGGCCGCCGACCTCGTCGGCCGCGGCTTTGCCCGCCTCGGCGGAGATGTCACCGATGACGACCTTCGCGCCCTCGCTCGCCAGCCGCCGCGCGGTGGCGAGGCCGATGCCGCTGCTGCCGCCGGTGATGACCGCGACGCGGCCTTCGAAACGCTGAACCATTCCTATTCCTCCGTGCTGATAAAGACGTTTTTGGTCTCGGTGAAGGCGTCGACGGCGTCCGGACCGAGTTCCCGGCCCAGCCCGGACTGCTTGAACCCGCCGAAGGGCGTCCAGTACCGGACGGACGAATGCGAGTTCACCGAAAGGTTCCCCGCCTCGACACCACGGGCGACGCGGAAGGCGCGGCCGACGTCGCGGGTCCAGATCGAGCCGGACAGGCCGTACTCGGTGTCATTGGCCATGGTCACCGCGTCCGCCTCCCCGTCGAACGGGACCACCGCGACGACCGGGCCGAAGATCTCCTCCGAAGCCAGCGGATGCCGCAGATCCGGCGGAGTGACGACGGTCGGCGCGAACCAGTACCCGGGGCCGACGGGCGCGTTGCCCCGGAAGGCGACCGGCGCCGCGTCGTCCACATAGGACGACACCTTCGCGTGATGCCCCGCCGAGATCAGCGGCCCCATCTCGGTCACTTCCAGCCGCGGATCCCCCACGACCACGCCGTTCACCGCGGGTTCCAGCAGTTCCATGAACTTCTCGTACGCACTCGACTGCACCAGGATCAGCGACCGCGCGCAGCAGTCCTGCCCGGCGTTGTCGAAGACGCCGTACGGCGCGGTCGCCGCGGCCTTCTCCAGGTCGGCGTCGGCGAAGACGATGTTCGCGTTCTTGCCGCCGAGTTCCAGCGTCACCCGCTTCACCTGTGCGGCGCAGCCCGCCATGATCTGCTTGCCGACCTCGGTCGAGCCGGTGAACACCACCTTCCGCACCGCGGGGTGGTCCACGAACCGCTGTCCCACCACGGATCCCTTGCCAGGAAGCACCTGGAAGACGTCTTCGGGGATCCCCGCCTCACGGGCGAGCTCGCCGAGGCGGATCGCGGTCAGCGGCGTGAGCTCGGCGGGTTTGAGCACGACGGTGTTCCCGGCGGCGAGCGCGGGTGCGAACCCCCAGCCCGCGATGGGCATCGGGAAGTTCCACGGCACGATCACCCCGACCACGCCGAGCGGCTCATGGAACGTCATGTTCACCCCGCCGGGTACCGGGATCTGCTTGCCGCTCAACCGTTCTGGCGACGCGGAGTAGTACGTCAGGACGTCGCGGACGTTGCCGGCTTCCCAGCGCGCGTTGCCGATCGTGTGGCCGGCGTTGGCGACCTCCAGCGCGGCGAGGTTCTCGATGTCGGCGTCGACGGCGTCGGCGAAGCGGCGCAGCAGCCGCGCCCGGTCGCCGGGGTCCACCGCGCGCCAGGCGGGGAACGCCGCGTGCGCGCGGGCGATCGCCGCGTCGGTCTCCTCGGCCGAGGTCGGCTCGACCGACCGCACCACCTCTTCGGTGGCGGGGTTGATCACCTCGAACGTCATGCGCGCTCCTTAGCTGCTTCTACCAGCGCCTCGAAAAGCCTGATGTCGTCGGGATTCTGTTCGGGATGCCATTGGACGCCGAGGACGAACCCGTCGCCGGGCAGTTCGGCCGCCTCGATGGTGCCGTCGTCGGCCCAGCCGACCGGGACCAGCCCGTCGCCGAGCTTGTCGATCGCCTGATGGTGGTAACACGGCACCTTGGTCTCGGTGCCGAGGATCGCCGCGACCCGGCTCCCCTCCGCAAGCGTCACCGTAGTGGTGCCGAAGGTCGCCGGCGCGGGCTGGTGATCAGCACTGTCCAAAGTGTCCGGCAGGTGCTGGGCGAGCGTGCCGCCCAGCGCGACGCTGAGCACCTGCAGCCCGCGGCACACGCCGAGCACCGGCTTTCCGCTGTCCAAAGCGGACCGCAGCAGGCCGAACTCGAACGCGTCCCGGTTCGGCCTCGTGTACGTCGTCGCGTGTTGTTCCTGGCCGTAGCGTGCCGGGTCGACGTCGGCGCCGCCGACCAGCACGAGCCCGTCCACGGCGGACATCAGCCGATCGTGTGCACCGCTCACCGGCGGCAGCAGGACCGGGATCCCGCCCGCCGCGACGATCCCGTCGACGTAGACCCGGTGCAGCAGTGCGGCTTCGGTCTCCCAGACGAGGAACTTCGCGGGCTCCAGGTAGGAGGTGAGGCCGATGATCGGTTCAGAGCCGTTCGAAGCCACGGATCCTCTCCCAGTCGGTGACGGCGGCGTCGTACGCGGTGAGTTCGACCTTCGCCGCGTTCAGGTAGTGGTCGACGACCTCGTCCCCGAACGCGGTCCTGGCGAGTTCGCTCTTGTCCAGCAGCGCCGCGGACTCCCGCAGGGTCGTCGGTACGGTCGGTTTGTCGGAGCCGTAGGCGTTGCCGTGGAACTCCGGCTCCAGCTCCAGTTCGTTTTCGATGCCGTGCAAGCCGGCCGCGATGAGCGCGGCCACCGCAAGGTACGGGTTCACGTCGCCGCCGGGGACCCGGTTCTCGGTGCGCAGCGAGTCTCCGTGCCCGACGACGCGAAGCGCGCACGTGCGGTTGTCGGTGCCCCATGCGACGGCTGTCGGCGCGAAGCTGCCGGGGACGAAACGCTTGTAGGAGTTGATGTTCGGGGCGAGAAAGTAAGTCAGCTCACGCAGCCCGGCGAGCTGACCGGCGAGGAAGTGCTCCATCAGCGGCGAGAACCCGCCGGGGCCGTCGCCGGCCAGGACGGGCTCCCCCTCGGCGGAACGCAGGCTGATGTGGATGTGGCAGGAGTTGCCCTCGCGTTCGTTGTACTTCGCCATGAACGTGAGGCTCTTGCCCTCCTGCGCGGCGATCTCCTTGGACCCGGTCTTGTAGACGCTGTGGTTGTCGCAGGTGGTCAGCGCGTCGGCGTAGCGGAACGCGATCTCGTGCTGGCCGGGGTTGCACTCGCCCTTGGCCGACTCGACGTACAGTCCCGCCCCGCCCATGTCGTTCCGGATGCGGCGCAGCAGCGGCTCGATCCGCGAGGTGCCGAGCATCGAGTAGTCGACGTTGTACTGGTTGGCCGGGCGAAGGTCCTGATACCGCTTGTCCCATGCCGACTCGAAGGTGTCGTCGAAGACGATGAACTCCAGCTCGGTCCCGACGTACGCGGCGAGACCACGCGCGGCGAGCCGGTCGAGCTGACCGCGCAGGATCTGGCGCGGCGAAGGGGCCACGGCGCCGCCCTGCACCCGTTCGAGGTCGGCGAGGACGAGCGCGGTGCCCTCCTGCCACGGAAGCAGGCGAAGCGTGTCGAAGTCCGGGCGCATGACGAAGTCGCCGTAGCCGGTCTCCCACGACGACATCGCGTAGCCGTCGACGGTGTTCATGTCGACATCGACGGCGAGCAGGTAATTGCACGCTTCGGTGGCGTGCTCGACGACCTCGTTGAGGAAGTACTCGGCGGCGCAGCGTTTGCCCTGCAGCCTGCCCTGCATGTCGGTGATCGCCACCAGCACCGTGTCGACCGTGCCGTCCTCGACCAGTTCCCGGAGCCGATCCAGCGTGAGCATGCCGCGCCTGTTCGCCATCAGCCTCACCTAAAGGTTCAAAGCGGTACCTTTGCGGCTTCTTCCTACCGGGTGGACCCGACCTGGTCAACTCGACCAATGGTCTGTCTCGTTACCCATTGCGGACTGTAGTTGATCCCTGGGCGGATTGTCTGCGATGCCCGGCTGAGAAGATGCTGTGAATCCCGCCGGACGGGAGGAGATCCGCACACCCGGAACGTTGTACGGATCAAGAGAGGTGAGAAGGAATGACACAGGCATTCACGCAGCAGACCACGTTCACCGAGCCCCAGGGGCGGGCTCAGCTCCCGACGATGCCCAGTGGGTGGCCGATCGGCTCGTACGAGTCGTACTCCGAAGCGCAGCGTGCCGTCGACCACCTCGCGGGAACGGACTTCCCGATCACGGACGTCACCATCGTCGGGGTCGAGCCGGTCCTGGTCGAGCGGATCGCCGGGCGGATGGGCTGGAGCAAGGTACTGACCAGCTCGGCGCTGTCGGGCGCGATGTTCGGTATGTTCCTCGGCCTCGTGCTGAGCCTGCTGAACCCGGGCGCCGGGCTGGTGCCGATCCTCGTCGGCCTCGTCGGCGGTATCGCGTTCAATCTGCTGTTCGGCGCGCTGGGGTACGCGACTTCGAAGAACAAGCGCGGGTTCATCTCGCAGAGCCAGCTGGTCGCCCGGCGTTACGACGTCCTGGCCCAGCCGCGCAACGCCGAGAAGGGCCGCGCCCTGCTGGCCGACCTGGCCGCCAGGAGCGCGTTCCTCCACTGAGCCTGTTTCCCACGCGAGCCGGCACCTCAGCACGAGGTGCCGGCTCGCGGCTTTACGGGGTCAAGCGGTGCAGGTCACGCGGGAACAACGTCGCCTGGCGGACGTTGGGCAGCCCGAGCAACCGGGCCGTCCAGCGTTCGAGACCCAGCGCGAACCCGCCGTGCGGCGGCATCCCGTGCGCGAAACGGACAGGTGTCCCGGTACGGCCTGGGGTCAGCCGTGCCCGGAGTGCCCACAAGGGACATTCCCTGGCGAGTAAATATCCGATTGATGGCTAGATATGCGGTTTCGCTTAGGGGTCGTGAGTGGCGTTTCGGGTTCTAACCCGAAACGCCACTCACGAGTCCCGCGCAATCGCCCGAGGCGGGCACCACCATCCAGAATGGTGGGAAGGTGCCGGGACGAGGGGATTCGTTCGCGGCCGTGGGGCACCCAGGTGTCGCGAAAGCCACTTTCGGGACCTCAGGCGTCGCGAAAGTGGCTTTCGCGACGCGTCTCGGCCCTGGGTTCAACGACGGCACCGGCGCAGCGAAGTCACCCCTGCCCCCGACGTTGCGAAAGCCACTTTCGCAACGTTGAACGTTGCCAAAGTGGCTTTCGCAACCCGCCACCTCCGCCTTACTCCCAATAAGCCGAACGAATCGCCCAAGTCAGGCACCACCATCTCGCATCACATCCATCAAGGACAGGGAGAAGGCGTCGCCTTACCCGTCCAGACCACCCACGAAATCGGGCGGAGGCGCCCCCGACGGCCGCCTCCACCCGGACCACCTAGCGCGTCGGCTGGGCGGAGTTCGGCGGAGGCGCCACCGAGGAGGACGACGGCGGGGCGGCAGAAGAAGGCACCGGCGCGCCCTTCGGGATCGCCGCACTGAACGGGACCTCGGTCTTCTCCTGGCAGTAGGAGCGACTTCCGTTGTAGCCGTCGCGGTTTCCGTCGTAGTCCTGGACACCCCGCTCGATCTGCGGACGCGGATAGCGGTTGTCGTCACCGGCCTTCCGCTTCTCGCCCGTACTCCTCTCGCAGGCGTACCGCGTAGTGCTGAGCGGACGGCCGTTCTCGTCGTAGAGGTAGATCTCGGTCAGCGGCTTGCCTTCGGCGTCGAACGCGTAGATGTTCTCCACGTCCTGGCTGCCGTACATCAACTGCGGGTTGCCGTAGTTGTCGCTGTAGTTCGGCGTGTAGCCGCTGTTGTAGGAACCGTTGCCGTAGGACCGTTTCGCGATCAGGTCGACCGCGGCGCCCGCACCGCCGAGCATGCTTCCGATGACGAAAGCCGAGATCGGCACGGCCAGCCACAGCAGCCGCCGGTCGGTCTTCAGCTTCGGCCCCGCCCACACCACGGCGACGGCCGCCAGCAGCATCAACGGCAGCAGCAAAACGGCCTCGGTGTCGCGGACCACGAGCAGCAGGCCGAACACGACCAGCACCGCCGCGCACAGCACCCACCACGCCGGCTTGAGTGTGCGGACGTAGTTCAGCCCCTTGCTGTTCCGGTCTTTCCGGAACGAGGCCACGGTCTCGCGGAGTTTGACCACCTCGGGCAGTTCCGCGATCGGGGCGACGCCCTTGCGGACCACGTAGGCGACGCTGATCGCGAGCACGGGGGCGACGAAAAGCAGGCCCAGCAACGGTTCCACCCGGACCCACACCGCGGCGGCGAAGCCGAACAGCGCGAAGCCGCCGACGGAGAACACCAGGCCCCAGAACGCGAACCGCGCTCCGCCGATCCCGGTCTTCACCTTCAGCACGGTGGTCTTGTCGCCCGCGTCGGCCGGACGCGGCGGATAGCCACCTGACGCCCGCAGCTCGGCCGCATAGCTCTCGGGGCTACCCAGCCGCTCGATCAAGGCGTCGACCTTGGGGTTCTCCCCCAGTTCCGCCTCCATCTCGGCGAGATGGGGCCGGACGTCTTCGAGGATCTCCTCGACTTCGCTCTCGGGAAGGTCGGCGAGCGCGCTCCTGACCCTCGCCAGATACACCCGCACGGCGGTCGGATTCTGCGTGCTCATGCTGCCTCTCCCAACAGGCTGTTCATTGTCGTGGCGAAAGTCCGCCAGGTCTGCCCCGACTCCTCGAGGCGCTGACGACCCGGTTCGTTGAGGCTGTAGTACTTGCGGTGCGGGCCTTCTTCGCTCGGCACCACGTACGACGTCAGCAGGCCTGCCTTGTACAGCCGCCGAAGCGTTCCGTACACCGAAGCGTCGCCCACTTCCTGCAACCCCGCGATGCGAAGTCTTCGGAGTACGTCGTAGCCGTAGCCGTCCTCTCCGCGAAGTACCGCGAGAACGGCGAGGTCCAGCACGCCTTTAAGTAGCTGACTGATCTCCACAGTCGCGTCCCTCCCAGTCTTACGCAACAGAAGGTACCACGCATTGCGCAGTAGTGCGCACGGCGGAACCCGCTTGCGTCAAAGGGGTGGTTCATGGGTTACTTACTCCAGTAATGAACCACTGCACCCGGCACGGGTGCACGAAGACTGGGAACGGAGGTGTCGTGCTCGACGAAGGAACACCCCTGTTCGTGCAGATCGCCGAACAGATCGCCGACGACATCGCCGAGGGAAGCCTGGCCGAGGGGGAACGCGTGCCGTCAACCAACGAACTCGCCGCCTTCTACCGGATCAATCCGGCGACGGCGGCCAAGGGGATCAACGTGCTCGCCGACGACGGACTGCTCGAAAAGCGGCGCGGTATCGGCATGTTCGTCGCCGGCGGCGCGCGGCAGAAGCTGCTCACCGACCGGCGGCAACGATTCGCCGAGCAGTACCTCGACCCGATGCTCATCGAAGCGCGGCGCCTCGGCATCGACGACGAAACCCTGATCTCGCTCATCCGCGGGAACGGACACCGGAACGGAGGACCCGCCGCATGACGCCGACCATTTCGACCACCGGCCTGACCCGGCGCTACGGGGACCACCTCGCGCTCGGCGATGTCTCGGTCGACATCGAAGAAGGCAAGATCACCGGCCTGCTCGGCCGCAACGGCGCGGGCAAGAGCACCTTCCTGCGCATCGTCACCGCACAGGAGTTCGCCGGCGCGGGCTCGGTCCGCGTGTTCGGCGAGAACCCGGTGGAGAACGAACGCGTGCTCCAGCGCCTGGTGCTCGTCCGCGAGGACCAGCAGTTCCCGGACTTCAAGGTCCGGCACGCCCTTTCGGCGGCGTCGTGGTTCTACCCGAACTGGGACGCGGAACTGGCCGACACGCTGCTTCGCGACTTCGACCTGCCGACGAAGCGCCCGATCAAGAAGCTCTCGCGAGGGATGCGCTCGGCGCTGTCGATCACGATCGGGCTGGCGGCACGGGCGGAACTCACGCTGCTCGACGAGCCGTACGCGGGCCTCGACGCCGTCGCGCGCCAACTGTTCTACGACCGGCTGCTCGACGACTATTCGGCCTATCCGCGCACGGTCCTGCTGTCCACGCACCTGATCGACGAGGTGGCGGATCTGCTGGAGCACGTGGTGATGATCGACAAGGGCCGCGTCGTGCTCGACGCTCCCGCCGACGAACTGCGCGGCTCGGCCGCCACGGTCAGCGGGCCGGCCACGGCGGTGGAATCCTTCGTCGCCGGCCGCCGCGTGCTGCACCGCCGCAAGATCGGTTCACGGGCTTCGGTCACCGTCGCCGACGCGCTCGACGCCGCCGCGAAGGCGCGGGCACAGGCCCTGCATCTGAAGCTCGAACCGCTTTCCTTGCAGCAGTTGATGGTGCACACCTCCAACACCGGACAGACGACAGCGGAGGAGGCGTCCGCATGAACACCCTGGTCAATGTCGCGCGCTACCACCTGGTGGACCGGCTCCAGTTCCTGGTCCTCCCGGTCGGCGTCACGTTCTTCGCGTTCCTGGTGAACCTCACCATCTTCGCGGTGATTCCCGAGACGCCCGAGGAGAACTACTCCGGCGGCCTGTTCACGCTGTACGTGTTCATGCTCGTCTGCGGTGCCTTGAGCATGACGAAGTCGCTGCCGTTCGGGCTCGCGCTGGGCGTGTCGAGGCGGTCGTACTACCTGGGCACGATCCTGCTGGTGACCGGGCTGGCCGCGCTGTACGCGGTGGGGATCGTCGTGCTCCAGGCGATCGAGAACGCCACCGGCGGCTGGGGGATCGGCCTCAACTACTTCCGGGTGCCCTGGCTGCTCGACGGTTCTTGGTATCTGACCCTGCTCACGTCTTTCGTATTGCTGACGCTGATGTTCGTCTACGGCATGTGGTACGGCCTGATCTACCGGCGCGCCGCGGTGCTGGGCGTGGTCCTGTTCGCCGCCGCGCAGGTACTGGTGCTGGTGGGCGGGGTGCTGCTGCTCAGCTGGACCGATTCCTGGCCGAAACTCGGCACGTTCTTCAGCACGCTGACCGTCGGCGGCGTGACCGGGGTGCTCGCCCTGCTGGTCTGCGTCGCGGGGGTGGGCGGCTTCGCCACGATGCGCCGCGTGACCGTCTGAAATCCTTCCGCACCAAGGAGTTCCGTTATGGCCGTAACTCATGTGGTGTTGTCGGTGCTGCTGGCCGCGATCTTCGCCGTACTGGGGGTGGCGAAGGTCCTGCGTCAGCCGTCGTTGATCTCCCGGACCGAGAGGCTCGGCTTCTCGGTCCGGGAGATCCAGGGGATCGGCGCTCTCGAGATCGCCGGAGCGGCGGGCCTGGTGGCCGGATTCTTCTGGGCGCCGCTCGGGATCGCCGCGGCGATCGGCCTGGTGGCGTTGCTGATCGGGGCGGCGATCGCCCATCTGCGGGCGGGTGACGGGATCAAGGACGTCGCCCCGCCGATCTGGCTCGCGCTGGTCTCGGCGGCGGCCGCCGTCACCGCGATCGTTTCGGCTTAAGCAGCAAGCGTTTCACGGGCTCGGTCGCGAATGCGTCCGACCACGGTGGACCGTCGCCAGGCGCGCGTGACCTCCACCAGCCACGCCGCTTCGGTGGCGATGTCCGGCTCGTCGAGGTAGGTCGCCGGAACGTCGTCGGGGGCGTACCGGCGGCCGGCCTCGGAGGCGACGAGCGCGGCGGCCAAGGCCGCGGCTTCGATCGTCGCGGGGACCCGGGATTCGGGGATCTTCGCCTTGCGTGCTTCGGCTTCCGCCACCGGCGGCACGTCCGGATCGAAGTAGGGACGCAGCGCGAGATGGCCGTCCCTGATCTCGATGACCCTGCGGTACAAGGCGAACTCGACGCCGCCCGGCATACCGGGGCCCGGGTCCAGGGCGATTCCCGGGACGGCTTCACGCAACGCGGTCCACAACGGCTCGATCCGGCGATAGGTCCGGTACGTGCCGATCAGGCGGAACGGGGTGGCCAGCGCGGGCCCCCACACGCTGAGCGTCGCGCCCGCCCCGGCGAGCCCGACGCTCAGCGCCGCCAGGATCGACGAGACGGTTTCCTCACCGGCGTTGACCTCGCCGGTGGTGGCGAGGATGTAGATGTCGTCGACGTCCCAGAAGGTCCAGCCCAGCGCGGCGACGCCGCCGCCGACGAGCAGCCACAGCCCGGTGCGAAGCGGGCCCGGATCTGCATGGCGTGCGAAGCGGGCGAAGACGATCGAGAAGGTCAGCAGGCTGATCAGACCGTAGACGAGGAAAAGGACGTTGTACGCGACGAACCAGCCGAGCCTGCCCGGCCCGGCGGCGGTGTGCTCGCCGACGCGGTAACTGTCGGAGAGGAAGAAGAGCACGATCTCGGCGGCCACGACGATCCAGGACAGCAGCGCGTGCCAGCCGATCCGCTTGCCCTCCCCCAGTTTCAGCGAATGCGCGAACGCGACCGCGAAGGCCATCGCGCCGATCTTGAGCAGATCGGCCGCGAGGTTCAGAAGGCTTCCGATGGGTTCTTCGACGCCGACGGCGTTCTCCATGGCCGGGGTGAGCAGCATGATGCCGCCCGCGATGCACATCCCGAACGCGCTGAGGAACCACATCCGCCGCAGCGGCTGGGTGTGCCGCGCCTGGATCAGCTTGTACCCGAATCCCGCGAAAGCCACCACGCAGCAGAAATACGCGATGGTCTCGGTCACGGCCGGCGCCGTTTCCGGCTGCCGAAGAGGTTGTCGACCCTGGCCATCCCACCGGCGAGGTCGCTCCCGCTCTCGTCGAGACGCGCCGCTCCGCGCACCGTCGTCCGTGCGACGCGCTGCGCGAGCAGACTGGCGAGCAATTCGGCCTCCTGCTCCTCGACGGCGCTGTAACTCGTGCGGCCGAGGACACGGCGGACGAGTTCGGGCGACAGGTTCGGCATGAGGGTCTTGCCGGCGGCGGCGTCGAGCACGATCCCGTCGGCGCCGACGTCCGAACCGGTGTGGCCGCACAACAGGTGGCCGACCTCGTGCAGGAGGATATGCCGCCGGTGCAGGGCGGTGGTGTTGGTCGGATAGAGGATGTAGTCCGCGCGCTCGGTGCTCATCAACAGCCCGCAAGGGCCGCTGGAGGGGACGCTGACCTGCATCAACTCGATCGGGCGGCCGCGTTCGGCCGCCAATTCGGCGGTGAAGGCCTCGGCGTCGAAGGGTTCGGGAAGAGCGACGCCGTCGGCGAGCCCCCGGCAGCGGCGCCACAGCTCTTTACGGCGGCGGTCCACTCACGTCTCCTTCTTCGTGCCGCCCCGTCCGGATTCCCTGCGGGCGATCGCGTCGATCATGTCGCTGATGGTGTCGAGTCCGTCGGGGGAGAGTGTTACGGCCCGCAGCGCGACATCCCGGACGCCGGCGTCGCGGAGGGCGCCGAGCAAAGCGAGCTCCTCGGCGATCTTGGCGCTCTGCACGTCGTCGAAGAAGTACGCCGGCGAGACACCGAAGAACTGGGCGAGGGCCTCGAGGTGGCGTTTCGTGGGATTGTCACGGCGACCTGTGCGCAACTGCCACAGGTACGTCGTCGAGAAGCTCTCGCCGGTGGCTTCACGGCACGCCTTGGCGACCTCTTCGTGGCTGTACGGCTCACGATCGGGCCTCAGCACGATCTGGAACAGCTTGTCGATCTTCTCGGCGAGCGTCGTCTTGCCGGGCTCGGTCGCGGCCACCATCCCACTCCCTCAATGTCGTGCCCGTTCATGCTAGTTGACGCGACACCCGCGCCGTACACGACAGTTTTCACCTCAAGCGCGGGCGCGGCTGGCACCGGGGGCACGAAAAGGACGAGCGGTTCATGAAGGGATCACGCCGGATCGCGGTTCCGCACCGGCCACAGGGCAGGCCTTCCTGGCCATAGGCGTCGAGCGATCGGTCGAAATACCCGGATTCGCCGTTGATGTTGACGTACAAGGCGTCGAACGACGTCCCGCCCGCGACGAGCGCGGCGTCCATGACCTCGCCGGCGGCGGTGAGGACCGTCCGGCCCTGTGCCGCGGTGAGCTTTTCGGTGGGCCGAGCCCAGTGGAGCTTGGACCGCCAGAGGGCTTCGTCGGCGTAGATGTTGCCGATACCGGAGACGAGGGTCTGGTCGAGCAGGGCGCGTTTGATCTCGGTCCGCCTCGACCGCAGCGCGCGGACGGCCTGGTCGAGGTCGAAGCGCGGGTCCATCGGATCGCGAGCGATATGCGCGATGGTGGACGGCAACGCCGTCCCGTCGACCTCGGTGAGTTCCGCGAGCGCGAGACCACCGAAAGTCCGCTGGTCGACGAAGCGCAACTCGGGCCCGTTGTCGGCGAAACGGAATCGCACGCGAAGGTGCTTCTCGTCAGGCGCTTCTTCGGGCTGGACCAGCATCTGGCCGCTCATGCCGAGGTGCGCGAGCATGGCCTGGCCGTCGGAAAGCTCCAGCCACAGGTACTTGCCGCGACGGCGGGCCGCGGTGATCTTGGTACCGGAAAGGCGTCCGGTGAAATCCTCGGCGCCGAGTTCGTGACGGCGGATCGCGCGGGCGTGGAGAACTTCGACCTCGGTGATCGTCCGGCCGGAGGCATGCGCCTCGAGCCCGGCGCGAACCACCTCGACCTCGGGGAGTTCGGGCATGACGTCGATTCTCCCACCGGCCCTCGTGAGTGGTAATGACGGCCAGAACCGTTATTACCACTCACGAGGGAGTGCGGGACTCAGGTGGTCTTCGGCGGCTGTTCGACGTCGAGTTCGGCCGAAAGCTGTCGCCAGGCCGTCTCGGCGGCCTTCTGCTCGGCTTCCTTCTTGGTCGTTCCCGAGCCGTAGCCGAGTTCACGCCCGCCGACGAGGACGGTCGCGGTGAACTCCTTGCGGTGATCGGGACCGGTGTCCTCGACCTTGTACTCGGGCACGCCGAACCCGGCCGACGCGGTCAGCTCCTGGAGGCTGGTCTTCCAGTCCAGTCCGGCGCCACGCAGCGGCGCTTCGGCGAGCAGACCGTCGAACAGGTGGTGCACGAGCTTACGCGCGATGTCGATGCCGTGCTGCTGATACGCGGCGCCGATGACGGCTTCGAGACCGTCGGCGAGGATGCTCGCCTTGTCCCGGCCGCCGGTGAGCTCTTCGCCCTTGCCCAGCAACAGGTGCTTGCCGAGCCCACCTTCGCCGAGGCCGCGCGCGACCCTGGCCAGCGCGTGCATGTTGACCACGCTGGCGCGAAGCTTCGCGAGCTGACCTTCGGCCAGGTCGGGATGGGTGTTGTAAAGGTGGTCGGTGACGACCAGACCCAGCACCGCGTCCCCGAGGAACTCCAGGCGCTCGTTCGGCGGCAACCCACCGTTCTCATAGGCATAAGAACGGTGGGTCAGCGACAATGTCAGCAGCTCGGGCTCGATCGTGATCCCGAGTGCTTCGAGCAGTGGTGCGGTGTCCACGGGTGGTCCACCGGCCGACTTGCCCCCCATGTCGTCAGCTGCCGATCAGGCGGGCTCGACGACCTGGCGACCATTGTGCTGGCCGCAGGCCGGGCACGCGATGTGCTGGAGCTTCGGCTGCTTGCAGGCGCGGTTGGAGCAGGGCACCAGCTGAACCGGAGCCGCCTTCCACTGGCTGCGGCGCGCGCGGGTGTTGGATCGCGACATCTTCCGCTTCGGGACGGCCACGAGTAGATCTCCTTCAGACGGTCTGCCCGCGGTCGCGAGCGAACTTGCTTCTCCGGAACGAGCTGGTGCTCGTCAGGCTTGCTTTCCGGGGCCATCAGCCTGGTCATCGGCCGTTTCGTCGCCGAAACGCCTCACCAGCGTGGCCCACCGAGGGTCTATCTTCTCATGCCCGTGCCCGGGCTCGAGATCGGCCCACTTGACACCGCATTCGATGCACAGTCCCCGGCAGTCCTCGGTGCACAGCGGGGCCAGCGGCAGCGCCAGCACCACCGCGTCCCGGACCGTCGGCTCGAGGTCGATCCGGTCGTCCACCAGGCGAGGGATCTCGTCCTCGTCGGTGGTCTCCTCGGTCGCGGAGCCGGGGTAGGCGAAGAGCTCGGTCAGGTCGACCTCGACGTCTTCCGTGATCGGGTCGAGGCACCGCGAGCAGTGCCCCGTCGCGACGGCGGACGCCGTACCGCTGACGAGCACACCCTCGACGACGGATTCGAGCAACAGGTCGAGTTCCAGGCTGGAGCCGGCGTCGATGGTGATGACGTCGGGCACACCGAGCGCGGTCTCGACGGGAATGGCGCGTTGGACGGCCTTGCTCAGGCCGGCGTGACGGCCGAGTTCGCGGGTGTCGAGCACCCACGGGTTCCGGCCGTCCAGTTGCGCAGGCCTGGCCTGCGGCGACTTGTTCTCAGACATCGATGACCAGGGTACGCAGTCCCCGCCACCGACTTTCGGGCACGCCCCGCGAAGCCCCGGCGGGCAGCTGCCCGTCCGTGAAGGACTCCTTGAGGCACCAAGCGTGGAGGTCCTTTCCCGTGTACATGAAGGCCCCCTTCCTGTACCTGGGCGCGAGGAAGGGGGCCTTCATGTACTTCAAGCGAGCAAGGGGGCGCCGGAACGCCCGGGTCAGGACTGGTAGTCGTACAGCGACGTGCGGCTGTTGCCCGGCAGGTTGACCGGGGACCGCAGGTGGTTGCGTCCGGAGTCGACCGTCCGCAGCGTGGTCGCCAGCAGTTCGGAGAACTCGGCCAGCTTGCCGTCGACGTAGGCGTCGCAGTCGCTGCGCTGCTTGTCGGCCTCGACGTGCGCTTCGTCGACGATGCGGGCCGCCTCGCCGTGCGCGGCTTGGACGACCTCGGTCTGGGCGACGAGCCGGGCCTGTTCGGCGCGGCCGTCCTCGATGGCGCGCTCGTAGGCGTCGCGGCCGGCTTGGATCATCCGCTCCGACTCCGCGCGGGAGCGGTCGGTGAGGCTCTGGAACTCGGCCTGTCCGGCGGCGACCATGCGCTCGGCCTCGCCGTGCGCGTCGCTCATCATCTGCTCGGCGCGGGCGCGGGCGTCGGCGAGGATGCGCTCGGCCTCCGCCTGGGCGTCGGCGACCGTGCGGTCGGCCTCGGTGTTCGCCGTGGTGATCGTCTCCGCCGCTTCGGTGCGGGCGGTCTGGATCAGCTGGTCGCGCTTGTCGAGGACGTCCTGCGCGTCGTCGACTTCACCCGGGAGGGCGTCGCGGATGTCGTCGAGCAACTCGAGGGTGTCCCCGCGTGGAACGACGCAACTGGAGGTCATCGGCACGCCGCGGGCTTCCTCCACGATGGTGACGAGCTCGTCGAGCGCCTCGAAAACCCGGTACACGGCCCACTCCCTACCTACTGCTACAGCGATCCCCACATTCCCTGAGATCAGTTTGCCCTCATCGCCGCCGTAAGGGGTGAAAGCGCGCGGTACCGGGCGTGTCCCCACCGGTACCGCGCGCCACCTACCGGAGGTTGAGCTCCGGATCCGTGACCAGTCCGATCAGCTGGTCGTCGGCCGGAATCGAGCCGCCGCCGCCCGTGCCGGCGGTCACGGTGACCGACGTACCGGCGGTCACGGCGACCGACGTACCGTCGGCTCGGTACATGGTCACGCTGCGGGCAGGTTCGACGTCGCCGGCGGGCAACGACGGGACGAGTCCGGAGACGACGACGGTGCTTCCGTCGGCTCGGGGCGTCTTCGTACAGTCCACCGGTTCCCCGCTCGTCACCCCGCCGATGTCCGCATCGAATCCGTTGATGGCCTTCCGGCCGGGTTTGCAGCTGTCTTCCAGGGAGAAGCCGAGCTTGGCGGCCTCGGTTCCGCTGATCGTGATCACCAGGGGCCGTTCGGCGCCGGCGGCGTCCCGGTAGCCGACCATGACGACGAGCACGTCCCAGTCGTTCTCGGTCCGCAGCTGATGTACGGAGCGGACCCGAATGTCACTGGTCCCGGCGAGCACGGTGGGCAGGGTGGCCGCCAGATGCCCGGTGATCCGCGCTTTCTGCGCCGTCAAGTCCACCTTCGGCGACACCGGCGGTTTCGGGGTTTTCGCCGGCCCCGCTTGGACAGTCGTCGGGGACGGCGGCCCGGCCGGTGTGACCACGGGATCGTGACCTGGTGCCACGAACACCACCGCGGCCGCGATGATCGCCAGTGTCGCGGCCCCCGTCACCGCGACCGCCCGCCGGTTTCGCACCTTCTTCGCCGCCGTCCCGGCGACTTCGTCCGGGTCGAAGCCGAGCGGTGGCTCGGCCAGTTCGATCCCGCGCAGCCTGTTTTCGAGTTCGTCCATCACGCGCTCCTCCCGGAGACAGCCTCGTCATGCTGTCTCTGCAGGGCCGCACGCAGGGCGTCGAGCCCTCGCGCGGCCTGGCTCCTGACCGTCCCTTCCGAACAGCGCAGCGCGACGGCGACCTCCGCGACCGGGAGATCGGCGCAGTAGCGCAGCACGACGACGGCGCGCTGTTTCGGCGGAACTTCGGCGAGGGCGCGAAGCAGCGAATCCGAGACCCCGGCATCGGCCGGGGCGGCGGGCTCTTCGGGGACGACGCCGTCGCGGTTCTCTCTGCTCCGCCAAGGTCGTCGCCGCTCGTCGAGCCAGCAGCGCATCAGGATCTGCCTCGTGTAGTTGTCGACGGGCCCTTTCCGGCGGACCTTCGGCCAGACCCGGTAGAGCTTGATGAGCGCGGTTTGGACCAGATCCTCCGCGAGATGCCAGTCGCCGCAGAGGAGATACGCCGTCCGCCTGAGCGGTAGCGCCTTGTCCCTGGCGAACTCCCTGAAGCTCGCATCGTCCCCAGACCGCATCGTGCCTCCTCGTCCGTGTTCCGGTGTATCTCACGGACGAGGAGGCACGAAATGTTGCATGAGCGGATCAGCCGTCGAGGTTCACCAGCTTGAAGGTCGCGTAACGGTCCGGGGTGTAGATGATCTCGCCACCCTTGCCGGAGATCACGCGGTCGCTCGTGCCCACCGGGAACAGCTGGTAGTAACCGGCCGCGCACGACGGCAGCACGCCTTCGCGGTTCTCGTAGACCGTGCCGGTCGCGCCACCGCGGGCCTTGTCCACCACGGACTTCGCCGCGGAGGACAGCGTCGAGTAGCCGACCTTCGTCAGCTTCGAGGTGTCGCCGCAGGACGGCGACGGCGTGCCGTCGGCGTCGATCACGGAGAAGGTCTTGTAGTGGTCGGCGGTGTAGAAGTGCTCGCCGGCGTTACCGGTGACGATGCGGCGCGCACCGCGATCGGGCGAACCCGGGGTCGGGACCGTGTACTCGCGGTAGTAGCCCGAAGCGCACTTCGGGAGGATGTTCTCGCGGTTGGAGAAGACCGTGCCGTCCTTGTCCGGGTACGGGAACGGGCCACCCTTCTGGATGAGGTTGTAGGTCGTCGTCGCCTCGGCGGGCAGCGACGAGAGCGACACATGCTTGAACCCGGTGAGATCCCCACACGGATTCTGCTGGATCGAGACCGGGGCGGCCGTGGCCTGCGCGGCACTCAGCCCGCCGAAGAACGTGACAAGCAGAACGAGCAGCGCGGCGGCGATCCGCGATCGTTTGTTGGTCATTTTCGGACCGTAACCCGATCGTGTATTCACCAGAAGGCGCCGAGATGAACTCTTCACCGCCGTTCACCGTTGACCGACCAACGGCTTCGGCCGTTCGGGTCAACCTCGTTCGGAGTGCTTCTCCATGAGACGTTTGAACACTATCGGCGGGACGAGGTGCTCGATGTCGCCCCCGAGCGCGGAGACCTCTTTGACCAGCGAGCTCGACACGAACCCGTACGCCGGGTTGTTCGCCATCAGCAGGGTTTCCAGCCCGGTCAGCTCACGGTTCATCTGCGCCATCTGGAGCTCGTAGTCGAAGTCGCTGACCGACCGCAGCCCCTTCGCGACCGCGACGATGTCGTTCTCGCGGCAGTAGTCGACCAGGAGGCCCTGCCAGGAATCCACGCGCACGTTCGGCAGCTTCGCGGTGATCTCACGCAGCATGTCCATCCGCTCCTCGGTGGTGAACAGGCCTTTCTTGCTCTTGTTCACCCCCACCGCGACGACGACCTCGTCGAACAGCCTCGCCGCCCGCTCGATGATGTCGAGATGTCCATTGGTGGCCGGGTCGTAGGACCCGGGACAGACCGCACGCCGCATGCGCGGACGCTACCAAGGAGAAGGGACCCCTGCGCGTTCATCAGTGCGCCGTCTCACACCTGATATTCCGCCCAGTAGAGCGCGGTGTCGCCGTAGCGCTTCGTGCGCATCGGTTCGAACCCGGGCGGCCAGTCCGGTTCACCGTCCCGCGCGGCCCGTTCGATCACCACCAGCGCCCCGTCCACGACCCACCGGCCTGCGGCGAGCGCGGCCATGACCTCGCCCAGGCGGGTGGAATCGACAGCGTACGGCGGATCCGCGAGGACGATGTCGAACGTTTCCGGCGCCGGAGCGGCGACGACGGACTCGACGGTCCCGGCCCGGACCGTGCCGCCGAGCCCCAGCGCGGCGACGTTCCCCTTGAGCACTTCGACCGCGCGCCTGTCGTGTTCGACGAACAGCGCGCCCGACGCGCCGCGGGACAACGCCTCCAGCCCGAGCGCGCCCGAACCGGCGTAAAGGTCGAGGACCTGGGTCCCCTGGAGCTCGCCGGCGACCTCCAGCGCGTTGAACAGCGCCTCGCGCACGCGTTCCGACGTGGGCCGCGTGCCCTTCGGAGGGACCTTCAACCGCCTGCCGCCCGCGGTCCCCGCCACGATCCTGGTCATTGGAGCATCGTGCCTCAACGCCTTCGGCCGTGACGTTGGCCGGGACTTGGTGAAGCCGCCGCCCAGCTCGCGTAGAGTCGTCCTTCGCCCTCGGAGGCGATAGAAGCGTTTAGGAGCGTTGCGTGTCCGAACCTCGGGTCAGACGGGCCGAGATCGCCATCGAGCAAGCCCATGTGGACACGGTCTACACCCGGCTCGCCGAACTGCGAGCCCAGGCAGAGGCCATGCGTACCAAGGGCTATGAAATCGGCCATGGCGCCGGGCGGGAAGCGATCTTCGAGCAGGCGTCGATGCTGTTCGAACGGGACATGATGGTGTACCACGCCAATCAGACCCTGCAGACCCTCGACGCGGAGTACGAAGGCCTGGTCTTCGGCAGGCTCGACCATCTCGACAACGACCACATCTACGTCGGCCGTCTCGGCATCCGCGACGCCGAGTTCGACAACCTCGTCACCGACTGGCGCGCGCCCGCGGCGGCGGCGTTCTACCAGGCGACGGCCGAAGAGCCGATGGACGTCGTCCGGCGCCGGGTGATCCGGTGCTCCGGCCAGAACGTGCTCGACGTCGACGACGACGTCCTGATCGCCGACGCGGTCCCCGAGAACATGCAGATCGTCGGCGAAGGCGCGCTGATGGCCGCGCTCGGGCGGTCGCGCGGCGAGAAGATGCGGGACATCGTCGCCACCATCCAGAAGGAGCAGGACGAGGTCATCCGGGCGCCGTGGCGCGGGGTCACGGAGATCACCGGCGGCCCCGGCACCGGCAAGACCGCGGTCGCGCTGCACCGCGCGGCGTACCTGCTCTACCGCTACCGCCGCCAGCTCGGCGGCGCCGGCGTGCTGGTGATCGGCCCGTCCGGGGTGTTCACCAGCTACATCTCGCGGGTGCTGCCGTCGATGGGTGAGACGAACGTCGAACTGCGCGCGCTCGGCGAGGTCCTCGACGGTCTCGAAGCGACCCGTCAGGACCCGGCGCCGCTGGCGGCGATCAAGGGATCGCTGCGGATGCGCAAGATCCTGCTGCGCGCGCTGCGGGACACGCCGGAAGACGCGCCCGAGGACATGAAGATGGTCTACCGCGGCGAGGTGCTGCGGCTGAACGCGCGCGAACTCGACAAGGTGCGCCGCAAGGTGCACACCGCGGGCGGGCCGCCGAACCGGTCGCGGATCCGCGCCGCCGAACTGCTGCTCGACGCGCTCGCCGCGAAGGCCGACCAGCACGCGAAGGACGACGGCCGTCAGATCGACAAGGCCGAGCTGATCAGCGAACTCGGCGAGCGCATCGAGTTCCACCGGTTCCTGGTGGTCTGGTGGCCGATCCTGTACCCGGCGCAGATTCTGCGGTGGCTCGGCGTGGAGAAGCGGCTCGCCGCCGCGGCGAAGGGCCTGCTCAACCGCAACGAGATCAGCCTGCTCGCGGCCGACTTCGCCGACCGCTCGCGCGGCTGGACCATCGCGGACGTCGCACTGCTCGACGAGCTGCGCGTCCTGATCGGCGAGCCACCGAAGCGGCGCAAGGGCAGGCAGAGCATCGAGGTCAACCCGGAACGCGGCGGCGCCCCGACCCGGCCCCGGCACTACGACGAGTACTCGCACGTGGTCGTCGACGAGTCGCAGGACCTCTCGCCGATGCAGTGGCGGATGGTCGGGCGGCGCGGGAAGTACGCGAGCTGGACCGTGGTCGGCGACCCGGTGCAGAGTTCGTGGCCGGATCCGGCAGAGGCCGCGATGGCGCGTGACCAGGCCTTCGGGCTCAAGACGACGCGGCGCCGGTTCACCCTGCGCACCAACTACCGGAACTCGGCGGAGATCTTCGATCTGGCCGCGAAGGTCGTCGCCGGGCACGCCGAGGCCGACGAGCTCCCGCGCGCCGTGCGGCAGACCGGCATCACGCCGGAGGTCCGGCCGGTCGAGGCCGCCGGCCTGGAGGCGGCGACGCAGGCCGCGGTGAAGGAGCTGATGGGGGCCGTCGAAGGCACCGTCGGCGTGATCACCGCCATGGACCGGGTGCCCGAGGTCGAGGGCTGGCTCGACGGGCTCCTCGACGAGCGGCTCAAGGTCGTCGGCAGCCTCGACTCCAAGGGCCTCGAATACGACGCCGTCGTCCTGGTGGAGCCCAACGACCTCATCACGGAGTCGACCACCGGACGCCGCGTGCTGTACGTCGCGCTGACCCGCGCGACCCAGCAGCTGACCGTCCTCGCGTCGAACCCGGACTGGATCCCGGCCGCCTGACCCCCGCAATTCGGCACCAGGTTGCGGTAGTTCGCATCGCCGACTACCGCAACCTGGTGCCGAATTGCGTGACGGGGCGGGGCGACAAAAGCTGAAGGGCTCCTTCAGGACACTGGTGAATGCCCTGAAGGAGCCCTTCAGACCCCCGGTGAGTGAACGATGTGGGGACGCATCGCACGTCCAGGGGTATTTCTAGCGCCTCTTCGTTGTTCGGTGTCACGACCGTTCCACCGAACAACAACGCCGAACAACGAATCGGCCGTGGTCACGGGCACGGCGGCCGGTAATCGAGCCCCGGCAGGTGTTGTTCCCACTCTTCGGGCGTGATCCGCGGGTACACGGTCGCGCAGATGCGTTCGGCGGCCCGTTCGGGGCTGGTTTCCCACAACCGCACGCTGCCGTCCGCGACGGAACCCGCGAGGGTGTGCCCGTCGGGAGCGAACGCCACCGCGTTGACCCGATCGACGTCGTCGGTCAGGTTCGCCGATTCCCGGACGGCTCCGGGATCGGAGACATCCCATAGTCGCACGGACCGGTCGTAGCTGCCGGTCGCGAGCGTCTTCCCGTCCCCGCCGAACGCGACCGAGATGACGTTGTCGGTGTGCCCGGACAGCAGCGCAGCCTGCCGGGGAGCCGCCGGATTCGTCACGTCCCACAGCCTGCCGGTGCGATCGGCGCTCCCGGTGGCGGCGAGTTTTCCGTCCGGGCTGTAGGCCACCGAGAACACCGTGTCGGAATGTCCCTCCAGCACCGAAAGCTGCTTCGGCGCCTTCGCCATCGAGATGTCCCACAGCCGCGCGGTGTGGTCCCAGCCGCCGCTCAGCACGGTGTGGCCGTCCGGGCTGAACGCGATCGAATGGACGTCGTCCTCGTGCCCGGTGAGAGTCGCGAGTTCGACGGGCCGCCGGATGTCGGCCACGTCCCACAGTTTCACCGTGTGCCCGCTGCCCGCGGTCGCGAGCGTCCGGCCGTCCGGGCTGAACGCGACCGGGTCGATCTCCTCCTCCGGCCGGTAGAAGACGCCGGTGTCGACCGGCTTCCGCGGATCGGTGACGTCGATCAGCCGCATCGTGTGGTCCCAGGAGCCGGCGGCGAGCGTCCGGCCGTCCGGGCTGAACGCGAGACCGCAGACACCTTGGCCGAAGCCCGCGATCTTGCCGAGCTCACGCGGGTTCCGGGTGTCGGCGACGTCGACCAGGCGCACCACGCCGTCCTGGCTGCCGGTGGCCAGCAGTTTCCCGTCGGAGCCGTAGACCGCCCGGCAGGCCGACCTCGCCGGACCGCTGATCGCGGGCCCCGGCAGATCCCACAGCCGCACCGTCTGGTCGTCGCTCGCGGTCACCAGTGTGCGGCCGTCCGGCGAGAACACCGCCCAGACCACCGCGGCGGTATGCCCGATGAGCACCGGTTTCTCGCGCGGCTTCGCCGGATCGGTGATGTCCCAAAGCCGCGCGGCGCGGTCGAAACCGGTGGTGACCAGCGTCGTCCCGTCCGGACTGAACGCCACCGACCGCACGATGGTCTTGTGTGCGGTCATCGTCCCCAGCGGCGTCGGCGCCATCGGGTCGCCGACGTTCCACAGACGCGCGGTCTGGTCGATGCTCGCGGTGGCGAGCGCCCGTCCGTCCGGGCCGAACGTCGCGGCGTGGACCCCGGCCGTGTGCCCGTTCACCACGCCGAGCGGCTTGGCCTTGAGCGGGTCGGCGACGTCCCACAACCGCGCGGTCTTGTCGGCGCCGGTCGAGACGAGCGTCCGCCCGTCGGGGGCGTACGCGAGACCGTTGACGTTGCCGGTGTGCCCGGTGAGGGTGGCCGCGAGCACCGGTTTCGCGGGATCGCGGACGTCGAACAGGCGCACCGTGCCGTCGCCGTCCGCGGTGGCGAGCACCGCCGCCTCCGGGCTGAACGCCACCGCGTTGACCCGGCTCGGGTGCTCCCCCACCACCACACCCGGCCCGGGTTTCGCCGGATCGGCGACGTTCCACAGCCGCACGGTCTTGTCCCAGCCCGCCGTCGCGACCACGCCGGCGCCGAACGCCACAGAATTGACGTTCTCGGTGTGCCCGGACAACGTGGCCAGTTCCCTCGGCCGATGAGGATCGCCGACGTCCCACAGCTTGGCCGTGTGGTCCCAGCTGCCGGTCACCATCACCTGGCCGTCGCCACGCAGGGCGGCCACGTTGACGCGGTGGCCGTGTCCGCCGACCCGGGTCGAGTACGGCGATTCGAACATCCCGAGCACGCTGCCGCGGGTGTCCACGCTCGGGTCGACGCGGTACGCCGCCAGCGCGAGCTGCGCGGCCAGCGCCGGATTCGTCGGCCGCATCCCGATGGCCTGCCCGGCGACCTTCTGCGCGAGGGCGTTGTTGCGCTGGCTCGTCGCGGTCTGCTCGGCTCGCACGGCGTACGCCATCGCGGCCGTCGCCAGCACCAGCAGCACGGCCAGGAGGGCGACCAGCTGGCGCAACCTCCTGGTGCGTCGCCGCGCGACGGTCTGTTCGTGGTTCTCGATCGCCACGCTCGCGTCGAGGAACCGGCGTTCGCGCTGGGAAAGCGCGCTGTCGTGCTCCCCCGCCCATTCCCTGGCGATGGACAGCCGCGCGCCGCGGTAGAGCCAGCCGTCGTCGCGGCCGACCGATTCCCACGCGTCGGTCGCCTCGGTGAGCTGGCGGTGCACGCGCAGGCCCTCACGGTCTTCGGCGAGCCACTCACGCAGGCGCGGCCAGCCCCGGATCAGCGCCTCGTGCGCGATCTCGATGCCGTTGTCGTCGAGGGTGACCAGCCGCGACGATGCCAGCCTGTCCAGCACGACGGCGACGTCCGGGTCGTCCGCGTCCACCTCGTCGCGGGTGATGCGGCGTTTGGTGTCCTCGGTGCCTTCGCCGAGCGCGGTCATCCGGAGGAAGATCTGGTTCGCCAGCCGTTGCTGGTGTTCGCTCAGCGCGGTGAAGGTGTGCTCGGAGGTCTGCGCGACCGACCGTTCGATGCCCCCGGTGGATTCGTAGCCGGTGAGGGTGAGGGTGTTGCCGTGGCGGCGGCGCCAGGTCTCCAGCAGCGCGTGCGAGAGCAGCGGCAGGACGCCGGGCTGCCCGGTCGCGTCGGCGACGAGCCGCGAGACCAGCGCGTTCTCGACGCGGTACCCGGCGTCGATGGCCGGCCGCGAGATGGCCTGCCGCAGCTCTTCGGTGCTCATCGGGCCGACGAGGATCTGCGCGTCCTGCATGGCCTCGACCAGCTCGGGATGCCGCGCGCAGTGAGTGTAGAAGTCGGTGCGGATGCCGAGGACGACCCTGGTCCGGCTCTCCGGTTCGGTCGTCGCGGTGACGAGCGCGGACAGGAAGGCGGCCCGCTCGTCGACGTCCTGGCACAGGGTGAAGACCTCTTCGAACTGGTCGACGGCCAGCACGACGTCACCCTCGCGGTCGGCGACCAGCTGACGGGCGGCGAGGCCGAGGTTGCGCGGATGTTCGGTGAACTCGGCGAGCAGCCCGCCGGGCGCGAGCCCGAGCGCGGCGCCGAACTGGACGGCGCACTCCTGCAGCGGCCGTGAACCGGGGGTCATCAGCAGGGTCACGGACGTCTCGCCCGCCACCGGGAGCAGACCCGCACGGAGCAAGGACGACTTACCGGAACCGGAAGCGCCGAGAACCGCCAAGAATCGTTGGTCCGAAAGCCTGGTGACGAGTTTTCGGACAAGTCGTTCGCGACCGAAGAATCGGCTCGAGTCGTCCGGTCCGAATGCGGTCAGACCGATATAAGGGGCCGATTCCCCATTCGGTGCGGCAACCGGTGAATCGCTGACTCCAGTGCGCGTCCGCTCGGTCACGTCATGCCAGCGGGCCGCCCACTCCTCCTCGGGGCCGTCGCACGCCCGGACGTAGGCCAACGTGACCGCCAAGCTGGGCATCTTCTTCCCGCCGGCCGCTTCGGAGAGGGTGCCCGCGGAGTAATGGGCACGCCTGCCCAGCTCGCGGTACGTCGGATTTCCGGCCTTCTCCCGCAGACGCCGGAGATCGGCGGCGAACTCCAGTAACGGATCGTCCCCGGGGTCTAAAGGTCGCTCCGGACGCGGCACCCTTAATCCTTTCTTTTCAGTGGTTTTCCCACGGTCGCATTCGGGGGCAACCGTACCTTGGAAACGGGGGGACTCCGCCGAGTACCGGGTACATCGAGTCGGTTAATTTCGATCGATCGACAGGTGCGGGAAGGGATCGGGGACCCGCCGCGTTGTACCGATGCGTGACCTCTTTGCCTGACATCCCGCTGTCCGTACTCGACCTCTCGCCCGTCGTGGCCGGGGGCGGCGTGAGCGACTCGCTGCGCAACACCCTCGACCTCGCGCGCCGGACCGAGGCGCTCGGCTATCACCGGTACTGGCTCGCCGAGCACCACAACATGCCCGGGATCGCCAGCTCCGCGACCGCCGTGATGATCGGCCAGGTCGCCGCCGCCACCGAACGCATCCGGGTCGGCTCCGGCGGGGTCATGCTGCCGAACCACGCGCCGCTGGTGGTGGCCGAGCAGTTCGGCACCCTGGAGGCGTTCCACCCCGGCCGGATCGACCTCGGCATCGGCCGCGCGCCGGGCACCGACCAGCGGACCGCGCTGGCGCTGCGCGGCCCCGGCGGGCTCTCCGCGGAGAACTTCCCGCAGCAGTTCGCGGAACTGCTGGCCTACTTCGAGCACTCCGACCAGCGCGCGGTCAACGCCGTGACCGCCGAGGGCAACAAGCCGCCGGTGTGGCTGCTCGGGTCGAGCGGCTTCAGCGCGCGGATGGCGGGCGAACTGGGCCTGCCGTTCTCGTTCGCACACCACTTCAGCGCCGAGAACACTCTTCCCGCCGTGGCGCTCTACCGCGACGCGTTCAAACCGTCGGACGTCCTGGACGAGCCGTACGTGATGCTCGGCGTCTCCGTGGTCGCCGCCGAGACCGACGAGCGCGCCCAGTACTTGGCCGCCCCCAGCGGCCTGACGTTCCTCAGCCTGCGCAAAGGCCGCCCCATCCCGCTGCCGACGCCGGAAGAGGCCGCGGCCTACCCGTACACCGACATCGAGCGCGTGTTCATCGAGGACCGGGCCGCGAGCAGCATCATCGGCTCGCCCGAGACCGTCCACAAGGGACTCGAGACTCTGCTCGCCGACACGGGCGCGAACGAGCTGATGATCACGACCATGGTGCACGATCAGGCGGACCGGGTGCGGTCGTACGAGTTGGTGGCCGACTTGGCGCGCTGACGCTCCCTCGCGCCGCCGGAGGGGGCTGCGGGCGTGCGATGAAGGACTCCTTCATAGCAAATTTTGCTATGAAGGAGTCCTTCATCGCAGCCGGAGGTCTGCCTGCGGCGAGCGCGTGAAGTGCCAGGGGGCCCGCTGGCGCGCGAGGCAGCACCGCGAGCCACTCAAGACCCGATCGAGAGCCACCCCGCGCCACGAATGGACCAACGCTCCGCCGAGCACGAAAGAACGGACAAGATCCCCGTTCGCCTTTGTCAAAAAAGAACAAGAATTCACCGGTTACCAGGACGTGACGTCTTGATCACACCGAAGTTCTTGTCACCAGGCAGGCACGTGATTAGCGTACCGACCAGTAGCAAACAGCACGGTAACACCCCGTTGACCCTATTCAACGATTCCGTTCCGCCATTCGGAGCAAAGGAATTGCGCAAGCTGGGGTGTATTCGCCGTGCCCGGAAAACTGGAGGGTCGGCGTGGGCGTCCGGACTAACGCACCCTCATTCCCCGGCGCGGGTGCGCTCCGGGAGACCGGCAGGCTCTACTCACTCGGTCTCGACGTCGTCCGCCTGACCTTCCGGCGGCCGTTCCAGGCCCGCGAGCTGATCCAGCAGTTCTGGTTCATCGCGAGTGTGTCGATCCTGCCGACGGCGCTGGTCGCGATCCCGTTCGGCGCGGTGATCGCGTTGCACATCGGTTCGCTGACCGCGCAGATCGGCGCGCAGTCCTTCACCGGCGCGGCCAGTGTGCTGGCGATCATCCAGCAGGCCAGCCCGATCGTGACGGCGTTGCTGATCGCGGGTGCCGGCGGGTCGGCGATGTGCGCGGACCTCGGGTCGCGCACGATCCGCGAGGAGATCGACGCGATGGAGGTGCTCGGGGTCTCCCCGATCCAGCGCCTGATCGTGCCGAGGGTGCTCGCCGCGATGGGGGTCGCCGCATTCCTCAATGGAATGGTCAGTGTGGTCGGCGTCCTCGGCGGCTATTTTTTCAACGTCATCATGCAGAACGGGACACCGGGTGCGTATCTGGCCAGTTTCTCCGCTCTCGCGCAACTTCCGGACCTCTGGATCAGCGAGATCAAGGCGGTCATCTTCGGTTTCGTCGCGGCGATCGTCGCCTCTTATCGCGGGCTCAATCCGAAAGGCGGCCCGAAAGGCGTCGGTGACGCGGTGAACCAATCCGTGGTGATCACGTTTTTGCTCCTGTTCCTGTTGAACCTCGTGCTGACGACGCTTTACCTGCAGCTCGTCCCGGCGAAGGGCAGCTGATGGCCACGATCACACCTCCCCCCAAACGCGCGGAACGGGTCCGCGAGGCCGTGGACCGCCGGTTCGGGTTCCTGGACACGCTCGGCGACCAGATCCTCTTCTTCCTCAAGGCGCTCGCCTGGGTGCCGCGCGCGGTACGCCGCTATCTCCGTGAGATCACCCGCCTGCTGGCCGAAGTCAGTTTCGGCAGCGGCGCGCTCGCGGTCATCGGCGGCACGATCGGCGTGATGATCGGGATGACCGTGTTCACCGGCACGGTCGTCGGGCTCCAGGGTTACTCGGCGCTCAACCAGGTCGGCACGTCGGCGTTCGCCGGGTTCGTCTCCGCGTATTTCAACACCCGCGAGATCGCGCCACTCGTGGCCGGGCTGGCCCTGTCGGCCACCGTGGGCTGCGGCTTCACCGCCCAGCTCGGCGCGATGCGCATCTCCGAGGAGATCGACGCGCTGGAAGTGATGGGCATCCCCAGCGTCCCGTACCTGGTGACCACCCGGATCATCGCGGGGTTCCTCGCGGTCATCCCGTTGTACGCCATCGGCCTGCTGACCTCGTATCTCGCGTCACGCCAGATCACCGTCTGGTTCTACGGCCAGTCCGCGGGCACCTACGACCACTACTTCCTGCTCTTCCTGCCACCGGGCGACGTGCTCTGGTCGTTCGGCAAGGTCCTGGTGTTCAGTGTCGTGATCGTGCTCGCCCACTGCTATTACGGCTTCCGCGCGAGCGGCGGCCCGGTGGGCGTCGGCGTCGCCGTCGGACGCGGGGTGCGGACCGCGATCGTGGCGGTCAGCGTGCTGGACTTCTTCCTCAGCCTCGCGATCTGGGGCGCGACCACGACGGTGCAGGTGGCCGGATGAGCCGGCGCGGGCTGCGCAAGGCCGGGGTCAGGACCGCCGGGGTGCTGTTCCTCGTGGTGATGTCCGCCCTCGTGCTGCTGTCGATCAAGATCTACCGGAAGGATTTCGTCGAATCCGTGCCGGTGACCCTGCAGGCGGACCGGGTCGGCAACCAGTTGCGCACGGGCGGGCAGGTCAAGGCACGCGGCGTGGTGGTCGGCGAGATCCGCGACGTCCGCGCGACGCCGGGTGGCGCGGAGATCGACCTGGCCATGGAGCCCGGCAAGGTTGCGCAGCTGCCGAAGAACGTGTCCGCACTGCTCGTGCCGAAGACCCTGTTCGGTGAGCGGTACGTGCAACTGTCCATTCCGGACGGATCACCCGCCGGACCGTTGGGCGCGGGCGACGTGATCACCCAGGACCGCTCGGCCAACGCGATCGAACTAGAGCGGGTCTTCGACAATCTGTTGCCGCTGCTCAAGGCGGTGCAGCCGCAGAAGCTCGCCACCACGCTGACCACGGTCGCCACCGCGCTGGAGGGTCGCGGCGACCAGATCGGCGACACGCTCGCCACCGCGGCCGCCTACCTGAAGGACTTCAACCCGAACCTCCCGAAGCTGAACGACAACATCCGCGATCTGGCCACGGTCACGAAGCTGTACGGCGACATCGCGCCGGACCTGCTCGACGCGCTGAGCGCCTCGGCGGTCACCCTCGACACCGTCAAGGAGAAACGTGCCGAACTGGCGACGGTGTACCAGCAGGTGACGTCGTCTTCCCAGCACGTCACGACGTTCCTCCTCAACAACCGCGCCAACATCATCGCGCTCGCCGCCGACAGCAGGGCACCGTTGGAGGTCGGCGCGAAGTACTCGCCGAGTTTCGCCTGCACGCTGGATGCGCTCGCCAAGCTCAAGCCGCAGATGGACAAGGTGCTGGGCGCCGGCACGGACGAGCCCGGGCTGCACGCGGAGATCATCGTCAGCCAACCCCGCGGCAAGTACGTGCCGGGCAAGGACGATCCGGTCTACAACGCCACCGGCGAACCGCGCTGTTATCCGACGAACGGCCTGATGGGCCAAGGGATCGTGGCGACCGGTGAGAAGACCGCGGCGCTCCCTGGCGCGCAGGGCGACCTCGGGCTGGCGAACTCGCCGCAGGAACGGAACCTGATCTCCACGCTGGTCGCGCCCTCGATCGGTGTCCCGGCCGACCAGGTCCCCGCGTGGGGCAGCGTGCTCGTCGGGCCGCTCTACCGGGGTACGGAGGTGACCGTGCGATGAGGAACTTCGTGAGCCCGCTGATCAAGGGGCTGATCTTCATCGTCGTCACGACGCTGGCCACGGTGCTGCTGGCGGTGTCCATCACGAACACCGGCCTCGGCGACACCAAGACCTACAGCGCCAAATTCCTCGACGCGACGTCGCTGAACGTCGGCGACGACGTCCGGATCTCCGGGGTGCGGGTCGGTCAGATCGAGGAGCTCGAGATCGCCGACCACAGCCTGGCCCTCGTCCGGTTCTCCCTCGACTCGCAGCGCAGGCTGCCCGCCGACGTGAACGCGGTGATCAAGTACCGCAACATGGTCGGCCAGCGCTACATCGCACTCGAACGCGGCAAGGGCACCCGCGAGCTCCTGGAGCCCGGAGCGGAGATCCCGCTGGAGCGCACGACGCCCGCGCTGGATCTCACGGAACTGTTCAACGGCTTCAAACCGCTGTTCCAGGCCCTGTCCCCCAAGGACGTCAACCAGCTCTCCGGCGAGATCGTCCAGGTGCTGCAGGGCGAAGGCGGCACGGTGGAAAGCCTCTTGGCGCACACCGGTTCGCTGACCACCACGCTCGCCGGCCGCGACAAGGTGATCGGTGACGTGATCACGAACTTGGACACGGTACTGAAGAGCATCAACGGCAAGGGTGACGCACTGTCCACTTTGGTCTCCACGCTGAAGGAGCTGGTGTCCGGCCTCGCCGGTGACCGCACCGAGATCGGGGAGGCCGTTTCCGGGATCGCCGGCCTCACCACCGCCACGGCCGGTCTGCTCGAACAGGGCAGGAAACCGCTCAAGGACAGCATCGAGGGGCTCGGCCTGCTGGCCGGTCAGCTGACGACCGACGAGGCCAAGGCCGAAGTCGATCGTGTCCTGACCGTGCTCCCGGGGAAACTGAACGAACTGGGCCGGATCGGCTCCTACGGATCGTGGATGAACTTCTACCTGTGCTCGTCCGTCCTCCAGACCAAACCTCCGCGCGGGGTCCCGGCGACGGCGGAGAGGTGCACGGCGTGAAACCCTTCAAGGAGCGGAACCCGATCGTCATCGGTGTCGTCGGCAGCGTCATCGCCGCCGGGCTGCTGACCGCGACGCTCAACTACGAGGCCCTGCCGATCATCGGCTCGGGGACCACCTACCAGGCCGAATTCTCCGAAGCGGCGGGCTTGCAGGCCGACGACGAGGTCCGCATCGCCGGGATCAAGGTCGGCACGGTGAGCGACGTCCGGCTCGCCGAAGACCACGTGGTGGTCAGCTTCCGGGTCAAGGACGCCTGGGTCGGCGACAAGACCGCCGCCGAGATCAAGATCAAGACCCTGCTCGGCCGGAAGTTCCTCGCGCTGCGCCCGACCGGTGAGACGGTGCAGAACCCGAAGCAGGTCATCCCGCGCACCCGGACCGTGACGCCCTACGACGTCACCGAGGCGTTCAACGGGCTGGCCGACACCGCGGGCGCGATCGACACGGAACAGCTCGCTGAAAGCTTCACCACACTCAGCGACACGTTCAAGAACTCGCCCGAGCACATCAAGAAGGCGCTCGAAGGGCTGACGTCGCTGTCGAAGACCGTGTCCTCCAGGGACAACGAGCTCGCCAGCCTGCTGTCGAACGCGCACGGGCTCACCACGACACTCGCGAACTCGAACGACGACTTCGTCAAGCTCCTCTCGGACGGCAACCTGCTGCTGACCGAACTCGACAACCGGCGACAGGCGATCCACGACCTGCTGGCCGGCTCGCAGGAACTCGCCACCCAGCTTTCGGGCCTGGTGAAGGACAACAAGGACCAGCTCGGCGGCGCGCTCGCCCGGCTCGGAGAGGTGACCGACATCCTGCAGCGGCAGAACGACAATCTCGCCAAGAGCCTCGACCTCGCCGCGCCGTACTTCCGTGTGGTGAACAACTCGCTCGGCAACGGACGCTGGGTGGACAGCTACCTGTGCGGGCTCGTCCCGGAGAACCGGGACCCGTGCCTGCCGAAGATCCCGGGAGGTGGCCGGTGACCAGCCGCTTCGTCACCCTCGCGCTGGTACTCGCGCTGGCCGTCGTCGGCGGTCTCTGGTGGATCTTCTCCGGCAACGGGCTCGACCGCGTCACCGTGTACTTCTCGCGGGCCGTCGGTGTCTACAGTGGATCGGACGTGCGGGTGCTCGGCGTCCGGGTCGGTCAGGTCGAATCGGTGAAGCCACGCGGGGAACAGGTCGAGGTCGTGCTGACCGTCGACGGGTCGACGCCGATCGCGGCCGACACCAACGTGCTGGTCGTGGCGCCGAGCGTGGTGGCCGACCGCTACGTCCAGTTCACCAAGCTGACCCGTGCGGGGAACCGGTTGGACGACGGCGCGGTGATCCCGGTGGAGCGCACCGGCACGCCGGTGGAACTCGACCAGCTCTACTCCAGCCTCGACACCCTCGCCAAGGCACTCGGCCCCAAGGGCGCGAACGCCGACGGCGCGCTTTCGGAACTGCTGCGCACCGGCGCGAAGAACCTGCAGGGCAACGGCAAGCCGTTCAACGAGTCGGTGCGCAACTTCGCCGACCTCGCGAGGACCTTGTCCGGCAACTCGCAGAACCTGTTCGCCACCGTCGACGAACTGCAGCGGTTCACGTCGATGCTGGCGACCAACGACCGGAACGTCAGCGAGGTCAACAAGCAGCTCGCGTCGGTGACCGGCACGTTGGCGCAGAACAAGGACGAACTCGCCCGCGCGCTCAACGGCCTCGGCGGCGCGCTCGCGGAGATCCAGCAGTTCATCCGGGACAACCGCGCGCAGATCAAGTCCAATGTGGACAAGCTCGCGGTGACAACCGGGACGCTGGTCGACAAACGCGCCGCGCTGGCCGAAACCCTCGACACGATCCCGCTGGCGGTGACGAACGTGCTCGGCGCCGTCGACCCGAAGACCGGGAAGCTGCAGAGCCGCGGCAACATGCTCGAATACGCCCCGCTCCCGCTGCCGGTCGCCGGCGACACCTACACCGGGGGGCGCTGATGGCCACGAAACGGTCGATCGCCGTACTCGCCGCGTGCTGTGTCGCGCTCACCGCCTGTTCCTCCGATTTCAAGGGCGTCTACGACCTGCCGCTGCCCGGCGGCGCGGACATCGGCGACCACCCGTACCGGGTGACCGTGCAGTTCGCCGACGTCCTCGACCTGGTCCCGCAGGCCGCGGTGAAGGTGGGCGACGTGCCGGTCGGCCGGGTCGAGAAGATCCAGCTCGGCGAGGACGGCTGGACGGCCGAGACCGTCTTGGCCGTCAACGGTGACGTCCACCTGCCCGCCAACGCCATCGCGCGGCTGCGGCAGTCCAGCCTGCTCGGCGAGAAGTTCATCGAGCTCGCCCCGAGCGCGGCGAAGGCCGAAGGCAGGCTGGGCGACGGCGGGGTGATCCCGGTCGCGAGCACGAACCGCAACCCGGAGTTCGAAGAGGTCTTCGGCGCGCTGTCCCTACTACTCAACGGCGGCGGGATCGGCCAGTTGCAGACCATCAACCGCGAGCTGTCGAAGGTGATGGACGGCAACGAGGAGGAGATCCGCTCCTTCCTGTCCACTGTGGAACAGCTGGTGTCCAATCTGGACTCCCATCGTTCGGAGATCACCTCGGCGCTCGACGGGCTCAACCAGCTCTCGGCGACCCTGGCCAACCGGAAGAAGCAGGTCGAAGGCGCGCTCACCGACCTCACCCCCGGTCTCCAGAGCCTTTCCGACCAGCGCACGCAGCTCGTGTCGATGCTGCAGGCGCTCGACCGGCTTTCCGGGGTCGGCGTCGACGTGATCAAGAAGAGCAGGGCCGACCTCGTCGCGGACCTGACCGCGCTCGCGCCGATCCTCAAGCGGCTGGCCGACGCCGGCGAGAACCTGCCCAAATCGCTGGAGATCCTGCCGACGTTCCCGTTCACCGACGCCGTCCGCGACGGGATCAAGGGCGACTACCTGAACGTCTACGCCTCGATGATCCCCGCACCGGGCGTCGAACTCCCGCCACCGGGCGAGGGTGTCCCGCCGGACCTCCCGACCTTGCCGCTGCCGTCCTCCGGAGGTAGCTGATGCTGACCGCCCGTATCCGGATCCAGGTGATCGCGTTCGTCGTCCTCGCGCTGGCGACGACGGCGTTCGTCGGCGCCAACTACGCGGGACTCGACCGGCTCTTCGGGGCGAGCGGGTACACCGTGAAGCTCTCGTTGACCGACGGCGGCGGCCTGTTCACCAACGGCGAGGTGACCTATCGCGGCGTCGCCGTCGGCCGGGTCGGCGAACTGCGGCTCACCGACGGCGGCATGGAAGCGGATCTCCTGATCGACGACGACGCGCCTCGGATTCCGGCGAACTCGCGGGCGGTCGTGGCGAACCGGTCCGCGGTCGGCGAGCAGTTCGTCGACCTGCAGCCGCGGACCGGCGACGGGCCGTTCCTCGCCGAAGGTTCGGTCATCCCGCGTGAGGCGACGAGTGTGCCGCTGCCGGTGCAGCATCTGCTGACCGACCTGGACTCGCTGACCGCGTCCGTGCCGACCGAGGATCTGCGGACCGTGGTCGACGAACTCGACAACGCCCTGCGCGGTTCCGGCGCGAACCTCCAGGTGCTGCTGGATTCCACCACCGACTTCACCAAACAGGCCGCCGATCACCTGCCGCAGACGGAGAGCCTGCTCACCGACGGCTCGACCGTGCTGAAGACGCAGGTCGACTCGTCACAGGCTTGGCGGCAGTTCAGCGGCAACGCCAAGCAGTTCGCCGAACAGCTGTCCCGTTCGGACGGTGATCTGCGACGGCTGATCACCACCGCGCCGGAAGCGGCGACCCAGCTCTCCGGACTGTTGCGGGACAACGAGCCGGGCCTGCCGATCCTGCTGGCGAACCTGCTCACCACGTCGCAGGTGTTCTCCGCGCGCACCGACGGCCTCCGCCAGCTGCTGATCAACACCCCGAAGGCGGTGTCCGCGGTCGACGCCTCCGTCGACGAGCAGTCCGGGAAGATCGAACTGGTACTGACCTTCTTCGACCCGATGCCCTGCACCAAGGGCTACGAAGGCACGAAGGTCCGCAGCAGCGCGGACCTCTCGCCGCTGCCGTTCAACACCGGTGCCGCGTGCACACTCGACAGGGGCGACCCGAGTTCGGTCCGCGGCTCGCAGAACGCGCCGAAGGGCGGCGTCCCGCCCGCCGCGATCCCCGGCGGCTTCGGCGCCGACGGCCAGCCGACGTCCACCAGCCTCGAGGAGATGTTGTGGCTGCGCAACTGAAGATCGCGATCGCCGTGTTCGCCGCGGCCTGCGCGTTCGCGGGATGGACCGGGTACACCTGGTTCACCGCGACGGGTTCGACGGCGGTGGCCTACGGCAACTCGCGCGACGAAGCGCTGAGGAGCGGACGTGAACTCGTCGCCCGGCTGACCAGCCTCGATCACCATCGGGTCGACCAGGGCATCGCCGACTGGCTCGCCGCGTCGACCGGCCCGCTGCGCGATCAGCTGGGCAAGACCGACGACGCGACCAAGCAGACGCTCACCAAGGACGCGACGGTCTCGACGGGCAAGGTGCTGGACGCGGCCATCAGCGAACTGGACGACCACGCCGGAACGGCCAAGATGCTGGCTTCGGTGGAGATCACGATGGCGAAGGAAGGCGCGGCGCCGACGACGAAACGCAACCGGTTCGCCGCCGGGCTGACCAGGACCGGCGAGGGCTGGAAGCTCAGCGCGCTCGACCAGCTCCCGGTGGGTGCGCGATGACCGCCACCGCCGACACCGACACCACTGTCGAACCCGAAGCCGAGGTCGTCACCGAGAAGCCGCCCCGCCGCTCGAAACCGCCGTTGATCCTGCTGGTCGCGGCGGCCGTGCTGGTGGCGGCGGGCGCGTGGTTCACGTTGGAGGCGAGGTCGATCTCGGCGGCGCCGTCGGCGGCCAACACCGCGCTCACCGACGTCGGCGCCACGGCCGAGGTGAACTCCGCGGTGACGGTGGCGCTCAACAAGATCTTCTCCTATTCCTACGACCGGACCGACGTCACCGAAAAGGCGGCCGCTTCGGCGCTGAGAGGTAAGGCGCTGGAGTCGTACAACCAGTTGTTCGCCCAAGTCCGGGAAAAGGCACCGGCACAGAAACTCGTCCTCACGACCCGCGTCTCCTCATCCGCCGTCCAGGAACTCGGCGGCGGTAAAGCGAGACTGCTGGTATTTCTCGATCAAGCGGCGACAAGGGCCGACAACAATTCGTCGACGACGGCCGCGGCGCAGCTTTCGGTCACCGCTGAACGCGAAGGCGAGAACTGGGTCATCACCGACCTTGTCCCCCGATGACAAACCGGTCAGTCCCCCTTTCGTCCGCTTTGTAAAACAGGAGAGAAAACGAGGAGAATCCCATGTTCGGTCGAACGCGCCCGAAAACCGCTCGTCGCCGTCTCGGCACGGTCGTCGCGCTCACTTCCGCGATCGCCGTGGCGGGCAGTCTCGCCGCGTCCCCCGCCCTCGCGGACGACCCGGTGGAGATCCCGGTGTCCTACACCGTCACCGGGAAGACCACGGTCAAGAAGACCGGCGGCACCCTCGACCTCGGCCCCGGCCAGCTCGACGGTGCCCTCGTCATCGACGGTGACAACGTCGGCATCCGAGGCGACCTTTCCCTGCCGCCCTCGACGGCGAACATCTCGCTGGTCTCGGGGGTCTTCAAGATCAAGGCCCGCGTGCGGATCGAGCCGACCGGCCCGGTCACCGGCACCCTCGCCAACGGCGATCTGACCACCCATTCGCAGGCGAACATGCTGATCGACAACATCGTGGTCGGCCTGTTCTGGCCGGTCATCCCGCTCCCGACGGTGCCGAACGCCTGCAAGACCGTCAAGCCGCTGGACCTGACGCTGGTGTCGAAGAACGTCGACCTGTTCGCCCCGTCGATCCCGTCTTCGGGGACGTTCACCATCCCGGAGTTCAAGGACTGCTTCATCAACGACCTCGCGCTGGGGGCGTTGATCTCCGGTCCCGACAACACCATCAACCTGGACATGAAGTCCAACGTCTGAGGCTCAAGCCCCGCCCCACATGCACCAGCAGCCACCACAGCGGTCGTGGGGATGTCGTGAAGGGCCCCTTTGAGACGATGATCGTCTCAAAGGGGCCCTTCACGACATAAGACTCCGGCGCCGGGCCATCCCCGCGTCTCAGCAGAACTGCGGCGCGGCAGGGTCGACCAGCGCGACGCCGGTGCCGTCACCTGCGGAAACGGCGTAGATCGGAGCGCAGACGCCCGAGAACTTCCACATGTCCATCGGCGGTTCCGAGCTGGTGTCCCGGCTCTCCTGTTTCAGGTTGCTGCCCCAGGCGAAAACGCTTCCGTCCGTCTTCAGCGCCACGTTGTGGTTGTAGCCGGCGTCGATGGCGACGACGTCCGATTGCGCCTCGGGCGGCACGGAAGCCTGGCCGTAGGTGTTGTCGCCCCAGGCGAGGACGCCGCCGTTCTTCAGCGCGATGCTGTGGCGGAACCCGCCCGAGATCGCCGTCACGCCGGAGGTCGCCGCCGCCGGGACGGTGATCTGGCCCTTCGAGTTGCCGCCCCACCCGATCACGCCGCCGTTCTTGAGCGCGAGGCCGTGGTCGACACCCGCCGAGATCGCGGTGACCCCCGAAGAGACCGTCGCGGGGACGGCGGTCCGCGAACCCCAGCTCAGCACGCTGCCGTTCGTCTTGAGCGCGAGGTTGAAGTAGGCGCTGGTGGAGATGGCCTTGACGCCAGAGGTGGCGGCGGCGGGCACGACGTTCTGGCCGTAGAAACCGTTGCCCCAGGCGATCACACCGCCGTTCTTGAGGGCCAGTTCGTGCGCCCAGCCCGCGGCGATCGCCGACACGCCGGACGTGGCCGCGGCCGGAACGGTGGCCTGGCCGTAGTTGTCGTTCCCCCAGGCGACCACGCCTCCGTCCTTCAGAGCCAGATGAGTGAGCCCGCCCGCGGAGACCGCGCTCGCGCCGAACGCCGAAGCGGGCACGGTGCCCTGCCCCTGCCCGTAGTCGTTGCTCCCCCACGGCCGCGGTTCGCCGGACGGCGCGGCGTCGGCGATACCGGAAAGGGAAACCGTGGCGATCATTACGGCTATCGTGGATGTCGTCACGCGCCGTGTCGTGGATCGTCGATTGACTGAAGCCATGCGGGAAATGTTAACCCGGTTCCGCCGATCGGCCCCGTCTTTGTCACCGGCGAACAAACTTCATAATCGCATTCAGCGCGGACTGACAAGAAAGAACGGTTTCCACCCCCACTTCGAAACCTGTCGACATGGATACTTGTTACGTACATAACTCGCGGGTAACCTCGGTTTACCCCACCACCGAGAAAGCCGCTCAAGTCGAGCATATTTGATCAGAAAAACTCGCCGAAAGGCGCATGGGGAAAGCCGTCCGAGACGTAAACTGGATCAAAGGAGATGACAGGTATGTCCCGCAGACTTGGCAAGTTGTCAGCCGGTGTCGCCACCACCGCCGTCGTGATGGGCGCCGTCGCCGTGCTCACCGCCGGTACGGCCGCCGCCCTCGCCCCCTACGCGACGGGCACTGTCGCGTACATGTGCAACTTTCCCGCCATCGGCCAGCAGCAGCTGGACGTGAAGGCCCAGTTCGACGGACCGGCTTCGGTCGCTTCGGGCGGCACCTTCACGCCGTCGAACATCTCGGGTACCGCGACGATCAGCGCCACCATCAACGCGCTGCTCAACAGCGCCAACTACGACGGTGTCCGCGGCAAGGTGAACATGCCGGTCACCGTCACCAACGCCACCCCCGCCTCGGCGACGGTGACGAACCTCGACGTCCCGACCCAGATCAACCCGTACGTGCCTGGGACGCGGACGTTCAACATCCTCCAGGACGCGGGCACCGGCGTTCCCACCTTCACCGCCGGCACGCCAGGCTCCGCGACGGCTTCCCTCGGCACCACGATCACCGCGCCGCTGGAGTTCCACAAGAAGGACGGTTCCTGGACCGCGTGGAGCTTCAACTGCACGGTGAAGAACACCAACCCGGCGCAGAACCGCGCGTTCAGCCCGGCCATCCCCATCACCTGATGAACCATCCGTGCGGGGCGGGGACGCCCGCCCCGCACGGTCTCCATCGCCGACCACGAGAGGAACCCTTATGGGGCAGCAGGTCCGCCGGGCGGGCGCGGTCTCCGTCATCGTGCTCGGCGCGGCCTCCCTGCTCACCATCGGGCAGGCGTCGGCCGCCACCTCTCACACGACCGGGACCGTCACGTACCTGTGCGGCTTCCCGATGATCGGCCGGCAACCTCTCGACATCACGGCGAGGTTCGACAGCCTGGGCCCGGTGCCCGCGGGCGGCGCCTTCACACCGGCCGCGATCGCCGGCACCGCGACCTTCAGCGCCATCCACAACGCGACGATCTTCAGCGCCGCCAACTACGACGGCCTCCGCGGCAAGGTGAAAGCACCGGTGACCGCGACGAACGCCACCCCGGCTTCGGCGACCGTCACCGGGCTGGACCTGCCCGAGCAGATCACCCCGTACGTTCCCGGGCCGCGCACGGTCGGCTTCACCCAGGACGCGGCCACCGCCGTTCCCGTTTTCACCGCGGGTGCACCCGGCCAGGTGACCTTCGCGCTCGGCACCACGTTCGAACTCGAAGTCGAATTCCACAAGCGGGACAACACGTGGACCCCGTGGACACTCGGCTGTACGGTCAAAAACACCAACCCGGCACAGAACCGCGCGTTCGCCCCGGCGATCCCCGTCGTTTGACGCGAGAGGAAACCAGATGACGCAGCAGGTTCGCCGGACACTCGGGAGGCTTCCCGTACTGGCGGGCGTGATCCTGCTCGCGGGAGTGAACGGCGCCTTGGCCTCCTCCGCGGCGACCGATCCGGCGTCCCCGCCGAAAGCGCCCTTGCAGGGGGCTTCCCCCGCGCACCAGACCCTGGCGAACACCTGCGTCTTCCCGGATCCGGTCGGCGAACGTCCGGTCACCATGGACGTTCAGGCCACTCTGCCCAAGGTCGTCCAAACCGGAAAGCCGGTGCAGGTCAAGGATTTCTCCGTCACCTTCACCCTCGGCGAGGGAACGCTGGGCACGCTCACCGAGGTGGCGGGCGAGGCGAAGATCGAACTCACGGCCACGCGCGAGGACAAGAAGGCCCAGATCCCGGTGACCCTCGAGATCCCGGCGACCAAGGTGCCCGCCACCGGTGAGCTGAAGCTGGTCGCGACGGGCAAGGTTCCCGACATCATGGCGACCCGCCCCGGCGAACTCCGGCTCACCACGGGCGCGCCGTCCTTCGCGCTGACCGCGGCGCAGGCGGAGGCGCCGCGGAATCCGATCACCTGCAAGCAAGCGCCGGATCAGGACACCAAGCTGGGCAGCGTCACGATGCTCGAGATGGGCATCGCCAAACCGAAGCCCGGCAAACCCGGGCAGAAATCCGGCGCCGGAACGCACGCCACGAACGAAGACCCACCGCCGGACGCCGTGTTCCCCTTGCAGCCCTTCGAAGCGCAAGGCACGTCGTCGGTCAAGAAGCTCGGCGCCTTCGTCCGGCTGACCCCGTCGTTCATCTTCAACGCCTTCTACTACCTCTACCCGGCGCCTCCCCATCGCAGCACCGGCTCCACCGTCTTGCCGCCGAGCAAGATGACGATCCTCGGCTTCGGCTTCGTCCCGATCAACGGGACGATGGAGCTTCTGCCCGCCGACTACAAAACGGGCAACACCGTCATCGACGTCGAGACCATGCTGCACGGGGACACCACGACGACGGCCACCTTGAGGCTCGAACTGTTCGGGAAACTGAAGGATCTCACCATCAACGGTGTCCCCCTCGACGTCGGCGACAACTGCATGACCAGCGAACCGATCCTGCTGAACCTGCGCGGGCCGAACTGGAACGCGTTCACCGGCGGCGTGCTGCGGACCGATCCGAACGACCCGGAACCCGCCTACCAGGGCTTCACCCTGCCCAAGTTCTCCGGCTGCGGGGTCAAGGAGAACCTCGACTCCCTGCTGAGCGGCATGGGGTCGGGGCCGGACAACCAGGCGTGTATCGGGGTCAACCAGGTGGGCTTGCCCTGGGAAGCGGAACGCAAATGCCCGAACACGGACCCGCCGGTGGGACGCCGCTGACCGCTTCCGAGAGTGTCATGAAAGGGTCGTTCAGGACGTTTTTCGTCCTGAACGACCCTTTCATGACATCCAGGTGCCTAAGACCCGCTCGGCGTCCACTGTGGACTCTTGCGCGGCGACGGCAGCACCTCCGGCAGCGCGAACCCCGCTGACGCCGAAGAAGGACTGACACCGGCCCGCAGCGCGAGTTCCATCTCGAACCGCGCCCCCGGGTCGCGCAGGTGCTCGCCGAAGGTCGCCTGCAACTGCCGCATGCGGTACCGGACGGTCTGCGGGTGCACCTGGAGGCGCTCGGCGATGTCGACGACGTTGCCCTGACTGTCGAGCCAGGCGCGAAGGGTTTCGAGCAGCCGTTCCTGCTGTTTCCCGGTCATCTCGGCGAGCGGGGCGAAAAGACGGTCACGCAGACGGCAGGTGAGCGCCGCGTCGGCGTTCACGAGCAGGGTGGCGAGGTGGTCTTCGGCGCGGATCACCCGGCGCGCCTGGATGATGCCGCGTTCGGAGAGGTGCAGGGCGTCGCGCGCCCAGCGGAGGGAATCGGCGACGGAGTCCAGCGGACGGCACGGGCCGATCGACAGCCGGTAGTCCGGCAGCGCGGCCTGCAAGGTGGCCAGGCGGGCGCCGGAGATCTCGCCGGGGACGAGCAGACGCGGCTCGGCGGAGTCGAGTTCGGCGAGGACGTCCGAATCGACGACGTTGTGCCGCCGGGGTCTGGCGTTGTCGCCGAGCGGGTGCAGCACCACCGGCGTCGCTCGCTCGGGCACCGTCCAGCCGGTCAGCTGCGCGAGTTCCGCGATCGCCTTCGACGGCGCCGGCGGCGTTTCCAGCACCAGGTGCAGCAGTTTGCGGCGCCACGTGTCCAGTGCCCCCGCGGTGCGCGCCTTCGCTTCGAGGTACCCGTCCAGCGCGACCGACGCGAGTTCGTCCATGAACGCGAGCATCGCGTCGGCCAGTTGCGACATCACCGCGGACGAAAGCCCGCTGCGGCGGCCGACGCGCATGATGCGCCGCCACGAGACGCGGGCGCCGACCCGGTACGCCGACTGGAGGGTGTCGAGGCTGCGGCCTTCCCGCATCTCGTTCTGCCCGAGCCGATGGTGGACCTCGTGCGACTGTTCCTTGGAGACGCTCGGATCCGCGATCTGCGCGACGAACAACGTGATCGCGTATTCGACGCCTGCCCGGATGGACTTGCCGTAGGGCCCGTCGAGCGGGCGCGCGTACGCGGGGATGGTCGCCCGGATCTCGTCGACGATCTCGTTGGCGAGACTGCCCAGTTCCGGTCGCAAAATGTCGGCGAGCTTACGCGGCAGTGCTGCGGGAGGCTGCGCAGCGTGTTCGATTCCGCGCTCCACCGACATCGCAGCTCCTTTGCTCCGCCCAGCGTCCTGACATCCCACGATCGTCGTGAGGTGACAACGAACACATCGCACGGTCGCTTGGTAATGTGTCACCTCTCGCAGAGGAAACCGATTTCTTGTCATCATCGTGACAAAATCACGGGTCATCCCTGAATTTTGATGACAAGTGCCCGGCAAACGCCTCGCGCGGTACGTACGAACGGCCGATGAATACGGAGCGTCACTGCTTTCCGGTGAGCAATTCCCCGAGTACTTCGAGCACGGGCTCCAGCACGCGGACCTCGGTGCCGACGCATTCGGTGATTCCCGCGCCGACGACTTCGAAGCCGCTCAGCCCGCGAAGCATCGCCACCAGACGCTCGATCGTCAAGCCACCCGGCTCCGGATAGTTCAGCCCGTCGAACTCCGCCGGGTCGAGCACGTCGAGGTCGAGATGGACGTAGACCTTGTCCGCACCTGCCAGGCCGGCGGCGGCGTCGGCCGTCTCGACGACGAGTCCGCGATCGACCACGGCCCGCTCGGCGTCGTCGAAAGCCCTCGTCCCGGCGAGGACGACGCGTCCGGGTTCGACCGGCGGATTCGCGGCGAACTCCGGGTCGCCCTCGCCGAGCAGCGACCGCAGCACCATGCCGTGGAACGCGCCGGACGGTGACGTCTCCGCGGTGTTGAGGTCGGAATGCGCGTCGAACCAGGCGACGCCGAGCCCCGGTCCGAAGCGGTAGCGCGCGACCCCGATCGGGATCAGCTCGACGCCGCAGTCCCCGCCGATGGTGAGCACCGGCCCGCCCGGCGCCTCCAGCGCGGCGAGCTGTGCGGCGCGGTTCGCGCCGGTGAGCACCGCGCGGTTGGCGATGCCGTCGACCACGGGCGAGGTCTCGCGGGTCTGCCGGATGTGGTGCACCGGCGCGCCCAGCACGTGGCCCGCCAGCTCGGCGAGCGCGACGCAGCCTTCGGGCAACTCGGGCGCACGCTCGGTCAGAGCGCCCTGGAACTGGGGTACGGCGTTGATCAGCACCGGTCCACGTTAGCGGCGGCCGCAAGTCCGTGAAGGCCTCCTTGAGGGACTCTGGGTCCCTCAAGGAGGCCTTCACGGACCGGTGCGGGCTCTCAGCTCACTCCAGGACGAGCAGGAGGTCCCCGCCTTCCACCTGCTGGACGGCGTTGATCGCGCGCCGCGACACCTTGCCGCCGGTCGACGCCGTGATCGACGCCTCCATCTTCATCGCCTCGATGGTCGCGACCGTCGCACCGGCCTCGACCTCGTCGCCCTCGGACACCTGCAGCGTGACCACGCCCGCGAACGGCGCGGCGATCTGCTTCGGGTCGCCCTTGGCGGCCTTCTCAGTCGCCGGGATGTCCGACGCGATCGAGGTGTCGCGCACCTGGATCGGCCGCAGCTGGCCGTTGAGCGTGGACATCACCGTGCGCAGCCCGCGTTCGTCGGCCTCGCCGATGGCCTCCAGCTCGATCAGCAGCCGGACACCCTGTTCCAGGTCGACCGAGTACTCCTCGCCGGGGCGCAGGCCGTAGAAGAAGTCCTTGGACGGCAGGACCGAGGTGTCACCGTACTGCTCGCGGTGCGCCTCGAAGTCCTTCGTGGGCCCGGGGAACAGCAGCCGGTTCAGCGTCGCGCGCCGGTTCTCGGCCAGCCCCTTGTGGTCCTCTTCGGACAGTTCCTGCACCGGCTTCGGCTGCGCGCGGCCTTCGAGGGCCTTGGTGCGGAACGGTTCCGGCCAGCCGCCGGGCGGGTCGCCCAGTTCGCCGCGCAGGAAGCCGATCACCGAGTCGGGGATGTCGAACTTGTTCGGCTCCGCCTCGAAATCCGACGGCGAGACACCCGCGCCGACGAGGTGCAGCGCGAGGTCACCGACCACTTTGGACGAAGGCGTGACCTTGACCAGGTGCCCGAGGATCTTGTCCGCGGCCGCGTACATCGCCTCGATGTCCTCGAACCGCTCGCCGAGACCGAGCGAGATCGCCTGCGTGCGCAGGTTCGACAGCTGACCGCCCGGGATCTCGTGGTGGTACACCCGCCCGGTCGGCGACGAGAGCCCCGCCTCGAACGGCGCGTAGATCTTGCGCACGCTCTCCCAGTACGGCTCCAGGTCGCCGATGGCCTGCAGATCCAGCCCGGTCGGCCGGTCCGAGTGGTCGGTGGCGGCGACGAGCGCCGAAAGCGACGGCTGCGACGTCGTGCCCGCCATGGACGCGACGGCACCGTCGACGCCGTGCGCGCCCGCCTGGATCGCGGCCAGGTACGTCGCCAGCTGACCACCCGCGGTGTCATGCGTGTGGATATGCACCGGGAGGTCGAACTCCTTGCGCAGCGCGGAAACCAGCCGCGCCGCCGCCGGCGCCCGCAGCAGGCCCGCCATGTCCTTGATGGCAAGGACGTGCGCCCCCGCGCCGACGATCTGCTCCGCCAGCTTGAGGTAGTAGTCCAGTGTGTACAGCTTCTCGGCCGGGTCCGACAGGTCCGAGGTGTAGCAGAGCGCCACCTCGGCGACCGCGGATCCGGTCTCGCGGACGGCTTCGATCGCCGGGCGCATCTGCTCGACGTCGTTGAGCGCGTCGAAGATCCGGAAGATGTCGATGCCGGTCGCCGTCGCCTCCTCGACGAAAGCGTGGGTCACCTCGGTGGGGTACGGCGTGTAGCCGACGGTGTTGCGGCCGCGCAGCAGCATCTGCAGGCAGATGTTCGGCACCGCTTCCCGCAGCTTCGCCAGCCGCTCCCACGGATCCTCCGCCAGGAACCTCAGCGCGACGTCGTAGGTCGCGCCGCCCCAGCATTCCAGCGAGAGCAGCTGCGGCGTGGTCCGCGCGACGACCGGCGCGACGGCGAGCAGGTCCTTCGTCCGCACGCGGGTGGCGAGCAGCGATTGGTGCGCGTCACGGAAGGTGGTGTCGGTGACGCCGATGGTCGGCGACTCCCGCAGCCAGCGGGCGAAGCCTTCCGGGCCGAGCTCGGTGAGCTTCTGCTTCGAGCCGGGCGCCGGTTCGAGGCCCTTGGGCAGCTTCGGCAGTTTGACCTGCGGGTCGAGGGTGCGCGGACGCTCGCCGTGCGGTTTGTTGACCGTCTTGTCGGCGAGGTAGGTCAGCAGCCTGGTCCCGCGGTCGGCCGAATGGCGCGCGGTGAGCAGATGCGGGCGCTCCTCGATGAACGACGTCGTGACGCGGCCTTCGCGGAAGTCCGGGTCGTCGAGTACGGCCTGCAGGAACGGGATGTTCGTGGCCACACCACGGATCCGGAACTCGGCGACGGCGCGGCGGGGGCGGGCGACGGCGGTCTTGAAGTCGCGGCCGCGGCAGCTGAGCTTCACCAGCAGCGAGTCGAAGTGCGCGCTGATCTCGGTGCCGGCGAACGCCGTCCCGCCGTCGAGGCGGATGCCGGAGCCACCGGGCGAGCGGTACGCGCTGATCATCCCGGTGTCGGGGCGGAAGCCGTTGGCGGGATCCTCGGTGGTGATGCGGCACTGCAGGGCGGCACCACGCAGGTACACCCTGTCCTGCGACAGCCCGAGGTCGTCGAGGGTCTCGCCGGAGGCGATGCGCAGCTGCGACTGGACGAGGTCGACGTCGGTGACCTCCTCGGTCACCGTGTGCTCGACCTGGATGCGCGGGTTCATCTCGATAAAGACGTGGTTGCCGTCCTTGTCGAGCAGGAACTCGACGGTGCCGGCGTTGCGGTAGCCGATCTGGCGGGCGAACTTCACCGCGTCGGCGCAGATCCGGTCGCGCAGTTCGGACGGCAGGTTCGGCGCCGGGGCCAGCTCGATGACCTTCTGGTGGCGCCGCTGCACCGAGCAGTCGCGCTCGTAGAGGTGGATCACGTTGCCCTCGCCGTCGGCGAGGATCTGGACCTCGATGTGGCGCGGCTCGACGACGGCCTTCTCGATGAACACCGTCGGGTCGCCGAAGGCCGACTCGGCCTCGCGCGCGGCGGCCTCGATCGACTCGCGCAGCTGCGCGGGGTCCTGGACGCGGCGCATACCGCGTCCACCACCACCGGCGACGGCCTTGACGAAGACCGGGAAGCCGATCTCCTCGGCCGCGGCGACCAGCGCGTCGATGTCGGAGGACGGTTCGGAGGAGCCCAGCACCGGCACGCCCGCCTCGCGCGCGGCCTTGACCGCGCGGGCCTTGTTGCCGGTCAGCTCGAGGATGTCCGCGCTCGGCCCGACGAAGGTGATGCCTTCGTCCTCGCACGCGCGCGCGAGGTCCGGGTTCTCGGAGAGGAAGCCGTAGCCGGGGTAAACGGCGTCCGCGCCCGCCTTCTTGGCGGCCGCGACGATCTCCTCGACCGACAGATAGGCCCGCACCGGGTGACCGGGTTCGCCGATCTCATAGGCCTCGTCGGCCTTCAGCCGGTGGAGCGAATTGCGGTCTTCGTGCGGGAACACAGCCACCGTGCCCGCGCCGAGCTCGAATCCGGCGCGGAACGCGCGGATGGCGATCTCACCCCGGTTGGCGACCAGTACCTTGCGGAACATGCCGGTCCTTCCCATCATCGGATCGGTAGGTGAGGCACGTTACCTGCTCGGTCCCGCAGGGCGGGAGTTGTCGTCCAGGTGATGGACGTCATCCCCGCTTGAGTTGCGCGCCGGGGCTCTGCAACACCCGGTTCGCGGTGCCTTCGTGGACACCGGTCAGCACGTCGACCGCGGCGAGGTCCACGAGCGCCTTCGCGACGTCCGGCGCGGAGACCGCGGGATGCAGGGACCGATACAGCGCGGCCACCCCGGCGACGTGCGCGGCGGCCGACGACGTCCCGCTGAGCACCCTGCCGCCGCTGCCCCCGGCGTTGGGTCCGGGCACGTCCACCCCTGGTGCGAACAGGTCGACGACCTCGCCGAAGTTCGACGTCGACCCGACCTGGTCACTCGCGTCGATCGAGCCGACGGTGAGCGCCTCGGTGACCCGGCCGGGTGAGAACTTCCCCGCGTCGGTGGCCTCGCCGCCCGCCGGGAGGGCGATCGGGACGACCGCCGCGAGCGCGCGGACGGCGGCGTCGAGCTGGTCGTTGGCCGTGCCGCCGATGCCGAGGACGGCGACGGCGGGCTGCTGTGCGTTCTGCGTCACCCAGTCGATCCCGGCGATGATCTTGTCCGTCGCGCCGCCGCCCTGTGCGTCGATCACCCGGACCGGGACGATCTGCGCGCCTTTCGCGACGCCGAAGGTCCTCGACGCGGCGACACCGGCCAGGTACGTGCCGTGACCGTTGGTGTCGGCGGTGTCCGTGCCTCCGTTGAGGAAGTCCTTACCGGGCTTCACCCGGCCGCCGAAGTCCGGATGCGCCGCGTCTACCCCGCTGTCGATCACGTAGACCGTGACGTCCTTGGCGTCGGTCTCGTAGTGGTAGAGCTGGTCGAGGCCCGTTCGCTGGTCGATCCGGTCCAGTCCCCAGTTCGGCGGGTTCTGCTGGACTTCCGTCGCGGAGGCGGGCTGCGCCACGAAGACCAGGAGCGCGAGCGCGGCCATGACCCGTACCAGTCGAATGATCATGCCTTGGCTCTACGCCTGTACCCCGGGGGCGGCAACCCCGGAGTGTCACCCGTTCGGCTTGTGTTGCGCGATGTGGCCGCTGACCGTCGACTTCGGGAAGCAGACCAGCGCGTCGAAGGCGTCGACGACGTCGACAGGGTTGAACAGATGCGCGTGCCGGATGCTCCGCGGCCCCGCGGTTCCGCGTCGCGAGCGAAGATCCACCAGCCCGGGGCCTTCGGCTTCGACGCTGCCTTCCGCCGGTGCGTCCAGTTCCTGGCGGTACACGGTGAACCCGAGTCGCGCGGCCGGATCCGGCTTGAGGCCGGTGGTCTCGCCCTCGACCGCGGTGAGGCCCAGTGCGAAGTAGTCGTCGCCGAACTCGGCCGCCAGATGCGTGCCGGCCGAAGGCGAAGTGAGGCCGGGGAACGGCGAGAACGGCACGCGCTGGAGGTGTCCGTTGTGGAGCATCACGACGATCTTCGTGTCGTCGCCGTGCAGCCGCCGGATCAGCCGGACGGTTTCGGCCATGTACGCGTCGCGCGAACCGCTCTGCAAGGCGGGCGCGTCGCCGGACATCATCGCGGCGACCTCGGCGAGGTAGGCGTCGACACGCAATGCGCCTTCGACGTGGTGCTCCGCGACGGCGGTGTCCCCGTAGACCGGACGCAACGAGGTGAGATGCGCCTTGAGCCGGGTGAGCGCTGCGGTCGCCTTGTCCTTGGCCGCGTCGTCGAGCGCGGCGTACTTGGCGGGCGCCTCCGCGCTGCTGACCGACGCATACCCCTTGGTCGCCTCGATCGCCGCGTCGACCAGGCCCGTGGCCGCCTCGTCCACAGTGGACAGATAGGCGCGGACCGCGTCGAGCGACGGCACCGGGGAGCCCGCGGAACTCGGCACGTCGAGGCCGTAGTAGCGGACGTCGCCCCGTTCGCGGAGCCACGCCAGCATCTCGTGCGCCTCGGGCGACTCCCCGAGCGAGAACGTGAAGCCGTCGCGGCCGATGTCCGAGACGTCACCCGGGGCGCCGTTGAGCCAGTCCTCGACGAGCTTGCCCTCGGCGAAGCCGGATTCGAAGGCCACCACCCGGAAGCCGTGCTGCTCGACGAGGTGCTGGAGCAAACGCTTGCGCAGGTCGCCGAACTCGTGGATGTGGTGGTTGTTCTCACCGATGGCGACGAGCTTCGCGCCCCCGATGAGTTCGGCGATCTTCGCTGGGTCTGACATACTGGCCACACTAACGCAACAGGAGTAGCAATTGGCAACCTCCGGTACCCAACGGCCCGGCGGCCGGACGGAACGCACCCGCCAGGCCGTCCTGCACGCCACCCTCGACCTGCTGGCCGAACGCGGTTTCGGCGAACTGACCGTGGACGCGGTCGCCGAACGGTCCGGCGTGCACAAGACCACGGTGTACCGGCGCTGGTCCTCGCCGGACGGCCTCGTCGCCGCCGCGCTCCAGATGGGCGCCGAGGACGACTGGACCGCGCCCGACACCGGGTCGCTCGAGAACGATCTGTACGAGGTGGCGGCGGAGGTCGTGCGGTACTTCACCGAGCCCTCGCTGAAGGAACTGCCCACGGCGTCGGTGCTGGCGGCGTTCCAGTCGCCACCGGCGGCCGAGGCACTGCACGACTTCTACGCCGACCGCCACGTACGCATGGCGCCGATCGCGGAGCGGGCAGTCGCGCGGGGCGAGATCCCTTCCGGTACGGACGGGGACGAACTGGTGCGGGCGGTGTGCGGGCCGATGTTCTACCGGCTGTTCCTGTCGCGGGAGAGTGTCACGGTGGCGGAGGCGCGGGTCGCGGCACGGGCGGTGGCCGTCGCGGCGCGTGAGGGCGCTTTCGTGCGTTCACGCGATTAGTCATGTGGGCAACCTGCCGTGTCGGGCGGGCGTATTTCGGGCATGACCAGGGATGAGCGGCCGCGGCCGATGAACCGCAGGCAACGGCAAGCCGCGCGGGAAGCCGAACCCCCTCAGAACAGGACCGCGGTCCACGCCGCCATGATCGTTCTTGGCTCCTTCGCCGCGGTGATCTTCGTCGCGGTCGGAATCGCGGGCCTGGCAGAGGTCTCGGAAGCGGCGAACCGGGAGGAAGCGCTCGAAACGGTGTTCTACTGCTTCGTCCTCGCGGCCCTCGGCGTGGGGTTTGCCTTCGATGGACTCAGAAGGCGCAAGAAGCGCGGTTGAGCCTTGGGGCACGTGGTTGGAGCGGGACGGAACCGCTTCGGCGGGGGCTTTCTGCTGGCTCCGGACGTCGTTCCGGAAATCTCGGTGGCACCGGCAGTCGCAATTTGAGCGCGTGAAGGGGTCCTTTCCTCGGCTGAGCCGAGGGAAGGGGGCCTTCACGCGCTCCCGGGTACGTGAAGGGGTCCTTTATGTACTTCATCCGGTGGGCATGGCGAGGGGCCCGTCGCCGGTGTGGCTGGCGGGCTCCTCGGGTCAGACGTGGGCGTGGTGGAGGGTGTTGCGCCGGGGTTTTCGGAGCGGATCTCGGTATTGGGGTGGGATGAACTCCGGTATTCCATCGGCCGCCATGTGGACTTGCCAGTCGCCGTGGTGGATCAGCCGGTGGTGGAATCCGCACAGCAGCACAAGATTCCGGAGATCCGTCGGGCCTCCGTCTGCCCAGTGATGAATGTGGTGGGCGTGGCAGTTCTTCGGCCGCCGATGACACCCAGGGAACGCACAGCCGCCATCCCGGATGTTCAACGCACGCCGCTGGCCGGGGGTGACGAACCGTCGCAGCCGCCCCACATCGAGAGGTTCACCGGCCGCACTCATCACGACCGGCAGCATCAAACAGTCGCAGGCCGCGAGCCGTGCTTCGCGAGCGGTCATCGTCCCGACGAAGTCCAAGCAGGCGGTCCCGAGACCGGACTTCAACTCGTCGAGGCCGATAGTGACATGCAGCAGAGTCCGATAGCCGCTGGTCCCGGGCTGGTCCGGGCAGGCGATCGCCAAGTCGAGGATGTCGACCCAGGCGTCACCCATGCGTTCGCATTTCATCCGCAGATCGGCTTGGCCGAACTCGTCCACCGGCCGTGGTTGCGCATGCGCCTCCAAAGCCGCCGCTGTGCGGGCACCGGTTTCGTCATCGAGCAAGCCAGTGAGTTTCCAGTAACCGTCTTTGCGGCGCTCCAAGGTGATTTCCCGGCGCGGCTGAGCGGGTTCGGGATCCTTCGGTTCATTGCCGTCGGGGTCGAGCCAGGCGAGCAGGTTCGCTTCGGCGTCGGCGAGCTGGCGGGGTCCGGCGTCGCGGGCGAGGGTGGCGAGGATCTTCTCCGCACTCACCCGATCCTCAACAGAGGTATCGGCCGGGAGCTTCTTCAAGATCTCCAGGATCTGATCGATCCGCTCATCCCCGACCAAACCCTCCGCAGCCACCGCGGCGGTAGCGGGCGCGACAGGCGGAACCTCGGTGCCGTCCAGAGCGCGAGTGGGGTTCAGGGCGACGGCCCGGTTCACCACCGCACGCGCCTCACCCACCGACAACCCCGCCACATCGGCGAACCAGTTCGCCGTACGGCCATAGCCATACAGGTCTTTGACGCCACGAGATTCGATCTCCGCCAAGAATTGCCCCAGTCCGGCGGCGGCCATCCTGATCACCTGCAAAGACTGCTGCACGCCGTGGGCAAGCTCCAGCTTGCCGGCGCGCCACAGTTCCTGCGGCAACTCGGGAAGGAAAGTCTCGGACACCCCTCAAGAATACCGCAAAACAATCGAACAAGCGTTCGTAATTTTAGGCAACAATGAAATCGAACGAACAACACTGAAGAGTGAGCGAGCTCGAACCACGAGCCCAGAGCGGAAGGAATGAGGACAGTTTTACCGTCAGCACCAACGACTCCAGGCCCCACACTGGCATCTCCATGTCAAGAGAGGGAGCCGTCATGACCGAGGAAGTCCGGAACCGGCCGCTGGAGATGCCGCGCCAGCTCAAGTTCGTCCGTGTTTTCCTTTGGGTGCAGGCGGTCCTCAACATCCTCGTCAGCGCGCTGGTGACGGCACTCGCGATCAACGAACTCGACCACGGCAACGAGGAAGCGGGGCTCGCACTGGCGTTGGCGCTCCTCGGTTTCGTCGTCGCCGTCGTGCTGATCGCTTGCGCGATAAGGATTTCCCGCGGTTCGGCCTGGGTGCGGCCGACGGTGATCGCCGTGGAGGGGCTGGCCGTGGTCATGGGACTGATCAGCCTGGTCAACGGCGGGGCGATCACCCAGCTGATCGGGATGGGCATCGCCGTCGGCATCATCGTCACCCTCAACAAACCCGAGGAACGTGCCTGGTTCACCCGCTGACGAGGTCGATCCGGTAGCGCACTTCGGAGAGCGGGATGTCTTCGCCGGGCATGGTGTCGGTCTTCGTCGCCCCGTCCGGCAGCCATCCCGCCGCCGAGTAGAAACGCTGGGCGCGTTCGTTGGTGTCGAGCACCCAGAGCGTCGCCTCGCGATGCCCTGAGTCCCGCAGCGCGACGACGGCGGTGTCGAGCAGCTGCCTACCCAGTCCCGTGCCCCAGCGTGCGGGTTCGAGGTAGATCGCGCGCAGTTCCCCGCGGATCCGGTCGACGGCGGTGAAGCCGAGGAGCGAGCCGTTCTCGACGAGGACCAGGACGCCGCCCTGGTTGGCGGGATCGGCGAGGGTCCGCTGCCAGCGGGCGGCCCGGCCTTCGACCGACAGATCGCGCAGGTACAGCTCGGGCAGGAGGCCTTGGTACGCCGCCTGCCACGATCGGACGTTCACCTCGGCGATGGGCCAGGCGTCGTCGACGGTCGCGGGGCGGATCGTGGCCATCGTCAGCCGTTCACCTCGCGGGCGGCGAGACCGGTCACGACGGCGAGCGCGAGCACCATCGACAGCGCGATCCCCCAGCCCGCGCCGGTCACGCTCGAACTGCTCGGCATCGCGTAGAAGAGCACGCACACCATGACGATGCCGCCTCCGGCCACACCCCCGAGGAACGCGACCCCGAACGCCGCCGGCCGCAGGGACACGCCGAGCAGCGTCCCGATGAGGAGGGTCACCGAGACGACGAGGTAGACCGCGCCCTCGTCGGCCCGGCTCGACGAATAGCCGACGAGTTCGATCGCCTCCACCACGAGTCCGACGGTGCCGCAGGTCCCGGAAACGAGCGCCGCCACGGTGAGGGCGCCTCGCGGTTTCCGCAGGCCCAGCCGGAAACTCCGGTCGCGCCGCACCGACACCAGCGCGCAGACTGCCGCGGCCATCAGGCAGCCGTCGGCGAGGACGAGGACGACCGGCCCGGACGGCATCACCGAGAGCAGCGCCAGCCCGCACAGCGTTCCCGGCCCCGCCATCCGGCGCGTCTTCGGCAGGAACATCGCGATCCCCGCCCCGATCGCGAAGACGACGAGCGGCAAGACGGTCCAGCCGCCGTCTTCGAAGAAGTCCTCCACGCCGCTGCTGAGCTGGAACGCGATGACCACCAGGTACACCGCGGCCGCGAAGGCGAGCAGCCCCGCGGCGACGGCGAAAGGGTCGGGCTTCGTGCGCGGAGGCACGGCCGGTTCGGGATTCGGGAGTACGGGCGGCTCGGGATTCCTGGCGGGCTCCGGGGTCGGCGCGGGCGCGTGCACCGGCCGTGGTTCCGGCACCGGCTTGGGGTCCGGCGCGGGCTCGGGTTCCTGGACGATCTGCCCCTCGACCGGCACCACCACCTCGCCGGTCGGCCCGGTCACGGTGATCCGTCCGTCGAACGCCCCGGGTTCCGCCAGGTCCAGGGAGATCTCGGCCCCGTCGCCGGTCTCGGTCACCCGCAACCAGGCATGCGACGACGCGAACCGGCAGGCTCGCGCGATCGGCGGCCCTTCCACCCTGATCCGCGCCACCGGCGCCGATCCCCGGACGACCTCGCCGAACCGCACCACGTCGGGTTCGGCCCGCACCCGCGCTTCCCGCCGCGCCAGGTCGGCGGCCTCGGCGATGTGCTGGATGTCGGTCTGCGCCATCGTGGTGAGGACTTCGTGCGCGCCGATGGCGACCGAGAGGTTCTCGCTCGTCAGCCGTCGCTGGAGTTCCGTCACCGCACCGAGGCGGGTGAACATGTTCGGATCCTCGCTCGCGGCACGCAGGTCGGCCGGGACCGGTGACGGTTTGATCCGGCGGCGTCTGCTCCTGGCGAGGTACAGCTCGCCCTGCATCTCGATGTCGCGGCTGGGCGTCTGGTTCGGGTTCCGTTCGCGGACGCTGTCGAACAGGTAGTCGTAGAGCTCGCTGAGCGCGATCCAGCCGTCTTCGTCGCGATCCGCGTCCCCCGTCCGGAGCCCTTCGACCAGCGCCGAGGTGAACACCGACGGCCGGGCGTGGTCGTCGGCGAGGTGATCGCCCTCGAAGGCGTATTCAATGGAATTCGACGCGGTGATCACCGCACGGCCGCGACCGCCGAAACCGCCGCCGGGGAACGCGTCGAGCACGTTGGCCTCACCGGAGGCGCGCACCGCGACCCCTTGGCTGAAAGCGCCGCCGTAGCAGCAGTCCAGCAGGAGGACGATGCTCCGCGACCGGCTCATCCGCATACAGCGCTGGACGAAATCGGCGGGAACGGCACTCGACGCCAGCCGTTCCGGCCGGGTGTTGCGGGCGGCGAAGAACAGCTCGCCCGACTCGCTTTTCAAGCCATGGCAAGAGAAATGCACCAGCAGGACGTCGTCCGGCGCGCTGTCGGCGAACAGGTCCTCGACCCTGCTCGCGATCACGTGCGCGGTCTCGTCCCGCACCACCTGCACGTCGAACTCGCTGATGGTGCGATCGGCGAGGACCTCGGCGAGCGCTTCGGCGTCGGCCGCCGGGGACCGCAGCGCGCTCAACCCGGGGTTGTCGTACTCCCCGTTGGCGATGATCAAGGCACGCCGCTCGCCGGTCATGACCTCGAATGCCTGCCCACGAAGAGGTCGACGAGCTTGTCCTGATCGGTGAGGCTCGCTTCGGACAGCTCCAGCACGTCGCCGTCGATCTCCAGCCGCACCGTGCGTTTGACCCGGCCGCCGCGCGAAAGCCATTCCCGAACGGCCGCGACGACCGAGCGCAGGCCTTCGGCGGACTGTCCCAGCGTGACCAGCAGTCCGCCCACCGTCGCGACATCGAAGGCACGTGAACCGGGTGGCGCCGGACCGGCGGGCAGCGCCTTGACCTCGGCGACCCCGCGATCGATCAGTTCGCTTCGGAGGTACCCGGTGAGCTGGTCGACGCGTTCGGCGTCGGCCCCGTCCTCACCGAGCTGGACACGAACCGCTGACGTCATCCCCGGCCTCCCTCGCCCGTGCAGAACAAGGGAACCCCTCGGCCCGCCCGGCGGCAAGGTCCGATCGGGCAGAGATGTCCATGTCAGCTTTTTTCCAGATACTCCACGCGATCTTCGTCGACGACGTCGGCGATCATGTGCGCCAGCCCCAAGTAATTCCCCAGAGCCGGGTCCTTCTCGACGATTTCCAACGCGCGGGCCCTCGCCTCGGCGATGACGTCCTCGTCGCGCAGCAGCGACAGCAGTTTCAGGGTCGACTTCTTCCCCGACTGCGCGGCGCCGAGGATGTCACCCTCGCGGCGCAGTTCCAAGTCCATTCTGGACAGTTCGAAACCGTCCGTCGTGGACTCGACGGCGGCCAGCCGCTCGCGGGTGGTCGTCCCGTCCAAGGTTTCGGTGACCAGCAGGCAAAGCCCCGGCACACTGCCCCGGCCGACCCGCCCGCGCAGCTGGTGCAGCTGGCTGATGCCGAACCGGTCGGCGTCCATGATCACCATCGCGGTCGCGTTCGGCACGTTCACGCCGACCTCGATCACGGTGGTGGCGACGAGCACGTCCAGGTCGCCCCTGGAGAACGCCTGCATCACGGCGTCCTTGTCGTCGGCGGGCATCCGGCCGTGCAGGACGCCGATCTTCAGCCCCTTCAACTGTCCCTCGGCCAGCTCGGGCGCCACGTCGAGGACCGCGAGCGCGGGGCGTTTGTCGCCCTTGTCCGACGCCGGTTCGTCGCCGATACGCGGGCAGACGATGTACGCCTGGTGGCCCTTTCCGCATTCCTCGCGGACTCGCTGCCACGCCCGGTCCAGCCAGGCGGGGCGCTCCGCGACCGGCACGACCGACGTCTTGATCGGCGACCGGCCGACCGGCATCTCCCGCAGCGCGGAGATCTCCAGATCGCCGTAGACGGTCATCGCGACCGTGCGCGGGATGGGCGTCGCGGTCATAACCAGCACGTGCGGGCTGGTCTCGTCCGAGCCGCGGGAGCGCAGCGCGTCCCGCTGCTCCACCCCGAACCGGTGCTGTTCGTCGACTACGACCAGGCCCAGATCCGCGAAGGAAACCGTGTCCTGGATGAGCGCGTGCGTGCCGACGATGATCCCGGCCTCGCCGCTGACCGTCTCCAGCAACGCCTTCTTGCGTTCCTTGGCGCCCATCGAACCGGTCAGCAGGGTCACGCGCGTCGCGTTCTCCGCGGCGCCGAGCTCACCCGCCTGCCCGAGGTCGCCGAGCATCTCGCGCAGCGACCGGGCGTGCTGCGCGGCGAGGACCTCCGTCGGCGCGAGCATCGCCGCCTGCCGCCCGGAATCGACGACCTGCAGCATGGCGCGCAGCGCGACCACGGTCTTGCCGGAACCGACCTCACCCTGCAGCAGCCGGTTCATCGGATGTTCGGTGGACAGGTCCCCGGCGATCTCCCCGCCGATCTCCTGCTGGCCGGAGGTCAGCGCGAACGGGAGCCGTTTGTCGAAGGCGTCGAGGATGCCGCCCTCGGTGTGCGGACAGGCTTTCGCGGGCCGCGAGACCAGGGAATGCCGCCGCTGCGCGAAAATCAGCTGGACCGCCATCGCTTCGTCCCATTTGAGCCTTTCCCGCGCGGAGTTCAGCGCCTGCCAGCTCGACGGCCGGTGGATGCCGCGCAGCGCGCTTTCCAGGCTGGGCAGGCCGTACCGGGCCAGCAGCTCGATCGGCATCGGGTCCTCGTCGACCTCCAGCACGTCCAGCACCTGCCGCACGGCCTTGGCGATCACCCAGGTCGGGATCCCCTGCGCCGCCGGGTACACCGGGATGATCTCGGCGAGGAAGTCGTCCATCGCCTCGGCCTGGCGCTCGGCGTCGAAGAGTTCGTACTCGGGGTTCGCCAGTTGCAGGACGTCGCGGAACGCGGTGACCTTGCCCGCGAAGAGGCCGTTCTTGCCGGGCACGAGTTCCTTTTCGCGCCAGGCCTGATTGAAGAAGGTGCACTGGAGACGACGTTTGCCGTCGGTGATCACCATTTCGAGCAGCGTGCCGCTGCGTGCCTTCATCCGGCGTTTGTTGACCCGCTCGATACGCGCCATCACGGTCGCGTGCTCGCCGAGTTCGAGCCCGGCGATGTCGGTGAGCTGGCCGCGTTCGGCGTAGCGGCGCGGGTAGTGGCGCAGGAGGTCGCTGACCGTCTCGATCTTGAGGCCCTTGGCGAGTGCCTTCGCCGTCGCCGCGCCCACGACCAGTTTGAGGTCCGCGCGCAGGTTGGTCATGCGGTCACTCCACCCCCATCAGCAGCACGGCGTCGGATTGGCCGCCGGCGTAACTCGTCAGTTCGACCTCGGGATGTTCCAGGCGCAGCTGATCGGCCAGCTCACCGGGCAACCGGACCGGCACGTCGACCCCGGTCAGCACGGTGACCAGTTCGCCGCCGAGGGCCAGCATCCGGTTCAGCACGCCGACCGCGGCCGCGACCAGGCTCGTCTCCGAGGCGGGCGCGGGCTCGATCAGGACGACCTCGCCGTCGACGAGGCCGACGACGTCACCGGCCTGCGCCCGGCCCACCCAGGTTAGCGACTCCTCCTGCGCTATCCGCAGTTCGCCACGCCTCGTGGCGGCGGCCGCTTCGGCCATCGCGACCACGTCGTCGTTGGTGCGGCGGTCCTTGTCGTGGACGGCCAACGCGGCGAGCACCTGGACGGGTGACACACACGGGATGACCACGACGTCGCGATCCGCCGCCATCGCGTGACTCGCGGCCGCGTCGGCCGCCGCGGTCAGCTCCTGACCGCCCGGAAGGACGGTGACGTGATGCCCGGCCGCCTCGTTGATCAGGCCCAGCATCTCCTCGACCGTCGGCGCGACGCCCGGCGGCACGGACAGCACCGCGACCCCCTCCGCTCGCAGCAGTTCGGCCAGTGGCCCGCCGTGGACCACGGCGACCACCGAACGGTCGACCCCGCCGCCGACCTCGACCGGCGTGGGCGTGATCAGCGGCTCGACCCGGACCCGGCGGGGACGGCCGAGCTCGATCCCGGCCTCCAGCGCCGCGCCGATGTCCGCGCAGTGCACGTGGACGGCGTACGCGCCGGCGCCGTCCCCGGCGACCGTGACGCTGTCGCCGAGGCCGCTGAGGGTCTTGCGAAGCCCGGGGAGACTGCCTTCGTCGACGTCGTCGAGCAGGTACATGACCTCCCAGGCCGTCGGCGCGTCGACCGTGTGATGGTGATGTGCCTCGAGCGGGTGCTCCGGCTCGACGAGGCTGCCGGAGATCACGCCGGAAAGGGCGTCGAGGACCGCGACCAGGCCGCGGGCGCCCGCGTCGACCACACCGGCCACCGCCAGGACGGGCAGCTGCTTCGGGGTCTCTTCGAGGGCTTCGGCGGCGACGCTCGCCGCCGCGGCGGCGACCTCTTCGAGTGACCCTGTCGCGTCACGGACGGACGCGGCGACGGTGTGCAGCACGGTCAGGATGGTCCCGGCCACCGGACGGCTCACCGCCCCCGTAGCGGCCCTGTCCGCGCACCCGAGCGCCTCCGCGAGCCCGGGCCCGTCGATTTCCCTGGCCGCGGCCGACTCGGCGATCCCGCGCACGACCTGCGACATGATCACGCCCGAGTTGCCCTTGGCCGCGGCGACCGCGCCCTTGGCGAACACCGCCAGCGCCTCGGCGGCCGTCGCGGGCTCGGCCTCCGCCAGCGCGTCACGGGCCGCGGTCAGCGTGAACAGCAGGTTGGAGCCGGTGTCGGAGTCGGCGACCGGGTAGACGTTGATGCCGTCGATCGCCGGCCGGAGCACCGACAGGCTGTGCACACAGGCCGCCGACCAGGCCGACACCGCCGCCACGTCCAGCACCCGCACGCCGTAACCTCCTAGCTGTTCCAGCGAGGGTATCGACCCGGTGCCGGAGGGCTCTGAGCCACTGGTTACTATGGTCGAGTTGCCCAGCATGCTGGGCGCATCATTCTTTGTCCCAGATCCAGAGGAGTTCGACGTGGCTGCCGTGTGCGACGTCTGTGGCAAGGGACCGGGCTTTGGCAAGTCGGTCTCGCACTCCCACCGGCGTACCAACCGCCGGTGGAACCCGAACATCCAGACCGTTCACGCCAAGATCGGTCTGTCCCAGCGCAAGCGCCTGAACGCCTGCACCTCGTGCATCAAGGCGGGCAAGGTCGTTCGCGGCTGAGCCGGGTTTTGGGGAATGGCGGGCGCTCTTCGGAGCACCCGCCATTTTTTATGGGGTGGTGGGCTTTACGTGGGTCCGAAGTCCGTGAAGGCCTCCTTGAGGGACTCTGGGTCCCTCAAGGAGGCCTTCACGGAACGGGAACATCCCCACGCGCCTCAGTAACACCACCAGTCACGCCTACCCCAGCCAGGACGTAGTGAGGGCCTCCTTCCCTACCCTCAAGGTAGTGAAGGAGGCCTTCACGGACTTCGGCGTCGCCTCAGGAGTCACACCGGTCACTGCTGCAACGAAAGGTCAGGGGAGCTTCCAGTCCACGGGACCGGCACCCTGCTGCTCCAGCAGCTCGTTCGCCCGGCTGAAGGGGCGCGAGCCGAAGAAGCCGGCGTGCGCCGAAAGCGGGCTCGGGTGCGCCGACTCGATGCACGGCACCTTCCCCAGCATCGGCTTCAGGTTCCGCGCGTTGCGGCCCCACAGGATCGCCACCATCGGCTCGTCCCGCGCGGCGAGGGCCTTGATGGCCTGCTCGGTGACCGCTTCCCAGCCCTTGCCCTGGTGCGAGTTCGACTTCCCGGGCTGCACGGTCAGCGACCTGTTGAGCAGCAGCACACCCTGGTCGGCCCACGGCGTCAGGTCGCCGTTCGACGGCAACGGGTGTCCGAGGTCTTCGCAGTACTCCTTGTAGATGTTGATCAGGCTCTTCGGGATCGGCCGGACGTCCGGCGCCACCGAGAAGCTCAGCCCGACGGCGTGCCCGGGCGTCGGGTACGGGTCCTGGCCGACGATCAGCACCCGCACGTCGTGGAACGGCTGCTGGAACGCCCTCAGCACGTGTTCACCCGCCGGGAGATAGGTCCGGCCGGCGGCGATCTCCGCGCGGAGGAATTCCCCCATCGCGGCGACCTGCGGCGCCACCGGTTCGAGGGCTTGCGCCCAGCCTGCTTCGACGATGTCCTGCAGCGGTCGTGCGGTCACGGCGTGCGAGCTTACTCACGTCGGTCGAGCCGCCGAAGTTCGACCCGACGGAGTTCTCTCCGGAAAAGGGCCGCACGCTCGACATACCCGTCGACGACGAGCTTGATCATGTCCGGCCCGAAAGAAGTGTTCGGCCGCGTCTTCGCCGGGACGCCGAGCGCGATGTGCCCACTGTCCACATGGGACCCATAGGAGAGAACCGCGCCCGCGCCGACCATCCCGCCGTCCTCGACGACGGTTCCGTTCAGCACGACCGATCCCGACGCGATCAGGCAGCCCTCGCCGATCCGCGCGCCCTCGATGTGCACGGAGTGCCCGACGGCGGAGGACGGCCCGATGATCGTCGGTTCCTTGCGGGTGCAGTGCAGGACGCAGCCGTCCTGGACGTTGGACCGCTCACCGATCTCGATGTGGCCGTGGTCGCCGCGCAGCACCGTCTGCGGCCACACCGACGCGAACGCGGCGATGCGGACGTCGCCGATCACCGTCGCGTCGGGATGGACGTAGGCGTCGGGGTGGATCGACGGTTCGAGGTCACCCAGTGCGTAGATCGGCATGCGTTCTCCTAGACCAGGGACTTGCCGAAGCAGATGCTCTCCGGTTCGTCCTTGTAGTACCCGAAACCCGGGATTTCCCGGTATCCCTCCGACAGGTACAGCGCGATGGCTTCCGGCTGTTTGTCACCGGTCTCCAGCACCATACGCAGCCGTCCGGCCTCGGCGGCCGTCCGTTCCAGGTCGGCGAGGATCGCCCTCGCGAAGCCTCGTCCCCGCGCCGAAGCCAGCACGAACATGCGCTTGATCTCGGCGTCACCGGGCAGCAGGGGATCCGGCCCGTCGTGCGCCCGCCAGGCACCGCACGCGACCGGGGCGTCGTCGAGGTACGCGGCCAGGAACAGTCCCCTCGGCGAGGCGAACTGCGCCGCGTCCATCGGCGTCTCGTCTTCGCTGCCGTACCGGGCGGCCAGTTCGAGCTGGGCTTCGGCCAGCAGCTTCACCGCGTCGGGGTGGTCGTAGGGCAGCACGCGAAGGTCCATGAGCGCGAGATTAGCGAGTGGACGAGCCGTCCCCCAACGTAGATTCGTACTCATGTCGATCGAGACGTCCATCACCGGCCTCGCCGAGGCTCCGCTGCGTCAGGCCCGCAACTCCGCCGCGTTCTGGGCCGCGACCGGCCGCTCCCGCGGCCACGAGGTGATCCGCCGTCGCGGCTTTCTCGCTGTCGCCGGTGACGAACGCGCCGGGCTGCGCGTCCTGATCCAGGAGCCCGACCTCACCACCGCGGAACTGGCGGAGATCACCGAGCTCGCGGCCTGGGCGACGGGGCCGGTGGAGGCCGAGGATCCCTTCAGCGTCACCGATCTGAACCATCTCGGGGACATGCGCAGCTGGCAGATGCCCGTCATGCTGCGTCCGCCCGCCCCGGTCGCCGAGCCCGCGATGGAGGTGGTCCGGGTGCACGAGGAGGCGGATCTGCGGGCGGCCGAACGCGCGGTGATCGAAGGTTTCGAACTCGCGCGGTTCCGGCCCGGTGAGATGTTCCCCATGGCCGTCCTCGAACAGCCGGGGGTCGCCGTGTTCGTCGCGCGGCTCGACGGCGAGGTCGCCGGCGCGTGCGTCACGGTCGTCGAGGACGGCTTCGGCAGCCACTACTGGGTCGGCACGCCGGAGGCCTTCCGCTCTCGCGGCGTCGGACGGGCGGTGATGCTCGGCTCCCTCGCCCCGCTGGCGGAGCTGCCGATCACCCTCACCGCGTCCCGGCTCGGCAGGCCGCTGTACGAATCGCTCGGTTTCACCGTCGCCGCGCCCTCGACCTGGTGGGCCCCACGCTCCTAGCGCCAGTGCTGCCAGCCGCTGTCGTGCCCGTACCGCTTCCCGTCCACCGTCACCCCCGAATCCGGCATGGTGACGACGCCGATCTCGGTCCAGCCCTCCGGCAGGTCGGCGAACGAGGGGAAGGTCGCCGCGAACGCGTGGTCCTCGCCGCCGGTGAGGACCCATTTCAGCGGGTCGGCGCCGAGCGCGGTGCCGACCTCGGTCAGCCTGCTCGACACGTCGAGATCCGCCGTGCGCACGTCGATCCCCACACCGGAGGCCGCGGCGATGTGGCCGAGGTCGGACAGGAGCCCGTCGGACACGTCGATCATGGACGTCGCGCCGCCGTCGGCCGCGCGGATCCCCGCCTCGTAGTCCGGTTCGGGGCAGCGCTGCGCGTTGACCACGCTGACCGGTGAGCGGAAACCCCGCCCGAGCACGGCGAGCCCGGCGGCGGCCCAGCCGAGCCGTCCGCAGACCGCGACGACGTCGCCGGGGCGGGCACCGGACCGCGTCACCGGTTCCCTGCCGCCGAGGTCGCCGAGGGCGGTGACACTGATCACGATCTGATCGGCGCGCACCATGTCGCCGCCGACGATCCCGACGCCCGCGCGGTCGGCTTCGAGCCACATCCCCCGCGTGAGTTCGGTGACGAGTGCCGTCTCGGTGTCCGGCGGGCAGGCGAATCCCATGAGGACGGACGTCGGCCGCGCACCCATGGCGGCGATGTCGGTGAGGTTCACCGCGACCGCCTTGCGCCCCACCTGTTCGGCGCTGGACCAGTCGAGCCGGAAGTGGACGCCCTGCACGAGGACGTCGGTGGAGGCCACCGTCCGGCCATCGGGGCTGGCCACGACGGCCGCGTCGTCCCCCGGTCCGAGCAGTGTCGTCTCCGGCTGTTTCCGGTCGGCGGTCACCGCCTCGATCAACCGGAATTCACCGGTCCCGGCGACCGTGCCGTCTTTCGGTGACACCCGTCACCTCCACTTTCCCTTGTCCGGACAAATGTCGATCACCGATAGTCGGATGCCCTAGGTTTTTCCCGGGGCTGGCGATACGTTGCTACAACGTTCCTACCTTGAGCCGACTTTTACGAAGGGGCGCGCCGTGGTCCACGCATACATCCTCATCCAGACCGAGGTCGGCAAAGCCGCCGCGGTCGCCGCGGAGATCTCCACCATCTCCGGTGTCACCAGTTCGGAGGATGTCACCGGCCCTTACGACGTCATCGTCAAGGCCGCGGCGGACACCGTCGACCAGCTCGGCCAGCTCGTGGTCGCCAAGGTGCAGAACGTGGAGGGCATCACGCGGACGCTGACCTGCCCGGTCGTGCATCTGTAAGAAGTGGTGTAGTGGTCCGGTGGCTGACACGGACACCGGCGCTCCCCCGAAACCCCTGCTGATCGCGGCCGCCTGCCTGGCGGTGCTGCTCGTCGCGGGCGTGGCCGTGTTCGGGCTGACCCGCGGCGCGGATCCCGTCGCCCCGGCCGTCGACGGCCCGCTCCCGCTCGTCCCGGTCCCGGCGCCGCAGTCGGGGTCGCCCGAGTGCGCGAAACTCGTCGGCGCGCTCCCGCACGAGCTCACGTCGTCCGGGAACACGCTGGTCCGCCGGAAGCTGGCCGATCCCGCGCCCGAGGCGACGGTCGGCTGGGGCACCGGCGACCCGGTGGTCCTGCGATGCGGGCTCGGCAAACCGCCGGAGCTCACCCGGACCTCGCAGCTGCGGACGATCAACGGCGTCCAGTGGCTGCAGGTCGAGGGCGAGGGCACCGCGACGTGGTTCGTGGTGGACCGTCCCGTCTACACGGCGCTCACCGTGCCGGACACCGCGGGGACAGGGCCGCTCCAGACCGTTTCCGAGGTCATCGCCGCCAACCTCCCCGCGGTGCCGCTGCGGTTCTGAGCACTCAGGGCAGGAGCAGGCTCTTGCCGGTGTACCGCCGCGCCTCGATGTCCGAGTGCGCGACGGACGCGTCCGCCAGCGGATACGTCCGGCCGATGATCGGCGTCAGCTTCCCGTCGGCCGCCTGCCGCAGCACTTCCCGCACCCGGCGCGGATTGTCGGGCCAGAACCCGACCAGCTGCGCCATGTCCACAACGGACAGCCGGGCGCGGTCGGCGTCGCCGATCACGGTCTCCGCACCGCTGGACATGCCGTAGCCGGAGAAGCGGCCGCCGTTCTTCAGCAGTGCCAACGAAGCGGCGCCGAGTTCGCCGCCGACGCCGTCGAAGACCACGTCCAGGCGGTGACCGCCGGTGCGGGCGAGGACCTCTCCCGTCCAGTCCGCCGCCGAGTAGTCGACCGGCTCTGCCCCCAGCTTCCGCGCGATCGCCGCCTTTTCGTCGCCGCGGACCGCCGCGATGACCGTCGCGCCGGCCGCGCGGGCGAGCTGCACCAGCACGCTGCCGAGCCCGCCGACGCCGGGCGCCACCAGGATCCGCTCCCCGGCCTTGACCGGGGTCTTCTCCAGCAGAGCCAGTGCGGTGCTGCCGTCGTCGAAAAGGGCCACCGCGTGCTGGGGATCCACCCCGTCCGGGATCGGGAAGGTGTCGTCCGGCAGCGCGACGACCGTGTCCGCGTAACCCCCGCCGTAGCCGCCGGGCGCGTGACTGAGGACCTGTTTTCCCAGCCAGGTTTCGTCGACTCCGGCACCCACCGCGTCGACGGTGCCCGCCACCGACCCGCCCGGCACGTACGGCGGCTCGACCGCGAACACGTCGGGTCCGTCGCCTCGTCTGATGAGGGCGTCGAGCCAGCCGACTCCGGCCGCTGTCACCGCGACGCGGAGCTCACCCTCCGCCGGTTCGGGGGTCGGCACTTCGACCTGTTCGAGAACGCCGGGATCGCCGAACCGGGACACTCTGATCTCACGCATGATCGCAAGCTATGACCTCCAGTTCGCTGGAGGTCAAGCGAGCACGGCGATCAGCGGTTTGAGCGCGGACCGCAGCGCCTCGCGCGAACAGCCCGCGTAGCCGATGAGGTTCCCGAACACCGTCGGCGTCCCGGCGAAATGCCGGGCCAGGCCGTCGAGCCGGATCCCGGCGCGTTCGGCCGCCGCCATCCGCGCCGCCTCGTCGGCGGCCGAGCCGCACGGGACGACCAGATGCGCGCCCGCGTCGTCGCCGAGCACCGGGATCCCCGCCGACGTCAGCGCGGCCGAGACCAGGGACCGGCGTTCCGACAGTTCCCGCCGGAGCCTCCGCAGATGCCGCCCCAGATCGCCGTGCCGCGCCAGCTCGGCGAGCACTCGCTGCCCCGCGGGCGAAGGACGTGTCCCGGTCGCTTCGCGGTACTCCAGCACCGCGGCCGCGACCGGGGACGGCGCGACCATCCAACCCGCGCCCAGCGCCGGGGTGAGGATCTTGCTCGTGGTGCCGAGATGCGCGACGACGTCGGGCGCGAGCGCGGCCAGCAGCGGCAGCGGCGCGACGTCGAATCGCAGCTCGCCGTCGTAGTCGTCCTCGATCACCAGCATGCCCTCGGCGCGGGCGAGTTCGACGAGGTCGACCCGGCGGGACGCGCTCATCCGGCTGCCGAGCGGGTACTGGTGCGCGGGAGAGCAGTACACGGCGCGCACGTCGGTCGGGACGGCGTCCGGGCGCAGGCCCTCTTCGTCGACCGGGACCGGCACGACCTCCATCCCCGCGCGCCGGAACGCCTGCACCGCACGCTGGTAACCCGGCTCCTCGATCGCGACCCGGTCGCCGCGCGAGAGCACCGCTCCCGCGAGTTCGATCACCGCCGCCGTCGTCCCGCCGGTGGCCAGCACCGTCCCGGCCGCGAGGCCGCGGTGGCGCAGGAGATGCTCGGACACGGCGTCCCGGTACGCGGGCAGGCCCGCCCTGTCCTCGCGGTAAGTCGGGCGCGGATCGGCGGCGGCCCGCCACGCCCGGCGCCAGGCGGCTTTCTCGATGCCGTCGGCCCACGGGACGCCCGGGGTGAGATCGACCAGCGTGGGCGGTGTGGCGGGGGTGCCTGGCACGGGACCTTTCGACGGCCTGTCCGCGGGCGGCGTGGTGGTGACATACGTGCCCGAGCCATGGCGGCCCGCGATCCAGCCCTCCGCGTGAAGCTGCTCGTACGCCGCCGACGTCACCGTGCGGCTGACGCCGAGCCTGCTCGCGAGCGCCCTGGTCGAGGGCAGCCTGTCGCCACCGCGCAGATGCCCGTCGCCGGCGGCCGCGCGCAACGCGTCGGCCAGCTGGACCGCGAGCGGGACGAGCGAATCGCGGTCGAGACTGACCGGCAGGGCGGTGTCGGACATGCTGTACTCCACACTTTCCAGAAGTGGCCTTCTCAAGTATAAGAGAATTGGCCGTTATTACAGGCCACTCCTGTGGGTGAGACTGCTCGCATGTCCACCCCGCTCTCACCCACCGACAGGACCACTCTCGGCCGCAAGAAGAACCGCGCGCTCAGCGACCGCTCGGCGCTGTACGCGGTGCTCGACGAAGGCCTGATCTGCCACCTCGGCGTCGTGCGCGACGGCGCCCCGGTGGTCATCCCGACCGGCTACGGCCGCGACGGGAACACGCTCTACCTGCACGGATCCACCGGGGCGAGGAGTATGCGCGATTCCGACGGCGTCGAGATCTGCGTCACGGTGACCCTGCTCGACGGCATCGTCTACGCGCGCTCGATCAACAACCACTCGATGAACTACCGCAGCGCCGTGATCCTGGGCAAGGCCACCGCCGTCACCGACGCCGACCGCAAGATGCACGCCCTCCGCGTGCTGACCGACCATCTCGCGCCCGGTTCGTGGGAGCACGCACGGGACGTCAACGCGAAGGAGTTCGCGTCGGTTTCGGTGCTGGAACTCGACCTCACCGAGGCGTCGGTGAAGATGCGCGGCGAGGGCCCCGACGATCCCGAGGACGAGGTCGCGGCCGACCTCTCATGGGCGGGGGTGCTGCCGGTGCGGACCGTGTTCGGGGAACCGGAGCCGTCGGTGGACCTGGTTTCGGAGTGGACGGTGCCGGACCACGTGAAGGGGCGGGTCGGGTAGCGCTCACCGGCGTGCAATGAAGGACGCTTTAATAGCAAATTTTGCAATGAAAGCGTCCTTCATTGCACGCGCGAGAGCAGTGCACGCGCGAGAGCAGTGCACGCGCGAGAGGGGGTCACGGGCGGTGGCGCGGCAGCCGCACGGTGAACGTCGTCGCCCCCGGCACGCTCTCGACCTCGATCGTCCCGCCGTGCGCGGAGACCAGCGAGAGCACCACCGAAAGCCCGAGCCCGGTCCCGCCGTTGCCACGGGTGCGGGCGGTGTCGACGCGGTAGAAACGGTCGAAGATCCGCTCCCGCGCTTCCGGCGGGATCCCCGGCCCGGCATCGGTCACCCGCAGCACGACCTCCGAGTCCGAAGCCGAAGCCGACAACGCGACCGCCGTCCCGGGCGGCGTGTGCACCGCGGCGTTGGCGAGCAGGTTGTCGAGCACCTGCCGCAGGCGCACCGGATCCGCTTGCAGGACAACACCTTCCGGTAGCGCGCCGAGGCTCAGCGGATGCTCCGGGCGGCCGGCGGCGAAGGCCTCCCCCGCGTCGGTGATCAGTTCGGCGATGTCGACGTCGACCAGCCGCAACGGCGCCTCGGTCTCAGGCGCGTCGAGCCGCGCGAGGAGCAGGAGGTCGTCGACGAGCACGCTCATCCGCGCGGTCTCTTCCCGGATCTTCGACAGATGCGCGTCGCGTTCGGCGGGTTCGTTCGCCGCGGCGTAGCGGAAAAGCTCGGCGTAGCCCCGGATCGACGTCAGCGGCGTGCGCAGTTCATGGGAGGCGTCGGCGATGAACCGCCGCAGCCGTTCGTTCGCCTCCCGGCGCGCGACCAGTGAGGAATCGAGGTGCGCCAGCATCAGGTTGAACGCCGTCCGCAGCTCTTCGACCTCCGCGCCGCCGCCGTTCGCCCGCGCGCGTACCGGGAGATCGGCGTTCGTGGTGAGGTCGTGCGACGCGATGTCGTGCGCCGTCCCGGCCATGTCGCTCAGCGGCCGCAGCCCGCGCCGCAGCACCAGCCGTCCCGCGATCACCAGCACCGCCAGCGCCAGCAGGAACGCGACGACCTCGACCATCACCAGCTGGCTCACCGTCCGGTCAAGGTCCGCCTGCGGGGCGGCGCTGACCAGCACGATGTTCCGGTCCGGTTCGATCGGACAGGCCCGGACGCGGTAGGTGCCCTTGTCCTCGATGTAGACGGTGCGCAGCACTTCGGTCCGCGTCGCGTCCTCGGCGACCTTTTCGAGCGCCTTCGTGTCCGGCGGCAGGGAACCGCCCGCCTGCGGCAGCGCGTCGCCGTCCTGCACCGCGAACACCGCGGAGAACCAGCCGTAGGCCTGCTGCGGTTTCCCGCCGTGCGTGGTGCGCAGCGACGGCACCTGGCTGATCTGGGTCTTGGCGAGCTGTTCGTCGAGCCGGTCGTTCAGATAGCCCTTCATGATGCCGACCATCACGGTGCCGACGACGGCGAACACGACCAGCGCCAGCACTCCCAGCCCGAGCGCCAGCCGGGTCCCGAGCCTCGATCGGCGCCAGGCGTCGAACCACCGGCGCAGCATGGTCATCTCGCCGCCTGCCGGACGACGTAGCCGACGCCGCGCACGGTGTGGATCAGCGGTTCGTTGCCCGCGTCGAGTTTGCGGCGCAGATGCGAGACGACGAGTTCGACCACATTGGACCGGCCGCCGAAGTCGTACTCCCAGACGTGGTCGAGGATCTGCGCCTTGGTCAGTACCGACGGCGAACGCCGCATGAGGTAGCGCAGCAGTTCGTACTCGGTCGGGGTCAGCTCCGCGGGTTCGCCGTCGCGGACGACCTCGCGGGTGTCCTCGTTCAGGGTCAGGTCGCCGACCCGCAGCACCGCCGCCTTGGCCTGGTTGGTGCTCCGCCGCAGGACCGCGCGCAGGCGCGCCATCAGTTCCTCGACGGAGAACGGCTTGACGAGGTAGTCGTCGCCGCCCCGGGTGAGCCCGGCGACACGATCCGCCGTCGCGTCCTTCGCGGTGAGGAAGACGACGGGCACCGCCGTCCCGGATTCGCGCAGCTTGTCCAGCACGGTGAACCCGTCGATCCCCGGCAGCATCAGGTCGAGCACGACGATGTCGGGCGCGAATTCGGCGGCGCGTTCGAGCGCGGCCTCGCCCGATCCGGCGGTGACGGCCTGCCAGCCCTCGTAGCGGGCGACGGTGGCCACGAGGTCGGCGATATGCGGCTCGTCGTCCACCACCAGCAGGCGGACGGGGTTCTCGGTGTTCACCACGCCATCCTCCGTGAACGCGCGCGCGAGGGCGAGGCGGGAGCGCATACGACAGGAAGCCGACAGCTTCCGCCAAGAAAGGTCACAGCTTGGCGCAGGAGGCTCGGTACTTGAACCGGACCGGAAGGGACCACGTGTGACCACCATGACGCAGACCGCCGTGAGACCGCGCCCGGCGATCCGTCCCAGGATCGCCGCACGCGCCGGGCTCTTCCTCTTCCTCGGGGCCAACGTGGCCACCGTCACCATGCTCTTCTTCGCGGCCGGGCCGTCGGACAACGTGCTGATCGGCATCGGCAGGCTCGCCGGGCTGTACGGGGCGCTGGCGATGGCGTTCCAGCTGCTGCTGGTCGCCCGGCTGCCGTGGTTCGACCGCCGTCTCGGCATGGACAAGCTCACCGGCTGGCACCGTTGGACCGGGTTCAGCCTGCTGTGGACATTGCTCGCCCACTTCGTGTTCATCGTCTTCGGCTACGCGCAGGTCGAGGACAGCGGCGTGGTGGACGAGTTCGTCACGATGGTGACCAAACTGGAGGGGATCCTTCGCGCTGTCGTCGCGTTCGCGCTGATCCTGCTCGTCGGCGCCGTTTCCGCCCGCTTCGCCCGCCGTCGGCTGGCGTACGAGACCTGGCATTTCCTCCATCTCTACACCTATGCCGCGGTCGTGCTGGCGTTCAGCCATCAGATCGCGCTCGGCGGATCGTTCGCGTCGTCGCCGGGTGCTCGGGCCTACTGGTGGGCGGTGTGGGGTGTCGCGCTCGGCTCGGTCTTCGCCGGCCGTGTGGCGCTGCCGCTGGCACGAAACCTGCGTCACAAGTTGAGGGTCGTCGCCGTGGTCCCGGAATCCGACGACGTCGTCTCGGTGTACATCTCCGGCGAGCACCTCGACAAGATGCCCGCGAGGGCGGGTCAATTCTTCCTGTGGCGCTTCATGACCAGGGATCGCTGGTGGCAGGCCAATCCGTTCTCGCTGTCGGCCGCGCCGGACGGCCGTACGCTGCGGCTGACCGCGAAAGCCGCCGGTGACGGCAGCGCGTCCTTGCGGTCGCTGAAAGTCGGCACCCGCGTGTTCGCCGAAGGCCCGTACGGCGCGTTCACCACGATGCACCAACAGAAGCCGGACGCGCTGCTGGTCGCGGGCGGCGTCGGGATCACGCCGATCCGCGCGCTGCTGGAGGAGATCTCCGGCCACGTCGTGGTGCTCTACCGCGTCCGTACCCGGTTCGACGCCGTCCTGCTGCCGGAGCTGATCGGGCTCGCGCGGGCGCGCGGCGCGGTCGTCCGGGTCCTCAGTGGACCGTCCGATCAGACCGGTCCGCACGGTCCGGTGCTCGGCGCGCACAGCCTTCGGCAGCTGGTGCCGGACATCCGGAACCGGGACGTCTTCGTCTGCGGCCCGCCGGGGATGACCTCGGCGACGCTGCGCAGCCTGCGTGAACTGCGGGTGCCGAACCAGCAGGTCCACGCCGAACGCTTCAGTCTCGCCGCCTGAGCCAGGGAGTCCCGATCATGAAGAAGACCATCGTCGCCGCCACCGTCGCCCTTTCGGCCGCGGGCTTCCTCGGTGTCTGGCTGTACGAACCGGGCCCGCTCGGATCGGAGACCGTCGCCGTCGCCGCACCCGCCCCGACATCGTCTACTTCGGACGGTGGCGCGTCCGAAGGCGCCGAGCGCACCATCGACGGTTCGGTCGAGAGCAACCGCTATGGCACCGTGCAGGTGCGGCTGGTGATCTCGGCCGAGGACAAGATCTCCGAAGTCCGTCTGCTGCAACGGCCCACCAGCGGCCGCGGGGTCGACGCGATCCCGATCCTGCAGGAAGAGACGCTGACCGCGCAGAGCGCCGACATCGACACCGTCTCCGGGGCGACGTCCACGAGCGAGTCGTACGTCAAATCGCTACAGGCGGCGCTGGACGCCAGATGAACCGTGTCGAACAGGTGATGGGGCTGCCGGTCTCGGTCGACGTCAGGGCGGGTGGCGCTCTGGTCGACCACGCCATCGACGGCGTCTTCGGCTGGCTGCGGGAGGTCGACGCGCGGTTCAGCCCGTTCAAGGCCGACAGCGAGGTGTGCCGTTACGACCGTGGCGAACTCGCGCCCTCGGAGCTGAGCGACGACCTCCTGGAAGTGCTCTCGCTGTGCGATCACTACGAACGGCTGTCCGGCGGGGCGTTCACCGCCCGGCTCCCCGGACGGCGGCTCGACCCGAACGCGGTGGTCAAGGGCTGGGCGGTGCAGCGGGCGGCGTCCCTCCTGCTGGCCGAGGGCCTGGACGTCTTCTGCCTCAACGCGGGCGGGGACGTCGTCACCGCCGGCGAACCGGAACCCGGCCGCGCCTGGCGGGTCGGTATCCGGCATCCCGAACAGCCCGGCGCGGTGTGCGCCGTGGTGGAATCGTCCGGCGGCGCCGTCGCGACTTCGGCGGAATACGAGCGTGGGGCGCACATCCTGGACGGGCGGACCGGGCGCCCACCCACCGGGCTGCTGAGCGTCACGGTCGCGGCGGACGACCTCGTCACCGCGGATTCCCTGGCCACGGCCGCTTTCGCGATGGGGACCGAAGGAATCGCGTGGGTCGCGTCACAACCGGGGTGCCACGTCCTGGTCATCGACGCGGAACGGCAGGTTCATCGGTCGTCCGGGCTTCGGCTCGCTTAAACCGTTGGCCGGGCTTCGCGGGCTCGGGCAGACTGCGGCGCCATGACCTCTGTCGTACAGAACTTCTTCTTCGACTGCGCCGACGCTTACGAACTGGGGCGATTTTGGAGCGGCGTCGTCGGCAAGCCGATGGCCGACGACGATCAGCCCGGCGACCCCGAAACGATCATCGAGCTGGACAACGGCGTGACCCTGTTCTTCGGGCAGGTCCCGGAGCCGAAGACGGTGAAGAACCGCATCCACCTTTGCCTCCAGCCGGATATCCCTCGCGACGAGGAGATGGAGCGCCTGCTCAAGCTCGGCGCGACCCTCGTGCACGACCGGCGCAATCCGGACGGCACCGGCTGGGTCGTCCTCGGGGATCCCGAAGGCAACGAATTCTGCGTGCTGCGCAGCGCCGCCGAAAAGGCCGCCACTTCATGACGGATTACGTGACCGTCAACCGCGCGAACTGGGACGAACGCGCTCCCGCGCACGCGGCGTCGGCGGATTACGGCTACGAGAAGTTCGTCGCGGACCCCACGCACCTCAGCGGTGTGGTCACCTTCGACCGGCCGCTGCTCGGCGACGTCTCCGGCGCGCGCGGCGTACACCTGCAGTGCCACATCGGCACGGACACGCTTTCCCTGTCCCGCCTCGGCGCACGGATGACCGGCCTCGACTTCTCCGCGCCCGCGCTGGAGATCGCGCGACGGCTGGCCGCCGAGACCGGCGCGGAGATCGACTACCACGAGTCCGATGTGTACGGTGCCGCCGACGTACTGGGCGCCGGGGAATTCGACCTCGTCTACACGGGAATCGGCGCGCTCTGCTGGCTGCCCGACATCACCCGCTGGGGACAGGTCGTCGGCGCGTTGCTGCGGCCGGGCGGGCGGCTGTTCATCCGGGACATGCACCCCATGCTGGGCACCCTCGACGAGACCCAGCCGCTGATCACGCCGCGCTATCCGTACTTCGAGCAGTCCGAACCGCTGGTGTTCGACGAACCGGGGACCTATGTGGACACCGACGTCTCGTTCCAGCACAACCGGACGCACGAGTGGAACCACGGGCTGGGCGAGATCGTCATGTCGCTGCTCGACGCGGGGCTGACGCTGACGCGGCTCGTGGAGCACGACAGCGTGCCGTGGAACGCGCTGCCCGGGTTCATGACCCTGAACGAGGCGACCGAAGAATGGCGGCTGACCGAGGATCCGCAGCGGTTGGCGGCCAGTTTCACCCTTGAAGCCGTGAAGCGATCTCGGTAGCGCGGCGGTTTCGTGTGACTGGACGGACGACTCGCGTGATTGGGCGGCCGACTCGCGAGACGTCCGTCCAGTCACGTGTGTCGGCCGTCGAATCACGCGAGTCGGCCGGTTTGGTCGTGAGTGTCGGGTCGTGGGAGCCAACCGGGCCGCAGGTCCGTGTTGCGGAGGGGTCGCCTCCTTGAGGGACTCGGCCATCGCCACGTTCGCCCCACCTGCACCAGCAGTCACAACAGGTGCGCGTGAAAGACTCCTTCCCTACTCTCAGGGTAGGGAAGGAGTCCTTCACGGACCTGCCATCCCGACCCACCCTCCGTAGGCACCTAGCTTCAGTGCTTCCGACGGCCCGGCGTCGAACTCTCATGTCGTGAAGGGTCCCTTTGAGACCTTCAACGTCTCAAAGGGACCCTTCACGACATCCCCACGGACCAGGGCCTGGCACCAACCGCAGCCGGAACCCACGTAGATACCTAAGACACCCTTGGCTCTAACGACCCAAAACACTCACGGGACTTTGGGAGAATGTCCGTATGAGCGTCTCTCCCGAGAATCGGCCCCTTGTCGCCGTCGCCGCCCTGGGCGGCACCATCTCCATGGTCCCCGGCGACGGTGAAGACCACGCCGTCCCCCGCCTCACCGCCGCCGACCTGCTCGGCGACCTTGGCGACGACCTCGAGATGGACGTCCGCGCGGAGACGTTAGCGGGGATTTCCAGCGCGTCGATGGACTTCGCGACCCTGATCCGGACGCGAGACTGGGCCGCCAAGGCCGTCGACGAAGGCGCTGAAGGTGTCGTCGTTATCCAGGGCACGGACACGCTCGAAGAGACGGCGTACTTCTTCGAACTGACTTGGGCTTCCGAGGCGCCGATCGTGATCACCGGCGCGATGCGCAATCCCAGTCTGCCCAGCGCCGACGGCGCGGGGAACGTGCTCGCCGCGTTGACCGTCGCCGCCGATCCCCGCAGCCGGGGCCGCGGCTCGCTGGTCGTGTTCAACGACGACGTCCACGCCGCGCGCTGGGTCCGCAAGACACATTCGAGCCACGTCGAGGCTTTCTCCTCGAATCCCGCCGGGCCGCTCGCGCTCGTCAGCGAGGGCTTGGTGCACTACTTCCACCCGGTCGCCGCCCGCCCGGCGGCGTTGCCGCTGGGGGACGCGGACTTCTCCGGGCTGGTGCCGATCGTCGAGAGCGGCGTCGAGGACACCGGCGAGCTTCTGGAAACGCTGGTCAAGGCCGGGGTCAAGGGCGTGGTGCTCGCCGCGAACGGCGCCGGGCACGTTTCGGCGGGGTCCGCCGACGTGATCGAGCGGGTGCTGCCGGAGGTGCCGATCGTGGTCGCCGGCCGCACCGGCGCCGGGCCGACGTTCCGCGGTACCTACGGCTTCCGCGGTTCCGAATCGGATCTGATCGCGATGGGCGCGACCATGGCAGGTTGGCTGGATCCGCGTAAATCCCGGCTCTTGCTGCACATCCTGCTCGCCACCGGCGCTCCGCGAGACCGCATCGAAGCCGAATTCCGGCTCCGGGGCGACCTCACCTGACGCTCCCCCGCGCCGCAATTCGTCACCTACTTGCGCCGGAGAGCCGCGCGAGTAGGTGACTAAATGCGGGACGGGCCGGAGATGGGGTCCAGGTGGTACGGGCGCATGGTGCGGGTCTGGTGCCGGTAGACGTGCACGCTGACGGCCGGGTCCGGCCCGTCGTTGCGTACTTCGTGGACGTACCCCGGGCCGAAGACGCGAGACTGGCCCTCCGACAGCGAATGCAGCTCCGTCACCGCCCGCCCGTCGACGGCGCGCCGGGCGACCGTCTCGCTCAACTGCCCGCTGACCACGGTGAACGCGCCCGCGGCGAATTCGTGGTCGTGCAGGTCGGTGCGCTGGCCGGGCAGCCAGCTCATCAGCCAGATCTCCTGGAGTTCGTCGGCGTCGACGAGGGCGGAGAAGCGTTCCTCGGGGTCGTAGCGCAGCAGGTGGCGCCAGCGGTCACGGTCCGCGGCGAACTCGAGCGCGACGCGCACCGGGTGGCGCAGGGCGGGGTTTTCGGGGATGACGAGCGTGTTGTCCGGGACGGCGAACATGAAGAAGTCCTCGCAAAGGAAAGAAGGTGTCGAGCTGGGCCGGGGCTGAGTTCACCGACAACAGCGACACGACGCACACGAGACGGCGCCAAGACCCGAGAGGCCCCGCGACACAGTCATCTCACGTGCGAACATGCCTTCAGCGAACCAGGGCGGAACCCGGCGGTCAACCGATCTCATACCGTGGACCGTGAGTCCCTCACCTGGATCCCATGCTCGCAGCACGGATCCGCCCTGGTCTGTCGCGATAGTGCGGTCTTCCTCAGGACCACTCGTGCTTCTGCGACCGGCCGAGCAGTTCGGCTCCGGCACGCCGGGGGTCGACCCCTTCATGGCAGACGCGGTGCATCGCGTCGGTGATCGGCATGTCGACGCCGAGGCTCTGCGCGAGTTCCCGGATCGACGTGCAGGACTTGACGCCCTCGGCGACCTGGCCGCCGGTGGCCGCCAGCGCCTGCTCCAGCGTCTCACCCCGGCCGAGTCGCTCGCCGAAGGTCCGGTTGCGCGACAACGGCGACGAACAGGTCGCCACCAGGTCGCCGACGCCGGCCAGTCCGGCGAAGGTCAGCGGGTCGGCGCCGAGTTTCGCGCCGAGCCTGGCCATCTCGGCCAGCCCGCGGGTGATCAGCGTGGCCACGGTGTTGGCGCCAAGGCCGAGCCCCGCCGCCATCCCGCAGCTGAGCGCGATGACGTTCTTGCACGCCCCGCCCAGCTCACAGCCGACGACGTCGGTGTTGGTGTACGGCCGGAAGTACTGGTTGAAGCTCGCCTGCTGGATCGCCTTGGCGTTGTCGTGGTCGGTGCAGGCCAGCACCGCCGCCGCCGGCTGCCCCAGTGCGATCTCCTTCGCCAGGTTCGGCCCGGACACGACCACGATCTGCCCGGCGTCGACGCGGGCGATCTCGGCGATGACCTCGCTCATCCGCTTGAGCGTGCCCAGTTCGACGCCTTTCGCGAGGCTCACCAGGATCGCGTCGGACGGCAGCAGACCGGACCACTCGGACAGCTTGGTCCGCAGCGTCTGGCTCGGCACCGCGAGGACCACGGCCTGCGCGCCGTCGAGGGCTTCGGCCGGATCCGCCGTCGCGGTGATCCGCTCCGGCAATTCGATACCGGGTAAATAGGACGAATTGAGATGCCGCTCCCGGATCTCTTCCGCGATCTCGGGCCGCCGCGCCCAGACGGTCACGTCCCGTCCCGCGTCGCCGAGCACCTTCGCGAACGCCGTGCCCCACGATCCGGCGCCGAGCACGGTCACCCGCTGGACCTGGGCCATCAGTCGTCGTCCTCCGGCTTCTTCGCGGGCGGTTCCTCCTGGCGGATCTCCGCGAGCAGGGCGGTGATCTCGGTCATCATCAGGTCGGTGACCTCGCGCAGCTTGGAGGCGCTGCGGGTGGAACCCTCCTTGTACGGCGAAAGATCCATCGGCTCGCCGACCAGGTGCGTGATCGTCTTGCGCGGGAACGGCGTGAACTTCTTCGTGTAGCCGTTGAAGATGTGGTTAGTGCCCCAGCGGGCGACCGGGATCACCGGCACGTCGGTCTCCAGCGCGAGCCGCGCGGCCCCGGTGAACGGCTTCTTCGGCCAGCCGTCCGGATCTTTGGAGATCGTCCCCTCTGGATAGATCACCACGACCTTGCCGTCACGTAACGCCTGGTGGGCGGCCTTGAGGCTGTCGCCGGCGGCGGCCGAACCGCGGGAGACCGGGATCTGACCCGCGCCCACGAAGATCTTGCCGAAGACCGGTGTCCTGGTCAGGCTCTCCTTGCCGAGGAAACGGGGCACCCGCCGCTGGCGGTGCACGAACACCGCGTCCACCGCCGGATCCATGTGGGACACGTGGTTGAGCAGGAGCAGCGCGCCGCCTTCGCGGGGGATCCGCTCGGCGTTGCGGTAGACCCGCTTGCCGATGGCCGTCGCCGGGTAGAACAGTGCGGCGGCGATGCCCACCCAGATGCCGCCCTTCTCACGCCGGGCCAATTCGTCCTCCTCGAAGTCACACGTGTCGTCCCAGGCCACTGATCCTGCCGCGCGCACGCGAGCGCGGTCCAGGGAGGGTCGGGTAAGAAGAGAGATGTGGACAGTGCAGGCAGTGCGGGCATCGACCTGATCGTGCCGATGAAACGCCCCGCCGAGGGCAAGTCGCGGCTTCGTGGCGCGGTCGTGCCCGAGCGGCACCCCGATCTGGTGCTGGCGCTGGCCTACGACACGCTGGCCGCGGCGACCTCCGCGGACGGCGTCCGCCGGGTGCTGGTGGTCGCCGCCGACCCGGCGTCGGTGGCGGAGCTCACCGAACTGGGTGTCGAAATCGTCACCGAGCCGTCACGCGGCGGGTTGAACGCGGCTCTGCGTCACGGCGAAGAGCTGCTGCGCCGGGACACGCCGTCCGGTCTCGTCGGTGCCCTGCAGGCCGACCTGCCCGCGCTGCGCACCGAAGACCTCACCGCCGCCCTCGCCGAGGCCGCCGGGCGACGGGCGTTCGTAGCGGACCGGCAGGGAACGGGGACGACCCTGTTGCTCGCGGGGGCGGGCCATCGCCTGGAGCCCCGGTTCGGCGAGGGTTCCGCGCGGGCGCACACCGTCTCCGGTGCGACCCCGCTCACGATCGCCGCGGAATCGCTCCGGGCCGACGTCGACACCGCGGATGATCTCGCTCACGTCCGCACCCTGGGTGCCGGAAAGCGCACTTCAGCGCTGTTGGGGACACCCTGCGTGGCGATGTGACGAGAGTTCACCCCGGCGACCCGCGCGCGGCGCACATAATCGCGCCGAGTGGTGAACAATGAAGTCCGTGAGCACAAATGACGGCGGCACCCCGAACTCGGCAAGGAAGCGGAAGACCTCCGCCGCGAAACCGGAACCCGACCACGGCACGGCGAAACCCGTCCGGGCGGGGAAGAGCGCCTCCGCGGCGAAGACGAGCACCCCGACTCCACGCGTGGCCGTCCGGGCGACGCGCGGCGGTTCGGCGAGCCGTCCCGCGCAGGAGTTCCGCGCGCTGCCTGCCGCGCCTCCCGCGGTGACGTCGGCGCCCACCGCCGTCGAAACCCTGCCCGACGACCGGTACTTCAACCGTGAGCTGTCATGGCAGGACTTCAACGCGCGCGTGCTCGCGCTGGCCGAGGACGAGTCGCAGCCGCTGCTCGAGCGGGCCAAGTTCCTGGCGATCTTCGCGTCCAATTTGGACGAGTTCTACATGGTGCGGGTCGCCGGGCTGAAACGCCGCGACGAGACCGGCCTCCCGGTGCGCAGCGCGGACGGGCTCACCCCGCGCGAGCAGCTGGCCTACATCGCCAAACGCAACCAGGACCTGGTCGAGCGGCACACCAACGCCTTCGAGCTGCACCTGCGGCCGCAGCTGGCCGACGAGGACATCCTCATCGTCGGCTGGAACGACCTGACCGGCGCCGACCAGCTCCGGCTGTCGAACTACTTCAGCGAGCAGATCTTCCCGGTGCTCACACCGCTGGCAGTGGATCCCGCGCACCCGTTCCCCTACATCTCCGGCCTTTCGCTCAACCTGGCCATCACCGTCCGCGACCCCGAAGCGGGCACGGAGCGGTTCGCGCGCGTCAAGGTGCCGAGCAACGTGCCGCGCCTGATGCGGATCGAGCAGCAGCCGAGGGAGAGCCACACCGCGACGTTCCTTCCGTTGGAGGAGTTGATCGCCGCCCACCTCGGCGAGCTGTTCACCGGGATGGAGGTCACCGAGCACCACGCGTTCCGGGTCACCCGCAACGCGGACTTCGAAGTCGAAGAGGACCGGGACGAAGACCTTCTCCAGGCGCTGGAACGGGAACTGGCGCAGCGCCGGTTCGGCCCGCCGGTGCGGCTGGAGGTGGCGCAGGACATGAGTGAGCACATGCTCGAACTGCTGCTGCGCGAGCTGGAGGTCGACCCGCGCGACGTCGTCGAGGTCCCCGGTCTGCTGGATCTGACCTGCCTGCACCAGTTGTCCGGTGTCGACCGGAAGGAACTCAAGGACCGCCCTTTCGTTCCCGCCACGCATCCGGCGTTCGGTGAGCGCGAGACGCCGAAGTCGGTGTTCGCGACGCTGCGCGAAGGCGACGTCCTCGTCCACCACCCGTACGACTCGTTCTCCACCAGCGTCCAGCGGTTCATCGAACAGGCCGCCGCGGACGACAAGGTACTGGCGATCAAGCAGACGCTGTACCGCACCTCCGGCGACTCCCCCATCGTCGACGCGCTGATCGACGCCGCCGAGGCGGGCAAACAGGTCGTCGCGCTGGTCGAGATCAAGGCACGGTTCGACGAACAGGCCAACATCACCTGGGCCCGCACACTGGAACGCGCCGGCGTGCACGTGGTCTACGGGCTCGTCGGGCTCAAGACGCACTGCAAGGTGTCGATGGTGGTGCGCCAGGAGGGTTCGACCATCCGCCGCTACTGCCACATCGGCACCGGCAACTACAACCCGAAGACCGCGCGCCTGTACGAGGACCTCGGCATCCTGACCGCCGACCCGACGATCGGCGCGGATCTGACGGATCTGTTCAACGTGCTCACCGGGTACTCCCGTCAGGACACCTACCGCAACATCCTCACGTCGCCGCACGGGATCCGCCGCGGCATCGTGCGCGCGATCGGCGAGGAGATCGAACTCGCCCGCGCCGGCCAGACCGCCGGGATCCGGATCAAATGCAACTCGCTCGTCGACGAGCAGGTGATCGACGCGCTGTACCACGCTTCGCAGGCGGGAGTGCCGGTCGACATCGTGGTGCGCGGGATCTGCTCGCTGAAACCGGGCGTGGAGGGGCTGAGCGAGAACATCCACGTGCGGTCCATCCTCGGCCGTTTCCTGGAGCACTCGCGCGTCTTCACCTTCCGTGCGGGCGGCACGCGGTGGATCGGCAGCGCGGACATGATGCACCGCAACCTGGACCGCCGGATCGAGGCGCTGGTGCGGGTCAAGGATCCGAAGCTGACGGCGCAACTGGACTACATCTTCGAATCCGCGCTGCATCCGTCGACCCGCTGCTGGGTGCTGAACTCGACCGGTGAGTGGACCCCGTTCCCGGCTTCCGGCGACGACGTCCGCGACCACCAGGTCGAGCTGGCGAAGCGGCACGGGGCCGCGGGATGAGCGGGATCGTCCGGGCGGCGGGAGCCGTTCTCTGGCGTCGTGACGGAGACCGGATCGAGGTCGCGCTGGTCCACCGGCCGCGCTACGACGATTGGTCGCTGCCGAAGGGAAAGCTGGATCCGGGCGAGACCATCGCGCGGGCGGCGGTCCGGGAGATCGAAGAGGAGACCGGATTCGAGGCCGTGCTCGGCCGGTATCTGGTCCGGACCGAATACACCGTGGCGGGACTGCCGAAGACCGTCGACTACTTCTCCGCGCACGCCGTTTCCGGCGCCTTCGCGCCGAACGAGGAAGTCGACGAGCTGCGCTGGCTCGACCCGGAAGCGGCGGAGAAACTGCTGACGCGGACAGAGGACGTGCGGGTGCTGCGCGAGTTCTCCGCGCTGCCGCCCGAACTCACCACGGTGATCCTGGTGCGGCACGCCAAAGCGGGTAAACGCGACGAGTGGAACGGCGACGACGACCTGCGGCCGCTGTCGGACGCGGGCCAGCGTCAGGCCGAAGCATTGCGTTCGCTGTTGCGGCACTACGCGCCCGGCAGGGTGCTTTCGGCACCGCGGCTTCGTTGCGTCCAGACGGTGAACGGGCTCGCCGAGGATCTCGGCGTCGAGATCCGGCACGAGCCGCTGCTGTCGGAAGAGGGCTACTGGCCGGACCCGGTGCTCGGCGTCGCCCGGCTGCTGGCCATCGCCGGAGACGGCGGGACGCCGGTGATCTCCAGCCAGGGCGGGGTGATCCCGGACGTCGTCAGCGCGCTGGCCGACCGCGACGGTGTCGACCTGCCCGCCGCACGCGGCAGCGTGGTGCCGTCGAAGAAGGGTTCGTTCTGGGTGCTGTCCTTCCGGCCCCCGACCGAAGAGAACGGGCCGGTGCTGGTGGCCGCGGACTATTTCGCGTCACCTTTGCCCACCCCGGCTCCCGCACATCCCTGACGCGGTCGCGGCGAAGACGTTGCGAAAGCCACTTTCGCAACGTTGATGGTTGTGAAAGTGGCTTTCGCAACCCCCGGTGAGCGACGACCGGGGCCTGCCCATCCCCGACGCTCGCCTGCGCTTATTCACCGAACTCGCGTGGCTGGAGCCGTAACTCGCGTGGCTGGAGCCGTAACTCGCGTGTCTGGAGCCGTATCACGCGTGCTTGGAGCCGTAACTCACGAGTTCGTCTTCCAGTCACGTGAGTTACGGCCCCGATCACGCGAGTTACGTCTTTGATCACGGGTGTTCGGCGTCTGGACACAGGGAAAGTCGCGAGGCTCCCCCACGTGGGTGACGTCCTACTCCGGCAGTGTTCCCGCCCGCCGTCGATCGTCGCTCCACTGTGGAGGGCGGCACCGGGAAGCGCGGCGATGCGTCCATCGGGGTGACCGGGAGAACCCCATCGAAGCGGATTCTTTGCCGCGACTTCGCCCAGCGGCACGAGAATCACAGCACATCCGGCCCCTGAGCCGCCGCGGATCCCTTCCGGAGCCGTGATCCCCCGGACACCGCGCGCGGGCGCGTCGGGGGAAACCAGGCGGCCGCACGGCAGACGGCCGAAAAATGCGGCAGGGCCCCGCGCGGTGCGCGGGGCCCTGCCGTTGGCTCACTCGTGATGAGAGAGCTTACTTCTTCTTCGCCGCGGCCGAAGTCCGCTTGGCCGGAGCCTTCTTCGCGGGGGCCTTGGCAGCAGTCGCCTTGGCGGCCGGCTTCGCGGCGGCCTTGGTGGCGGTCGCCTTCTTGGCCGTGGTGGCGCGAGTCGTGGCCTTGGCCGCGGTCTTCGGCGCCGCCTTGGCAGCGGTCGTCTTGGCGGCGGCCTTGGTCGCGGTCGCCTTGGCGGCCGGCTTCGCAGCCGTACGCGTCGTGGCGGCGGCGGCGCGGGTCCGCGTGGTGGTGGAACGCGTCGCGGCCGGGCGGCTGGCGGCCGTCCGGGTCGTCGTCGCGCGGGTGGCGGTGGCGCGAGTGGCGGTGCCGGCGGTCGCACGCTTCACAGCGGTGGCCTTCGGCAGCTTCTTCGAACCACTGATGACGTCCTTGAAGGTCGTGCCGGCGCGGAACGCGGGCACGTTGGTCTTCTTGACGCGAACGGTCTCACCGGTGCGCGGGTTCCGCGCGGTGCGGGCGGCGCGGGCGCGCTTCTCGAACACACCGAAGCCGGTGATGTTCACCTTCTCGCCCTTGTTGACCGTCCGGATGATGATGTCGACAAGGCCATCGACGGCCTCCGACGCGACCTTCTTGTCGCCCAGGCGCTCCGACAGCGCCTCGATCAGCTGGGCCTTGTTGGCCATTCCAGTCCTCCAAGAAGAACTACTTGTACACGGCCCCGTCGGCCGACTTAGCGCACACGGTATTACCAATGCAGCACAAATTCCAAACGACGCGCGGAAATTTCCCTTGTCTCGGGGGCTGTTCCGCCTCCCGAGGGACCCCTTCAGGGCCTCTCGAGGTGCCGTTCGGTGTGGTTTCGGGGCTGTGTCGAGTACCCAAGGCCGGGGTGCGGATTCCCTGCTCAGCAAGGGAATCCGCCCCCTTTGACCGGCCCTAGGAGTGGGCAGCCGGGAGGGTCACCGGCTTCCAGGAGGGGCGCTGGGTCTCGAAAGTGTCGATCTCCTCCGCGTGGCGGAGTGTCAGGGCGATGTCGTCGAGCCCTTCGAGGAGCCGCCAGCGGGTGTAGTCGTCGATCTGGAAGGGCGCGGTGAAGTCCTTGGCTCGTACCGTCTTCGACTCGAGGTCCACCGTGACCTCCGTCCCCGGCTCGTTTTCGAGCAGCTTCCAGAGCAGTTCGACGTCCGCCTGCTCGACCTGAGCGGCGACGAGGCCCTGCTTGCCGGAGTTGCCGCGGAAGATGTCCGCGAACCGGGAGGAGATCACGGCCCGGAAGCCGTAGTCCATCAAGGCCCAGACGGCGTGCTCGCGGGAGGAGCCGGTGCCGAAGTCCGGGCCCGCGACCAGGACCGACCCGTTCTTGAAGGGCTCTTGGTTGAGGATGAACGACTCCTCGGAGCGCCAGGCGGCGAAGAGCCCGTCCTCGAAGCCGGTGCGGCTCACGCGCTTGAGGTAGACCGCCGGGATGATCTGGTCAGTGTCCACGTTGGACCTGCGCAGCGGGACCCCGACGCCGGTGTGGTGGGTGAACGCGTCCATGTTGGGAACTCCTTCGCGGATGTCAGCGATGTCAGCGAGCGACGGCGGGCTGGAGGTCTTCGGGGCTGGACAGCGTGCCCCGCACGGCCGTGGCGGCCGCCACGAGCGGTGAGACCAGATGCGTCCGGCCGCCCTTGCCCTGCCTGCCTTCGAAGTTGCGGTTCGACGTCGACGCGCTCCGCTCACCCGGCTTGAGCTGGTCCGGGTTCATGCCGAGGCACATCGAACAGCCCGCCTGACGCCATTCCGCGCCCGCTTCGGTGAAGATCCGGTCCAGGCCTTCGGCTTCCGCCGCCTGGCGGACCCGCATCGAGCCGGGGACGACGAGCATCCGGACCGAATCGGCGACCTTGTGCCCGCGCAGGACGTCCGCGGCGGCCCTCAGATCCTCGATACGGCCGTTCGTGCACGAGCCGAGGAAGACGGTGTCCACCGCGATCTCCCGCAGCGGCGTGCCCGGCTTCAGGTCCATATAGGACAGGGCCTTTTCAGCGGCGATGCGCTCGTTCTCGTCACCGATCCGCTCGGGGTCCGGCACCTCGGCGCCCAGCGGGAGCCCTTGGCCCGGGTTCGTGCCCCAGGTCACGAAAGGCGTGAGCTCGTCGGCGTTCAGGCGCACCTCGGCGTCGAAGACGGCGTCGTCGTCGGTGCGGAGTTCGCGCCAATTTTCGACAGCGGCGTCCCAATCGGCGCCCTGCGGCGCGTGCGGACGGCCCTTCAGATACGCGAACGTCGTCTCGTCCGGTGCGATGAGCCCGGCGCGCGCGCCCGCTTCGATGGACATGTTGCACACCGTCATCCGGGCTTCCATCGACAGCTTTTCGATGGCCTCGCCTCGGTACTCGAGGACGTAGCCCTGCCCGCCGCCGGTGCCGATCTTCGCGATCACCGCGAGGATGACGTCCTTCGCGGTGACGCCGGGGCGCAGCGAACCGTCGACCGTGATCGCCATCGTCTTGAATGGACGGAGCGGCAGGGTCTGGGTCGCCATCACGTGTTCGACCTCGGAGGTGCCGATCCCGAAGGCCATCGCGCCGAAGGCACCGTGCGTCGAGGTGTGACTGTCACCGCACACCACGGTCATTCCCGGCTGGGTCAGGCCCAGCTGCGGGCCGATGACGTGCACGATGCCCTGTTCGGCGTCGCCCATCGGGTGCAGCCGGACGCCGAACTCCTTGCAGTTGGTGCGAAGGGTGTCGACCTGGGTGCGGGACACGGGATCCGCGATCGGCAGCTCGATGTCGATCGTCGGGACGTTGTGGTCCTCGGTCGCGATGGTGAGGTCGGGGCGGCGCAGTTTCCGGCCCGCCAGGCGGAGTCCGTCGAACGCCTGCGGGCTGGTGACCTCGTGCAGCAGGTGCAGATCGATGTAAAGCAGGTCAGGCTCGGCCCCCTCGCCGCGCCGCACCAGGTGCGACTCCCACACTTTCTCGGCCAGTGTCCGGGGCATTTTCCGGCTCCTCACATGCGGTGAAATCGGTACTTCCCACCATCTGGACATCTCAAACTTCGGGAAGATAGTATCGGCTTGTGGGACAGCATAGCGGTATCGGAGTACTCGACAAGGCCGTGGCCGTGCTTCAGGCCGTGGCCGAAGATCCTTGTGGCCTGGCGGAACTGTGCACGCGGACCGGTCTGCCGCGTGCGACGGCGCACCGGCTGGCGGTCGGCCTCGAAGTGCATCGCCTGTTGCGCCGCGGCCCCGACGGCCGCTGGCGGCCGGGTACCGCACTCGCGGAACTGGCGGGCGGTTCGACCGACCCGCTGCTCGACGCGGCGAGTTCGGTGCTGCCGAAATTGCGCGACATCACCGGCGAAAGCGTTCAGCTGTACCGCCGCGACGGCGTCCAGCGCGTCTGCGTTTCGACCGCGGAGCCGCCGAGCGGGCTCCGTGACACGGTGCCGATCGGTTCACGGCTGCCGATGACCGCGGGCTCCGGCGCGAAGGTGCTCGCCGCGTGGTCGGATCCGCACACGCAGCGGACGATCCTCACCGAGGCGGTGTACGGAGAGCGCACACTGCTCGAGGTCCGCCGCCGCGGCTGGGCCCAGAGCGTGGCGGAACGGGAACCCGGTGTGGCGAGTGTCTCGGCGCCGGTACGGGATTCGACGGGCACCGTCGTCGCCGCGGTGTCGGTTTCCGGGCCCATCGAACGTATAGGGCGTAAACCGGGGGCACGCTGGGCCGCGGACCTGCTCGCCGCCGCGGACGCGCTCCAGGAGCGCCTCTGAGCTCAAGACGCGGTCCCGGGCGCAAACCGGGAAGGCGCAAGTCCTGCCTCGAAGACGAGTGAAGGCCCCCTGCGTCGGCAGGGGGCCTTCATCGTTTCCGTCCTGAATGGACCGGCGGGCTCAGAACTCGTCGGCCTCGGTCAGCTCGTGTTCGAGCGCGTCGGCACGCGTGACGAGGGACTTCAGCGGATGTTCGAACTCGTTGACCAGGTTCAGGTCGACCAGAGGGACCGTGTGCTTGAGCAGCGCGACGCCGTCCACGACGGCCGCGCCGCCGACCGAACCGCCGCCCGCCAGTTCGAGCAGGCGCCGCAGATCGATCTTGTCTGCCCAGCCGACCGGGGACGAGATCTCGACCCACTCCGCGCCGTCATGGTCGGGCAGGTGGTGCAAGGAGACCTGCTGTCCGCGGCCGTCCTCGGTGTCGACACGGAACCGGAGCCAGTCCCCCCGCTCTTCGAGCACTTCGTACCGTGCCCGGACGAAATTGATCACGCCTGCCCAGATGGACACCCTCGTCACCTCTCGGTTTCGCCGCCTCGTGCGCTGTCGAGCATGGCACATCCGGGGCATGCCGGGTGTCGACGGTCTCGTTCGGGCGGGGTTTCGGGCGGACCGGGAGCGGCCGCGCGTTGCGAAAGCCACTTTCGCAACGTTGAAGGTTGCGAAAGTGGCTTTCGCAACGCGCCATGGCGGGGTGGCCGTGAGCGGCGGCCGGGGCTGCCCCGTCCGTGGGGCTAAAGCGGCGCCATCCGGTAGCCCGACCCCCGCACGGTGTGGATCAGCGGAGGATCCTTGAGTTTCCGCCGCAGCCGCGCGATCACGACGTCGAGCACGTTCGACGCCGGATCCGCCATCTCGTCCCACGCGTACCGGATGAGTTCCCGCCGCGAGACCGGGCGTCCGGTCGCGGCCATCAGCCGTTCCATGACGAGGTACTCCTTGCGGGTCACGGTGAGCAGCACCCCCGCCCGCGAGAGCTGGTGCCTGCCGGTGTCGAGTTCGACGTCGGCGCAGCGAAGGATCACCGCCTGCCCGGCCATGTCACGGCGGCACAGGCTGCGCACCCTGGCGATCAGTTCCGGCATCGCGAACGGCTTGACCAGGTAGTCGCCGCCGCCGACGCGCAAGCCGTCGATCCGGTCGGCGACGCTGTCGCGCGCGGTCAGGAACAGCACGGGCAGCGGCCATCCGGCGCTGCGCCGGTTGCGGACGTACGACAGCGCGTCGCCCGAAGGAAGCATCCGGTCGAACACCGCGCAGTCGTAGGCGTTCACCATCAGCGCCTCGTCGGCGCCGGGCAGATCGGCGGCGGTGTCCACCGCGAAGCCGTCGCCGCGCAGGGCGAATTCCAACGCCACCCGCAAGTTCTCGTCGTCCTCGGTCACCAGCACCCGCACGGGGCCACGCTATCGTGCGATGGCCGCCTCCACGTCGGCCACGTGCAACCCGCGCAGTTCTTCGAGCGCGGGCATCCGCCCCAGCAGCCGCAATCGTTGTGACTGAGCCGTACGCGCCTTCTCGAACAGCAGGCGCGCGTCCCGCGCGTTGCCGAAGTTGACGTCTCCGGAAACGCGCCCGAAGTGGCCGGTCAGCACGGGACCGGCGTCGGGATCGAGTTCGTAGTCCCCGGCGGACGCCATCCGCCCGAAGATGGCGAGAAGTTCGGCGGGGCTGTAGTTCTCGAACTGGATCGTCTTGCCGAAGCGCGACGCGAGACCGGGGTTGGCGGCGAGGAAGTCGACCATCTCGTCGGTGTACCCGGCCACGATCACCGCCACCTCGTCACGATGTTCCTCCATCAGCGGGACCAGGGTGTCGATCGCCTCCTGGCCGAAATCGCCGCCGGAGCCGGCGAGCCGCGTGAGCGTGTACGCCTCGTCGATGAACAGGACACCGCCTTTGGCCTCTTCGAACACCGTCGCGGTCTTTTCCGCCGTATGCCCGATGTACTGCCCGACGAGATCGCGGCGCGACACCTCGCGGAACTGACCGATCGGCAGGACTCCCAGCGCCTTCAGCAGTTTGCCGTAGATCCGCGCGACCGTGGTCTTCCCGGTGCCGGGCGCGCCCGCGAAGATCAGATGGTGCCCGGCGGCACCGACCGGCAGCCCGGCCCGGCGGCGCCATTCGTTGACCTGCAACTCGTCGACAAGCGAGCGGACCTCTTCCTTGACCTCGGGAAGGCCGATCATCGCGTCGAGTTCGGCGAGCATCTCGTCCAGCGCGTTGTCCCCCACGGTGCCGGGGTCCGCGGCATCACCGATCGTCGGCGTCGCCCCTTCGGCGATCGCGATTCCCGGTTCCGCGGTGTTCGCGACCCGGCACGCGGAGATCTCGCCGCCGCAACCGGAAGCGAACGAGATCCCCGGGCCCCGGGTGTCGGTGACCGTGCACCGCTTGAGTACCGGCACCCCGTGGTGCGCGACGGCGATCCCTTCGTGACCGGTGTGCGAGACGGTGCAGCCTTCGATGACCGGCCTGGCGTACTGGTAGACGTAGATACCGCGCAGGCCGCAGCCGGTCACCGTGCAGCCGGTCACGACCGGATCGGCGCCCTGTCCGAGGGTGATCCCGTCCCCCGTCACGTCCTCGACGGTGGTGTCCTCGAGCCTCCCTGGCGAGCCGTCGACGAGGATCCCCTGCTCCGTCCCCGAAATCACGCAACCGCTCACGGTGAACGCCGTCGTGCCGCGAATCGCGATCGCCGGGCCGCGTCCACCGGAGACGGTGCAGTTCCGGACCGCGAGTTCCGTGTCGTCCGCCTGGATCGCGGACGCGCCGCCAGCCAGGACTTCGATCCCTTCGAGGACGAGCGCTCCGCCGGTGCTGCGGAAAACGGGCCGGTCCGCGCCCCTGCCGTCGATGACGACCGTGGCGCCGTCGGACGCGGCCAAGGTCACCCGCAGGCCGGTCAGTTCGACGGTCTCCGCGTATTCACCGCCCGCGATGGTGATGACGGCGCCGTCGGACGCTTCCGTCAAGGCGTCACCGATGGTCGGATACGCGCCTGGCCGCTGCGACACCAGCAGGACACGGCCGGGAGTCGAGATCGTCATCAGCCGGCCTTCGCCATCAGCCAGCCGCGATCGACGGCTTTGGCGCCGGCCTGGAACCGGCTGCGGGCGCCGAGCCGGTTCATGATGTCGGCGACCATCCGGCGCACCGTACGCACCGAGACGCCGAGCCTCGCGGCGGCGGATTCGTCGGTCGTACCGGAGAACAGCAGCGTCAGCAGCTCCTGCTCGCGGCCGGTCAGGATCGAAGCGTTTTCGGCCTCCCGGAGGTCCAGCGGGACGAGCGGCGCGGCGGCCTGCCAGATCCGCTCGAAGAGGCCGACCGTCGCGGTGACCACGCCGGGCAGCCGGAACACCGCGGAACCGGCCTGCCTGCCCTCCGCGGGAAGGACGACCGAAGTCCGGTCGATCACCAGCGCGTCCATCGGGACCTCGGCGTCGGTCCGCACCTCGGCCCCGGCCCGTGAAAGCCGGTTGAGCGCGCCGGACATCCGGGCGGAGTCGGGGAAGAGCACCTTGTGGCGTACGCCGGGACGCACGTTCGCGAGCGCGATCCGCTGGAACGCGGTGTCCGTTCCCGTACTCATCACGAGCACCTCGCCGGTCGCTTCCGCGAGCAGCTCGCCGAGTCCCGCCCGGTCGCCGCCCTGGCCCGTTCCCGTGACCAGGCTGAGCTGGCCGGTCTGCACGGTCATCGCAGGTACCTCCCTCTTCCCCCCGGCGCGGTGCCGCCGACGACGTCCTGTTCATGCCAGTTCCCGCCGTCCGGACGGCCGCGGGCACCCGACGCGTTAGCGTTCAGGGGCACCGGGAACTGCATGCGTCTACTTTCGCTGTCCGAACATGAGGTTTTGATGACACGGGTGTTGGTCGTCGAAGACGACGAGAATCTGCGGCTCGCGCTGGTCACGCAGCTCCGCGCGGCCGGCTTCGTCGTCGGCGAGGCCGGCGACATCGCGACCGCGGACCGGCTGCTGCGCGAAACGCGCCACGACTGCGTGGTGTTCGACCGGATGCTGCCGGACGGCGACGCCATCGAATACGTCCACATGCGACGGCAGCTGGGCTGGCGGGCGCCGGTGCTGTTCCTCACCGCCCGCGACGCGCTCGCCGACCGGGTGGCCGGCTTCGAGCACGGCGGTGACGACTACCTCGTGAAGCCGTTCGTGATGGCCGAGCTGACCGAGCGGGTGACCAATCTGTGTCACCGCTCCGCGTTCGACCGGCCCTCGGTGCTGCAGCATGAAGACCTGGTGATGGATTGCGCGCGGCGTGAGGTGCGCCGGGCCGGCGTGCTGCTCACCTTGACCAACAAGGAGTACGCGGTGCTCGAATACCTGCTGACCAGGGCCGGCCTGCCGGTGCAGCGGGCGGATCTGATCGAGCACTGCTGGGACGCGCAGGCCGATCCGATGTCCAATGTGGTCGACGTGGTGGTGAAGCGGTTGCGCCGCAAGCTGAAGGAACCCGAACTGATCCACGCCGTCCGCGGCCTCGGCTACCGGCTGGGCGCCCGGTGAACACCCACTCCTCGGCCGATCGTCTGCGCAGGCTGCGCTGGACGCTGACCGCGTTGTTCACCGTGATGAACACCCTCGGGCTGGTGGTCTTCGCGTGGCTGCTCATCAACGAGGACGGCGACCAGGGCGAAGAACGGATCGACGCCGCACTGACCCAGGTCACGTCTTCGGTCAGCAGGCTGGTCGAATTCGACGGCACCGTCGGCTTCGGTCTGGTCAACACCGACGTGCTGAACGACCGCTGCCCGCAGTTCGCGGTCCTGCCCGGCGGTGCGCCCGCGTTCGAGCCGCATCTTTCGCGGGCGAACTGCGTCCCGATGAGCATGCAGCTGTTGACCGGGCTCGCCACCGAAGCGGTGCAGACCGGCAAGCTGGTGCAGGGCCACCAAAAGGCGACCAACGGCGACGTGGTCAAGGTCCGCGCCGAACCCCTGCGCGACGGCGACGGCAAGACCTTCGCGGCCGTCGTCGCGGTGCAGTCGACGGAGACCGAAGACGCCGCGCACACCCAGTTCACGCTGCTGGTGATCGGCGGCACCGTGCTGCTGGTCGCGATACTGGGGTTCGCGGGCCACCTGCTGTCCGGCCGGTCGATCCGGCCCGCGGCCGCGGCCTTGCAGCAGCAGGAAGTCCTGCTCGCCGAAACCGCGCACGACCTCCGCACCCCGGTCGCCGCCCTGCGCGCGCTCGCCGAAACCGCGATGGCCAACCCCGCGCAGTCGGCGGAACTCCTGCCGCGGACCGTCCGCCTCGCCGCGAGAATGGGCGGCATCATCGACGACCTGCTCGTCCGCGCCCGGCTCGCCGCGGGGGTGGAACAGCTGAGCATCCAGCCGATCTGGCTCGACCAGCTGGTGGTGGGCATCGTCGAAGACACCGCGACCGAGGGCGCCGAGGTCACCGTCACCGCCGCGCCCACGAAGGTCGACGCCGACCCCGCGCTGTTGCAACGGGCCATCGGCAACCTTCTCGACAACGCCGTGCGCTACGGCCGCCAACCGGGAGCGAAGGCTTTCGTGCACCTGACCGTCGCCGGCGGCACCGTGACCGTCGCGGACCACGGCCCGGGTATCGACGCCGCGCTGGCGGGCGAGGCGTTCGACCGGTTCGCCAGCACCGGCGGCTCTTCCGGGCTCGGGCTCTCGATCGTGCGGTGGGTCGCGCAGGCGCACGGCGGCACTCTCGCGGTGTACAACGCCGACGAGGGCGGCGCGATCTTCGAACTGCGGTTCCCGGTCAGCCCCAACTGACCGGGAAGACACCGCACGTTCCCCCGACCCGTCCCAGCCGGGTTCTGCGCCGGAAATGCGGCGCATATTGAGGGGAAGGCAAAAGGGGCGTGCCCGAGTCCGTGGTGGGAGTGGGTCGCCATGGAGCCTGGCGCGCTCTTGACCGTCCATAAGGGACGCCAGCCGGGCAAAGGTGTCCATTTTGGGACTTTTCGCGGGGGTCGTGAGTGGTAATGAGGGTTAGAACGACCATTCTCACTCACGACCCCCACGCGAAACCGTTCATATAGCCGTCAACCGAACATTTCGCCAGCCGAAGTATCCCTTGTGGACACTCAAGGTGCGGCCGACTCCCGTAGTCAATCCCGGGTCGTACTCGGGCGGGCAGGCAAGGAAGCTGGGCCGCCGACTTATTGGTACGAGGACGAACCGGCAACACCACCAGCAGAAACCTGGTTTCACCGACTATGCACCGCATGAACGGGACCTGCCCTAGCCGGGTTCCACTTCGATCCCGGTCAGCTCGCCGAACGCGGCCACAGTGGACACTGGATCGTCGTAAGTCACCAGGTCGACACCGGGCTCGGCGAAGGGACGCGAAGCACGCAGGGCGATCTGTTGCCCGGTACGCAGTCGCAGGATCAGCACCCGCACGTCGCCGACGCCCGGCGGCTCCTCGGCGAAGACGCGATTCAGCGAGGCTCCGATTTCCCGGTCGGTCTGCGGAACGCGCGCGACCGCGGGCGCGTCCTGCAAGGCGGCCCACTCGCTGGTGCCGCTGGTCGAGTAGGGCGGTTCGGGCCACGGCCCGCGATCGTCGAGGGCCCGCACCAGCCGAGCGAGGAAGTCGCGGGTGGCGTCCTCGTCGTCCTGTTCGCCGGCTATCCGTTCGCCGGAGCCGAGGGCCTCCGTGGCCGCCCGGTGGTAGTCCGCCACGGGGAGCGTGAAGAACCGTTGACGGATCAACTCGTCCGCGACCCGCTCGACGAGCTCGTCGTCCGCACGCTGCCGCAGGCCGGCCGCGTAGGTGAGCTGGTTGACGTATCCGCGCCACGGGAACTTCACTTGCCTGGTTTCCCTTCCGTCCAGAACTGGGGACCGGTGTCCACCTGGGAGACATCCACGCCCTGCTCGGCGAGGATGCTCAGCCCGGTCACCAACTGCTCTTTCTCCGGCTGGTAGTGCCCGCTCTCGCGGGTCAGCTTGATCAGCCTCCCGTTCACCACCCCGATGTGGCCGGCCACTGCGACGGGCTGCCCGGCGAGGAAGCTGGAATGGTGCAACTGGCCCGAGATCCACGTCGGCGACACGTACAGGTTCCCCTGCGGATCCATCGCGAAGATCGCGTGATCGAACGGCCCCGTGGTGGAGGACGTGTCCACCGGGGATCCGTCCCGCGCCCAATAGAGTTTGCCGTCCCGCACGAAAACCCGGTGCTCCTCCCTGCGTTCGGGTGAAAAGTACTCGACGACCATGGGGGCGAACGCCCGGTCCGGGTCGTTCGGATCGTCCTCACCCCGGAAGGTCGCTCGAAGTTCCGAGGCAGGCAACGGTTCGTCCCGGTGCAGCGGGCCGGGAACGTCCTCGATCGGGATCCAGTCGGCCTCGGGTTCGGCGAGCGGTGGCTCCGGCTCCTGATTGATCACCGCGTCGATGCGGGGCGGGAGCGGGTGGAAGGTCGTCGGCGGCAGGTTCAGGAAGTCGGGGGATGACCCGTCAGGATCGATCCCGGGGTCACCTGCTCCGCGTCCCGCCGGTCGATCCGGATCGACCGGCGGTCGGTCCCCCGCTGGTTCGGGCCGTCGAATTCCAGGCCGAGGATCCGGATCCGGGCGTCCGTCGTCCGGTGCCGGAGGTTCGAACCGCTCTCCAGCGTCCCTTGCCGCAACCGGCCGACCACCAGGATCCCGTCCCTGCCCGGCAGATCGAAGGTCTTCTCCACCTCGAACATCGTCGTCGTCATGATTTCGGAACCTTTCCAGGGCGGGCCCTTCGCTGGCTTCCGCCTCTTCTTCGAGACTTTCGCGCGTCTGCTCGGTCGGCGTGATCCCGGCTCGAAGCTGGCGCACGTGCGTCATCTCGTGTGCCAGCACCGCCACCAGGGTCTCGACGTCGGCGAAACCGGCCGGGCCGAGCCAAATGGTCTTGCCCCCCGACTCCGGCGGAGTCGACGCACAGGCGCCCACTTCGTCGAGATACTCGATCACCTCAGGCGTCTCGACCAGCTGGACGTGGACGCCGGTCAGATCGATGCCGGCGGCTTCGGCCGTGCGGGCGACGGTCTCCTGGGTCCGCGGCAGGCCGTCGCCGCTGTCGAGAATGTCCCGGTTGCTCCGGACGGCCCGGCGGCTGAACAAATCGGGCGGCGGGCCGGGATCCCTGGCCGCGACCACTTCGAAGTCCGTGGAGCCCGTCTGGCGCAGCACCACGTCCGCACCGATCCCGACGAGCCCCTCGGCCAGTCGCGAAGTGAGCCCCTCGGCGAACAGGTACACCAGTTTGGTGCCGGGCGGGGCCGCCGCCCGGTCACGGGTGATCCGGCCGGAAAAGACATCGAAGCTCGGAACTCCGGGTGATCCGGCGTTCACCACGTCGATCCGTACCGCCGTCCCGTCGGCCAGCGTGCCGTGCAGGACGGCGGGCCTGCCGGCGTCGACGCCCTCGATCACCAGCCCGGGCAACGCCAGCCCGGCCAGCCGCCCGCCGTCCACTTCGCCCAGCGCCCATGCGACCTGGCCGGGATCGGCGGGGCGAACGGGCACGTCGGGCACCGGCGGCGATTCGACCGGGCGGCCGCGCCGTTCCGGCAGGTTGTCCTTCGCCGCCTCGCCATAGGTGATCGGCAGCAGGGATATCGAAAGTGGATGCGCCGGCAACAGCATCAAGGTTCCGGGCACCGGGGACAGGAAAACGACCCCGCCGTCGGTCCACCGCACCAGGCCCCACTTCTCCACGACTTCCCCGGACCGGGGATGGGCGTAGGTCAGCCGCAGCGCGGCGGTCGGCGGCAGCGGGGAGGGACTCGACGCGGCCCACCACGCGCCGTGGATTTCGTCGATGACGCTGTCGTAGCTGTCGTGGGCTTCCCAGAACCCGTGGAGTCGCTCGGCGACATAGGTTTCCCCGTCCACCCGCCACATGTCTTCGGGCCGGACCGGTTCGACCTTCATCTCCTGGCCGAGCATGCCGCGGAAATAGCCGACGACGGCCTGCGGGCCGTTGGTCTGCCAGCCTTCTCCATAGGCGTCGGGGCTGGTGAAGTTCGGGTTGACCTCGCGCAGCAGTGGATGATGGGTTTCGATCTGCCACGCCTGTTCGTCCGGCGTCACCACTCCCGCGTGGATCGCGGGCAAAGCATTGACCTCGCTCGTCCGCGCCAGCGGCGAGAGCTCGGGCATCCGGAAGTACTTCAGGGCTTCCGGATGTTCCTGCGCCCACCGCACCAGTTCGGGATCGTAGGTCGCCCCTGCCGAGATCTGCCGCGCGCTGTGCATCATGCCGTACGCCGTCTCGAACAACGAGATCCAGCGCGTCAGGCCGGACGCCGGCCGCGGCGGGCCGTTCACGATGTTCGTCGCCGCCGTCACGATCCCACGCGTGTGCCGGTGCCACGCGGGCTCGACGCTGGGCGGAGTCATCCCGCGGGTCAGCGCCGCGACGTCGCGATACACCTTCCAACGGCGTCCGCCCGCGGAGGTGCCGCGCGGGGGCGGGGCGCCGGTCGCCGGGTTCGGCGCGGGCACCGCCGCGTCCGATCTCCTCGGACCGTCCTGCTCGGACGGCTCCGGGTTGATCACATCGTCGATGCCCTTCGGCGCGACGGGATCCTTGTGGAGCCGGGCGAACTGCTCACGGGCCGAGGCGATCGCCTGCGCGTAGGCGTTGCGCAGCAGGAAAGGCACCGGACGGCCGGCCCACCGGCGAGCCTCCTCACCGTTGTCCTCGGTGATGAGCACCCGGAATCCGTCGCGGTAGCCCGCCAGGTCGGCGAACAGGGTGATCTGCCCGTCGATGAAGTAGACCTCGCCGTCCAGATTGGCCACGTTGAACAGATGCGTGACGCCGGCGCGCTCGCCGTGCACGATCGCGCGGGCACCAGGGCCGAGCGCACGCAGCCGTTGCGCCACATCGTTGGCCGACGCCATCGGGACGAACCGCGCCCCGGTGACCCTGGCCGCCATGGCGACCCTGTCGGCCCAGCCCTCCCTGCCGGTCAGCCCGGCCAGTGTGCGCGGCGGGACCACCCGTCCCGGCGGCCTGCCCGCCGCCCGATCGGCGAGATGCCGGTCGGTGAGCACGGCTGCCACCTGGCAGGGCACCAACTCGCCGGGTTCGCCGCCGACCGCGTCCCGCAGGCCGGGCAACAGCTGACGTACCTGCTGCGGGTTGCTGTTGCCCCGGTGCACCCCGTCGAAGACGTCATCGAGCCGCAGCGGGTTCTCGGCGAGCGCGTTGTACCGCTGGATCGCCTCGACGAGTTCGTTGCGCGCCACCACTTCCGGGCGGGTCTGCCCGGTCGTGGCCGCCCAGTCCCCGGCCCTGGTAAGCCGGTCCGCGGCGGCACCGACGGCCTCCAGCGCCACCAGCCGGTCCGGCAGCGTGGTGAGCTCTCCCGGTTGGTCCAGAAGGTCCAGGTAGGCAGCAGCGGCGGCGGCCTTGAGCTGTCCTGGCACCGAAAACGGAGCGGCTTCGGACGGCGGTACGGCGGGCGCCATCTCCCTCGCCAGGTCGGCGATCTGCCTCGGATGCCACCACTGTCGCTGCCCGTCGGGCTGGTCCTGGGACTCGGCGAGCCCACGGTCCAGCAGCCGGAACAGGTACCGCTCGAGCGCGTCGGCCCTGGCCCGCGCCTCGGCCCTCCGCAACTCGGCGGCAGGCCCGGCGGCGGCGTCCTCGGCGGCGAATTCCCGTTCCGTCAACGATCGGTGGAACAACGGGATCAGCGTTTCGGCCGCGGCGGCCACCGCGTACGGGCCAAGACCGCCGATGCCGAACAACGTGAAGCCCGCCGTGGTGGCGCCGAGAGAGGCGGAGGCGATCACCAGGTCGGTGGTCAGCCAGGTTTTCGACGCGAGCCACGGCGGCGGATCGCCATCGGGCTCGGTGTCCGGCTCCGCTTCGGGCGAGGACAGCCCGTGCTCCGCCAAGCCGTGCTCAGCTAAAAAGTGGCTGAGCCGGTCGCGGTCCGCCTGCTGTGGCGCGGTTTCGGCGAGCCGGTTCAGCGCCGCACGCAACACCCGAGTGCGCAGTTCGCTGTGCTCGTCCACCTCCGCCAGCAGGTCGTACAGCCTGCGGTCGTGCTCGGCCTCCTGCGCGGCCCGGTACGCGCTGTGCCCGGTCACCCCGCCGGCGATGGTGCCGACGATCGCCTGGAGCACCCCGAGCCCGAGGTATTCCAGGTAGCCGGTGAACATCGCGGACAGCCAGGTCGGGTCCGACGTGTCCGGCAGATTCCGGTCCGGGATGCGGTAGCCGATCGGCGACAACGCCGAATCGTTGCCCACGCCGGTGAAGGTCGCCAGCGGGCTCACCCGGTGCCGGGGTCCGCTCGCCTCCCCCGGTTCGGCCGCGGGCACCGGGGTATCCGCCAGCCTTTCCTCGATCAGATCGAGGAAGGCGTGACCGAACTCGGCCAGCTCCCGTTCGTTGTCCGCGGTCGCCTGATCGGTCTCGTCCAGCCGCTCCGATGCCCGTGCCACCCGCTCGTCCTGACGGCGCCGTCCCCGGAACGCCTCGGCGAACGACCCGAACACGGCGGGCGCCCAGAGCGTCGCGAGAAGCGCGCCGGCCATCATCGGCTGCATGCCGATCGAGGCCATCGCGAGCGTGCCGAGCGATCCGGCGGAGACACCGGCCGCCCGGCGCACCGCGTACGGCGTCAGGCCGACGTACTCGGCATCCGGATGCTCGGTCCCTGGCGTTTCCGATCGTGGTGTGGCCTCCGGCGACGGTGTTCCGCTCCGCAGCCGGCCGGAAATCGCGGTCCAGCGGTCGAAAAGCGGGCGGAAGAGGGCCTCCCGCCTGGCCGCGGCCCGCTCGGCGACCGCCCGCTCTACGGGTGCTTTCGCCGCTTTCTCCGCGTTGACCTCGCGGGCCACGACCGACCGGTCATAGAGGCCGGCGGCCAGCGAGCGCGCGGCCGCGCCGCTGATCATCGCGGCCGCGACCACCGGCGCGGTGGCCACGATGGCGCCGCCGAAAGCGACCGACGACGTGCTGCCGGCGAGCAGCCGGGTGATCGCGTAGTCGAGTCTGCCCGCATAGCCATCGGGCGCCGGTGCGTACCGGCGCACCACCTCGCGCATCCGCTCGTCCGGCAGCGCGGCCAGCCGCCGTGCGGCGCCCGGGTCGCCCGGCCGCAGGCCCATGTCCGCGATCAACGCCCGCAGTGCGGCGCTCAGCCCGGATCGCCGGAGTGGCAGCGGATTGCCTGCCAGCGCACTGCCGAACGCCAGCAGCCGCGCGGCCCGCCCGTGATCGGCCGGACTCAGCAACGGGTCCGCGGTGGGATCGGCGGTGGCGCTGAGGAAGTCCTCGCCGTGCGGCGTCCCGGACAGCTCGGCCGCCGCCGCACCCAGCGCCCTCGCGACCGCGTCGCGCGTCGCGTCCTCGGTGGCGAACTCGGAGATCTCGATCTCCAGCGAGTTCTGCGCGGTGTCCACTCTGTACTGGGCGACCTGGCCGGGACTCGGCGTTCCCGCTCGCACGGTGACGTCGAACGTGTTCCCGGCCGGGCCGGTGACCACGTGTCGGCGGCCGTTCGCGGAGCGCTCGACCGCTCGCATACCGGCGTCCGGCACCGCGCGCCCCACCGCGTGCCGCGCGTCGGCGCGCACCCCGATGGGATCGGGATTCTTCTGCGGCGGCAACGAATCCGAGGCAGGCAGACCGACCGGTCCAGCGTCCGGCGGCGTCGTGCGGGGAGTGGTGTTCCCGACGTTCGGATCCGTCCCGGGATCCGGCCGGTTCGACGGACCTGCCGGACGTGGGGGCGTCGGTGGCGTCGGTCCCGGCGACGGCGCACCGCCGGGATCGTCCGGCGTATCGGGATCGTCGGGGTTCTCGTCGGGCTTGTTTTCGGTAGCACTGCCCGTCCCGATGACCTTCGGCGCCGGTGGCGTGCGCGGCAGGCTCAGATCGACGGCCGCGCCGACGCCGAGCACCGGGATGTTCGACGTGTACACGAGACCCGCGGGGGTCCGCGCCTCGTAGATCCCGTGCACCCGCTCCAAGGCGGCTCGCACGACGTAGATCACCGGACCGGACACGGCGAGCGCGGTGCCCGCGGCGGCGACCAGCGGCGCCGAGGACAGGCCCATCATGCCCAGCCCGACCAGCGAGGACGCGGTGACCCAGAGGGCCGCCGGGCCTTTGCGAGCGGCCTGGCGGCCCAGCCGGAGCTCCAGCTCGGCACCGAGTTTGGAGATGTAGAGGGTGGCGCCGGTCAGGGTCGTCGCGGCGAGCGCCTTCAGCCACTCCCCCTGACTCACCTCGAGCGCGACCAGCATGCCGTTGGCCACGGTCAGCACCGGGAACGCGAGTGCGTTCTGAATCCTGCGGTACAGCGGCCGGAGCGCGTTGTCGTAGCCGGCGATCCCCCCGATGGCGTTGGACAGCGCGGTGGAAAGGAACAGTCCGTCCGCGATCGCGTAGGTCCCCGCGACCGCGGCCGCCAGCCCGGTCAGGCTGGTCGCTTGGGCGAGATGTACCGGCAGATTGACCAGGAAGGTGCCCGCGAGGCCGGCGGCCATCAGCTTGCCGAGCCTGCCCGCGTGCGGGTTCATCTTGTTCATCGACTCGGGTGCGGCGCCGTACGGCCTGCCGACCTCGTTCAGGTAACGCGAAACCTCGAGGCTCACGTCTTCCTGGCGCTGCGACGGGCGTTCGCCGATCGCCAGCGGGGTGTGGATGATGGCCTGCAGGTTGATCAGGAACTGCCGGGTCCTCACGTCGACTTCGCCCCGCACCTCCTCCAGGACGGTGTCGAACCAGCCGAGCGGATTGACGTCGTACTCCAGGTAATCCCGGATCATCCTGGCGAGCGCCTCGGCCGACCGCTGGTCGAGCCTGCCGCGTTCGAGCATCCCTTCCAGGCTCACCCGGTTGCTCTGGGCGTGCCCGGTCTTCGCGATGTTGAGCATCCCGCGGACGACGAAGGCCGCGTTGCCCGCCACGATGCTCACCCCCGCCGACAGCGCGAAGGGAACGCCCATCGTCGCGCCCACTCCCAGCATGGTCGCCGCGGCGGCCCCGGCCACCGCCCAGCCCTTCAGGTCACGGCCGAGCCAGGCCGAGCGCAGCGTGGCGATCTTCTCGAGCGCCGTGAGCTGTTTTCGTTCGGTCCTCTCCACACTCTCGATCAGCGACGCGAGCATGGCGTCCCGTTCGGCGGGTGCCAACGGCAGCGTGGCGAGCCGTCCGGGGGTCATGGCCAGTCGCGCACGGGAGAGCTCTCCCGCGGCCAGGGCCGCCCTGATGCGCTCGCCCGCGATCAGTGCCTGGGCGGTGACCGGGCGGCTGAGGAGCGCGTCGGCCCCGCTCACCGGTCGCAGTCCACCTCGTTCGGTCCAGCGCTGCTTCAGCTTCTCGAAGGCGGACTTGACCCCCGCCGCGGTTTCCGTGGCGGAGATCCTGGCCGCGGCCGCCTGTAGCCGCAGCGGATTGGCGTTCGCGTCGCGTCCGGGATCGGCGGCGGTGTACCAGAGCTTCATCGTCCGCAATTGCGGATTCGCCAGCCACGGCTGGTCTTTCGCACGTTGTTCGTCGGTGAGATCCAGCCCGGACAACGGCCCGCGCGCCTGATAGGCGGGGTCCGCGACCCAGCCCTCGGCGATTCTCGCCTCGACCCATTCGTCCACCTTGCGCTGCCAATGCGGGCCGAACGACTCGATGAACCCGTCCCAGGCTCCGGACAGGATCTCGTTGAACACGAACGCGGTGACCCGCTGCCCCGCCTCCTCGTGCATCCGGGCGAAGTTGCCATGCAGGATCTTCGCGACCGCCGCTTCCCCGCCGGGCCTCCGAGCGGCCTCGGCGAACAGTGGATCCATCTCGTTGCGGTGGCGGACGTAGTGCGCACCTGGTTGCGGATTCACCGTGTCGGTACCGAAGATGAGCCGATCCTGGTTCACGATCAGGAACCGGATCAACGCCTCCCTGACCTCGGGAGTCGCCTTCGCGTGCTGCGCGAGGACGTTCCAGGAGATGTCCATGGCGGTGTCCGTGGTGTCGAGCAGCCATTGCAACCGCTCGATGTGTTCGACGGTGAGCGTGGTCCAGTGCCCGAGGCCGAGATGCGCCCAGATCACCTTCGCGCCGGCGAGGTTCTCCTGCTGGAGGAGGTAGGCCATCGGGCCGAGGTTGCGCCCGTCCGACGGGCTCGCCACGTACATCCCGTTGCCGCGCAACCTGGCAAGGCCCATGTCGTCGTGCAGGATCAGCACCTGTCCGGTGGCGGCGATGGTCTCCAGCAGTTCGACGGTGTTCGGGTTGTACATCTCCGGCGGGCTTTCCGGCAGGCTCCGCAGTTCGGCGCCCAGCCCGGCCGCCCTCAGCAAGGCCTTGATCCGCCCGGCGTTCTCGATGAGGGAGTCGTAGAAGTCCAGTTCGGCCAGGTCGCTCGGGCTGCCGTCCACCGGGAACAGCTCGGCCATCGGCGAACCTTCCGCCAGGTACGCGGCGAAGAACTCCGGCCCGATCCGTCCCTTGTGGATCGATTCCTGGACGAGTTCCGCCGCGGCGAGCAGCTTCCCGAAGTAGTCGACCCACTCCGGGTTGATCACCTCGCTCGCCTGCCGCCCGAGCATCGACTGGACCATTTCCTTCACGAAAGTGGTCTCGGCGAGGTAGCGGGCCGCGTCGCCGAACAGGACGGCCATCGCCATCAGGTAGCCGCCGACCCCGGGAATGTCCACTCTGGCTCCGGAGACACCGGGGAACCAGTGTGACTTCTGCTCTTCCGACATCCGGTCGCGTGCGGAGAAGAACCGCAGGTCGGAGAGCTGGCCGTGCAGGCCCAGCATCTTCTTGCCGAAGACGGTGGTCATCCGGACCACGTTGGTGAGGGCGTAATAGAAGGAACCGCTGGAACCACCGATCACGCCGAGCCCGCTCTGCGGAATCGGCGACGCCACCAGGATGTTCGGCAGTCCCTGACCGATCAGCCAGTTCACCAGGTCGCGATAGTCGACGTTGGCGGCGTCATACCCCTTCGGGTGCATGTGGACGTCGTGGAAGAAGTGGACGGGGCGAGGCTTGCCGAGCCGAAGCGCGAGCTCCTCCTCGACGCCGAGTTCCGTGGCTTTCGCCACGTAGTCCGGGCTGTCCGGGTCGAGTGCGGCGAACTGGGCGCCCCGGCTCGGCGCGAGGGCGTCACGGCCGGTGACCCGGTCACCCACTCCGATCAGCCAGCCGCGGGCGTCGACGTAGGCGTCCACCACCGGCTTCCGGTTCCCCGGCAGGTTCTCCGCCCGCCGGGTGATGCCGGCGACCTCGCCGTCGAGGAGCTTGGCGATCCTGCCTATCTCCACATTGGACAGTCCTCGATCGGCTGCCCGTTCGATCGCCGGAACCAGTGCCCGGACGTACTCGGCGTGCGCCTCGGTGCGAGCGGCGTCGGCCAGGCGCATCCGTTCGATCGCCCGCTCCAGCCGGTCCTGCCGCGCGGCGACCTCGGCCCGCACGTCCTCGGTGGTTCCGTCCAGCGAAAGACCGGGCTCGGCGCCGGGCAGCAGCCGGTGTGTGGCCACGCTTTCGACCGGGAGGCCCAGCGCCTCGGCGACGTCGGCCCGGCCGCCCGAGGCGAGCAGGTGCGGCACCCACTCGGTCAGCGCGCGCATGTCTTCCCTCGCCGCCCGCAACTCGGCCATCGCGGCGTGGTAGGCGACTTCCGCCGCATACCGTGATTCCTCCACTGCCCGCGCCGAGGCGGCGAGTGCGGCGCGGATCCCCGCGAGGTCCCGGACGCTCCGGCCACGCGGGCGCGCCGGTTCCGGTACCGCCGGATCGCCCTCCGGGTCGACCCGCGCCCTGGTGGCCACCGACCAGAGCTCGGCGACCTGTCGGGCGGCGGCCCGGCGGCGCGCCCATTCCGGTAACCCGTTCGCGACCGCCTCGTCACCGATTCGCGTCATCTCGCCCAGCGCGGCGTCTCTGGCCCGCTGCCATTCCCGCTCCGCGAACTCCAGCTCCTTCGCCGTGTCCTCGGTCTGCCTCAGCAGCTCCCCGTAATGCGTTCGGGCCTTGCCGAGGATCTCGGAGAAGTCGTCCAGTTCCTGGATCGACGGCATCAGCTCGCGCGGGACGCGCGAGCGCACCGAGGGATCGGTCACCATCGCGGCGACCATCGCCGGTGACATCCCGTAGGCCGCCGCCACGGCATCGATCAGCTGGTCCTGCCCGATGTTCGTGAGCTCGATTCCGCGCTGGACAAGCCATTTGACGTCCGTAAGCCGGTCATCGAGGCGTGCCGCGGCCCTGGCATACCGCTCCAGCGCGTGTGTCAGGGCCAGCTTCTGGGGCCGCGAGGCGCGGCCCACCTCGATCAGCGCGTCGATCAGCGCCAGACCCTTGCGCAGGTGCAGACCGGTGAAGGTGATCCGCGCGAAGGTGAGCCGGCCTTTGCGCCCGGCGGGCAGGTGCCGCGTTTCGATCGACGGCAAGGCGGTGGTGGGGAGCAGGGTTTCCGGTTCGAACAACGCGCGGGTGAAAGTATCGTCGCGGTGTACGTCCAGAGCGGACGGTTCGGCGCCCGCGGCCAGGTGGTAGCTCTGCACCACCACCGGCGATCCCGGTTCGTCCGAGGGATTCAGCTCGAGGGTGAGGGCCGGGACCGTCGACCCCGCGTAGTGGGAGCGTCCACCACCGTTCTCCCCGCGACCGTCGAGGCCGAACGGAACACCGGAGCGGAGCTGGTACCGGCCGAAGTGGTCACCGAGAATCTCTTGCTGCCGGGCGAGAACGTCGTCCGCGAAGATCTCATGGACGAACCGCTCGCGCCTGCCGGGAGTCATCGTGCCGTCGCGGAACTCCTTCCGGACCTGCCAGGCCCGGTTCCGTGACGAATCCGAATTCATCGTGGGTGCTTCGCCACGGGCCAGCCGCTCGAACTCTTGGATCGCGTTGTCGAACGCTGTCCGCAGCGCGGGGGCGATCCGGGTCCGGACCCGGGCGCCGTCCAGGACGCGTTCCACGTCGCGCGGGCGCAGCGGCCGCGAGTCGGCGGGAAGCAGGCCGTGTTCGAGCAGCAACAATCGGAGGTCGTTCCACGCCAGCCGCGACTTGCCGATCAACGCCCGCAGCGCGCGCTCGCTGTGCCTGCTCGAAGCCAGCTCGGCGTCGGTGAGGTCGCTGTCCGGGCTCGGATGGGTATCCCGAGCCGGGTTCTCCGGATGGTAGAAGCGTTGCGCCGCGGCCGACGGCGGTTCCGGCGCGGGCGGTCCCTCCTGGGGCCCCGGAGGTGTCCGGTCCGGCGGTGGCGCGGGTGGCGTCGGCGCTGTCCGCGCGCCCTCCGTTCCCGTGGCCGCGACCTCGATGAACACCTGGAACCCGTCGTACTGGATGACACTGTCGGCGCCGTTCGCCACGGCTTTCTCCGCGAACCCGGGATCGACCCGGTTGGTGGCGAGCAGGACGATCTTCGGGCCGGGCCCGGCCAGTTCCCGTTGTTTCGCGGTCTGTACGAGGTCGGCCCCGACCAGCGCGGTCCGGTCCTTGACCTCGAAGCGGACCTCGGTGCCGTCCCCGAGCTCGCCGCGAATATCGATGTCGGTTCCGTCGCTGTTCCTGGCCTCCGTACCGGCCCGTCCGTCGTCGTCCACCGGCACCTCGAGACCGGTGATCCGCAGTCCTGGCAACCCGATCTGGTCCAGCAGCTGCCCGTCCAGCTTGGCCAGCGCCAGCGCGACGTCGGCAGCGGCATACTTCGCGCGGACGTTCTCGTAATTGGAATCGAGCGCGGTCGCCGGGACCTGGGTGTTGCCGTCCAGCACCCGTCGCGCCTTACCCAGCTCTTCCCGCAGGCCCTCCTCGGCGGCCCGCACGACCACGCCGAGCGCGGCGAGCTCGTCCAGCTTCGCCTGGATTGCCGCGGCCTCGAGCAGGATGCCCTTGCCCCGGTCCACCTTGGCCAGGTCGGCCGGAGTCGCCGCGCCTTTGACCGGTTTCCTGGCAGGGATCCGGTCGGCCAGGGCCGTCACCTGTTCGGCGAACGCGGCGAGCTGGTCGGCACTCATCGCGGTGACACGCTCGCCGAGCGAACGCCCCTTCGGCCCGGCGGACACCCGCCCGGCGAGATCGGTCAGCCGCTTCACCAGCTTGTCCGGATTCATCTTGGCCGCGAGACCCGCGACCGCCTCCCGCGCCGAGGGCGACAACGCGTCCCACGCCTCGGCCAGTTCGGGCGGCCTGGCCAGCAGGGGCGCGAGGCGGGCCAGGGTGGCCGCGGCCTCCGCCGGGTGCAGACGGGCGAGCAGCTCGGACATCGCCTCCCTCGCGGCCGGAACCGCGCCCCACAGCCGGTGCACCGCGGCCTCGGCGACCAGTCGATCACCCAGCTCCTGCCCCGTGAGAGCCGACATCTCGCCGAGGATCTCGCCGAGCGAACGGTCCATCCGGCCCGGCGAAAGGCGCGCCGCGAACTCCTGCGCCTGATCGGCCAGCGCGTCCGGATCGACCGAGCTCATCAGTTCGGTGATCGCTTGCCTCGCGGTCGGCGGCAGCAGGTCCCACACGGCGGCGAGCCGCGGCGGCACGCCGTCCGGGACTTCCGGCGATTCACCGGTGCCGGGCGGCGGGCCGGGCGGCCGCCGGGGCGGGTCGGCGGGCGGGTCGCCCTGCGTGCGCTGGGGCTCGGCGGCACGGCGCATCGTCGTATGGGCGGGCGCCGGGACCGGTTTTGCGGGCTGGGCGGGATTCGGCCGACTGGGCTGCTGCGCCTGCTGGGCCGCCGCGGCGGCCGGTGCGGCGGCGGCCAGGACCTGGCCGGTCCCAGGACCGGGGCCGGTACCGGTACTCCCGCCTGCCTCTCCGACCGGACCGTCCACAGTGGATTCAGGAGCTTCCTCCGGTTCCTGCTGTCGATCCTGTTCCGGGGTTTCGGATTCGGGCGGCCTCGGGCCGTCGTCGGGCTCCGGTGCGGCTTCCGGCTCACCCTTGCCGGGCTTCGCCGCGGTGCCCCGGTTCGGGACCGCGGGCGTCGAGCCCTGGTGCTGAGCCGCACCGGACTGAGGTGCGGTGGGCTGCGCCGAACCCGGTTGTGCCGCACCGGGTTGCGCGCCGGTCTGGGCCGTTACGGAAGGCGTCGACGCGGTCGCGGCCGGAGCGCCCGCCTGTGCCGAGGCGGTCGACGAGTCGGCCGCCGCCGGTGCCGAAGTGGCCTGGGCCGCCGAAGGGGCCGGAGCCGACGTGGCGGTAGCCGACGGCGTCGCACCGGGAGCGGCTGCCGTGGCCGTGGCCGGCGCCGCACCGACGGCGGTCGCCTGCGGCACCGAACCGGCCCCCGCCTGCGATACCGAGGAACCGATCGTGTGTTGCCCCGTCGACGAACCCACTCCGGCGTGCTGTCGCGCACCGGCGACCGACTCATCCATTGTGGACGAAGTGGTCGACTTGCCGTGACCACCACCGTCCGCGCCCGACGTGCCGACCAGTTCCCCGGTGGAGCGGCCGGGTTGGCCGGAGGCTGCCCCGGACTCGCCTTGCCCCAGCCCGACGCCGCTGTCTCCTTGCCCCAATGCGGTGTCGGCGCCCTTCCCCGCGCCGACGTCGGCCGACTCCGGCGCTTTCACCTCGCCCGGCGGGTCGGTCGGTGGCGGACCGCCCGACGAGGTTCCCATATCCGTCATCGGAGCCGGCTTCTGCAGCCCGAGTTTCTCCCTGCCGAATTCCATCACCTGCTCGCCGGCGAGATGCGCGTTCCCCCGGATCGGGCCGATCGCGGCCGAGGTGAGCCAGTTCTCCTTGATGGACTGCCCATAGCCGGCGAGGTCGGTGGGGACCCCGTTCCCGTCCATGATGCTTTGCGCGGCATGGCTGGAGATCGGCGACGACACCGCGTTCGTGCTCGCCGAGCTGACCGCCGTGGTCGCGTGTTTGCCGAGCCCGCTGTCCAGCGCGTTCTTGACGCCCGGATTCTTCCTGGCGAGAGCGCCGATGGCCTTGCCAGGCGCGCCGACGATGCCGCTGACCGGGGCGCCGATGGCACCGCCGAGCGCGTTGGTGGCGCTTTCCTTCCAGCTGAACCCGTCCTGGTTGCCCTGCCAGATGTTCAGGCCTTGCTCGATGCTGTTGGTGAAGACCTCGTCGGCCGCCTCGCGCACGGGAATCGTGGCGAGCTTGCCGAGCTTGCCGAGCTTGTTCCCAGCCTGGGCGATCGACTTGGCGATCTCCACGATCCTGGCGACCCGCTTCGCCATCTTGGCGGCGAACAGCCACTGTCCGCCGGGGATCGCCGCCATGAGGGCGAAATCCAGGCTGGCGTGAATGATCTCCGACCAGATCTGGTTGCGCACCCGCCGGATCTGATCCGCGTAGTTGTGGCAGAACGTCGCCATCTTGCGCATGCTCACGACGAGATCCCGGTGGCCGGACCCGCCACCGCCGTACTCGCCGTCGTTGGCCTCCTTGATCCGCGCCTGGACGAAAGCGCCGTTCGCGTCCGGCCAGGTCTCGCGAAGCCGGTCGTGGACGGTCGACGATCGGAGGATGGCACCTTCCAGCAACGTCGCGGCTTTGTCCCACGCGTCACCGAGGTCGTCGGCCGCGTTCGGGTTGTCCGGCGGCCAGATGTCGTCGACGACGCCGCCCATCCATTCCCACGCCGCGACCGTCATGCTCCACAGATCAGCCATCGTCCGCGTACCCGCTCAGGATCCGAGCTGGTCGGTCGCCTCGGTCTGCGCGCTCTCGTAGATCTTGACGCCGCTCTCCGCGTTGGTGGCCAAGTTGCCGAAGTTGTCGTCGACCCCGTTCGCGCTCTCGACGAGGCCGGGGGTGTTGTCCGCGCAGTCCTGGAACGCCTCGCCCAGCTTCCCGAAACCCAGCAGCGGGGTGATGTCCTCGATGGCCTTGCGGCATTTCGCCCACTCGGTCTCGAAGTCGGTACCCGCGGCCCTCAGATTCGTCAGCTCCTGCCGGGTCGGCTGGAAGAAGATGTCGACCTTGCCATCGTTGTTCCCGTCCATCCCGCTCATCGGCCGTAGCCCCGCTCCGGCCGATCCAACCGGCGCAGCACCGGATCGAACCGGAGATCGACGGCGTCGGCGTCCATACCGGGCGGCAGGAAACCCGCCGCGATCGCCAGTCCCTGTTCGGTCGACGACTCGACCGCCTCGTGGATGGTGTCGGTGATGTCCTTGGCCAGCGCGGCCGAGTCGGCCGTGCGGTAGATGCGCGGATCGAGCGACAGTTCGAGAAGTTCACCGGCGCCACCGACGGTCGCGCTGATCAACCCGTCGTCGGATTCGGCGGTGGCCCGGATCTCGGCCATGCGCCGTTGCATGGTCCGCACGTCTTCGGCCAGCTGTTCGTAGTCCGCGTACATGTCCGGCTCCACGGTTCCTCCCTTGACACGTAAGGCCAGTCTCACCCGGGTGCGGGGACGCCGGGCACGCCTGGCCGCTTCCGGCCAAGCACGAACCCCGCCGCCCAAAAGGAAACCCCGGCGAGCCATGGCCCGCCGGGGTTCCGTCGTCTCGGCCGCTAGATGCCGATGATGTTGCTGACCTGCGTCTCGCACGTCTGCGCGATGTTCACGACATTGCCGTACGAACCGGCGGTACCGTGCGCGTCGTCCGCGTAAGAACCGGTGTTCTTGGCCGTCTGCGCGTACAGGAGGCTCATTTCCTCGCTGTTGCTACCGTTCCAGGCGAAACCCGCGACGTTGCGCATGGCACTCAGATCGTCCTCGGCCGCCTGGCCGAGGTCGGTGGCCATCCTGTTCATATCGTCTTGGGCCGCGCCGACGATGTGGTACACGGTCTTGTAGTGGTCGTCCATCGACATGGGGAAACCTCCTTGCTAAGACGGGTTGATGGCCTTGGCGATCATCGCCTGTTGGGCTTCGGCCGCGAACCCGCCCGAAACCTTGACGACCGAGTTCCCCGAGTCGACGAGTTGCTGGGCGAACGGCTGAACCTGATTGGTGAAGAGGTCCACGCGGCCCATGTTGCCGGTGACACCTGCCTGCTTCACCGCTCCGCCCAGCCCCTCGTTGAGGGCATCGAGATCTCGCGCGGCGTGCGCGCGATGCGCGGCGACCTGTTGCTGGATGCTGTCATCGGTCTTGTTGACCAGGTTCTGCACGACCGGTAACTGAATATCGACGAGACCGCTCATACGTCCCTCTCTTCTCTTCCGAAATGACCCTTGAGCCTCAAGCTAGCCAGCGAACCGGCGCGACCGGCGGGGTTCGGCACGTTCCTGCCATCACGCCCCGCCCGCGCCATGACCGGCGAACGATCGCGGTGTGACGACCATCGTGGTGAAGAGACCGGCCAGGAGGCCCGCCCCGGAGTTGCCGGCAGGCGAGCTGATCCTGCAAGCACCTCCGGAGATCCCGCCGCCGCCCGCGCGGCAATGGCTGCAGGTGCTGACGGTGATACCGATGGTGGCCATGATGGCCGCGATGATGCTGATGTTCTCCGGCAGCATGACCGGATCGATCCGGTTCGTCGTGTACGGCCTGATGGGCGTCGGCATGCTCGGCATGGTGGTGACCGGTTTCCTGCAGGGCGGCGGCCCGAGCAAGCGGGAGATGGGGCATGCCCGGCGCAAGTACCTTCGCCAGCTGGCCCAGCATCGGCTGCGACTGCGGCGCTCGGTGCGCGGGCAACGCGACGCGATGGAGTATCTGCACCCGGATCCGGAGTCGCTGTGGTCGCTGGCCGCCAGCTACCGGCTGTGGGAGCGGCGCAAGGACGACCCGGACTTCGGCATCGCCCGGATCGGCACCGGTCCGCAGGCCCCGGCGACCACCCTGGTCTCGCCGGACACCAAACCGCTCGAAGAGCTGGAACCGTTGTCCGCGTTGGCTTTACGCCGGTTCATCACCACGTACACGACGGTCGACGGACTGCCGCTGGGAATCGCGATCAACGGCTTCAGCCGGATCTATCTGCGTGGTGACCGGGCGCGGCATCTCGGCATGCTGCGCGCGATGCTTGCCCAGCTGTCCACCTTCCACTCGCCCGACGACCTGCGGATCGCGGTGTGCGTCGGCGAGCGGGAGCGCGAGGAGTGGGAATGGATCAAGTGGCTACCGCACGCGCTGCACCCGGAACGCACCGACGCGCTCGGTCCGCTTCGCCTTGTCGCACCGACGATTCCGGCCCTGGAGGCGATGCTCGAAGAGGAGCTGGCCAGGCGCCCGAGGTTCGACCCCGAGGTGGACACCAGGGTCTCCGGCCCGCAGCTCGTGGTCGTGCTGGACGGCGGCTCGATGGCAGGGTCGGACCACCTGATGACCGGCGGCGGCGTCGAGGGCGTGACGGTGGTCGACCTGACCACGATGCCGCCGAGGGCCCTGGACCGGACCACCGTGGTGCTGGCCGTGGCCGAGGACGGCGATCTGGTCAGCGAGACGATCGACGGCGAGATCCCGCTCGGCAAGGCGGACGCGCTCGGCGCGGTGGCCGCCGAAGGGCTCGCCCGGCAGCTCGCCCCGCTGCGGCTCACCGCGGGCGTGCGCGGTGACGCGCCGATGACCAGCGAACTCGGCCTCGCCGAGCTGCTCGAACTCGGCGACCCGTACGAGTTCGATCCGGCCGACACCTGGACGCCCCGGCCGAACCGCGACCGGCTGCGGGTCAAGATCGGGATCCACCCGGACGGGGCACCGATCGAGCTCGACCTCAAGGAATCCGCGCAGGACGGCATGGGCCCCCACGGCCTGCTGATCGGCGCGACCGGTGCGGGCAAGTCCGAACTGCTGCGGACGCTGGTGCTGGCGCTGGCCGCGACACATCCACCGAGCTCGCTGAACTTCGCGCTGGTCGACTTCAAGGGCGGCGCCACCTTCACCCGGCTGGACTCGCTGCCGCACACCAGCGCGGTGATCACCAACCTCGCCGAGGAACTGCATCTCGTCGACCGGATGACCGACGCCATCAACGGTGAACTGATCCGCAGGCAGGAACTGCTGCGCGCGGCCGGGAACTTCGACTCGCTCCGCGACTACGAGAAGGCCCGCGCGGCGGGCGCGCCGCTGCCCGAGGTGCCGACCCTGCTGGTGATCTGCGACGAGTTCTCCGAATTGCTGTCCGCCAAACCGGATTTCATCGACATGTTCGTCCAGATCGGCCGGTTGGGCCGGTCGCTCGGGGTGCATCTGCTGCTCGCCTCGCAACGACTGGACGAGGGCAGGCTGCGCGGCCTCGAAGGACATCTCTCCTACCGGATCGGGCTGCGGACCTTCTCGGAGATGGAGAGCCGGACGGTGCTCGGCATGCCGGACGCGTTCCGGCTGCCGAGGGCGCCCGGCCACGGTTTCCTCAAAGTGGGCACCGAACAGCTCGACCGGTTCCGCTCGGCCTACGTTTCCGGCGTTTACCAGCGTCAGACCGGACGCGCGGCTTCCCTTACCTCGCAAGAACAACTGGTGTTACGCGAGTACACCACGCACTATCTGGCCGCCGAGCTGGACACCGGCGACGAACCGGAGACACCCGAACCGGATCAGGACGCCGCGGTCGGCGAAACCCTGCTGGACATCCTGGTGGATCGGTTGCAGGGCCAGGGCACACCGGCACATCAGGTGTGGCTGCCGCCGCTCGACGAGTCGCCGACGCTCGACGCGATCCGGCCCGCGCTCACCACCGACCCAGTGCGCGGGCTGACCACCGAGCGGCCCGGCGGGCTGCGGCCGGTGATCGGCATCGTGGACCGGCCGTACGAGCAGCGCCGCGATCCGCTGCGGCTCGACCTGTCCGGCGCGGCCGGGCACGTGCTGGTGATCGGCGCGCCGCAGACCGGCAAGAGCACCACGCTGCGCACGCTGATCAGCAGCCTCGCGCTCACCCACACCCCGCGCGAGGTGCAGTTCTTCTGCCTCGACTTCGGCGGCGGCACGCTCGCTTCGATCGCCGGCCTTCCCCATGTCTCCGGGGTGTCCGGGCGGCTGGACACCGGCGCGGTGCGCCGTACCGTCGCCGAGGTGGCCACCGTGCTGGCGCAGCGGGAACGGCTGTTCGCCGAGCACGGGATCGACAGCATCGTCACCTATCGCAAGCTGCGTGCCGAGGGCCGGTTCGCCGACCAGCCCCACGGCGACGTGTTCCTGGTCGTCGACGGCTGGCAGACCCTGCGCAGCGAGTTCGACCAACTGGAAGAGACGGTCGGGGACATCGCCGCACGTGGCCTCTCCTACGGCGTGCACCTGTTGGTGAGCTGTGCTCGTTCGTTCGACCTCCGCATGAACGTCCGGGACCTGTTCGCCAGCAAGCTGGAACTGAAGGTCGGCGACCCGATCGACTCGCTGATCGACCGGCGCGCCGCCATGGGGGTGCCCTCGGGCGCCCCCGGCCGGGGCATTTCGATGAGCAAGCACCAGATGCTGGTGGCGCTCCCCCGGATCGACGGGTCCGCGAGTACCGAGGACCTGGTCGGTGGGATCGGCGCTCTCGTCGACGCGGTCCGGTCGGCCTGGCCTGGCGAGTCCGCGCCGCCGGTCCGGCTGCTTCCGGGAACGTTCCCGTTCGAGGAGCTGCCCGAGGCCGACGAGCTGACCGGCGCCGACGCCGGGCTCGCGGTCGGCATCCACGAGAAGGACCTTTCCCCGATGCGGCTGGACTTCACCGCCGATCCGCACTTCTTCCTGCTGGCCGACACCCAGTCCGGCAAGACGACGTTCCTGCGCGCGCTGGCGCGCCGGATCGAGGGCGCGTACACGCCGAGCGAAGCCAGGATCATCCTGATCGATCATCGACGCGCGCTGCTCGGCGAGGTCGGCGAGGACTACCTGCTCGGATACGGCACCAACGACGCGCAGAGCGGCGAACTGCTGGCCGAGGTGGCCGCGTCGATGGCGAAGCGGCTACCCGGCGCGGACGTCACGCCGGAACAGCTACGGGCGCGGAACTGGTGGCACGGACCGGAGATCTTCGTGCTCGTCGACGACTACGACATGGTGGCCACGCACGAGAAGCATCCGCTGATGCCGCTGCTGTCGCTGGCGGCGCAGGGCTCGGACATCGGCCTGCACGTGGTACTCGCCCGCCGCTCCGGCGGCGCGGGCCGAGGGCTGTTCGAACCGTTCCTTTCCCGGCTGCGGGAGGTCGGCACGCCCGGGCTGATGATGTCCGGTGACCGGGACGAGGGTCCGCTGCTCGGTGGTATGCGCGCCCAGGTACTCCCGCCCGGCCGCGGCTGGCTGGTGGATCGCCGTGGCCACAAGGGTTTGGTCCAGCTCGCCTGGCTCCCGCCCAAGGTGTAGCCGTCCGTGGCCGGAAGCTGCCGGAGCCGCCATCGCGGCCGCTGTCGCTGGTTGGCTTGGGAAAACACGAATATCCGAGGAACGGCACTGGAGGTGTTCATGGGCGGCAAGGTCGACGTGTGGATTCCCGCGCTGGAAAAGTTCGCGACCGAGGCGCAGAGAATCCTGCCCGCTCCGGCGATCGATCGGGAGCCGATCAAGGAATGCGGTGGCATGCCGGAATGTGCGGCACTGGCCGGCGCCGATCAGTTCGTCACCGACGCGCTGAAGTCCTTTCTGGAGAAGGCCGGCCCCGGCGTGCAGCTCTTCGGCGTCATGGCGGGCAAGAGCGCGAGCGCCTACCGGGCCGCGGGCGAGGCGGCACAGTCGGCGGTGCTGGCGGCCACCAGCCGCCCGCCGCAGACGGAAACGGGCCCCGCGGTGGTGCCGCCGGACATCCCGTACCTGGGGAACCCGTCGGGACCACTCGTGTGACCGGACATGCCGCCCCAAGACACCCCGACAGGACTTGACCGATGGAATACGAAAAAGTCAATTTCGACGTGCAAGTGAAAATGTTCCAAGCGGAGCTGCAGTACACCTACCCCGCGCTGATCGCGGCCAAGGCCATGTGGGAGCAGGCGCGGACGTGGGTCGACGACGCCCAAGGATTGCTCCAAACGGCCAACAACAATCTCCGGGGCCCCAACTGGGACGATGAGGTGGGGCGGTCGTTCGTCAACTGGGTGGATGAGGTCAGCAAGGCAGGGCTCGGTTCTTGGGGAGGGCTGGAACAGGCACCGGCACCGGCACCGGCGGACGCGCCGAAGAGGCCCACCGGCAGCATCACCGAATCCGCCCTCTTCCTGAAGATGGACGCGCTGCAGGCCGAGATGGATGCGACCCGGTCGATCATGAACGCGTGGATCGGGAGGGTGAACGCCAAGACCGACCCGGACGAGCGAACGAAGGAAGCCGAACTGGCCCGGGCGGAGGTAGGCGGACGGCTGAACCAGGTCGCGAAGCAATACGTGTTCACCGGGCACGCCATGCTCGCCGCCCGGGGCCGTCCCTGGAACGGGCCGACCCAGCTCGGCTCGGGACCGGGCTACAACCAGGATTCCGGGCTCGGCAACGGCTCCGGTACGCCGAACGCCGGCGACCTTCCCGGGGAGGATCCGGGAACACCGGACCCCACGACGCCCGAGCAGCCGAGCGAACAGAATCCCACCAGCAGCCCGGTGGAAGACGCCACGGAAACCCTCAGCGCGCTGAGTGACGCGTTGTCGGCGGCCGAGCAACTGCTCGGCGGATCGGGCGCCGGAACTCCCGAGCTCCCCGACCTTTCCGGCATCGACCCATCGAAACTGGGCGACTATGCGGATTACGCCGGTTACGCCGACGGCGGCACGTCCGGCCTTCCCTCGCTGGCCGGGATGCCGGACACCGCGGGGCTTTCCGGTACGGGCGGTGCCGGTGCGGGCGGCGGAACCGGTGTGGGCGGTGGTGCCGGAGCGATCCCCGGCCCGGGCAGCTCGATGCCAGGAGCCGGGCTGAACGCGGGTGCCGCACCGATGGTGTCCGGACTGGGCCGCGGTTCGGCCTCCGCCGCGGGTGCGGCAGGCGCGGGCGGGATGCCACCGCCGATGATGCCGAACAACGGGGCCGGGAAAGGTGAGAACGGCGGCATCAAACCCGGCGACGCGGAACGACCCGTCGGACGGCAACGCGGCAAACCCGCGGGAACGCCGGGGGTGCCGCTGCTCGGGCGGGCGGTCAACGGGAAACGGAAGTCGCCGCCCGCCGCGCCGCAACGCCAGTGGGACCCGGAGAGCAACACGGTGCAGCTGCTCGACGAGGAGCTGTGGCAAGTGAACCAACAGGACAACGCGGCGAAATTCCGCTCCGGACACTGAGGAGGGGCACATGCCCGGAACAGAGATCAACGGCGATCCCGTCGCGATGAGTGCGTTCTCCCAGCATCTCACCGCGCCCACGATGCCACCGTCACTGATGCAACGGCTGGGCACGATGCCCAGCCTGGCCGGTTTGTTCGAGGGCGTCGCGATGTCCTTGCTGGACAAGGCGGCGACCGCGAGCATGCTCGCGCTGCTGACCAAGATGACCGAGGAGATGGTGACCTACTCGGGAAAGGTCGGCGCGGCCGCGAGCGCCTACTCCGCCGCCGAGGTGGCCAGCGCGCTGGAACTGGCGAGCGCGACGGTCAAGGTCGCGAACCAGGGGATGTCGATCCTCAAGCAGACCGCGAGCTCGCTCAACCAGGCGGACTCCGCCGCCGGTGCCACCGATGACACCGGCGCGGCCGCGCAGCCGTCCACCGTCCAGCCCGACTCGGTCTGAGGAGCGAACCGTGATCCCCTACAACATGCTGCCCATCGAGATGCACGTGGAGATGATCAAGGCCGAAAACGGCAACATCTCGGTGCTCACCGACGCGGCACGGATGTGGACAGAAGTGCGCGGCTGGATCGACGCAGCCCAGGTGGAGTTGCACACCAGAGTGGCCGAGCTTTCTCCACAGTGGACGGACGAGAACGGCCGGGCGATGGAGGAGAAGACCCAGCGGACCCTTGCCGAGCTGAAGATGTGGGGCGAGCGGATCGACGCGGCGCAGCCCGCCGCGGCGCTGAACACGCTCGCCACCTCGATCCCGGCGACCGCCGCGGCCGTCGCCGGTTTCTACAGCAGCTACCTCGCGGCGATCGGGATCCCGGTCGGCCTCGGCGCCGCGGCCGCGGCGGGCTTCCAGCAGTTGTCGGCCACCGCGATGAACACGCTCGCCGCCGAATTCGACATGTCGATCGGACAGGTGGTCGCCGCGTCCGGCGTGCGGAACCCGGCCGAAGTGCTGCCCGCGCAGCAGGTTTCCGCGGAGGGCAACTCTCCGACCGATGTGCTCAAGGCGGCCACCGCCGGGATGACGACGCTGCAGGAGCTGCAGGACCTCAGCTCGTCGCTGACCTCAGGCGGTTCCGGCGGGGCGACGGGACTCGATTCGTCGGCGCTGGGCCAGAATATTCCCGGCTGGTCCGCGGACGGCGGCCCGTCCCTGGCAGGACTCACGTCCACCGTGCCACCGGTCAACCCCGGTCTGCCCGCCGGTCTTCCCGGCGCGGGCCTGCCGCCGGTCTCCGGCGCGCCGGTCGCTTCGGGGCTCGGCCTGCTCGGCGCCGCCGGGACGGGCGCCGGCGGCCTGCCGATGTCGAAAGCGGCCGTGTCGAAACGCGCCGCGCAGAGCATCGCCGAAGGTGCCCCCACCGCGGCCGGGACGAACACCGGCGCGACCGCCAAACCGGCCACCGGTGGCGGCACACCACCGATGATGCCGCCCGCCTCCGGTCACGCTTCCCCTCCCGGAACCCTCCAGCCCGGGGCCGCGAACCAGCCGACCGGCCGCGCCGGCTCGTCGAGGAAGACGGCCGAGGGAACCGAGGGCGTGCCTGCCGAACTCCGCGGCCGTTCCGGCAGCGGAGATCAGGCTTTCGGCCGCCGGCAACCGAAACGCCCGCGCACCGGCGAATCGGAGTCCACCTCGGTGCAACTCCTCGACAAGGAGTTGTGGCACACCACGTGATGAGCTGATCGGGATCGGCGACGGCCGAGGGACGACGGGGCACCGGAAACGCCCGTCGCCCTCGGCCGTCGTCGTTCGGGTGGCCGGTTGCGGCCACGAACCTGTCTCCGAGCGGTATCCGCCCGGACGATTGCCTCATGAGACGACTCCGGATGTCCGCCGTCGCCGCCGTGATGGCCGCGGCGGCCGTTCAGGCCCTCAGCGGCGGGGGGATGGCGCACGCGGCGCCGCCGCCCGGCGTCTGCCACGATCCGGACCCGGCGCGGCCCCCCGTACGAGCACAACCGTGGGCCCAGCAATTGCTGAGCCCACAACGGGTGTGGCCGTACAGCAAGGGTTCCGGGGTCCTGGTCGCGGTGGTCGACTCCGGCGTCGACGCCGATCACCCACAGCTCGCCAGGCCGGGCAAGGTCCGCGCCGGCCGCGACTTCCATCAGGCGGGCTCCCTTCCCGGAGCGTTCGACTGTGTGTCGCACGGCACCGGCGTCGCCGGCGTCTTCGCCGCCGATCCGGCGGCCGGTATCGGTTTCCACGGGGTGGCCCCGGACGCGGAGATCCTCCCGGTACGGATCAGTGACCGCGACTTCGACGACCGGGGCGGATCGCTCCGGATCGATCCGCAGGTCGTGGCCAACGGCATCCGCTACGCGACGGATCAGGGGGCAAAGGTGATCAATCTTTCCCTTGCCGGTCAAGACGACTTCGCCGTCATCCGGGACGCGGTCGCCTACGCGGTGTCCAGGGACGCGTTGGTGATCGCCGCGGCAGGTAACACACAGCGCGAATCGACCACCGAACTTCCGTCCTACCCGGCCGCGTACGACGGGGTCCTCGGTGTCGGCGCCATCGACATCGACGGGGCGTTGATGCCCGGTTCCCAGATCGGCCGCTACGTGGACATCGTCGCCCCTGGCGCCAAGGTGCTCGCTCCGACGCGGGCGGGCGGGCACGTGTACACCGATGGCACCAGCTACGCCGCGCCGTTCGTTTCCGGCACCGCGGCACTGGTCCGGTCGGCTTGGCCGCGGCTGACCGCTCCGGAAGTGGCGCGCCGCTTGATGGCGACCGCGAACCCGGCGCGCGGCGGTCTGCACAGTCAGGCGTTCGGGGCCGGTGTGGTCGACCCTTACCGGGCGGTGACCGACAGCATGGACACCGACGCCCCTGGAGCGTTGCCTGCCCTCGTTCCCACCCCACCGGACCAGGGACAGCTCGATCGCGCCGCGGCCCGTGAGAACAGCGCGACGGCGGCGAAATGGCTCACCGTCGTCGCGGGCGTCGCGATGGTGCTCGCGCTCCTGGTGGCGGTGCTCCGGCCGCGGGGACGCAGACGCGGCTGGCGTCCGGGCCGCGCGGCGGCGGTGGCCGCCGAACCGGCCGTCATCGAACCTCCAGAACAGATCTTCCTGCTCTCCAGGGAGTGACCGGACCGCCAGGTGTCGATGACGCCTGGCGTTTCTTGGCCGCACCCGCGGTGCGCGAGTTCCGCCTCCAAGCACGCGAGTTCGCGCGTGGGGTCGTGAGTGAGAAAAAGGGTTATCGAGGGGTAGGGCAAAAGTGTCGGGTCGCGGGGAGTCGCTCGCGGCCGTGGGCACCCAGGTGTCGCGAAAGCCACTTCCGGGACCGCAGGCGTCGCGAAAGTGGCTTTCGCGACGCGTCTCGGCCCTGAGTTCAGCGAAGGCACCGGAGTAGCGAAGGCGCCCTTCTTCACTACCGCACCCCTGCACCCGACGTTGCGAAAGCCACTTTCGCAACGTTGAACGTTGCCAAAGTGGCTTTCGCAACACAACCCAACCACGAGTTCCGCGAAGCCACCGCAGTAGCAAAGCCCCCTTCATCGCCACCGCACCCCTCCACCCGACGCTGCGAAAGCCACTTTCGCAACGTTGAACGTTGCCAAAGTGGCTTTCGCAACACAACCCAACCACGAGTTCCGCGAAGCCACCGCAGTAGCAAAGGCCCCTTCATCGCCACCGCACCCCTCCACCCGACGCTGCGAAAGCCACTTTCGCAACGTTGAACGTTGCCAAAGTGGCTTTCGCAACACAACCCAACCACGAGTTCCGCGAAGCCACCGCAGTAGCAAAGGCCCCTTCATCGCCACCGCACCCCTCCACCCGACGCTGCGAAAGCCACTTTCGCAACGTTGAACGTTGCCAAAGTGGCTTTCGCAACACAACCCAACCACGAGTTCCGCGAAGGCACCGCAGTAGCAAAGCCCCCTTCATCGCCACCGCACCCCTCCACCCGACGCTGCGAAAGCCACTTTCGCAACGTTGAACGTTGCCAAAGTGGCTTTCGCAACCCGCCACCTTCGCCTTACCCCCAGTAGACAGAAGATGTCCCTTGTGGACGCTCAGGGCCTCAGCCGCCCAGGGTCTGGCGCCGGGCGGCGGCGGGATCGAGGCTCGGGCCTTCGGGCAGTCGCGCGACCAGGCCGGCGGGGAGCCGCACCGGACGTGCCGACGGGTAGCCAAGCATCTTCAGCACGTCGGGTGAAGCCAGCGGATAGCGGCGCCCCAAGTCGGTCACGACCGTCAGCGTCCCGGCGGGAGCCTGCGCCGAAGGCATCGCCTCGACGACGATCGCGCTGCCGGGCGGCACGTGGACGCGGTCCGCGAGCGGGGTCCCGGACGCGGTCCGGCGGGCGGTGGTCGACATCGGATCCGCGGGCGGCAGCGTGGGATCGACGGTCAGCGAAGGGGCAGTGGAACCGTCGCCGAAGGTGGCGCACACGGTGGTGTCCTGGTCGCGCAGGCGCGCGATGGCCGGACGGGTGGCGGGTGCCGAGCCCGCTTCGGCCTGGACCGGGTCCAGTTGCCGGGACATGGTCGCCAGCGAAGGCGGCAGCGGCACGGTTTTCGGCTCCGTGCCGGGATAGGCGGCCATCATCTGGGCGCTCGCGCGCTGGACGTCGTACTGCAGTTCGGTGATGGGCCGCAGGGCGTCCCGTTCGGCGAGGTAGTGCTGCTGTCCGCCGCCGGAGGTCTGCACCATCAGCAGCATCCCGTTCCGGATGTCGGTCCGGCCCGGCACCGCGGTGGACACCTCGCCCGCCGCCGCCACCGGGAGCGGGCCGATCGGCGTGCCTTCCGGGAGTACGTCGAGCCACGCCCGGCCGACCCGCGCCCACGGCTCGGCGGTGAGCGCTAGTCCGGTGCCGACGGCGCCGTAGTCGTTGATCCGGTGCCGGTGCCCGCGCCATACGACGAACCGGTCGCCGGTCGACGTCGATTCCACCAGCAGCGCCTGGTCCCCCAGCGCCGCGCCGCCCGAAGGCGAGGCGCCCGCCAGCAGCACCGACTCCTCGATCCGGCTGCCCGCCAGGTCGCTCGCGGGCGCTGAGCACAGCGACCACGATCCGGTGAGCAGCTTTCCGGGGCCGGGCAAGCCGTCCGGTGCGTCGGCGATGCCGATGCGGGGCCCTCGCGGGACTCCGGCGAGCGAGTCGCGCGAAACCCGTTCCGTCGTGCCGTGTTCCCCGAGCAGCAGCAGCGCGGACGCGTAGTTGGCGACGGGATGCAGCCGTTCACCGAGGTAGACGTAGCGGGTCCCGCTCTCCTTCTCCACGATGACGGCGGCGTTCTTGCGCCAGGCGTTGTTGCCGCCGGGCACGATCATCCCGTAGACCCCGACGCAGGCCAGCGCCACGATCGCCAGCGCGACACCGGCGAAGGCGGCACCGGACGGACGGCGGAACGGCGGCTGCTCCGGGTCGGTCTCCCTGGTCACAAGCGCGGAAATGGCTCGCTGCACCAGGAATTGGTACGCCTGCAGTTGATCTCGTTTGGACGCCATGGTTTCAGCCCCCCAGTCCGCGCACGTAGCCGTACAGGCCGAGCACCGAACACGCCACCGGGACGACGGCGATCGTCACCAGGATCTCGAAGTACTCGGCGATCCTGCCGAGGTACGGGTTGGCGGCGCGGGTGCTCAACACGACGCCGGAGGCGATCACGCCCGCGGCCACCGCCAGTGACAGCGGACCGGCGAGGACGAGCAGCAGCGAGCGATCCGCCATGAGCGGCCCCGCCAGCAGGCATCCGGCGCCGAAGATCCCGGTCACCAGTAGCGGCACCCGCTGCCGCAGGATCGGGTACAACCGAGCCCGCACCAGGAACCCGGCCGCGAGCAGGGCGACGAGGACGACCGCGGCCTCGCTGTCGCTGCGGATCAGCTGCATTTGGCAGTACATGACGACGATCGCCGCACCGCCCAGCATCCCGGTGAGCAACGCGTCCGCTCTGGCCACGGCGGCGTGCACGAGTTCGAGTGGTGGCTGGGGATCGTCGCGGACGAGGTCCGCGGTCGACCGCGGCAGCACCGGCATCGGCACCCGGCCGAGCCGCAGCGCCAGCGGAGCGAACGTGGTCGAGAGCATGAGCACGCCGCCGCCGATCACCGCCGCCGACCGGTAGCCTGCCAGATCGTCGAAGGTGGCCAGCCAGCCGCCGAGCACCCCGAGCAGCCCGACGGTGGCCGCCCCGGTGAACAGTTCCGGCGCGGCGACCACCCCGAGCCGGCCGACGACGGCCGTGAGCAGCAGCGCCGCGCTTGCCAGCAGCAGATGACCGGCGGACAACGCGCCGATCGGGTCGTCGCCCGCCAGCAACAGGCCGCCGCCGGCGAAGGCGAACGGCAGCGCGACGGCGGCGACGACCGCCCCTGCCCCGGCGTCACGCAGTGCCCGCGCGAGCAGGACACCCGCGGTCAGGAGCAGCGCGGAAACCGCGAGGGCCCACGCCGCCGGCGTCGTCCACGGCGGTCCCGCGCGCACCACCGCGACCAACCCGAACAGGGCGGCCGCGGCACCGGCCGCCAGCCCCGCACGGCGCGTATGCCGCGGCCCCCAGGCCCGGCCGCCCGATCCGGTGGCGATCGCGTCCACGAGGTCGTCGTACTCGAGCTCCGGCCATTCGGCGCGGCGCGGCGTCAGATGGAGGATCTCCCCGTCCCGGACCCGGTGCGCGCCCAGCGTCCGGTCCGGATCGAAGGCGGATCCGTCGGCGCGGCGCAACTGCCAGCCGCCGCCGGCGACCCCGTCGTCGGCCATCCCCTCGCCCGCCCGCGCGAGCAGGCCGGGGAGGATTTCGGCGACGGACGCGTGTTCCGGCAGCGCCATGTCGATGCGCCGGTGCGGAGTGGTGATGGTGACCCTGACCAGGCCGGCAGTCTGCATGGGAGAAGGGTCGGCCAGCGGACGGGCCACCGGGCCCCGGCGGCAGGAACCTGCCGCCGGGAAAGTACGCCGAATCGGGCTTCTTGCGCGACAATGGGGTCATGAGCATCGAGACAGGCGTCGGCGGACCGCGGCTACTCGCCCAGGGTCCCATCGCCACCGTCTACGCGGGCCGGGATCCCGTCACGGGCAACGACTTCGCGGTCAAGATGTTCCCCGGCACCTTCGACCGCGAGACCTCCGCGTGGCTCGAGCGCGAGCGGAAGGCGCTGACCGCCGTACGGGCGACGCGTTCGGTCCTGCAGATCGACGAGGTCCTGACCCGGTCGGGCCGGTCCGGTATCCGCCGCGAACTGTGTCCCGGTTCACTCGCCGGTCTGCTGGATTCCGGTGCGCGGCTGGGTGTTCCCGACGTGCTCGCCCTCGGCGCCTCGATCGCGTCGGCACTCGCCGCGGCGCACGGAGCGGACGTCCTGCACGGCGGGGTGAGCCCGCACAACGTGCTGTATCGCGCGTCCGGCGAATTCGTGCTCGCCGACTTCGGCGTGGCTCTGCGGCGGCGATTCCCGCGCGATCCGATGTACGCGGTCGAGTACACCGCGCCGGAAACCCTGCGCGACGACACACTTTCCCCCGCGTCCGACCTTTATGGACTCGGCGCGGTGCTCTACGCCGCGCTGACCGGAACGCCGCCCTTTCCCCGGTACACCGGGCAGCAGCCCGGCGAGCGGATCCTCCAGGTGCTGCGGGAACCGGTGGCGCCGATCAAGGAGACGGGCGTCCCTAGGGAACTCTCCGCGACGATCCTCCGGTTGCTGGCCAAGGAGCCGGCCGACCGCCCGCGCGACGTCGCGTCGCTGGCACGGCTGTTCACGAAGCTGCGCTCGCCCGGCGGCGAGGTCGTCACCGGGGAATCCTTCGACGTGCCAAGCGAAGAAGAACCTGTCGACGTCGAATTCGACGACTTCGCCGAGGCGCACCGGCCCGTCGCCGCGCCGGTGCACGCGGCTCCGGCGCCGGTCCAGGTGGTGCAGGCGCCGCCGCCGGGTGGCCGCACCCTGATCCGGGAGTTCAGCGGTCCGCTCAAAACCGAACGCAAGCTCCCTTGGAAGACCGTCGCGCTGGCGGGCGCGGGCGTGCTCGCCGCCGGGCTGGCCGTGGTGCCGCTGGTCCTCGACCCGGCGGAGATCGGCGGGCAGGCCGTCCCCGTGGCGGCCGCGATCCCGCCGCCCTCACCGGTTTCCGCGCCGGCGCCGGACGTGAAGCTGGCCCTCGCGCCGCCGAAGGACCAGAGCGATCACGTGCAGCTGACCTGGACCGCGGAAGGCGAACTGGACTTCGTCGTGATCATGGCGGGCGAGCGGATCGAGACGAAACAGCTCGTCGCCCACCGCCAGCGCAGCCTCGACGTCCCGGTCGACCCCGCGCGCCGGTACTGCTTCCAGCTCAGGGCGACCGACGGCCGCCACATCTACACCACCGAACCGGTCGCGATCCGCGGCGCCCGCTGCAACCCGTGAGCGACCTGGCCGCGGCCAGTACCGAATCGACGGTTTCGCGTGATTGAACGGACGGCACACGTGATCCGACGGACGACACACGTGATTGGACGGACGACACGCGCGCGGCCGTGCTCCGCCTCGAGTCGTCCGTCCAATCACGCGTGTCGTCCGTCCCGACACGTGTGTCGTCCGTCCGATCACGCGATACCGCCATCCGCACTCGCCGGAACGACCGAACTCGCGTGATCGGAGGCGTAACTCGCGTGATCGGGGGCGTAACTCGCGTGATTGGGGGCGTAACTCGCGTGAGCGTCAGCGATCTTCGCGGGACTTGATCGGCACCAGGGTCCGCGGCTCGAGTGCCGCCAGCACCCGAGCCGCGAACGGTCTGGTGGCCAGGCCCCGGCGTACCTCGCCGACCTCCTGCCACGCCCGCCGGACGGCGCCGTCGCCCACCGGGACGCCGGACCACAGCGTCACGTCCAGCACCTTGGCCAGCCGGGCGACCGGCTCGCGGATCCCGTCCCCGGCAAGCGATCCGGCCGATTCGGCGAGGTCGCGCGGGGTCATCCCGATCCGGAACGGCACACCGTGCGCGCGCAACCGGTCGCGGATCTCGTCCCAGGCGCCGAGCACCCCTTCGGCACCGGAGCGGCGGCGTCGCCGTCGCGCACGGAAGACCTTCGCGGCCGGAACCCCGATGAGCCACATGAGTCCGAAAAGGACGACCCCCGCGGCGACGGCGATCCACCACCGGCTCGCACCCGCGTCGGCGGTCTGGTCCTCGGCGTCCTCCGACGGCGTTCCCGGCGGGAGCTGAGGCGGCCGCAGTTGCTGTTCGGCGGGCAGCTGGGCCCTCGCCTTGGCGACCGCTTTGCCGGGGCCCGCCGAACTCTGGGCGGCCTTGCCCGCCTTGGCGGTCGGGTCGAGCGCCACCCAGCCCGCCCCGGCGACCGCGACTTCCGGCCACGCAAGGACGTCGCGGTTGCGGACGACGTGCATCCCGCCGTCGATCTCGGACGGACCGCGGAACCCGACGACGAGCCTGGCCGGGATGCCGTTCATCCGCGCCAGCGCCACGTACGCGGCGGCGAACTGCTCACTCGTCCCCCGCTTGCTCTCCAGCAGGAAGTGCCGCAGCTGCGGCCAGCCGTGCCCGGTCGGCAGCTCGTCGGTACCCGCCGCGACCTGATAGTTCGTGCTGAGGAAGCGTTCCAGCTGCAACGCGGTCTGGAACGTCGGGCGCAGACCGCGTACGGCGTCCTTGGCCACCTGCTCGACGTCCGGCGGCACCGCACCGAGACCGCCGAGACCGCCAGGGGCCCGCGCGTCGACCTCGCCCGAACCGAGATCGATCTCGGGCGAAGACCAGCTCAGCCGGTAGTTCCGTTCGCGGTCCGCCGACGGCGACTCCAACATCAGGGTGCCCGCGGACTGGTCCACCAGCGGTGTCACACCGTCCACACCGGTCAGTCCCTGATGACTCGGCAGCCAAGGCCCCGAGAGTCCGCGCACCTTCAGTTCGGCGGTGCCACCCATGCCACCGGGAGCTCCGTCGAGGCCCGCGCCGAGCCGCTGGAACCGGGAATCGGGCAGCCAGTTCACACCGTCGAAACCGTTCAGCACGATCAGCCGCCACTGCTCGACCGGGGTGTCACCGCGGTAGCGGAACACCTCCTCGTCCGGCCGGACGAGTCGCTGGGCGATCTCGTTCAGCGGGTTGCCGAGCCTGCCGCGCGGCGGCGGCGCGGCCTGGGTGTCCTTGAGCGTCAACGGATCACGGCCGATCGGATCGAGCGCGGCGAACGCGACCGCTCCGGCGACGAGTGCGACCACAGTGGACAGTGCGGGCCAGATCGCCGATCCCGTCACCCGCCAGGACCGCGACACCCCCGGTGCCCGGCTTGCGGACCGGACGCGGCGACCCGACCACAACAGGAGTCCGGCGGGCAGCGCGTATCCGAGCGCCGCCGTCATCGCGACGACACCCGTCAACGCCTGGTACGCCTGCGCGAGCCCGGCGACGGCCAGGCTCGGCACGAGCGCGACCAGCGGCTTCTTGAGCCGCAGCACCAGTTCCAGCCCGAGCACCACGGCCAGCAGCACCGACAGCGGGACGAACAGCAGCTGTTCGGGGATCGGCCGCGCGGGCCAGGTGGACTGAAGGGTGAGCTGCCAGCCTTCGGTGAAGCCGCGCGCGATCCCTTGCAAAGAGGCGCCCGTGGGAAGGAACGCGAACGTGGTCGAGGTCAGCACCGTCTCGATCAACCCGAGCAGGCCGAACAGCGCGACGAGCAAAGGCCGGTAGGGCACGAGTTTCGGGAACTTCGCGGTCAGCTCGGCGCAGCCGTAGCCGACGAGGACGACCACGAGCACCGGGACGAGCAGCGGCGCCCAGCCGAACACGGGCGCGAACAGCAGTCCGGCGACGCCCGTCGCGCCGAGCAGCCCGGCGACCGCGATCCGATCGAATCCGGCGCTCATGCCTTCGCCACCAAGGAATTCCATTGAGCGGCCGCGCCGGCGGCGTCGACCGCGATGATCACGCCGCCGGACCCCGCAGACGGCCTGAGGTCACCGAGCCGGACCACGGTGTCGGGCCGCCAGCGGGCCGCGTGGCCGAGATCGGCGTCCGGGCCGGTGATCACCACCAGCACTCCGCCAGGGCGTTCGGCGGCCGCCAGCACCGAGGGCAGCAGCGGCGCGTCGTCCGCCGCGTCCTGGGTGACGAGCGCGAGTTCGTCCAGCAACGTCCTCGCCGCGCGCACGCCGCTGTCGGTCAGCGTGTCCGCGCCGGCGGCGGTGATCAGACGGCAGTGCTGTCCCGCCGACGCCGACGCGTAGAACAGGGACGCCGCCACCTCGACGGCCTCTTCGAAAACGGCCGGGCTCATCGACGCGGGCCGCGTGTCGAGCACCGCGGTGAACCGGGGCTGGGCGGGGTCGGCGTACTCGCGCACCATGAGCCGGCCGGTCCTGGCTGTCGCCTTCCAATGCAGATGCCGGACCTCGTCTCCGACCACGTACTCCCGCACCGCGCGCAGATCCGCCGAACCGCGCAGCGGCGGGTCGGTGATCGGACCTTCGTGGTGGTGGCGTGGATGACCCGCCTGCGCCGCGCGCACCGAATGCCGTCGCGGATGCACCCACAACCACGCGGTACCGCCGACGGTCTGGTCGCCGCGGGCGAGGTCGAACAGGTCGGGCCGATGCACCACGAGCGGGCCGACCCGCAGTTTCCCGCGGGTCGTCGTCGGCAGTTCGTAGTGGTACGTCGCTTCCGCGCCGGGGGCGAGCGGGCGGACCCGCAGGCGATGCGTTTCGCTCCCGATCCCGTCGCCGGCGGCGAAACCGCCGTGCCGTCGCGCACCGGTGTTGCGCACGACGAGCGAGGCCAGCGCGGGTTTCCCGCGCTCGACCCTGTCCGGCTGGACGGTGCGGCCGATCTCCACCCGAGGCCGGAATCTGGTGGTGGCCAACGCGATCAGCACCGCGCCCGCCGCGATCCCCGCGAAGGCACGGAAGAAGGTGTACCCGGCCAGTTCGCCGAGGGCGTAGAACCCGGCGGCGAAGGCCAGCACGATGACGCCGCGGCGGGTGAGCCGCACGCCTACCTCCCCATCGCGGCCATGGGAGCGGCCGTCGCGCCCAGGAGTTCGTCGACGATGTCGGCGGTCCGGCGCTGGTTGAGTTCCGCGTCGGGGCTCAGCACGAGCCGGTGGTCGAGCACCGGATGCGCGACGTCCTTGACGTCGTCCGGGGTGACGAAGTCGCGGCCGAAGGTGGCGGCGAGCCCCTGTGCGGCCCGGATCAGCGCGATGCTGCCACGCGGGCTGGCGCCGTAGCGGACGTCCGGATGCGAACGGCTCGCCGCGGCGAGGCGCACCGCGTAGTTGACGATTTCCGGTGCCAGATGGGACTTCCGGACCTCGTCGATGACGGACTGGACGTCGGCGATGGTCAGCACCGGCTTCAGTTCGTCCGGCGTCACCCCGGCGCAGTCCCCCATCACCACGCGCATCTCGGATTCCAGATCCGGGTAGCCGACCGAAATGCGCATGAGGAACCGGTCCAGCTGCGCTTCGGGCAGCCGGTAGGTGCCCTCCAGTTCGATCGGGTTCTGCGTGGCGACCACGAGGAACGGCCGCGGCACCGCCTGGCCGACCGAATCCACGGTGACGCGGCGTTCGGCCATCACTTCGAGCAGCGCGGCCTGCGTCTTCGGCGTACCCCGGTTGATCTCGTCCGCCAGCACCACGTTGGCGAAGATCCCGCCGGGGTGGAACTGGAACCGCTCGTTGTTCTGGTGGTAGACCATCACGCCGGTGATGTCGCCGGGGAGCAGGTCCGGGGTGAACTGGATGCGGTTCCACCGGCCGCCGATGCTCGCGGCGAGGCAGCGCGCGATCGTCGTCTTCCCGACGCCGGGCACGTCCTCCATCAGCAGGTGTCCTTCGGCGAACAGCGCCGCCACGGTGAGCCGGACGACCTCCGGTTTGCCGCGCACCACCGATTGCACGTTCTCGGCGATCTGCTCGAAGGCGACCCTGGGTGTGAGCGTCACAGAACTTCCTTTTCCTTTCGTCGGCGCAAGCCGACCAGTGCCAGCGGGCCGAGCCAGAGCAGTGCGCCACCGGACACCGTCGGCACTCCCCGCCAGGTGTCCGTGGCGGTGCCCGCGGACGTCTTGATGGTCGCGGTGACCGTGATGGTGCCGATCCACGTGACACTGGCGATGGTCAGGGTCGTCGCGCCGGAACACGGTACCGGCTTGGTCTCGGCGAAGAATTCGGCGGTGCAGGTCGCGGAACCGCCCTTCCCGTCGGCTATCACGGAAACCAGCAGCTTGTCGTCCTTGCCCCGCACCTGGGTGATCGTGATCGTCGGCGGTCCCGAGACGACCGGCACCGTGACCTTCCTGCTGCCGGTGGTCCCGGTGAGGTTGGCCCCGGAACCGAACTTCGTGACCGCGCGGACCGTGACGGTCGCCGTGCCGGTGACCCCGGTGAATTCCGCGGACCTTGCCGTGACCGTGCGCTCACCCTTGCCCGTCACACTCACCAGATAGTGCACCAGTGTGCCGCCGCGCAGGTCGGGCTGGGTCCAGCTGACCGAAACCTTCCCGGCCGCGGTGGCGTTCGCGGTGACGACCGGTGCCCCGGCGGGCCGGTTCGCGGGTCCCGGGATGACCACCTTGGCGCTCACGCCAGGCCCGATCCCCGCCGAGTTCTCCGCGACCACCGTGATCACGTACGGGGTTCCGTTGCGCAGCCCGGAAATCGTCGTCCCTCGTGACGATCCGCCGACCCGGGTAGACCCGCCGGTCCAGGTCAGCCGGTAGCCGGTGATCCGCGCGCCGTTGTCCGCGGCCGGGCTCCACGAGACCTTGATCGAGCCGTCCCCGGACGACGCGCTCACCTTCCTCGGCGCACCGGGCGGGGTCGCCTTCGCCACCGGCGGGGGTGCCTGCTGGGTGTTCGGAGGTGCCTGCTGTCGCTGTTCCTGCTGCGGCGGGGGCTGGTCGCCGGACGGTTCCGGTTCGGCCGACGGCGCGCCCGCGGTCTGGCTGTTCGCCGCCTTGTCGACGTCGACGTCGACCACCGAGCCGTCGTCGCCGTTGACGACCAGCACGTGCGAGCCGTCGGAACTGTCGACGTAGATCCGGTTGTCCTCGCCCTTGGCGAGCCTCGGTGCCGTTCCCTGGCCCGGCACCTTCGCGGTGGACTTGAGCTTGCCGGCGACGTCGTAGGTCAGCACCTCCCCTCGCGTCTCGTCGACCATGGCGACGACGTTCGACGAGGAGAGCGGGCCGTTGAACCGGCTGCCCTTGGTCAGCTCGACCGAAATCGGCTTCGCGGCGGGGCGGTCCTGGTCGAGTCCGCTGATGTCGATGAGGTGCAGCTGGTTGCGCTCCGGGTCGGCGATGGCCAGCCGGTCGCCGACGGCGCTGTTGGCGACCTGCGCCGACGGCGAGAGCTTGATGCCGAGGGGAAGGGCTTCGCCGAGGCCGTCCAGGCCGACGCGGTGGAGGCTGTCGCCGGTGGTGTCGAGCACGACCGGCCGGTCGCCGACCAGGGTCAGCCCGCCACCGTGCCCGGGCGGGAGCTGCGCGGGGCAGGTCATGACGGCGGCGCCCTTGGGCAGCTCGCAGATCGCGCCGTTGTCGACGCGGTGCGCCCACACCGTGCCGTCGTTCGTCGCGACCGGCCGGGACAGTGGTCCCCCTGCGGGCACTGTCGCGGCCGGGTCACCGAGCCGCACGATCTGGCCGGCGTTGCGGTAGACCAGGTACGGGCCGCCCGCGATCTCCATCACGAACGGGGTCTCCGGCGCGGGCGGCGGCGTGGACTCCTCGACGCTCAGCGTCGCCTTGTCGAACTGCGTGACGCGGTTCCGCTCGACCACGTAACCGGAATCGTCGCCCTGCACGACCTGGCTGCCGTTCGCGGCGCCGGGCACGTCCGCGCGCGCGTCGACCCGGTTCGTCGAGCCGTCGACGTGGAACGCGGACTGGGCGGCGTCGTTGTAGACCCAGTGGCCGACCTGGACGAACTCCAGCCGTTCCGGGGTCGACGCCTGTCCGGTGACGGCCAGGCCGACCAGCGCCAGGCAGCCCGCGACCACCAGCGCCACGGCCATCCTCGTTCTGGCCACCACGCTGAACCGCTTCGTGCCGCGCTCATCGGTGTTCACGCGATCAAGCTAGAGAGTGACCATGAAATTTCGATGAAACAGCCTGTCTCCGGCTCGCGGCCGCTTGTCATCGAAACCTCATGTTCACCCGGCAGGCTCGGTTGCACACGGCTATGAGTGCCGGTCGGCGGAGCCGAGATGGGATCGAAAGACACCAGACGCGTGGAAGACCAGGCCGCGCCCTGCCGACGTCGATCGCGGACGCGGGTTCACCAACGGACTCTGAGGAGGCACGACGATGACCGATCTCGGCGCGGCCAGGACGGACGGGCGTTACCAGGCGCCGCCTCCGCCGCTTCCCCAAGCGGGGCCTGCCGTATCGCGGGCGGCGACCATTCCCGACTCGCTCGCCTACGCGGCGCCTGCCGCGCGGGCGGCCGCACGTGAGGCGGCGCTGGCCGCGCTCACCGCCGCTCGCCAGGCGGAGCAGCAGCCGCGTTGGTCCGCGGCGGTACCCGTACCCGCTCCGGCGCCCGGTCCGCCGCGGCCGAATCCGCCGGTGCCCGTCACCGGCCGCCGGCCCCGCCGGTTCGGCGGGATCGGGATGACACAGATCGTCTGCTGGCAACTCGTCCTCGTCGCGCTCGTCCTGGTGGCTGGGCGGCCCTGGCCGCTGGTGGCCGCTGTGCTCACCGCCGCCGCGGTGGCCCTCGCGCTGACCTCCGTGCGGATTCGCGGACGCTGGCTCTACTCCTGGCTCGGTTCGGCGTCGGGTTACCTGACGCGCGACCGCGACCGGGATCTCCGGCACGCGGGTGAAGCGGGCCGGTCGCTGCTGCACCTGCTGTCGCCGGAAGCGACGGGGATCACCGGCGAGATCGGCGACGAGACGGTGTTCATGGTCAGCCGCGCCGACGGGATCACCGCTGTACTGCAACCGAAGTCGGCCGTCCGTGAGCGGCCGATGCCGTCACCGCTGACCTTGCTGCCGCCGTCGCGGGAACAGGCCTTGGACGTCGCCGCGCAGGTCATCCACCACGTCGGCGCGGACCGCTCACGGCCGCCGCGCGGCTGGGTCGCGCTGCAGGCGCTGCGCACCGTCGACGTCCACCGGGACGCCGACGTGCGGCAGGCACTCGGGAACACGATCCGGCGCGTACGGCGCCAGCTTCGGCGCGACGGGCTACCGGTGCGGGCGCTCGCCGAAAACGAGGTCCTCGGCGCGCTCGCGTCGCTGGCGCACGTCACGGCGGGCCGGGCGCGGATCCGGGAGGACTGGCGGTTCTGGCACAGCGGCCCGATCTGCCAGGCGACCTTCCACCTCGACGGCTGGGACGCGCTTTCACCGGCGCTCGCGGCGGATCTGACGCACCGTCTGCTCGCCGCCGCGCCCGGCACGGCGGTGACCCTCGCCGTGACCGCCCACCGCGGTGCCGCCGATTCCGAACCCCGGGTCAGCGCGTCGATCCGGATCGCCGCCGCGGGTGCCCATCCGGTGGAACACGCGGTGCGGGACCTGGAACTCGCCGCACGCCGGGGCGGAGTGACCCTGGACCGGCTCGACGGCAGGCACGCCAAAGGGGTGGCCGCCACCCTGCCGATCGGCGTCAGTTGAGCACGACGATCGCGACGGTGAGCGCGGTCGCGTACAGCGTCCAGGCGAGGTACGGCAGCAGCAATGCGGCGGCGACCCGGGAAGACCGGCGGAAGTACAGCGCGGTGACGACGATGGCGACGTCGAGCACGAGGATGTCGGCCAGTGCGAGGCCGTACGCGCCGGCCGCGAAGAACAGCGGCGTCCAGGCGGCGTTGAGGACCAATTGTGCCGCGTACCAGACCAACCCGCGCCGTTCGCCGCCGGATTTCCAGTACAGCCAGCCCGCCACCGCGATCCCGAGGTACAGGACCGTCCACACCAGACCGAACAGCCAGGCGGGCGGCGCGAACGGCGGCAAGTCCAGTCCACTGTAGACAGACCGGGCGCCGGACGCGGCCAGGCCGCCGACGAGCGCGACCGCCGCGACCGCGACCAGGAACGGAAGGAACGCCAGCGGCGCGCGGAGTCGTCCTGGCATCGTGGTCATTCCCGGCTCCTGTCTTCGGCTCGTTCGAGCGTAAGTCAGGGAGCACGTCCTCGCAGCGCCGATCCGCGCCGCACCAGTCGATTACCTACACCGTTCGGGTGGCCTGGGCACGGAGTGCAATACCCGCCGTGATCTACCCGGACGATAGCTCGACACGAGCCCGATCCGCGCCGATCAGTAAGTCGAACATCACATTCAGCTTCGCTGTGAAAGCGGTACCGCGGCGGGCCTCGTGTGACCAGACTCGGTGCAGGGGGTGCTGCTCGGAATGGACTCAGGTGACAGACGCGAGAACACGATAACCGGAGACGTCTCCGGAACCGCGGTACAGGTCGGCGCCGTTCACGGCGACATCTTCCTCCAACAGGGGGTCAAGCCGGTCATTCCGCGTCAATTGCTTCCGGTGTCCTCGTCGTTCACCGACCGGGAACGGGAACTGACCGCACTGACCCGGTTGCTCGACGACGACCAGCGGCAGGGGCCGGCGCTGGCGGTGATCACCGGATCCGGCGGAATGGGGAAGACGGCGCTCGCGTCGCGCTGGATCACGAATCACGTCGACCGTTTTCCCGATGGCCAGCTCTACGTGAATCTGGGGGCTTTCAGCGCCGACGGGCCGACGACTCCCGACGACGTGCTCGGCGGTTTTCTCCGCGCGCTCGGCGTGCCCGCGGAGCAGGTGCCCGCCGAGATGGCGGAACAGTCGGCCATGTACCGGTCGGTCACCGCCGGGAAGAGGTTCGCCGTCCTCGCCGACGACGCCGACTCCGCCGCGCAGGTCCGGCCGCTGCTGCCCGCGTCGCCGGACAGCGTCGTCGTCGTGACCAGCCGGTGGCGGCTCGGCGCACTGGCCATGGACGGCGCGCGGGCGCTCGTCGTCTCCCCGCTCGACGAAGACGCGGGTTTGCGGCTGCTCGAAAGAACCGTCGGCACGCAACGGGTAACGACCGAACCCGAACGCGCCCGGGAATTGGTCTCGCTCTGCGGTGGTATGCCGATCGCCCTGTGCGTGGCGGCAGCCCGGCTCTCGACCCGGCCCCAATGGCCGATTTCCCGGTTGGTGGGCGTGCTTTCCGACGAAAAACGCCGTCTGTCGGGCCTCAAGATCGCCGACGAAGCGGTGGTGCAGGCGAGTTTCGACCTTTCCTTCGACGGACTGGACGCGGAGACGGCGCGGGTCTACCGCCTGCTCGGTCTCCACCCTGGCCGCGAGTTCGGGCTCGGTCTCGCCGCGGCCGCGATCGACCGGCCCGCGACCGAGACCGAGGACGCGCTGGACTCCTTGGTCGTTTCGAGCCTGCTGACCGACATCGGGCCCGACCGGTTCCAGTTCCACGATCTGACGCGGGTGCACGCACGGCAGAAGGCGACCAAGACAGAAGACCAGTCGACCCGATCCGACGCGCTGCGGAGAATGCTGAACTGGTATCTCGACCACGTCGCCGAAGCCGATCTCGCCATCATCCCGCACCGCCATCGGCTCAGCCCGCGACACGAACACGCGGAGCCATCACGGTTCTCCGATTCCCGGGGCGCCTTGGACTGGGTGGAGCAGGAACTCGCGAACGTCGTCGCGACCATGCACACGGCCGTCGAAGAGGGCTGGTGGCAGGAAGTCTGGCAGTTCTGCGAAGGTTTGTGGGGTTTCTTCCTCTACCGCAAGCATTATCGCCAGTGGGAGACGACGCACAAATGGGCGGTGGACGCGGCGCGGCACTGCGCGGACCCCGCCGCGGAAGCGCGCATGCACATCCAGCTCGGCTACGCCTATCTCAACACCGAGAAGTTCGAAGACGCGCGGACACAATTCGCGGCCGCCATGGAGGCTTCTCGAACGATCGACGACCCGGCCGGTGAGGCGACCGCGTGGGAGCACCTCGGCGTCGTCGCGCAAAGCACCGGCGACCACCAGCGTGCGCTGGAGTACTTCACCCGTGCCCTGCGGCTCGCGGAGCGGGCGGGACAGCACCGCGGTGTGGTGCTGCATCTGAGACGGATAGGAGAAGCCAGCGCGGCTTTGGGGCGGACGCAGGAGGCGATCGGTCACCTGGAGCGCTCCGCCGCCGAAGCACTGGCGATCGGCGACGTCGTCCTCCACGCACGGGCACAGACGCGGCTCGGCAACGCCCACCTCACCCTGGGGCGGGCCGGCGAAGCCTCCCGGCTGCTGGAGGAAGCGGCGGCGACGTTGCACAGTTCCGGCGCCGATCCGTATTACGCCGAAGCGCTCGAAAGTCTCGCGGAATGCGGGCTGCGCGAGGGCGACACTCACGCGGCCCGCACCCATCTCCAGCTGGCGCTGGAGATCTACCGTCGTTCGAGGGATCCCAAGGCACATCGGGTGGAAGCGCGGATAGCGGCGATCGCGGACGACACCGAAAGCCCTTCCTGGCCACTGCCGGAATAGCGGGGCCAGCCATCGATACCGGACCCGGCCGGGCCAGGGACGAACCGGTGATCCCGGAAGCGGACCAAGCCCCCGGCGATGACCGCCAGCGCCCCGGGCAACGCACCCAGCACGTCGTCCGGCGCGGCGGCGCAGATCACCAGGTCCGCGCGGCGCAGCCAGGCTTCGGATGTCTTGCCCGCCCAGGCGACCAGCACGTGGTCCGGCAGCCCGCATTCGTCTGTCCACCGCACTTCGACGACGGCGCCGCGCACCCGCGCCCTCATCTCTCCGGCCATTCTCTGGTGAGCAGCGGAACCGGCGTGACCTCGGCCGGACGGTCCGGCTCGGGCATCGCGAGGATCCGGTAGATCTCCTCGCGCAGCCGCGCCGCCGCTTCCCCCGGCATCGAGGTGATCCGTTTCTCGATGGCTGTACGCCGCGGACCCCCGGCGACGAGTTCGTCCACCTGCCCTCGCAAGGACCGCGCGGGGTCGAGAACGGACGCGGACTTCCAGAGCAGGTCGGCGAGACTCCCCTTCCGGACGTCGAGTACGGAGCCGGGATTGAGCAGGACCGGCTTCCCCAGCCCCGCCGCGTACTGCGTCACCGAGCCGTGGTCGCCGATCACGCAGTCCGACGCCACCAGCGCGGCCCGCCAGCCTTCCTCCGGGGGCAGGAGCCGGATCCCGGCTTCGAGCGCCTCGGCGAGCCACGCGCGCACCTGGCGGGTCCCGTGGGCCGACCACGTCAGCGGGTGCAGGGCCACCATCACCCGGTACTCCGGACCTCGCAGCACCGAGGCCAGCCGGGTGATCAGGTCCAGGTTCCCGCCGAACAGGGAATGCGGGGACCAGGTCGAACTGATCATCACCAGCTTCCGGTGCGCCTCGATTCCGGCCGAGTCCCGATACCTCAGTCGCAGCGGCATGCTCGCCCGGATCCTGTCGTAGCAGACGTCGCCGGCGACGACGACCCGCGAAGCAGCCTCGGGAAAAGCCCGGCACATCCGCCTGGCGTCGTCCTCGTGGGCGAACACCATCGCTTCCGGGACCACCCTGCCGTCGCGGACGAGCAGATCCCTGGGATGTCCCGCGATCCCCGTCCCGTGCGGACTGACCCGCGACCGGATCCCGCCGGTGCCGTGCGGCAGCACCAGCACCGGCGCCTCCAGTTCGTCGATGCCCACATGACTGGACGCGAGGGCCAAATCGAAGCGCATCCGCGATGCCTGATGCCATGGCAGAACGAGGCCTCCCGAACGACGCAGGTACTCGTCGACCCCTGGCCACGTGTCCGGGCCGTCGGGCGTGGTGAAGGCGATCTGCACCCGGGCGTCCGCCTCCAAAAGCGGCAGTACGTCCGCCAGCCGGGTACCCGCCGTCATATGCGGCACCACCGCGAGCACCCGGCGGCACCCCGTCCTGGTCAGCCATCGCTCCGCCGTCCTGCTTCCCGGCACACGCGCCCACGAGATCCCGGTCATCGTCGCCCCCGTCCCGCCGCCGACGAAATCCGCAGTCGTCCCGCCATTCCCGCCTCCACTCGTTTCAGTGATTCATCGTCACTGCGGAAAAGAGTGGCGGCCCGATCGTTCAGCCTCCTGTTCCGGGAATAACACCGCCCTTTCACGGGATGCCAGAGACATGACAGATTCCTGTCAGGCGTGCTTTGACCTGGTCAGATCCGGATCCACCTGCGAAACTCGACCGTGGGAGCGCGGTCACTCCGGTGACACCTTGGGAGGGGAGGCGCCGTGGAGCAGCACATTTCGCTCGGCTTTCTCGGCAAGACAATCGTTCGGATGCACGGTCGTTTGACCGTGCAATGGGGAAGAGCGCAAGAACACGCGGTCCTCGCCGTCCTGCTCGCACAGGCGGGGCGGCACATTCCCATCCAGACGCTCGTCAGGCAGGCATGGCCGGAGGACCGAAGACCACGGAATCCCGCTGCCACACTGCATACCTACGCCAATCGGGTGCGCTCGATCCTTCAGGACAGCGACACGGACGCGAGACTCGACAATACCGGCGGCGGTTACCAGCTCCTTGTCGACCGTAAGTCGATCGACTACTTCCGGCTCACCGAATCGATCACTTCCGCGCACCAGGCGTTCCGCGAACACGATCACGAACGAATACGCTCGCTGCTCGAAGGCGCCCTTCCGCTCTGGCGCGACATTCCGCTCGCCGAAGTGCACACGGAATGGGCGGAGAACTGGCGGAATTCCGTCATCTTCGACGAATGGATACCTGCCAACGGCCTGCTGATCGACGCGTACATCGGCCTCGAAAAGTTCGATCCGGCGCTTCGCAGGCTCAACGATCTCCAACGCGAGCACGGTTTCATCACCGGTCTCGCCCGCCGCCGGTTGACCCTCCTGCACAAACTCCGGCGGCACAATGACGCCACCGAATACTATTTCGCCGCGCGGCGGCAGCTACTGGCCGACGGCGACGACCGAGGCGCCGAGGAACTCCGTCGTTTCCAGGATTCCCTCGCCGAAGCCGATCCGCTGCCGTCGGCCACCGGGCTCACGGCGCCCCGCCGGGAACCGAACGTCCCTCTGCTGCTGCGCCGATTGCCCCGCGACATCACCGACTTCACAGGGCGCGAAGCGATCCTGGCGTCGCTCGACCGGCTCACCGGAGCGCACGAAGGATCACCCCATCCCGCGGTGATCGCGCTCGTCGGCGCGGCCGGGGTCGGCAAGACGGCCACCGCGCTGAGATGGACCCATCGCACGAGCGCCCGGCATGCCTGGGGAACCTTCTTCATCGACCTCCACGGCGACGGCACCGCGCCGCGGGTCGAGACCACCCAGGTCATCGACGACCTCCTCGACGCCTTGGGTTACGAGATCACCTCCATCACCGGCACCGCCGGACGTGAGACGAAACTCCGCTCACTGCTCGCCGAACGCCGGATGCTGATCGTCCTCGACAACGCGGCCGACAGCGCGCACGTCCGCCCGCTGCTCACCGCGCTGGCCGACTGCGTCGTCGTCATCACCTCACGCCGCCGCCTCACCGCGCTGTCGGTCCGCCACGACGTCCCGAACCTCACCCTTGGCACCTTGCCGCCGGACGATTCGGCGGAATTCCTGGCCCGGCGCATCGGCGCCCGGACGACGCGGGAACCGGAGGCCGTGGCACAACTGGCGCGGATCGGCGCAGGACTCCCGCTCGCCCTCACCCTCATCGCCGAACGCGCCGCCAACCGGGCAGGCACCACCTTGACGACCCTCGTCGGCCAGTTGCGGGATTCCGACCTCCTGCTGCACATCGGCGATGACGGCGACAGCGCGGACGCCAGCCTCAGTTCGGCGTTCTCCTGGGTCTATCGCGCACTGCCTCCGGCCTACGCCCGCGTCTTCCGGCTGCTGGGCATCCACCCCGGCGCGGAGATCAGCGTCGAAGCACTGGGTGCGATGGCCGCCGCCGGCCACCTGGAAACCCAGCGAGCCCTGGATTCGCTCGTTTCGGCGCATCTCGTCTCCCAGCCCGCCGACATCGACCGCTACCGCGTCCACGACCTCCTGCACCGGTTCGCGGCGGTCCTCGTCCGGGACGATCACGAATTCGTGCCGGCCAGGAACCGTATGTTCTCCTATTACCTGCACAGTGCGGACGCGGCGCAGCGGACCGCTTCCCCGCATCGTCAGGCGCCGCCGATGCCGCCACTCGAACCGGGCTGCGTTCCCCACCGCTTCGACGACGTGTCCGAGGCGCTGCGCTGGACTCTCCTCGAGCGTTCGAATCTCGTGTCCATGGTCCGCCGCGCCGCGGAGGACGGCCTGCACGGCTACGCCTGGCGGCTACCGCATTGCCTGATCGACACGCTGAAGCGCTATGGGCTGTACGAAGACTGCGTCAGCACGATGACCACCGCGGTCTCGTCCGCCGCCGCGGACGGGAACATCCACGCGGAAGCGTCCTCCAGCAATGACCTTGGCGAGATCCACCTGATCACCGGCGCGTACGACCTCGCGGACCGCTACCTCGGCCGGGCGCTGGAACTGTCCCGGCGTCACGGGATCGCGGTGGGGGAATTGTCGGTGACGCTGAACCTCGCGCGCCGCCACCAGTACGCCGGGCGGCTCCCCGAGGCCGTCACCCTCTACCGGGAAGGCCTGCGGCTCGCGGAATCCCTCGGCGACCGGGAGCGGCACGCCAAGGCCGCCCACCGGCTGGGCGACGCGCTCGTCGAACTCGACCTCCATCATCACGCGCTGCCCCACTATCAGCTCGCCCTCGACCTGCGCCGAAAGGCCAACGACGTGGCCGGCACGGTGGCCACCCACACGGCGCTCGTCGACGCCTACACCAAACTCGGGAACCTGGACGCCGCGGACGCGCACCAACGTCCCGCGCACGAACTCCTCGACCAGGTCGGGCTGACGGTCGCGACACGGCTGTACACCGTGATGGCGGAACTGGCCCACGCGCGCCGCCAGGACCGCGAGGCGCTCCGTCACGCGCAGCACGCCCTCGAACTGGCCGAAAGAGCGAACCATGTCAACGGGAGGGCGCGAGCGTACGTCGCGCTTGGTTCGATACTGGCCGATCACGGGAATCGCGAAGACGCGCGGTGGGTGTGGCGAAAGGCCGCCGGGCTCTACCGGGATACGGGCAGGGACCGGAAAGCCGAGAAAATCGACGGGCTCCTCGCCGAGATCGACGAGCCCGATCCGGTCGTGCCGCCGGCGAGGTCGGGGCAAGAGGACACCGTGGCTCTCCCACCTCCTCGTCGCCCGATAGGTCCACGCACTCCTCGAAAGAGTGATCAATTGCGTCACGGCACGCCACCGACTACTTGATTTCTCCCGAATGCGCATGTCGGACGAGTATCACCCGAATGGCCGAACAACTCTGAGTAGAGCGTGAAACTTGCACACGCGGAACCGGCCTCTTTAAGATCCACTGGCCGGATGGGGCAACCGGAATAAGGCCCCGCCAACCCCGCATTCACAAGGAGCACGTTGCTTACTCCCACGATTCTCGCTGCGCTGACGGCCGTCCCTGCGCTTTTCGCAGTGGCCAAAAGCTGGTGGAACTGCTGACACACCCCGGGTAGCCCGGACTTCGGTCCGGGCACCATCAAGCTCCCGCAAAACCGGTACCGTGAGGTGACCGTGCCCTACCGGACCCGACGGGGAGCGAGCCGATGCCAGAACCGGTCCTCATTTCTCTCGCCGCCGCACTCGCGGCCCGATCCGTGGCCGGTTTGTACAAACTGGTGAAGGAAAAATTCTCCGAAGACCCCGAGGCGACGGCGGCACTCGAAGCCGCCGAAGGCGCCGCGGAGGATTCCGCCGAAGTGCGCGCGCTCGCGACGCGGCTGTCCACGGCCGAAGCCGAAGACCCCGATTTCTCGGAACGGCTTCACCGCGAGTGGGACAAGGCCGGCGGGAACAGGGCCGAGACCGGCGGCGTGGTGAACACGGTCTCGGGCACGGTATCCGGGAAGGTCGTGCAGGCCCGCGACGTCCACGGGAACATCTCGTTCTGATCCGGGGCCACGGAAAACGCGTCGCGTTCACTTTGGCGCGTCACTAAGATCATCGCGCGATGAACGACGAGACTTTCCTCGCCCACGTGGCGGACGGCCTGGCCGCGTTGCCCGCCGTGCACGCCGTCACGCTCGGCGGATCACGCGCCCAGGAAACCCACGGCCCCGGCAGCGACTGGGATTTCGCCGTCTACTACCGGGGCGGTTTCGCCCCGGCGGAGCTACGCGCCCTCGGCTGGGAGGGCGAGGTGTCCGAGATCGGCGCCTGGGGCGGCGGCGTGTTCAACGGCGGCGCCTGGCTCACGATCGACGGCAGGCAGGCCGACGTCCACTACCGCGACCTCGACGCCGTCGAGCGGCACCTCGCCGAAGCCAGGGAAGGCCGGTTCCACTGGGAGCCGCTGATGTTCCACCTCGCGGGTGTGCCCAGTTACCTGCCGGTCGCCGAACTCGCCGTCAACCGCGTGCTGCGCGGCGACCTGCCGCGGCCGGACTACCCGGAAGCGTTGCGGGAAACGGCTCCGGCGATGTGGCGGGGCCGCGCGGAACTGACCCTGCGCTACACCCGCGGTGCCTTCGTCCCGCGCGGGCAGGCCACGGAGGTCGCCGGCGCGCTGGCCACCGCCGCCATGGAGACGGCACACGCGGTCCTCGCGGCCCGCGGCGAGTGGGTCACCAACGAGAAGCGGCTGCTATGGCGGGCGGGACTGCGCGAGGTCGACGCGATCATCGCCGGTCTGCGGGCGGACGCGGACGTCCTCACCAAGGCTGTCGACGACGCGGAGACGCTGTTCCGCGCGGCGGATTCCGCCACCGGGTAGCCGCGACCGCCCCTGTGGCGCGCGTCACGGAATGACCGGCGATCTTCAGCGCTACAGAGAGATGAGACCCGTTCCGTACCAAGGGAGTGACATGTCCGCCACCGCCACGCCGGAAGAGACCGCTCTGGCCGTCCCCGCCCTCGACGACTTCGACTTCCCGCTCACCGACGGCGCGGCCTGCCGCATCGACGACCCGGACTGCGAAGCCTGCCAGTAAGCCGCCTGCCGATTCAGCGGCCGAAGGGGTCTTTCCCTTCGTCTCACGCAGTGAAGGCGCCTCCCCCGCCTGTGGCGATACTGTCGGTTCAGGCGGCGAGGGGCGCCCTGCGGCGCGGCCTTGCCGCGACGCAGGAAGCCTCTTTACTTGCGTGAGCGTGTCGCACGCTCCTGCCGGCAGACCGACCACACGTGCACCTGACCGGAAGTCACGTGCGTGAAGCCGGATCACGCGTGTCTCCAGCCGGAAGACACGGCGCGGGCCCGGCCCCAGCGTGTTCCGTCTCCAATCACGCGAGTCCCGTGTCTGAACACGCGAATCGCGCCCTTCGCCGAAGGAGGGCAAGGCAAGCAAGGTCGCCACTCGCCGAACAGACCAACAGGACGTCCGACGCGGGGAAAGCGTCCTTCGGTCCGGGCTCAGTTCACTCGCCCGTCGACGGCCGCCACGATGAGCGCCGCGCACCGCTTGACCGGCAGACGCCGTTCCCGCGCCATCGTCTCGAGGGCGACACGGGCGGCCTGCCCACGCAATCCTTGCGCGGCAAGCACTTTCAGCGCCAGGCTGATGACGTCGGCGGAAGGTGGCGCTTCAAGCATGAGGGACCTCCGGCTCGCTCTGCGGACTGGCGAACGGCGGCGGATACCCGCTCCGGACCGAGTTCACACCTCCCGTTTCACCGTGAAGACCGCCGGTCGTCGACGGCGTCCCGCCGGACCTGCTCGGCGTACACACCGATCTCCCCGAGCCGTTCGGCGAATCCGGTGTGCTCGCGGGGAAGCTGTGTGCGCAGGTCGGCCAGCGGCGCCAGCAGACCGGTGACGTCGTCCTCGCCGAGCACCGCGCTCACCCGGTCCGCGCTTTCCCTCGCCCTGGCGTTCAGCCCGTCCAGCGCGCCTGCCTGACCGGCCAGCTGCCGCAGGATCGCCGAGTTGCGCCGGGCCCAGTCCGCCACCGCGCGATCACCGGCCCGCCGATCGCGTTCCGCGTCGACCCGTGCCTCCCCGGTGTGCTCGCCGCCGATGGAGGGCCGCAACCGCAGAAATCGCCGCTCCGCCGCCTGACGGCTCGCGACCCCGAGTGCCGGGGCGAGCGCCGTCCAGCTGGTGCCGCCCTCGCGTGCGGCCGCGATCAGCTCCGGCTCCCACGCGGCCAGCTGTTCGCGCACCGTCTTCAGTGCGACCAAGGCCTCCAGGAGCCGCTCCGGTTGCGAGGCGCCGGAGCGGGCCTCGGCCACGATGTCGTGCACGGAACGCACTGTTCGAGCGGGGTCTTCGTCCATTCTTTGCCATCCCGTCCGTCATCCGATCGACGACTTGGCAGTTGTCATCGTTTCGATGACATGCTACAACAGTAGTGCGTGTTGACACCAGAGACAACGAGCCAGGAGGTGGAACCCGATGTTGATGCGCACCGACCCGTTCCGTGAGCTGGACCGGTTCACCCAGCAGATGTTCGGCGCCACGACGCCCGGAACGTGGTCCAAGCCGACCACGATGCCGATGGACGCGTACCGCGACGGTGACGAATTCGTCGTCTGCTTCGACCTTCCCGGTGTCGCGGCCGACGCCATCGAGCTGGACGTCGAGCGCAACGTCCTGACGGTCAAGGCGGAGCGTCGGCCTGCCCCGGGTAAAGACGTCCAGATGCAGGTTTCCGAACGTCCGCTGGGTGTCTTCTCCCGTCAGTTGTTCCTCGGCGACGCCCTCGACACCGACCGCATCGCCGCCGGGTACGAGGCCGGCGTGCTGACCTTGCGCATCCCGATCGCCGAGAAGGCCAAGCCGCGGCGCATCGAAATCAAGGGGGCCGAGTCCGACCGCAAGGAGATCCAGGCCTGAGTGTCCCTTCCGGTGCGGGGCCCGCTCGGGCCCCGCACCGGCTGAGACCGGGGAGAAAGGAAGTCCTCGTTGCTCACCATGCCTGTCCGGCACCCCCACACCCGCGAAGCCGTGTGGGGCTACCTCGCCGACGTCACGGATGCCCTCGGCGTCGGCCTCGAATCCTGCACCGTCGACCACGACAGCCCGGTCTCGGCCTACGTCGCGCTCGACGGACGCCTCCCCACCCATCCGGACCGCGACGTCGCCCTGCTGTGGGACGAAATCCACGGCTGGGCCGTGGCGATCGAGACCCATTCCGGCGAAGACCTCATCGTGCTCCGTTATCTGGGCGGGAAGACCGCCACCCCGGAGCCCGCCAGGGTCGCGCGCTTCGTCAAGGCCGTACGCGAAGACGACCACCGCTTCGGACAACTCACCCCGCCGGATTTCGGCATGCCGTCCGCTGTGCACGAGTGACCGCGGCGCGCGTCGAGTACCTCTGAAGGGCTTGGGCTGTGTCCGGCGAGTATCGCCGGGCGTGCTGACCTGCGGAAAGGGAGCGGGGGACCTTTGGTGTCGCGGGAGGGGTGTGTGGATATTGGGACGTTGAGTGTCCCTATATCCACACACCCCTCACTCGCTGTCAGGGCCATCGCTGACCGTGTGGATTTTGGTGCGTTGGATGACCCGAAATCCACACCGTCACCGGGAGGGGACCGCGAAACTGGATCCGGACCTCGTCGTGGACTTCGCGTACGTCCCGTGGGGAGAGAAGAGCCGCGTACTCGGCGAGCGGCTCGACCTGCCCGCGCGCAGCACTTCCTTGGCGTACCTCACCGCGCTCGCCCGTCTTGGCGCCGATCGCGTCGCGCTCGCCTCGATCTATCACCGCGACACGACCGCGACTTTCGCGGATTTCCTCGCCGAAGCGGGGGTCACCACCGTTCACTCGGTCTCCGCCGACGCCCCCTCGGACCGCGCCCCGGCCACCGCGGTCACGCTCTGGGATTCCTTGCACGCACTGGGTACCCCGCCGACCCGGCCGGGGCTCGGCAAGCTGTTCGCGGCGGCCTCTACGCCTTGAACCTGCCGCGCAACTCTTGCAGCGTCTTCGTGAGCAGACGGGAGACGTGCATTTGGGAAATCCCGACACGCTCGGCGATCTGAGACTGCGTCAGCCCCTCGAAGAACCGCATCGCGAGGATCGCCCGTTCGCGTTCCGGCAGCTTTTCGAGCAGGGGGACCACGGTGTGCCGGTCTTCGATGTGCTCGAACCGGGAATCCAGCTCCCCCACCACGTCCGACAGGGGAAGCGAGCCCTCGCCGTCGTTGACCGGCCTATCCAGTGACGAGGTCTGGTAGCTGTTCGCGGCGAGCAAGCCTTCTCGGACGGTGTCGACCGCCACGTCGAGGTGACCGGCGAGTTCGGTGGGGGTCGGCGCGCGGCCGAGGGTCTGGGTCAGTTCCGTGGTCGCCCGCGAAAGCCGGGTGCGCAGCTCCTGCATCCCGCGCGGGACGTGCACCGCCCAGCCGGTGTCGCGGAAGAACCGCCGCACCTCGCCCATGACGGTCGGCACCGCGAAGGCGAGGAAATCCCCGCCCATTCCGGGATCGAACCGGTCGACGGCCTTCATCAACCCGATCCGCGCCACCTGGACCAGGTCTTCCCTCGGCTGGCCTCGTCCGCTGAAGCGGGCGGCGATGTGCTCGGCTATCGGCAGCAGTTCGAGGATCAGACGTTCGCGCAGACGGCGCCGATCCGGGTGACCGTCGGGCAAGGAGGCCATCTCGTCGAACAAGGGGCGGCAATGCGAATAGTCGTCTTTCCGTGCCCTGCCGCTTGGGCGGTCACGCGGGGACGGCACCACCTGCTCCCGCTCTTCCCGCAGGACGGAGTGGTCGAGGTCTTCCATGAGCGACGGCGCGTTCATCAAAGTCACATTCGTCCCTGGTGAACTGGCATTGGTCCGCTCCCCTCGTCTTCACCGGATTACCCGGCAGACGGACACGACAAACATCGACCACCCTGGCCTGGACGAGTGATCTCACGATTCGTCCGTGATCCGAGGGGGTATTCGCAGGTCACGAACCCAAGGAGGAGCCGTGCCTGAACAGAGCTGGAGCGACAAACGCGAACGTCAGTACGAGCACATCAAGTCCTCCCAGAAGAAACGCGGCACGAGCACCGACCGCGCCGAGGAGATCGCCGCGCGCACGGTCAACAAGAATCGCGCGCAATCCGGTGAATCCAAGACCGCGAGCAAGAGTTCGACCAGGGACACCTCACCGCAGGAGCGCGGCGGCCAGCGGTCCGGTAACCGGAAGGGCCCCGGCGGGCCGACCAAGGACCAGCTCTACAACGAGGCGAAGAAGCGCAACATCAAGGGCCGCTCGAACATGACGAAGAAGGAACTGCAGGACGCCCTCGGCCGCTGATCGGAGCAGGATGGACCACTCGCGCGCACCGGTGCTGGAAGCCATCGACGCCGACCCGGCCTGTCCGATCACCGGCGGATCGCGGTGCAGATCACCCACGCCGACGACCAAGACACGGTCTCCGCCCTGCTGCACGGCTTACGCGGGCTGGTCGACCACGACTTCGAGCGGCGGCCGCCGGTCGACCTGCCCTCCGGCGCCGAACTGACGCTGGAAATGCGGATGCTGCCTCGCGACGCGTTCTTCGCCGAAGCCGAGCACGTGCCGCTGGACAAGGCCGAAGGGCGCGTGAGCGCGGAGATGATCAGCCCCCTGTCCGCCAGGGGGCCCGGCGATCGCTCCGGGCAAGGTGTTCACCGAGGCGATCGTGGGCTACCTCCACACCGGTGTCCGGACGGGCATGTTCGCCTACGACGCCGCGGATCCGGAGCTGGGCACGGTACGGGTCGTCACCTGAGGGCGTGGATTTGCCTCCCGTGCCCGACCTGCCCCGGCGCTGACGATGGAGGAATCGGGACGTTCAGTGTCCCGATTCCTCCATCGTCAGAGAGTTCGCCTCGGTCTCGTTCCCTCCGTCGATCACACCCAGATCAGTCGAGTTCGGTTTTCGACAGGGCCGCTGTGACCAGTCCGCCTCCGCGCCCACCGCCCACTTGACCAGCGGTTATGCGACTTCACCCCAAAACACTCACGACCCGGGCGTGACGACCTTCAGGGTCGGCAGCAGCCCGGTGAGCTCAAGGGCGCGGAGCAGGACCTTGGACGGCGCCAAACTCAGGTCGATGCCGGCCTCCACGCACTGACGGTTCGCCTGCACCAGCACGGAAAGGCCCGACGAGTCACAGAAGCTGACTCTGGTCAGGTCGAGCACCACGGCAGCGGGACGCCGCTCCAGCAACTCCTGGAGCTCGGCCCGGAGCCGGGAACTGGTCGCGATGTCGATATCACCCGCCACCTCGACGGTGATCGCGTCTTCCGAGCGCACCGTCTCGGCCATGACGAGAGGAGCGGCCTGCCCGGCTTCGGTGTCGATCGCCATGCATCGACGGTAAAAGGCCTCGGTCCGGACCGCAACCGTCGTCTCCCGCTCAGGACGATTGGGCGACCTGCCACGCGATCTCGTCCTTGCCCATCTTCGAAGCGCCCGTCACACCGGCGTTGCGCGCCTGGGTCAGGAGTTCTTCCTTCGTGGCCTCACCGGGGCGGTCGCCGAGGTGTGAAGTGCGGCTCGTCACGAAGGCTTCACCGAGCTCGCGCCGCCGTGCCTCGTTCAGTTCGCGACGCATCTTCGGCAGGATGGTGGATTCCTCCTCCTTCACGTGATGCGTGACGGCCTCGACGAGGTCGGAAAGCACCTTGTCGAACTGCTTCGATCCGGGATCGGTGTCGTTCAGCTTCACCAGCAGCTGCTCGGCCTCGGCGTGCTCCTTCTGGCCGTGCGCGACCTCGTCGGACTCGTCCGCCTCGCCTTTGGCCGCCGGGTACACCTCGGCCTCCTCGGCCCGGCTGTGCGCGGTGAGCAGCGACGAAAGCACCGGGACGAGCAGCGGTCGTTTCTCCGGATGCCGTTCGAGTTCGCCGAACAGCCGCTCCACCTCGCGATGGTCCTGCATGATCAAGTCCACTACGTCGCCCGCCACAGCCGCCTCCTCGGTCCGGGATCACTTCGACGCCACCGGATACCCGGGCGGAGCCGATTCATTCCTCTTGGCGCGGGGATATCCTCAGCGCATGGCTTGCCGTATCACCGAACTCATCCTCGACTGCGCCGATCCGGTCCGGATGGCGGCGTTCTGGTGCGAAGTGCTCGGGTACGTCGAGATCGGCAAGGATGGCGACGACATCGAGATCGGCCCGCCAGGGACCGGCTTCGGCGGTCCGCAGCCCACGTTGATCCTGAGTCGCAGCGACGATCCGAAACCCGGCAAACTCCCCCTGCACATCGACGTGAACCCCACCGACCGTGATCAGGACGCGGAACTGGAGCGGCTGCTCGCCGCCGGGGCGGTGCCCGCCGACGTCGGCCAGACGGGGAAAGAATCGTGGAAGGTGCTCGCCGACCCCGAAGGAAACGTGTTCTGCCTCCTTCGCAACCGGGTCGATCCCTGAGCACCGTCCACATCGGACTTTCGATTGGCGGATGACACCACTGGGTACCCGTGAAGGACCCGAACCCGACTGGATGGTCAGTGATGGCGGACGAACGACTGTGGCAGCGCGACAGGGCCGGTTTCGGCTCCGCCGAGGACATCTCGGCAGGTCCGCTGGCCGAGCAGTTCGTCGAGCTCACGCGCCTGTTGCTGACCGCGTCGACTCCCGCGCAGGTCCTCCAGCAGGTCGTCGACGCCGCGTACCGGGTGGTGCCGGGCGCGGATCTGGTGTCGGTCACGCTCCGTGCCCCGGACGGGACCTTCCACACGCCGGTCTCGACCGGTGAGGTGGCGTTGGAACTCGACGAGGTGCAGTATCGCGCCGGGACGGGGCCCTGCGTCGACGCCGCCGACAGCGGAAGCCCCGGTCACGTCCGAAGCGACGACCTGGCGACCGAGAAGCGGTGGCCGGACTTCTCCCGGGCCGCCGCGGGCCACGGGTACACCGCGATCCTGTCCACCGTGCTGGTTCCCCACGCGGCTCCGCCGAAGCTGCCCGGGGCGCTGAACATCTACAGCCGCCGCCCCGACGCCCTCGACGCCGTCTCGGAGGACACCGCGCTGCTGCTGGCCACTCACGGCTCACTCGCCTTGGCCAGCACCAACGCCGTGAGCCGGATCGAGCTGGAAGCACACCACCTTCGCCGGGCCGTCGAATCGCGCGACGTCATCGGGCAGGCGAAAGGGATCCTCATGCAACGACGCGGCCTGACCGCCGACGAGGCCTTCGACCTGCTGCGCCACACCTCCCAGGACCTCAACGTCAAACTCGCCGAACTCGCCCGCACCCTCGCCACCCGGCACACCGAACTCGACCTCCCCTGAAGCGCGTGAAGGCCCCTTCCCGCGGCTGAGCCGTGGGAAGGGGCCTTCACGCGCAACGGCGGACCGCGACGATCAGGCGAGGTCGAACCGGTCCAGCTCCATGACCTTGGTCCAGGCGGCGGCGAAGTCGGCGGCGAACCGCTCGCGCGCGGCCTGGCCCGCGTAGACCTCGGACAGCGCCCGCAACTGGGAGTTGGAGCCGAAGACGAGGTCGACGGCGGTGGCCGTCCACCTCACCGCGTCCGTGGCGACGTCACGGATCTCGTAGACGTTCTCCTCGGCCTCCGACACCTTCCACCGGGTGCCCGGCGAGAGCAGGTTGGTGAAGAAGTCGTTGGTGAGCACGCCGGGCCGGTCGGTGAGGACACCGTGCCGGGTGCCACCGGTGTTGATCCCGAGTGAACGCAGGCCGCCGACGAGGACGGTCATCTCGGGCGCGGTCAGGTCGAGCATGTAGGCGCGCTCGACGAGCAGGACCTCCGGCTGCAGCTTCTCCTCGGGACGCAGGTAGTTGCGGAACCCGTCGGCGCGCGGTTCGAGCAGCGCGAACGACTCGACGTCGGTGTCCTCCTGCGTGGCGTCGGTACGGCCGGGGTGGAACGCCACGCTCACCTCGGTGCCGGCGTCGCGCGCGGCCTTCTCGACGGCGGCGGTGCCCGCCAGCACGATCAGGTCGGCCAGCGAGATCTTGGCGCCGCCGGCGTCGTTGAACTCGCGCCGGATGCCTTCCAGGGTCTCCAGGACGGTCCTGAGCTGCTCCGGCTGGTTGACCTCCCAGCCACGCTGCGGTTCCAGGCGGATCCGGGCACCGTTGGCGCCACCGCGTTTGTCGGTGGACCGGAAGCTCGCGGCGGACGCCCAGGCGGTGCCGACCAGCTGACCGACCGTGAGCCCGGACTCGAGCACCGTCCGCTTGAGCGTGGCGATGTCGGTGTCCCCCACGAGTTCGTGGTCGACCTCCGGCACCGGGTCCTGCCACAGCTGCGGTTCGGGCACCCACGGTCCCAGGAAGCGGCTGACCGGGCCCATGTCACGGTGCAGCAGCTTGTACCAGGCCTTGGCGAAGGCGAGGGCGAACTCGTCCGGGTTCTCCAGGAAGCGGCGCGAGATCTTCTCGTACGTCGGGTCGACGCGCAGCGCCAGATCCGTGGTGAGCATGGTCGGCTTGTGCTTCTTGGCCGGGTCGTGGGCGTCCGGGATGATCGACTCGGCGTCCTTGGCGACGTACTGCTTCGCGCCGCCGGGGCTCGTGGTGAGCTCCCATTCATAGCCGAAGAGGATCTCGAAGAACCGGTTGCTCCACTGCGTCGGCTTGTCGGTCCAGGTGACCTCGAGACCGCTGGTGATCGCGTCGGCGCCCTTGCCGCTGCCGTGGTCGCTCAGCCAGCCGAGACCCTGCGTCTCGATCGGGGCGGCTTCGGGCTCCGGGCCCACGTGGTCGTCGGCGATGCCCGCGCCGTGGGTCTTGCCGAAGGTGTGGCCACCGGCGATGAGCGCGACGGTCTCCTCGTCGTTCATCGCCATCCGGGCGAAGGTCTCCCGGATGAAATGGGCCGCCGCGGCCGGGTCCGCGCTGCCGCGGGGTCCCTCGGGGTTGACGTAGATGAGGCCCATCTCGGTCGCGCCGACGTCGGGCACCATCTCGGTGTCGGTGGCGTAGCGCTCGTCACCCAGCCAGGTGTCTTCCGGACCCCAGAAGATCTCCTCGGGCTCCCAGGTGTCCTCGCGGCCGAAGCCGAAACCGAACGTCTTGAAGCCCATCGACTCCAGCGCGACGTTGCCCGCGAGCACGAGCAGGTCGGACCACGAGATCCGCTGGCCGTACTTCTCCTTGACCGGCCACAGCAGCCGCCGCGCCTTGTCGAGGTTGGCGTTGTCGGGCCAGCTGTTGAGCGGGGCGAAGCGCTGCGCGCCGTCACCGGCCCCGCCGCGGCCGTCGTGGATGCGGTAGGTGCCCGCGGCGTGCCAGCTCATCCGGATCATCAGGCCGCCGTAGTGGCCGAAGTCTGCGGGCCACCAGTCCTGCGAGGTGGTGAGCACCTCGACGATGTCCCGTTTGAGGGCATCGACATCGAGTGCGGCGAACTCGTCGGCGTAGCTGAAATTCGCGCCGAGCGGGTTGGATTTGGACGAGTGGGCGTGCAGCACCGAAAGGTCGAGCTGGTTGGGCCACCAGTCCTTGTTGGTGCGCGGGCGGCCGCCGGACTTCGGCGTCGGCGAGTCGATCGCCGGGTTCTCGCTCTCGCTACCGTGCGCGGTCACGGAGTCGTGGGCCACCGGGCAGCCCTTCTCCGGGGTGTCACTCATTTCTTTCCTTCCGTGGCAGGCGAATTCATCGCTGGACGGGTTCGGCCGCGCAGTCGGGGCAGACGCCCCAGTAGACGACCTCCGCCTCGTCGATCACGAAACCGTGGTCGGCGGAGGCGGTGAGGCAAGGGGTATGGCCGACGGCGCAGTCGACATCCGCGATCGCGCCACAGGACCGGCACACGACATGGTGATGGTTGTCCCCCACCCGGGTCTCGTAGCGGGCGAGTGTGCCCGCCGGCTGGATGCGGCGGATCAGGCCGGTTTCGGTCAGTGCTCGCAGCACGTCGTAGACCGCCTGGTGCGAGACCGTCGGCAGGCCGGCCCGCACCAGCGCGATCACCGTTTCGGTGTCCACGTGCGGGTGATCGCGCAGCGCGGCGAGCACGGCCAGCCGGGGCCGAGTCACGCGCAGCGAAACCGCTCGCAGCTGTGCCTCGAAGTCGGACATCACCAAGGACGATAAGAGCGTCTCTGGAACGGGTCAAATCAAGACCCCTGGGGAGTGACGTCCGGTTTCGACCGGATCGACCCCGGGTAGCCGGTGGGCGAGCCATGACTTGCGTGAGGTGAGTTCATGACAACGACCGGAAAAGGCAAGCCGCCGGACCGCATCGAGATCGCCGACGTCGAGTGCCTCGAAAACGCGGTCGACGTCTTGCGTGCGTTGGATTACCGGCAGGGTGGTGCCTTTTCCCACGACGCGGTGCACGTCGTGAAAAGGGTCAGCCTCCTGCTTCATTGGGGCGCGGTCCCCGGCGCGCTCCGGTCACGGCTGCTCACCGTGCTCGCCGATCTGCACAATCTGCTCGGCTGGACGGAATTCGACATCGGCCGCCGGATTCCGGCACGGCTCCGGTTCGACCGCGCGCTCGCTCTCGCCGGCGAGGCCGGGAACGACGGTCTCGTGGCCAACATCTGCTACCGCCTCGGCAGGCTGGAACTGCACCATGACGACGTCGAAGCCGGGCTGGGCCACTTCCGCCGGGGGCAGGCCGCCGCCCACCGGTCCGGTTCCGGGCGGGCGCGGGCGATCCTGACCGTCAACGAGGCGTGGGCCTTGGCGAAGGCCGGGGACGAGCGTGCCGCCCTCGACGGCCTCGCGCGGGCGGAGTCCCGGTTCGAGCGGGCGGACACGTGGCCTGCCGCGCGGCCATGGGAAGCCTTCTTCGGCACCACGGACATGGAAGCGATGCGAGGCACCGTCCTCACCGAACTGGCTCAGACGGTCACCGCACGGCACAGCGAGGAGGCGATCGCGCGGCTTCGCGACGCGACCGGCCACTACGGCGCGGAAATGTCCCGCAGCCTGGCGCTCACCCTGATCATGCTCGCCCAGAACCACGCACTCCAAGGTGATTTCGACGAGGCCGTCCGCATCGGCACCGAGGCGGTGGACCTCGCGCGTGGCCTCGGTTCCGCCCGCACCAAGGACCGGCTCGCGCCGCTGGCGGCACTGCTGCGAACACACGCGGCCGACCCCGCCTCCCGCGCTCTGCTCGCCAGGATCGACGCCTACCGCGCCGAACCGGTCCCGGCTCCGGCGAACCGCCGCGCGAGCAGTGCCGCGGTCGCCGCGAAACCCACGCACAATCCGGCCCAGACACCCCAGCCGCCCCAAGCGAACACGTAGGCGCACAGGACCATGGCCGGTACACCGACCGCCCAGTACCCGACGAGGGTGCAGCGGAGCCCGGAAACGGTGTCGCCGAGCCCGCGCAGCAGGCCGACGAGGATGTTCTGCGTTCCCTTGCTGTACTGCTGCGCGATGGCGAACACCAGCAGGGTCGACGCGGTGCCGAGCACCACCGCGTCGGCCTCGTCGTGCAGGAAAGGCCACAACAACACCTGCGGTATCACCAGGTACGCCAGGCTCACCACCGCCATGAAGGACCATGAAAGGGTGAGTGCCTGCCGGGCGATCACCGGCGCCCGCCGACGTTCGCCGTGGGCGACCGCTCGACTGACCAAAATGGACGATCCCTGCGACAGTCCGATGTTGACCTGGTAGACGATGTAGGCCAGCTGGTTCGCGACGTTCGACGCGGCGAGCATCGCCGGGCCGAAGGCTCCCATCAGGACCGTCGCGATCGAGGTGATCGCGGCCTCCGACCCGTAGGTGAAACAGATCGGGGTCCCGTGCCGGACGATATGCCGGACCACCGCCGGATCCGCGCGCCAGAGCGCGAGCGACACCATGGGGCGCAGCCGCGGGTCCCGCCGGACGGCCGAGGCGAACACGGCGAGGGTGAAGAACTGGACCAGTGTCGTCGCCAAACCGATCCCGGCGATGCCCAGTGCCGGCAGGCCAGCCCAGCCGTAGACGAACGCGGCGTTGAGGGCGGCGTTGACCGCGATCGACACCAGCGTGACGGCGAGCAGGGAACCCGGGCGCCGCAGCCCGACGGCGAACTGGCGCAGCACGTTAAGCCACACCATCGGGAACAGCCCACCGGCCAGCGCGAACATCATTGCCTTGGCGAGTGCGACGATCTCCGGTTTCTGGCCGAGCAAAGGCAAAGCGGCCGCGAGTCCACAAAGGACTGCCGCGCCGATCGCCGCGGTCACGGTCGCGACGAGCAGCGCGGACCGCAGGAGCGCCCGGATCTCGTCCCGCGCGCGTTCGTCGAGTTCGCCGGTGCCGGTGCGGAGTTCGCCCGCACCGGCGGCCGTGGCCACGAGGTTCCCGACGCCGGTGACCATGCCGACGCACATGGTGCGGATCTGGTTGTAGAGCAGGATCGCCAGCCCGCCCGCCGCCACCGCCGTCACCCCGAGCAGGCCCAGCATGGCCAGGTCGACGCTGGTGAGCGCCACCTGTGCCAGCTGGATTCCCGCGATCGGCGCGGCCAGCGCGACGAGTGCCCGGTATCCGCGCGTGGCCACCATCGTGGTCATACGCCCACCGCCACCGGACGAGCCGTCCTGTCGCGGATGGCCACTCGCACGGACGCGGCGTAGGCGGCGAACCAGCGATCCATCCGCCGGTGGGCGAGTTCGTCGAGCACTCCCCTGGCACGCAGCCATTCGTCGTCGTAGACCGAGTCGAGGTACTTCTCGCCCGCGTCGTTGCACAGCACCACCACGGTACTTCCGGCCGGATACGCGTAGAGCCGCCGGAGCGCGACCTGGATCGCGCCGCCGGTGGTCCCGCCGACCAGCACACCGGTGCGCCGCCCGACGACGCGTGCCCCGGCGAAGGCGTCGCCGTCGGACACGCGGTGGGCTTCGTCGATCACCGATCGGTCCACGTTGTCCCCGACCGGGAAACCGGCCGGGCTGCCCGCCCCGGTCTGGTGGTAGATCCCCGGCGCGCCACCGAAGATGATCGAGCCGACTGGTTCGACCGCCACCGCGTGCGTGCCCGATCCAGCCGCGCGCAGGGCACGGGCCGTGCCGCACAGCGAACCGCCGGTGCCGATCGCCGCGACGAGCACGTCGACGGCGCCGAGCTGCTCGAGAAGTTCCCGCGCCAATCCGGTGTAGCCGTTGCCGTTCCCCGGATGGTTGTGCTGATCGGGATGATAGGCACCGGTTTCCGCGGCGATCCGGGCCGCGACCCGCCTCCGCTGGACCGAACTGACGCCGCCGTCCGCCGGGGCTTCGACGAACACCAGCTCCGCGCCGAGCGCGCGCAGCATCCGGAGTTTTTCACGGGCGGCGTGATGGTCGACCACGGCGGTGAACCGGTAGCCGCGTTCCAGCGCCACCAACGCGAGCCCGTTGCCGGTGTTGCCGGAGGTGGGCTCGATGATGTGCCCGCCCGGCCGCAGCCGTCCTTCGAGTTCCGCCTCGTCGATCATCTGCCTCGCCATGCGCACCTTGCACGAGCCGGTCGGGTTGAGGTGGTCGAGTTTGAGCAGGAGGCGCGTGCCGGTGCCGGTGCGCGCGAGCTCCAGCAGCGGCGTGTTCCCGATCAGATCGGACGCGCGCTGGACGATGGTCATCGGATCTCCTGGATCGGATAGTCGGTGTCGACGTGCCAGTGATCGCCGTCGACCACCACCTTCGGCGGCAGGGGAAGCTGGTGGAAACCGCTCTCGTTCTTGTCCATCTGGTAGCCGGCCGTGTTGGGGTACACGAGGAGATCGCCGGTCCTCGGCCGGGCGGGCAGCTCCACCGCGCGCCACGTGAGCACGTCGTACTCCATGCAGCTCGAACCCCCGACGACGGTGCGCACCGGTGTGCCGTCCGTGGCTTCCCTGGCTTCTCTGGGCACGAGGAGCGGATCGGGCAGGAACTCGCTGCCCTTCCACTGCTCGGACAGGCTCATCGACAGGCCCGCGACCGTGGTGATCAGGTGACCTTCGGCCGGTTTGCAGCCCAGCACCGGGAACACCGAGAACCCGGCGCCGTCGACGAGCGCTCGGCCCGGTTCGAGCAGCAGCTCGATCCCGGCCGCGCGCAGCAGATCAGCCAGCGGCTTCCCGGCGATCTGGTGCCGCAGGATGGCGGTGACCATGGCCGCACCGGTCGGTGACTGGTGGTACGGATAGGTCCGCACCGGGTTGCGGCCGGCGTGGAACCAGCCGTCATGCCTGCCGGACTCGAACCGCGCCCAATCTTCGGCGTCCACATAGGACACGGCGATTCCGCCACCGATACTGATCTTCGACGCGGGATGCCCGAGTGCACGGGCGTCCTGGCAGAGATCGATCAGGTACGCGGCGAGTTCCGCCCGCGGCACCGGGTCGTAGCCGTCCAGGTGGAATGAGAAACCCCGCAGGACGACCGGTTCGGCACACTGCCGCACAGCCTCCTTCAAGGCGCCGGGCGCGAAGCCGAACCGGCTCTCCGGCGCGGACGGCGGCCTCACCCGCAGCAGCACCTGGGCCGTCTCCCCGAGTTCGGCGGCCATGCGCGCGACGCGTTCCAGTTCGTCGGCCGCGTCCACCGCGATGAGACAGCGGTGCCGCAGGGCGAGCCAGAGGAGGCCATCCGGTTTGGCGGCCCCGGTGACGCCGATCGTCTCCCCGCGCAGGCCGTTGCCGAGGGCGTGCACCAGTTCGGGCACGCTCGCGACGTCGACACCGGTGCCCGGACGGGTGCATTCCCGCAGCCACGCCGCCGCCTTGTTCGCCTTCTTCCCGTAGTAGACGGTGCCCTCGACGCGCTCGGCCGCGAGCGCCGCGACCATTCCCCCGAGGTTCTCGGAGAAAGTGGCCGGATGGATCACGTGGAAGGGGCCGCCGCCGATCCCGCGGGCGATCTCCCACAAGGTCTCCGAGCCACGCAGCCGGTGCGCCCAGGGACGTTCGAGCGCGGGCAAGGGCGGGGACAGGGTGTCGATCAGGTCCACAGGGCCACCTCACGGCCGCGGCCCGCCGCGATGGCGCGGGCGGCCAGCGCGTGCGCCACCGGGATGTCGGTGATGATCATGCCGCTGCTGAAGGCGAACACCCGGTCTTCGTCACCGCGACGCCCGGGTGCGCGACCGGCGAGGATGTCGGGAAGTTCGGCGTCGATACGGAACACGCCGTCCGGGCCCGCCATCCGCTGCCCGGTCACCTCGACCTGCGCGCCGTTGGTCGCCACGGTGTAGTCGGCCTCGGCGAGCGTGCCCTCCTGGACTCCCTTGCTGGCGACCGAGATCAGCAGTCCGCCCGGCGGCAGCCAGCCGAGGCGGATCTTCGGATGCGCGGCCCGGCCCGACGCGGCGACCACGATGTCGGACTCGCGCGCCGCTGCCTCCACGTCGTCGACGAGTTCGACCGCGCGGTCCGGGAACCGCTCTTCGAGTGCGGCGACGCTGTCGCGCAGACCGTCGGGATGCGTGCCGAACAGCCGCAACCGTTCGAGGTCCGGCAACGCGGTGAGCAGGTACGGCAGCGTCCGGATCCCCTGCGCGCCGGTGCCGACCATGAGCGCGGATCGCGCCCCCGGCCGGGCGCACGAACGCGCGATCAGCGCGGTGCTGGCAGGCGTGCGGGTGGCGCCGACGCGGTGGCAGTCCATGAGCGCGAACGGCAGGCCGGTGGTGTCGTCGTAAAGGGTGATCGTCGTGTAGTACTTCTCGGCCGAGGTGCTGCCCTGCCGGTAGCTCGTCTTGAACGCGGCCTGCTCGAGGGAGCCGTCGTAGCCGAGCATCGAGTACGCGACGGCGTCCCGCGCGGGATCCGGCATCGGCACCATCAGCTTCGCCGGATTCCGCGAGGCTCCGGACGCGTAGGCCAGATAGCCGTCTTCGACCATGGTGATCGCCTCGTCCGGCGTGAGTTCGAGGTTGTGCAGATCCGTGCGCGTGAGAATGTGCAGCGAGGGACCGGAGCTCATGAACGTTCGGCCTTTCTGGTGGACGGGGTGACAGGCGCGTCCCGGATCTCGGGAGCACGACAGAGGAAAGCCCGGCCGCAGCTTAATGAAAACGATTGTCTTTATCAGTAAGTGTGGCCTTTGTCACGCCTTGGGCGACATGTCGCGAAAGCCAGTTGTCACCGCGAGTTCCGCCTTCAATCACGCGAGTTCCGCCTTCAATCACGCGAGTCTCGTGCGTGGACACGCGAATCACGCCTTGGCTTTCGCCTTCCTCGCTAAGCTGGCCGCCCTCGACCCCAGGAGTTGCCGGTGAGTGGAACTCGAAGTGCCGCCGAATGCCGCGCCCGGGCGGAAGAGGTCCAGGACCTCCATGCGCTCAGCCACCTCGCGCCGGAGCCGATCGGCCCGCCCTCGGGCCTTCCGCTGGTTGTCAAGGACAACATCCACGTCGCGGGCATGCCGAACGCCGCGGGCACCCCGGCACTCGCGCACCACGTTCCGCGTGCGCACGCGGGCGTGGTCCGGCGCCTGCTCGACGCGGGCGCCACCGTCATCGGCAAGGCGGCCATGCACGAACTCGCGCTCGGCATCACCTGCGACACGACTCCGCTGGGTCCGGTGCGCAACGCCTGCGACCCGTCCCGCTTCGCCGGCGGCAGCAGCGGCGGGACCGCCGTGGCCGTCGCGGCGGGCATCGTCCCGGCGGGCCTCGGCACCGACACCGGGGGTTCGGTGCGCGTGCAGGCCGCGCTCAACGGGGTCTGTGGTTTCCGGCCGACCACCGGCCGCTACCCGTCCGACGGCATCACGCCGTTGAGCAGCACCCGGGACACGGTGGGGCCGATCGCCCGAACGGTCACCGATCTCGCTTTTCTCGACGCCGTCCTCGCGGCGGAGGAACCGGGCCCCCTGGTCGGACTCCCGCCGATCCGGCTGGGCGTGCCACACGGTTTCCTGACCGGCGACCTGGCGGACGACGTCGAAGAACTGTGGGCGTCCGCGCTGATCCGCCTGCGCGCGGCCGGGGCCACGCTGGTGCCGGTCGACGACACGCCCCTCGCCGAACTCGTCACCGATCAGGGCATGCCGCTGGTGATCCACGAAGCGGGCACCGGGCTACGGGCGTACCTGGCCGAGTACCTGCCCGAGGTCTCGTTCGAGCGACTCGTCGACGAGATCGCCGCGGCCGACGTCCGGGCGATCTTCACCGAGTCGGTCGTGCCGGGCGTCGCACCTGCCGTCTACGAGGCCGCCCTCGTCAACCGCTCGGCCTTACGCCGCGCCTACGCGAAGATCTTCGGCGAGACCGGAATCGACGCACTGGGATTCCCCACGACACCGGCGACGGCACAGGACTTCTCCGCCGTCGAGAAGTTCGTCCATCGTGGACGCGCGGTCCCGACCTTCCCCACCTTCATCCGCAACTGCCAGCCCGGCAGCATCGCGGGCGTCCCCGGCTTGACCGTCCCGATGGGACACGGCCAAGGCGGCCTGCCCGCCGGGCTGGCGCTCGACGGCGCCGTCGGCGGAGACCGGAAACTGTTGGCGGCCGGGGCTTTCGTCGAACGGGTCCTGACCGCCTAGGTCCTGGTGTATTGAGAGGTAAGTCGAATGTGGCGTGCTCGAGTCGGCGGTGGGAGCGGGTCGTTCTCTTAAGGGGTAGGGCAAAAGTGGCAGGTTGCGAAAGCCACTTTGGCAACGTTCAACGTTGCGAAAGTGGCTTTCGCAACGTCGGGGGCAGGGGTGCGGCAGCAAAGAAGAGGCCTTCGCAACCCCAGTACCATCCCGGAACCCACAGCCGAGACGCGTCGCGAAAGCCACTTTCGCGACGCCTGAGGTCCCGAAAGTGGCTTTCGCGACACAGCCGCACCACGGCCGCGAGCGAATCCCCGCGACCCGGCACCTTTGCGCTACCCCCTGCCCGCCAAGAGCTGGCCGGTTCGCGGGCACACTCCGATTCAAGCCGAGACGGCGCCGGTGTAGCGGTCCAGCAGTTTCTCGTCCAGTTCGGCGAAACCGTGTCCGTGGCTGGAGTAACAGCCGTCGCCGGCCACCAGAGGCGCGGAGAGGAAGCTGCCGAACCCGGCCTTGTCCGCGCCATGGGCGAAGAGCGGCCATCGCGTTCCTCGCCCGGCCCGCCGCCGGATACCTCACCGGTGCCTCACTGGTCGTGGACAGCGGCCTGATGTTGATGGACGCCCAGGCCGGGACGTCCTACCCCGCGCACGACTGGCGCTCGCCCTGAGCTTCCGGCGCCGGCTGTCCATTGTGGAGCGTCGAGCCCGTACTCCGGGAACCGGCGCGGAACGTGTCCGGTTCGCCCCCCTTGGTGGCCGTCGCCGCCCTCCACGTGAAGCCCTGCCACACGGTGAACTGATCCCCGTTCGGAGTCATGTTCACAAAGGAGAAAACCGTGAAGATCATCCCAGGCAGGGTCACGCATCAGTACGACGGGGAGCTGGTGGTGTTCCACATCGGCATGACGTTCAACAAATGGTGGCGGCCCGATCTCTATCTGCCGGTCTTCTTCGCCATGCCGGCGATGATGCGCGAGCTCGCCGACGACCCGGACTCGGGACTGCTCAGCTACGAGTTCCTGTTCAACCGCAGAGGACCGTTCGCCGTGCAGTACTGGTCCTCGGCCGAGAAGCTCTACGCCTACGCGTCCGCCGGATCGCTGAGTCACCGGCCGGCGTGGACCAGGTTCAACGCGATGGCGAGGAAGCACCCCACGGCGGTGGGAGTCTGGCACGAGACCTTCGTCGTCGAGCGTGCCGAGAGCATGTTCGTCGGGACGCCGTCCATGGGGCTGCCCAAGGCGACGAAGACCGTATCCGTCGAGAAACGACATCACCAGGCACGCACACGCCTGGCGGAGGGCGCCACCACGCTGCCCGCGAGCCTTCAGACCGCCGAGAGCCCGGCCTGAGACCCGTCATCCGAGGTGCGGGCGGCAAGTGGGGTCCGGCCGGTCCAACGACGATAAGCACGGCGGAACTCGCGGCCGTCGCTGAAGCCGACTTCGGCGGCCACAGCCGAGATCGCCAGGGTGGAGTGCCGGAGCAACGCGGTCGCGTGTCGCTCGCGGACGCGGTCGCGGATGGCGCCGAACTGGTCGCCCGCCTCGGCGAGCTGCCGGCGCAACGTGCGTTCGCTGATGTGCATCTGCGCGGCGATCTCGGCCATGGTGAGCGGGCGGTGGAGGTGCGCGTTCAGCATGGCCTCCACCGCGGCGACGACTCCGGGCCTGATCCGCGCCGGAGCGATCAGGCTCCGGCACACCGCGAGCGCCGTCCGCAGCGTCGGTTCGTGGTGAGTGGGGATCCGCGATCCCAGCACGTCGGAACTGATCACGAGCCGGTCGGCGTCGGCGGCGAAGTGCACCGGGCAACGGAAGAACCGCTCGTACCGGGCGGCATACACCGGCGACGGGTAGGACAGGAAGAGCCGGGTGGGCGTCCAGGTCTCACCGAGGACGGAGCGCAGGAACGCGATGGTGCTGGCGAAGGCCTCCTCCGCGAGGAACGGAAGCAGGGCTGGATCCGGCCAGCGCTCCCGGAGATACAGTTCGATCTCGTCCCCGTCCAGCCCTTCCGCGATGAAGTCGGCGAGGCTGCCGGAAGCCCGATGCAGTTCGTCGAGCACCCCCAACGCGTCGCCGACGGTCGCGGACGATCTCATCGCGACGCCGACGAAGCCGAAGGACAGCAACGCGTCGCGGGCTCCGACCTCGATGCCGAGGGGCCGTTCGGGCAGCGCCGCGACGGCTCTGCGGAGCACCGTTCTCGCTTGGTCCAGCGACACGCGGACATCGACGTCTTCGAGGAGCCCGGGCTCCAGCCCCGTCCCCGAGAACCAGGCCGAGACCGGCAGCCCGGCCTGGCGGCCGATCGCCACGACCGCGCTCAGCAGCGTCGGCGGAATGGCCGCGTCAGCGGGTGTCATCGACGAAACCAGACCATCACCCGATTCTAGGAGAAATCCGCCTCGGAATACCCGTCCCCGCGGAACCGCGGGGACGGGCCGGAACTCAGGCCGCGGTCTTCTTCCGCTGGAGCAGCAGGAGAAGTGCGGTAACCAGGCCGATCGCGGCGAAGATCGCGCAGGCGAGGAAGGCGGCGCTGAAACCGTCGGTGAGGGCTGCCTTGTCGGTGGAGCCGCCGGTCACCGCGAAGGCCACCGAGGAGGTGATCGCCACGCCCAGTGCCGCGCCGACCTGGAAGGTGGCGTTGTTGAGACCCGAAACCAGGCCGGACTCCTCAGGCCGAGCGCCCGACAGCGAGGCGATGGACGCCGCCACGTTGGTGCTGCCGATACCCGAACCGAAGACCACGAGCCCGATGAACAGGTCGGTCCAGTAGCCGCCCTGCGGCGAGATGGCGGTCAACAGCAGCAGGCCGGTGCCCAGCAGCGTCATGCCGACGATGGCGATCGCCTTGTAGCCGATCTTCGCCGCCAGGCGGGCGGCGACGTTGGCCCCGATGATGGACATGACCGCGTAGACGGCGGTGCTCAGCCCGAAGCGGACCGCGCTGTAGCCGAGGACCTGCTGCGCGTACAGCGAGGTCACGAAGGCTCCGCCGTAGACGCACATCGCCACGAGAAGCATCAGGATGTTCCCGCCGACCAGCGAGCCGGAACGGAAGATCCGCAGCGGCACCAGCGGCGACTTCCCCCGGCTCTCGACGACGACGAACAGGGCCAGCAGGACCACCGCGCCCGCCAGCATCCACAGCGTGCGGCCGGACAGCCAGCCGGCCTCCGGCGCGACCACGACGGCGTACACCAGCAGCCCGATCGCGGCGGTGATCGTGAGTGCGCCCAGCGGGTCGAAGGACTTGCGGCCATGGCGGACCGGCGTCTCCCGCAGCAGGCGCGGCCCGAGGAACAGCACCGCCAGCACGACGGGGATGTTGATGTAGAAGATCCACTCCCAGCCGAGCCCGTCGGTGATGGGGCCACCGATCAGCAGGGCGGCGGTGGCGCCGAACGCGCCGATGCCGGTCCAGATGCCCAAGGCCTTGTTGCGTTCGGCGCCCTCGCCGAAGGTGTTCATCAGAACGGCCATCGCCGTGGGCGTCATGATCGCCGACGAGAGGCCCTGGAGCAGGCGGGCACCGATGAGCACCTCTCCGGTCCAGGCGAGTCCACAAAGGATGGACGCGACGCCGAAGAGGGCGGCGCCGACCAGGAACATCCGGCGGCCGCCGAGCAGGTCGGCGGCCCGGCCGCCGAACATCAGCAGGCCACCGAAGGCCAGCAGGTAGGCGCTCATCACCCACTGGGCGTTGCCAGGGTCGAAACCGAACTCGGTCTCGATCGCCGGAAGCGCCAGCAGGACGATCTGAGAGTCGACGATGACCATGAAGAAGGCCGCGCACAGCAGCGCGAGGGCCTTCCAGCGTCTGGGGTCGGGGGTGGACGGCGCCGGGGCCGAGGCGTCGGGGAGATGGGTGGTACTCATCGCTTCTCGCTTCGTTCAGGATTCTGTGACGGATCACCGGGGCATGACGGCATGGCCTCCACCACCCGGTGCGGGCGGTGGAGGCCCGTCGGATCACGGATTCGTGCAGGAGCCCCAGTGCTGCCGAGTCTTGGTCACCCGACGTGCGGGAACAACGGCGAAACCTGCAACAATCGGTAACCCGCGCTTACCGATCGGAGGACACCGCCGTGGAGTGGAGGGAGCTCGAATGCTTCCTGACCTTGGCCGAGGAGCTCCACTTCGGCCGCACCGCCGAGCGGCTGTACACCTCTCGCGCCCGGGTCAGCCAGAACATCCAGGCGTTCGAGCGACGCATCGGAGCCCGCCTGTTCGACCGCACCAGCCGCAAGGTCGTGCTGACCGCGATCGGACGCCGTCTGTCCGATGAGCTCGAGGCCCACCACCGGGCGATCGTGGAAGCGATCGAGGACGCCCGCGAGGTGGCACGGGGACGCGGGAAACCGCTGCGTGCCGGATTCTCCGCCCCCTGGTGCGCCGAGCTGCTGAATCTGGCGGGCGATGACCTGCACACCGAGCACCCCGGCACGTTCGTCGACGTCCGGGAAATCCACCTGTCCGACCCGCTGGGGCCGCTGCGCGCCAGGGAGGTCGAGGTGCAACTGACCGAGTTCCCGGTGTCCGAGCCGGATCTGCGCACGTCGGCGCCGCTGATCGCCCAGCAGCGCTTCCTGGCGGTTTCCACCCGGCACCGCTTCGCCGAACGCGCCGCGGTCACCCTGGAGGATCTGGCAGGCGAGGAGATGATCGTGTTCGGGGACCTGATGCCGGTCTATCAGCGCGAGCATTTCTTCCCGCATCGAACGCCCGGGGGCAGACCGATCCGCCACACCCACGGCGTCCGGTACTGGCAGGACGCGATGTCCCTGGTCGCCGCGGGCAGAGGAGTGTGCGTCGCCGGCGGCGACGCCCGCCGGTACTACTTCCGGCCCGACATCACCTACCTGCCCATCAGCGACGCCCCGCCGATCCGGTACGGCCTCGTCTGGCGCCTCGACACGGAGAACGTCCGGCTGATGGACTTCATCGCCACCGTCGAGCGCCTCGCCGCCGGCCGCGGCGGCGAGCCGCAACCCTGACGCCTTTGCTCACAGCAGCGAAGTGACTACGCGGCTCGGGCACGCGCGCCTCTCGGTTTCGCCGTGCGCCTGGGCCTGGAGGTACGCCTGTCGCAGTCCTGCGCGGGCGCGGTGGGCCAGGGCGGCGACCCCGTTCGGCGACACCCCCAGAACCGGTGCCAGCTCGGCCGGCGTGCGGCCTTCGGCGACGGTGCTCCACAGCACCGCACGCCACCGTACGGGCAACGTGTGAAAAGCGGATCTGACCAGCTGATCGGTCGACGCCTGCAGCGCCGGCCCGTCGGCTCCTTCGACGTCCTCGGTCGCCGGGACCACCGCGTGGGGCTGGACGCGTAGCCGGTGACGGCTCCACTGGGCGGCGACGTGCCGCATCGTGACGACCAGGTACGGCCGCAGCTCATCGCGCGGTCCACCGCCGTCGCGGACCGCGGCGAGCACCCGCGTGAACGCTTCGGCCACGAGATCCTCCCGTTCGGCGGGCTGGTCGACCCAGCACGCGGCGATCCGGCGCAGCGGCCCGGAATGCCGCCGGAACAGCAGATCACCCGCCTCGAGGTCCCCGTCCCGGAGCCTCCCGAGCAGTCTCGCGTCCGGTGGGGCGTCGTCCACGGCATCCCACATCGCATTCTCCAGATTCCTGTTGATCAACAAGGGATTCGCGGCACGCACCCTCCGCAACGGAGTGACCGACAAAGTAACAGATACAACGGCGTATCCCCTACCCGTGACGGTAGGCTCGCGGAAGTGACCTCCCCTTCCGCGACCTCACGCTCCGGCGACGGCCGCGCGACCCGCTGGGTGGGGCAGCGGGAGCGCCGTCGTCGTGAGTTCGTCGAGGCGGCCTTGCGTGCGATCGCCGAACACGGACCGCGAGCGTCGACGGCACACATCGCCGACGAGGCCGGTGTCGCACGGCCACAGCTGTACAAGCACTTCGACGGCGCGACCGACCTGAAGCAGGCCATCGCCGACGAAGCCGCGCTACGCATCACCACCGCACTGCGGCCTGTATGGGAGCTGCGGGGAAGCGCGATGCAGCTGATCACCGTGGCGGTCGACGCGCACACCGGCTGGCTCGCCGAGAACGGCAACCTCTACCGGTACCTGAGCCTGCGCTCGCACGGCGACCGGAACGCGGTCGCCGACGTCAGGACCGTCATCGCCCGGCAACTCACCCAGCTGTTCGAGCACTACATGACGATGTTCGGAATGGACACCCGAATCGCGGAATCCGTCGCTTTCGGTGTCGTCGGACTCGTCGATTCCTGCGCCGCGCAATGGCTCGAGAACCCCCGCGACGTACCGAGAACCGAACTCGCCGCCCTGCTCATTCGCTGGATATGGCGGTTGCTCGACGACACCCTCCGCGCGGGCGGTGTCGAACTCGACCCCCACCTCACGCTGCCGCCGCCCCCGCCGCAACCCGCGCTCTGACCCGATGCCGCTCAGCTTAACTTGATCAACTCGTTGACCTGCGGTTTTCTTGGCGATGGCGATGGACTCCCCAGCCGCGCCACCCTGGTCACGACCGCAACGACGCGAAGCAGGCACCCATGATCAACCTAAGCTGAGCGGGCATTGCGCTCTGACCGGCCTGGACAGGCAGGAAACGTGGACCTCACCATTCATCACCTCCGGTGCTTCATCGCCGTGGCGGAGGAACGTCATTTCGGCCGCGCCGCGGCCCGGCTGCATCTGAGCCCTTCCGCGATGAGCGAGCAGATCGCTTCACTCGAACGAGGACTTGCCCGCACGCTGTTCCGGCGCACCTCACGCAGCGTCGAACTCCGGCGCATCTGCCGGAGCTCGCCCGGCAGGCCGGTCCCTTGACCTGGGTCGGCGCCGAGGCACCGCCGTTCCAGCTCTCCCACGGCACCGGGGACGTGCTCGTGCCACACCGGCAGAGCGAACGCCTGCACGCGGCACTCGTGGCCGCCGGTGTGCCGAGCGAGCTGTACCTCCTGGACGGGTACCGGCACGGTTTCCTCAATCCGCCCGGCCGCCTCGACGTCGCGCTCGCCGGGGTGATGGACGACGGCAGGCTGGCGGCGGAAGGCACCGCGTCCGCCCTGCGGCGGACTTCGGCCGCCGACGGCGAACCGGCCGCGTTCGGGTTCTCCGACATCCACGACTTCTTCCGCAGGCACCTCACGACCCGTTCCACGACAGGAGAAGCCCGGTGACAACGCCCGATCCGGAGACCATGCACGGACTCGCTCCGGTCGTCAACGCCCTGCCCGGCGAACCGGTCCCCTACTACCTCGCCACCGGTGAGGGCCTCCGGTACGAAACCGGCGGTCTACTGTGGACGGTCGTCGCCCGGACCGAGGACACCGGAGGCCTTTTCGACGCGGCGTTCGTACTCGGCCCGCGCGGAGCGGAGATCCCTTTCCACAGCTTCGCCGTCCACCAGCGGTCCTATTACGTCTTCGAAGGCTGCGCCCAGTTCTGGCTGCCGGGCGAGAGCCGGATCCTGGTGCCCGGCGACTCGGTACACGTCCCGCCGGGCACACCGGTGGCCTGCCGCATGCTGAGTCACCTGACCAAGGTGTTGCAGTACTCCGCCCCCGGCGGGGTCCTGGACGGACTCCCCGGGGCGACGGCAGACGTCGAGCGGCACCTCTACGCCGCGGGAGCGGTGATCGGGGGCGAAGTCCCGCCGGGGGCGACGCCGCACGACCTGCCGCAGGTGGCCCCCGGTGACGCGTGGGACGACACTTTGCCCTCCGGCACCGAGGGTTACTTCCTGCGAGCCCGCACCGGCGACCGGCGGGGCTGGCCGGACGCGGTGAACTCGTTCCTGGCCAGGGGCCGCAACACCGGAGGCCGGTACTTCGCGGTGAACACCCTCGCCGCGCCGCAGCCGTACATCATCCGGCACTTCCACCGGCGGCACACCGAGAACTTCCTGTGCCTTTCCGGCCGGATCTGGCTGTGGGTCAACGGCGAGGAGCTCCTCCTGACCCCAGGAGACTTCCTGCACGCCCCACCCGGCACCGTGCACAGCTTCGCCGTCACCGCGCACAACACCCAGCTGCTCGGCCTGCTCACTTCGGACGTCTTCGAACCGTTCTTCGACGTGACCGGCGTGCCGACCGAAGACCACGTGCACACCGAGGGGCTCATCGACCCGTCGGTGGTGATGGGTGGCATGCGAGTCAACCAGGACCTCGACGTCGTCGTGGCCGGTGGCCCGCCGGAGCGCGTCCGGGCGGCCGGCAGCTGAAAAGCGGTAGCGTGTGCCGAACGAACCGAAGGGAATCCGGGCACTGTGACTCGTCGATTGTCAGCAGGCGACCGCCCCGGGATCAAAGGCTTGCTCGGTCCCATCTGCCTCGTGCTCAGCCTGCTCGGCTGGCTGCTCCCCTACGGCGAAGTGGCCTCGGCACTGGCCTTGGCCGCCGGAGCGCTGTCGATACTGACCGACCGCCAGTATCGACTGGACGGCCTTGTCATCGCAGGCGTCTGCATCGCCGCACTCCAGCTCTTCTTCGGGCTGCTGCTGTTCACGATGGATCTGGCCGGCCACTGACGACTGACCGCGAGGACGCCGTGCTGCTGCCTGAATCGGGTGTGACGGCCGACCATTCGAGGTAGGCGCCGCAGCTCGGGCAGAACGCGTCGCTGAGATGGCCTGATGAGCCGCAGGCTGAACACACGACGACGCGATCGTTGTTCGTCCCGCCTCCCGGCGGGCCCGACAACCCCATCGGCGCCAATGAGGGGAGGCGTTCGCGGGTGCGTCGCAGCAGGTCCGCGCGTTGGTGCGGAGCACCGAGGCTCCAGGCGAGGGAGAACAGGCCGTTGTCGCGGGACAAGGCGATCACGCCTTCGGGGACGTTCTTTTCCAGCCGGGTCAACACGTCCTCCGCCGACTCGCCGTCGACCGGCGCGGCGAGACCGGTGATCCGGCAGAGCCATTCGACTTGCTCACGATCCATGTCGCTGCCGGCGCGAACGGCCGCGCGGAGGCGGGCGAGTTCGATGAGCTGGCCGAGCATGTCCTGTTCGGGCTCGACGAGGATCAGCCGGAACAGACTGGGAAAGTACATGCGCAGCAACAGGATCTTGATGTGCTCGTCCGAGCGTAGCCGGGAGGAGTGGCCGTCGATCTGGTGTGAGAGCACGAAAGTGTTGAGGAACCGCTTGAGCCGCCGTGGATTGCGTTCACTGCGCTGGACGAGCAGAGACAGGTCTTCGTCGGCGAGCAGATGCGCGATGCCGGAGGCGTGGGCGCAGGCACGCGCCAGGTCAAGCGACCGTTCGGGGTCCGGGACGGGAACGACGTAGTCGACCTGGATGATCTTTTCCAGGTAGGCACGGCTGAGGTCGGCGGAGGAGGCGTGTTCGCTTTGGGCGAGCGCGTCGCCGACGATCGCCGGGTCGTAACCGATGACGAAGGTCAGCCCCGGGGCGTCGAGATAGAGACGGATCGCTTCGAAGACCTGGACGATGTTCTCCGGGGAGCATCGGTCGAGGTCGTCGATGAAGACCACGAGCATCCGCCGCTGGTCGAGGGGGCGGTTCTTGTCGGACCAGGCGGCGACGGCGTCCTGGATCTCCTTGCGGATCCGGTTGCGCTGTGCGGCGTCGACCCGGAAGCGTTGCCACAGGTCGTCGGCCAGTGCCCGCAGGCCGACCCAGGAGGCCAGGACGACGAACGGGGTGGCGAGCCACGAGGAACGCCGGGTGCGACGGAGGATCCGGCGGAGCACACTGGGATCGAGCTGGTCGAGCACCGACCGGATGAGGCCGGTGAGCGCGTTGGTGCCTTCCGCGGTCCAGGCGTTGAACCAAGCGACGCGGATCCGCCCGCGATGTTCCTCGGCCCGGTCTTCGATGGCGTGGCGCAGCAACTGCATCAGGCTGCTTTTGCCGACGCCCCAACCGCCCTGGATGCCGATCGTGAACGGCGTGACGGCACGCGCGTCGAGAAGAAACCCGGCCATGCGTTCGGCGATGACGCGATGCTCGAACATGTCCTCATCGGGGTCGATCGGATGGTCGCTGAGCAACGCGAACCGTGGCGGTGCGGGCTTCGAGGCCTGGACGCGCGCAGCCCTGTCCTCACCGGAGTCGACCTCGGACTCGCTCGGGACGGTCAGCTCGATACGCCGATGTGATTTCGTGTACTCGCCGCGGGCCTCGACCACCAACCGGGCCTGCGTCTGCTCGTTGAGCAGTACCGGGATCGTCCAGACGTGATCGCCGCGGGGATACACGGCCTGGCTCACTCGCTGAAGTGACTCGGGGATCGAACCGCCGTCGGCGCGGAAGGTCACATCGAACAGCTCCACGATGTCGCTCGTGTTGAGCAGCCGCACTTCGACCGGATACGGCTGGTCGTACTCCCGCGGGCCACCGACCACCCGCGCGGTCAGCCGCGGCGGATTCGGATCTTCGGCACTCATCACGCTCCCGATTCTGAAAGCTCATCCCCCGCAACGATGGAGCATGCGGCCCCCTGATGTCCGGCCGGCGAGTGGCCACCGCAAGGGTATCCGGGATGCGGTGGGCCACGGTGGACCTCGCGACGGTGCGGGACACCAAGTCGTATCTGGCGCGGCTGGTGACCCGTCAGGCGCTCAACGCGTCGAGAGCGCACCATGACGACCGTCATGCCACTTTGATGACGACCTTGCCCGAAGCGTGGCCGTTCTCGACGGTGGCGAGGGCGGCTGGGGCGTCGGAGAGCGAGTGGACCGCGGTGATCACGGGTGCGAGGACTCCATCGAGGGCCAGGCGGGCGGATCGCTCCAGGTTCCCGCGATCGAGGCGGCGCTCGACGAAACGCCCACCGAGCTCGGGTACCGACATGTCACCCACGGAGATGACGTTGCGGGGATCCCGGGCCAGCGGAGCGACCGCCCGCAGTGAGATTCCCCCGACCAGGTCGACGATCCCGCCGAAACCGTCCGGAACCAGCTCGCGTGCCACGGCGACGACGTCCTCGGCGGCGTAGTCGATGAACCGCACCCCGATGGCTTCGGCGTGCTCGCGCTTGGCGGCACTCCCGGTGCCGATCACCAGCAGCTCGCGGCCGATGGCCAGCCGGGCGACGGCGAGGCCGACGCCGCCCCCGACCCCGTTGACCAGGACCGTGGCACCGGCCGGGAGGCCGAGCTGGTCGAGCACGTCCACCGCGGTCGTCCCGGCCACCGGCAGCGTTGCCGCGACGGTCGCGGACAGGCCCACCGGGATGCGCGCGGTATTCGGCGCGGACAGCACCGTCGTCTCGGCGTAAGTACCGCCACCAGTGAGGGCGAAGCCGAAAACCGTGTCACCAACCTCGAGCCCGTCGACGTCCTCGCCCAGGGCAAGCACGGTTCCCGCTGCCTCCATGCCCAGCACACGGGGGAACGGACGCCCGCCGTCGAGCCCGGGGACCAGACCCGAGCGCACCGCGTGGTCGAGAGGGTTCACACCGGCGGCATCGACCCGGATCAGCACCTCGCCGCGACCGGGGACGGGATCGGGACGATCGAAGAACTCCTGCACCTCGGGCCCGCCATGCTTGCCGAAACCCCACGCCTGTCCCATTTTTCGCCGTCTCCTGGGTGACCGGCCCGGTGGTTCCGGGCGCTGTCACCATCCTCACCGCTGACATCGGTGTAAGGGGCAAGCGGCTGAGGTGCGGGTCACAGCGTCAGGTCGGCTGTGCCACCGGTTCCGGGGCCGTGGACAGCGTCGCCCGGTGCCGGCTGTTGGCTTTGATCAGCACGTCCAGTGCGTTCCGGGTTTCGATCAGGTGCGCGATGTCGGCGTCGATCCGGTCGCGCTGGAGCATCATCAGCGTGAACGTCTCCTCGGCGACGCCGAGGTCACCGGGGATGTCCACGCACGGCAGCACGGTCGCGATCACCTGGCTGGACATACCCGCGTCGAACAGTTGCCGGATGAGCGACACGCGCTGGACCTCGGCGTCGGAATAGTGACGCTGCCCCGTGCCGGAGCGTGTGCTGGTCAGCAGGCCCTGCTCTTCGTAGTACCGCAGAGAGCGCGGACTCACGCCCGTGCGCTGGGACACCTCGCCGATCCGCATTCCCGCGAGCCTACGGCCTCCGTCAGCGGTTGTCGTATGCCGCGCGGGCGGCGTCGATATGCGGCAGGTGCGTGATGCTCCAGTCGAGCAGCGGTGCTGTGGCCTCGCGCAGGGTCCGGCCCATCGTGGTCAGCTCGTAGCTGACGTGTGGCGGCATGACGTTGTGGACCGTGCGTGTCAGGATCCCGTCGCGTTCCAGGTCGCGCAGTGTCACGGTGAGCATGCGCTGGCTGATGCCCTCGATGGCACGTTTGAGTTCGGTGAAGCGTCGCGGCCCGTCCTTGAGCATGCGCACGATCAGCAGCGCCCACTTGTCCCCGACGATCCCGAGCACTTCGCGGGCCTGACACGGGTCCTGCATGGTTACCTCCAGAGAACCGAGGCACTCGAAAGTGCCGTATTGCCCGGTGCTCGTCGTGGGGATCATGATGCTTCCGGTTACCAAAGGGTACCGAGGCACGAGGAGGAACCACACGCGCATGGCCACATTCCTGCTGATACACGGCGCCTGGCACAGCGGACAGGTCTGGAACCGGGTGTCCCCGCTGCTCGAGTCGGCCGGCCACCGGGTATTCGCGCCGTCCCTGACCGGCTACGGAGACAAAGCACACCTACTGGGCCCCGAGGTCGGGCTCCACACGCACATCGACGACGTCACCGGCCTGATCGAACACGAACGTCTCGACGACGTCGTGCTCGTCGGACACAGCTACGCCGGGATGGTCATATCGGGAGTCGCCAACCGGCTCCCGGAGCGGATCGCGCATCTTGTGTTCCTCGACGCGATGGTGCCCGAGGACGGCGAAACCGCGGTCGATGTCCTTCCGGTCACCAAACAACTCGTCGACCTCGCCGTGGACGGCTGGCGGGTTCCGCCGATGCCGGAGCAACCACCGCCGCTGGGCTTGTTCGGGGTCACCGATCCCGACGACATCGCCTGGGTGCGCTCGATGCTGTCGGATCAACCGGTCCGTTGTCTTGTGGAGTCCGTCCGGCTGGACAACCCGGCCGCGCGCACGATCCCGCGTACGCACATCCACTGCGTCGGAGGTCGTCCGGCGGGCATCACCCGGAGACCTGTCCCCGCGGGTGAGCGGATCCGGGAACTGCCGACCGGCCACGACTGCATGGTCACGACACCCGTCGAGCTCGCCGAGCTTCTGCGCGACACAGCCTGAGTCGCTGGCCACTGTGGACGAAACAGCCGCTACAACGAGCTGGCAGCAAATCAGGTGACCCTGAACCACGTCGAACACGCGAAACACCGGAGAACGAGAACTCGTCGAAGATCTCTCTGCCAAGCGCACGCGCGAGGCGGATCGCCCCGAGCTGTGCGGCATTCCCCAGCTGATGCCTGGTCTCCTCAGTCAGAGGCGTAGGCGGTGGGCTGCTTGATGCAATCGATGGTCCAATCCAGGGTGTCATCCGTCGGCGCAGGGTCCGGGGAGCGAGTAAGTGCCTGCTCACGTCCGGTGTGGACCTGCTCACCGAGGGCCTCGGTGAGCAGGCCGCCCTTGGGCCGGGGAGCGCCGAATTGCGGCAGGTGACGCGTGTCCGCTCGAAGGCGTCGACGGCGGTGTCCCAGTCCGCTATCCGCTCCGCGCGCGCGTCCGGCTTGCGCGTCGTTGTCGATTCTCAAGGGGACAGAGACCCCGGCAGCGAGAGCAACCAGTGCCACGAACACGCCCGGCGCCGCGATGTACAGGTCGTACCACGGTGAGTGCTCGCGACTTTTCAGCATACGCGCTCGATCTCGATAGCCGACTTCTGCGAATTGCAGCCGTTCTTCGTGTCCACGGCGGCTTCACCGACTACTTGATGGACACCACACCTCAGCCTGTCCGCATCACTGACTCGGACGGAGAAATGAACGTACATACCTGCGTTGGGGGTATATTTCCCGATGTCGATGCCGTCTCCGGAGATAGCATCACTTTCCATTGCTCGCCATTTACTCGGTCGCACACCGGTGATGGGCTACGTCCATCACGAGAACCACGACGGGCTCGGCCTGCTCGTCCATCGCCTCGGATTCGTCGCGACCGGCCAAACGGTCCGTCTCGGCCCAGATGAGGCCCCGGGCTATCTCCGCCGCGACAGCGCGGGATACGCGACCGCCCGCGTTCTCAGCCTTCCTGACCCGGCGATGGCGCGTATCGCCAACGAACAGCAGCGCCTCCGTGACGGTTCGGGTGCACCTTCGCAGCGGTTCTCGGTTCGGCTCGTTGATCGAGAGACGCTTCCACCCGCGTCCGCGATCAGGTAGTGGTGAGGAACTGGTGCGGCCGCAGAGCACGAGCGACGATCCGGGTGTCCCCGATCCAACCGTGGAAACCCTGCCCGTAACGTCCGGCGAATTGCGTGGCACCGATGGCGAACGGCTTGCCCAACGTCGTGATCCCGCGGGAGGGCTCGCTCGCGTTCCTCGCGATCCTCGACCCGTCGACGTACATGGTCGTGTGACGGCCGTCGTTGACCACGGCCACGTGTGTCCAGCGCCCCAGCGGCAACGCGTGGCTCCAGGACGTCGGATCCGCGTCACGATCGGTCGGGTAGACCACGAACTGGAGGAAGTACTCGCCTGAGAGGTTGAGGCTGCAGGTCGGCTCGTCCGGCGACCAACCGCTGTGCTTGCCCGCGTCGCCGCTGCGACCCTCCCAGCTGAGGATGCCCATGAAGGCGTGATCGCCCACGAACGGCTCCGGGAGCTTGATGAACGTCTCGATGGTGTAGCCGTCCTCGAAACGCAGGCCGTTCACCGGCGCGGTCGCTCCCGCCCGCAGCACGGCACCGCGGTCCGGGTTCTTGCCGCCACCGAAGCGCAGGCTGGCGTGTGCGGGCTGGCCGAGATGATGGTCGGCGGAAAAAGTCAAGGCTTCCGGGCCACTCGCACCCAGCCGTTGAACGAAGAGATCGTTGCCATGTCCGGTGAGGTCACGGGCGACCGCTCCGGTGGCGACCGCCTCGCCGTCGCGACCACCAGAGAACCCTTCGGCGTCGAAGCGCCAGTACGCCACGGTATCCCGCGTCAGCACCGCGTTCGCGGGCCGGGACGGCGGCACCGCGGGCGGGGCGAACCCGGCGAACCGCTGTGCGAAGTCGATCTCCACGGTGAAGCGATCGGCGTCGCCGCTGAGCTCCAGTGTCTCCTCAACCAGCTTCGTGCGTTCCCGCGTTGGCAGACCGAGCAACCACGGGGAGAACGTCTCGACGTCGATCACGTTGCGGGCCAGGTCGAACGAGTAGTAACGGATCATCCCGGCGCCGCCGTAGTAACGGTCCTGATAATTGGTCAGGTGCAGGTGTACCGGGTGGCCCGCGTCATTGGTCAGTGTGGTGCGCCCGACGGGCCACCAATGTCCGTTGAGGGTCAAGAAGATCTGGTCGTTGCGCCGGATCAGCTTGTCCCACAGGTGTTTCCCGTGGTCGGACAGTTCCGCCCCACCGGCGCCGACCGGGGCGACCAGATCGTGGGTGGTGAGGATGACCGGTACGTCCCGGTGCTCGTCGATGACCCGTTGAGCCCAGGCGATCCCGCGATCGGACACCCGCCAATCCAGTGCCAGCACCAGCCAGGAACGTCCGGCCGCCTGGAATACGTGGAAGCTGTTGTACCCGTCGGGCGACGACCCGCCGTAAGTGGCCGATCGGGAGAACCGCCTCGGCCCGAAGGTGGCCAGGTACGGCGAGGCGCCTCGCTGGTCATCGCCCGACCGCACATCGTGATTGCCGGCGAGAACGCTGTAGGGCAGACGCCCGTCGATCGCGGAGAACACCCGGTCGGCCTGCCGCATCTCGGTGTCGGTGCCGTGCTCGGTCACGTCGCCGAGATGCGCCATGAAGGCGATGGTGTCTTCGCGGCGATGCCGCAACAGATGGGTGAGCGTCGCGCGCACCGGTGTGTCGTCGGTACCGCCTTCGTCGAACAGGTACTGGGTGTCCGGGAACACCGCGAGCACGAACCGCGGAGCCGAGCCGGCCGCGTCGACCTCGTCGGCCGCGGCCGTCTCCGGAATCGCCGCCGCTCCGGCGACGGCCACCGGGGTGGCCAGAGCGACCTGCAGCAGTCTCCGGCGGTTGACACCAACCTGGTCCATGACACTCCTTCGTTCGCTTTGCTAAGCACGTTCGTCCGAACAAGAGGACTGACGATGACCGGGAGCTGAACACCGGGGACCTGATTCCCGAATTGCTTCCACCTCTCGACTCCGCTGTCAGGGGCGCAGGCGGCACCATCACCGCGAAGCGCTCGCCCGGCAAGTCAAGTGCCGGCGCGGCGAACGGCGCGGCCGACATGCAGATAGAGCGCACGACCGGTGCCATCGTCACCGAGGAACGCGTGGGGCATGTGCATCCCACGATCGGCTTCGACCGGGATCAGCATGTCCCTGCGGTAGAAGACGAGTTCGGTACGTTCCGGCTTCTCGCCCATCTCCGCGAGCACACCCTTCGGCACCTGCTCGAGCCAGATCCGCCGATCGTCGTCCTGGCTAACCGTGAGATCGAAGACCTGAGCGGAATAGGTGCCGATGAACCGTTCGGCGTCGATCTTCCGCGGGGCGGAAGGCGGGGCGGGCAGCGCGGGCAGCCGCCTGCCGGTCAGCGCGTCGAGGACTCGGCCGACGACATCCCGGTAAAGCGACACGGTGTCCCCACCGTTGGTCAGCAGAGCGATGGCCACCCCGGCCTCCGGGACCATGCGCAGGAAAGCGCTTTGGCCGATGGTGGTTCCGTCATGGCCGATGATCGCGCCGGCGGGCGTGTCGAACCGTTCGAAGCCGAGGCCCCACGACGTTCCCATCAGGCCGAGATCGGGCAGGCTGACTTCGTGATCGTGCATCCAGGCGGCAGTTTCCGAAGCCAGCACCTGGGTCCCATCGGCAGCGCGGCCGTCCTCGATGTGCATACGCGCGAAGGCGACCAAATCCCGCGGCCGCATCGCGAACATCGAACCGGCGGGCGCGTTCGACCTCGCCATGGCCCACACCGGGGCGGGCAGGTAGCCCGAGCCCGGTTCCCTCTCGATATGCCCTATCGCGGCACGGAACTTGATCGCTTCGTAGGGATCGGTGGCCGCATGCGCGAGTCCGAGCGGCGCGATCAGGTGCTCGCGCAGGCACGCGTCGTACGGCTTCCCGCGCAGGACCTCGACGAGCCGTCCTAGTACGCAGTATCCGGCGTTATTGTAGGAGAATTGTTCACCAGGAGAAAAGAGCTGCGGCACGTCCCGCAGAAGCGCGACGTATTTCTCGACACAGTCGTCGCCGACTCCGGTGTCGGTGAAGATGTCTCCTTCGAAACCGGCGGTGTGATTCAGGAGTTCCCGCGCGGTGATCTGCTCCGCCGCATCCCGATCGGCGACACCGAACTCAGGCAGGTAAGTCCGGATCGGCCGGTCGAGCTCGATCTTTCCCTCGTCCACCAGCTGCATGACCAGCGTGCTGGTCCACAGCTTCGTGATCGATCCGATCTGGAAAAGGGAGTCCGCCGTCGCCTTGACCCCGGTCGCCTTGTTGAGCAGACCGGCCGCACCGTCGATGATCCGGTCACCCTGGAGCAGGGCCCACGCCGCGCCGGGAACGTCGTACTTCTCGAGTAACGACGGAAGCTGCTCGGTGAGCCATGCGCTCGTCTCGTCAAAGTCGCTCATACCTGACGATGATAGGAATCCGATTCCCCGGCGTGTTCGTCATCACCGACCAGTATGCCCAGGTGTTTTGGTCGGCTTCGACGAGCGTCAGCGCAAATCGGTGGTCATCAACTGAATCCCGCGCTCGAAGAGATCAGCGTAGTTCATCGTCGTGAAATGTTCACCGACTTCGGAAAGGTGCGAATAGGCCTCACCACCGGTCGTCGCCTGCTCCTCGAGCACATGTCCGGTCGTGAAATGCATGAGCAGCAACGCCTTCCAGCGCGGCCACCGCATCGAACCCCGCTTCGCGCAGCGCGCCCACGAGGGAGTCGGCCAGCCCCAGGGTGTTCGGACCGGTCGCATGCGTCCCCGCGTACACCCGCGCACCGTCGCGGTGCGTCAGGAGCGCCTCGCGAAACGCCCGCACCAAGGCCAGAACCCTTTCCCGAGGCGGCGCTTCGGGAACGACGGAGCAAACGCCCAGCCGGCGCGGGCCATCGAATCCGGACGTCGTCGACGATGAACAGGGCTGATCGACCGGTATGCGACGCATGAGGTTTCGGCGCGCGAATTACTACTGGTTCACTGACCCGTTCCGCGCGGCAGTGGTCCGGCCGAGCCAGTCCCGAGCTCGCGCGACGAAGCCTTCGGAGATGGGCGACTTCGACGCCCAGGACTCGAATCCGTGAGGCGCTCCAGGGACGATGTCGAGCTCACAGTCGACGCCCGCGTCGCGAAGGCGTCGCGCGTAGTCGGCGTTCTCGTCGTGGAACAGATCGATGTCGCCGACACCGATCCAGGCCGGCGAGATTCTCACGCCGGGCGGCGACCGAATAGGCCTCCGCGGACTGTCCGGGTTCGTGTCCGAGGTACGCGGACCATCCGAATCGGTTGTCGGGGTTGTCCCAGATCCAGTGCCGCACGTCGTCGAGCCCGGTCCTGGCGGCGGTCCGGTCGTCGAGCATCGGAGAGAACAGGGCTCCCCAAGCCCTGCTCCAGACACTCTTCGAGGTGACACAGCTCACCGTGCAGTTGAACGGCCTCGGCGACGTCGTGACGATCGGGGTTGAACTGCCAGCAGATCAAGTGCCCGCGATAGCGGAAGCAGGAGAAAGGATCACAGACGCCATGTCGGCTACCGAAATAGCAAAAAGCGCCGATCGGAATGATCGACGCTCTTTGCGTGGTAGCTGTACGTACCCCCGATGGGATTCGAACCCACGCTACCGGCGTGAGAGGCCGGCGTCCTAGGCCGCTAGACGACGGGGGCTAGGATCTTTCTCCTCTAGGAGGAGGTTTTCAGTTGTTCACCTGCTGTGTTGCTGCGGAGAAACTTACCAGACCGGGTTTCCCTCCTTCGCAGGGGGGTCACTCTGTGTTTCACTCCGGAGAGCTCTCCAGCTGGGGTACCAGGACTCGAACCTAGACTAACTGGACCAGAACCAGTCGTGCTGCCAATTACACCATACCCCAGTGAGGTACCGTTCCGATCTTGACCGGCTCGGTGCCGCACGAGAAAGAATACTAGAGCACGCTGTTCCGCACCGTGAAAGCGGGGGTCTCCGTAGCCCGCTGGGCCGGGACGCCGAGCTTGGCGAACTCGGAAACGAGCAGCTCAGGCAGCTCGTCGAGGCCGGAGATGGTGTGCACGCCCGCCGGGGCGCGCTCGGCGATGCCGTCCCGATCGAGCCAGACGGCACCCAGTCCGGCGTCGCGTGCGCCGATGGCGTCGGTGTCGAGCTTGTCGCCGACGTGGACGGCCTGCGCCGGGTCGCAGCCGAGGCCGAGGCAGACCGAGTGGAACATCGCCGGGTCCGGTTTGGCTACTCCGAGTTCACCGGCGATGGCCACGTGGTCGAAGAACCGGGCGAGTCCGAGGTCGGCGATCTTCTTGCGCTGATGCGTGCCCGAGGCGTTCGTGACGGCAGCGACGAGGACGCCGGCGGCCCGCAGCCATTCCAGGCACGGGAGGACATCTTCGAACAATTGCCACGAACGGGTGAGAATTTCACGACGGCGTCTTTCGAAGCCGTTGACCTGGTCTTCGTCGGCCAGAATGCCGATCTCGGCGAGGAAACATTCAGTACGCTTGTGATGCATGGTCGCGTAATCGATTTCGCCCGCGACCACCAGGGCGACGTGCTCTTCGGTGATGAGATCCCACAGTGGCCAGAGATCGTTCTGGCCGGTGAGCGCGCGCAGACTGAGGCGGATCGCCGCCGTGCAGTCGATCAGCGTGTCATCGATGTCGAGGCACACCAACCGTAACTCCGGAGGCTCCCACGGGGCTCCCTCCGGAGCGTCCGGCGTGGTTCGTGACGGGGTCCGGGGCACGAGAGCGAAATCCACCAAGTGAGGCTAGGGCACTCAGCGCGATCGCGACTCTGCCGATGAGGTGATTAAGGCTGGTCTGTTCCGGCGCGGGCACTCTACTCCCAGTTGGTGAGATGACGTGTTTTAGTTACCGGACAACGAGTAACGCGAGCGGGCGGGTGAATTGCCGATACCCGTGCTCCCGTCCGATTCACAACGCGCACACCCTGTGACGACAACGAAATCCTTACGCCGCTTGAGACGCGGACCGTCCACAAGGGCATTTGCCCGATCGTCGTCCTTCCTGGACTGTCACGCGACCTTTCGAGTCCTTTTTGGACAGTCATTGCCCACGGCCGGGAAGCTCCCGCGAACCGGTGAGACGCAGGCCATAGGCCGAACAGGGCATCCGCTCGGATGGCGCTTGACGCACCCGTCGGACAGGTGCATGCTGAGCTTATTCAACAAGTGATGAATAAGGGTTTCGAAGGGGTGGGACGGATGAGCGAACGCACGAACTGCGTGGTCGTCGGCGGTGGCCCCGCCGGCATGGTCGCCGGATTGCTGCTGGCCAGGGCCGGGGTCGAGGTCACCGTGCTGGAGAAGCACAAGGACTTCCTGAGGGATTTCCGCGGCGACACCGTGCACCCGTCGACGTTGACGTTGCTCGACGAACTGGGCCTCGGGGAGAAGTTCCTCAGCCTGCCGCACAGCGAGATCTCCTACGCCGGGTTTCCCGCCGAGGACGGCACGATGATGCGCCTGGCCGATCTGACCAGGCTGAAGGTGGCGCATCCGTACATCGCGATGGTCCCGCAGTGGGACTTCCTGGACCTGCTCGCCGACGCCGGCGCGAAGGAGCCCACGTTCACGCTGCGGCAGAGCACCGAGATGACCGGGCTGATCCTGGACCGGGGCCGGGTGAGCGGGGTCCGCTACCGCGACGCCGACGGGAAGACCGGCGAACTGCGCGCCGACCTGGTGATCGCCGCCGACGGCCGCTGGTCGCTGGCCCGGCGCGAGGCCGGGCTGACGACGAAGGATTACGCCATCCCGTTCGACGCGTGGTGGTTCCGGATCTCGCGGCGGGACGGCGAACTCGAAGGCGTGCTGACCCCGAAGATGCGGGACCGCCGCTTCGCCGTGCCGCTACCGCGCAAGGGCTACTTCCAGATCGCCTACCTCAGCCCCAAGGGTGGCGACCTGCGTGAGGAGGGCATCGAAGCGTTCCGGGAGAACGTGGCCGCGATCCTTCCCGACCTGGCCGACCGCGTGGACGAGCTGAAGACGACCGACGACGTCAAGTTCCTCGATGTCAAGATGAACCTGCTGCGGAAGTGGCACCTCGACGGGCTGCTGTGCATCGGTGACGCGGCGCACGCGATGTCACCGGTCGGCGGCGTCGGCATCAACCTCGCGGTGCAGGACGCGGTCGCGGCCGCCACCCTGCTCGCCGAACCGTTGCGCCGGGGCAGGCCGTCGGTGACGGACCTGGCGAAGGTCCGCAGGCGCCGTCTCGCGCCCACGATGCTGGTGCAGGGGCTGCAACGGATGTTGCACAAGAACGTCATGGGGCCGGTCATGGCGGGCAGGCGCAACGGCCCGCCCGCGGTGATGGTGAAGCTGTTCAGCCGGTTCCCGGTGCTGTCCTACGTCCCCGCACGGCTGCTGGGCCTGGGCCTGCGGCCCGAGCACGCCCCCGCCTTCGCGCGGCGGGCGATGGAGCCTGCGGAAAGCTAGGTCCCGAATGCCATGAAAGGTCCTTTCCTTGCAAATTTTGCAAGGAAAGGACCTTTCATGGCACGGGGGTCAAATCTCCTGCACCGGGTTGGTCAGCGTGCCGATGCCTTCGATGGTGATCGAGACCGACTGGCCGTCCTCGATCGGGCCGACGCCCTCGGGCGTGCCGGTCAGGATGACGTCGCCGGGCAGCAGGGTCATCACGCCGGACACGAACTCGACGAGCTCGGGGATCTTGTGCACCAGGTCCGAGGTCCGGCCGTCCTGCTTGAGCACACCGTCCACCTCTGACCTGAGCGCGAGGTCGGCCGCGTCGAGCGAGGTCTCGATCCACGGGCCCAGCGGGCAAAAGGTGTCGAACCCCTTCGCCCTGCCCCACTGGCCGTCGGACTTCTGCAGGTCACGAGCACTGACGTCGTTCGCCACGGTGTAGCCGAGGATCGCGCTCGCCGCGCGGGCGGCGGGCACGTTCTTGACCGGCTGGCCGATGACGATCGCCAGTTCGCCCTCGAAGTCGACGCGGCCGATGCCGCGCGGACTGCGAATGGGCGCGTTGGGGCCGATCACCGTGGTCGACGGCTTGATGAACAGCATCGGGTCCTGCGGGACCTCGTTGCCGAACTCGGCGGCGTGCTTGGCGTAGTTCCGGCCGACCGCGATCACCTTCGACGGCAGGATCGGCGCGAGCAGCCGGACGTCGGCGAGCGGCCAGCGCTTGCCGGTGAAGTTGGGGTTGCCGAAGGGGTGCTCGGCGATTTCCAGTACCTGGGCGTCGTCGCCGTCCCCTTCGATCGAAGCGAACGCGACACCACCGGGATGAGCAATTCGGGCTAGGCGCACTCCCCCACTCTACGACCTGTGCGCGGGTGCCTCGCTGAGGGACTTGTGCACGAGCGCGTCGCACAGCGCGAGCCAGCTCGCCTCGACGATGTTGCCGTGCACGCCGACGGTCGTCCATTCCCGTTCACCGTCGCTGGTCTCGACGAGCACGCGGGTCACGGCGTCGGTGCCCGGATGGCCGGGCAGGATCCGCACCTTGTAGTCGGCCAGCTCGACACTGTCCAACCAGGACAGATGCGGGCTGAGCGCCTCGCGCAGGGCGGCGTCGAGCGCGTGCACGGGGCCGTTGCCCTCGGCGGTCGCGATCACGCGCTGCCCGGCGACGTGCACCTTCACCGTCGCCTCGGAGACGACCTCGCCGTCGGACCGGTGGTCCAGCACGACCCGGTACGACTCGAGCTCGAACGGCGGTTCGTCGAGGACGTCGCTCTGCGGGCCGTCGACCTCCCGCCGCAGCAAAAGTTCCAGCGAAGCGTCCGCGGCCTCGAAGGACCAGCCTTCGGATTCGAGGCGCTTCACCTTGCGGATGGCGCTCGTCAGCGCCTCGGGCTGGCCGGCAAGGTCGACCCCGAGCTCACGTCCCTTGAGCTCCAGGCTGGCCCTGCCGGCCATCTCGGTGACCAGTACCCGCATGTCGTTGCCGACAGAAGCTGGATCGATGTGGTTGTACAGCAACGGATCCACCTTGATCGCGCTCGCGTGCAGTCCCGCCTTGTGGGCGAAGGCCGACGCCCCTACGTACGCCTGGTGGGTGTAGGGGGCGATGTTCGCGATTTCGGCAAGGGCATGGGAGACCCGGGTGAGCTCGGTGGCGCCTCCGGTCGGGAGCACCTCCATGCCGAGCTTGGTCACCAGATTTCCCGTCACGGCGAACAGATCGGCGTTACCCGCTCGTTCGCCGTAACCATTGGCGGTGCACTGGACGTGCGTCACGCCGGCCTGCACGGCGGCGACGGAATTCGCCACCGCGCAGGAAGTGTCGTCCTGGCAATGGATTCCGAGCCGGAATCCGGTCCGTTCCTTGACCTCGCGGACGGTTTCCGCGAGGCCGAGCGGCAGCTGACCGCCGTTGGTGTCGCACAGCACGGCGACGTCGGCGCCCGCGTTCACTCCCGCGTCGAGCACCTTCAAAGCGGTGTCCGGGGAGAACGCGTAGCCGTCGAAAAAGTGTTCCGCGTCAAGGAAGACGCGACGTCCTTCGCCGACGAGGAATGCGACGGTGTCTCGCACCATCTCGCACGCCTCGTCGACATCGACCCGCAGCGCCCGCTCGATGTGGCGCAAGTCCGATTTGGCCACCAGCGTGACCACCGGCGCCTGGGCCTCGAGCAGGGCCCGCACCTGCGGATCCTGTTCGGCCTTGGCGCCCGCCTTCCGCGTCGCGCCGAACGCGACGAGCGCGGCGTGGCGGAGTTTCAGTTCACCCGAAGCCGCGCGGGCGAAGAATTCCGTGTCCTTGGGCAGCGCGCCCGGCCATCCGCCTTCGATGAACCCGACCCCGAGATCGTCGAGCAGCCTCGTCACCGCGAGTTTGTCCGTGACGGAGTAGGAGATCCCCTCGCGCTGCGCACCGTCGCGCAACGTCGTGTCGTAGAGGTGGAAGGCGTCGCCGAGCGGCGTATCGGCGGGCTCCGTGCGAGTCACGGGGAACTCCTCATGATGGTGGCAAAACGTGTTCAGGCAACAAAAAAACCTCCCGCATGGGTGCGAGAGGTTGCGCGCCGGGGGCTCTTGTGGAGCTGTTATCCGGCGCGCTCGGCGATAATGATGGTGCAGGAGGTCACGGACGCATCATGGCACACGCTCCGAGGGGCGTCCACAAGCCGGTCAGAAATTCCCATGTGCTGGGATCACGCCGAGCGGCCGGCCCGCGTGGGTCGTGAGTGGCGTTTCGGGTTCTAACCCGAAACGCCACTCACGACCCACGCGACCACGCCCCCCCGGACGCAATGAAGGGGCCTTTCATAGCAAAATTTGCTATGAAAGGCCCCTTCATTGCAGAGCTCGGAGCCCGAACGACTACTGAGTGACCGGGCGCACGTTCGACGACACCAGCGCCGCCAGCCGGTCACCGATCGCGTGCGTCGCACCCGGCGACGCCTGGTCGCGGGTCGCGAGGTCGAAGGCCACCGAGGCCTCGATCCGCCGCGCCGATTCCTTCTGTCCCAGGTGGTCCAGCAGCAGCGCGACCGAAAGCACCGCGGCGGTCGGGTCGGCGAGACCCTGGCCCGCGATGTCCGGGGCACTACCGTGCACCGGCTCGAACATGCTCGGGTTCCGCCGGGTGATGTCGAGGTTCCCGCTCGCCGCCAGCCCGATGCCGCCGGTCACGGCGGCCGCGAGGTCGGTGATGATGTCGCCGAACAGGTTGTCGGTCACCACGACGTCGAAGCGCGACGGGTCGGTCACCAGGTGGATGGTCGCGGCGTCCACATGGGAGTACGCGACGGTCACCTCCGGGTGCTCCAACGAGACCTCTTCGACGATCCGCGACCACAGCGAGCCCGCGTACTCCAGCACGTTCGTCTTGTGCAGGAGCGTCAGGTGCTTACGAGGCCGCGCCTCGGCACGGTTGAACGCGTCGGTCACCACTCGCCGGACGCCGAACGCCGTGTTGACGCTGACCTCCGTCGCGATCTCATGGTCGGTGTCCTTGCGCAGCAAGCCACCGTTGCCCGCGTACGGGCCTTCGGTGCCTTCACGCACGACGACCATGTCGATCTCGCTCGAATCGGCGAGCGGGCCGCGCACGCCCGGGTACAACCGGGCGGGCCGCAGGTTCACGTGGTGGTCGAGCTCGAACCGGAGGCGCAGCAGAAGACCGCGCTCCAGAATGCCGCTCGGCACCGTCGGGTCGCCCACCGCGCCCAGCAGGATCGCATCGTGCTGACGGAGTTCACCGAGTACCGACTCCGGAAGCAGCTCGCCGGTGGAGTGCCACCGGGCGGCGCCGAGGTCGTAGTTCGTGATCTCCGCCGTCGGTACGACCTCACCGAGCACCTTGAGCGCCTCGGAGACCACTTCGGGCCCGATCCCGTCTCCTGGGATCACCGCGAGCCGCATCCACACACCTCCGTAGACCAGGCCACCGGCAGTCCGGATGGCCCATCCGCAAGAAAACGCCAGCAGCGGAAGGTTACCGGCCGTAGCCCGGTAGCCGTAGCCGCACCACCCTTATGCCGGAATCTCCCACAGAGCGAGACAGCCGAAAGGGTGAATACAAGAAGGGACGCCCTGGCGGAAAGCTTGCTGCCAGGGCGTCCCTCACCTCATCGAACGCGGATCACCGCACTACCGCGTCAGCCCACACCGATCGGCTGACGTCCGGTGTGCCGCCCGCCGTTGCCCGGCCGGTCGACACCGGCGTCGCCGCCACCGGCGTTCGTCTGGATCTTCACCACGTTGGCCCGGTTGCCCGAGGCGTTGTGGTGCTCGATCGCCAGCAGGCCCAGCACGGTGTCCTGCGCGGCCGCGTTGCGGTTGACCACCAGCGCCGTGCCCGGCTTCGCGACGTAGCCCAGCGCGGAGTCGCCGCCGCCCTGGACGGTGTACGCGGGAGCCAAGGCGTCGAACGAAAGCGGCGTGCCGACGTAGTCGATCGTCGACGAGTCCGCACCCGGCGCCGCGTAGAACCCGGAGGTCCCGACCGTGTAGCTGATCTTGTGCGACGCGGCGTTCGGGTCGATGCCCAGCGCCGCGATGCTCACCGGCAGCACGACGACGTTGGTGTCGTACACGTTCGTGTCGACGTCGCCGAGCTGGCCGTTGATCGGCTGGATGTCCACCTGCGGGAAGCCCGGCTTCAGCGCCACGGTGACCGCCACGAGGACGTCGGTGGCCGTCACCTTGGTCACATAGGTCTCGAAGTCCGGCTGTCCGTCGCCCGTGGTGTCGATGTCCACGAACGGCGAGGTGTTGCTGCCCAGGTTGGCCAGGTCGCTCCAGGTGGTGAGACCGAAGGCCAGCAACGCGTTCTCCGGCTCACCCTGCGCCTTGGCCAGCGGGGCCGTGGACGCCGCGCCGATGTAACGCAGGTCGGCGCCCTTGGCGGTCTGGTTCAGGGTGCAGTCGGTGGTGACGTCGCCGTCGCACTCGGGCAGCTGCGGGGACTCCGCCTGCAGCTCGAGCACGCTGATCAGCGAGCGGTACCGCTGCGGACCGGTGCCCTGGTCCACGCCCTTGCCGGTCAGGTTCAACACGGCCTGGTTCTGGCCCGCGCCGAAGTTGACGTTGCCCGGGGTGTTGATGGACGAGACGGGCTTCGGCGCGGAGTACACCGAAAGCCGCAGCGGAACGGTCGTGCCGCTCTTCGGGGTGAACGCGATCCGGCCGGAGGCGTCCGCCACGAACTGCCGGGCGAGCCCGACCTGCGAGGCCGCCATGGTCGGGTCCATGACCTTGCGGAGCGCCTTGGGGTCGGCGATCTTCAGGGTCACCTTCACCAGCGCGACACCGCGCGGGCTCAGCTTCACCGTCGGCTTGTCCACTGTGTACTCGACACCGGGGAGCGAGTTCACGGCTTCGTAGCCCACCGAGTACTCGACCGGCTTGATGCCCTTGTTGACCACCTTGACCGTCTTGGTCAGCGTGACCGGGCCGCCCGCTTCGACGACACCGAAGTTCACCGAGACGAAGCCGGGGTTGTCGACGACGTAGGCCAGGACCTGGTTGTCCAGCGCGGCCTTCGCGTCGATCCGGCCGCTGCCGACACGCTGCGGACCGTAGGTGCGGCCGGAGGCGTCGCGGATGTCGTGGCCGGCGGTGTTGATGACCGAGGCCTTGACCTCCTCGACCGACCAGTCGGGGTGCGCCTGACGGATCAGGGCGGTGATACCCGACGTGTGCGGAGCCGCCATCGACGTCCCGGAGATGACCAGGCGACCGGATCCGCTTCCGCTCAGCGCGGACGAGATCGAGTCACCGGGCGCCGCGACGTCCGGCTTGACGGCCGGGCCGCGCCCGCCACGCGAGGTGAACGAGCTCGGGGTGTCCACAATGGACTGGTCGGTGGTCGGCACGGACACGCGGCCCTTGCCGGTCATGCGGACCTGCAGCGTGCCGGCGGCCAGCGCCGGGCGGACCGAGGCGGTCGCGCTGCCGGTCAGCTGGAACGTCGGCAGAGCCGCGTTGCCCGCGATTCCGGCCGAGAAGTGCTCCAGCGTGGACGAGAACAGCGCACCCTTGGCGCCGGCGGCCTGCGCGTTGTTCGAACGGGCACCGGAACCGCAGGCGCGGGTCGCGTCGTTGTCGTCCCATTCGAGGAACACGATCTTGCCCGCGGCCTTGGCCTTGTCGGCTTCGGAGTACGGCTTGCAGCCGGCGGCGTTGTCGGCCGACAGCGTGACCACCGGCGCGGTGACGTCGAGCGTGTCGTAGGCCGCGTAGTTCTGGCTGAACTGCCCGGTCTTCGCACCCTTGACACCGTCGGGAGCGACGGCTTCGACGGCGTCGCGAAGGACGGACGCGTCACGGCTGCTGGCGACGGTCAGCGCCTCGGGCGTGTTGCCCGGCGCGCCGCCGACGTCGTTGAGGTCGCCGCCGTTGCCCGCGGAGAACACCGGCACGACGTTGTTCGCGGCGATCTTGCGCACGAACAGCGAGTCCGGGTCGTCCGGGGTGGCGAAGTCGCCGCCCAGCGACAGGTTGACCACGTCGAGGTGGTCGGTGAAGTCGCCGTCACCGTCCGGGTCGAGCGACCAGTCGAGTGCCTGGGAGGTGACGTTGGTCGAGCCGTCGCAGCCGAAGACCTTGATCGCGTACAGCAGGGCCTTGGGCGCGGTGCCCGGGCCGATCTGCATCGCTTCGATCTTCTTCTTGTTGAGCTTCTTGTAGTCGCCCGTGAAGGTCTTGCCCGCTTCGTCCACACCGAATCCGGCGACCGTGCCCGCGACGTGCGTGCCGTGGTGGCCGCAGGAGATCGGGTTGGGGTCGGGCTTCGGGGTCTTGAGGGCCGGGTCGTCGCTGCCCGAGTCGTAGGCGTCGCCGACCAGGTCGATACCGCCGACGACCTTGTCGGTCGGGAAGGCGGGGGTTGCCTGGTCGCGGTTGATGGCCTTGTACGCCTCGGCCGTACCCGGACCGCCGAAGGTGGCGTGGGTGTAGTCGATGCCGTCGTCGATCACGCCGACGCGGATGCCGTCGCCGTAGCGGCCGGTCTGCTGCCACGACGCGAGCGTGTTGGTCAGCTGGACCGCACTGGAGTTCGTGCGGGTCTTCGGCACCACCTTCTTGACCGAGACGACGTCCGGCCGCTTCGCCAGCTCGCGGATCTTCGCCGCGTCGGCGGTGACGACCGCGCCCGCGACCGCGTTCGAGGTCTGGGTGACCAGCTGGGTGCCGGCGTCGGCGGCCTTGAGCTGCCCGACGACGGAGTCCACCGTCGCCGCTGCGGCGGCCTTGGCGTCCTTCGCGGCCTTCTTCGCCTTTTCCTTGCCTGCGCCCTTGTTCTGCTCGGCGTTGAAGGCGTCGACGGCGGGCTGCTTGGCCAGCTCGACGAAGGCGGTGATCTGGCCCTGTGCGGCCTTGAGCTTCGGCTCGACCTTCCCCTGGAATCCGTTACGGTCGATCTTCGCCGGCGTGACGCCGTCCGCGAGCGGGACATCCTGTGCGGCTGCCGTCGCCCCGGTCACGGACGTCGCGAGCAGTGCGGCGAAGACCGCGGCCGATGAGCGGATGGCCCATCGGGGTACGCGGGATCTGTTCATGAGTACGTGCCCTCACTCGAGGCCTTGACTTCGAACCTGCCTGCCTCTCGAACACACCCCCGACGGTGAGCCCCGGCGCCGCGCCGTGCCCTTGACGACGCGATGGTTCGGCCTCGCCGGAAAAACCTATCGGCCCATCCGCCCGACTTCAGTAGGCAATTTTCACCGTTATTGAATCTTGCTCTGCGTTTTCGCGAACCCCGCACACACAACGATCGCAGTTGGTCGGCTAATTGCGGGAATACGCGTGAAGGCCCCCTTCCCTCGGCTGAGCCGAGGGAAGGGGGCCTTCACGCGCTTGGGAGGTCAGCCGAAGTTGACCGCGCGAATCGTGTGCGCGCCCACGGTGGCGCCGATCGGCTCAAGCAGGTGCGAGTCGACGGAACGGTCCACACGCAGCAGCATGACCGCGTCCGCGCCGTCGGTGGTCTGGCTGATCTGCGCGGCCTCGATGTTGAGCCCCGCCTCGCCGAGCAGCGTGCCGACGCGGCCCATGATGCCCGGGCGGTCCGGGTACTCGAGGAGCAGCACATTGCCCTCGGCACGCAGGTCGAAGTGGCGGCCGTTGACCTCGACCAGCTTCTCGACCTCGTCCTTGCCGGTGACCGAACCGGACACCGAAAGGGTCGTGCCGTCGGCGTGGACCGCGCGAAGGGTGACCAGGCTGCGGAACTTGGGGCTTTCGGGCTCGATGACCAGATCGACCTGGACACCCAGCTCTTCGGCCACGCGCGGCGCGTTCACGAAGGTGACCTGGTCTTCGACGACACCGGAGAACACGCCGCGTTCGGCCGCGAGCGGCAGCACGCTGACGTCCTCGTTGGACAGTTCGCCCTTGACCACGACGGTGACCGAGGCCGGCGCCTTCGGGTTGAGCGCGGTCAGCACGGTGCCGAGCTTCTGGGTGAGCGAGAGGTACGGCCGCACGTGCTCGCCGACGGTGCCCCCACCGGCGACGTTCACCGCGTCCGGCACGAAGTCGCCGCGCAGCGCGAGCAGCACGGACTTCGCGACGTCGGTGCCCGCGCGGTCCTGCGCCTCGGCCGTCGACGCGCCGAGGTGCGGGGTGACGACGACGTTCGGCAGGCCGAACAGCGGGCTCTCGGTGGTGGGCTCCGTGACGAACACGTCGACACCGGCGCCGCCGACGTGACCGGAGCTGACCGCGTCCGCCAGCGCCTGCTCGTCGATGAGGCCGCCGCGCGCGGCGTTGACGATGATGACGCCCTGCTTGGTCTTCTTGAGCGCCTCGGCGCCGATCAGGCCCTTGGTCTCGGGGGTCTTAGGCAGGTGGATCGAGATCGCGTCGGCGCGCTCCAGCAGCTCGTCCAGCGTGACCAGCTCGATGCCGAGCTGCGCGGCGCGGGCGGCCGAGACGTAGGGGTCGTACGCGATGAGCTTGGTGTCGAACGCGGCGAGCCGCTGCGCGAACAGCTGGCCGATCTTGCCGAGGCCGACCACACCGATGGTCTTGCCCTGGATCTCGACGCCGGAGTAGGCGCTGCGCTTCCACGCGCCACCCTGGAGGCTCTGGTCCGCGGCCGGGACCCGCCGCTCGACCGCGAGCAGCAGCGCGACGGCGTGCTCGGCGGCGGAAACGATGTTCGAGGTCGGCGCGTTGACGACCAGCACACCGCGTTCGGTGGCGGCGGGGACCTCGACGTTGTCCAGTCCGACGCCGGCGCGGGCGACGACCTTGAGCGAGGTGGTGGCACCGAGGACCTCGGCGTCGACCTTGGTGGCGGACCGCACGAGCAGCGCGTCCGCCGTCTTCACGGCTTCGAGCAGCGCGGGGCGGTCCGTGCCGTCCACATGCTGGACCTCGACCTCGTCGGAGAAGACACTCAGCACGGAAGGCGCGAGCTTCTCGGCGATGAGGACGACGGGCTTGTTCGGCTTGGTCACGATACGGCTCCCACTATCTGGTCTGTGCCTGCGACTCACTGTTGACGGTCACGCCGTTGTGCCCGGTTGCGCCGCAGTTTAGACCTGGTGACAGGGGATTGTTAACTCGCCCGTAATCCCGCGAAAACGAGATCGAGGAGGCGTTCGAGGGACTTGTCACCCGAAAGGTGTTCGCTGGCCCAGGAAAGCGCGTGCAGCACCACCAGGATTTCGGGCACTGTGACGTCCGCCCGGAGCTCCCCCGCGGCCTTCGCCCTTTCCACCAGTTGGGACACCTGGTCTCGCATGGCGTGACAGGACGCGTAGAGCGGCGAGGTCTCGTCGTTGAGGACGTCGACCATCAGTTCGGGTAGTCCGCGGTAGCGGGCCGACTGTTCACCCATCCCGGCGAGCCAGGCCTTCAGCGCGTTCAGCGGCTCCGCGGAGTCCAGGAGTTCGCGGGCCGCGGCGGCCTGCGTGTCGAAGCCTTCGCGAAGCACCGTCTCGACGAGGGCCTCCCGGGTCGGGAAGTGCCGATAGAGCGTCCCGATGCCGACACCGGCCCGGCGAGCGATCTCTTCCAGTGACGCCTCGACGCCGTGCGCGGCGAAGGCGCGCCTCGCCTCTTCGAGGAGGCGCTCGTAGTTGCGCCGGGCGTCCGCCCGCAGCGGCTTCTTCTCGGTGTCCATCGCACTCCCGAGCCTAGTCTCGACAAATCGGAGGCAGCCTCCGTATAGTCGGACGACGTAAGCGGAGGCTGCCTCATGTTAGCGGAGAGACTGTTGCGATGAACCTGATCGAAGAAACCCGGAACCAGCTGGGAGCGGTGGGGGTCTGGCTGCCGGTCGGCATGTTCGTGCCGACACCCGACGAGGAACGGCGGGCGATACAACGGCTGGAAGAGCTGGGTTACCGCACCGTGTGGGGCGGCGAAGGACCGGGGAACCGGGAGCTGTTCGCGTACAGCGCCATCACGCTCGCCGCCACCGAACGGGTGGTGGTCGGCACCGGGATCGCCAACATGTGGTCCCGGCCCGCGTACACCGCCCAAAGCGGCGGGCGGACCCTCGCGCAGGCCTTCCCCGGCCGGTTCGTGCTCGGCGTCGGGATCGGGCACAGCCACCAGGCGGCGAAGACCGGGTCGGACTACCGGCCGCTCGAACAGACCCGTGACTACCTCGCGGCGATGACCGCGGCGGAGAAGGAATTCCCTTCACCGGTGCCGTTCCCACGTGTCCTCGCCGCCGTCGGCCCGAAGATGCTCGAACTCGCGCGGGAGCTGGCGGACGGCGCGCATCCGTTCGCCCAGCCCTTCGAGCACACGCCGTACTCCCGGGAAATCCTCGGCGAGGACAAACTGCTCGTTCCCACCCATTCGGTCCTGCTCGGCGATCGCGAGCAGGCGCGGGCGAGCGTGACCAGGGATATCGAACTGATGAAACGGTACGACGTCCCGCATTACTTCAAGGGCTGGAAGCGGCTCGGCTACACCGACGCCGACATCGACGGCGTCAGCGACCGGCTCGTGGACGGGCTGACCGCGTGGGGCGACGAAGAGCGGATCGCCGGACGGATCAAGGAACTCGTCGACGCGGGCGCGGACACCGTGCTCGTCAATCCGGTCGGGGACGATCTCCCGTCCATAGTGGACCAGCTGGAACGGCTCGCCCCGGCACTGGCGGAGGTGACCCGATGAGCGTCGGAGTCTGGACGTTCTCGTTCGACGGCAAGGAAATCGGCGAACTCCGCCAGGCGGCCGCGGAGGTCGAGGAACTCGGCTTCGACATGTTGTGGTTCGGCGAGTACCTGGGGCGGGAGGCGTTCACGCAGGCGGGGCTGCTGCTGGCGGCGACGTCCCGGCTGACCGTCGCCAGCGGCATCGCGCGGTTCTCCCACCGGGCACCGGTCGCCGCGGCCGCCGCCGAACGAACCCTCGCCGAGGCCTATCCGGGCCGGTTCGTCCTCGGGCTGGGCGGGCACTTGCCCGGCGCGAAACCGCTGGAGGCGATGCGCGGCTATCTCGACGAAATGGACGGGACCGAACTGTCCACACCGGACTCTCCGCGTCGGCGTGTGCTGGCCGCACTGGGGCCGAAGATGCTCGCCTTGGCCGCCGAACGCACCGATGGGGCGCATTCGTACTTCGTCCCCGTCGAGCACACCGCGCTGGCGCGGGAGACCATGGGACCTTCGGCCTTCCTCGCCGTCGAGCAGGCCGTCGTCCTCGGGCCGGACCGGGAGATCGCGCGGCGGCACGTGTCGCTGTATCTGGACCTGGCCGCCCACCATCGGGCGAATCTGCGGCGGTTCGGGTTCACCGAGGAGGACTACGGCTCCGACCGGCTGGTGGACGCGCTGGTCGCCGTCGGGGAGGACGAGATCGACGCCCGGGTGCGGGCGCATCTGGACGCGGGCGCGGACCACGTCTGCCTGCAGGTCCTGACCGGCGACGACCGGATCCCGCTGGCCGAATGGCGGGTTCTGTCGGGGGTCGGGGGTAGCGTGCGGGAGCGTGACGTCACCGGCTGAACTCGCTTTCGAACGGGCACGGGAACTGATCGACGCGCGGGACCTCGCCGGGCTCGCGCGCCTGATCGGCGACCTGCCCACGCTCGTCCACGCGCACGGGAAGAACGGGAACGACCTGCTCGGCATGGCCGCCGCGACCTGCGACGAGCGGCTGTGCCGGATCCTGCTCGACCATGGCGCCGATCCGGCGTCGGCCAACGTCCACGGCTGGACGGCGTTGCACCAGGCCGGGTACGCCGGGCTGCCGCTGCTGGTCACGATGCTGCTCGACGCGGGCGCCCCGGTCGACGTTCCCGCCCGCGGCGACGGCGGGACACCACTGGTGGTCGCGTTGTTCTGGGGCCATCGTGAGGCCGCGGAGCTGCTCGCCGCGCGTGACCTCTCCCCCGGCAACCTCCGGGTGGCGGCGGGACTCGGCCGCGCCGACCTTCTCGATTCGCTGCTCGCGCCGGACGGCACGCTCTCCCCCGCGGCGGGCGCGCATCGCGAGTTCCACCGGCCGCACAGCGGTTTCCCGGAATGGCGGCCGAGCGACGTTCCCGCCGAGGTCGTCGACGAGGCACTCGCGTGGGCGGCGCGGAACGACCGGTCCTCGGCTGTACGCACCCTCGTGGAGCGGGGAGCGGCGGTGGACGCCGACGTCTACCGGGGCACGGCACTGACCTGGGCCGCGGCTCAGGGCAAGGCTTCGGCGATCAGGACCTTGGCGGAACTCGGCGCTTCGGTCGACCATCGGGGGACGTTCGGCGGGTTCTCCCACGGGGAGGGCGTCACGGCGCTGCACCTGGCCGTGCAGGGCGGGCACGTGGACGCGGTCCGGGCTTTGCTCGAGGTGGGGGCGGATCCCTCGGTGGAGGATTCCTTGTACTCCTCGTCGGCTTTGGGGTGGGCCGAGCACTTCGAGCAGAGGGAGATCCTGGCGGTCTTGCGAGGCGCCTGAGCTCGCGCCACGGCGTGCACGCGGCCGAGCGGGTGTTGCGAAAGCCACTTTCGCAACGTTGAAGGTTGCGAAAGTGGCTTTCGCAACGCCCCCGCCGTCGAGACGGCAACGGAGGCGCACGACCCGGCCGCACCGACCCCACGGCGTGCAATGAAAGGTCCTTTCCTTGCAAATTTTGCTAGGAAAGGACCTTTCATTGCACGACCAGCACCCGCTACGCGCCACAGCTGTCCCGATCCTGACGCCCCCTGGCTCGTCCGCGCCTCGCCGAAAGTACGACGAGCACCGAACAATGGCCTCATGCGAGCGATCAGCCAAAACCGCCTGGGCGGCCCCGAAGTCCTCGAACTCGTCGACGTCGAAAGACCTGTCCCCGGCCCGACCCAGATCCTGGTCCGGGTACATGCCGCCGGCGTCAACCCGGTCGACTGGAAGACCCGCAAGACCGGGGGCATCGGCCCGATGGGCGATCCGCCGTTCATCCTCGGCTGGGACGTGTCCGGCGTCGTCGAGGAGGTCGGCGCGGGCGCGTCCCTGTTCTCCCCCGGCGACGAGGTCTTCGGCATGCCGTCGTTCCCGTTCCAGGCCGGCGCGTACGCCGAGTACGTCGCCGCGCCGAGCCGTCACTTCGCGCGCAAACCGTCCACTTTGGACCATGTGCACGCGGCCGCGGTCCCGCTCGCGGGGCTGACCGTCTGGCAGAGCCTCGTCGACACCGCGGACATTCAGCCGGGGCAACGGGTTCTGATCCACGCGGCAGCTGGCGGGGTCGGGCATCTCGCGGTCCAGATCGCCAAGGCGCGCGGCGCGTACGTGATCGGGACGGCCAGCGCGGCCAAGCACGAATTCCTCCGCGGTCTCGGCGCGGACGAGCTCGTCGACTACCGCACGACGGACTTCGCCGAGGAGGTCCGTGACGTCGACGTCGTCCTCGACACGATCGGCCAGGAGTACGGCCCGCGGTCGCTCAAGACGCTTCGCCGCGGCGGCAGGCTCGTCCAGCTCACCCGCACGAACGACGAACGGATGCCGGAGCTGGCCGAAGCCGCTGGAGTCACCGCCGGGTTCACCCTCGCCGAGCCGGATCGCACCGGCCTGCTCGCGCTGGCCGGACTCGTCGACAGCGGACGCCTCAAGCCGACGATCGACACGGTGTTCCCACTGGAAGAGGCCGCGAAAGCCCAAGAACTCGTGGCCGCAGGGAAGACCACGGGAAAGGTCGTGCTGTCCGTCGCGGAGTGACCAGGTGGACAAGCGGAGTCTGCATTTCAAGTTCGGCGAACAGGGCGAGGTCCGGTTCCGGGTGATCCACGAAACCCTCGATCCGGAGGTCGTGATCGGCGAGTTCGACTACCAGGGCACGGCGAGCGACAGCGCGGAATTCCGCGTCACCACCATCTTCGTGCTGCGCGTGCGCGACGGGCTGATCGTCGAATCGCGTGACTACGCCGACCATCTCGCCATCTCCGCCGCGACCGGACGGCTCGACGACCTGTTCGCGCGGCTTTAGGCGGACTCCATCCGGGTGATCAGCCGGCCGGGTGGCAACGGCCTCGTCGGCGAGCGCGTGAACCCGGTGGCGAGTCCGGATCCGCCGGATCTCGCCACCATGAGGGAGGAACCGATGACGAGCATCCGGTCGAAAGCACGCGGAGGGGTCGCGGCGGCGGTGATGGCGATCGCCGCGGGCACGCTGGTGTCGATGGCACCGGCCGCCTCCGCGTCGACCCAGGCCATCCCACCCGACTGCAGCGTGTGGCGGAGCACGGGCTCCTGGGCGGTTTCGTCGAAGTGCACCCAGCGCGCGCACCGAGCCGCGGCGGAGTGCCGTACCTACACCCAGCCCACGTACCGGTGGTACTTCGGCGCGTGGGCGAACAGGAACGAGGTGTCCACAGTGAACTGTCCTCAGGACACGACGGGTCTTCGACGAATGAGCGTGGATTACCCGGACTGATCATGGGCGAAGGCCGCGGGGCCATCCGAATGTCCACAGTCGACGGTCGTCAGCTGTGGACATCTCGGGCCGGCTGTCGACCGACTGGCTAATCGCGGGCTTCCAGCAGGCCTGCCGCCCGCGCGGTCCGCTGGTACAGCACGTAGCGCCCGTCTCTGACCTTGGTGACGAGACGGGCGCGGTGCAGCGCGCCGAGGTGATAGGAGACGGTGCCCGGGGTGTATCCGAGCCGGGCGGCGAGTTCCGCCGTGGACCGGGCGGTTTCGAGGTCCGCCAGTATGGCCGCTCGGGCGTTGCCGACCACTTGCGCGAGGTTTCCGGACCTGTGGTCCCGGCCGGTTCCGACCCGCTGGGCGGGGTAGTAGAGGACGAGCTGCCCGGGGGTGTCGACCTGGATGATGACGTCGGGCCAGTTGAGCACTCCGGGTGCGAGGACCAGGTCCCGGCCGGTGCCATCGATTTCGCCGTCCCACGTCTTCTCGATGGTGACCGCGTCGCCGGACCAAGCGATGTCGGGGTGGAGCGTTCCGAGCATCCGGCCGACGCCGTGGGCGGCGATGCCCGTCGCGCGATGGGCGATGTCCTGATCGATGATCGAGCGCAGGTCGGGCCAGCCCTCGGAGAGGGTGTCCCGCCAGAACCGGGCGAGACCGTTGGCGAGACGTCGCTGCATCCGTCCCGATTCGGCGATCCGGCGGGTCTCGGCCTCCATCGGCCTGCGCCAGTGGGTCCGGGTGTAGTGGAAGACCTGGCTTTCGAGGTCGTCCTGCGCAACCGCCTCGATCTGCGCGATCTGTTCGTCGAGCAGGTCGCGGCGCTGCGTGTCCGTGCCCGGCTGCGGGGTGAGCAGGTCGGGCGTGTAGGTGTCGCCGTCCCGCGGCAACAGGTCCGCGAGCAGGGCGACGTCCGGATGGGCGAGTGACGCGCGGGCGAGTGGTCCGGGGTCGCCGAACACCGGGTGCCGTCCTGACGCGGCGGCGAGTTTCAGCCACGCCAGGGATTCCGCTGCGGGGGAAGGGGAAAACCGCGTTCTGGACACCGTATCGGCGTCGACACGCAACGTGAGCACCGCGTCGACGCTAGCAGTCTTCGCGACGGATTTGAACGGGCTCGAATCCTTTCCGGTGCGAGGCCCACCCGGGGTTGAGTGGTGTCTCCGAACAAAACGAACCGGGGAGTGATCGTCATGGGCACAACGAAGGCGAAGAGCCGCTTGAGAAAGGTCGGTGCCGCCGTCGCCGCGGTCGCATCGGCGGGCGGGATGGTCTTCGCGGCGACACCCGCCACCGCCGCCGACTACCCCACCAGCAAGTTCCGGATCGAGGTCGGCGAGAGCTACTACATCGGCACGGTCACCTGGTACAACCGGTCGGTCGGCGTCAACGGGGCGTTCAAGGCCTCCGGTTGCCGACGGGTCTACGCGGAGGCCAGGGCGGGCACGAGATGGCTGGGCTGGCAGAGCTCCAGCACCTGGTGCGACGAATCCGGGCCGGCGCCCCTCACCGTCAGCGCGGACATCGACGGCGGAGCCACCAAGGTCTACGTCTGGATGACCACCGAGGACCCCAAAAAGGGTCTCGAATACTTCACCTGCTTCCGCACCTTGAGCGCTTGCGCCGGTCCTTCCGTGGGAACGCCGCCGGACAACTGACCGGTCGGATCCACACCGAGAAGCACCGACAAGGAGGGTCCACTTGAACGTCCGTTCCCTGGCCACGGCAGCGGTTTTCGCACTGATCGCCTGTCTGCTGGCCGCCACCCCCGCGCAAGCGGCGACATCCGTCACCTTCACCCCGCAAACGATCTCGGTACCCAAGCAGGTCCGGCCTGTCGTGCACAGCGTCACTCCCGTAGGCACCATTTCGCTGGACATGACCGCCACGCAGACCGCATACGTGGTCTCGAAGATGCGGGTCAACGACGCCACCATCCGCAGCCTCTTCGACAACGAAATCGTCTGCCGGGGCCCGGGCGGCTGGAGCAAGAACATGGTGATCGGGCAGAACGTCTACGACACGAACTCGGGCTCCCCGAACCAGGACGTGACGCTCTACACCCGCTTCCTCGTCCACCCCGGCGTCGCGGGCACGGTCACCTGCACCGCGAACGTGCGGGGCAACTCGCTCAGCCGGGACAGCGCCGCCACCTACCGCTTGGTCAGCGGGTACCTCACGTTCGCCGACACCTCGGTCACCAACGCCACCGACGGGCAACCGGTGCAGTCCAGCGTGAGCACGGGAGTCCGTGGTCTCCACGCCGATTCCCCGAAGGTGTGGGAGCCCACGCTCGACTACTTCACCCTCCCCTCGACCGTGCAGGGCCTCAACGTGGTGGGCGACGTCGAGCTGCAGGTCTGCCTACGGGGTATCACCTGTGACGAATACAAGACCACAAAGGTGAAGTTCACGCTTTTCGTCAACCAGTGGAAGGCGGACGGCACACTCTGCAAGACCGACAGCAGCATCCAGGTCACGCATGAGGTGCCGTACTGGGTGCACCACAAATACGTGCCACTCAACAAAGCGGACTTCACCGTGAGCAAGGCACCGGGCTGCGTCCCCCGGTTCAACGCCTACGTCAAGGCCGAGTGGCTGGGCGGCGAGGCGGCAGGCATCCAGGGAACGGCCACCGGACTCACCGACTCGGAAGGCTCGACCACCACGCACGACTCCGACATGAGCCACGCGTACGTCTTGCCTTATTGATCCGGCTGGGCGGGAAGGTCGAATTCGCCGTCCCGCACGCCTTTCACGAAGGCGTCCCATTCCGTCGGCGTGAACACGAGGACATGGCCGTCCGGATCCGACGCCTGGCGCATGGCGGTATAGGTGACGCCGTCGGTGTGCGGGATCAGCGCGTACTCGGCGCGGTCTTCGAGGTTCGCGCCTTCCGGTTCCGCCCGGATCCACACCGCGTCGCTCAGGTCCAGATCGGGCCTGACCTGAGCCTTGTCGTCCACCGGCTGCTCACTCATGGTGTCCACGCTATCGCTTTCCGATACGCAAAACGAAGGGGCCCTTCGCGATGAAGGGCCCCTTCGTGGTGACGACTAGGCGGTCTCGGTGATCGGCCGGTCCACCCACGACATCAGGTCGCGCAGCTTCTTGCCGGTCTCCTCGATCGGGTGCTGGTTGCCCTGCTCCTCGAGCTTGGTGAAGTTCGGCCGCCCGGCCTCGTCCTCGGCGACCCATTCGCGGGCGAAGGTGCCGTCCTGGATCTCGCCGAGGATCTTCTTCATCTCTTCCTTGACCGCCGGCGAGATGACGCGCGGGCCGCGGGTCAGGTCGCCGTACTCGGCGGTGTCGGAGATCGAGTAACGCTGACGCGCGATACCGCCCTCGTACATGAGGTCGACGATCAGCTTCAGCTCGTGCAGCACCTCGAAGTAGGCGATCTCCGGGGCGTAGCCGGCCTCGGTGAGCACCTCGAAACCGGTCTGCACCAGCGCGGAGGCGCCACCGCAGAGCACGGCCTGCTCGCCGAAGAGATCGGTCTCGGTCTCCTCGGTGAAGGTCGTCTTGATGACACCGGCGCGGGCACCACCGATGGCGGCCGCGTAGGAGAGCGCGAGCGCCTGCGCGTTGCCGGAAGCGTCCTGCTCGACCGCGATGAGCGCCGGGACGCCCTTGCCGTCGACGAACTGGCGGCGGACCAGGTGGCCCGGGCCCTTCGGCGCGACCATGGCGACGTCCACATTCGACGGCGGCTTGATCAGGTCGTAGCGGATGTTGAAGCCGTGGCCGAAGAACAGCGCGTCGCCGTCCTTGAGGTGCGGCTCGATGTCCTTCTCGTAGATGGCGCGCTGCTTGGTGTCCGGCGCGAGGATCATGATCAGGTCGGCCTCGGCGCTGGCCTCGGCCGGGGTGAGCACGCGGAGACCCTGCTCCTCGGCCTTGGCCCGCGACTTCGAGCCCTCGGGCAGACCGATGCGGACATCGACACCGGAGTCGCGCAGGCTCAGCGAGTGCGCGTGACCCTGGCTGCCGTAGCCGATCACGGCGACCTTGCGACCCTGGATGATCGAAAGGTCCGCGTCGTCGTCGTAAAAGATTTCCACTGCCATGAGGGGTACTACTTCCTTTCCTGACTTACAGATTTAAGAAGATCTAGCGGGCGGAGGTGGCGGTGATGGATCGGGCGCCCCTGCCGACCGCGACCATTCCGGACTGGACCAGTTCGCGGATGCCATAGGGCTCCAGCATCCGCAGCAGGGCACCGATCTTGTCCGAGGTCCCGGTGGCTTCGACGGTGAGCGCCTCGGGGGACACATCCACCACTTTCGCGCGGAAAAGCTGGACTGTCTCGAGGACCTGGCTGCGCACGGTGGCGTCGGCCCGGACCTTGACCAGCAGCAGTTCACGCTGCACGGCTGTGGACTTTTCCAATTCCACGATCTTGATGACGTTGACCAGCTTGTTGAGCTGTTTGGTCACCTGTTCGAGCGGTAGCTCTTCGACGGCGACCACGATCGTCATCCGGGACACCTCGGGATTCTCCGTGGGCCCGACGGCGAGGGATTCGATGTTGAAACCACGCCGGGAGAACAGTCCGGAAACCCGCGCGAGGACACCGGGCTTGTTCTCGACCAGAACGCTCAGGGTGTGCACGCTCATCGGGCGTCTCCTTCTGCCGCCGCGTTGATCTCCGCCTCGGCGGCGACTTCGTCGTCGTCGAAGAGCGGGCGGATCCCGCGCACGGCCATGATTTCGTCGTTACCGGTGCCCGCGGCCACCATGGGCCACACCTGGGCATCCTTCCCCACCACGAAATCGATCACGACGGGGCGGTCGTTGATCTCCATGGCGCGCCGGATGGTGGCGTCGACGTCCTCCTTGGTCTCGCAGCGGAGCCCGGCGCAGCCGAGCGCCTCCGCGAGCAGGGTGAAGTCGGGGATGCGGTGTTTGTGCGTACCGAGATCGGTGTTGGAGTACCGCTCGGAGTAGAAGAGGTTCTGCCACTGGCGGACCATGCCCAGGTTGCCGTTGTTGATGACGGCGACCTTGATCGGCGCGCCTTCGATGGCGCAGGTGGCCAGTTCCTGGTTCGTCATCTGGAAACAGCCGTCGCCGTCGATGGCCCAGACCTGCTTGTCCGGCATGCCGAACTTGGCGCCCATCGCGGCGGGGACGGCGAAGCCCATCGTGCCGAGACCGCCGGAGTTGATCCAGGTGCGCGGGTTCTCGTACTTCACGAACTGCGCGGCCCACATCTGGTGCTGGCCGACGCCCGCGGTGTAGACCGCGTCCGGGCCGACGAGCGAACCGATGCGCTCGATGACGTACTGCGGGGAAAGCGTTCCGTCGTCGGGCCACTCGTAGCCGGCCGGGTAGTCGTCACGCCAGGCGCTCGCCTGCGTCCACCAGTCCGTCAGATCCGGCTTCGCGGACTTGTCGGTCTCGGCGCGGACGGCCTCGATCAGCTCGGTGATGATCTCCGCGCAGTCGCCGACGATCGGCACGTCCGCCTTGCGGTTCTTGGAGATCTCGGCCGGGTCGATGTCGGCGTGGACGATGGCGGCGTCCGGCGCGAACGACGACAGCTGCCCGGTGACGCGGTCGTCGAAGCGGGCGCCGAGGGCGATCAGCAGATCCGCCCGCTGCATCGCGGCGACCGCGGCGACCGAACCGTGCATTCCCGGCATGCCGAGGTGCTGCGGGTGCGAGTCGGGGAAGGCGCCGCGGGCCATCAGCGTGGTGACGACCGGGATCCCGGTCAGCTCCGCCAGTTCCATCAGCTGGCGCGAGGCGTCGGCCTTGATCACGCCACCGCCGACGTAGAGGACAGGGCGGCGCGACTTGCTGATCAGCCTGGCGGCCTCGCGGACCTGCTTGCCGTGCGGGCGCAGCGTGGGCCGGTAGCCCGGCAGCCGCATCTCCGTCGGCCAGGAGAAGGAGGTCATCTCCTGCAGGACGTCCTTGGGGATGTCCACCAGGACCGGACCGGGGCGGCCGGTCGACGCGAGGTGGAAGGCCTCCGCGATCGTGCGCGGGATGTCCGCCGGGTCGGTGACCAGGAAGTTGTGCTTGGTGATCGGCATCGTGATGCCGCAGATGTCGGCTTCCTGGAAGGCGTCCGTGCCGATCAGCGCGCGGGACTGCTGACCGGTGATGGCGACCACCGGGACCGAGTCCATGTTCGCGTCGGCCAGCGGGGTGACCAGGTTGGTCGCGCCGGGACCCGAGGTGGCCATGCACACACCGACCTTGCCGGTCGCCTGCGCGTATCCGGTGGCGGCGTGGCCGGCGCCCTGTTCGTGGCGGACCAGGACGTGGCGGACCTTCGTCGAATCGAGCAACGGGTCGTACGCCGGGAGAATGGTGCCGCCGGGAATACCGAACACGACTTCCGCGCCCACCGCCTCGAGCGAACGGACGAGCGACTGCGCGCCCGTGACCCGCACCGGGGTCCCGGCGGGCGGCGCCGGCTTGGGTCGGGCTCCAGAGGTTCCCGCATTCGCTTCAGCTCGCGAGGTGGCACTAGTCATCGCTGTTTGCCTCGTCTTGTCTAGTCACTCGTTCGGGTATTCATCGACTGGTCGGGCTGGTGAAATTGTTCCAGGCAACAAAAAACCCCCGCCGACCGGAGTGGTCGCACGAGGGTCGCGCGTCGACGCAGCGGAGACTTCCCTAAGCGTCGACGCGCTTGGGAAGTACGAGGCCGGTCTGCGTTGTCACGAGAGTGAAGCTAGCCGGTCGCCGTCAAGAGTGTCAACTCTGCGGGATGGCGATTCCGCATGCTGGACACCATCGGCGGATGGCGCGACCCGCGTTCGGGGCTCCGAAGGCGGCGGTGCACCATCTTTGACGTGGCAGAAGAAAAGCAGCAGGAACAGGCGAACGAGGACCGCAAGGCCGTCTTCAAAATCCCGAACACGGCGTTGCTGGCGATCGCTTTCCTTGTCGTCTGTGTGACGCCTGTCGCGTTCGGCGACGTGCCGTACCTCCAGTGGCTCTATCTCTTCCCGATCGCGCTGGCGGTGTTCGTCATCCGGACCCGCACGACGGCGACGGCGAAGGGCTTGGAAGTCCGCACGATGTTCGGGCGGCGGGACCTGCCGTGGGCCTCGCTCAAGGGCCTCGCCATCACCGAGAAGGCGAAGGTGCAGGCGGTGCTGAAGGACGACACCAAGATCGCCCTCCCCGCCGTGCGCACTCGTCATCTTCCGGTGATCTCGCTGGTCAGCGCGGGTCGCGTGGCCGACCCTTCCGGACTGACCGACGACGTGGCCAAGGCCGAGGAGAAGGCTCCGGAGAAGAGCGAGAATTCCGGGGAGTAGGATTGGTAGGACCAGTTTGGCGCCAGTTCGCCCTGGTCCTCATCCCGAACCTTGGAGTCCGCCGTGCCTCAACTCCGTTCCCGGACCACCACCCACGGCCGCAACGCGGCGGGCGCGCGCTCGCTCTGGCGCGCCACCGGAATGACCGACAGCGACTTCGGCAAGCCGATCGTCGCCATCGCGAACTCCTACACCCAGTTCGTGCCGGGCCACGTGCACCTCAAGGACCTCGGCGAGATCGTGGCGGGCGCGGTGAAGGAGGCGGGCGGTGTCGCCCGCGAGTTCCACACGATCGCCGTGGACGACGGGATCGCCATGGGGCACAGCGGAATGCTGTACTCGCTGCCCTCGCGCGAGATCATCGCCGACTCGGTCGAGTACATGGTGAACGCGCACCAGGCCGACGCGCTGGTCTGCATCTCCAACTGCGACAAGATCACCCCTGGCATGCTGAACGCCGCCATGCGGCTGAACATCCCCGTGGTGTTCGTCTCCGGCGGGCCGATGGAGGCCGGGAAGGCCGTGGTCGTCGGCGGGGTCGCGCAGGCGCCGACCGACCTGATCACCGCGATCGCCGCGTCGGCCAGCAGCGAGGTCGACGAGGACGGGCTGTCCATTGTGGAGCGTTCGGCCTGCCCGACCTGCGGTTCGTGCTCGGGCATGTTCACCGCGAACTCGATGAACTGCCTCACCGAGGCCCTTGGGCTCTCCTTGCCGGGCAACGGTTCCACCCTCGCCACGCACGCCGCCCGCAAGGCGCTCTTCGAGGATGCCGGGCGCACCGTCGTCGAACTGTGCAAGCGCTGGTACGAACAAGACGACGAGTCCGCGCTCCCGCGTTCGATCGCGTCGAAGAAGGCGTTCGAGAACGCGATGGCCCTCGACATGGCGATGGGCGGTTCGACCAACACGGTGCTGCACATCCTCGCCGCCGCGCAGGAGGGCGAGGTCGACTTCACCATCGACGACATCGACGCCATCGGCCGCCGCGTGCCATGCCTGTCGAAGGTCGCGCCGAACTCGGACTACCACATGGAGGACGTCCACCGCGCGGGCGGAATCCCGGCCATCCTCGGCGAGCTGTACCGCGGCGGCCTGCTGAACACCGACGTCCACTCCGTGCACTCGCCGGATCTGCAGTCCTGGCTGTCCACTTGGGACATCCGCGCCGAGGCCCCCTCGGACAGGGCGGTGGAGCTGTTCCACGCGGCGCCGGGCGGGGTCCGGACCACGGAGGCGTTCTCCACCGAGAACCGCTGGTCCTCTTTGGACACCGATGCCGCGGACGGCTGCATCCACAACGTCGAACACGCCTACACCAAGGACGGCGGGCTCGCGATCCTGCGCGGCAACCTCGCCGAAAACGGCGCCGTCATCAAGTCGGCGGGCATCGACGAGGAACTCTGGCACTTCGAGGGCCCGGCGCGCGTGCTGGAAAGCCAGGAGGAGGCGGTTTCGGCCATCCTCAAGAAGGAGATCCAGCCTGGTGAGGTGCTGGTGATCCGCTACGAAGGCCCGGCGGGCGGCCCCGGCATGCAGGAGATGCTGCACCCGACCGCGTTCCTCAAGGGTTCCGGCCTCGGCAAGAAATGCGCGCTGATCACCGACGGCCGGTTCTCCGGCGGCTCGTCGGGCATCTCGGTCGGGCACATCTCGCCGGAGGCGGCCGCGGGCGGGACGATCGGCCTGGTCCAGAACGGCGACCGGATCCTGCTCGACGTCCACGAACGCCGTCTCGAACTGCTCGTCGACGCGGACGTCCTCGCCGAGCGGCGCGCGAAGATGGAAGCGAGCGAGCGGCCGTGGCAGCCGGTCTCGCGGGACCGGAAGGTGACCGCCGCGCTGCGGGCCTACGCGCGGATGGCGACTTCGGCCGACACGGGCGCGGTGCGGGACCCGAGCAAGTAGTCACCTACTTGCGCCCCCTCGCGTGCAATGAAGGGGCCTTTCATTGCACGCGAGGGGCGGTCAGCGGCAGAGGACGAGCACCACGACCGAGGCGGCCGCCGTCAGCAGTAGTCCGATCAGCCCGAACGAGAGCGGCCGCTTCCGCCACGGGGTGTTGACGTCCAGCGCGATCCGCCCCGAGCCCGCGAGCAGGACGGTCAGCGAAGCCGCGGCCAGCAGGAGTTCGAACTCGAAGCCCTGCCCTTCCTTCTGGAAGAACCCGCCGCCGAACTTCACGTACACGATGTTCGCGCAGACACCCAGCAGCGCGGCGGCGCCGACGGGGGTGAACAGGCCCACCAGCACGAGTGCGCCGCCGACCACCTCGCTGATCCCGGTGATCCACGAAAGCAGTGTGGTCTGGGTGGTGTAGCCGAAGTTGCCGAGCACCCTGGCAAAGCCGCCGACCCCGGGCCCGCCGAAGGCGCCGAAGAGGTGCTGCAGCCCGTGCGCGCCCATGGTCACGCCGAGCACCACTCGCAGGACGAGCAGACCGAGGTCGATCCCGCCCCTGGTCTCCGCCGGGTTCGGGCCGCTGTCGGGCTCGGCCACGTCCGAGATCATGCTGGTCTGGTAGTCATCGCTCACGCGCGAAGGGTAGGCGAAACCTGCCCGTCAGGCGACCGAACCGCCGGACCTGTTCGAGTACGCCGTGACAGGAGGGACATCACGCGTGTCCAGCCGGACGACACACGTGACTGGACGGACGACACACGTGATCGGACGGACGACACGCCGGACCGGCGGCGGAGCGGCTCAGAACAGGGTCGCCGGCTCGATCGGTTCGGGCTCGGGCAGCGGGGCGAGGCCGGGCACCAGGGCGCGCACGTCGTCGTGGAACCGGCGGGCGAGCGCCGGGGCGTCGTCGTTGTCGGGGGTGTGCACGAAGATCGTCGGCGATCGGCCCTCACGCAGCCACTCGGCGACCACCTCGGTCCACGGCCGCCACCCCTCGACGGTCACCTCGGCCGAGTCCCGGCCCAGGTAGCGGACGATCGGCCGGTCGGTCAGCGCCCGCGTCCGCCGCGGCAGCCGCGGTTTCTTGCCCCAGGCATCCTGCTCGGCCTCGCTGGCGGGCGGTCGCCGGAAGAAGACCGTGGTGTCGAACGGCACCCACTCGGCGTTCGCGTCGGCGAGTGCCCTCTCCAGCGACGACGTCGAGCGGGCGTCGGTGTGGAAGTCGGGATGCCGCACCTCCACGGCGCGACGGCGGCCGGCGGGGAGCCTGCGCAGGAAGCGGCCGAGGGCGTCGACGTCCGACGGGCCGAACGAGCCGGGCAGCTGGGTCCACAGGACCGCCCGGTCACCGAGCGGTTCGATCGCGTCCAGGAACGCCCGCATCTCGGTCTCGACCCCGGTGAGCCGTCGCTCGTGCGTGACGATCTTGGGCAGTTTCACCACGAACCGGAAGCCGGGATCGGTCTGCCGTGCCCACGTCGCGACGGTGTCCCGGGCCGGGGTCGCGTAGAAGGTGGTGTTGCCCTCGACCGCGTTGCACCAGCCGGCGTAGGCCCGCAGCCGCTCCCCCGCGGGCAGCGACCGCGGCACGAACCGCCCGGCCCACGCCTTGTGCGTCCACATCGCGCAGCCGACATGAAGATTCGCCACGGTACTCAGTATTCGCCGTGGACCAGGTTCTTCGGCAACTCCCCACCCAGATAGTGGCTCAGTTCCCTGGCCACCACCGCGTACGCGCGCTGCCGCCGCCCGCTCACCGCGCCCGCGACGTGCGGCGTGAGCAGCAGTCCCGGCACGTCCCACAGCGGATGCCCGGCGGGCAGCGGCTCGGGATCGGTGACGTCGAGGGCGGCACGCAGCCGTCCGGACGTGAGTTCCGCGACGAGCGCGTCGGTGTCCACGACCGGCCCCCTCGAGACGTTGACGAGGATCGCGTCGTCCGGCATCGCGGCCAGGAACTCCGCGTCGACCATGCCGCGCGTGTGCTGGGTGAGCGGCACCATCAGGACCGCGACGTCGTGCTCGGACAGCAGGGCGGGGAGTTCGTCGACGCCGTGGACACCCTCACGGGCGCTCGCGCCGACCATCGTGCAGCGCACGTCGAACGTCTCCAGCCGACGGCGCAGATGCCTGCCGAGGTCGCCCGCGCCGATGATGAGGACCCGTTTGCCCTGCAGGGTGTCGGTGGTCCGCCGTTCCCAGTGCCTCCGTCGCAGGCCGTCGGCGAAGCCGTCGAGACCGCGGTAAATCGCCAGCAGGACCGCGACGACCCACTCGGCCGAGCTTCCGCCGTGCGCGCCGCGGCAGGTCGAGAGCAGGACTCCGTCCGGCACCTTGCCGATCCAGTCCTCGGCGCCTGCCAGCAGCAGCTGCACGAGTTTGACGTTCGGCAGTTCGCGCCAGAGTGCCTCGGTCGGCCGGTCACCGGTCACGAGGACCTCGGCCTCGGCTGCCTCGGCGGGCACCGGCTCGCCGTGGCGGTACACCACCGGACGCACGCCGTCGATCTCCGAAAGCGCGGCCACTCCCTCTTCGTCGGGCACGAGAACGGTCACAGTCATGATCTCCACGGTATCCAGTGCCGCTTACCTGTGGCTCACGCACGCCCACCTAGGCTTGCCCCGTGCGTACCCGGTACCGGCGGAAATGGACCGCGCCGCTGGCCATCCTGGCCTGCGGTGCGCTGATGCTCTCCGGCTGCGCCGAATTCGACAACACCGCCGCCGGGCAGAAGTTCACCCCGGTCAACCCGCCGTCCCCCGAGGTCCCGCCGCAGATCGGGCCCGGCGGTGAAGCGGGCGACCCCGGCCCCGGCCGCGGCGGCAACGGGCGAAATCAGACGCCGACGCCGATCCCGCCGCCGCAGGGCTGCAAGGACTTCGACAAGGCCGTCATCGCGACCTGCCTGGACACCGTCGCCGCCGTGGCCGCGATCCCCGGCGACGGCATCGCGCCCAGCGCGCTCGCCGGAGAACGCAAGAGCGGCCGGATCGTGCTCGCCGCCTCGGAGAAGGATCCGGCGGACTGGGCGACCATCCCCGTGGACGGCTCCGGAGACGGCGGCCTCACCTCGCTCGCCCTCTCCCCCGGTTTCGCCGAAGACCAGCTCGTCTTCGCCTACATCACCACGCCGACCGACAACCGGGTCGTCCGGCTGGCGAAGGGCCAGGCGCCGAAACCGGTGCTGACCGGCATCCCCAAGGGCGCCACCGGCAATCGCGGCGCGCTCGGCACCGACGCCAAGGGCGCCCTCCTGGTCGCCACCGGCGACGCGGGCAATGCCGGGCTCGCCGCCGATCCCGCGTCTCTCGCCGGGAAGGTGCTGCGCATCGACACCTCGGGCAAGCCGGCGGCGGGCAACCCCACACCGGGTTCGGCGGTCTTCTCGACCGGCGTGCACTCCCCCGGTGGGATCTGCCGTGACCAGACCGGTTCGCGCCTGTGGCTGACCGACAGGCTGGCCGACAAGGACGTGCTGTACCGGCTCCGGGGTGGCCAGCCGCTGACCACCCCGGCGTGGAGCTGGACCGACAAACCCGGCGTGGCGGGCTGCGCGGATTTCGTCGGTGCCACCGGCTATCTCTCCATCACGACCTCGATCGCGGGCAACCTGCAGAACCTGCCGGTCACCCCGGACGGCGCGGTGACCGGGAAACCCAGCGTCGCCATGGACGGCAAGGTCGGCAAGCCGCCGAAGACCTTCGGCAGGCTTTCCGCGATGAGCATGATCAACCCGCAGGTCGCGATCACCGGGACGATCAACAAGGACGGCGGCTCACCGGTTTCGAGCGACGACCGCGTCGTCATCATCACGCCGTCGGCCAGCGCCGGCGGGGGCGGCAAGGACTGAGTGTCTCTCGGTGAACCCGCACCGCGATAGCGGGGCCTTCGGCCAGGCGGGTTCACGCGTTATGTCCGGTTCACGAGGCCGTCCTCAGCTTCCGCCAACAGGACTGAGCGGCCTTACCTGGACGGCCTCGGCTGAGCGGGCGGCGTGAACCAGGTGAACGCCGGCGCCATGGCCTTCTCCTTGCCCAGCGGATCGAACAGTTCCGGCACGAGCCGATATGCGGATCCGAGCGCGGTCGCGGCGGCGGTGAGCCGGCGCGGATCGGTGGACGGCCAGTGGCCGGTGTCCACTCGGGACAGCAGGGTGCGGAGCAGGACGATCTCCTCGGCCGCGTTGAACGAGCAGTGACCGCCCCGGCTGACGTAGGTCTGTCGCAGCAGAGCGGGATCACCGTTGCGCCGGACCTGATCGCCGTACCACCGGGCCTGCCCCGCGACGGCGCCGCCGTCTCCGGTGGTGTGCGCGGTCAGCACTGGTGACGGTGTGCTCCCGCGCGCCACCGTGTAGCGGTGCATGTAGGCCTGCGCCTTCGGATCCGCCGAGATCCGCGGGGCCGCGGCGAGCCGGTCGAGATCGGCTTCCAGATCCACGCCTCCCGCCCGGTACGCATGCCGCACCAGGTCGAGCCCGGCCGAGCGGGCGAGCTGACTCCGGTAGTCGATGCCGGTGTTGAAGGAAGGGTTCCCACCGGCCCGGCGTTCGATTTCGGGGCGTGCGGACGGTCCGTAGCCGGGCAGGTAGGCCCCGGTGACCCACAGCGCCTGCTGCGCGAGGCGGTCGGCGGGAGCCGTCGGCTCCGGTTCGTGCGCGAGCGCCCAGCCCGGGATGGTGCCCAGTGCTCCGGCCAGCGCGATCCGCGCCCTGCCCGCCTCGGTCTTCTGGGCTTCGGCGACGACGGCTTCGAGTGCCGCCTTCGCGGCCTGCGGATCGCGGGGCCGGACCAGGTCGATGTCCGCGTCCGGCGCCAGCAGGGTCTTGAGCGCGAAAAGCATGTCCAGAGCGCTGTTCCACGTGCCGTTGGTGTCGTACTCGCCGCACTGCGTCAGGACGCCGTCGAACCGGCCTGGGTTGTTCTCAGCCAGCTTCAAGGAGATCACGGCGCCCATGGACATCCCGCTGGTGATGGTCCGCCGCGGTTTCCCCACCTTGGCCTGGAACCAGTCCAGCAGTGCGATCTGGTCGGTCAAGGCCTCCTCGATCGCGTGCCCGAAAACTCCCTTGTAGTTCGACGCGGCCAGCGCGTAACCCTGGTCGAGCAGCCAGGACTCGGTCTCGGGTCTGGTGGCCAGCATGATCTGTGCCGGCTTCCACGGGTCCACGTAGAGCCCGTGGCTGTAGAGCACCAGCGTGCCGTTCCAGCGTTTCGGCACTTTGACCAGGAAGTCCGCACCGTCGATCGTTCCCTCGTGGACGCGCGGGCGTTCTTCGGCGGCCGCTGGCGCAGCGGTGAACAGCGCGCCGAAGAGGAGCGCGACGAGCACGGTGACGAGTGTCCTGCGTGAGTGGGTCATACAAGAAAAATAGGTGACCATATGGTCACATGTCAAGCCGGTACTCCGTCCGGTGCCCGCACATGCCGTAACCGTCCTCTTTGGACGGAGCGATCACCCGGACGCCGGACCGCTCCAGGTGGCTCACGTCGCCGTTCGCGAGCGCTTCCAGGTGCTCCCCGGTCAACTCGGCGGCGGCCAGCGCACCGGCGCGCCAGCGGGGGAACCAGGCGTCGACCTTCGGCGCGACCAGCGCGGCGGCCGCACGGTGGAAATCCCTCAGCGGGCCGGGGTTTCCCGACACGAGGGCGTCGCGGATCGGCAGATAGCCCTCGATCGCGAGATCGCGGCGACGGCGAGCGGCGTCGTCGTCCACGGGCATCGCGGCGGCCTCCGCGTACGCGTCCGGGTCGGCGAGGATCGGCGGCGGGAAGGTGAAGACCGCGTCCCCCGCTTCGGGCAGCCCGCTGTTCTGCATGAGCACGGTGATCCGCAGGTCTTCGCGCTGCACCATCCGATGGACCGTGCCGGGCGCGAACCACGCGACGACACCGGGTTCGAGTTCGATCTCCCGGTAGCCACCGACGTCGAGCGTCTGCACCGCGCCACGTCCACCGGTGACGACGTAGGCCTCGGTGCAGGCCAGATGCAGATGTGGACTGCCGCCACACACCCCGTCCGCGGCTTCCCATTCGTAGGCGCACAGATGGGAGAGGCCGATGCCTCCAGGCAGGGGGAACACGATGATCTCCTCGAAAGAAAGCGCTTTCTCATAGCCCGCTTCCGCAAGTAGGTGACTAATTGCGGAAAGGGGGGTTATGGGCGGCGGACGCGGGTTTCCGCGCGCAGGCGCCGGACGTCGAAGAACGCGACGACCGCGGAGACGACAGCGGCGAGCAGACCGAGGTAGCGGCCGAGGCCGGACCCGATCTCGATGCCGGCGGCGGAAAGGATCCCGCGCTGGTCGGCGTCGAACTGCCAGTCGAGGCTGATCCAGCCGAGCAGCGTCAGCAGCAGCGCGCCGATGGCCGCCATCAGCCACAGATGCGGCAGGCCCGCGCGGCGGACGGCGTCGACTCGGCCGAACAGCACGACGGCGAGGCCGGGCAGGAACAGCAGGAACACCGGCGCCCAGGCGAGGAAACCCGAACGCCACGCGTCACGCGTGACGTCGTCGGCGGGCAACGTCGTCAGGACGTCCTCGATCTCCGGGCGCGACGCGGTCAGCGTCGTCCACGGCAGGAACAAGGCCACCAGCGCGAGCAGCCCGGCCGCGAGGCCGAGCCACTCACGCCAGGTGACCTTCTTCAAAGCGAGATCAGGCACCGACTCGCTCGACGATCAGTTCGCGTACGCGTTTGGCGTCGGCCTGACCCTTGGTGGCCTTCATGACCGCGCCGACGATCGCCCCGGCCGCGGCCACCTTGCCGCCGCGGATCTTCTCGGCGACGTCGGGCTGCGCTGCCAGCGCCTCGTCGACCGCCGCGATGAGCGCGGAGTCGTCGGAGACGACCTTCAGGCCGCGCTTCTCGACGACCTCGGACGGTGAACCCTCGCCGGCGAGGACGCCCTGCACGACCTCCTTGGCCAGCTTGTTGGTCAGCTCACCGGAGTTGACCAACGCGATGACCTCGGCCAGCTGCGCCGGGGAGATCGCCAGCTCCGCCAGTTCGATCTCGCGGGAGTTGGCCTCCTGCGCCAGCGTGTTGACCCACCAGCTGCGGGCCTCATCCGGCGTTGCGCCCGCCTCGACGGTGGCGGCGACCAGGTCGACCGCGCCGACGTTGAGCAGGTCGCGCAGCGCCTCGTCGGTCAGGTTCCACTCGCGCTGGATGCGCTTGCGGCGCTCCGACGGCATCTCCGGGAGCGTCTTGCGCAGCTCCTCGACCCATTCGCGCGACGGCGCGATCGGCACCAGGTCGGGCTCCGGGAAGTACCGGTAGTCCTCGGCGGTCTCCTTGGTGCGGCCCGGCGACGTGGTGCCGTCGGCCTCCTGGAAGTGCCGTGTCTCCTGCTTGATCGTGCCGCCCTCGGCGAGAATCGCCGCCTGGCGGGTCATCTCGTACCGCACGGCGCGCTCGACACTGCGCAGCGAGTTGACGTTCTTGGTCTCGGTGCGCGTGCCGAACTCGGTCGCGTCCTTGGCCATCAGCGAAACGTTCGCGTCGCAGCGCAGGGAACCCTGGTCCATGCGGACGTCGGAGACGTCCAGCGCGCTCAGCAGATCCCGCAGGGCGCTCACGTACGCGCGGGCGACCTCGGGGGCGCGGCCGCCGGTGTGCTCGATCGTCTTGGTGACGATCTCGATCAGCGGGACCCCCGCGCGGTTGTAGTCGAGCAGCGAGTGTTCGGCGCCGTGGATCCGGCCGGTCGCGCCGCCGACGTGCAGCGACTTGCCGGTGTCCTCCTCCATGTGCGCGCGCTCGATCTCGACGCGGACGACCTCGCCGTCGTCCAGCGTCACGTCGAGGTAGCCGTTGAAGGCGATCGGCTCGTCGTACTGCGAGGTCTGGAAGTTCTTCGGCATGTCCGGGTAGAAGTAGTTCTTCCGGGCGAACCGGCACCATTCCGCGATCTCGCAGTTGAGCGCGAGACCGATGCGGATCGCGCCTTCGATCGCCTTGGCGTTCACGACCGGCAGCGCACCGGGCATGCCGAGACAGGTCGGGCACACCTTGGTGTTCGGCTCGCCGCCGAACTCGTTGGCGCAGCCGCAGAACATCTTGGTGTTCGTGTTCAGCTCGACGTGCACCTCGAGGCCCAGCACCGGGTCGAACCGCTCGATGACGTCGGCGTAGTCCATGAGTTCCACCACGGCGGTCACTTCTTTCCTCCCAGCTCCGGAACCTCGTGCACCAGCGAGCCACCGTTGGCGGCGTCGCGTGCGACCTCGTAGGCGGCGCCGACGCGGTACAGCCGGTCGTCGGCCATCGCGGGGGCCATGATCTGCAGGCCGACCGGCAGGCCGTCCTCATGCGACAGTCCACTCGGGACACTCATCGCGGCGTTGCCCGCGAGGTTCGACGGAATGGTGCAGAGGTCCGCCAGGTACATCGCCATCGGGTCGTCGACGCGCTCGCCGATCTTGAACGCGGTGGTCGGTGTGGTCGGCGAGACCAGCACGTCCACCTTTTCGTAGGCGGCTTCGAAGTCGCGCGTGATGAGCGTGCGGACCTTCTGCGCCGAGCCGTAGTAGGCGTCGTAATAGCCAGAGGACAGCGCGTACGTGCCGAGCATGATGCGGCGCTTGACCTCGGGGCCGAAGCCCTTCTCGCGGGTCAGCGACATGACCTCTTCGGCGCTGTGCGCGCCGTCGTCGGACACGCGCAGGCCGTAGCGCATGGCGTCGAACCGGGCGAGGTTCGACGAGCACTCGCTCGGCGCGATCAGGTAGTACGCGGGCAGCGCGTAGGTGAAGTTCGGGCACGAGACCTCGACGACCTCGGCACCGAGCGCGCGCAGCTGCTCGACGGCGGCCTCGAACGACCGCAACACGCCCGGCTGGTAGCCGTCGCCGGCGAATTCCTTCACCACGCCGACGCGGACGCCCTTGAGGTCACCGGTGAGGCCCTGGCGGGCCGCGGCGACCACCGGCGGGACCGGCGCGTCGATCGAGGTCGAGTCCATCGGGTCGTATCCGGCGATGACCTCGTGCAGCAGGGCGGCGTCGAGCACCGTCCGCGCGCAGGGACCGGCCTGGTCGAGCGACGACGAGAAGGCGACGAGACCGTAGCGGGAGACACCGCCGTACGTCGGCTTCACGCCGACGGTGCCGGTGACGGCGCCGGGCTGGCGGATCGAACCGCCGGTGTCGGTGCCGATCGCGATCGCGGCCTCGAACGCCGCGATGGACGCCGAGGAGCCACCGCCGGAACCGCCGGGGATACGGGCGTGGTCCCACGGGTTGTGCGTCGGGCCGAACGCGGAGTTCTCCGTGGAGGAGCCCATCGCGAACTCGTCCATGTTGGTCTTGCCGAGCACCACGACACCGGCTTCGCGCAGCTTGCGCGTCACGGTGGCGTCGTACGGCGGGATCCAGTTCTCCAGGGTCTTCGAACCGACCGTGGTCGGGATGCCCTTGGTGGTCAGCACGTCCTTGAGCGCCAGCGGCACGCCGGCGAGCGGCGACTTCGGCGCCTTGCCCTCGGCGACGTCGGCGTCCACCGCGCGGGCCGCGTCGAGCGCGCCCTCGGTGTCCACGTGCAGGAACGCGTGGATGTGGTCGTCGACCTCGGCGATCCGGTCCAGGTGGGCCTTGGCGACCTCGACGGCCGAGACCTCACGGGACTGGATCTTCTCCGCCAGCTCGGCGGCGGTCAGCTTGATGAGTTCGGTCACTGTTCTTCTCCCAGAATCCGCGGCACCCGGAAACGACCCTCTTCGCTGGCAGGCGCACCGGCCAGCGCCTGCTGCTGGGTCAGGCCCGGTCGGACCGTGTCCTCACGGAACACGTTGGTCAGCGGCACGGCGTGCGATGTGGGCGGGACATCCTCGCCTGCGACCTCGCTCACCTTGGCCACCGAGTCCAGGATCTGGTCGAGCTGGCCTGCGAAGACGTCCAGCTCCTCTTCGGTGACGGCAAGCCTGGCCAGCTTGGCGAGGTGTGCGACCTCGTCGCGGGAAATGTTGGGCACGCGGGTGACTCCCGGGGTGTGCTGTGCGGGTTCTGTCGGAAGCTGCAAGTCTATGGTGGCGGCGTCGGCGTACTCGACTGGGTTATGCCGCGGCCTGCGCTCCCATGTCGGGTAAGGAGTGCTTGGTTCGTTATCCCGCGCCCCGGACGTCGGGTCCCATTACCTCGTCCGGTCTGTCACAATCGGCGCCCGGCGTAGCGCGTTCCACGGCGAGGCTGGGACGCCTGAGGCGAGAGGGGCGCGTGTGTCGTTCCTGATCCGGGTCCAATTACCGGACACCCCGGGGACCCTCGGCGCGGTCGCCACCGCGCTCGGCACCGTCGGCGCCGACATCCTGAGCGTGGATGTGGTCGAACGCGGCGGCGGTGTCGCCATCGACGACCTCGTCGTCGAGATCCCCTCCGGCAGGCTGCCGGACGCGCTCATCACCGCCGCCGAAAGCGTCGACGGTGTCGAGGTCGACGCCGTCCGCGCGTACGCCGGGGTGCTCGACACGCACCGCGAACTCGAACTGGTCGAGGAGATCGCCGCGAAGCCCGCTTCGGGGCTGGAGATCCTCGCCGAGGGTGTGCCGCGGATCATCCGCGCGGGCTGGGCCGTCGTCGTCGAGCACGCGGAGTCGGGCGCGGTGCGCCTGGCGTCGTCCAACGCCGCGCCCGAGACGCCGATCACCGACCTGCCGTGGCTGCCGCTGGAACGCGCCACCATCCTCGACGCCGAGGAGGCGTGGGTGCCGGAGACGTGGAAGGAACTGGGGACCGAACTCGCGGCAACGCCGCTGGGGAAGCCCGGCAAGGCGCTGCTGGTCGCGCGGCCGGGCGGGCCGAACTTCCGGGCCGCCGAGGTGGCGCGGCTGGCGCACTTCGCGGGCATCGTCGCCGTCGTGCTGGACAGCTGAGCGCTCGCTCCCTTGGCCCAGGGCGTGCAATGAAGGGGCCTTTCATTGCAAATTTTGCTATGAAAGGCCCCTTCATTGCACGGGCGGAGGGGGCTTAGGCGAGCTCCAGGCCGTAGGCGATCAGGGTCACGCCGGGATGCGGCTCCCAGTCCCGGTCGGGCAGCCGCACGAAGCCCAGCCGCTCGTAGAGCCGATGTGCCCGCGTCATCGTGACCAGGCTGCACAGCACCACCCTTGCCACGGCCAGTTCCCGCGCCCGCGCGAGGACCGCCCTGGTCAGGGCCTCGCCGATGCCGCGCCCGGTCGCCGAGGGCAGCACCCCGAGCATGCGGAACTCCAGTTCGCCCTCGCGGGACAGTTCGGCGAACGGCGTGCCCGGCCGGGCGATGGTGACCGTGCCGACCGGCGTGCCGTCCCCGTCCACCGCGACCAGGAGTTCCGCCAGTTCCGCCCGGCGGGCGGCGTCGAGGAGTTCGGCGGCGTAGCCCACGCCGTCGACGAGGCTCCGTTCCGCGGAGTACGCGGCCAGGGTGAGCTCCCCGACCGCCGTCAGCTCCTCGGGGCGGGCGGGCCGGATCTCCAGGTCACTCACCGTTTTCCTCCTCTGTCGGCAGCGCGAGTTCGGCTGCGGCCTCGGGACCGCTTTCGAGCAGCACCCGGAAGCCGTTCTCGTCGAGCACCGGCACCTTCAGCTGGACGGCCTTGTCGTACTTCGTGCCCGGCGCGTCGCCGACGACCACGAACGCCGTCTTCTTCGACACCGAACCGGCCGCCTTCCCGCCGCGGGCCATGATGTATTCCTTGGCCTCGTCACGGGAGTAGTCGTTCAGCGAACCGGTGACGACGATCGACAGGCCTTCGAGGTTGCGCGGGATGGACTCGTCGCGCTCCTCCTCCATCCGCACGCCGGCCGCGCGCCACTTCTCGACGATCTCGCGGTGCCAGTCGACCTCGAACCACTCTTTCGCCGCGCGGGCGATGGTCGGGCCGACGCCGTCGACGCTGGAGAGCTCCTCCTCCGAGGCGTTCTCGATCCGTTCGAGCGAGCCGAATTCCCGCGCGAGCGCCTGCGCCGCCGTCGGGCCGACGTGCCGGATCGACAGGCCGACGATGACCTTCCACAGTGGACGGTCCTTCACCGTCTCCAGGTTGTCCAGCAGCTTGCGCCCGTTGGCGGACAGCTCCCCCGCCTTGGTGCGGAACAGCTCCACCTGGAGCAGCTTTTCCTCGTCCAGATCGAAGATGTCGCCCTCGTCGTGCACGACACCGGCGTCCAGGATCGCCACCGCGGCCTCGTAGCCGAGCACCTCGATGTCGAACGCGCCCCGGCCGCCGAGATGGAACAGTCGCTCCCGCAGCTGCGCCGGGCACGACCGCGAATTCGGGCAACGGATGTCGATGTCGCCCTCCTTCTGGTACGCCAGTTCGGTGTCGCAGTTGGGGCAGCGCAACGGCATGACGAACTCGCGCTCTTCGCCGGTGCGCGCGTCGGCGACCGGGCCGAGCACCTCGGGGATGACGTCGCCCGCCTTGCGGATGACGACCTTGTCCCCGATCAGCACGCCCTTGCGTTTGACCTCTTCCTGGTTGTGCAGCGTCGCCATCGCCACCGTGGACCCGGCCACCTTCACCGGCTCCATCACCGCGAACGGGGTGACCCGCCCGGTGCGGCCGACGTTGACCTGGATGTCCAGCAGGGTCGTGATCGCCTCTTCCGGCGGGTACTTGTAGGCGATCGCCCAGCGCGGCGCCCGCGAGGTCGTCCCGAGACGGCGTTGCAGCACGACCTCGTCGACCTTGATGACGACGCCGTCGATCTCGTGCTCGGCGTCGTGCCGGTGCTCGCCCCAGTATTCGATGTGCGCCAGCAGTTCCTTGCCCGAACCGAGCACCTTGCTGTGCGGCGAGACCGGCAGCCCCCACGCGGCCAGCGCGTCGTACGCCTCGGACTGCCGCTTCGGCTCGAAGCCCTCACGTTTGCCGAGACCGTGGCAGATCAGCCGCAGGTTGCGGGACTTCGTGATCTTGGGATCCTTCTGCCGCAACGATCCGGCGGCGGTGTTGCGCGGGTTCGCGTACGGATCCTTGCCCGCCTCGACCATCTTCGCGTTGAGCGCGAGGAAGTCCTCGACGCGGAAGTACACCTCGCCGCGGACCTCGACCAGCGCGGGCACCGGGAACTCGTCCGTCGCCGTCAGCCGCTCAGGCACCTGCTCGAGGGTGCGGACGTTGAGCGTGACGTCCTCTCCGGTGCGGCCGTCGCCCCTGGTCAGCGCCCGGGTCAGGCGGCCGTTCTCGTACAGCAGGTTGATCGCGAGCCCGTCGATCTTCAGTTCGGCGAGGTACTTCGTCGCGCCGATCTCCTTCTGGACCCGCTCGACCCAGGCTTCGAACTCCTCGGTGTCGAACACGTTGTCCAGGCTGAGCATGCGCTCGAGGTGGTCGTGCGCGACGAACTCGGTGGAGAAGGTGCCGCCGACGTTCTGCGTCGGCGACTCCGGCGTCACCAGCCCGGGATGCTCGTCCTCGATGGCCTGGAGTTCGTTGAGCAGTTCGTCGAACTGGCCGTCGGACACGATCGGTGAATCCAGCACGTAGTACCGGAACTGGTGACCGCGGATCTCCTCCGCCAGTTCGGCATGCCTTTCACGGACGTCGGCCGGCACGTCCGTGACGTCCTGCGCCGGCTCGGGGTTTTCGGGAAGTTCGCTGCTCACGGAGGTGACTCTAGTCGGGGGTACCGACATTTCCGGACAGCCTGCCGACCACCTCGCGCAGTTCCAGCAGGGTCAGCTGCCCGTCCTGGGCCTCGGTCACCAGCTCGACCTTGCGCAGCCGTTCGGCCGCGACCCGCTCACCCAGCGTGGCGTCCAGCGGGAGGAAGGTCATGGTCGTCCGGGTCTCCGGCGCGAGCTCGTCGATCAGCGGATGGAACACGGTCACGTCCACCCGTCCGGCTGATTCGTCCACCTTCGCGGTCACCCGCACGTCTGCGAGCGCGATGCGGGTCTCGCCGAGGTTGACGGTGACCTCACTCGGATCGGGGACCGGCGGCACGGAGTCGTGGTACTCCCAGATGGCGTCCTCCGGCGGCGCCGCGGCCTTCCACGCGTCGGTGTACGGGCGCAGTTCCGGATCCTCCTGGCCGGTCAGCACCAGCGAGTAGATCGCCCGGTGCCCCCGATCGAGCGAGAAGTGCAGCCGGGGATGCAGCGCCTCGACGATGGTGCAGAGGTCGTGTTCCACCCGGTGCGGTTCACGGTCGCCGAGGGCGGCGCTGACCTCCGGCAGGAGGGCCAACCACGCCTCCCAGAAGGCCGCCGCCGCGGCGGCGGCGTCCTCGGGGACCGGCTGCTCCGGCCAGGCGGTGCGGGGGTCGGGAACGTCCTCGGACTTACGAGGTCGGCGGAACAAACGCATGAGAGGCACGCTACCGCGCCGTTCACCAGCCTTCAGGCGGTTCGGTGAAAGCCTTGCCCGCCTCCCGGCTGAGCGTGAGCGCGCGGCGCATCCAGTCGGGGGTGGCCCCAGCGAGGCCGCACGCCGGGGTCGGCACGACCCGTTCGGCGAGGATCTCGCGGCGGAAACCCAGCCGGTCGACGAGTTTGAACACGGGCGTGACCAAGTCACGCAGCTCCACCGGCACGCCGGGATCGGTCGTGGGGACGAGCCCGAGCATCAACGTCGTCCCGGAGTCCAGCGTCTCGCCGATCTCGTCGAGCTGCGCGGGCGAAGCACCTTTCAGCAAGGTGAAGTCGAAGGCGATCGCCTGCGCCCCCGCCGCGCGCAGCAACGAGATCGGTGGCTTCGCCGCGCAGCAGTGCACCGCGACCGGCTGTCCGGTGATGCGCTCCGCACCGGCGATCACCGTCGAAAGCAGGTCGCGTGCCTCCGGCGCGGGCACGGCGGGAACGGTGCCGTATCCGGACGCCGTCGGGAGGTCACCGGCGAGGACGTCGGGCAGCGACGGTTCGTCGAACTGGATCACCACCGGCGCGCCGATACGCGACTTCAGTTCCGCGACGTGCTCGACCAGTCCGTCGAGCAGCGACGCGGCGAAATCGCGCAGCGCGCCCTTGTCGGTGAGGATCCGGTGCCCGCGCGGGAGTTCGACGTTCGCGGCGAGTGTCCACGGCCCGGCGACCTGGATCTTGAAGGCGGGCGGCGCGGCGCCTGCCTTCTCCCTCACCTCCTGGACGGCGTCGAGGTCCCAGTTCATCAGGTCGACGGCCCGGCGGTGGTCGTGCCCCGGACGGGCGGCGACCCGGTACCCGCTCGGCACCACCTCGACGGCGAGGTCGACCAGCAACGCCGCCGTCCGGCCGATCATGTCGGCCCCGACACCGCGGGCGGGAAGTTCGGGCATACAGGGGAATTCGGGCAGTTCGCCGAACACAATCGAAGCGGCCTCGACCGGGTCGGTACCGGGCAGGGAACCGATCGCGGTGGCCGCGCCGAGAGGCCAAGGTCGTTCGTTCACACCCGGATTCTCCCCTTGGTCCGACCTGAGAGCACGGCGGGGCGAGGGAGGACACGGACATTCGACGCAATTGCCCTCGGCGAGCCCGTGACGGCGCCGAGCGGATTACTCTGACCTGCCATGACGAGCTCTCCACAGCCCGCCGGCTGGTACCCCGACCAGCAGAACCCCCGGATGTACCGGTGGTGGGACGGGCAGGCCTGGACCGCGAACACGCGGCCTTCGCACGACGCCGAGATGATCGAACTGGACATCGAAGGCGTGCACGACCCGGCGAAGGTCCGGGCGCAGGCGGCGAGGGGGACCCAAGGCAGGAGCGGCGGGGCCACCGGCGGCGGCACCCTGTTCTCCGAACCCGTGCTGGTGGTCAACCAGCGCGCGAAACTCATCGAGATGTCGAACGAGTTCGGGGTGTTCGACCAGCACGGCAACCGCCTCGGCGGCGTCGTCCAGGTCGGGCAGAGCACGTTGAAGAAGGCCATCCGGCTGCTCACGAACTACGACCAGTTCCTCACCCACCGCTTCGAAATCCGCGACGCGAACCACAGCACCGTGCTGAAGGTGACGCGGCCGGCGAAGGTGTTCAAATCCCGGTTCCTGGTGACGAAGGCCGACGACTCCCCGATCGGCGAGATCGTGCAGGAGAACGTCTTCGGCAAGATCCGGCTGGGATTCGTGGTCGACGGCAGGAAGATCGGCGGCATCTTCGCCGAGAACTGGCGGGCGTGGAACTTCGTCGTCAAGGACGACGCCGGCGTCGAGATCGCGCGGATCACCAAGACCTGGGGCGGATTCGTGAAGGCCGCCTTCACCACCGCCGACAACTACGTCGTCGAGATCCACCGGCCGCTACGGGATCCGCTGGCTTCGATGGTGGTCGCCTCGGCGCTGACCATCGACACCGCGCTGAAGCAGGACGACAAGGGCTGAGGGAGGCCTTCTCGCACCGTCGCGAGTGGCTCACCTTGGTCGTGAGTGGCGTTTCGGGTTAGAACCCGAAACGCCACTCACGACCAAGGTGACCGGGGTCTCACCCGCACAAGTGGACACTCGGCTTCCGGCGGCTCAAGGTGGAGGGACTGGGGCGGCACGCTGGAGTGCGTCCGGGACGGAGGTCACCATGGAGCCGTTGCCCGAAGACGGCGAGCGGGACTGGGCCGAGCCAGGCGTCTACACGGTTTCGCCAGGGATCCACCGGATCCCGCTGCCCCTGCCGCAGGACGCGCTGCGCGCGGTCAACGTCTACGTCGTCACCGACGGCACCCGTCTGGTCCTCGTCGACTCGGGCTGGGCGCTGGAGTCCGCCCGCGAGCGGCTTTCGCGCGGGTTGAAGGCGATCGGCGCCGACCTCGGCGACATCGACGAATTCCTGATCACCCACGTGCATCGTGATCACTACACCCTCGCCGTGGAACTGCGCCGCGAATTCGGCGGCAAGCTCGGGCTCGGGAAGCTGGAAGAGCCGTCGCTGACGCGCTCCGGCGATCCGGACCGGTTCCCGATGGAGGCGCAGGTCGGCCTGCTCGAACGCTGTGGCGCCGGACCCGTCGTCGAGGAGCTGGCCAGGGCCTTCGGCGGCGTCCGGCACACCGAGGCGCATCTGTGGGAGCAGCCGGACGAATGGCTCACCTCCGGCAAACGCGCGATCGTGCCCGGCCGCGAGTTCGACGTCGTGCACACGCCGGGCCACACGGCCGGGCACGTCGTCTTCGTCGACGACGAGGCGGGGCTGGTGTTCTCCGGCGACCACGTACTGCCGCACATCACGCCGTCCATCGGATTCCAGCCGGTGCCCGCCGAACTGCCGCTGCGCGACTACCTCGACTCCCTGCGCCTGGTGCGCGGGATGCCGGACCGGCGCATGCTCCCCGCGCACGGCCCCGTCACCGACAGCGTCCACGCCCGCGTCGACGCGCTGCTGGAGCACCACCGAGACCGGCTCGAGGTCATGGGCGCCGAGATCACCGCGGACGTCACGACTGCGTACGAGGTCGCGCTGCGCCTCGGCTGGACGCGAAGGCAGCGCAAGCTCGGCGAAATGGACCCGTTCAACCAGATGCTCGCCGTCCTCGAGACCGGTTCGCATCTGGATCTGCTGGTGGCCCAGGGGAAACTGACCGCGACCGAGACCGACGGAGTGCGACACTACGCCTCATGATCATCCGTCAAGCGCGCCGGGAAGACGTCGCGGCGATCGTCGGGATGCTCGCCGACGACCAGATCGGCAGCACCCGCGATTCCGCCGACGACCTCACGCCGTATCTGAAGGCCTTCGAGGAGATCGACGCCGATCCGGCGCAGCTGCTGATCGTCGCCGACGACGACGGGGAGGCCGTCGGCACGCTCCAGCTGTCGATCATTCCGGGCCTGGCGAGGAAAGGCGCGCTGCGCGGACAGATCGAGGCCGTGCGGGTGCGGGCGAGCCACCGCGGCTCCGGACTCGGCGGCGACCTGATGAGGTGGGCCGTCGACGAATCACGGCGGCGGGGCTGCACCCTCGTGCAGCTGACGTCGGACGTGAAACGCGAGGACGCGCACCGGTTCTACGAGCGCCTCGGTTTCGAAGCCACGCACACCGGCTTCAAGCTGAAGCTCTGACCTCCGCCGCAATCAGTCATCTGGTTGCGGTAGTTGCACGCGCAAGGACCGCAACCAGGTGCCGAGTTGCGGAAGGGGGTTAGCGGGTCCCGGAGATCTTCGCGCTGCCGAGCACGAGGTCGCCTTCGACCGCGTCGGTGCGGTACAGCACGACGACCTGCCCAGGCGCGACGCCGCGCAGCGGCTCACGAAGCTGAATGGTCACCGAGTCGCCCGAGTCGCCCGAAACCTCAGCGACGGCCTCGACGATCCCGCCGTGCGCGCGTACCTGCACGACACACTCGATCGGGCCGTCCAGCGGCCGCTCGCTCGGCCAGATCGGGCGGTCCGCCTCGATCACGTTCACGCCGAGGTCCCGCGCGGAACCGACCTTCACGGTGCCCGAAACCGGCTCCAGCGAAAGCACGTAGCGCGGCCGCCCGTCCGGCGCCGGCGCCTCGATGCCGAGTCCCTTGCGCTGGCCGACGGTGAACCCGTGCACGCCGGTGTGCTCACCGAGCACCGCGCCGGTCTCGGCGTCGACGAGCTGCCCGGGACGCTGACCGAGCCGCTTCTCCAGGAAGCTCTTGGTGTCGCCGTCCGGGATGAAGCAGATGTCGTGGCTGTCCGGCTTCTTCGCGACCGAAAGGCCACGGCTCGCGGCCTCGGCACGCACGTCGGTCTTCCACGAGTCGCCCAGCGGGAACAGCGAATGCCGCAGCTGCTCCGGCGTGAGCGAGGCCAGCACGTAGGACTGGTCCTTGCCCGAATCGACGCTGCGCCGCAGCTCCGGCACACCGTCCACAAGGGACAGACGGGCGTAGTGCCCGGTGGCGACCGCGTCGAAGCCGAGCGCCATCGCCTTGTCCAGCAACGCTTCGAACTTGATCTTCTCGTTGCAGGTGACGCACGGATTGGGCGTCCGGCCCGCGGCGTACTCGCCGACGAAGGTTTCGATGACCTCTTCGGTGAACCGCTCGGCGAAGTCCCAGATGTAGAACGGGATGCCGAGGATGTCCGCGGCGCGTCGTGCGTCGCCCGAGTCCTCGATCGTGCAGCAGCCCCGGGATCCGGTGCGCAGCGTGCCGGGCTTCGCCGACAGTGCCAGGTGCACGCCGACGACCTCGTGCCCGGCGTCCACGGCGCGCGCGGCGGCCACCGCCGAGTCCACTCCCCCGCTCATCGCGGCCAGTACGCGCATCTTCCTCACACCTCTTGCTTCTGCGTCTGCTTGCGCATTCCGGCGAGTCCCGCCTGCCTCGCCCTGTCGACGACGCCCGCGATCTCCTTCGAAACCGCTTCAACGTCTTCCGGTGCCGAGGTATGCCCGAACGAGAACCGCAGCGATCCGCGCGCGGACGCGGGTTCGGCGCCCATGGCCAGCAGCACGTGGCTCGGCTGCGCGACACCCGCCGTGCAGGCCGAACCGGTGGAACATTCGATGCCCTTGGCGTCCAAGAGCATCAACAGGCTGTCACCCGCGCAACCGGGGAAGGTGAAGTGGGCGTGCGTGGGCAGGCGCTCGCCCTCGCCGCCGTTGAGCACCACGTCCGGCACCTCGCGCCGGACGGCCTCGATCAGGTCGTCCCGCAGTTCGGCGACGCGTTTGGCGTACTCCTCGCGGCCTTCGACCGTGGCCTTCACCGCCGTCGCGAACGCGATCACCGCGGGGACGTCGAGGGTGCCCGAACGCACCGCTCGCTCCTGGCCGCCGCCGTGCAGGACCGGCACGCACGCGGTGTCGCGGCCGAGCAGCAGCGCGCCGACGCCGTACGGGCCGCCCAGTTTGTGCGCGGTGAGGGTCAGCGCGGCCGCGCCGCTCTCGGCGAAGTCGACCGGCACCGCGCCGACGGCCTGCACGGCGTCGGTGTGCAGCGGGATGTCGTGTTCGGCGCAGACGGCGGCGAGCGCGGCGATCGGGTTGACCGTGCCGACCTCGTTGTTCGCCCACATCAAGGTGGCCAGCGCGACCGTCTCGGGGCTGTCGCCGATGGCGGTGCGCAGCGCCTGGGGGGTCACCCGGCCGGCCTGGTCGACCTCGACCCAGACGATCTCGGCGTCCGCGTGCTGCTCCAGCCACTCGACGGACTCGAGGACGGCGTGGTGCTCGACGGTGCTGCACAGCACCCTGTTCCGCCGCGGATCTTCGCCGTTGCGGGCCCAGAAGATGCCCTTGACCGCGAGGTTGTCGCTCTCGGTGCCGCCGGCGGTGAAGATCACCTCGGACGGCCGGGCGCCCAGCGCCTCCGCGATCACTTCGCGAGCTTCTTCGACCCGGCGGCGGGCCCGGCGCCCCGAGGAATGCAGCGCGGAGGCGTTGCCCACTGTGGACAGCGCCTCTGACATCGCCGCTACGGCTTCGGGCAACATCGGGGTGGTCGCCGCGTGGTCGAGATAGGTCATCGCACCCTTCAGGGTAGCCCGCTCCGGGGCGTGACCAAGCCCACCCTGCTCAGCGGGTGGCGCCGCTCATACCGGACGGCCACCGGCCGGTCACCCGCACCCCGAGCAACGCGATGCCGGTCAGCACGACCGAAAGCACCACGATCGCCACCGAAGGCTCTTTCGCCGACGCCAGGGAAGCGAGCAGAACTCCACCCAAACCGATGGTCAGAGCCGATCCGACCCAGTCGCCGAGCTGCAGCGCCGAGGTGTTGAAGCCGCGTTCGGCCTCCGGCGAGTAGCGGAGCAGCAGCACCGAGATCGCGGGCATCGCGATACCCATCCCGGCGCCGCCCACCGCCGACGCCACGAACGCCATCCAGCTGGGGAACGAGGGCAGCGGGACGAAGACGAAGATCGCCAAACCGGCCGCGACCAGCGCGAACCCGGTCCGAAGGGACGCTTCGCGCGACCAGTCCAGCATGCGGCCCTGCAGCATCGAGCCCGCCGACCAGCCCAGCGCGGTCACCGTGAGCGGCAGCCCGGCCAGCGCGGGGCTGTAGCCGTGGACCTCGGTCATCGTGAGCGGCAGGTACGCCTCCATCCCGGCGTACGCGCCCGCGATCAGTGCTCGCGAGGCGATCACTGTCGGCAACCCCGGCCGCGACGTCAGTGTGCCGGCGGGCAGGAGTTTGCGGAGGGCGTACGCGAGGGCGAAGAGACCGGCGCCGCCGTAGGCCAGCGCCGCGAGGGAAGGGTGCTGCGCCGCCCAGGTGAGCGCGGCGACGCCGAGGGCGGCGACCACCGCGGGCACGATCCCGGCCCGGCCGGCGGATTCGCCGGGCACGTGGACGGGCAGCTTGCGCGTGACCAGGACCAGCAACGCGAGCCCGATCCCGGTGAGCGGGATCAGTCCCAGGAACACCCAGCGCCAGCCGAGGCTCACGGTCACCACTCCCGCGATCGAGGGACCGATCACCGCGGGCAGCACCCACGCGGCGGCGTTGGCGGCGTAGATCACCGGGCGTTCGCGGTCGCTGAAGGTGAGCGCGATCAGCAGCGACACCGAGACCAGCAGAAGACCGGAACCGAAACCCTGCAATCCCCTGCCGAGCAGGAGCAGCGGCATGTCGTGGGCGAGCCCCGCGACCAGCAGCCCGGCGGCGAACAGCGCGGTACCGGCGAGCAGCGCGGGCGCCGGGCCCTTGCGGTCACCGAGGCGTCCGGAAAGGACGGTCGCGACCACGCTGGCGACCAGGAAGGTGGTGAAGGGCCAGGCGTACAGCGCGAGGCCGTCGAGATCGGCCACCATCGTCGGCATCGCGGTGGCGACGCCCATGCTCTCGAACGCGATGAGGGTGACCATGAGCAGCAGCCCGATCGTGGTCACGCGGTGTTCAGGTGTCCAGAGCACACCCTTCGGCTTGGCCTTGTCCCCAGTGATCGTCATACGACGAGCCTGCAACCTCCAGTTCGGTGGAGGTCAAGCGCTGACGGACTCCAGGCGCAGCTCACGGGCCAGCACGGCGGCCTCGCCGCGCGAGGTGACTTCCAGCTTCCCGAGGATCTTCCGCACGTGGAACTTCACCGTGTGTTCGGTCAGCGCCAGCTCTTCGGCGATCTGCCGGTTCCGCTTCCCGCGCGAGATCCCGGCGAGGACTTCGAGTTCACGCGGGTTCAGCCGATCGAGCGGGCGCAGTTCCGGCGTTTCCTGGACGCCCAGCGGCAGGACGGCGGTGATCGTGGCACCCCAATCGGGTACCGCGTCGACCTCCCAGCGTCCGCCGAGCGGGGTGATCCGCTCGGTGAGACCGGTGGCGGGCACGGCGCGGGCGACGTCCGGGCCGTCGTCCCGCACGGTGACCCGGAGCGTCTCCCGGTCGATCCGCCAGGACGCCCGGACCCGGGCGCTGCCCCGCTCCAGCGCGGAGAGCACGAGGCCGCGCGAGACCGTGCGCGCGGTGTGCGCGATGTCCTGCGGGAGCGGCCGTCCGTCACCGGGCCCGGCGAGCTCGACGGTCACGTCGTTGTGGCGCACCAAGGGATCCAGCTGCGTGACAAGGGTGTCGAACGCCTCCGACGCCGGCTCCGCCGAGAGCTCCTGATCGCGGTCCGCGATCGAGCGCAGTTCGACCAGTGCGGTCGCGGCGAGGTCGGTCGCGGCCTGCCGGGCGGCGGCGTCGCCGAGCCGCCGTGATCGCAGCACCGAGAGCAACGACGTCAACGCGGTCGCGTGGGTCTGTCCCAGATCGGTGATCGCCCGCGCCCGGGCGGTCGCCGCCGCGATGTTGCTCTCCAGGACCGCGGGTTCGGGGTCGGAGGCGCGCTGGGCCGCGTTCACGCTGACGATGTCCCACAGCTTGGCGACGAACTCGAGCGCGCCGTCCGCGGGCGCGTCCTCGGTGGGGACGAGCGCGATCATCGCGCCCTTGCCGATCACCGGGGCCGAGGTCAGGACGACCAGTTTCCGGCGTTTCCCGCCGAGTGTCTCCTCGGTGACCACCGCCTGGCCCGGAACGCCGAGCGAGCCGAGCCGCTGGAGCTCCGCGCTCGTGACCGCGCCGGTGATCGCCGGATCGCCGTGGACCTTGATCGGAAGGCGGGAGCAGTCACCGGTCTCCATGGCCGCCGCGCGATGCGGCAGGACGGCCGCGGCCGTCGCGGAGAAACGCGGCAGGAGTTCGGGGCGCGGAGCGGCGAGCATGTACTCGACCTGGCTCAACACGTGCAGCGGGTCCATGAGTCCACAGTAGGCGCGGCTCGGCGCGGGGACGCTGCTCTCCCGGCTAGTGAACACTGCTCGTCCGACTGGTTCGGGCGAGGTCCGGGCGCCGCTTGACTGATCGCAGCGAAGAAATCCCGATAGGAGCGAACATGCGAGCGATCACCATCACCCAGTACGGCGAAGCGGACGTCCTGGGGCTTGCCGAGGTCCCGCTGCCGGAGCCCGGCCCTGGCCAGGTGCGGGTCGCGGTCAAGGCCGCCGGTGTCAACCCGATCGACTGGAAGATCCGGTCCGGCGCCATGGCGGAGATCCGCCCGGTCGAGTTCCCGCACATCCTCGGCCTGGAACTGGCGGGTGTGGTGGACGCGGTGGGCGAAGGCGCCGGTTTCGCCGTCGGTGACGAGGTCTTCGGCTGGTCCGACACCGGCACGTACGCGGAGTACGCGCTGGCGACCAAGGTCATCCGCAAACCCGCCGGGCTTTCGTGGCCCGAGGCCGCCTCGCTGCCCATCGTCGGTGAGACGGCCTTGCGGGTGCTGGGGGAACTCGAGGTCAAACCGGGCGAGACGGTGGTGATCCACGGCGCGAGCGGCCAGGTCGGCCGGATCGCCACCCAGGCCGCCGTCGCACTCGGCGCCACGGTCATCGGGCTCGCCGGCGCTTCGTCTCTGGACGAGGTGAAGGAACTCGGCGCGGTGCCGGTGAAGTACGGCGACGGCTGGGTGTCGCGGGTCCGGTCGGTGGCGCCGGACGGTGTCGACGCGGTGTTCGACGCGGCGGGCTTCGGTGTTCTGGGTGAGTCCGTCGAACTGCTCGGATCACCCGAGCGGCTGATCACCATCGCCGACCCGTCGGCGTACGCGCAGGGGCTGAAGTTCTCGGCGGGCGGCTCGGAAAGCGGGGCGGTGCTCGAGGATCTGGTCGCGCGGGACCTGAAGCTGAAGCTGGGCTCCAGCTACGCGCTCGCCGATGCCGCCGAGGCGCACCGGGAAAGCGCCACGGGTCACGCGGGCGGGAAGATCACGCTGACCTTCGACTGACAGCCGCGCGAGCCCGCCGGCGGCTGCAATGAAGGGGCCTTTCATTGCAAAATTTGCAATGAAAGGCCCCTTCATTGCACGCGCGCTAGGGAGAGACCGTCTCGGAAGCCGAAGGCGCCGAAGGCGCGACCGGAGCCGGGAACGGAGCCGCAACGCGACGCCGCCGCTGCACCGGGATCTGCACCCGCCCGAGCGCCGCCTGCACCGCGGATTCCGCCAGCAGGGCCAGTTCCCGCCGGTCCGAGGCGCGACCCGGCGCGATCTCCGGGCACACGTGCACCTCCAGCACCAGACCGCGCAGCGCCGCGACCCGGCGCAGCGAGGCGATGAGCGACTCCGGCCCGATGAACGCCGGCTGGGTCGTCTCCCGCCCGTCGGCGAGCCGGAAGCGCAGCGCGAGCGGCCGCACCGGGACCCCGCCGTCGATCGCGGCCTGGAAGGTCGCCGGGCGGAACCGGCCCGAACCCAGACCGCACCAGGTGGTGCCCTCCGGCGTCACGCTGACCAGTGATCCGCCGCGCATCGCATCGGCGAGTTCGTCCATCGTCGCGGGCAGGCTGCGCAGGTTCTCCCGGTCGAGGAAGATGCTGCCGCCGCGGCGCACCAGCAGGCCGAGCACCGGCCAGGTGCCGACCTCCTTCTTGGCGAGCGCCCGCATCGGCTGGACGGCGTTGACCGCGATGATGTCCAGCCACGAGATGTGGTTGTTCACCACCAGCGCGCCGCGGCCGGGCACGGCGCGGAACCGCTCGTCGCCGAGCACGCGCAGCTTCACCCCGAACGAGCGAAGGATCCCCACGAAAAGCAGGCGTACCAACCGTTCCCGGGGCATGCCACGCAACACGAGCACCAGCGGGGCCGACAGGAAAGCACCGAAGATGACGCCGATCGCCGCGGTGAACCGCAGGACGCGCCGGGGGAACGCCACCGTCGGCGCCCCTTCGCTCAGGCAGCCGTCGCCGCACGGCGACTTCGGCATCCAGGCGTGAGTCATCCCTGCACTCCCAGGAAGAACTTGAGGTATCGCTCGTCGACGTTGTGCAGATCCAGCAGGACGAAGAAGTCCGCGACACCGAAATCCGCGTCGAGCGCGGGCGGGCCGTAGATTTTCGCGCCAAGGCGCGTGTAGCCCTTGATGAGCGGCGGGAGGATCGCGCGGCTCGGCCGTTCGAGATCCTCGGTCCGCCAAGGGTTCAACGGCGTCACGCGGAGGGATTCGTCCGCATAGTGCTTGGCGCGCAGGACATCCCAGACACCTGCCGCGTACGCCCCGCCGTCGGTCAGCGGCACGGAGGCGCAGCCCGCGAGGTACCGGTGGCCCGCCAGCAGCATGTAGCGCCCGATCCCCGCCCAGACGAGGCTCACCACGGCTCCGCTGCGATGGTCGGGGTGCACGCACGAGCGGCCCGTCTCGACCAGCGAAGGACGCAGCGAATCGAGCGCGGTGAGATCGAATTCGCTGTCGGAGTAAAGCTTTCCCGCCCGCGCGGCCCGATCGGGCGGCAACATCCGGTACGTGCCCACGATCTCGCCGGTGTTGTCGTCCCGCACCACGAGGTGATCGCAGAACTCGTCGAAGTAGTCGACGTCGAGGCCGGGTTCGAGCGAATTGAGCGTCGCGCCCATTTCCTCGGCGAACACCTGATATCGAAGGCGTTGCGCGGCAACGACTTCTTCGTTCCCGTTCGCCACGAGGAGGGAGTAACGCGGCGCGTCGGCCGGGAGTTCGACACCTGCCTGGTCAGTACTGACGAGGAGCTGTGACGTCGTCATAACCAAGGTCTACCCCTCGGGGGGTACCAACGACAATGCGCCTGATGGCCGATTAGTGCACGTTCAGTTAATTGCGGGTTCTCAGGGTTCTCTCAGGCTGGAAGATCACTTTCGGATCACAGAAAAGGGGCCGCCCGGGAAAGAAATCCCGGACGGCCCCGCTTCGAACGTAGGACTCAGCCCTTGCGCTTCCGGACCTCTTCGGTCAGCTGCGGCGCGACGTTGAACAGGTCGCCCACCACACCGAAGTCGGCGATCTCGAAGATCGGCGCCTCGGCGTCCTTGTTGACCGCGATGATGGTCTTCGAGGTCTGCATACCGGCCCGGTGCTGGATCGCACCGGAGATGCCCAGCGCGATGTACAGCTGCGGCGAAACCGTCTTACCGGTCTGGCCGACCTGGAACTGCGCCGGGTAGTAGCCCGAGTCGACGGCGGCGCGGGAAGCACCGACGGCGGCACCGAGCGAGTCGGCGAGCGTCTCGACGACGTCGAACTTGTCGGCCGAGCCGACACCGCGGCCACCGGAGACGACGACCGAGGCCTCGGTCAGCTCCGGCCGGTCGCCGCCGACGATCGGCTCGACGCCGGTGATCTTGGCGGACTTCGCCGGGTCGCCCGCGGGGACCTCGACGGTCTCCTCGGCGGCCGCGCCTTCGGCCGGGGCGGCCTCGACCGCGCCGGGGCGGACCGAGATGACCGGGACACCCTTGGTGGACTTGGACTTCACGGAGAACGCGCCACCGAAGATGGACTGGTCCACGCTGCCGTCGCTGTTCACGCCGACGGCGTCGTACAGCAGACCGGAGCCGAGGCGGACCGCGACACGGGCGGACACCTCCTTGCCCTCGGCGCTGGCCGCGACGAGCACGGCCGCCGGGGAGGTCCGCTCCGCGAGCGCGGCGAGGACATCCACCTTCGGGGTGACCAGGAAGCCGGTGGCGTTGTCGCCCTCGGCGACGTACACCTTGGCGGCGCCGTGCGCGGCGAGGGCTTCCTTCGCCTTGGCGGCGGTGCCGGTCGGGCCGACGACGACCGCGGACGGCTCACCCAGTTCACGAGCGGCGGTCAGCAGCTCGAGCGTGACCTTCTTGACTTCACCGTCGACATGGTCGACGAGGACGAGTACTTCAGCCATTTCCCTATTCCTCCTCGAAACCTGTCTCAGATGAGCTTCTGCGCGACCAGGTAGGCGGCCACCTTGCTGCCGCCGTCACCCTCGTCCTCGACGCGCTCACCGGCGGTGCGCGGCGGCTTCGGGGAGGCTTCGAGCACGGACGACCAGGCGTTGCCGAGGCCGACCTCGCCGGCGTCGACGCCCAGGTCCGCGACGGTCAGCGTCTCGACCGGCTTCTTCTTCGCGGCCATGATGCCCTTGAAGGAGGGGTAGCGCGGCTCGTTGATCTTCTCGCCGACGCTCACCACCGCGGGCAGGTTCGCCTCGAGGTGCGTGACGCCGTCCTCGGTGTAGCGGTCGGCCTTGATCGAGGTGCCGTCGACGGTCAGCTCGTTCACGTGGGTCAGCTGCGGCAGGCCGAGCAGCTCGGCGATGATCGCCGGCACGGCGCCACCGCGGCCGTCGGAGGCCTCGTTACCGGTGATGACCAGGTCGAAGCCTTCGACCTTCGAGATCGCGGCGGCCAGCACCTTGGCGGTGGCGATCGCGTCGGAGCCGTGAAGGGCCTCGTCGGAGACGTGGATGGCCTTGTCGGCACCCATGGAAAGCGCCTTGCGGATCGCGTCGGTCGCGCGGTCGGGACCCACCGAGACGACGGTGACCTCGCCCTCGCCTGCTTCCTTGATCTTCAGGGCTTCTTCGACGGCCTTCTCGTTGATCTCGTCGAGCACGGCGTCGGCGGATTCGCGGTCAAGAGTGTTGTCGGCACCGGAGAGCTTGCGCTCCGAGTAGGTGTCCGGTACCTGCTTGACCAGGACAACGATGTTCGTCATGGGTCTACTTCGACCTCCCGTTAGTGGCCGGCGTCGGCCACGGGGCAACAGCTCTACTGGCCGGTAGATTAGGGCCATTTCAGCGCCGCGGCCCGCCGAGGTGACCTCATTCACCTGGATGCACGTTTTAGTGGGACTATCGTCCAGGTAATTCACCCGGAAGTGAGTGTAACCGGGCGACTAACCCGAACGGCCGTATTCCGGGGTACTCCCGGTGTGTGCGACGGGCTAACCTGCCCCACCATGCGTTCCATGCCCGGCCCCGTCGCCGTGATCACGGACTCGACCGCCTGCCTTCCCGTCCCGGTCGCCGAACGCTGGGGAATCGGCGTCGTTCAGGTCCAACTGCAGGTCGGAGAGCACTTCGACGAAGAGAACCGCTACGACCGCGAGGAAATCATCGGCCATCTGCGGGCGGGCACGCCGGTGAAGACGGCGCCGCCCGAGGTCGCCGCGTTCTTCTGGGCGTTCCAGGACGCCGCGAGCAAGGGCGCCTCGGCGATCGTCAGCATCCACATCTCGGGCCGGATGTCGGAGACGGTGAACGCCGCCCGCGAGGCCGCCCAGCAGGTCAGCGTCCCGGTCCACGTCCTCGACAGCGGGACCACCGGGATGAGCCTCGGCTTCGCGGCGACCTCGGCGGCCAAGGTCGCCGCCGCCGGCGGGCAGGCCACCCGGGTCATCGACGCGGCCGAACGCCGGTTCCGCGGCAGCCGGGAGATCCTCTACGTCGACACGCTGGAGTTCCTGCGGCGTGGCGGCCGGATCGGCGCCGCGCAGGCGTTCCTCGGTTCGGCGTTCTCGATCAAACCCCTGCTCACGCTGAAGAACGGCGAGGTCGCGCCGCTGACCCGGGTGCCGGGCCAGCGGCGCGCGCTCAACAAACTCGTCGACCTCGCGGTGGAATGCGCGGGCGACCGGGACGTCGAAGTGGCCATCACCAGGTTCGGCCCCGACGAACGCGACCTCGAGATCGGCGGGCGGCTGCGGGCGCGGCTGCCCAAAATGGTCGACAGCACCCTGGTCGACGCCAGCATGATCCTCGGCGCCCACCTAGGCCCCGGCGCCATCGGCATCACGGTGTCGCCGGTGTAGTCCGCTTCGAGGGGATCAGCACCAGCACCACCGGGAGCACCGCCCCCAGCGCCGTCGTCACGACGATGAGCACCTGGTCCACCGGCTCGAAATGCGAGACATGGCCGAGGTGGTAGAGGAAGTGCGGGAGCCCGAAACAGAAGGTGGCGAGCGCGGCGAGCCTGGCCACGGCGGTCGTCCCGATCACGGCGGCGCCGATCAGGATGGCCGCGAGCGCGAGGTTGAGGCCGCCGAAGTCCTGGATCAGGTGCTCGTTGAAGGGGCCGTCCATCGCCACCCAGCCGGTGCGGAACCCCGGGAAGTCCCGGTAGAAGCCCTCCGGGCTGATCAGCGGCCACAGCCCGACGGGCAGTTCGATGAGACCGAAGACGACGAGCAGTACGCGGGTGAATGTCCGTTGCATACCTTCTGGACTGCGCAGCGCCGCGAAACGTGACACCGCAATTAGTCACCTACTTGCGAGAGCCGCCCTCCGCAAGTAGGTGACTGGTTGCGGAGGGGATGGAAGTGACCGGCCGGTAGGGTCGCGGCGTGACCACCCCAGCCACCAGGGCCGAAGCGCTGCACCTCACCGGTGAACGCACCGTGCCGGGCATCGCCGAGGAAAACTATTGGTACCGCCGCCACGAGGCCGCGTATCAAAAGCTCCTGCCGCTGTGCGAGGGCAAGACCGTCCTGGAGGCAGGCTGCGGCGAGGGCTACGGCGCCGGGCTCATCGCCACCGTCGCCGAGCGGGTGCTCGCGCTCGACTACGACGCCCCCACCACCGAGCACGTCGCCCGCCGCTACCCCGGCATCGGCGTGACCAGGGCGAACCTGGTGTTCCTGCCGCTGCGGGACGCCGCGGTCGACGTCGTCGCCAACTTCCAGGTGATCGAGCACCTCTGGGACCAAGGCGCCTTCCTCGCCGAATGCCACCGCGTGCTCGCCCCCGGCGGACGGCTGATCGTCACCACACCCAACCGGCTGACCTTCACCCCGGACAGCGACACCCCGCTCAACCCGTTCCACACCAGGGAACTCGCACCGTCCGAATTGGACGAACTGCTGCGTGACGCCGGTTTCGAGGTCGAGACGCTGCACGGTCTCCACCACGGCGAGGGCGTCGCGAAGCTCGACGCCAAGTACGGCGGCTCGATCATCGACGCGCAGCTCGACGTCGTCATGGGGCAGCTGCCCGGGCAGGCGACCTGGCCCGCGGAACTGCTCGCCGACGTCGAAGCCATCCAGGCCGCGGATTTCGCCGTCCACGGTGAAGACCTCGACGCCAGCCTCGATCTCGTCGCCGTGGCGGTGCGCCGATGACCGAATACGAGGGCACGTTCTGCCTCGTCGTGCACAGCCATCTGCCGTGGCTGCCGCACCACGGTTCCTGGCCGGTCGGCGAAGAATGGCTCTACCAGGCGTGGGCGCATTCCTACCTGCCGATGGTCGATCTCCTGCGCCGCTTCGCCGACGAGGGCCGCGAAGACGTCCTCACGCTCGGCATGACGCCGATCCTCGCCGCCCAGCTCGACGACCCGTACTGCATCGACGCCTTCCACGACTGGCTCGGGCACTGGCAGCTGCGTGCCTGGCACGCGTCCACGCTCTGGCGCGGCGGCGACCCGCTGCTGCGCGACCTCGCCGCGAGCGAATACCGGACCGCCACCAAAGCGTCAGAAGAACTCGAAACCCAATGGCGACATGGCTTCTCCCCCATCCTCCGGTCCTTTGTGGACAACGGGACGATCGAACTGCTCGGCGGGCCGCTGGCGCATCCGTTCCAGCCGCTGCTCGACCCCGCCGTCCGTGACTTCATGCTGCGCGGCGGTCTCGCCGACACCGCACTGCGGATCGGACGGCGTCCCGAAGGCATTTGGGCACCTGAATGCGGTTACGAACCCGGCATGGAAGCCGGTTACGCCGCCGCGGGTGTCCAGCGGTTCATGGTCGACGGCCCGTCCCTGCACGGCGACACGTCGGCGGCGCGGACCGTCGGCGATTCCGACGTCGTCTGCTTCGGCCGCGATCTCGAAGTCACGTACCGCGTCTGGTCGCCGAAGGCCGGCTACCCCGGCCACGCCGCCTATCGCGACTTCCACACCTGGGCGCACGAAGTCGGCCTCAAGCCGTCGAGGGTGACCGGCAAGACCGTCGAGCCGCCGGACAAGGCGCCGTACGATCCGGCGATGGCGGCGGCCACCCTCGGTGGCCACGTCCAGGACTTCGTCGACACCGTCGTCGCCCGGTTGCGCTCGCTCAAGGCCGAGCACGGCCGCGAATCGCTCGTCGTCGCCGCGTACGACACGGAACTGTTCGGGCACTGGTGGCACGAGGGTCCCGCCTGGCTCGAAGGCGTCTTGCGCGCGCTGCCCGAGGCGGGCGTCCGCGTCACCACGCTCAAGGGCGCGCTCGAAGCGGGCCACCTCGGCGGGAAGGTCGATCTCCCGGCGTCGTCGTGGGGATCGGGCAAGGACTGGCGGGTCTGGGACGGCGAGCAGGTCGCCGACATGGTGCGGGACAACACCGCGCTGCAGCACCGGATGCTCGACCTGGTCACCGGGATGGACACGACGACGCGTGACGCCGTCCGCGATCAGGCCGTCGCCGAAGCGATGCTGGCGCTTTCGAGCGACTGGGCGTTCATGGTCACCAAGGATTCCGCCGCCGACTACGCGCGGCGGCGGGCGAAAGTGCACACCGAACGGTTCGACACGCTCGCCGGACTGCTCCGCGATGGAGCGCTCGACCGCGCGCGGGAGACCGCGGCCGCGTTTCGGCGCGACGATGGGCCCTTCGGCCATGTCGACGCGCGTGACCTGCTGAGGAAATGACGAAAGGGGCAACCATGGGGATCCACGACATCCCGCTGAAGACGCTCGCGGGCGAGGACACCACGCTCGGCGCGCTCGAAGGCAAGACGCTGCTGGTGGTGAACGTGGCGTCGAAATGCGGGCTGACGCCGCAGTACACCGGGCTGGAGAAGCTGCAGGAACGCTACGCGGACAAGGGTTTCTCCGTCGTCGGGTTCCCGTGCAACCAGTTCGCCGGGCAGGAGCCGGGCACCGCCGAGGAGATCCAGACCTTCTGCTCGACGACCTACGGCGTTTCGTTCCCGCTGTTCGAAAAGCTGGACGTGAACGGCGAAACCCGTCACCCGCTCTACGCCGAACTGACCAAGACGGCCGACTCGGAAGGCGCCGGCGGCGACGTGCAGTGGAACTTCGAGAAGTTCCTCGTCGCCCCGTCCGGTGAAGTGGTGGGACGTTTCCGCCCGCGCACCGAACCCGAAGACGACACGATCACCAAGGCGATCGAGGCGACCGTCGGCGCCTGAATCGCGCTTTTCCCGGCAGCGGGCGGTTCACCGGAATGATCCGGTGAACCGCCCGTTTCTTTTTCCGCGAAATAAGGGACCAAAGTCCCTGAATGCGTCACAGCTCTGCGCGATGGCCGGTCGATAGATCACAAACCCTTGGCCTACAAGGGAAATCTCGACAGTCGACAATGAACCGGTCTACCCGTTTGCACTATGGCGCCACCAGGGCGAACGGAGCAGACTCGCTCGTCGGGGTCCCCTGCAATCCATCCGAAATCGCGGGAAAGCGTGGCCGACGTGATCGAAAACAATATGATCCCGGATGAATTCCTCTCACTGGCGAGTGTACAGGCGGCCGAGGAGGACGCACTGCTCTCCAGACAGAACGTCGTCGGTGTGGCACTCGGTACGAAATGGTCTCGCGGGATGGACACCGGTGAGAAGGCGATCACCGTTCTGGTCGACACGAAGATGCCGCACGAAATGCTCCGTGACGACGACCTGGTTCCCGCGACGCTCGCCGGGGTGCCCACCGACGTCCAGGAAGTCGGGGTCCTGCAAGCGGGCCGGAGCATCGCGCCGTCGAGGGCGAACGGTGCCGCCACGATGCTCGACGAGCCGCCGGCTCCGACGCTCGCCCGCCCCGACGAACTGGCCAGGGAGCAGGTCGGTCCGTTCACACTGGCCAAGCGGTTCCGCCCGGCGTTCGGCGGGCTGAGCGTCGGCCACTTCAAGATCACCGCCGGCACCTACGGCACCGCCGTCTACGACGCCACCGCGTTGCCGGGGAAGCCGCCCAGGTACTACATCCTGAGCAACAACCACGTGCTGGCGAACTCGAACGCCGCCGCCATCGGCGACCCGATCCTGCAGCCCGGCCCGTTCGACGGCGGCGTCGTACCCACCGACGTCATCGCCAGGCTGAGCCGGTTCGTGCCGATCAAGTTCATCCAGCCGGGCCAGCCGGTGCCGTTGAACTTCGTCGACGCCGCGATCGCCGAAGGCCAGTTCCACGACCTCGACCGGCGGATCTTCTGGGTCGGCGACCTCAAGGGGACCAACGTGGCACCCGCGGTCGGCACGCTCGTGCAGAAGACCGGCCGGACCACGAACTGGACGACCGGACGGATCACGAACATCAACGCCACCGTCGACGTGAACTACGGCGGCGGCCGGGTGGCCCGGTTCGCGCAACAGCTGCTGACCACCGACATGTCGGCCGGTGGCGACTCGGGCAGCCTCGTGGCGGACCTGAGCGAGAACGCCGTCGGCCTGCTGTTCGCGGGTTCGCCGGTGGTCACCGTGATCAACCGGATCACACTGGTCGAAGCGTCGCTCGGGATCAGGGTGCATCCGTAGTGACCGACGAAATTCCGGATGTCGACGCCGCGCTCGTCTCGGCGTCACGCTGGCTCGACGACGTACCAGGAGTGGTCGGTGTCGGACAGGGCGAGGCCGAGGGGAAACCCACGATCGACGTGTGGATGACCCCCGGCCACGACCACGGGCAGCTGCCTTCCCAGCTGCTCGGGGTGCCCGTTCGGGTCCGGGACCCGGGCGGGCCGGTGGAGGCTCAGCCGGACTGACCCGCCGCGATGACCGCGCGGTTGCGGGCGGCCACGGTCGCGAGATCGGCCTTCAGCACCCGCCTGTCATAGGTGAGCAAGCCGTTGACCTCGTTTTCGACGTCGGTGGTCTGGGTGTAGATCGCGCCGGAGAGCCCGGCTTCGGGGATGATCCGTTCCAGGCGCTCGCTGACCTCGGCATAGCGTTCCGTGAGCTGTGCCGGGGTCAGCGTCATCTCGTAGGCCTGCGGTTCCCCCGGCCAGCGATGCTCGTCGAGGACCAGGCCGAGGCCGCCGTACTCGCCGTCGACGATCACCCGGTGGTCCTTCACCGCGGGTTTCCCCGGCCCCACATAGGTGTGGTCGTCGTAGACGTCGCCGGCACCGGCGTCCGGCCGCGAGAAACAGCAGTTCACGCCACTGTTCGCGACGACGAGCCTGGTCGGGTCGAGGCGTTTCACCAGTTCCGCGACGCGTGCGGTGTCGAACTCGCCCCAGCCCTCGTTGAACGGCACCCAGCCGACGATCGAGGTCACCCCGCGCAGCTGCTCCACCATCTCGGTCAGCTCCGCTTCGAACCGCGCCTTCGCCTCCGGCACCGGATCGGGCGCTGTCCCGGGCGGACCGTCGAAGGAGACGGTGAGCGACGGCATGTCCTGCCAGACCAGCAGGCCCAGCCTGTCCGCCCAGGAATACCAGCGCTCCGGCTCGACCTTGACGTGCTTCCGGACGAAGTTGAAGCCGAGCTCCTTGGTCTTCTCCAGGTCGAACCGCAACGCCTCGTCGGTGGGCGCGGTGTAGACGCCGTCCGGCCAGTAGCCCTGGTCGAGCGGGCCGTGCAGGAAGGTGATCCGGCCGTTGAGCGCGATCCGCGGCCTGCCCTCGGCGTCGGTGACCGTCCCGATCGTGCGGAGCCCGGTGTAGGACTCGACGGCGTCGAGCACGTTGCCGCTCTCGTCGAGCAAGCGGACCTCGATGTCGTAGAGATACGGATCGTCCGGCGTCCACAGCCGCGGCGAAGGCACCTCCACGCGCAACCGCCGTCCCGCATCCCCTAGGACGCGTGCCACCTCCGCGCCACCGGGCTCGCTGACGATCGCCTCCACCTGGGCGCCGCCTGTGACCTTGGGCACAACCGTCACTCCGTCGAGGCCCGGTGTCACCTGGAGATCCCGGACGTACGCGGACGGCACCGGCTCCAGCCAGACGGTCTGCCAGATGCCGGAAGCGGCGGTGTAGAAGATCCCTTTCGCGTCGTTTCGCTGCTTGCCGACGGTGTGCGTCGAGGCATCGGTCCGGTCCGTCGCGCGGACGGTCAGTTCCTGCGATCCCGACGGGCGCAGCACGTCGGTGATGTCCGCGCTGAAGGCCGTGTACCCGCCTTCGTGGACGGCGACCTCCTGGTTGTTGACCCAGACCGTCGCGGACTGGTCGACGGCGCCGAAATGAAGCAGCACCCGCTGACCGTCCCATTCGGACGGGACCCGGAAGACCTTGCGGTACCACAGGGTTTCGTCGCGCCGCCCGATACCGGAGAGCGCCGACTCCGGCGGGTACGGCACCAGGATCCGCTCGCCGTACCCGCTCCCGCCGGGCGAGCCGCTGCCCGCGTACTCCCACACCCCGTTGAGGTTCAGCCAGCGCCGCCGGACCAGCCGCGGGCGCGGGTACTCCGGCAGCGCGTCGCCGGGTCCGACCTGCGCGGACCACGGGGTCGACAGCACCGGTTCGACGGGTTTGAAGGCCGGTTCGGCCGCGTTCACCGAGGACGTCATCAACCCGATGGTGGCAAAGATCGCCGCCCCTGTCGTCCGCCATCGGCTTCACCTGTGGGGGTGATCGCCCCGTCCCGGTGACGACCGACTCACGAGTAACCTCCACCCATGCGCGTGCTGATGTTGTCGTGGGAGTACCCACCCGTGGTCGTCGGCGGACTCGCACGGCACGTCCACGCCCTGGCCAGACACCTCGCCGGGCAGGGGCACGACGTGGTCGTCCTGTGCCGTCACACGGCGGGCACCGACGCCGAGACCCATCCCAGGACCGATCGCGTGGTCGAAGGCGTCCGGATCATCCGGGTCGCCGAAGACCCGATGCACGTGACCTTCGAACGGGACCTCGTCGCGTGGACGCTGGCCATGGGGCACGCGATGGTCCGCGCCGCCACCGACCTGCTGCGCGGCTGGCAGCCGGACGTCGTCCACGCGCACGACTGGCTGGTCACCCATCCCGCGATCGCGATCGCGGAGGCCGCGCGGGTGCCGCTGGTCGGCACGATCCACGCCACCGAGGCCGGGCGGCACTCCGGCTGGCTCTCGCATCCGCTGAACCAGCAGGTTCACTCGGTCGAATGGTGGCTCGCGAACCGCTCGGACGCGCTGATCACCTGCTCGCAGGCCATGCGCCGCGAGGTGGCGCAGCTGTTCGAGGTCGACGGCGACGCGGTCACCGTCATCCACAACGGCATCGAGGAACGCACCTGGCAGGTGCCCGCGGATGAGGTCGCGCACGCTCGCGAGGTCTACAGCCCCTCCGGGGCGCCGCTGCTGCTCTACTTCGGACGGCTGGAATGGGAAAAGGGTGTGCAGGACCTGCTCGCCGCGCTCCCCCGGATCCGCCGCGCCAAACCGGGGACACGGCTGGTCATCGCCGGAAAAGGGCGGCATCTGGAGGAGCTGGTCGATCAGGCACGCAAGCTGCGCGTGCGCCGCGCGGTGGACTTCGTCGGGCATCTCTCCGACCGCGAACTGCGCGCCGTGCTCGCTGCGGCCGACGCGGTCGTGCTGCCCAGCCGGTACGAACCGTTCGGGATCGTCGCGCTGGAAGCGGCCGCCGCGAAGGCGCCGCTCGTGGCGTCCACCGCCGGCGGACTCGGCGAGGTCGTCGTCGACGGCGAGACCGGCCTGGCGTTCAGCCCCGGCGACGTCGATGCCCTCGGGGACGCCGTCGAAGCGGTGCTGGACGACGAGGTCGCCGCGGCGCGGCGGGCACTGACCGCGCAGTCGCGCCTGGCCGCGGACTTCGACTGGGGCCGCATCGCCGAAGCGACCGTCGCCGTCTACCGGCGGGCCCGCGTCGGGGAGCCCGTGGAACTGGGGCGCCCGAAGATCGCGACGGGCAACGCCTTCGAACCCTGATCCCGCGCGTTTCGTGTTGCGAAAGCCACTTTCGCAACGTTGAAGGTTGCGAAAGTGGCTTTCGCAACCTCGGCGGGGCGGAGGACGGACCCGGGATGTCGGGGAACCCGGGTCCGCCCTCCACGAGCGTCGCGGGTCGCGAGGGGCGCGACCCCCGGGCTGCTCTAGGTGACGAAGATCAGAAGTGGCAGGGCCGCACACAGTCCGGCTGCACCGAGACCCCGGCCGAAGCGGACACCGCGGGGGCGGCGAGAGCGACGGCGTGGACGGCGAAGGTCGCGGCCAAGAGGGTCCTCAACTGCTTCTTCATGGTGGCTCCTCGGGGAAACGGGCGGAATTCCCACCCGGCGCCGAGCATCCGCGCGACCCGCCGCCGAAACAACGGGGGAATCACTACGTACCCCTACCTAATCGCGGTCCGTGACCGGTTCATCCCTTTCTGCCGATCAGGATCCGTACCTGGACCGGCTCCACGAACGGCGCGTACGGGGAAATGGCGGCGCTCAGCCGCTCCTCGAATCCGGCGCGCTCGGCCGGTTTCGGCAGCCGGTCCTCCGGGGTCGCGGAGTAGACCGCGCCGATGACGAATTCGAGGTCGATTTCGTCCTCGTACTCCACCACGTCCGAACCGGTGGCGAATCCGGCGGCCTCCAGGCTCGCGCGGTACCGGTCCTGTTCCTCTTGCCCGGCCCCGCAGGTGCGCACGAGCGGCTGACCGAGCCAGCCGGAAAGGTATTCGCGCAATGCCTTCGACCACGAACTCTCGTGCAGCCACATCGGCGCCCCGTTGGTGAGCACGGCGACCCCGCCGCCGGGCCGCAGCAGCGAACGGAGCGCGGGGAACAAGGTCGCGTGGTCCATCCAATGCAGGGCCTGCCCGATCGTGACCACGCCGAGACTGTCCCGCCCCAGCAACGTTCGCAGCGCCGGAACGTCGCTGTCGGCACCGACGAGCCAGTTCACGTTGGTGAGCCCGGACGTCGCTTTCCTCGCCTGGGCGAGCATGTCCGGTTCGGGATCCATCCCGATGACCGAACGGGTCCTGGCGGCGAGCGACCGGGTCAGCTGGCCGGTGCCGCAGCCGAGGTCCAGTGCCGTGTCTTCGGTGGACAGCCCGAATTCCACCACCAGCTTGTCGAAGACTTCGGCGGGGTAGCCACGGCGGTAGCGCTGATAGAACTCGGCGACCTCGCCGCTGAACTTCCACATCGTCATCCCGCGATCGTGACCTGTCCGAGGGGCTCCTCGCAGCCGCTTTCGCACACGGCGGAAAGCCACGAAGGCCCCGTCCACGGGTGGTGTGGTGAGGACGGGGCCTCCGCGACGGGCGCACGCCCGACAGCGCTACCGGAGGGGCGCGCGCGTGAAGCGGGTCCGGTGGCGGGGAGCCTCCGCCACCGGACCCGTTGGGCCACACCGTCCCAAACCGGTGTGGAACCCGGCCGCCCCGCGTCAGGTAGGGGCGGCCGGAGCCTGCGTCACCGCGCGGTCAGGTACCGCGCGTACGCGCCGGTGGTGAGGAAGCTCGGCAGCTTCTCGCCCAGCGCGGTCTCGGTGAAGATCTCGTAGGCGTCGTCGAGACGGTTGCCTTCGCCGAGTTCGGCGCGCACCGACGCCAGCTCTTCGTCCAAATAGGACACGGTGAGTTCGTGGGTGAGCGCGGTGCCGTCTTCGAGCTTCGTGCCGTTGCGGATCCACTGCCACACCTGGCAGCGGGCGATCTCGGCGGTGGCGGCGTCCTCCATCAGGTTGTGGATCGCCGCCGCGCCGGTGCCGCGCAGCCACGCGTCGATGTAGCGCAGCGCGACGTTGATGTTGGCGCGGACACCCGCTTCGGTGACCTCGCCGCCGGCGCTGGCGACATCGAGCAGATCCTCGGCGGTGACGACGACGTCTTCACGGAGCTTGCCGAGCTGGTTGGGCCAGCCGCCGAGCACGCCGTCGAACACCTCGCGGCAGACCGGGACGAGGCCGGGGTGCGCGACCCACGAGCCGTCGAAGCCGTCGTTCGCCTCGCGTTCCTTGTCCTGGCGGACCTTTTCGAGCGCGGTCGCGTTGATCTCCGGGTCCTTGCTCGGGATGAACGCGGCCATGCCGCCGATGGCGTGCGCCCCGCGCTTGTGGCAGGTGCGCACCAGCAGTTCGGTGTAGGCCCGCATGAACGGGACGGTCATCGTCACCTGTGCGCGGTCCGGCAGCACGAAGTCCGCGCCGTGCGAGGAGAAGTTCTTGATGACGCTGAAGATGTAGTCCCATCGGCCGGCGTTCAGCCCGGAGACGTGCTCGCGCAGTTCGTAGAGGATCTCCTCCATCTCGAACGCGGCGGTGATCGTCTCGATCAGCACGGTGGCCCGGACGGAGCCGCGCGGGATGCCGAGTTCCCGTTGCGCCAGCAGGAAGACGTCGTTCCACAGCCGCGCTTCGAGGTGGTTCTCGAGCTTCGGCAGGTAGAAGTACGGGCCGCTGCCGCGGGCCAGCAACTGGCGCGCGTTGTGGAAGAAGTAGAGGCCGAAGTCGACCAGGCTCGCCGAAACCGGGCGGCCGTCGATGCGGATGTGCTTCTCCACCAGGTGCCAGCCGCGGGGGCGGGCGACGATCGTCGCGGGCTCGTCGCCGATCGTGTAGCGCTTGCCCGCCGACGTCGTGAAGTCGATGTTGCGGCGGATCGCGTCGAACAGGTTGATCTGGCCGTCGATGACGTTGTGCCAGGTCGGCGAGGTCGCGTCCTCGAAGTCGGCGAGCCAGACCTTCGCGCCGGAGTTCAGCGCGTTGACCGTCATCTTGCGGTCGGTCGGGCCGGTGATCTCGACGCGGCGGTCTTCGAGACCGGGCGCGGCCGGGGCGACCGACCAGCTGCTGTCGTCGCGGACGGAATGCGTCTCGGGCAGGAAGCCCAGCGGCTCCTCGCCGGACTGGAGCTTCTCGCGGCGCAGACGGCGGGCGTCGAGCAGCTCGCGGCGGCGCCCGGCGAACGCGTTGTCCAGTTTGGCCACGAAGTCCAGCGCGGCCGGGGTGAGGATCTCGTCGAACCGGTCACCGGCAGGTCCGCAGACGTCGATCCGGTAGTTCAGCTTCTCAACCATGGTGTGCCTCCGCTGGGCTTCGCGAGGGATAGAAGGGGGGCGGTGGCGGTCTCCCCTGGGAGTCGAGAGACCGCCACCTGGCACCTAATTGCGGGGGATCAGAACTGCTCGGCCTCGGTGGAGCCGGCGAGCGCGGTGGTCGAGCTCTCCGGGTTCAGCGCGGTCGCGACGTTGTCGAACCAGCCGGTGCCGACCTCGCGCTGGTGCTTCGTGGCGGTGTAACCGCGGTCCTCCGAAGCGAACTCGCGCTCCTGCAGGTCGACGTAGGCGGTCATGCCTTCACGGGCGTAACCGTGCGCCAGGTCGAACATCGAGTAGTTCAGGGCGTGGAAGCCTGCCAGGGTGATGAACTGGAACTTGTAGCCCATGTGGCCGAGTTCGCGCTGGAACTTCGCGATCGTCGCGTCGTCCAGGTGCTTCTTCCAGTTGAACGACGGCGAGCAGTTGTAGGCCAGCATCTGGTCCGGGTACTTCGCCTTGATCGCCTCGGCGAACTGGCGGGCGACCTCGAGGTCCGGCTTGGAGGTCTCCATCCACAGCAGGTCGGCGTACTCGGCGTAGGCGAGACCGCGGTCGATGCAGGGGTCGATGCCGTTGGTGACGTTGTAGAAGCCCTCGGCGGTGCGCTCGCCGGTGACGTACTTGCGGTCACGCTCGTCGACGTCGCTGGTGATCAGCGTGGCGGCCTGCGCGTCGGTGCGGGCGACGATCAGCGACGGCACGTTCAGCACGTCCGCGGCGAGGCGGGCGGCATTCAGCGTGCGCTCGTGCTGCTTGGTCGGGATGAGCACCTTGCCACCGAGGTGACCACACTTCTTCTCGGAAGCGAGCTGGTCCTCCCAGTGCACACCCGCGGCACCGGCGGCGATCATGCCCTTCATCAGCTCGAAGGCGTTGAGCGGGCCACCGAAGCCCGCCTCGGCGTCGGCGACGATCGGGGCGTACCAGTCGATGTCGGTGTTGCCCTCGGCCCAGTTGATCTGGTCGGCGCGGCCCAGCGCGTTGTTGATGCGGCGGACGACGGCCGGCACCGAGTTGGCCGGGTAGAGGCTCTGGTCCGGGTAGGTCTGGCCGGAGAGGTTGGCGTCGGCGGCGACCTGCCAGCCGGACAGGTAGATGGCCTTGAGGCCGGCGCGGACCTGCTGCACCGCCTGGTTACCGGTCAGTGCGCCCAGCGAGTGGACGTAGTCCTCGTTGTGCAGGAGGTCCCAAAGCTTCTCGGCGCCGCGGCGAGCGAGCGTGTGCTCCTCGACCACGCTGCCGCGCAGCTTGACCACGTCAGCCGCGGAGTACGACCGCTTCACGCCCGCCCAGCGGGGGTCGGTCTCCCACTGCTTGGCCAGTTCGGCGGCCGCCTGCTCCAGCTGCTGCGCGTGCTGAGTCATCGGATTCTCCCGGTGTTGCGAAGTTTGCGAGTGATCGCCTTTCCTGACCTGACCCTGACATGACAGGGGAAATCGGATCCAGGCCTCCAATTTGCCAATTTCTGCGAAGCTTCCGTAGCATCTTGCAAAGATTGCGAATCACAGGTTCGCAAGCACAGGCAAAATCCACGGGCTTGACCGTTCACTGAATCGTTCAGGCCCGGAAACCTTGCGGACAGAGAGGCCTCAGTGGACAAAACCTTCGCCGGAGCGAAGCTGCGGCATCTGCGCGAAAGCCGGTCGATGAGCCAGGCGGATCTCGCTCGTGTGCTGGAGATCTCACCCAGTTACCTCAACCAGATCGAGCACAACTCGCGTCCGCTGACCGTCCCGGTGCTCCTTCGCATCACGCAAGCGTTCGGAGTGGACACCGAGTTCTTCGCGAACAACGACACCGCACGGCTCGTCGCGGACGTGAAGGAAGCCCTGCTCGACGAGGTCGTCGGGGTGGACGTCACCACCAGTGAGCTCAACGACCTCGCCACGAACCTGCCGACGATCGCCCAGGCCCTGGTCAAACTGCACCGCAGCTACCGCAACTCGGTCGAGAACACCGCCGCGCTGACCACGGAAAACGGACTGGGCATGCACGGCAGCGCGGCAGGCTCGTTGCCGCACGAAGAGGTCCGCGACTTCTTCTACGAGCGGGAGAACTACGTCGCCGAGCTGGACGAACGCGCCGAACGGATGGCCCACGACATCCCCCTGCAGCGTGGCCAGGTGCTCGCGGCGCTGAAGGAGACCCTGACCCAGCGCTACGGCGTCGACGTCACGAACGAAGGCATCGACGAGTCCAACGGCGAACAGCACCGGTACGAACCCGGGCCGCGTGTGCTGCGGCTGGCGCCGAGCCTGCGCGTCGGGCAGCAGGCGTTCCGGATGGCTTCGCAGATCGCGCTGCTGGACTACGACGACCTGATCACCGAACTCGCCGACTCGTGGGCGTTCTCCGGCCCCGCCGCGCGTTCGCTGGCCAGGGTCGGGCTCGCGAACTACTTCGCGGGCGCGCTGATCCTCCCCTATGGACCGTTCCTGGCGAGCGCGGAACGGTTCCGCTACGACATCGAGCGGCTCTGCGACCACTTCGGCGTGGGGTTCGAGACAGTCTGCCACCGGCTCTCGACGTTACAGCGCCCCAAGAACCGCGGCGTGCCGTTCTCGTTCGTCCGGGTCGACCGGGCGGGGAACATGTCGAAACGCCAGTCCGCGGCCGGTTTCCACTTCTCCCGCGTCGGCGGCGCGTGTCCGCTGTGGAACATCTACGAGGCGTTCACCCAGCCAGGCAAGATCCTCACCCAGATCGCCACCCTGCCCGACGGCAAGAGCTATTTCTGGGTCGCGCGGACGGTGTCACGCAACATCGGCGGCTACGGCAGCCCCGGCAAGACGTTCACCGTCGGCCTCGGCTGCGAACTGCGGCACGCGAAACGGCTCATCTATTCGACCGGGCTCGATCTCGACGACCGCGCCGCGGCCACCCCGATCGGCATGGGTTGCAAAGTCTGCGAACGACCGGCCTGCTCGCAGCGCGCGTTCCCCACGATCGGCAAACAGCTGACCGTGGACGAGAACACCAGCACCTTCGTGCCGTACCCGGCGGTGCCGAAGGCGCCTTGAGCCCCACCGCAATTCGTCACCTACTTGCGAGGTCCGGACGTCGCAAGTAGGTGACGAATTGCGGGGTCGTCAGACCAGGAAGTGGAAGAGCGGGCTGCCCGGTTCCACCCGCTCCACCTGCAGCGGGCTCACGTCCATCCGGTGCAGCAGGCCTTCCAGGTCACCGGCGCGCGCGAGTTCGACGCCGATCAGCGCCGGGCCGGTCTCGCGGCTGTTGCGTTTCACGTACTCGAACCGCGTGATGTCGTCGTCCGGCCCGAGGACCTCGTCGAGGAACCGCCGCAGCGCGCCGGGCTCCTGCGGGAACCCCACCAGGAAGTAGTGCTTCAGTCCTTCGTGGACCAGCGACCGTTCGAGCACTTCGCCGTAGCGGCTGACGTCGTTGTTGCCGCCGGAGACGACGCACACCACGATCTGCCCGGGGTCGATCTTCACCGTCGTGCCCAGCGCCGCGGTCGCGAGCGCGCCCGCGGGTTCGGCGATCACGCCGTCGGACTGGTACATCGCGAGCATTTCCGTGCAGATCGCGCCCTCGGCGACTTCGGTGAGTTCGACGCCGCCGTCGCGGACCAGCGGATACGTCACCGATCCGGCCAGCGCGACCGCCGCACCGTCGACGAAGGTGTCGACGGTTTCGAGCCGCACCGGCTCACCGGCGGCCAGCGCGGCCGCCATGCAGGTCGCCCCCGCCGGTTCGACGCCGACGATCCGCATCTCCGGCGCCCGTTCCGCGGCCCACGCCGCGATCCCGGCGAGCAGGCCGCCCCCGCCGACCGGCACCACCATGACGTCCGGGATGAACCCGAGCTGCGCGACGACCTCCATCGCGACGGTGCCCTGTCCGGCGACCGTCTCCGGCGCGTCGAACGCGGGGACCAGCGTCGCGCCGGTGGTCTCCGCGTCGTGCTTCGCGGCACTGAAGGCGTCTTCGTAGGTCTCGCCGATGACGATGACCTCGATATGCGAGCCGCCCAGCGTCGCGATCCGCTCGCGCTTCTGGCGGGGAGTCGTGCCGGGAACGTAGACCCGGCCGTTCGCGCCGAGGCGGCGGCACGCGTACGCGACACCCTGCGCGTGGTTGCCCGCGCTCGCGCAGACGACGCCGCGCTCCCGGTGCTCCGCGTCGAGCTGGACGATGAAGTTGTAGGCACCGCGGATCTTGTACGAGCGCACGGTCTGGAGGTCTTCGCGTTTGAGCCAGACCCGGGCGTCGACCCGGGCCGAAAGCCGTTCGTTCGGTTCGAGCGGCGTCCGGGTCACCACCCCGGCCAATCGCTTGGCGGCCTCTTCGACCGTTCGGGCGCTCACCGTTTCGATCCGTTGCACGAATGCTGAATGTACTGACCGCCTCCGGTCACGACGGAGAGTGGTCCGATCCAGTTCACCGGTTGTCGGTGGTCTGTGGTCCACTGGTCGCCATGGTGAGCAAGGTCGACGGAGTCCGGAGTCTCGATGCGTTGCGCGAGCTGGTCCACAGCGGCGCGGAGCCCGAGTACCAGCTCTTCTACGGCCACACCCCGCTCAAGAGCGGCCGGATCAACGCGGCCTGCCTGAGCCAGTGGTGGCACGCGCCGTTCGTCGCGGGCGGCGAGCAGTACCCGACGGCCGAGCACTACATGATGGCGAGCAAGGCGGAACTGTTCGGCGACCACGAGGCCGCGGTGGCCATCCGTCAGGCCCCGGACCCGAAGACCGCCAAGATCCTCGGCCGGGAGGTCTCCGGTTTCGACGCCGAACTGTGGGAGCGGCACCGCTTCGACATCGTCATCGACGGCAACCTGGAGAAGTACCGCCAGCACGCCGAGGAGCGCGAGTTCCTGCTGGCCACGGGCGACAAGGTGATCGTCGAGGCGTCGAGGATGGACCTGGTCTGGGGCAGCGGCGTCGCCCGCGACGACAAGAACGCCACGCGCCCCGACTACTGGCGCGGGCAGAACCTGCTGGGCTTCGCGCTCATGGAGGTCCGGGAGCAGCTGCGCGGCTAGTTCCGGGCAGACCGAAGGCGTAACTCGCGTGATCAGAGGCGTAACTCGCGTGATTGAAGACCGCACTCACGTGTGCGGCGCCTGATCACGTGTGTTACGCCTCTGATCACGTGAGTCAGGAGTCGACGCCCAGGGTTTTCTGGAGTGCCTTGTTCGCCTTGCGCGCCATGTCCGCGACAGCCTCGCGGCGGGCGGCGTCGGCGGCGTAGTCGTCCTGCCGGTTCCGCACCACGCGGGCCGGCGAGCCGACGGCGATCGAGTAGTCCGGGATCTCGCCCCGCACCACGGCGTGCGCGCCGAGGACACAGCCGCGGCCGACCCGCGTGCCCTTGAGCACGGAGACCTTGGTGCCGATCCAGGTGTCCGGCCCGATCCGCACCGGCGACTTCACGATGCCCTGATCCTTGATCGGGACGGTGATGTCGGTGGTGACGTGGTCGAAGTCGCAGATGTACACCCAGTCCGCGACGAGGGTGGCCGAGCCGAGTTCGATGTCGAGGTAGCCGTTGAGGACGTTCTGCCGTCCGAACACCGCCTTGTCGCCGATGCGCAGCGAACCCTCGTGGCAGCGGATCGCGTTGCCGTCGCCGATGTGCACCCAGCGGCCGATCTCCAGCCGCCCGTAACCCGGGCGGCAGTGGATCTCGACGTCCTTGCCGAGGAACACCATTCCCCGCAGGATGATGTGCGGGTTCGCGACGCGGAACTTCAGCAGCCGCCAGTATCGGACCAGGTACCAAGGCGTGTACGCGCGGTTTCGCAGCACCCAGCGCAGCGAATCCTTGGTCAGGAACTTCGCCTGACGAGGATCACGACGGGCCTGGCCCCAAGCGCGGAGCCGCGACAGCGCGGGCGCACCCCACATGGACGTCATACCGGTGACCGTAACCTGTGATCAGGCTGTCGACCGCAAAGGGGAGCACGCGCATGGGCACCAAGCTGATCATCGACACCGACCCGGGGGTCGACGACGCCTTCGCGCTGGCGCTGGCCACACAATGCGAGGACGTCGAACTGCTCGGCGTGACCACGGTGTTCGGCAACGTGCCGCTGAGCCACACCACCGCCAACGCACGCCGTCTGCTGCAGCTCTTCGGCCGCGACGACGTCCCCGTCGCGGCCGGCGCCGCGCGGCCGCTGGTGTACGACAACGCCAAACCCGCCGGGTTCGTCCACGGCCAGGACGGTCTTTCCGGCCACGCCGGGACGCTGCCGGAGGCGAAGCGCCCGCTCGACGAACGCGGTGCCGTCCGCCTGCTGGTGGATCTGCTGGAGGCCGCCGACGAGCCGGTGACCATCGCCCCGATCGGCCCGCTCACGAATATCGCGCTGCTGCTGGCGGCCCATCCGGACATCCGCGAGAAGATCGGCCGGATCGTCGTCATGGGCGGCGGGGTGACCAAGGGGAACTCCACCACCGCGGCGGAGTTCAACATCTGGAGCGACCCCGAGGCCGCGCGCCGGGTGCTGGTCGACGAGGACATCCCGACGGTGCTGGTCCCGCTGGACATCACGCACCAGTGCTCGGTCGACACGACGTGGCTCGGCAAGCTCGCCGCGTCGGGCCCGCTCGGCGCGGCGCTCGAAGCGCTGACACCCACCTACGTCGAGCACTACACCCCGATCCTCGGTTTCCCCGGGATGGTCATGCACGACGCGGTCGCGGTGGCCGAGGCGATCCGGCCGGGCATCCTCGACGTCGAGTCCTACCCCGTGGACGTCGAGTGCGGCTTCGGCCCCGCGCGCGGCGCGACTCTCGTAGACCGGCGAAGGCTGCGAAGCACCGATCCGCAGGCCGTGCCGGGCCGCACCATCGACGTCGCGCTGACCACCGATGTCGACGCCTTCCGCGAGTTCGTCCTGAGCCGCATCATCGGAGGGCTCTGATGGAGCAGCAGACTTCCCGCCGCCGCAGACTTCCGGTGATCGTCGCCGCCGTCGTCGTCGCGGGCGCCGCCTTGGTCGCCGCCATCACCTTCGCGCCCAAGGACGAGCCGAAGCCGGAAGCCGCCGCCGTCCAGTCCTCGGCCCCTCCCGCGCCGCCCGCGTCGTCGTCCGCCCCCGCGGAGATGCCCAAGGAGCAGCCGAAGGTGCCGCAGCAGATGGGGCAGGAGTTCGACGCCTGGGTGTCGAAGACCAGCGGCTGGCTCGACATCCCGCTGCGGGCGATGACCGGCTACGCGAAGACAACCGTGGCGCTGAGCAAGGAAACGCCGGGCTGCCGCCTTTCCTGGGTGACGCTGGCCGCGCTCGGGAAGATCGCTTCCGACCACGGCCGCGCCACCGGTTCGAGCCTGAACGCCGACGGCGTGATGACCGCGCCGCTCGGCGCGGTCGAGGTCCGCGACTTCTACAACAAGGTCGTCTCGTCCGCGAACGCCAGCGGCCCGCTGCAGCTGACACCGTCGGTGTGGAACCAGTTCCAGGCCTCGGCCACCGGTGGGAAACCGAATCCGCAGAACATCGACGACGCCACGCTCACCGCCGGACGCGCCCTGTGCGCGGGCGGGCGTGACCTCGGCCAGGGCCAGACGTGGTGGAACGCGGTGAGCACGTTGCAGCCCGCGCCGCTGCTGATGCACCGCACGCTCGCGACCGTGAACGTCTACGGCACGGTCGGCCAGAGCCCGCAGCCGCCGAACGCGGCGGCGCTGAGCGCGGTCAACTTCGCCATCGACAAGATCGGGCTGCCCTACGTCTGGGGCGGCAACGGCACCGGCGGCGGCGACCCCGGCTTCGACTGCTCCGGCCTGACGACGGCCGCGTACGCCAGCGCCGGCGTCAAGCTGATGCGCACCGCCCACACGCAGTACCACAGCGTGGACAAGGTGACCGATCCCCAGCTGGGCGATCTGATCTTCTACGGCGAGCCGAACACGAAGATCCACCACGTCGGGCTGTACATCGGGAACCAGCAGATGATCGACGCCCCGCAGACCGGGCAGGCGGTGCAGGTGCACACCTACCGGAAGCAGGGCGACGACTACGCCGGGGCGGGCCGCCCGACGGCCTGACCGCGCGCGAGCCGCCGCTCGACCCCGTCGAGCAACAGCCGCAGGCCGTATTCGAACATCGTGTCCATGTCCTGCTCGAATTCCTGTGTCACCACGTATTCCATGGTCGGGTACCGGCCGGTGGCGACGACTTCCCGGAACTCCGCCACCTGGGTGTCCATCCATTCGTCGCTGGTCATGCCGGTGTCCTGCCGGGCCCGCGCCTCCGACTGGAGGGACAGGGCCAGGCCGCGGATGTGGCTGAAGAGGTTCAGGTGGATGTACATCATGTCGTCCATGCCCAGCCCCAGACCGCGCAACGCGGTCAGGACCCATTCGGCGTAGAACATCAGGTTCGGGGTGATGGCCCGGGGCCGGGTCATGGACAGCACCTCGGCCACCCAGGGATGACGGCGGCAGATCGTCCACAGTAGACGGGACGAGAACTCCAGGCGTTCGCGCCAATGCGCCGGAGGCCGGGCGTGCGCGGTCTTCTCGGCGGTCACCAGGTCCACCATGTACAGCATCAGATCGTCCTTGCCCGGCACGTGGCGGTAGAGCGACATGGTCGCCACGCCGAGGTCGGTGGCCACCCGGCGCATCGACACCGCGGCCATGCCCTCCGCGTCGGCGATCGCTATCGCCGTGCGGACGATCCGATCCCGGTCCAGCTCCTGACGGCGGGAAGAGGTCGGGGTGAACGCGCGATCCCGTGACCGCACGACCGTTCCGGAGCCCGGTTTGGTGTCCACCAGGCCTTCGTCGCGCAGGACGGCGATCACCTTGCTCGCGGTGGCCATCGCGACTCCCCAGTCCCGGGTGATCTGCCGGGTCGGCGGGATCCGGTCGCCCGGGCGCAGCCGTCCGCTCGTGATGTTGTCGCGGATCTCCGCGGCGATCTTCCGGTAGGGCGCCCCGCTGTCCACACTGTCCACCAAGCCTCCTAGCGTACTAGTGCGCTCAAGCCATGACGTTCGACATCAACAGTAGCGCACTAGAGCAAATATACACCGTACCAATGCGGCTGTACGTTGCCCGCATGAACACTGTTCTGATCTCCGGCGCGAGCATCGCCGGACTTTCCCTGGCGTACTGGCTACGCCGCCACGGCTTCGAACCCACCTTGGTCGAACGCTCCCCCGCCCTGCGATCAGGCGGGCAGGCGATCGACATCCGCGGCACGGCCCGCGACGCCGTCGAGCGGATGGGCATCATGGACGCCGTCAAGGCACACCACACCGGCACACACGGAATCGCCTGGCTCGACGAGCAAGGGAAACGCGTGGCGGCCATGGGCGGCGACGACTTCGGCGATTCTGGCGGGATCGTCGCCGAGATCGAAATCCTGCGCGGCGACCTCGTGCGGATTCTGCACGAGGCGGCGGGCACGGACCTGGAAATCCTGTACGACACCGTGATCACCGAGATCGCCGAGAGTGCCGAAGGCGTCAAGGTCACCTTCGACAACACGCCGCCGCGCTCCTTCGACCTCGTGGTCGGCGCGGACGGGCTGCGTTCCGGCGTGCGAGCGCTGACCTTCGGGCAGGACAAGGAGTTCGTACGTGACCTCGGCTACTACACCTCGTACTTCCCCGCCCGCACCGAACTCGACCTGGACGGCTGGGAGGTGATGTACAACCTGCCCGCGGGCAACGGCGTCGACGGCCGGGTCGCGGTGCTGTACCCGCTGGGGAACACCGGGGAGGTCCGGGCGCTGCTCGGGTTCGTCTCGCCGGAGTTGGCCTACGACCGGCGGGACTTACGGGCCCAGAAGGAGTTGCTGGCCGACGTGTTCGCCGGGGCGGGCTGGGAGATCCCCGCGCTGCTCGATCAGCTGCGGCGGACCGACGACCTGTACTTCGCGCGGGTCGGCGAAGTACAGGTCGACCACTGGTACCGCGGCCGCACCGTGCTGCTCGGCGACTCGGCCTTCGGCGGCTCACTCGGGATGGGCACGAGCATGGCGCTGGTCGGCGCGTACGTGCTCGCGGGTGAGCTCGCCGCGGCCAAGGGCGACCACCATGTCGCGTTTCCCCGGTATGACAGCGAAATGCGCGAGTACGTGACGATGAACATGAAGCGGCCGCCCGGTGGTGCCGGCGGTTTCGCCCCGCGCACCCGCCGCGGGATCCGGATGCGCAACCGGTTCATGCGGTTGCTTCCGCACCTGCCCGGCAGCGGCAAAATGCTGGGCGGGATGCAGAAAGCGGCCAACTCGATCACTCTGAAGCCGTACGCGCCGCGATCGCACGAGTGAGCGGGAGCCGGCCTGGCTCAGGCCTTCCGCTGCTCGATCCCGAACAGGTCGAGCAGCCGCTCGGGGATGTCCTCACCGAAGACGCTTTCGAGCAGGAAGTCCTCCTCCATGGGTGTTTCACTGCGCACGAACATGGCCTGTTCGTACTCGGCGAGTGCGGCCTCGACGTCGTCCGGACGCGCGGCGAGGGCCTTGCCGAGTTCGGCGCCGTCGAGCATCGCCAGGTTGGCGCCCTCGCCGTTCGCCAACGCGAGGTGCGCGGCGTCGCCGAGCAGGGTCACGCCCGGAACGCGGGCCCACCGCAGCCCGGACGGCAAGGCGTAGGCAGGACGATGGATCGGCGCGACGTCGCTTTCGGTGATCAGCGCGGTGAGTTCCGGCGACCAGTCGCGGAACTCCGCCGCGATCCGCGCCTTGGCCGCTTCGGCGTCGCCGAAGTCGATGTCGTCGAACCACTCGAGCGGCTTCGTGAGCTCCACGTAGCCGTGCAGGGTGTCGCCGCTTTCACGGTGGCCGTGGATGCTCATCCCCGGCGTGGCCCCGATCCCGAACATCGATCCGCCGCCGACCGTCTTCGCCGCGGCGGGGTGCCGGGTGAGCGCGTCGTACAGGTAGGTCTCGACGATCGACGTGCCGGTGTAGTCCGGGCCGACGCCGGTGAGCAGTGGCCGGACCCGTGACCAGGCGCCGTCCGCGCCGACCAGGAGACCGGTGACGACGGTGGCACCACCCTCGAACGTCACCTCGTGGCGGCCGTCGTCGAGGGTACGGGCGGCGACGACCTTCTGTCCCCAGTGGACGGTGCCGTCGGGGAGCGAGCCGAGCAGCATCCGGCGCAGGTCCCCGCGCTGCGCCTCGGGACGGCCGCCCGTGCCGTCGTCGGCCCGTTCGAGCAGGACCGACCCGTCCGAGTCGAGGACCCGCATCGCCTGGCGGCCCTCCAGGACGATGCCGCGGAACTCGTCCAGCAGCCCGGCCGCCTCGATGGCGAGCCGGCCGTTGTAGTCGTGGATGTCGAGCATCCCGCCCTGCGTCCGCGCCGACGGCGAGGCCTCGGCTTCGTACACAGCGGACGGGATGCCGTGGACGTGCAGCACCCTGGCCAGGGTGAGCCCGCCGAGTCCGGCGCCGATGATCGTGACAGGTGTGTCCATGGTGACCCCTCGGTTCGTTTCTGGAATGACATTCCAGAGAGTGCCGGGGGCACCTGGCAGGCGGCGCACACGACGCTGGCACCGGCCTGGCAGGCACTGTCAGCCGAAGAGGTCGTGTCATGATGCTGACATGAGTCGAGGCGAGACGGTCGGACCGCTGGACCTGGCGGTGGGGTACATGCTGAAACGAGCGGCAACGGCGCTCCGGATGGCGATGGACACCGCTTTGCGCCCGCTCGACCTCACCGTGCCGCAGTACTCCTGCCTCGAAGTCCTCTCACAGCGACCGGGGCTGTCGAACGCGGAACTCGCCAGGGCCGTGTTCGTCACCCGGCAGTCGATGAACCTGGTGCTGCGCGGCCTGCAGGACCGCGGCCTGGTCACCCGTCCGGCGACGGCGCCGCAGGGCCGCGCCCTGCCCAGCACCCTGACTACCGCCGGGGAGGCCCAGCTCCGCGCCGCCAGCGGTGTCGTGCGCGCTGTCCAGGATCGGATGCTCGAACCGTTTTCGACGGCCGAACAGGAGCGGCTGTTGCGCGATCTCGCCGCCTGCGCCGACGCGCTCTCCGAGTGACTCAGGACCTCGTGCTCACCAGGGTTTCCGGTTTGAACGCGAACACGTCGACGCCTTGGACGAGCACATGCCAGTCACCGCACACCTTGTCCGTCTTGCTTTCCTGTCCCCGCGGCCACCAGTTCGCGGCGAGGGTGGCCGCCTGCGTCGCCGCCGGCCCCGGTACGCAAACGGCGGGCAGTGTCCCGCCGGTGAACCGCAGGAGCCGCTCCGAACCGGTCGTCCGGATGACCTCGGTGACCGCCGCCGCCCCGTCCGGCACCCACTCCGGCAGCCGGGCGTCCGTGTCGCGCTTGCCTTCCGCGCCGGTCGCGTAGCCGACCGTTTTGACGTGCCCGTTCGCCTTTTCGGTCAAGCTTTCCTTGAGACCGCAACCAGTGAGGGCGACCGTGGCCGTCGCGGCGGCGAGAACCGCCGCGGTGATCTTCATGTTCATACGATCGAGTCAACCTCGCGGAACCGCGCACGGGATCGGACTTTCGGTCCGGCCGGGCCGCCATCCGGCCGATCTCGACGACGGATAACCGCCAGCGCCCGGACACGCGGCGCACCACAGTGGTCGTCGTGACATCGACAACGGACGCCCTGTCCGTACTCAAAGGCATGTACGCGGCGGAAGCCGGCTACTTCGCGGCGGGCGGCCCCGGCAAGGCGACCTTCGCGCCGCTCGCCCCGTTCTTCTCACCCGACGTGGTGCTGCACCAGGCGGACGGCCTGCCCTACGGCGGAATCTGGCGCGGTCACGAAGGCCTGGAACGGTTCTTCGCCGCCATGGGCGACACCTGGGCGGTCTTCGACATGGTGGAGCAGAGCTTCCTGAGCGAGAGCAGCCCACTGGTCGTCCTGACCCAGGTGCACGTCCGCGCGAGGACCACCGGACGTGAGCTGGATTTCCCGATCCTGCAGACGATCACCGTCGAGGACGGGCGCATCACCGAGGTGCGGCCGTTCTACTGGGACACCGCGGCGATCGCGGCGGCCTGCACGAACTACCATTCCGTTGATGACCGCCTACCACGATCTTGAGCTGTTCGAGGAAGCCGCTTCCCTGCCGGAGCGCCAGCAGAAGATCCTGCTGACCATCCGCGAATGGGTGGTGGAGCACGGGTACTCGCCGAGCACGCGCGAGATCGGTGACGCGGTCGGGCTGCGTTCGACGTCCTCGGTATCGAAGCATCTGGCGGCCTTGGAGGAAAAGGGTTTCCTTCGCCGCAGCAGCTCGATCTCCCGGCCTATAGACGTCCGCGCGTTCCTGCACGGCACCACATCGCGGGAATCCACAGAGGACTCGGTGCCGGTCCCCGTCGTCGGTGACATCGCCGCGGGAACGCCGATCTCGGCCGTCGAACACGTCGACGACGTGATGACCCTTCCGCGTGAACTCACCGGCCGGGGCAACGTCTTCGGCCTGCGGGTGCGCGGTGACTCGATGATCGACGCGGCGATCTGCGACGGCGACATCGTCGTGGTGAAGCAGCAGCAGGAAGCGCACTCCGGCCAGATCGTCGCCGCGATGATCGACGAGGAGGCCACGGTCAAGGTGTACCGCCGCCGCGACGGCCACGTGTACCTCGAACCGCGCAACCCCGCCTACGACGTCATCGACGGAGACCGCGCGACCGTGCTGGGCGTCGTGGTTTCCGTGCTGCGCAGCGTCTGAGCGATTCCTGTCGGTGGCCCGGAGTAGGTTCCGGTCCATGTACGAAATCGACTTCGTCGAGTTTCCGTCCGGCTCGGCCGCGGACTCGAGCCGGTTCTTCGAAAAGGCCTTCGGGTGGACGGCGACGTCGTACGGCCCGACGTATTCCGACGTCCAGAGCGGTGGTGTGGTCTCGTTCGGTTTCCAGCAGGACACCGCGCAGCAGACGGTCGCGCCACTGGTGACGATCCGCACCGAAGACCTCGAGCGGGCAAGGGGTTCCGTCGAGGCCGCGGGCGGAGTCGTCACGGTCGAGCCGTTCTCGTTCCCCGGCGGGCGCCGGTTCCACTTCCGCGAGCCCGGCGGCGCCGAACTCGCGGTGTGGACCCCGGATTCCTGACTTCAGGCGGCGAATCCCAGCACCAACGAGGCGGCGACGGGCGCCAGGTACATCAGCGGGAACACGACGTGCGACGGCCAGTGCGCGCGGAGCACGGTGATCACGGCACCGGTGAAGTAGAGCACCAGTCCGATCCCGGCCGCGACGCCGAGCGCGGGCACCCACAGGCCGGCGATCAGGCCGAGCGCGCCCGCGGCCTTGGCGACGCCGAGCGGCGTCCACCAGCCGCGGGGGACGCTGTAGTCGGCCAGCGGCTGAACGACCCACTTGGCGCGGAAGAAGATCGAGGCCGCCGAGAAGGCGGCCATGAACGCTCCGACGACGGTGACGATGACATAGGCGGTGGTCATTTCGGTTTCTCCTCGGCTTCTCGGTGATTCGACGGGTTGACCCGCGCCGCCGGGCCGATGTGACGACTTCGCCGTGAAGACATTCGTGAACCACGTCACAGCCCACCTCCGACATATTGGAGCAGCCGCTCTCTTATTGTTTTAGAGCACGTGCTCTGTTACCGTCGGCCCATGCCCCGCCCCCGCGTGCACGACTTGGAAAGGCTGCTCGACGCGGCCGAACGCCTCGTCGTCGAGACGGGCGCCCAAGGCGTCACCGTCCGGTCCCTCGCGGCCGCCGCGGGGGTGTCCAACGGGACGATCTACCACGCTTTCGGCTCGCTCGGCGCCTTGCTGGCCCACGTCTGGCTCCGCGCGGCGGGCGAGTTCCTCGACCTCCAGACCGCTCTCGCGGACGAGGCGGAAGACCCGGTCGCGGCGGTCGTGGCCGCGGCGGGCACACCGGCCGCGTTCGCCGACCGCCGGCCGGAGGCGGCCCGCCTGCTCATCACCGTCAAGAAGGAACAGGTCCTCGGCCCGCAGGTCCCCGAAAACCTCGCCGCCGACTTCCTGGCCCTCGACAAACGCCTGATCGCGTTCCTGGTCGGACTGGCCGTCCGGCTCTGGGACCGGCGCGACGCACAGGCCGTCGAAGTGCTGACAGCCTGCGTGGTCGATCTGCCGACGGCCCTGTTCCGCCGCGCGTTCGCCGCGGGCGAGCCGATCTCCGAAGACTCCCGGGCCCGGCTCGCCACCTCGGTCCGCGCCATACTCCTGCTCCCACCCCCACGGAAGGACTGACATGCCCACTCTGCGTCAAGACGCCCCGGTGTTCCTGCTGGACCTCGGCGACGACGAGAACCGTTTCTCGCCGTCCTGGCTGGAAACCGTCCATTCCCAGCTGGACACCGTCGTCGCCTATCCGGATCCGGCGGTGCTGGTCACCGTGGGGTCGGGCAAGTTCTACTCGAACGGCCTCGACCTCGAATGGCTCACCAGCAACCCCACGCAGGCGGCGCAGTACGTCGCAGACGTCCACGAACTGCTGGCCCGTGTGCTCACCCTCGGCGTGCACACGGTCGCCGCGATCAACGGGCACGCCTTCGGCGCCGGTGCCATGCTCGCGATGGCGCACGACTTCCGGGTGATGCGCGCCGACCGCGGGTACTTCTGCTTCCCCGAAGCGGATATCAACATCCCGTTCACACCGGGGATGGCGGCGTTGATCCAGGGCAAGCTCACCCCCGCCGCCGCGATCGCGTCGATGACCACGGGACGGCGGTTCGGCGGCACGGACGCGCGCGACCTGGGCCTCGTGGACGCCGTCGCCGAGAAGCCCGCGCTGCTGGAGTACGCGACGGACCTCGTCCGCCCGCTGGCCGGGAAGGACCGCGGCACGCTGTCCGCGATCAAGACGACGATGTTCACCCCTGCCGTGACAGCGCTTCGCGCCAAGTAAAGGGCACAATCGTCGACTGTGAGTGAAGATGTCCTGCGCACCGACGAGGCGGAGTTCAACCGCGTGGTGGAGCCACTGCGCCGCGAACTGCACGCCCACTGCTACCGCATGCTCGGCTCGACCCACGACGCCGACGACGCGTTGCAGGACGCGCTTCTCCGGGCTTGGCGGGGGTTGGCACGCTTCGAGGGGCGCAGCTCGATGCGGACCTGGCTCTACACCGTCGCCACCCGCACCTGCCTCGACGTCGCGGCCGCGCGCGGGAAGCGGGCCCTGCCGATGGACCTCGGCCCGTCGAGCGAGCGAGTGGTGCTCGAAGAGGCCCCGGTGACCGAAGTGGCGTGGCTCGGCCCGTACCCCGGCGGGAGCAGGCCGGACGTCCGGTACGAGCAGCGCGAGGCCGTCGAGCTGGCGTTCGTCGCCGCGCTGCAGCATCTGCCGGGCAACCAGCGGGCCGCCCTGCTGCTCTTCGACGTCCTCGGCTTCTCCGCCGCCGAAATCGCGTCCACAATGGACACTTCGGTGGCGGCGGTGACCAGTGCGCTGCAACGCGCCCGGGCGATCGTCGCCGAGAAGGTCCCGCCGTCCGACCGGCAGCAGACGCTGCGGAAGCTCGATGATCCCCGGGTCCGCGAGATCGCCGCGGGCTTCGCCTCCGCGCTGGACCGCGGCGACGCCGACGCGCTCGTGGCGTTGCTGACCGAAGACGTCACGTGGTCCATGCCGCCGTTCGCACACTGGTACCGCGGCATCGAGGCCGTGTCCCGCTTCGCCGTCGAGGTCCCGATCGGCCGGTGCCCGAGCTGGCGCACCGAGGTCGTCACCGCCAACGGGCAGCCCGCCGTCGCCTGCTACCTCGGCGAAGCGGCCGACGCCGTCCACCATGGCTGGTCGATCAACGTGCTGTCCCTCCGCGGCGATCGGATCCGCGAGATCACCTCGTTCATCGACGCGGACCTGTTCGCGAAATTCGACCTACCCCCGACGAAGCCCTGAGTACCGCACGAGGAAAGGCGTTGCTCGCGCTGGCGGTGGCCGTCACCCTCGTCGGTGTGGTCTTCGGTGGTGTGTTCGCCTTCCAGCGCAAGCTGATCTACCTCCCCGAGGCAGGTCCGCCGCCCGGCGCCGCCGTCGTCCTGCCCGGCGGCAGAGACGTCACGCTCACCACCTCGGACGGACTGAGCCTCGCGAGCTGGTACTTCCCGGTCGCCGGCGCGAAGGCGGCCGTGCTGGTCGCACCGGGCAACGCCGGGAACCGGGCGTACCGCGCGCCGATGGCCCGCGCGCTGACCGCACGCGGGCTCTCGGTGCTGCTACTGGAGTATCGCGGCTACGGGGGCAATCCCGGCGAGCCGTCCGAGGACGGGCTCAAGCTGGACGTCCGCGCCGCACAGGATTTCCTGGTCCGCGAGGCCGGCGCGCCGCTGGTCTACTTCGGCGAGAGCCTGGGCTCCGCGGTCGTCACCGAACTGGCCGTCGAACGTCCGCCGTCCGCGCTCGTGCTGCGCTCGCCGTTCGTCGACCTTGCGTCGGTCGGGCAGCTGCACTATCCGTTCCTGCCGGTCCGTTGGCTGCTGCGGGACGACTTCCCGACCAGGGACAACGTCGCGCGTGTGAAGGCGCCGGTGACCGTCGTCTTCGGCGCCGCGGACTCGATCGTCCCGGCACAGCAGAGCCGTGACGTGGCACGGGCCGCCGGAGCGAGGACGGTCGAAGTCCCCGGCGCCGATCACAACGACCCGGCGTTGTCCGACGGGCCGGAACTGATCGACGCCATCGCGAGCGCTATCCGCTGACGGGCTCAGGCCCGCTTCGCGGTCCGGCGCAGCGACAGGGAGTGGCCGGGGTTGAGTTTGCGGCCGAGCCGATCGGCCTTCGGCCAGCGGACGTCCGTCGCCCAGCCCGCCTTCTCGAACAGCCAGATCAGCCGCGCCGAGATGTCGAGCTGACCTCGGCGGACACCGTGCCGGGCGCCGGTGGGGTCGGCGTGGTGGGAGTTGTGCCATGACTCGCCCATGGACGCGATGGCGAGCGGCCAGAAGTTCGCGGATTTGTCGCGGGCGGCGAACGGGCGGTCGCCGATCATGTGACACAGCGAGTTCACCGACCAGGTGACGTGGTGCAGCAGCGCCACGCGGACCAGGCTCGCCCAGAAGAACGCGGTGACCGCGCCCCACCACGACATCGTGATCACGCCGCCGAGGACGGCGGGCGCGAGCAGCGTCACGACGGTGAGCAGCGGGAACAGGCGATCGATCCGGGCGATGTCACGGTCGGCGAGCAGGTCCGGGGCGAACCGCTGCGCGTTGGTCTTCTCGCGGTCGAACAGCCAGCCCATGTGGGCGTGCCAGAAGCCGCGGGCCAGCGCGGCCGGGGTGGTGCCGAACCGCCACGGGGAGTGCGGGTCGCCCTCGCGGTCGGCGAAGGCGTGGTGGCGCCTGTGGTCGGCGACCCAGCCGATGACCGGGCCCTGCATGGCCATGCTGCCGGCGACCGCGAGGGCGATCCGCAGGCCGCGGTTGGCCTTGAAGGCGCCGTGGGTGAAGTAGCGGTGGAAACCGATGGTCACGCCGAGGCCGGTGAGGAAGTAGAACCCGGCGGCCAGGCCGAGGTCCACCCAGCCGAGCCCCCAGCCCCACGCGAACGGGACGGAAGCGGCCAGTGCCAGCAGCGGCACCACCGCGAACAGCTTGACGAGAAAGTTTTCGGTGTTGGTCTGCTCCCCGGACAACAGGGGCTGTGGCGCCTGCCTCTCTACGCTGTCCGGGTGGTTTAGAACTGAAGTCATATCGTCACTTCTTGTCGATTGCCAGGACTGGACCGGCTGTTTCAGCCGGTGTCACGGCGCGACGCGAAGAAGGCGACGCCCGCGACGAATTCTGCGCGAACGTGCTTGGACAACACGACACCCAAAACGTTGGTCTACTCCGTCAACGAACGGCGTCGGCCGAAGGTTCCGGTGTGGGATAAGAAGGTTCGCGAAAAAGATCCATGTATCGCTCCCCTTGAGGGGTCGCGGGATCCTGTCGCTCGACCTCGGTGTCGAGCGGGTGGCTGAACAGCGCACTGTCGGTGCTGTGAGTTTTGACGGTGAAACCTTTCGGAGGGACCGCTGGTTCGCGGTCTTCGGCGAGGCCGGGGGCGAATTCCACCCGCCTCGTGCCGGATCGGCGTCGCGCTGTGAAGGCGCTGCCACTTACTACGATACACGCCCCGGGGCCGAAACCCCAGGGCGTCCGCACCGATCAGCCGGGCGCCGTCACGTTGAGTGCCGTCACGACCGTTCGCTCTTCGTGAGCGAAATGCGCTTCGAGCTTCCCCGCGAGCTCGTCGAAGTCGTCGCGCAGGCGAACGGGGTCACTCTCCCCGTGGACGTAGCCCTCCACGAGCTTGCGAATCCGCTTCTGCAACGTCGCGACGACGACGTGGTCTTCCCCGAGCTTCGTCAGCGTCGGCGCGAGCGCGGGAAACCGTTGGGCCAGCATGGGAAACGCCCCCATGTCCTCGCCGGTATGATGTTTGGTCAGCGCCTCGCAGAACGAAACACAGTGTGCCCGCAGGGATTCCCCCATGGTGAGCGAATCCGCGCGGCCCGCCACGAGGTCGTCCACCCCGGCACGCAGCGTCTTGAGTTCCTCCCGCAGCCAGTCGTGGACCTCCACCAGGAAGTCCCCCATCCCCCGCACCCGGTCGTCGATCCGATACAAGATCACGACCGGCAGCTCACGCGACGTTTTCGCCTGATACTCGGCAAAACCCGGCTCCTCGGCGACAACCCGCGCGAACAACGCGTCACGTTCCGCCGAGGGCGGAACGGCCGCGATCGCTTCGTAGGTCTCGACACCCGTCTCGATCGTGACCCGATGGTCGCGACGGATGTTGTGATACCACGCAGGATGGGCCGGAGCTCCCATGTCGGAAGCGACGACGACGGTCTTGCCGTCGATTTCGAGATACCCCAACGGATTCGTCCGCCGCTTACCACTCTTGGCGCCCGTGGTGGTGAGCAGGATCAGCTTCCACCCCTCGAACATGCCGCCGAGCTTTCCCTTGTTACGCCTGAATTCCTCGATCACCTGGTCGTTGAAGCCGGTCAATGCGTTCCTTTCCCGTCGATGTGTCGACAGGAGGCGCGGAACCAGCACCGGAAGAAGAGCACACGAGCCTTGACACGCCCGGGTTTCGAGCGCACCGCATGGAGGCGTCATCCCACGACGCGGGGATGACTGAATGCGAGAGACGGTGTGTGCCGATCTCTGGTGGCTGAGTAGCCGCTACCTCCATGCATAGGCCCATACGGGGCTCGGGGACGACGTTAGCACAGGGGCTGACTGTGAAGTGCTCCCAATGCGGCATTGGGGACACTCACCGTCCCCAATGCCACATTGGGGACATCCCACTCCAACCATCGCCGGGGCATCATCGAGGCATGCCGATCGTCACCGGCCCCGAGCCACTCACGCCGGGCACCACCATCCGCCCGGCCCGCCCGGGCGAGGAGGACGTCGTACTCGACCTTCTGGCCGAGGCCGCCGCCTGGCTGGCGGGGCGCGGAATCCGTCAATGGCCACCGCGCTTCCCTCGGGAATCGGTGCGTGACCAGATCGAGGCGGGCGAAGCGTTGCTGGTCATCGGGCTCGGCAAGCCGATCGCGACCTGCGTGGTGACCGAGGCGGAGCCTGAGCTCTGGGGCGAGACCACGGAACCGGCCTACTACGCGGGCCGCCTCGCGGTCGCGCGGGAGGCGGCCGGAGCCGGGCTCGGGATCCGGATCATCGACTGGGTCGGCGAAAAGGCCGCGGCACGGGGCAAAGCGTTCGTCCGCGTGGCGACCACAAAGGACAACCCGGCCTTGCGCGGGCTCTACGAGCGCGCGGGCTTCGAGCACGTGGCCGACCCACCTTCGGCGAAATGGCCGACCAGCCTCTACGAAAAGCGGGTGGCCACCTGATCACGGCAGACCGAGGATTTCCGGCCGCACCGCGTATTTCCGCCAGTGCAGTCCAGGATCCGGGACCAGCCGCCGCCGTTCGAGATCCAGCAGGCCGGAGAGGCTTTCCACCTCCGCCACCACGGCGCCGTCCGGCGACACGAATTCCTGGACGACCCGTGACACCTTGCCCGGCTCCCAGGTGAACCGGGTCAGGACGTCGATCCGCGCGCGGGCACGGAGCTCGCGGCGGAACCGGATCGTCGTTTCGAGGTTGACCGGGCCGAGGTTCCCGGCCTTGAGCGCCAACGGGTCCACGCCTGCCGCCCACACGCATTCCCAGCGCGCGTGATCGGCGTACGCGAGATAGGCGGGGCCGCGGACGTGCCCGTTGAGGTCGAGGTCGTCCGTGCGGATGTCGATGGTGACGCGGAAAGGTTCGAGCACGTCACGATCTTCGCCTCGGCGGGCCGTCTCGGTCTGGAACGTTTCGGCCAGTCCAGGATCGTACGAGCGCGCCGGGCGAAACGCCGGACAGCCGACGGCACTCCCGCCCTAGATGGGACTGATCCGCGTAACCCACTTCGGCGGCGACATCGGCAAGCGACGAGCCGTCCTGTACGACGGCCTCGAGCCGCGTGAGGAACCGATGGAACCGCAGCACCCGCTGCAGCTCCTTCGGGCCGACCCCGACGTCGTGCCGCACATGCCGCCGGAGGCCGCGCTCGCTCACTCCCAGCTCCGCGGCCACCTTGTCGGCGCGAGCGCCGGGCGCACGCAACGCGCGGGCGGCCGCGACGGACAACCCGTCCGGCTCGATGTCCCGCAGCCTGTCGGTGACCAGCGCTTCCAGCACCGACCGCGCCTCACCAGGTGTCCCGCACTCGGCCAGGCTGGATTCCGCGCGGCGCGCCCTCGCGGACCACAGGTCGCGCAACGGGGTGGCACCCGCCGCCAGCTCCGTCATCGGCAGGCCCAGCACCGCGCCACCGACACCGCACCGCAGGCGGAGCCCGACGGTCCAGTCCACCGAAGGCAGCTCGTGCCGCAGCACTCCGCGCACGGTGGTGACCGCGTCAAGCCTTCGCCCGTCCCAGACCAGGTCCACGCAGCCGTCCGGGAACACCCTCAGCGGACGGCTATCGCCCACCACGCCCGTCCAGACGCTCTCGACCACGCCGGCCACGGCATAGGCAGGCGTGCTTTCGCGGTACACCGAACGGCCAGAACGGCGACGCAGCGGAACACCCACGTCGGCAGTATGCCCCCGCCCACCGACAAGATGCGCCGCACATGATCTTGCTGGAGACTTGCCGCCGTGCTGCGACCGGTACTCGACCCGTCCCCCGCCGACTGGATGCTCTCCAGGCTCGGCGGAGCGTTCGGCGCGGCCGGCCGCGCGGTCCCCCGTGGTTACGCCGCCTACGCCCGCGTCTGCCACCCCGCCGAGCGTGACCGCGGCGGCTGGTCGAGCTGGAGCGAGGCCGCGGCGGAGACGGGACGGCGCGCCCACGGCGCCATGCAGTGGCACGCGCTGGTCGGATCCCCGGATCCGGTGAATCTCACCGGCTCGCGCTGGCGCGGCTCCCCACCGGGACGCGGCACGCTGCCTTCACACAGCCTCACCGCTCTGTTGGCCGTTCTCGGCGACCACACGTCCACTTCGGAAGCCTGGTTCTGCCTTTGGGACGGCTACGGCTGGGCCGACGAGGCGACGTTGTCCCGCGAGCACCTCGAAGCGCCGCGCGTGCGACACCCCGGCCGGGATTACCTGCTCTTCCACGGACAGCTGACCTCCGCGACGGAACTCGGCTGGCGACCCCGGCCGAACTGGTTCGAGGCGCAGTCGCCCAACCTGTTCTGGCCGGACGACCGCGCCTGGTGCGTGGCCACCGAGGTCGACTTCGATTCGACCCTCGTCGCGGGCGAGGAGGCCCTCGTCGACGCCCTGGTCAAGGCACCGGGGCTGGAGGTCTGGCGGATCGAATCCGACACCTCGCTCGCGGCCGACGGGGACCGGATCAACCAGCTGCCGTGAGGCGGCTCAGCGCTCTTCGATCGCGTCCACCTTCGACGGGTAGAACGCCACGTGGTCCTTGATCTCGGCGACCGCGTCGTGCGGCGCCTCGTAGGTCCAGACGGCGTTCTCGGCGACGCCGTCGCCGGTGCGGACGCTGTAGTACGCCGCGTCACCCTTGAACGGGCAGTACGTCGAGTGTTCCGTCCGCTCCAGCACGCCGAAGTCGACGTCGGCACGTGGGATGTACTGCGCGGGCGGATAGTTCGCCTCCCGCAGCGTGAGCGCGTTCGCGCTGTCCGCCACGACCTTCCCGCCGATCGTGACGACCACTCGCGCCTCGTTCGGCGCCACCGTGATCGGGTGGTCCGCGCTGGGCTTCAACACCTTTTTGTCAGACATACCGGGCACAGCGACGCCGAACGCGCGGATATTCCCGTCAGGGCAGGTAGTACATCGGATTCGGCAGCTTGACCGGGAACTCGGCGTACCCGCCTTCGAGGTCGCTGAACTGGTCGCCGAAGTTGGCCAGGATGGTCGCGCCGGTCGAGGCGATGTGCTTCCGCGTGCCCGCTTTGTACTGGACGGTGGTGCAGGTCAGCCCGCACGGCAGGTAGTCCGGCGCGGTGGTCTTCGGTTTGAAGAACGCCCCCGACGGCGCCGGGTAGCCCTCGTTCGCGAGGTTCTTGAGCGACTGCGGACCCTGGAACTCGTTGCGCCCGGTCAGGAAGTAGATCTTCACGCCGCGCTGCGCGGCCCAGTTCGCCAGCTCCAGCACCGGCTTGTTCGCGACGAACGTGCCTTTGTCGATCGCTTCCTGTTGTTTCTTCGGGTCGAAGCCGAAATCGTTGTCCGCTTCCCAGCCGTAGGTGACCTCGGCGGTGTCGTCGACGTCGAACACGACGGCGGGGTTCTTCACGCCGCGGTCCAGCCTTCGGGTGAGGTAGCGCTTGGCGTCCTCGACCTGACGTTCGGTGTCGGAGACGAACCGGCTGCCGTCGGAGTACCGGTGCTTGCCGTCGCTGCCGACGACATCGCCGTAGTAGGCCTTCACGTCGAGCTTGACCTGGCCGATGTTGGCGGGTTCGTGGCCGCGTCGCCAGGCGGCGTCGCCGGTGTTCGCGACGGCGGTGGCGCCGCCGGCGAGAACGGCCCCGGCGGCCGCGGCGGCGGCCAGTTTCAGCAGACCGGTGAACCGGCTCATGGAAATGCTCCTCACGTCAGCTGTGCGCGGCAAAGGAACGCTACTCCAGAACGACCGATTCTGGTCAGTACCAAAGTAGCTTCTTCGCCACCGCGCGGTTTCAGCTTGCGCCGCAAGGCATCCGGGTCTATGTCGAGACCGCGGACGAGGATTTCCAAACGACCGATATCGTGTTTTTTCAGCAATACACGAAGATTCTTCTCGCTGTACGGTCCGTGCTCGAATACCCGGAACGCCCGGATTCCCGGCGGCGGGACGTCGCCGGTCAGATACGCGATGCGTTCGTCGAGTTGCCACAGGCCGTGCCGCGCCGCGTAATGCCGCACGAGTCCGGCCCGGACGACGGCGCCGTCCGGGTCGACGATCCATTCACCCGGCTCACGCAGGGGAATTTCGTCGGGATCCGCGTCGGTGACCGTCCACTGTGTACCGTCCGAACGCAACACCGTCGCGCGGCGCGACACCGTCGAGCCCACACCGCGCCACAGGCACGCCTCACGGACTTGACCGTCCAAAGAGACCAGTTCGACCTCGTCCGCCCACGGCGCGATGGAGAAATCGAGACCCGGCGCGCATTTCACCGAAAGCTCGCGGCCGGCGTACGACTCGACCAGGCCGTCCAACGGCGGCAGGAAATCGGCGGGCTTCCACGCCCGGCGCCCGGCGGAGTCGCGGCGGGCGGGATCGGCGACGACGACCGAATCCCGGCTGACCGGCCGCAGCGCGTCCGCCCTGAGCAATCCCACCGAAACCCCGGCTTCGAGTGCGTTGTGCCGCGCCATCGCCAGCCGGACCTCGTCCAGATCCGAGCCCAGTGTCCGGGAGGCGACGCGGGCGATCTCGATCAGGTCCGCGCCGACGGAACAGGTCACGTCGTGGACGTCGCGACCGGCCAGCCGCGAAGCCCGGTGCCGGGCGACCAGTGTGGCGCTGGCCTGCTGGAGGGCGTCACCGGTGAAAAGCCACGAGTCCGCGGAGTCCAGTTTGGCCGACGACTTCCGCCGCAGCACCACCGTTTCCAGTACCGCGGCCGCGTGGTCCGGGGCGATCCGGCGCACGGCGGCGACGTCGGCGATGCGGGTCTTGTCGGTCAGCGGCAGGGACGAGCATTCGGCGAGCGCCGCGCTTCCCGCGCCGGAGCGCAGGAAGGCGACGTCGTCGAGGGTGAACTGGTACGGCAACCTACGATCGCTTGGTACCGGTGATCATCACGTTGTAGAACAGTTCGCGCGGCAGCAGCTTGGCGAGCAGCTTCTTGTCCAAAGCGGACAGTCGCAGCCAGAGCCGGTACGCGAACAGGCGCCAGCGCAGCGTCAGTTTCTCCTGCGGCACGGCGGCTTCGAAGGTCCGGATCGGCCAGCCCGCCAGCGCGGCGGCGAACTCCTCGGTGACCGCGCGGACGTCCTGCGCGCCCGCGCCGCGCGCCATCGACTCGAGATCGGACGGGTCGAAGGTGTGGATGTCGACCACGGCCTCCAGCGCGGCCGCACGGGAGGACTCGTCGAGTTCCTCCTGCGGGCGGCGCCAGCCGTTCAGCACCGGGAGCTTGGTCAGGTTGGTGGTGAGGTACCACGTGAACTGGCCGAGCTTGCGCGCGTAGAAGTCGCCGACCTTCGTCGGCTCGCCCGCGAAGACGAACCGCCCACCCGGCTTCAGCACCCGCAGCACTTCGGCGAACGCCGCGCGGACGTCCGGGATGTGGTGCAGCACGGCGTGTCCGACGACGAGGTCGAAACTGTTGTCCTCGTACGGGATCCGCTCCGCGTCGGCGACCCGGCCGTCGACGTCGAGGCCGAGGTTCTCGGCGTTGCGCAGCGCGACCTGGACCATGCCCGGCGAGAGGTCGGTGACCGAACCCTTCTTGATCACCCCGCCCTGCATCAGGTTCAGCAGGAAGAAACCGGTGCCGCTGCCCAATTCCATCGCGGTCGGGTACGGCTGGCCGTCCTCACCGGCGACGGCGTTGAACACGTCCGTCGCGTAGGAGATGCAGCGCTCGTCGTAGGAGATGGACCACTTCTCGTCGTAGGTCCCGGCTTCCCAGTCGTGGTAGAGGACGTTGGCGAGCTTGGGGTCGTCGAAGGCGGCCTTGACCTCTTCGGCGGTGGCGTGCGGGTTCGGCGCCGGATCGTTCACCTGCGTCATCGCGCTTACTTCCCCTCGAAGGTGGCCTTGCCAGGGCCGTTTTCGATGAACGACTTCATACCGTTGCGCTGGTCCTCGGTCGCCCAGAGCGCGGCGAAGAGGTGGGATTCGAGCTTGAGACCGCTCGCGAGGTCGGTGTCGAGACCGCCGTCGATCGCGGCCTTCGCGGCGCGGAGCGCCACGGCGGGACCGTTCGCGAACTGCGAGGCCCACTTGTGCGCGGCGGCGTAGACGTCGTCCGGCGCGACGACCTCGTCGAGAATGCCCAGCGCGAGGGCCTCCTCGGCCTTCACGAAACGGCCGGTGAACACGAGGTCCTTGGTCTTGCTCGGGCCGATGAGCCGCGCCAGGCGCTGCGTGCCACCGGCGCCGGGGATGACGCCGAGCTGGATCTCCGGCTGGCCGACCTTGACGTTGTCGCCGGCGATCCGGCGGTCGGCGGTCAGCGCGAGTTCGAGCCCGCCGCCCAGCGCGTAGCCGGTGATGGCCGCGACGACCGGCTTCGGGATGTTCGCGATGGTGGCCAGCGACGCCGTCAGCGCCGCGCCGAACTTCGCGATCTCCGGATAGGTGCGCTCGGCCATCTCCTTGATGTCCGCGCCGCCCGCGAAGGTCTTCTCACCGCCGTAAAGGATCACGGCGCGCACGTCGTCGCGCTCGGAGGCCTCACGGGCCGCTTCGGCCAGCTCGGCCTGCACCTGGTTGTTCAGCGCGTTGACCGGCGGGCGGTCCAGCCGGATCGTCCCGACCCCGCCTTCGACCTCGAGACTTACGAACTCTCCCACGCCGTCCTCCTTAACCGTCCAAGACAGATTGCAGGCTACCGGTCAGTACGACCCGTCAGCGGCGACGGGCGAAGAAGCGATCACCGGACCGTTCGAGCAGCAGGTCCTGATCGAACGTCTTGGACAGGTTGTCGCTGGTCACGACGTCGTCCACAAGACCGGAGGCGACCGCGCGGCCGTCGCGCAGCAGCAGCGCGTGGGTGAATCCCGGCGGGATTTCTTCCACGTGATGGGTGACGAGCACCATGGCCGGGGCCTCGGGGTCGAGGGCCAGCTCCGAAAGGCGCGCGACGAGATCCTCGCGGCCGCCGAGGTCGAGTCCGGCGGCGGGCTCGTCGAGCAGCAGCATCTCCGGGTCGGTCATCAGCGACCGGGCGATCAGCGTCCGCTTACGCTCGCCTTCCGACAGTGTCCCGAAGGTGCGGTCGGCCAGGTGCGCGATGCCGAGGGCGCCGAGTAGCTCCAGGGCGCGGTCGGTGTCGAGGCTGTCGTATTCCTCACGCCAGCGGCCGACGACGGCGTAACCGGCGCTCACCACGACGTCGACGACGCGTTCCTCGCCCGGCACGCGCTGCGCGATCGCGGCCGAGGTGAACCCGATCCGCGGGCGCAGCTCGAAGATGTTGACCTTGCCGATGCGGTCGCCGAGCAGGTCGACCGTTCCCGAGGTCGGGTGGAGTTCGGCCGCGGCCAGCCGGAGCAGGGTGGTCTTGCCCGCGCCGTTCGGGCCGAGCACCACCCAGCGTTCGTCCAGTTCCACGGTCCAGTCGAGGTCGGCGAGGAGGTCGTTGCCTGTTCGGCGGACCCCGACACCGGTCATCCTCACCACGAGGTCGTCAAGTTCGCTGGGCTGGATCGGCTCGCTCACGCGCCCATTGTGTCCGCACACGCGCGCGCGTGTGCACCGGGCCGCCGGTCGGGAGAAAGCGGCTGGTCCAGGAAGTGGGACGAAGCGCGTCTCGGCAGGCGGCTGTGGCACCATCGGCGGTGTGATCAGGTCCGTGTCCGCCGCCTTCCCCGTCATCGGGGGCTCTTTCTGGCGCCGCCGGGCCATCGACCTGCTCCTCGTCGCCTCGTGCGGATGTACCGCCGCGCGACACGGCTGAGTTCCCTCTTCCGACGGCACCCCGTGTCGCGCCGCGTCCGGCCCTGCTTCCGCGCCCGCGAACCTCACGAGGAGCCTCACCGTGACCACGTCCATCACCCCCGACCAGGACTTCGAGATCCACCCGCAGCTGATCGACCCGCTGCTGCCGGAACTGCTGCACCCCGAGCGTCTGCTCTGGACACCCCGCGAACTGGCCGAGCTGACCTCCACGGTCACCACCGAGCTCACCTCGGGCCTGCGTGGCCTGCTGCGGTTCGACGAGGACCAGCGCTGGTGGGCGCGGCTCGCGCTGACCGACGGCGTCGAACTGTGGCTGCTGTCGTGGCTGCCCGGTCAGCGGACCAAACCGCACGACCACGGCGGCGCGTCCGGCTCGTTCACCGTGCTGCAGGGCGAGATCGGCGAGGAGTACCGCTATCCCGGCGGCCCGATCCGGCGCCGCACCCACGTCGCGGGCGAGGGCATCGGCTTCGGCGCGGGGCGCGCGCACCAGGTGACCGGTATCGGCACCGAGCCCGCCGCCAGCGTCCACGCCTACTCGCCGCCGCTGGTGGCGACCCGTGAGTACGGCACGCTCGCCGAAGTCCCCGCCGAGATCCCCTCGCTGGCCCCGATACTGGGCCGATGACCGCTATCGACGCACTGCTGGCGGCCGCCCGGTCCGGACTGGACCGGGCGGAACCCGAGCAGGCACTACGGCTGCAACGCGACGGCGCCCTGATCGTGGACATCCGCCCGCACGTCAACCGGGCCGAAGAGGGCGAGATCCCGGACTCGGTGGTCGTCGAGCGCATCCACCTCGAATGGCGGCTCGCGCCGGACAGCGAGTGGCGGCTGCCGCAGGTGGAACCGGACTCGACGGTGATCGTCGTGTGCAACGAGGGGTACTCGTCGAGCCTGGCCGCCGCCGATCTGCAGCGGATCGGCCTGCCGGGCGCCACCGACCTCGAAGGCGGGTTCCGCGCCTGGCGTTCGGCAGGCCTCCCGATCCGGGAAGGCGGCACCCCCGCCGTTCCCTAACGGCGGATCGCCAGCCGGGCGATCGAGTCCGGGGAGAGCGGGAGCGCGGCATGGATCCCGGCGGATCGCGTCGGCCTGGGGTTGACCAGCACCCCGGTCGCCACAGCACGGCCGGCGGCCGCGAGCACGACATCGCGGCCGGTCCGGTGCCGGATCCGGGACCAGCCCGCGCCGGTGACCGCGCGGTACTCGGCCAGCAGACGCTCGTCGGTGAAGACGCAGAACCAGTCGCCGTGCGGGCCGAGGCGGGCCGGTACCGGGGCGCCCGCCTCGTCCGCCGGGCCGCACACCGTCCCGTCGAGGAACATCCGCAGGACCGAGGGAACGGGGTCGCGCAGACCGCCGTCGGCCTGCTCCCGTTCCGGCCGGACGTCGCCGGAAATCCACCGTGAAGCGAGCCGGAAGTCTTCGCCGGTGAGGTCTTCCTGGAAACCGTCCAGGCTGTTCTTGACGCTCCCCAGGAAGTCGTAGAACCGCCGGGTGCAGGTCCGCTCGGAGACCGCGACGCGGCCGCTGTCGACCATCGTCCTGATCCGGCCGACCATGCCCGCGCCGCCGTCCACCGGATCCACGCCGAGGTTGTAGGCGGTCCAGACGATTTCGGGCATGAGCGGATCGGCGAACCGTTCGAGAACGCGGTTCAGCCGCAGAAGGACGATCTCGCGCACCCTGCCGGGCTCGGCGTCCTCGGCGATGCCCCAGATCTCCCGCAGTTCCGGGCCCAGCGCGCGGCCGAGCCCGTCCTGCCGGATCCCGGCGCGGGCGTGGATATGGTGCAGCCGGTCCTTGGCCCTGCGCGACGTTCTCGTTTCCTTAGCCGAAGCCACCATTCCTCCGCCATTCGGGATCGGCCCGGCAAAGTGTATTTCACCGGGCCGTTCCGTATTGTTCGGCGGAAATCGAAGATCAGGGACTTCCTTTGTTCGCCACCGGCTTGACAAGCGGGGGCAGGGACCAGAATCGCCACATGGCGTCATTCAGTCCCTGCAGGCGCCGGTCGAATTCGGCCGGATCGGCCAGAAGAAGAGCCGGCGCCAGCTCAGTCTGCCCGTGGGCAGTGTCGGGAGGCGGTGAAATCGGCTTCTCGGCACGCGAAGGCCGTGATTCCCGGACCACTCGCCGGTCGACCTCACCGAGCACCGTCTTCAACGCGGCCAGCTCCCTGCCCACTTCGGTGAGCGTGGCGGCGGCCAGGGTCGCCGCCTCGGTCCGCTGGGCGGCCAGTCTCCGGATGAGCGACGGATCCGAAGTGTCCCGCGCGCTCCTGGTCAGCTGTTCCAGGACGGCGACGAAATCGTCCAGCGCCCGCGCGGCGCGGCCGTGCTCCTCCGCGACCATCCGGCACCGGGCGGCCAACTCCGTCCGGCGGCCCAAATACGCGTCGTGCCCAGGGCCGGACCAGCCGTGAGGATCGATCTGGCGCACCTCGACGGCTTGGTCCTCCAACGACCGGGAAACCGCTCGCAAGCGTTCCGCCTCGCTTCGGAGCACGCTGACCGTCCCAGCCGTCCAGGGCGCACTCGGCCCGTCCGGGTCTTCCGGCTTCATCGTCCGTCCTCTTCAGTTCAGCCGAGAACGGCCTGGATGGTGTTGGCGTTCCCGGAGTCGAAGACGATGGCCCGCGGTGCGGGGCTTTCGGCGGCTTCGATCGCTTTGACCTTCTCGATCGCCGCTTCTTCCCCGTTCCGGTAACCACGCGCGGCCTCGCCCAGCCGGCCGCCGAGCCGCCACACGTCCTCGGCGAGCACGGCGACGCTGTGCGCGGAAGCCTCCTGAAAGCTCTCCAGTGCCGCCACGAGCACGGGATCCCCCGCTTCGCTCGCCATGGCCTTGAACTTCAGCGCAGGTTGCCTGGTGATCATCTCCGTGATGTCGTGGAGCCGGTCTCCCGCCCGGCTCAACTCATCGGGAACGGCCTCGAAATCGATCATGTCCGCTGTCCTCGTGGTCGATCAGCACTCGCGGGCGAGCCGGGCGATCTCGTCCGGCGGGAGGGGCAGCGTGGCTTCGGCCCCGGCCCCGATCGACGGACTCGGATCGATCAGGATCCCGGTCGGGAAGATCCGGCCCGCCGCCGTCCGCACTACGTCACGACCGGTCCACCGGCCGGTCCGGGCCCAGCTCGCCCCCGTGGACTCGCGATAAGTCGCCAACAACTCTTCTCCGGTGAAGACGCACAGCCACTCGCCACGGGCCCCGAGCTTCGCCGCGAGCGGGACACCGTCACCGTCCGCGGGTCCGTGGACAGGGCCGTCGAGGAACATCTTCAGCACCGGGTCCATGGGCGTCCGCAACCCTCGAATCGCGGCGGACAGTCCATCCGCGACCGGTTCCGGCACATCGGGCCGGATGTTCGCGGCCAGCCAGCGCGAAGCCCGTCCGAGGTCCTCGTCGGTGATCGGGCTCTGCCCGGCGCTCAGGCTCTTCACGACGTCGGGCAGGAAAATGTCGTTGAACCGGCGGGTGCAGGTGCGGACACTGCATTCGACGCCGCCCTGGTCGACCAATCTTTCGAGCCGCCGGACGACTCCGCTTTCCTCTCCGGGCGAAGCCGCGCCGAGGTTGTACGCGGTCCAGACGATCACGGACATTTCAGGGCTCGCGAACTGGACCAGTACCCGGTTCAACCGCAGGAGCACGATCTCTCGCACGCGTGACGCCTCGGCGTCTTCCGCGATACCCCAGCGTTCGAGCAACTCCGGCCCCATCACCCTGGCGAGCCCGTCCTGCCAGATGCCGTTGCGCTTGTGGATGCCGAGCACACTGTCCTCGGGTTTTTTTCTTTTCCTCGTCGAAGTCACTATTCCTCCCCTGCGCGACCTCAAGAACGAAGAGCCTAGGCGATCACAATATGCTGCACGAATCACCCCCAGTCGCCCGATAAAACGACTTCAGCCTGCACTTTTGCCAAGTTTTGGACACCATCAGAGCCTGTTCTCGCCCTTTGTTCGCCACCGACTTGACAACGAGCGAAGGTGACCAATCGATGGCGAAATAAAACCGTACGTGCGTCTCATGACCACTTCCTGGCCAAGGCCCGGCAGGGGATGCGCGAAGACGATCACTCCGCCTAGCGTCGCAATGACAGCCGCTCGTCGAGCGGCCAGGAACCAGGAGTACGGAATGGAACTCGTCGTGATCGTCGGACTGGCGATGCTGCTCGGGGCCGCGGCGGGCTGGCTCGTTTCCGCACGGTGGCATCAGCGTCGCCGGGCGGAACTCGTTCAGTTCGCCCAAGCATGGGAATACGCGCGATACGCCGGATACCTCTCGGCGCACCGGTACCCGCACGGGACCGGCGCGCCTTTCCCGAGGTGAGTCAGGCGTGGACGACCCTGGCCAATTCCGCCGGCGTGGCGAGCAGGCGGTGTTTCGGCAGCACGCGAACCGTATAGCCGATCGAGCCCGGATGCGGCAGCTTGAGCCGCGCCGCGAACGCGCCGATCCCGTCGCCCGACATCGGAACCGTGACGGGATCGCTCAGTTCGTCCCCGTCGCCCACCTTCCCGACGACGGCTTGAACGTCCACTTCGGACGGTTCGAGGCCGGCGAGGTCGATCCTGGCCCGGATGGTCACCTCGGTGCCGGTGACCATCGGCGCGGCGTCCTCGACGAGCAGTTCGGTGTCGAAGATCCGCACCCGCGGCCACGAGACGTCGAGTTTGGTCCGGTAGTCGGCCAGCGACAACGCGCCGCGATAGCCGTCGTCCGTGGCCTCCGCGACCATCCGTGAAGCGGGCAGATAACCCGATTCGACATACTCCCGCACCATCCGCGAGGCCTGCACGCGTGGCCCGAGGGTCTCCAGCGTGTGCCAGACCATCGACAGCCAGCCGCCAGGGACGCCGCCCGCGTCGCGGTCGTAGAACAGCGGCGCGATCTGGTGGCCGAGCAGGTCGTAGAGCGCCGCGGCCTCCAGTTCGTCGCGGCGCAGCGGATCGGTGACGCCGTCCGCGGTCGGGATCGCCCAGCCGTTGCTGCCGTCGTAGCACTCGTCCCACCAGCCGTCGCGGATGGACAGGTTGAGACCGCCGTTGAGCGCGGACTTCATCCCCGAGGTCCCGCACGCCTCCAGCTGCCGCACCGGCGTGTTCAGCCAGACGTCGCAGCCGCGGTAGAGGTAGCGCGCCATGGACATGTCGTAGTCCGGCAGGAAGACGATCCGGCGGCGGACCTCGGGATCGTCGACGAACCGGACGATCTGCTGGATCAGCTGCTTGCCGCCCTCGTCGGCCGGATGCGATTTGCCCGCGACGACGAGCTGGATCGGGCGCCGCTCGTCCAGCAGCAGCGCGCGCAGGCGCTCCGGGTCGCGCAGCATCAGCGTCAGCCGTTTGTACGTCGGCACGCGGCGCGCGAAACCGACGGTCAGCACGTCCGGGTCGAAGACCGTGTCGGTCCACCCGAGTTCGAGCGCGGAAGCGCCGCGCTGCATCCACGCGGCCCGCACCCGGCGCCGCACCTCGGCGACCAGCTTCTCGCGCAGCTCACGACGCAACGCCCACAGCTGCTCGTCGCTGACGCCGTCCCGCAGCGGCTTGCCAGGAACGCCGTCGAGGCCCAGCTCCTCGTGGTCGCGCCCCAGCAGCGCGCTCAGTTCACGCGCCACCCAGGTCGGCCCGTGGACGCCGTTGGTGACCGAGGAGACCGGCACCTCGTCGAAGTCGAACCCGGGCCACAGCCGGGAGAACATCCGCCGCGACACCCTGCCGTGCAGCGCCGAGACACCGTTCGCGCGCTGCGCGAGCCGCAGACCCATATGCGCCATGTTGAACAGGCCGGGGTTGTCCTCCGCGCCGAGCGCGAGCACACGGCGCGGGTCGACGTCCGGCACCAGTCTGCCGTCGGTGAAGTACCGCTGGACGAGATCGACGGGGAACCGGTCGATCCCGGCGCTGACCGGGGTGTGCGTGGTGAACACGGTGCCGGCACGGACGGCGGGCAGCGCCTCGTCGAACGCCAGCCCGTCGGCCTGGACGATCTCGCGGGCCCGTTCGAGCCCGAGGAAACCGGCGTGGCCTTCGTTGGTGTGGAACACCTTCGGCTGCGGATGCCCGGTCAGCTCGCAGTAGCGCCGCACGGCGCGGAAGCCGCCGATCCCGGCCAGGATCTCCTGCCGGATGCGATGGTCGGCGTCGCCGCCGTACAGCCGGTCTGTGACCGCGCGCAGGTCCTCGTCGTTCGCCTCGGTGTCCGTGTCCAGCAACAGCAGCGGGATCCGGCCGACGCGGGCCTTCCAGATCTGCGCGTGCAGTGTTCGCCCGGCGGGCATCGCGACCTCGACCAGCACCGGCTTGCCGCCGTCGGTCAGCAGCTCCAGCGGGAAGGCGTTGGGGTCGATGACCGGGTAGTGCTCGACCTGCCAGCCGTCGAGCGACAGTGCCTGCCGGAAGTACCCGGCGCGGTAGAGCAGCCCCACGCCGATCATCGGCACGCCGAGGTCCGAAGCCGCCTTGAGGTGGTCGCCGGCGAGCACGCCGAGGCCGCCGGAGTAGTTCGGCAACGCCTCGGTGACGCCGAACTCCATCGAGAAGTACGCGACGGCCGGCGGGAGGTCGGCGTCGTCCTGCTTCTGGTACCAGCGCGGCTCGGCGAGGTACCGGTCCAGATCGGCGACCGCCTCGCGCGCGTGGGCGAGGAAGGCGTCGTCGACGGCGAGCTCGTCGAGCCGGGCCGGTGGCAGCGCGGTGAGCATCCGCAGCGGATCGCGGACGCGGTTGAACAGCTCCGCGTCCATCGACGCGAACAGGTCGCGCGTGGGGGGATGCCAGGTCCAGCGCAAATTCGTGGCGAGGTCACCGAGGCCGGAGAGCGACTCCGGCAGGCTCGCGCGGACGGTGAACCGGCGGACTGCTCTCATGAGGAGCGACCATATCGGCAGGGGCCCCGCCCCGCTCAAGACCCACTTCGGGGATTACCTGCACGCGGGCCATAAGCGCTGGGTAGGGTCCCTGCTTGCCGGAGTACGCGGCCCGGTCGGGGCCCTGACGACAAGCGAGTGAACATGATCCAAGGGGGAGCGCGGGGCATCCGTCGCCCGGCTCTGATCGCGGTCACGATGGTGCTGGCCCTCGGGCTGAGCGCGTGCAGCGACAAGGGAACCTCGACCGGTCAGCAAGGCAGCCAGCCGGGTGCCGGCGACATCGCGGGCCTCCCGGTCACGCATTTCGAGAGCGGCCTGAAGCCGGACGCGCCCAAACCGGATCTGCAGGTCCGCAACGAGGACGGCTCCGAGGACGACCGGCTCGCCATCGCCGCGATCGCCGACGCGCAGGCCTACTGGACCGAGGTCATGCCGCGCGACTTCGGCCAGCCGTACGAGCCGCTGAAGTCACTGCTGTCCTACAGCGCGAAGACCGACGACGAAGAGACCGAATGCGGCAGCGTCAAGAAGCTCGTCAACGCGTTCTACTGCCCGCCGGGTGACCTGGTGGCGTGGGACCGCGGCGTGCTGCTGCCCATGCTGCGCGAACGGTTCGGGAAGATGGCGGGCGCCGTCGTGCTCTCGCACGAACTCGGGCACGCCGTGCAGTACCGGCTCGCCGAGAAGGCCAACATCAAGAAGAACACCCCGTCGATCGTCAAGGAGCAGCAGGCCGACTGCTTCGCCGGCGGATACTTCCGCTGGGTCGCCGAGGACAAGAGCAAGTTCTACCGCGTCTCCACCTCCGAAGGCCTCAACCAGGTCATGGCGTCGCTGTTCCTGATCCGCGACCAGGCGGGCACCAGCGCGACCAAACAGGGTGCGCACGGCACGGCGTTCGATCGCACGTACGCGTTCCAGGTCGGGTTCGAGAAGGGCCCGAAGGAATGCGCGACGATGAACGAGGAGAACATCAAGGCGCGGATCACCGAGCGCCCGTTCGACAAGGGTGACAAGGGCAAGGGCGACGAGAAGCTCGACGCCGAGGTCATCGGGGTCCTGAAGAAGAGCCTGGACAAGGCCTTCGAGGGCGCCGGTGTCCCGGGTCCGGAGATCACCGAGGACGGCAACGGCAGCTGCCCCGGCGGCCCGAGCACCCCGCCCGCGTCGTACTGCCCGTCGAACAACACCGTCAGCATCGACATGGCCAAGCTGCGTGAACTCGCCCAGCCGGTCGACCAGCAGGCGGAATGGGAGAGCGGGCACAGCGAAGGCAAGGGCGACTTCGCCGCGTTCTCGGAAATCGCGTCCCGCTACGCGATGGGCATCCAGAAGGGTGTCGGCGCGTCGATCGACAACGCGAACGCGGGACTGCGCACCGCCTGCCTGGTCGGCGCGTGGGCGAAGGCCAGCACCGTGCCCGGCGCGACGCTGCGGCTTTCCGCCGGTGACCTCGACGAGGCCATCTCGGATCTGCTGAGCCCGGAGAGCCTGGTTTCCGCCGACGTCAACGGCAAGCGCGTGGACAACGGTTTCGAGCGGGTCGAGGCGCTGCGGAAGGGCTACCTGGAGAGCTCGTCGGTGTGCTCGACGCAGTACGGCTGATCGGTCCGGTCACGGGCCCCTGAAGTGAGATGAAAGGCCCCTTCATTGCAAATTTTGCAATGAAGGGGCCTTTCATCTCATCCGGGGGTTGCCAGGCCCGGCCCCGGGGCTCGCAGCTCGCGCTCAGAGCTCCCGAACCCCGCGACGCAAACTGGCCGTTTCGCGTGATCGATGGGACGACACGTGTGATCCGGTGGCCGACACGCGTGTCTGGATGGCCGACACGCGCGCGACTGGAGTCCGCCGCGAGTCGGCCGTCCAAGCACGCGAGTCGTCCACCCAGTCACGTGTGTCGGCCGTCTAATCACGCGAGTCGGCCGCCGCCCAAGTACGTGAAGGCCCCCTTGCTTGCGCCTGGCGCAAGCAAGGGGGCCTTCACGTACCCAAAGAAACCTCAGTACAGGGCGCTCGCCAGATCCCGTCGCGCCTTCATGACGCGCTCGTCCGCCGAGTCGAACAGGTCGAACAGCGCCACCAGGTGTTCCCGCACCTTGTTGCGCTCGTCGCCCGCGGTACGCCGCACGACGGCGATCAGCCGCGCGAAGCCCGCCTCGGGCTGCTGCCCGGCGACCTCGAGGTCGGCGGCGGCGAGCTGCGCGTCGAGGTCGGCCGGGTTCGCGTCGGCCTTCGCGATCGCGTCCGGGCCGGCGGCCTCGGCGCGGGCGGTGAACTTGACCTGCGCGAGCGCCGTCTTGGCCTCCTCGTTCGCCGGCTCGACGTCGAGGATGCGCTCGTACGCCGCCTGGGCCGCCGCGAAGTCACCGCGTTCGAAGGCCTCCTCGGCCTCGGTGAACCGCGGGTCCTCCGGCACCTCGACGCCGCCGCCGTTCTCCTCGGCGGCCTTGATGCCGGGGAGGCGGTCGCGCAGCGCGTCGAGCAGCGAACCGAGCCACTTGCGGATCTCGGGTTCGGGCAGCGCGCCCGAGAACGCGTCGACCGGCTGGCCGCCGCCGATGGCGATGACCGTCGGGATCGACTGCGCGCCGAAGAGCTGCGCGATACGCGGGTTCGCGTCGACGTCCACCTTCGCGAGCACCCAGGCGCCACCGGACTCGGCGGCGAGGCGCTCCAGCACCGGGCTGAGTTGCTTGCACGGGCCGCACCATTCGGCCCACAGGTCGACGACGACCAGCTGCTGCATGGATCGTTCGACGACCTCGGACTGGAAGGTCGCTTCGGTGACGTCGATCACGGCGCCACCCGCGGCGGGGGCGCCGGGTGCGGCACCGTCCGCCGGGCGCGGTGGGGCCGGGGGCTGTTTCTGCGGCGCTTCGGCACGCGCCTTGAGCGCGGAAAGGTCGACCGCGCCGGAAAGCGCGGCGGAAAGGGCCGCCGTCTTCGATGCTGATCCGCGTGGGTGTGTCACGGTTCCATCCTGGCACGCATCCCCGAGGGTTTCACCGCATGCCCCCGGCTGCCCGCTTGGCAGGACGGTTCCGTTCCGGCAGGCTCGCCACGAGGGGGTGATCGACATTCCGACCCGCAGGACGGCGACGGTGGCCGTCGCGATCGCCGTCGCCATCGTCTGGGTGAGCGTGATCACGGTGCTGATCGCCCATCAACCCGACCCCGGCGTCGGCAGCCCGGGACAACTCCGGGACAGCCTCGCCGCCGCACTCAACGAGCGCGACGTCGAGGCCCTCTCCGAACTCATCGACTATCCGCCCGCGTCAGCGGGCGACTTCGCGAAGTCCTATATCGACGCGCTGGCGGGCCGCGGCGCCCACGACGTCACGGTGAAGTTCGCGCCGGACGATCTCCCGCCGACTTCGGCGACCGTCAGCGGGAAACTGGCCGACGGCAGCGCGTTCGGTTACGCGGTGGCCATCGCGGTCAAGGGCGAGCTGTGGCTGGTGGCCTTCACCCCGCCACTCCCCTGACCTACTCGCTCAGGTGCTTCTCGACGCGTTCCACCTTCGCGGTCAGCTGGCCTTCGTAACCCGGCCGGATGTCGGCCTTGAGCACCAGCCCGACCCGTGACGAGCCCTCGCCCGCGGCCTCGACGGCGCGTTTGACGACGTCCATCACTTCGTCCCACGAGCCCTCGATGTTGGTGAACATGGCGTTGGTGGAATTGGGCAGGCCGGATTCGCGCACCACTTTCACCGCGCGGGCGACGGCCTCGCTGACCCCGCCGTCTTCCTCGGCCGCGGATGGGCTGACACTGAAGGCCACGATCATCTTCTGCTCCTCGTTCAGACACTTTTCCCACGCATAACACCCGGTCGTGCGGCGTGGCACGGGTACCCGCTGGTAACTTCGACCGCCATGAGCCGTCCGTTGCCGTTCGACCCGATCGCCCGCGCGGCGCAGCTGTGGGAAGCCCGTATCGGGCCGTCCGAAACCATGGCCGCGGTGACCGGGATCATGCGCGTGCAACAGATCATCCAGTCCGCGGTGGACGGCGCGCTCAAACCGCACGGGCTGACCTTCGCCCGGTACGAGGCGCTGGTCCTGCTGACCTTCGCCCGCGCCTCCCACCTGCCGATGCGGGTAATGGGCGAGCGGCTCCAGCTGCATCCGACGAGCGTCACCAACATCGTCGACAGGCTCGAGAAGGACGGCCTGGTCAAGCGCGTGCCGCATCCGACCGACCGCCGGACCACCTTGGTCGAGATCACCGACGAAGGCCGCGCACGGCGCGAAGGGGCCACGAAGGCGGTCACCGAAATCGACTTCGGACTGACCGGGCTCACCGGCAAGCAGACCGAGCAGCTGACCGACCTGCTCACCAAGGTCCGCAAGGCCACCGGCGACTTCACCGAATAACCCGCAAGTACGTGAAGGCCCCCTTCATTGCGCTAGACGCAATGAAGGGGGCCTTCACGTACTTGCCGAAGATCAGACGGCGACAGGTTCCGAAGACTTGCCCGCGAACAGGCCGACACCGCCGTGCGTGAGCCGCTGCGGGCCGTCCAGCTTGCCGTTGCGCAGCGCCCAGGACTCGAACAGCCAGGTGAACAGCGGCGGGATGCTGGAGAGCAGCGCGAGGATCAGTGTCTTCGGGCGCCAGCCGAGCGGCTTCGCCACGGACAGGGAGACCAGCACGTAGAGGACGAACACGACACCGTGCACCATGCCGAGGACGGGAACGCCGCCCTCGCCGAGCTTGACGGCGTACTTGAGGAACATCCCGACCAGCAGCCCGGCCCAGGAAAGGGCTTCGGCTACCGCGGCCACGCGGAATACTAGAGCGGCCTTGCTGGACACTTTCTCCTCCTGTGGGGTCTCACCACTATGTGTGTGCACATGACTACGTCCGACGAGCACTGTCCAAGGCGGACTCGCCAAGAACGTCAACAGCGCTGTCGGACGTGGTAATACCAGTGTGAGGCGTGACGGCCCTCACCGGAACACCGGGGGCCGTGATGCTCCTCACGACCCCCGGAACGAACCGGTCTAAACCACTCGGATCACCCGGCGCAGGGCGATTTCGGCGCCCCTTCGGGGCCGGTCGCCCACGTCGCCTTCGACGGATCGTCCGTGAGCTTGAAGTCCAAAGTGGTCCCCCGCGTCAACTGTTCCAAGCCGACATACGCCCGCTGCGAGCCGGATCCCATTCCTTGGACGTACTGGAGCTTCGACGCGTCGGCGCCGTCGGCTTTGATCGTGATGTCACGGCCGTTCTCCAGATGCACCACGGACTTCTCGAATCGCGGCGCGTTGAGCACGAACTGCCCGGTGCCCGGCACCGCCGGATACAGGCCCAGCGCGCTGAAGACGTACCACGCGGACATGGTCCCGAGGTCGTCGTTGCCGGTGACACCGTTCGGCGCGTTGGTGAACAGCGTATGCGCGGCGCGCACCACGGCCGAGGTCTTCCACGGCTGCCCGGTCAGCGTGTACATCCACGGCGAGTGGAGGTCGGGCTCGTTGTTCGGGTTGTAGCGGAACTGGTTGTAGTAGTTGTACGGGCCGACGACCCATTCCTCGCGCACGGTCTTCGCCGGGTCCTTGACCAGATCCCCGTAGGCGAAGAAGTCGTCGAGCCGTTTGCCGACGTTCTCCTTGCCGCCCATGCGTTCGACCAGCCCGGGAACGTCCTGCTGGGTCAGCCACTGGTACTGCCACGACGTGCCCTCGTGGAAGCCGTCCTGGCTCTGCGGGTCGAACGGCTTGCCCGCCGGGCTGAACCATTCGCCGCCTTCGAGCTTCGGCCGGTAGAAACCGGTGAAGCCGCGGTCGGTCACCGTGGAATCCCACAGGGTGCGATAGCTGCGTCCCTTGTCGGCCAAGGCCTTCGCGTCGTCCTTCTTGCCGAGACCGGCCGCCATGATGGACAACGAGCAGTCCGCGAGCGCGTATTCCAATGTGGCCGAAGCACCGTGGTTCGGGTCGGTGTCCTGCCCCTTCTTCGGGAAGTCCTTGTCGTACTGGACGAACCCGTCCTTCTGGTAGCTCGCGTTGCCCGAGCGGCCCTGGAACGGCGAGGACGCCGGCGGGATCTCGCGCGAGTTCTGCAGAAGTGCCTGGTATGCCTTGAACTCCTGTCCGGACAGCGCGCCGAACCGCCACAGGTCGACCAGGAACGGGGTGACCGGATCGCCGGTCATCGTGTTCGTCTCCTGGTTCGCGTACGCCCAGCGCGGCAGCCAGCCGCCCTGGTCGTGGATGGCGAGCACGGACTTCGCGACGTCCTTCGCCCGAGCAGGCCGCAAGAGGGCGAGCAGCTGGTTCTGTGTGCGATAGGTGTCCCACAACGAGAAGAACTCGTAGTAGGTCCAGCCCAGCGCCCGGTGGATCTTGTCGTCGAAACCGCGATAGCGGCCGTCGGCGTCGTTGCCGGTCAGCGGCTGCAGCAGCGCGTGGTAGAGCGAGGTGTAGAACACCGTTCGGTCGTCCTTCGACGCGCCCTTGATGTCCACTGAGGACAGTTCCTTGCGCCAGGCACGCTGTGCGCCGTCGCGGACCGCGTCGAACGAGCGGCCCTTCTCCGCCGCCAGGTTGAGCCGGGCGCCGGAAGCGTCCACATGGGAGATCGCCGTCGTCGCGGTGACCTGTCCGCCGCCGAAGGTCAGCCAAGCGCCACGAAGGCCCTCCCCGCCCGCGGATTCCTTCGAGCCCGGCGTGCCACCCGTCGGCGACCAAGTCCCGAAGGACTTGAACGGCTTGTCGAATGTCGTGGTGAACCAGGTCTTGTACGGTTTGCCACCGCAGAACGCCTGCGACTCCACCATGCCTTCGACCGTCCGGTCGCCGACGACGCGGATCTGGCTCGCCGTCACGGGTTCCTTGTCGTTGGCCTGCCCGACGTTGACGAAAACGTTCGCGTCGCCCGATTTCGCGAAGGTGTACCGCTCGACACCGGTCCGCGTGGTCGCGGTGGTCTCCGCGTCGACGCCGCCGTAGCCGGTGAGCCGCACCTTGTAGTAGCCGGGTTTCCCGACCTCGCCCTCGTGCGTGTACGGCGAGGCGTACTTCTTGTGGTCGAACGTCTCGGGCTTGGCGGTGTCGAACGCCGCGCCCGGGCCGACGGCGCCGGTGGTGGGCAGCGACGACACGAGGCCGCCCTGCTCCCAGCAGCCCGCGCCGGACAGGAAGAAGTGCCCGAAGCCGCGGATCGCGGTGTCGTCGTAGCGATAGCCGGCGTAATGCGATGAGATCGGGCTGACCTGCGTCATCCCGAAAGGGGCCGAGGCGCCGGGAAAGGTGTTGCCGTCGTCCTTGGTGCCGATGAAGGTGTTGACCGCGTCCACGGGGTCGCCACCGGGCGCCGCCGCCGCGACGGGCGTGAGCAGCCCGGCGGGGACGACAAGCGCGGTGAGCAACCCGGCGACGCGGGTCGAAGTGCGTGCAGGCATGGGAAAGGCCGCCTCCTGACAACGTTGTCGCTGTCCGCTCACCTTCGGCAAGAACAGACCACCTGGTCAAGAGGTCCGCCAAACCCTGTCCATTTCGCGACAAGTTCACCCGAGGGCTTCGGCCACCTCTCGCGCCGCGCGTTCGCCCGCCTCGATGGCACCGTCGAGGTAGCCGGGGTGCTCGCGGGCGGTTTCCGAACCCGCCCAGTGCAGATGCCCGGCCGGAGCCGACGGAAACGGCGGGAAACCGTCGGTGGTACCCGGCACGGGCAGTGCGATGTACCCGCCGCCGGCGTGCTTGTCGAGGTGCCAAGCCTTTTCGTGCCAGCCGGCGGGTTCGAGCACGGCGGAGCCGAGATGCGGGACCAGCGGTCCGAGCAGCGCGTCACGACGGGCCGCGGCGTCCAGCCCGTCGAGGCCCCGTGCCCGGGGCCCGCCGACCAGCACGCACAGATGTCCCGGCCCGCCGGGAGCGGTCGTGTCGAACACCGTGTGCCCGAGGCCGTCCAGGACGAGGAACTCGCCGTTCGCACGCTCCCGCCAGAACGGCCGGTCGTAGACCGCGATCGCCTTGTACACGATCCCCATGTAGGTGTGCTTCTCCAGATCGAGTCGCGGTCGCGGCAGGGCGGGCTCGTGCGAGATCCGCGCGGCGATCGGCGGCGGCACGGCGACGACCGCCTTCGCCGCCCGAAAGTGATCCGTCCCGGTCCGCACGGTGACCCCGTCGCCGTCACGGACGATCGAGGCGACCGCCGCCCCGGTCCGCACCCATGAGCCGAGCTCGGCGGCGAGACCGTCGACGAGTGCTCCCATGCTCTCGACGAGCAGAGCCTCCTGCGCTCCACCTGCCGTCGACAGCATGGTCCGCAATCCGCCCTGCGCGCGGATCATCCTGGTCATCGCTTCGACGGAGAACCGGTCGGGGTCGACGGTCCACGACACGGAGGCGACGGCCTCCAGCAATCCGCGAGCCCGGCGGCCCGGCACCGCGCGCAGCACGGATCCGAGTGTCGTGCGGTTCCACCGTTTCGGCGTTCCCGTCCTGCTCAGCATGCCCGCCGCGGCCAGCGCGAAACCGGCGGGCCACAGAGCGGGCGACCAGAGCGGCACCCGCTTGCCCGCCTCGATCAATCCGGGAAATGTCCCGGTGTGCATGGGAAACTCGGTGGCGCCGAATTCGGCCGCCAGCGCCCTGACCCGGTGATGATCGGCCCCGATCCACTGCCCGCCGAGGTCCAGCCGGGACCCCAGCGCGGTCGTCTCGCCCAGGACCCGCCCGCCGATCCGGTCCGCGGCCTCCAGTACGACGACTTCGACGCCTCGCCGGCACAGGGCACGCGCCGCCACCAGCCCGGACAAACCAGCACCGACGACCACGACAGTCGTGTCCATTCGCCGCCCTCCGAAATTCAGTCAGTCGTATGACTTGACCCTAGGGCAGGTCGAGAACCTCCGCAACAACGCTGGTCAGACGTCAGACGGGCCGGATGTCCGCCGAGGCAATGAGCATCGCGATCATGGTGTCGAGATCGGCGCGTGCGCGTTCCTCGTCGGGTTCGCAGACGTACTGCGCGATGAGCCCGTCGACGCCGGCGAGCATCACCCTGGCGAGCCGGTCGTAGGGCAGCGCGCATTTCTCGCCCGCGTCGACGGCGGCCCCCCTGCACCAGCCGGTCAGCACCGCGACGTAACGCCGGTACTGCCAGCTCGCCATGCTTTCCTGTCCCGGCTTCCGCAGCGCGTAGTGCAGCAGTTCGCCCTGCATCAGCTGCAGCTTGACGTGGTCGGCGACCAGCTCCGACCAGAAACTCGTGAGCCCCTGGCGGATCGCGTGCGCCAGCCCGCGGTCGAGTTCGACCGTCCCGGTCAGCACGGTCGAGATCTCCTCGACGACGTCCTCGATCACCGCGCGCAGCAACGCCTCCTTGCTGGAGAAGACATACTGCAGCGTGCCGAGCGGGACGTCGGCCTCCGCGGCGACCGCCCGCAGGGTCGTCGCAGTGACGCCGTCGCGCAGCATCACCTCGCGCGCGGCGGCGACGAACTGCCTGCTGCGCACCGACGCTTCGACATACGGCATTCCGCACTCCCCTCGATCGGACAAGACCCTGCCACAGCCCCGGCACGGGTAACGGTTCGACTTCGGATGACGCCTCCAGGACGAACCGGGCATTGACATCATCGCGTCGCTGGCGTTCAATTCCGGCCACTATGACAACGTTGTCTTCCAGCGGACCGGACAGCGGCCACCGCACCACCGGCCGACGGGCCACGATGAGTGACGTGGCCCGCCTCGCGGGCGTGAGCATCAAGACCGTCTCGCGGGTAGTGAACGACGAGCCCGCCGTCCATCCGGACACCGCGGAGCGCGTCATGGCGGCGATCGAGCAGCTCGGGTTCCGGCGCAATCTCGGCGCGCGGAACCTGCGGCGCGGCTCGACGACCGGGACGATCGGCCTGATCGTCGAAGACGTCGGAAACCCGTTCTACTCGGAGCTCAACCGGGCCGTCGAACGCATCGCGACCTCGTTCGGGCGTCAGGTGCTGACCGGTTCTTCGGAGGAGAACTCCGACCGCGAACGGGAACTGGTCCTGGAGTTCTGCTCCCGCCGGGTCGACGGCATCCTCGTGGTCCCGGCCGGAATGCAGCACGGCTACCTGGTCCCCGAGATGCGCGCCGGCACGCCGGTGGTGTTCCTCGACCGGCCCGCCGGCGACATCGTGGCCGACACGGTGCTCGTCGACAACATCGGCGGCACCGTCGAAGCGGTCGCCCACCTGGCGAAACACGGCCACCGCCGGATCGCGTTCCTCGCCGACAGCCCGGACATCTTCACCGCGGGCGAACGGCTGCGCGGGTTCCGGGAGGGCTGTGTCCGCAACGGGATCCCCTACGACGAGAGCCTCGTCGTGATGCGCACGCCGACCGCAGAGAGCGTCAGCGACGCCGTGCGACGGCTGCTCACCGGGCCGAATCCGGCCACCGCCGTGATCGCGGGCAACAACCGGGTCGCCGTGCACCTGCTGCGCGCGCTGGCGCACGCCGAACGGCGTCCCGCGATGATCAGCTTCGACGACTTCGAGCTGGCGGATCTGCTGGATCCGCCGGTCTCCGTGATCGCGCACGACGTGAGCGCGCTGGGCCGGGCGGCCGCGGAACTGCTGTTCGCCCGGGTACAGGGAGATCAATCCGCACCGAGAAAGGTAGTTCTGCCCGTGCATCTCGTAGCCCGCGGTTCCGGGGAGGTCGCCCCTTCATGAGCGGCCACCTCGAACCGATCCGCCTGCCGGCGAACCAGCCGCCGCAGTTCTACCGCGGCGGTGACGCCATCGCCGCGTTGCGAGAAGCCCCCTCGGAGAGCAAGTTCGGCCCCGAAGACTGGGTCGGCTCGGCCACCACGATGTTCGGCCAGGAGACCAACGGCCTGACCAAGCTGCCCAACGGGGTCTGGCTACGCGACGCCGTCCGCGAGAACCCGTCCGCCTGGCTCGGCGCGAAACACGTCGAGGCGCTCGGCGATTCGACCGGCCTGCTGGTGAAGCTGCTCGACGCGGGCCAGCGCCTGCCGGTGCACTTCCACCCGTCGGACTCGTTCGCGAAGCGGCACTTCGACTCGCACTTCGGCAAGACCGAAGCGTGGATCGTGGTCGGCACCTACGGCGAAGACCCGCGCGTCTACCCGGGCTTCAAGGAGACCGTCGACAAGGCGACGGTCAACGAATGGGCCCGCAGCCAGGACGCGCCCGCCATGCTCGGCGCGCTGAACAGTGTCGCGGTCACCCCCGGCGACACGGTCTACATCCCGGCGGGCCTGCCGCACGCGATCGGCGAGGGCGTGTTCGTCGTCGAACTCCAGCAGCCGACCGACTTTTCGCTGACCCTGGAATGGCGTGACTTCCTGGCGAACCCGGAGAAGGCGCACCTCGGCATCGGGTTCGAGACCGCCATCGAAACCCTGGACACCTCGGGCTGGGACGAAGAACGGCTCGGCTCGATCGTCAAGCGCACCGCGGGCGATAACGCGTCCACTGTGGACCTGCTCGCCGACGGCAGTGACGCGTTCTTCCGCGCCGACCGGCTCCGTCCCGTTGTTTCCGGCAGGTCGACAACGTTGTCACTCGACCCGTCGTTCGCGGTGCTGGTCGTCATGGACGGGTCGGGAACGCTCCGCACCGAACACGGCGGCGAGTACGCCCTGCGCAAGGGCGAGACCTACGTGGTCCCGCACGACGCCGGTCAGGCGGCCGTGGAGGGCGATGTCACGATCATCCGCTGCCGTCCGCCCGCCCCCGAGAAGAGGGAGCGATCGTGAGCGAACTCCTGCTCGACGCACAGAACCTGGTCAAACGCTACGGCTCGGTGGAGGCGCTGCGCGGCGCGTCGTTCCAGGCGCGGGCCGGTGAGGTCACCGCGCTGATCGGCGACAACGGCGCCGGGAAGTCCACTTTGGTCAAATGCCTGTCCGGCGCGGAACAGCCGACGTCGGGCAAGATCCTGCTCGACGGATCCGAGGTGGTGCTCGAATCCCCCACCACGGCACGGCGGATGGGGATCGAGACGGTGTACCAGGACCTCGCGGTCGCACCGGAACTCGACCCCGCCGCGAATCTGTTCCTCGGCAGGGAGATCCACCGCAAGGGGATCCTCGGCAAGCTCGGGATGCTGGACAAGGCCGAGATGAAGCGTCAAGCCGTGGAGGAGTTCCAGCGGCTCGGCGTGACCCTCCAGAGCACCGACGTCCCGATCGGCTCGCTTTCGGGCGGGCAGCGGCAAAGCGTCGCCGTCGCCCGGTCGGTCGTCTGGGCCTCGAAGGTCGTGTTCATGGACGAGCCGACGGCCGCGCTCGGCGTCGTGCAGCGCGAACGCGTGCTCGACGTGATCAAGAAGGTGCGGGACAAGGGCATCGCCGTCGTGCTGATCAGCCACAACATGCCTGAGGTGCTGTCGGTGGCCGACCGCGTCGAGGTGCTGCGGCTCGGCAAGCGCGTCGCCCGGTTCACCGGCTCCGACACGAAACTGGAAGACCTGGTCGCCGCGATGACGGGCGCCCTCGTACAAGAGGAGGCGGCGTGACCGTGTCCACTCCGGCGAAGAACGACCCCGAGATCCAGACCTCGGTGGACGGTGGCTTCGGCAAGCGTTCGCTGGGACAGCGGATGATCGGGGCGAACACGTTCTGGATCGCGCTGGTGCTGCTGGCGCTGATCATCGTGTTCACCGCCATCGCGCCCGCCGAGTTCGCGACGGTGTTCACCTTCCAGACCCTGCTCATCGAGACCTCGGTGCTGCTGGTGCTCTCGGTCGGCATGACGTTCGTGATCATCACCTCCGGTATCGACCTCTCGGTCGGCTCGGTGCTGATCTTCGCGGGCATGGTGGCCGGCAAGACGATGGAGGCGCTGAGCCCGGACGGTGACGCGACGAAGGCCGGTTGGGGCGTCATCACCGCCGGGCTCGTGGCGGCCGTCGTCGCGGGCACGATCTGGGGCCTCATCAACGGTTTCCTGATCGCGGTGGCGAACATCCCGCCGCTGATCGTCACGCTCGGCACGATGGGTGCCGCGCTCGGCGCCGCGTACCTGCTGAACAACGGGTCCGACGTGCGCAGCGTGCCGACCGAGCTCAACAAGACGCTCGGCTACGGGACGTCGTTCGGCGGGGTGCCGAATCTGGTGCTGGTGGCCGTGGTGATCACGCTGATCGGTGCCTGGCTGTTGCACACCACCAAATTCGGCCGCTACACCTACGCCGTCGGCTCCAACGCCGAGGGCGCGCGCCGGGCGGGCATCGGGGTGACCGCGCATCTGCTGAAGGTGTACACGCTCACCGGTTTCCTCGCCGGTGTCGCCGGTTTCCTGTCGCTCGCGTACTACGCGTCGACGACGATTTCGGCGCACACCACCGACAACCTCAACGCCATCGCCGCCACGGTGATGGGCGGCACGAGCCTCTTCGGCGGTGTCGGTTCGGTGCTGGGCACGGTGATCGGCGTGTTCATCCCGGCCGTGCTGAAGAAGGGCTTCAACATCACGCAGGTCCAGGACTTCTGGCAGATGATCGCGGTCGGCGCGGTGCTGATCGCCGCGGTCTGGTTCGACCAGCGGCGCCGTCGCCGCCGCAACTCTCGTTGATTCCTACGCACAAAGAGGTGCAATCCCCATGAAGAAGACCCTGCTCGTCGCCGGTGCCGCCGTCTCCGCCGCCCTCCTGCTGACCGCTTGCGGCGGTGGCACGGTCGGCGAGTCGCCCTCCGGTGACTCCGGTGCCAAGACCAACAACAAGAAGCTGTCGCTGATCCCGGGCGTGCAGGCCGAGCCGTTCTACATCTCGATGCAGTGCGGCGCCGAGGCCGAGGCCAAGAAGGCGGGCTACGAGCTCACCACGCAGGCCCCGCAGAAGTTCGACGCGGCCATGCAGACCCAGCTGGTCAACGCGCTGGGCTCCAACCCGCCCGCCGCGCTGCTCATCGCGCCGACCGACGCGCAGGCGATGCTCGCGCCGATCCAGCAGGTCAAGACCCGCGGCGCGAAGATCATCGAGGTCGACACCGCGCTGAAGGACACCAGCGTGGCCGAGTCGTCCATCTCCTCGGACAACGCCGAGGGCGGCAAGCTCGCCGCCAAGACGATGGCGGAACTGGCCGCGGGCAAGACCGGTTCGGTGCTGGTGCTCGACACCATCGCGGGCACCTCGACCACGAACACCCGCGCGAAGGGCTTCGAGGACGAGCTGAAGAACTACCCGAACCTGAAGTCCGCGGGCGTGCAGTTCACCCAGAACGAGCCCGACCAGGCCGCGTCCAAGGTGACCGCCGCGCTGGCGTCCACCCCGGACCTGATCGGCATCTTCGCGACCAACCTCAACACCGGTGAGGGCGCCGCGACCGGCCTGCGGAACGCGGGCAAGATCGGCGCGGTCAACCTGATCGGCTTCGACGCGTCGCCGTCGGAGATCGAGGGTCTGAAGAAGGGCGAGTACCAGGGCCTCATCGCGCAGGACCCGGCCGCCATCGGGCAGCAGGGCGTGCAGCAGGCCATCGCGGCGCTGGAGGGCAAGCCGGTGACGCGCAACCTGACCGCTTCGCTGCACTCCATCACCAAGGCGAACATGGACGCGAACGCCCAGTACTTCTACAAGCAGAGCTGCTGACGCGTTTCGGTACTGCTAGGAAAGGACCGTTCCTTGCGAAATTTGCAAGGAACGGTCCTTTCCTAGCATCCGGGAGCGGCTCGCTCCCGCAGCTCGACCACCCCAGCCGGAGCGAAGCGCGTGAGAGCCCCGTACAGCGCAACACCCCCACCCAGGTGACCCAGCGCGTACACGTACTCGCCGTCCTCCAGAAGGTCCTCCGGCCCGGACCCGGTCCACGACAGCCGGTAGTGCCACCAGTGCATCCACCGCCCCACCCGCCGCTTCTCCCGCCACACGCGCAGCCGCCGCACTTCGGTCCACCCGACGGCGAACTGACCCGCCACCTCGAAGCCCGAAGCGGACACCGTCAAGAAGGTGGCCGAGCGCCGCAGAGCGAGCAGGATAAGCCCCGCGAAACCCACGCTGAGCAGGCTGAACACCACCCCGGACACCGAGCCGGAGAACAACGACAGAACGACGGCCACCAGGCCGCCCCCGCCGAACACCACGAACCCCGCCCACGCGAGCCGGCGCATCACGACGTCCAGCCGGAGCACCACGGCATCCCCAGTGACCATGTCCGGAGCGTAACCGCCGAAACCCCGCACCGACGTTAGGATCCAGTCCTCGACGTCGCGGAGGGAGGTGGCCGATGAGCACGCGTCTGCCCTGGCGTCCCGCCGCGAGCGCGGATCCGGTGCCGGTACTCGCGGCCGCCCAGCGCGTCTCCGACGATCTCATGGACGGCCTCGCCGGGCCGCGCGCGCGTCATGCCACGCACGGCCTCCGCCGCTTGTTCGGCGTCCCCGGCCTCGGGCTGACCGACCTTTCCGGCTCGCTGATCTGGTCCGGCCGCCCGGCGGCGGACGACGTCGTGGTCTCGGCGCTCGACGAGGTCCTCCACTCCGAGACGCCGGTGTCCGAGCCCGGGCTGGTCGCGCTGCCGCTCCACGTCCACGACGAACTCGCCGGCGTCCTCCTGGTCATCGAAGGCAAGACCGCCATCGCCCGCCAGGCCGCCGAACTCGTCGTCCACGCGCTCGAACGTGGCAGGTTGGAGGCCTCCGCCGAGCAGGCGGCGGAGGCGGAACTGCGCGCGCTGCGGGCCGAGATCTCGCCGCATTTCGTCTACAACGCGCTCACCGTGATCTCCTCGCTGGTCCGCTCCGACCCCGATCGCGCCCGTGATCTGATGCTCGACTTCGCCGAGTACACCCGCTACAGCGTCGCCCGGCACGGCGAGTACACGATGCTCGCCGACGAGTTCGGCGCCATCGAGACCTACCTGGCGCTCCAGCGCGCGGTGCTCGGCGAGCGGCTTCGGGTGCAGGTGCGGGTGGCGCCGGAGGTGCTGGCCGTCGCGGTGCCGTACCTCGTATTGGAACCGTTGGTGGAGAACGCGATCCGGCACGGGATCGAGCCACGCGCCGAGGCGGGGTTCATCCAGGTTCAGGGAATGGCGGAAGGGAACGACTGCGTGATCAGCGTCGAGGACGACGGTGTCGGCATGGACCCCGCACGCGCGGCGGCGATCCTGGCCGGACGCGGCGAAGACGGCGGCGTCGGACTGGCCAATGTGGACAGAAGGCTGCGCAGCGTCTACGGGCCGTGGTACGGCCTGACGGTCGAGACCGAGACCGGCGCGGGCACCAGGGTCGTGGTGCGGGTGCCCCGATTCCAGCCGGGGGTGCTGCCGTGACGAACGGGCTGCGGGTGCTGGCGGTCGACGACGTCCCGCCCGCCCTCGACGAGCTGTGCAGCCTGCTGCGCGAGGCACCGGAAGTCGCCGAGGTGGTCGCGGCCGGTGACGCGCTGAACGCGCTCAAGCTGTTGCAGGGTGACCATTTCGACGCCGTCTTCCTCGACATCTCCATGCCGGGGCTCGACGGGCTGGAGCTCGCCTCGCTGCTGGCGCGGCTCAACCGGCCGCCGGTGATCGTGTTCGTCACCGCGCACGACGGTCACGCCGTGGCCGCGTACGGCATCGGCGCCGTCGACTACCTGCTCAAACCGGTCCGCGCGGAACGGCTGTCCGCCGCACTGTCCAAAGTGGTCCGGATGGCGGGCAACCAGGCCGACGAGCCGAAACCGGCGCCGGACGCGATGTCCGCGCTGCCGGTGGAATCCGGTGGGCGCACGCGATACGTCCGCCGTGACGAAGTCCAGTTCGTCGAGGCGCACGGCGACTACGTCCGGCTGCACACGAAATCCGGCGTCCACGTCACGCGCATGCCCATCTCCCGGCTCGAAGAGTACTGGGAGGGAACGGGTTTCACCCGCGTGCACCGGAGCTTCCTGCTCGCCGTGGACGCGGTGCTCGAACTGCGCAGCGACACCACCGGCGGCTTGCTGGCGCATACCGAAGCGGGTGACGTGCCGGTGAGCCGCCGCCACGCGCGCGACCTGCGCGACCGGTTGCTCGCCGCCGCGCAACGCGGCGAACTGGGCAGGGGAAGCCGCCGGTGAGCCGCGTCAAACGGGTCGCCGTCACCAGCCCGCAGACCCGGCTCGCGCATTCGCGGCGCCGTTCGCGCGGGCGCTGGCGGGTCCCCCGGCTGGCCGCGGGCGACGCCGAACGCGCGGACGCGCTCTACCGGGCCCAGCGCCGTCGCGGGCTTCCCGCGCTGGCCGGGATGTTCGGGCTGGTGTTCGGGCTCCCGCTGGTGTTCGGGGTGTTCCCCGGGCTGGATTCGGTGCGGCTGCTGGGTATCCCGCTGTCCTGGCTGATGATCGCGATCCTCCCGTATCCGGCGATGGCGCTGCTGTCGTGGTGGCAGCTGCGCCGGGCGGAAAAGATCGAGGACGAGTAGTGGTCGCGGCGCTCTCGGTGGCCCCCGTCGTGCTGATCACCCTGCTGATCGGGTTGCGCGGCGTCGCGGCCATGCGCACGACGTCGGACTTCCTCGTCGCCTCGCGCCGGATCTCGCCGCTGGTCAACTCGGCCGCGGTCTCCGGCGAATACCTGTCCGCCGCGTCGTTCCTCGGGGTGGCGGGGCTGGTGGTGAAGGACGGCATCGGCGCGCTCTGGTACCCGGTCGGGTTCACCGCCGGGTACATCGCGATGCTGGTGCTCGTCGCGGCGCCGATGCGGCGCTCCGGTGCGCTCACCGTCCCGGACTTCGCCGAAGCCCGGCTGGCCTCCCCCGCCCTGCGCCGCCTCGCCGCGGTCGTCGTCCTCGTGATCGGAACCCTTTACCTGGTACCGCAATTCCGTACCGCGGGGCTGGTGCTGACCGCTGTCGGCGGCACGCCGTACTGGGTCGGTGTCGTCATCGCGGGCGCCGCCGTCAGCGCGACACTTGCGCTCGGCGGGATGCGCGCGGCGACCTACGTCCAGGCCTTCCAGTTCGTGCTGAAACTGCTGCTGTTCCTCGTCCCCGCGATCTGGCTGGTCTCCCAGGTCTCCCCGGAGGAACGATCGGCTTCGGTGCACCCGGTGGAGTTCACCCACTTCGACCGCGACACCCGGCTGTCCTTCGAGATCGACGTGACACTGACCCTGCGCGAGCCGACCACCCTGCTCACCCCGGAAAAGCACGTCGTGCCGCCGGGAGAACTGGTGGCCAGGAGCGGGCAGACCCTGGAATTCGCCGAGGGCACACCGGTTCCCGCCGTCCGGGGCGGTGCGCCGCTGGGCGGCCCGGACTGGCAACGGCCGCTGCTCGACCTCGGCGACCAGGGCTATCCGCTGCTCGGCACGTGGGCGATCCTGATCGCCACCATGCTCGGCACCATGGGCCTGCCGCATGTCCTGATGCGCTTCCACACCAGCCCGGACGGCCGCGCCGCACGCCGGACCGCGGCGATCACCGTCGCCCTGCTCGGCGTCTTCTACCTGTTCCCCGGGGTTTACGGCGTCCTCGGCCGGGTGCTGGTGCCCGAACTGTACGTCTCCGGCGCGACGGACACCGTCGTCGTCGCGCTGCCGGCGCAGGTCGACGACGGCTGGGCGGGGTCGCTGTTCACCGGGCTGCTGACGGCGGGCGCGTTCGCCGCGTTCCTGGCGACGTCGCTCGGGCTGCTGCTGGTGATCTCCGGCGCGGTCGCGTACGACCTGGCGCCCGGCGGCCTGCGGAGACTGCGCTGGTCGGTGCTCGGGGCGGCCGCGGTGATGGTCCTGCTCGCGTTGCCGTCCGCGCGGCTGGACGCGGGCGTCCTCGTCACCTGGGGTTTCACCGTGGCCGCGTCGACGTTCTGCCCGTTGCTGGTACTCGGCATCTGGTGGAACCGGCTCACCGCCGCGGGCGCGATCAGCGGTGTCCTCTCCGGGCTCGTCGCGTCTTCGGGCTCGATCCTGGTGGCGCTGTTCGTCCCGAGCCTGAGCGGTCTGCCCGCGATCCTGGTGTCACAGCCCGCGCCGTGGTCGGTTCCGCTGGCATTCGGAGTAATGATCGTGGTTTCCTTGCGGGGCAGGCCACCCGCGTGGTCGACGGCCGCCATGTTGCGGCTGCATCTGGACGATCGCACAGCCGAAACCCCTTCGTCGTGGTCCGACCACCGTTCGTCGACCGTTCGTCGTCTCGGCAGACGTTTGAACCGCTGAAGGTTCCGGCCGTCCTTACCTCTCCTTAACGTGTCGCGGAACACATTCGCGGCGCAAGGAGAGCACGATGAGTACCGAAACGAACGCTCCCAGTCCGCCTGAAACGGACTGGGACAAGGCCCACGACAGCCCCGAGTTCAAGGAGTTGCGTGCGCGGCTGCGCCGGTTCGTGTTCCCGGTCTCGGTGCTGTTCCTCGTCTGGTACCTGCTCTACGTGCTCCTCGCCGACTACGCGCACGGCTTCATGAGCACGAAGCTGGTCGGCAACATCAACGTCGGCCTCGTCTTCGGTCTGCTGCAGTTCGTTTCGACCTTCGTGATCACCGGGCTCTACGTCCGCTACGCGAACAAGAAACTCGACCCCATCGCGGAGAAGATCCGCACGGACCTCGAGAGTGAGACCAAATGACCCTCGCCGCCGGAGTCGAGGGCAGCAGCCCCGTACTCAACATCACCATCTTCGGCCTCTTCGTGGTCGTCACGCTGTTCGTCGTGTTCCGGGCCAGCCGCAACTCGAAGACGGCGTCGGACTACTACGCCGCGGGCCGCGCGTTCACCGGTCCGCAGAACGGCGTCGCCATCGCGGGCGACTACCTGTCCGCCGCGTCGTTCCTCGGGATCGCGGGCGCCATCGCCGTCTACGGCTACGACGGTTTCCTTTACTCCATCGGATTCCTGGTGGCATGGCTGGTGGCGTTGCTGCTGGTCGCGGAACTGCTGCGCAACACCGGCAAGTTCACCATGGGCGACGTGCTGGCGTTCCGGATGAAGCAGCGCCCGGTGCGGGCCGCGGCAGCGACGTCCACCCTGGCCGTCTCGTTCTTCTACCTGCTGGCGCAGATGGCCGGTGCCGGTGGTCTGGTCGCGTTGCTGCTCGGGATCGAGAGCAAGGCCGGGCAGGCCGCGATCATCGTGATCGTCGGCATCATCATGATCGCCTACGTGCTCATCGGCGGGATGAAGGGCACCACCTGGGTCCAGATCATCAAGGCCGCGCTGCTCATCGTCGGCGCGCTCGTGATGACGCTGTGGGTGCTCGGCCTGTACGGCTTCAATCTTTCCTCGCTGCTGCAAGGCGCCGTGGACAGGGCGGGCAGCGCCGGTGAAGCACTGCTCGGGCCGGGCAACCAGTACGGCAAGACCGGCACCACCAAACTGGACTTCCTGTCGCTGGGTATCGCGCTGGTGCTCGGAACCGCGGGCCTGCCGCACGTCCTGATGCGCTTCTACACGGTGCCGACGGCCAAGGAAGCCCGTCGTTCCGTGGTGTGGGCGATCGGCCTGATCGGCCTCTTCTACCTGTTCACCCTGGTGCTCGGCTACGGTGCCGGCGCGCTGGTCGGCGCGGACAAGATCAAGGCCGCGCCCGGTGGCGTGAACTCGGCGGCCCCGCTGCTGGCGCTGGAACTCGGCGGACCGGTCCTGCTCGGCCTGATCGCGGCGATCGCCTTCGCGACGATCCTCGCCGTGGTCGCGGGTCTGACGATCACCGCGTCGGCGTCGTTCGCGCACGACGTCTACGCCAACGTGATCAAGAAGGGCAAGGCGAGCCCGGCCTCGGAGGTGAAGGTCGCCCGGATCACCGCGCTGGTGATCGGCGCGGTCGCGATCCTCGGCGGCATTCTCGCCAACGGGCAGAACATCGCGTTCCTCGTGGCACTCGCGTTCGCGGTGGCGGCGTCGGCGAACCTGCCGACGATCCTGTACTCGCTGTTCTGGAAGCGCTTCAACACCCAGGGCGCGCTGTGGAGCATCTACGGCGGTCTCGCGGTCTGCATCGTGCTGATCATCTTCTCGCCGGCGGTTTCGGGTAAGCCCGTCGATGCGAAAACCGGGAAGAGCGCTTCGATGATCCAGGGCGTCGACTTCCACTGGTTCCCGCTGGACAACCCGGGCATCGTCTCGATCCCCGTGGCGTTCTTCCTCGGCTGGCTCGGCACCGTGCTGTCCAAGGAGCACAACCAGAAGAAGTACGCCGAGATGGAGGTCCGGTCGCTCACCGGCGTGGGTGCCGAAAAGGCCGTCGCCCACTAGTCGCCGGGACGGTGCGGCCGGCATCCAACGCCCCCGGCCGCACCGTCCCGGTTCCCATTCAGTAAGGCAGCTTCCCCGCAGTCAGTTCCGCCAGCTTCGCGCGGAGATCGGCGCGGACCGACTTCCACAGCCCGGTGCCCAGCGAGATCCGCGCCACCCCCAGTGTGGTGAGCGCGGAGAGATCGGGGCCTCCTGGCATCGGAGCGACGTTGACCGCTCCCGGCGCGACCGCCTTCACGAACTCGCCGAGCACCTCCGGCGACTTCACCATGATCGGATAGACGCAGTCCGCCCCGGCCTCGAAGTAGGCCTTGGCCCGCAAGATCGCGTCGTCCAGTACCGCTCGTTCGTCGGACGCGCCGAGGAAGACGTCGACGCGGGCGTTGATCACCAGCTCGTCCCCTGCCGCCTGGCGCAACCCCGCGATCCGTTCCGCCTGCGCCGCAGGCGAGCGAACTCCACCCGAAGCGTGGTCGGTGTCCTCGTAGTTGCAGCCGACGGCACCCGCTTCGGTCAGCCTCGCCGCGAGCTCTCCCGCTTCGAGCCCGTACCCGCCTTCCGCGTCGACGGTCACCGGCACCGAGACCGCCCGCGCGATCCTCGCCGCCGCGGCGAACATCTCGTCGACCGGCGCGACTTCCCCGTCGTCATACCCGAGGACCTTCGCGACGGCGAAGGAACTCGTCGCCACGACCGGGAAACCGGCGGCTTCCACGAGACGCGCGCTGTCGGCGTCCCACGCGTTCGGCAGGAGCAGCGGGGTTCCCGCGACGTGCAGTTCCCGCAGCCGGGCCGCCGTCATTCGGCGCGCTCGGGCAGCGGCGCGTGGCTGGTCACGCACATCCGGTTCCAGCTGTTGATCGCGATCGCCTCCCAGACGACGGCGCGGTACTGCTCCTCGGTGAAGACGCGGGTGGCCTCTTCGTAGACGTCGTCCGGGACGTCGTGCAGGGTCGCCACGTTCGTGATCGCCTCGGTGAGCGCGAGCGCGGCGCTCTCCTGCTCGGTGAACAGCTCGGTCTCGCGCCAGCCCTGCAGCACGAACAGCCGCCGCGGCGACTCGCCCATCTGCAGTGCCTCGTGAGAGTGCATGTCGAGGCAGAACGCGCAGTGGTTGATCTGCGACGACCGCATCTTCACCAGTTCGAGGATCTTCTGGTCGACACCGGCGTTGGCGGCGGCCTTCTCGACTTCGGCCTGCAGTTTCGCCATCGCCTGGTAGATCTCGGGCACTCGTTTGCCCACATGGATTCGCTCGGTCATACCGTCGAATCTAGCGGCGACTGGCCCACGAGTATGGTCCAGTCACATGGCAGATTCGTGGTCCAGTTCGGGAATAGACGTCCACTTGGACTGGCGTCCCGAAAGCGGCCGGACCGGGCTTGCCGCAGCGATCCGCGCGGCCATCCGGGAGGGACGCTGGCAGGCGGGCGCCGCGGTGCCCTCGACCAGGGCACTGGCGCAGGACCTGGGAGTGGCACGGGGAACGGTCACCCGGGTCTACGCCGACCTCGCCGCCGAGGGCTACCTGCGGACGGCGCAGGGCGCGCCGACCCGCGTCGCGACGGCGGGTGCGCTGCCCGCGTCACCACCGCGGCCCGTCCCCCGCGACCCGGCGCCGCGCTGGGATCTGCGCCCCGGCAGGCCGAACCTGTCCTCGTTCCCCCGGTCCGCCTGGCTCGCGGCGACCCGCCGGGCACTGCACCGGGCGCCGATGTCGGCGTTCGACTACACGGCCGAATCCGGCGCGCCGGAACTGCGGGAGACGCTCGCCGCGTACCTGGCCCGCAGCCGCGGCGTGGTCGCCGATCCCGAGCGCATCCTGGTGTGCGCCGGGTTCTCGCACGCGATGGCGATCCTGGCTCGGGTCCTGCACGCGCGCGGCGCGGACGAGATCGCGTTCGAGAACCCGTCACTGCACATCTACCGGGACATCGCCGCCCGCAACGGTCCCCGCGTGGTCGGTGTCCCGGTCGACGACCACGGGATCACGGTGTCCGCTTTGGACAGTCCGGCGGTCGTCGTCACCCCGGCGCATCAATATCCATTGGGCGTCACCCTCGCGCCCGGGCGAAGGGCGGAACTCACCCGATGGGCGGAGGAAACCGGCGCCGTCGTCATCGAGGACGACTACGACGGCGAGTTCCGGTTCGACCATCAGCAGGTCGGCGCGTTGCAGGCGCTGGCGCCCGAACGGGTCGTGTACGTGGGCACGACGAGCAAGACGCTCGCGCCGTCGTTGCGACTGGGCTGGATGGTGCTGCCGCGGTTCCTGGTCGAACCGGTACGCGCGGAGATGGCCGCGAGCGGGGCCCGACCCGCGCTGCTGGACCAGCTGGCGATGGCCGAACTGATCGAATCGGGCGCCTACGACCAGCACATCCGCCGCTGTCGCGCCGAATACCGCTCCCGGCGGGACGGGCTGCTCGCCGCCCTGCCGGATTCCGTGCTGCCGCAGGGGATCTCCGCCGGGCTGCATCTGGTGCTCCAGTTCCCCGGTGACCTGCCCCGGGAGATGGAGGTGCTGGCCGCCTGCCGCCGTCGCGCGATCGGACTCGAAGGGCTCAGCGGCCACTGGATCGGCGAGCCGCGACGCGAAGGCCTCATCATCGGGTACGGCGCCGCCGCGAAACACGCTTTCGGCGGCGCCACCCAAGCCCTGCGCGAAGCCATCTTCGAAGTCACCTAACCCCCGCAATTCGTCACCTACTTGCGATGCTTGAGGGTACGAACCACCGCAAGTAGATGACGAATTGCGAAGGGGTCAGCAGAACCAGGGGCGCGCCCGGAGGATGTCGGTCTTCAGGACGGGAGCGCCGTCGACCGGGGCGGGGTTCTCCGGGGTCGGCTTGATGCCGCCGGCGGCGACGTCGTCGAGGGTCTCGAGACCTTCGTGGCCGACGGTGCCGAAGATCGTGTAGTTCGGGCGCAGCGCGGAGTCGCCGTACACGACGAAGAACTGGCTTCCGTTCGTCGCCGGGCCCGCGTTGGCCATCGCGAGGACACCGCGTGAGTACACCTTGCGCTCGCCGGTCGGGTCGGTCGGCGCCGGCGGCAGGCCGACGGGCAGTTCGTCCTTGTACTTGTAGCCGGGACCGCCCTCGCCGGTGCCGCTCGGGTCACCGCACTGCAGCACCTTCAGCGTCGGGTACGCGGTCAGCCGATGGCAGGTCGTGCGGTCGTAGAACCGGTGCTTCGCCAGGTGCAGGAAGCTCTGCACCGTGCACGGCGCCTTCGCCCGATCGAGGGTCAGGTCGATCTCGCCCTGGTTCGTCTTGAGCTGGACCGGCACCTTGCCCCGATCCGGCGTGCGACGGGGGTCCGGCGGCAACGGGACCGGCCGCGCGGCCGGCTCGTCCGGCGTCTGCGTGTACTGGCACGGCCCCTTGGTGACCTTCGGCGGCGCGCCCTCCGCCGACGCCGTCCCGGTGCCTGCCGCGAGCATCAGCCCTGCCCCCAGCACTGCCACAAAGACCTTCGCGATCCTCTGCACGGTTCCTGCCTCCCAGCCGTGGACGAAGAAGAGAGCATAGGGTGAATCCCCACCGCTCACACAGGTCCGGAAGTAGGTCCGCGGTTAGGGTCGGAACCGTGGAGATCGCCGAACGACACCAATGGCAGCTGAACGCCCTGACCTTCCTGTACGCGTACACGCAGTACGTCCTCGTGCACGAACGGGTCATGGCGGGGCTGCCGCCGGACAAGCCGGCCGAACTCGACAAACCGCGCATGCTCAGGCTCGCCAAGGTCGTCGACGACATGATCCTCGACTTCCGCAAGGAGGACGGGCTGACCGATCTCGAACGGCGCCGGGTCATCCGTCTCGCCAGGGAGATCAAGTCGCACGTCCGGGAGAAGTGGCCGCTTCGCGATGCGTCGCTCACCGAGTGGATCGCCTCGGCCGCGGCGCACTTCTACTGCGAGGAGCACATCAACAACGGCTACGTCCGGATGGGCCGCGTCTTCGACCCCGACATGGCCGACCGGTTCCTGGAGCGCGTCGAGTTCTGCCGGGGGCAGACCGTCACGATCACGAACTACGCCAACAAGGTGGCCGACGGCGAACAGCTCACCTACGGCGAGACGAACCAGCTCGAAGTCTGGAAAGAGGACGCGATCGCCCATTTGGACAATCTCGACAGCGATTTCGGCGACATCAAGATGTACGTCGAATTCTGATCCTCGTGAGCGGCAAGGACGGTTATTGAGGGGTAGGTCAACCGTGGCGCGATCGAACCTTGGCGCGCAGGCCGTCTTCACCGACTTCGCGATGAGCCTGCCACCCCGGACGGCAGGGTTGCGGACCGACGTGCGAGCCCACCCCGGCGCGGAGTGTCCACAAGAGACACATCGCGCCAATTGCGTGCCCGATTGGTGTCATAATGTCTGGTTCTCGCGGGGGTCGTGAGTGACAAAGAGGGTTAGAACGACCATTGCCACTCACGACCCCCATGCAAAGCGCTCAAATCGGGCACGCAGGGGAGTCCTGGTGTCCCCTGTGGACGGTTGAGGGTCGTGATCGGCCCGACTGACCGGTCCCCGGCACCCGACACGCCACATTTGCCTTGCCCCTCAATAGAACCGTCATTACCACTCACGAGCCGCGCAGATCCTTGATGAGTTCTTCCGCCGCGGCGAACGGGTCGAGCGTTCGCGCCACCACGCGTTCGGCCAGTTCGGTGAGCCGGTCGCCGGAGCGCAGGTCGACGAGTTCCGCGCGCAGCCGCTGCAAGGCGATCGCCTCGACCTCGTCGCGGGCCCGCGCCGCGCGACGGCCGGGCAGTTCGCCGCGCTGGACCAGCCAATCGTGGTGTTGGTCCAACGCCCGGACGACGTCCTCGACCCCTTCGCCCCGTGAGGCCACCGTTCGCACGATCGGCTGACGCCAGCTCGGACCGTGGATCTCCCGGCGTACCAAGGAGATCATCTGCCTGAGGTCGTGCACGGTCGCGTCCGCGCCGTCGCGGTCGGCCTTGTTGACCACGAACACGTCCGCGATCTCCAGCACACCCGCCTTGGCCGCCTGGATCCCGTCACCCATCCCGGGCGCGAGCAGGACCACCGTGGTGTCGGCCAGTTTCACGACGTCCACTTCGGACTGACCGACGCCGACCGTCTCGATCAGCACGACGTCGAAACCGGCCGCGTCGAGCACCCGGACGGCCTGCGGGGTCGCCCACGAAAGGCCACCGAGATGCCCGCGGGTGGCCATCGAACGGATGAACACGCCGGGATCGGTGGCGTGTTCGGTCATCCTGATCCGGTCGCCGAGCAGCGCGCCGCCGGAGAACGGCGACGACGGGTCGATGGCCAGGACGCCGACCCTCGATCCCTTCGCCCGCAACGCGGTGAGCAGCGCGGAGGTCGATGTCGACTTGCCGACACCGGGTGGGCCGGTCAGCCCGATGACCCGCGCGTTGCCGGTGTGCGGCGTCAGTTTCGCCGCGACCTCGGGCAGCCGCGGATGGGCGTCCTCGACCAGCGACAGCAACCGGGCGATCGCGCGGGGGACGCCGTCCCGCGCGCGATCGACCAGTTCGTCGATGTCCAGCTGTACCGGCAAGGGCTTTACGGGACGCGGAGCAGCAGAGCGTCGCCCTGGCCGCCGCCACCGCAGAGAGCGGCCGCGCCGAGGCCGCCACCACGACGACGGAGTTCGTGGATCAGGTGCACGGCGAGCCGCGCGCCGGACGCGCCGATCGGGTGACCGAGCGCGATGGCGCCGCCGTCGACGTTCACCTTGTCCGCGCTGACGCCGAGCTTGTCGCCGGAGACCAGGCCGACGGCGGCGAACGCCTCGTTGATCTCGATGAGGTCGAGCGCGTCCGCGGTCAGCTTCTCCTTGGCCAGCGCGGCCAGGATCGCGTTCGACGGCTGCTCGTGCAGGCTCGCGTCCGGGCCGGCGACCACGCCGTGCGCGCCGATCTCGGCGAGCGGCGTCAGCCCCAGTTCCTCGGCCTTGGCCTTGCTCGCGACGATGACCGCGGCCGCGCCGTCGGAGATCTGCGACGCCGAACCGGCGGTGATCGTGCCGTCGGAGGCGAACGCCGGGCGCAGCTTCGCGAGGCCTTCCGCGGTGGTGTCGGCGCGGACGCCTTCGTCCTTCGAGAAGACGACCGGGTCGCCCTTGCGCTGCGGGATCGACACCGGCGCGATCTCGGCGTCGAAGCGGCCCTCCGCGATGGCGGCGGCGGCACGCTGGTGCGAGCGCGCGGAGAACTCGTCCTGCTGCTCGCGGGTGATGCCGTAGCGGCTGTTGTACTTCTCCGTGGACGAGCCCATGGCGACCTGGTCGAAGGCGCAGAACAGACCGTCGTAGGCCATGTGGTCGACGAGCGTGGTGTCGCCGTACTTGAAGCCCGCGCGGGACTTCGGCAGCAGATGCGGCGACTGCGTCATCGACTCCTGGCCGCCCGCGACGATCAGGTCGAACTCACCCGCGCGGATGAGCTGGTCGGCGAGCGCGATGGCGTCGAGACCGGAAAGGCAGACCTTGTTGATGGTCAGCGCCGGGACGGTCATCGGGATACCGGCGGCCACCGCGGCCTGGCGGGCGGGGATCTGGCCCGCGCCGGCGGTGAGCACCTGGCCCATGATCGTGTACTGGACCGCGTCCGGCGAGACACCGGCCTGCTCCAGCGCCGCCTTGATGGCGAATCCACCGAGTTGTGCGCCCGAGAAGTCCTTCAGGGAACCGAGCAATCGCCCGATCGGTGTACGGGCGGCACCCAGGATCACGGAACCGGACACGGCGTCCTCCAAGCATCGGCGCAAGGGCAAAGGGGGTCTTCGCGACCATACCCGGGTCGCGGGTCTCTTGATGGAGCCAGTGTGAGGCGGCGCACGCCGGTCCGCCCGCCCGCGCACCTATCCTGCTCTGCATGAACCAGGCGCTGAAACCGTTCGTGACGGCCATCGACCACGTCGGCATCGCGGTACCCGACCTCGACGCCGCGATCGCCTTCCACGCCGAGCATTTCGGCCTGGAGGTCGCGCACGAGGAGGTCAACGAGGAGCAGGGCGTCCGCGAGGCGATGCTGCGCGCGCCGGGCGCCGCCGGGACCGAGACCGCGATCCAGCTCCTCGCGCCGCTGCGCGACGATTCCGCGATCGGCAAGTTCCTCGCGAAGAGCGGCCCCGGGCTGCAGCAGCTGGCGTATCGAGTGTCCGATGTGGACGCCGCCGCGGCGGCACTGCGCGCGCAGGGACTCCGGCTGCTCTACGACGAGGCGAAGCGCGGCACTTCCGACAGCCGGGTGAACTTCGTCCACCCCAAGGACGCCGGCGGTGTGCTCGTCGAGTTGGTGGAGCCCGCGAAGGACGGTCACTGACCCCGCGTCAACGCTGAGGCGATGAAGAGGACCTCGCGGTCGATCTCCGCGGGGTCCTCGTCCTTGGTGTGCCGCGCTGTCGCGTGCCGGTGGCTGACCGCCCGCGCGAGCAGTCCGGACGCCGAATCGATGTCGGCCGCGGCGAGCTTGCCGCCGGTCGCGGCGACGATCACCGCCTTCACCTGGCGGACGAGTTGCTGGAACCGGTCGGCCAGCGCGTCGCGGACCGCGCGGTGCGTGTCGGCCTCGCGCCACAGCAGATGTGACAGCGCCAAGGAGCGGTTGAACCGCCTGTCGAGTTCGACGACGAGACCGCGAAGGCTGCCCACGAGGTCGCCGGGGACCACCACGACGGCCGGTTCGATCCGGGCGTCCGGCAGTTCGGCGACCAGCGCGGCCAGCAGGTCCGACTTACGCCGGAAGTAGTAGTGCACCAGGCCTTTCGGCACGCCCGCCCGCTCCGCGATCCGCGAAGTGGGCGTGGCGTCGAAACCGGATTCGGCGAAGAGCGCCTCCGCTGCTCGCAGGATGCGCTGTTTCGCCGAATCCTCTTTCACGCCGTTTCCTCCCGGGTCAGTGCTGCCCTGCCATCTTGTGCGTCGCCTGGGCGATCGGCATCGCCGCCGCCCCGGCCACCACGGTCAGGACGCCGCCGATCCAAGCGGTCCAGGACGCGCCCATGAAGTCGGCGTATCCCATCACCCATGGCGAAATGAACAGCAGCGCGCCCAGGACGATCTGGACGCCTTCGCCGTAGACCATGCCAGGCATCGCAAGCGACGCGAGGCCGTCGAGGGCGATCAGTGCGCCGAGGATGACGAGCGACCACATGGCGGTGTTGTCCGTGGTCATCCAGAGGGGTGAAAGAGCCACCACGACACCGATGACCACCTCCGCCCAGTCATGGGGACGGGTCCAAGGGCGCGTCGTGGGTTCGTTCATGCGTGCTCACCTCCGAAAATCGGCTGAACCTGCAGGTCGGAGAGGTCTCCACGGTTCATCGTCCGCTTGGTTGGCCAGCCGGTCAAGACCGTCCGATAACACTTCGGGATGTGTACGTGCTCCACGTCTCGTACAGTTGTGGACCCGGTTACCGGTGAGTAATTTGTTGCGCCTACGCCGTCCCCCCAATCGCGGAGGTTTCGATGACGCAGATCGGCGAGATCCAGCAGGCCATTCTCAACGATGACCTCGGCGCCGTGGCGTCGCTCGACGTGCCGGAGTCCTATCGCGGGGTGACCGTGCGCAAGGACGAGGCAGCCATGTTCGAAGGCCTCGAAAGCCGGGACAAGGACCCCCGCAAGTCGCTGCACGTGGACGAGGTCCCGACGCCGGAGCTCGGCCCTGGCGAGGCGCTGGTCGCGGTCATGGCGAGCGCGATCAACTACAACACCGTCTGGACCTCGATCTTCGAACCGGTCTCGACCTTCAAGTTCCTGGAGCGCTACGGGCGGCTTTCGCCGCTGTCGAAGCGTCACGACCTGCCCTATCACGTGGTCGGCTCGGACCTGTCCGGCGTCGTGCTGCGCACCGGCCCGGGCGTGCACAACTGGAAGCCGGGCGACGAGGTCGTCGCGCACTGCCTCAACGTCGAACTCGAGGGCCCGGACGGGCACAACGACACGATGCTCGACACCGAGCAGCGGATCTGGGGTTTCGAGACGAACTTCGGCGGGCTCGCCGAGATCGCGCTCGTGAAGGCGAATCAGCTGATGCCGAAGCCGGGCCACCTCACCTGGGAGGAGGCCGCCTCCCCCGGTCTGGTGAACTCCACCGCCTACCGCCAGCTCGTCTCGCGCAACGGCGCCGACATGAAGCAGGGCGACGTCGTGCTGATCTGGGGCGCTTCGGGTGGCCTCGGTTCCTACGCGACGCAGTACGCGCTCAACGGCGGCGCGATCCCGGTGTGTGTGGTCTCCAGCCCCGAAAAGGCGGAGATCTGCCGGAAGCTCGGCGCGGAGCTGATCATCGACCGCAACGCCGAGGGCTACAAGTTCTGGAAGGACGAGCACAACCAGGACCCGAAGGAGTGGCAGCGGTTCGGCAAGAAGATCCGCGAGCTGACCGGCGGCGAGGACCCGGACATCGTCTTCGAGCACCCGGGCCGTGAGACCTTCGGCGCGTCGGTCTACGCCGCGCGCAAGGGCGGCACGATCGTCACGTGCGCGTCGACTTCCGGCTACATGCACCAGTTCGACAACCGCTACCTGTGGATGAACCTCAAGCGGATCATCGGCAGCCACTTCGCGAACTACCGCGAATCGTGGGAGGCGAACCGGCTGATCGCGAAAGGTCTGATCCACCCGACGCTGTCGAAGACCTACACGCTCGAAGACACCGGGCAGGCCGCGCTGGACGTCCACCGCAACGCGCATCAGGGCAAGGTCGGCGTGCTCGCCCTTGCGCCGGAAGAAGGTCTGGGCGTCCGGAACCACGAGCTGCGCGAAAAGCACATCGACGGGATCAACGCGTTCCGGAACGTTTAGCGCGCCAGAACGCGCTTTCGCCGCGCGTTGCGTGGGTGCTCACCCTTCCGTGACTCCAGCTCGACTACGGTAGAAGGATGAGCCTTGGCGAGGAACGGGAGCTAGTGCCGCTGGGAGCCGGCTTCGACGTGGCGAAGCGCGGTTACAGCCGTGCGCAGGTCGACGAACATCTCGAACGGCTGGACGCCGATCTGAAGATGCTCACCGCCGATCGCGATGCCGCCATCGGACAGGCGGGCGACCTGGCACGGCAGCTGGAGATCGCGCGCGGCGAGATCGCGGACCTGCGCGGGCAGGTCGACAGGCTCGCCCAGCCGCCGACGAGTGTCGAAGGCCTTTCCGAGCGCCTGCAGCGCATGTTGCGGCTCGCGCAGGACGAGGCCGCCGACACCAAGGCGCGCGCGGAGGCCGAAGCCGGGCACATCCGCGCGAAGGCGGAGACCGACGCGAGCGCCATGCGTGCCCGCTACGAGCAGCTGCTCAACGAGCTCGACCTCCGCCGCAAGGAGATGGAGGCCGAGCACCGCGGTGTGCTCGAGAAGGCCCGCGCCGAGGCGAAGGACATCATCGACAAGGCGAAGGCCGAGCGCGACAAGCTCGACGCCGAGTCGCAGCAGCGCCGCACGCAGGTCGAAGAGGACTTCGAGATCGCGATGGCGTCGCGCCGCACCGAGGCCATGCACGCGCTGGCCGAGCAGGAGGCCGCGAGCAAGGCCGAGGCCGCCCGCCGCGTCCGCGAGGCCACCGAGGACGCCGCCACCATCCGCGCGAAGGTGCTCGAAGAGGAGACGGCGGCCAAGGCCGACATCGAACGCCGTCAGCGGGAGTCCGTCGCCGACGCCAACAAGCGCAAGCAGGACTCGATCACCGAGGCCAACGCCCGGCTCGCCGAGGCTGCCGACGAGGCACGCCGCCGCGTCCGGCAGGCCACCGAGGAGTCCAACCGGCGGATCACCCAGGCCACCGAACGGGTGGAAGCGCTCCGCAAGGTGCGCTCCAGCCTGGCCGAGCAGGTCCGCACCGCGCGGACCGCGCTCGCCGAGGCGACGCACGTGCTCGGCGACGAACCGCATATCCCGGCGGAGCTCAAGGCGAAGCCGTCACCCGACGCGGAAGCCACCGTGCAGCTGCGGACGGCCGATGTGCCGAAGGCCACATCCGGCGCGAAGCCTTCACCACGACCTGCGGCAGCGCAGAAACCGACTGGCGAGTAACCTTTCCACCCGACCGCTCTCACGACGGCCTGCGAGCCACTCGCCGAGCGGTTATCGTCGCTGCTCGCACGCAGGTGCGAGCCGTCAGATCGGTGGAGGTTGCGGATGGCTGCATATCGGACCGTGGTCGTGGGCACGGACGGATCGGATTCCTCGTTCGCCGCGGTCGACCGGGCGGCGAGCGTCGCCGGGGACTCCGGAGCGACCCTGGTCGTCGTGTGCGCCTACTACCCCGCCAACAAGGGCGACGTGGAGAAGGCGCAGGACGTCCTCGGTGACGAGGCGTACCAGGTGGTGGGCTCGGCACCGGCCGAGGACACCCTCCTGTCCGCACGGGACCGGGCCGCGAAGGCCGGCGCGAAGAACATCGAGACCGCCGCTGTCGTCGGCGACCCGGTCGACGCGCTGCGCAAGGTCGTCGCCGAGCGCTCCGCCGACCTGCTGGTGGTCGGCAACCGCGGGCTGAACACCCTCGCGGGCCGCATCCTGGGCTCCGTGCCGTCCGAAGTCGCGCGAAAGTCCGGGGTGGACGTGCTCATCGTCCACACCACCTGATGCCCGAACCCGGCGAGATCCCGGCCGACGCGCTGCAACAGCGCCTCGAACGGATCCTGCTCGGCGGAAAGCGCAAGTACACCCGGCTCGAAGTCGCCGAGAAGGCAGGCGTTCCCGAGGAACGCTCTCGGCGACTTTGGCGTGCGCTGGGCTTCGCGACCGTCGATGACGACGAGGTCGTCTTCACCGACGCCGACATCGAAGCGATCCGCACCGCGGATCAGCTGATGAACTCGGGGCTGATCGACCCGAGCATCGAACTGGCCGTGACCCGCGCGCTCGGCCAGCACCTTTCGCGGCTCGCGGAATGGCAGGTCCACATGCTGTGGACGATGATCACCGAGAACAAGGAGATCGGCAGCAGCGAACGGCAGATCGGGCGGCTCGTCGAACGGCTGCTGCCCGAACTGGAGAAGATCCAGGAGTTCGTCTGGCGCCGCCACCTCGCGGCCTACGCCGGCCGGGCGATGGCCCTTCCCGACGAGGACCTCGAAACGAGGACCGAGGTGGTCGGGTTCGTCGACATGGTCGGCTACACCCGGCTGACCAGGCAGGTCGACGAAGAGCGGCTGACCGACATCCTCGACCGGTTCGAATCCGTCGCCACCGAGGTGGTCGCCGACCACCACGGGCGGATCGTGAAGATGATCGGCGACGAGGTCCTGTTCGTCGCCGATTCCGCCGTCGACGGCGCCGAGATCGCCCTCGCCCTGTCCGAACGCGCCGACGCCGACGAGACCCTGCCCGCCGTCCGCGCTGGACTCGCGTCGGGCCGGATCCTCAGCCGGTTCGGCGACGTCTACGGCTCGGTCGTGAATCTCGCCGCCCGCCTCACCTCGACCGCGCGGCCGGGCACCATACTGGTGGACAAGGAACTCGCCACGGAGCTGTCGGACTTCCCGGAATACGAGGTTCGCACGCGACGGCCGGTCTCGGTGCGGGGATACAACCGGCTGCGGCCTTCCTCCCTGCGCCGGGCGCGGGAACGGCCTTCGGGCATGTTCGCCTCTTCGCAGCAGCTTGCCGCGGAGATGCTGGGCCTGGCTGACGCCGCTCCTGCCGCCGCGCCCGCTCCGGAGGACGTCGACGACGCCACCGCGGAGTCGTTGCCGCCTCGTCCGCGGCCCAAGCGCCGGCGGCGCTGAGCTCCCGCCGGGGAGAGCAAGGGACCTTTGCTACCACTTCCGCTGTGTTAACGGGAACGTTGATCGACGCGAGTTAGGTGCGACGTATCGGCATCGCCCACCTGGAGGCTGAAATGGTGGTCACCCGTCGCGCGGTCTTTGTCGCGCTGGCTTCTCTCGTCGTGATCGCGGCCGTCGCGGTGACCCTCGTACTGGCCACCAGCTCGAACAAGCAACCCGGAGCCGACGACAAAGAACCCGCGACCTTCACGCTCAAGGGGACCCTTTACGTCGCCCAATGCACCAGTTCGGGCTATGGCGACCTCCTTCCCGGCGCACAGGTGGAGGTGAAGGACCAGAGCGGTGAGGTGCTGGGCGTCGGAACCGTGCAGATCTCCGACGCCGTCGCCAACCGCAGGTCGGGAGAAGTCCTCGACCCGAAGGCTGTTTGCACGAGGATGTTCTCGGTCGCGAACGTGCCGACGGGACGCAAGATGTACGGCGTTCACATCGGCAACAACAACCGTGGCGTGATCTGGAAGCCAGAGGCCGAAGCGAAGCAGGGATTCGAACTCAGCATCGGTTCTTGAGAGCGTCGCGCCCGACTGCCGCGAGTGAGCTACTCAGAGTGAGGGGTGTGTGGAAATAGGGACGCTCAATGTCCCTATTTCCACACACCCTCCGCGTCCGGTCAGGCGGGCAGCACGGCGTACTGCCGCACGTAGAGATCGGTGTAGGTGACCGGTCCGCGCGGGCCGGGGACCTTGTCCAGGTTGATGCCGGTCTCGGGGACGGCGAGGAGCTTGAAGCCGTCGAGCAGCCGGGTGGGAGCGTTCCAGAAGACGCCGGTGCCGGTGTACGCGTCGAAGAACGCGTCGGCGGCTTCGCTGCTTTCGGTGGCGATGCCGGCGGCCAGACCCGAAGTGCGCTCGTTGGCGATCTCCGCCGCTTCGGGCAGGCCCGAGACCTTCGCGACGGTGACAGTGGCTTCGCGGTCGGAGTCGAGCGCCCATTCGTAGCCGATGGCGTGCTCGTGCGGAGCGAGCGACGGGGTCACGCCGCGTTCGGCCAGCGCGCCGGAGATGCCGGGCCAGACGCGGTCGTGGGCGTCTTCGTGGATCAGCAGCAGGTTCAGCCGGTTGCAGACGCCGAGCCGGTCGAGGCTGTTGAAGACCAGGTCGCGCACCTTGTCGGTGTCGGCGGCCTCGTCGACGTACAGCACGCCGCCTCCGTCGGCGTGGGCCAGCGTGCGGACGCCGTGGACGGCCGCCTCGGTGGCCAGCGCCCTGGTGCTGTCACCGCTGCCGCGCAGGATGACCAGCGGCACGAGCGCCGGGAACCGGACCAGCGCGGAAGCCGCTTCGCGTTCGGCGCGCGGCACCAGCTGGATGACGTCCGGATCGATGCCTGCCTCGGCGAGCGCGGGGGCGATCACGGTCTCGCGCAGGCGCTGGGCCGAGCCGAGCGCGGCGGAACCCGTGCGGAGCACGCCGCCGTTGCGCGACTTCACCAGCTGCGAGGCGACGTCGACCGTGACGTTCGGCCGCGCCTCGTAGTTCGCGCCGATCACGCCGACCGGGCGGCGGCGTTCCACCAGCCGTAGCCCTCCGTCCAAAGTGGACACATCGACGGACCGCTCCTGATGCGGCGCGCCCGCCAGGAGCCGGAGCTGTTCGGCCATGCCGGTCAGCCGCTCGGGGGTGATGGTGAGCCTGTCGAGCAGGCCCGCGCTCATCCCGTCCTCGCGCGCCTTGGCGATGTCGGCCTGGTTCGCTTCGAGCACGACATCGGCATGCTCGACCAGCTTGTCGGCCATGGCGTTCAGCGCGGCGTCGATCGCCTCGGCGGAGGCGGCGGCCAGCGACGGTGCGGCCCGTTTCGCCGATCGAGCGCATTCCTCGACGGCCTTGGCGACCTCGTCCATCTGGTGACTCCTTCCGCGCGGAACGAGCCATCAGTCTGCCGTACCGCCCCGGTCAGGCGACGGTCGGCTCCAGCAGCCACAACCCGCCCGCGAAGAGACAGCTCACCGTCAGCACGACCATCACCAGCACCCACAGCACAGCGGGCATACCGGTGAGCCTGCCGAGCTGATCGGCGTCGGAATCCCTCGCCCCACCCCGGCGCCGCTTGATCTGCAGCTCGACCACCGGCCGGACGCCGCCGAACAGCAGGAACCAGGTCAGCAGGTAGACGAAGATCGCCTGGAACCACGAGGGCGCCACCAGTGCGACCAGCCCGAGCACCACCGAGCTGGCGACCACGGTGAACACGCCGTAGGTGTTGCGCACCATCACCAGCACGCCCAGCAGCATCAGCGCCATCACCACCAGCACGACGGTGATCAGGTCCGACGAGAGCAGCCCCGCGAACACCAGCCCGAGCACCGCGGCGGCCGGGTACCCGGCCAGCGCGGTGAACGCCATCCCCGGCCCCTCCGGTTTGCCACGGGAGACGGTGACACCGGAGGTGTCCGAGTGCAGCTTGATGCCCTGCAGCCGACGGCCGACCAGCACCGCCGCCACCGCGTGGCCCGCCTCGTGGACGAGCGTGATCAGGTTGCGGGCGATCCGCCAAGGCCTGCCCGAGAGCACCACGAGCAGGGCGAGACCACCGGTGACCAGGGTGATCGTGCCGGGCGGGGTGGACTGGGCGATGTCGGAAACCGTTTCGGCGGGAGACGCGCTCACCGCACCAGCTCACCACAAGCCGGATATGTCCTGTGTCAGGCGGTCATCGAACCCCCGATCCCCCGCGTGCGAAACTCCCGGTCGTTGCGCAGGGCGAAGGCCACCCAGCTGCGGAACGGCCGCCACACCGCGGACAGCTCCTCCAGCTCCTCGGGCGGCGCCATCGGCAGGTCGTACGCGGCCCGCATGGCCTCCTGCAACCGTGGCTCGCCCGTGGGGAAGACGTCCGGATGCCCGGCGCCCCGGATCAGGATCAGTTGCGCCGAGAACGGCCCGATCCCCGGCAATCGCTGCAACCAGCGCAGCGCGTCCGGGACCGGCATCGCACGCAGATACGCGGCGTCGAGGAGACCGTCCTTGGCGGCGTTGGCCACCGCGCGCAACCGCTCGGCCTTCACCTCCGGCAGACCACGTCCGGCCTCGGGCCCGGCCAGCACGTCCGGCGCCGGGAACGACCTGAGGATCTTCCCGCCGACGTCCACCGGCCTGCCGAACTCCTCGGCGAGCCGTCGTTTCACCGTGGCGGCCTGCGACATCCGCGCCCGGTGACTCAGGATCGCCCAGCAGGCCGCTTCGTAGGGCGAATGGAACAGCACGGGCCGCAGCCCGGGGAACGTCTGCTGCAGGCGGCGCACCACGGGATCCGCGGCGCCGATCTTGGCGAAGCCGACGCCGTCGACGTCCACCGAAAGGATCCGGCGTACCTGGGCGCCGACCTCGACGGCGAGCCCTTCCTCGGCGAAGACCTCCACCTCGATCGAGCCGGGCGATCTCTGTCTGACGGCCGCACCGGCGTGCTCCCAGCCCGCTTCGGCGGGAAAGGCGAAGCGCAGGGTGCCGGGTTCGGCGGCGGCGTCCGCACGGCACGCGGGCGGGAAGTCGGTCAGGAACCGGATGGACTTGTCGAGGTCGAACGGGCCGCGCACCGGGATGCGAAGCGTGGTCGTGGGGGTGTGCTGCAGGATCGAGCCGGTCATTTCGGGCTCCTTCGGCTGGGGAATGGCGACTCCCTCCGACGTTAGAGATGGCCACCGACAGTTTCGGGTCGCGGCGGCGGGAATGTCGCGAACGGGCCGGTCATGGCAGATTCTCCGGTGAAGACCGTGAAGGGAGCAGCCATGCCGGACCATCGCGAACGTCTCGAAAGCCTGCTGCGGCCGGGCACCACGCCCACCGCCACTCCGAAGGATTTCCTTGACCTGCTGGGAGAAATCCCGCAGGCGGGGCCGCCGACCGGACTCGCGCAGCGGCTGATGCGCACCTCCGCCGTGCCGATGATCTACGAGCGGTACTGGCGCCCGACGCTGGGCAGGGTCGCGAAAGGACTGAACGGCCCGACCATGGCGGACGAGGTCCGCATCGCGATCGAAGCGCTCGGCCTGCGTCCCGGCCAGGTCTCGCTGGACGTCGCGTGCGGCACCGGCCGGTTCACGCGTGCCTTCGGCGAAGCGGTGGGCCCGGACGGGCTGTCCATCGGACTCGACGGTTCGGTCACGATGCTGGAAAAGGCGCTCTCCACTCCGAATCCGCCGTCGGTGGCCTATCTTCGCGCCGACGCCGTCGACCTGCCGCTCGACGATTCCACTGTGGACGCCGTCTGCTGCTTCGCCGCGCTGCACATGTTCGCCGATCCGGACGCGGCTCTGGATTCGTTCGCCCGCGTGCTGAAACCCGGCGGTTCACTGGTGATGCTGACCAGTGCCCGGCACAGCGATCAGCCGATGCGGCTGGCGGACACCGTCCTCGGCAGACTGAGCGGGCAGCGGATGTTCGACCGCGGCGAGATCGCGGCGAAACTGTTCCGGCGCGGCTTCGACCACGTCGACGAGCGGTACTCCGGTGTCACGCAGATCGTCACGGCGGAGCGAGGAGTTAACATCCGGAAATGATCCGCTCTGAGCACGCTTCGCCGATTCCCCCCGACGACGGCTACCTCCGTTCGCTGGTCGAAGCGACCGCGGGCGCCGTCGCCGCGGCCGACCCCCTCGGCTCGCCCCACGACGGCGCGGACGCCGCCACGCGAGACGCCGTCAGCACCGAGATCCGCGCGCTGACGCCGGAACTGGTGGAGCTGAGTCAAGACCTGCACGCTCATCCCGAAGAGGGTTTCGCCGAGCACCGCTCGGTCCGGGCACTCGCGGACCTGCTCCAGCGGCACGGCCACGAGGTGACGATCGGCGCGGGCGGGCTGGACACCGCCTTGGTCGCGACCACCCCCGGCAGCGGTCCGCACATCGCCGTCCTCTCCGAGTACGACGCCCTTCCCGGGCTCGGCCACGGCTGCGGGCACAACGTCATCTGCACCGCTGGCGCGGGCGGCTTCCTCGGCGCGGCGGCGGTCGCCGAACGGCTGGGCGGCCGGGTCTCGCTGATCGGCACGCCGGCGGAGGAAGGCGGTGGCGGCAAGGAGACGATGGCCCGCGCGGGCGTTTTCGACGACGTCGACGCCGTGGTCATGCTGCATCCGTTCAGTCACGACATCGCCATGCACCCGTTCCTCGGCAGGCGACAGCTGGAAATGGTGTTCCACGGGGTCGGCGCGCACGCCTCGGCTCAGCCGTTCATGGGACGCAACGCGCTCGACGCCGCCGTCGCTGCCTATCAGGGCGTCGCGGCGCTTCGGCAGCACTTGCCCTCCAGCGACCGCGTCCACGGCGTCTTCACCGACGGTGGCGCGCGGCCGAACGTCGTCCCCGAACGAGCGGCGCTGCTGTTCTACCTCCGCTCCGCGCAGCCGGACACGCTGCGCGACCTCGCCGAGCGGGTTTCGGCGATCGCGCGCGGCGCGGCGGAGATGACCGGCTGTGGCGTCGAGCTGAAGTGGGACGACCAGCCCGCGTACCTGCCGATCCGGTTCAACACCACCCTCGCCGGACGCTGGTCGGTGCATCAGGTCGACGCCGGCCGCAAACCGCTGCCGCCGGGGATCGTGCCCGAATTCCTCACCGGCTCGACCGATCTCGGCAACCTCTCCTACCGGATGCCCGCGATCCACCCGATGATCGCCATCGCCGGACCGACGACCGCCTTGCACACCAAGGAGTTCGCGGCCGCGGCCGGTTCGCCGGACGGCGATCGCGCGGTCGTCGACGGCGCGCTGGGGCTGGCGCTGACCGCCGTCGACTACCTGGCCGACGCGAAACTCCGCGCCGCGGTGCACGAGGAGTTCGAGGCATCGGGCGGAGCGTTGGACGTCCCGGCGTTCTTCGACTGACCGCTGAGATCTCTCAGCTGATTCTTCTCAGGAAAGCCCTGGGGATTTCCACAGGCGGCTCACAAGTACGGGCGCGAATCTTGTTCCATGACCGAGAACGAGAGTCGGCCCGGCCCCGCCTCCACCGGTGGGCCCCAGCCGCCGCACCAGCAGCAGTACCCCGGCTACACCCCTTGGCAGGCCGCGCCGAATCCGCTCTTCACTCCGCAGCCTCCCCCGGCTCCGGCGCCTCGCAAGAAGGGCGGCCGGGTCGCCGTCCTCGTCACCGCGACGGCGCTCGCCGCCGCACTCTTCGGCGGGGTCGGTGGAGCGGCGATCGTGGGCCTCGGCTCCACGTCGTCGGCGTCGGGCACGGGTTCGTCCGCGGTCGCCAACGGGCAACTGGTCGGGAACAACACTTCGGGTGACGTCAGCGGCGTCGCCGCGAAGGTGACCCCGAGCGTCGTCCAGGTGAACGTGACCACCGCGCAGGGTGAGGCCGTCGGCTCCGGCGTCATCCTGACGGCGGACGGGCGCATCCTCACCAACGCCCACGTGGTCGCCGACGCCCAGGGCGACGTGACCGTGACGCTGTCGGACGGCAAGCAGTACAAGGCGAGCGTGGTCGGCGCCGACACGAAGGCCGATATCGCCGTGCTCCAGGCGAAGGACGCGAGCGGCCTGACGCCGGCTTCGCTCGGCGATTCGAGCAAGCTCTCCGTCGGCCAGCAGGTCGTCGCGATCGGCTCGCCCGGCGGGTTGCAGAACACCGTGACCACCGGGATCGTGAGCGCGCTGAACCGCAAGCTCGACGAGTTGAGCAGTGGCCAGGAGCGGCGCTCGCCCTACAGCAGGACCACGAACGAAGCCGGGCCGAGCTACACCGCTATCCAGACCGACGCCCCGATCAACCAGGGCAACTCGGGCGGGGCGCTGGTGGACGCGCAGGGGAACGTCATCGGCATCAACTCGGCGCTGTACAACCCGGCATCGACCGGCAGCATCGGCATCGGCTTCGCGATCCCCATCAACGACGCGAAGAAGATCGTCGATCAGATCGTCGGCTGACCCGGCCGTCTGGACCGCGTCAGGGGGCGGCCCAGACGGTGAGCGTGTGAAGGACTCCTTCGGGGAGGAGTCCTTCACACGCGTTCAGAGTTCGTAGGTGAGGGTGAACGTGTGGTTGCCCTCGTCGTCCTTGACGATCTCCGCCGTTCCGGTGAGGCCGGCCAGTTCACCGTGACCGGAGCCCGGCAGGACGATCAGGTGATGGCCGTTCTCCCCCGCCGAGTGATGCAGGACGAAGCCACCTTTACGCCCGTCGACGGTGACGGCCAGCCGCTCGAAGGCGACGTACGCCGACGACGTCACGTTCACCGCCGTCAGCATCTCCACGGCGCTGGTCCCCTCGACGTCACCGGTGAACGTCTTGGTCAGCGACACCCGGGAGAACTCGGTGCTTTCGGGCTTATCGGTGGCTTGCGGCTCCCAGCCGTCCACAGTGAACGACGCTGTCGCGGTGTTGGTCATGCCGCCCAGTCTGCCGGACATACCTGACAGATCACGTCAGGTATTCCTCATCGCCTCCGGTTCCCGAACAAGCCGCGGGTGATCTCCCGCCCGAGCGCGCTCGCCGCCGAGCGGAAGAACGACTTCACCGCCGGATTCTTCATCGCCTGCTCGACCATGCCCGGGCCCTCCTTCTCCTGTTTCGGCGCTGGGATCGCTTCCGCGGGAGCCTCACCGGCAGGCGGCGCGGCCACCTTCGCGGCGAGCTTCTCGTAAGCCGACTCGCGGTCGATCGTCTCGGCGTACTTCGCGTGCAGATCCGAAGACGTCGTCGCCGTGGCGATGGCCTCGGCCCCGATGGACCCCATCTTCGACCGCGGCGCGCGCAGCCGGGTCCACGCGACCGGCGTCGGCGCGCCCCGCTCGGAAAGCACGGTGACGATCGCTTCGCCGATACCGAGCGACGTCAACGCCGAGTCCAGTTCGTAGTGCTTCGTCTTCGGGTACGTCTTCACGGTCTTCGTCAGCGCCGCCTGGTCCTCGGGCGTGAACGCGCGCAACGCGTGCTGCACCCGCGCGCCCAGCTGGGACAGGACGTTGTTCGGGATGTCCGTCGGGAGCTGCGTGCAGAAGAACACGCCGACACCCTTCGAGCGGATCAGCTTCACGGTCTGCTCGATGCGTTCCAGGAACGCCTTCGACGCGTCGTTGAACAACAGGTGCGCCTCGTCGAAGAAGAACACCAGCTTCGGCTTGTCGAGGTCGCCCTCTTCGGGCAACTCCTCGAACAGCTCGGCAAGCAGCCACATGAGGAACGTCGAGAACAGTGCGGGCTTCGCCTGGAGGTTGTCCAGCTCCAGCAAGGTCACCATCGCCTTGCCGTCGACCTCGCGCATCAGATCATGGACGTCCAGCTCGGGCTCGCCGAAGAAGTCCTCGCCGCCCTGAGCCTCCAGATTGGACAGCGACCGGAGGATCACCCCGGCCGTCGCGGCCGAGACGCCGCCGATGCCCTTGAGGTCCTCCTTGCCCTCGTCACTCGTGAGGTGCGTGATGACCGAGCGGAGGTCCTTCGTGTCCAGGAGCGCCAACCCGCGCTGATCGGCCCAGTGGAAGATCAGGCCGAGCGTCGACTCCTGGGTTTCGTTGAGCCCCAGCACCTTCGACAGCAGGATCGGGCCGAAACTCGTGATCGTCGCCCGGATCGGCGACCCCTTGCCGCCGGTGCCCAGCGACAGGAACTGAACGGGGAACGCGGCGGGCTCCCAGGAATCACCCAGTTCCTCCGCGCGTTTGGCGACCTTGTCGTTGCTCTCGCCCTGCGCGGCGAGCCCCGACAGGTCGCCCTTCACGTCCGCCAGCACCACCGGCACGCCCGCGGCCGACAACTGTTCGGCGATCAGCTGCAAGGTCTTCGTCTTGCCGGTACCGGTCGCGCCGGCGACCAGCCCGTGCCGGTTCAGCGTCGCCAGCGGCAGCCGGACCGCGGCTCCGGCGTCGGCCTTGCCGTCGATCACGACGGCGCCGAGTTCGACCGCCGGACCCTCGCTGACGTACCCCTGCGCGATCTCCTGGGCTGGACCCTGTTCGGCCACTGTCGCTCCCCTGGTCTGTGACATGACTCACCTGAGGATGCACACGGTGCCAGCAACGCGCCGAACCCGCACGTCGCGCACCACGAATCCCCGGGTCGGGTTAGGGTTCCGGGGTGAACGACCGCCTAGTCTGGATCGACTGCGAGATGACGGGGCTCGACCTCGGCAAGGACGCGTTGATCGAAATAGCCGCGCTGGTGACCGATGCCGAGCTCAACGTCCTCGGCGAAGGCGTCGACATCGTCATCCACGCCGACGACGAAGCCCTCGACGGCATGCCGGAGGTCGTCCGCGAAATGCACGCCCGCTCCGGCCTCACCGAGGAGGTCCGGCGCTCCACGGTCACCATGGAAGAAGCCGAGCAGCGCGTCCTCGAGTACATCCGCGCACACGTGCCCGAGGCCAACGTCGCCCCGCTCGCCGGCAACTCCATCGCCACCGACCGCGGTTTCATCACCCGCGACATGCCCCTTCTCGACGCGCACCTGCACTACCGCATGGTCGACGTCTCCTCGGTGAAGGAACTCGTCCGGCGCTGGTACCCGCGGATCTACTACGCCAAGCCCGAGAAGGGCCTCGCGCACCGGGCGCTCGCCGACATCAAGGAATCCATCTGGGAGCTCGACTACTACCGTCGCGCCGCCTTCGTCCCGCAGCCCGGCCCGACCACCGAACAGGCCAAGGCCGCAGCCGCTGAAGTGCAGGAACGCCACCAACGGTAACCCGTTGCGAGCCCCGGAAACCGGCACGCTAATATAGTGCGGCCGAGGTGATGGGGAAGCTTCCCGAGCCCGGCGATGGTGGGCGTAGCTCAGCTGGTAGAGCACCTGGTTGTGGTCCAGGAGGTCGCGGGTTCGAAACCCGTCGCTCACCCCATCACCCCAGTTTGGCCGGTTCTTCCGCCAGGCTGGGGTTTCGCTTTTTCTCGGGTTCGGTAACACGGCGTGGCCCTCACGCGAGTTCAGGAAGGAACTCGCGCGGAGGATGCCATGAGACGATGGCCGGTCTTGATGGTCTCGGGACTTTTGGCGACGGCCGGAGCCTGCACGGCCACTCCACCGAACCAAGTACCCGCACCGTCGACGACGCCGGCCCTGGTCACGACCGTGACCGCGACACCGTCCACATCGGTGCCGCCGCCGGTGACCTTGACGGTGAGCCCGCCCAAGCCGACGAAGACGGCCACATCGGCCAAGAAGTCACCGTGGCGCTGCGAACCCGGCTACCCGAACTGCACGAAGGCCCAGTCTCAGAAGTACCTCGCCGACCTCGAGTACCAGAAGTGCCGACGCGATCCAGAGAAGATCTGGGACACCAGCACTCAGAAGTGCCGCTACAAGACCAGCGGAGAGACGCAATGGGAGCACTTCTACGGCACTCTGCCGCCCGGAACGCCATGAGGGGTCCTGTCAGGACTGATTCCGTCCTGACAGGACCCCTCATGACAACGGGTCAGTTCCGGTCGCCGCCGGTCTTCCAGTCGTCCCAGGACATCTGCCACACCGACCAGCCGTCGGTCGGCTCCAGCACCTGCGGGCCAGAGTTGGTGACGGTGATGATGTCACCCTTCTTCGAAGTTTCCATCAGCCACTGCGCGTTCTCGGTCGACAGGTTGATGCAGCCGTGGCTCACGTTCCGCTTGCCCTGTGAACCGACCGACCACGGCGCCGAGTGGTAGAAGATGCCGCTGTTCGACATCCGCACCGCGTATTTCACGAACGTCCGGTAGCCGGCCTTGCTGTCCGTCGGCACGCCGTAGGTGCTCGAGTCCATCGTGTACCCGGTGTGCTCGCTCATCACCGTGTAGGTCCCGGCCGGGGTGCTGCTCGACGGCTTGCCCATCGAGATCGGCATCTGCTTGACCTCTTGGTCGTTCACCACGACCTTCATCTGGTGGGTGCCGCCGTCCGCGGTCGCGACCAGCTTGTCGCCGACGACCACCTTGGCAGGCTTGTCCTCGCGGCCGAAGGTGTTGTTGCCGAGGTTCTTGCCGTAGATCGCCGCGTTGACCGAGATCTTCGTGCCCGCCTTGAAGTACTCCTTGGGCCGCCACATCACGGTCTTCTCGCCGAACCAGTGGAACGCGCCCTCGGCCTGCGGCTCGGTGACGATCTTCAGCGCCTTCTCGGCCGCCGCCTTGTCCGGCACGTTGGCGGTGAAGGTGAAGATCAACGGCAGCCCGACCCCGACGGTCTCGCCTTCGACCAGGTTGATCGAGACACCGATCTGACGGCCCGGCTTGGCCGTGGAGAACGTCGAGGTGGAGGTGACCGGCTTGCCGTCGGTCCCGGTCGCGGCCGCGGTGACGGTGTAGGTCTTGCCGTAGCCGAGCGGCTCCGCCGACTCCCAGCCCGAACCGTCTTCCTTCGGCTTGCCCGCGACGACCTTGCCGTCGGCGCCGGTCAGTTTGACCTCGCCCACCTTGCCGTCGGCGACGGTCACCATGACCGGCTCACCGGGCGCCACGTTCGCCGCGCCCTGCGCCGGCGTCAGCGTCACCACGGCGGGCTTCGGCTCCGGCGCGGGCGCTCCGCTCTGCTGCGAGCCGCCGGGAGCACCCCCCTGAGACGGCGATTCACCCGACGGTGTACTGCTGCAGGCAGCCAGTGTGAACCCGGCCACCAAAGCCACCACAGCCACCCGCGACCGCCCCGTCGCTCCCCAGACCCTCATGCACACCGCCCGTTTCGCGTGGTACCAACCCCAACGTCTGGCTATAGTCTGCCTGACCGGCCGCAACGCCCGCGGCCGGATGGCCGAATACGTCCCGGCCCGTCGCAAGGGGACCCCCCTGAAACGGGCCCCAGCAACCCTGTGTTAATGTTTTCCACGTCGCCGAGGGGAACACCAAAGCGGCGGACAAGCAGGCGCCATTAGCTCAATTGGCAGAGCAGCTGGCTCTTAACCAGCGGGTTCGGGGTTCGAGTCCCTGATGGCGCACAGTTCTGAATCGAAGCCCACCTGCAGGACTTCTCCACAAGAGAATCTTGCCGGTGGGCTTTGATCTTGGGTGGGACCGGCGTGGGGCCGAATGAGGCCGTACCAGCCAGCCCTTTATTTCTTGGCCTTCTTGCCTCGGCTCCGGCCTCCTTTTCGTCGCCGGGCGCCTTTCTTACCTGTTTGGCCTCGCAGTGAGGTCGCAGCTTTACGGGCTGCTTCCAGTACCAGCTCTGCCGTTGCTTCCGCGGCGCTGTGCGCCAGGCAGGGCAGGACGCTGGTGTAGGTGTCGGCGGTGAGCACGATGCTGGAGTGTCCGAGCATGGCCTGCACGACCTTGAGGTCGTTGCCCGCGGCCAGCGACAGGCTGGCCGCGCCGTGCCGCAGGTCGTGCAACCGGATCGGCGGCAATCCCGCCTCGGCGACCAGCCGGGTGAAGGTGTGGCTCACATAGCCGGGACTGAGCGGTCCGCCGTGCCGATTGGTGAACAGGAACCCGATCGGTTCGGTCACGTGGTCTCGCCGCTCTGCCTGAAGTGTCCGCAGCGCGGCGATCAGCACATGGTCCAACGCCAGGGTGCGCACGCTCGACTCGGTCTTCGGCGGACACACGACGGTGTGGCCGTTACGGTCCTGGACCTGATGGGAGATCTGCACGACCTCGCCGTCCAAGTCGAGATCGCACCAGCGCAACCCGGTCGCCTCACCGCGCCGCAATCCGAGCAGCGCGACCGCCAGGTACAACGCGTACATCGGATGACCACGGACGTGCGCCAGAAACTTGGCCGTCTGTCGGGCTGTCCACACCGCTACCGGCGGACGCTCGCCGGTAGCACGCCAGTGCGCAACCCGCGCATCAGTCCACACCACCGCCCGTGGCCGCCGCCCCGACGGTAGCTCCACCAGGTGCGCCGGATTCCGCTCGATCAATCCCACCCGGATCGCGCCGTTCAACGCCGCATGAAGCGTGCCCCTGATCTTCACGAACGTCGCCGGCGACAGCGGTCGTTGTCGTTTCGCGTTCGCCCGGGCGAACGCGAAACGACATCGCTTGGACTCGCGCCACCGTCAATGACCGCAAGGGCACGCACCCGAGGTACGGCTTCAGATAGTCGTTCACCTGCTGGGTGTAGAGCCGACGAGTGTTGAAACTCAGGGTCTGCCGCATCTATCGAAGACCCGACAACGACCAAAACCGAGAACTCGGCATCGCCGACTACCGGCCCCAAGCCTGGTTCGAACGGTTCCTCAACATGGAACCACGCGCCCCACGACCCTTCCGCCGCTGAACCTCGCGTTTATAATCCGCGTGCCCGTTCAGCGTAGCAGCCGACAAGTCGGGAGATACTTCCGCCGACACATACGAGTCCCACCGTTCATGGCTCGGGCATAAGGATCACCTTTCCGAGCAGGCCATTACTCGTAAACGCGAGACGCTTACGTCATCACAGAAAGCAGTCGCCCCCTCGCCACTCACAAAGAAGGGCGAGCGAACAGATTGACAATCGTGAAGGCGCAGGCCAATCACGTTTCAGACCCACCGCACCAGCCATCACCCTCTCCCTTTCCAGATCATTTGCTACACGACGGGGAGAGCTGTTAACGAAAACCTCTCACATCAAGCCCATCGAGTGTATATCTGACGAAGGGGTCGACAGATAGGTTGGCGCACTCTATTTTGACACAACAGAACAGTCCAGCAGACACGCCTACGTCGGATACCACGCCCCTCCATGAGATCGAATCCCGGATATTGCGAATCCGACACCCGATCGAGAACTGTTCCCGATCTGGGGCATTCCCAAATGAAGATCAGGCACGATCGACTCCACCTGCACACGCTCCACCTCTAGTCAGGAAGGCAGCGTGCCAACGTTGGTTCTGGCCGATAAATACCGTCATCGACATTGAAGACCTGGAGTGCGATGAGGCACTCGACGTCCGTTTCCGGCGTGGTGATCTCGAAACCCGCGGCCACGTCGAGATCCAGCCGCGATAGCCCCTGGGATCCGGCCTCCGCACGAATCGCGGCGAAAGCACGCAGCAAACGAGCGTCGCCGCCAAGGCCGGACGCACGGAACAGTTCGTTTCGTCCAGCCGGGGTTTCGAGATGCTTTTCGACCTGCCGCAATGCTTCGTATTCGTCTACTCCTGTCGAACCTGGCGACGAATAATCTCCCTTGGTCCGCCGCTGTACCGATTCCACGAGCATCGGCCAGCCGCCCGTGACTCGCAGCAGGTTGGCACGCGCTTCCTTGTCAGTGAACATGTTCGTGTCCATCGACCACACTTGCAAGGTCGCGGGAGTAAATCGGCGCAGTACGACCGTTCCTGCGGACTGGCCGTCGACAGAATCCTGCTCGAATACTCCGCGCCACAACGATATCTGCTCTGGCCCTGCGATAATGACTGCTGAGCGGGTCACACCCGCCGCGGTTGGCCGAAGCGTCTGCGCGAGCTCCAGAGCTTCCAAACAGGCACCCTCGTTCGGTGCCACGCTGAACAAGTCGTCGAGTACGACCCGCCACTCCCCCGGCTGCCCGTCTACAAGCTGCGCCTTGAACTCTCGAACGCCGCCGATGCGGGGGAGCGTGAACCTGGTTCCGACACTGGCAGCCGCCCTGATGGCTTCGCCCGCCATACCGATCCCGGTGGCAGGCGAGCCGAGCACGACCCGCACCTGGTTGTTGTGGTCGCCGAGTACGTCGTCGGTCTGGGCCGCGGTCAACGGCGATGTCCGGCCGCTCGGAAGCTCCTGCCGTGATTCGAGGGCAAGAAATTCGCCGGGAACGGACTGCTCCGCCGCCAACACCAGCTCGGCCTCGACATCGTCCTTCGTCCCGATCCTACTCAGCACGTTGGCACTGCGCAGGTGCCATCCTCTGCCGTCATTATCGGGTGCGAGCACACCCAGTCCGGTCATCTCATGGAGATAGGCACGGAAGCCCTCGCCGTCGAGGTTGCCGAACCCCTGCGGCCAGTAGTCCAGACACTCTTGACGCAGATGCTTGGCCGTGAGCCGGGCATCGAGACCGTTCTCGTACGCGTAATGCGCCAGCACGTGAGCGATAACGCCATAGCGGTGATCGAGATTCAGCGTGTCCCGGAAGGCCGTTCGGATGTCACTTCGAAGATCCGCCTGGTTCTGGACCGCCTCGACATCGTGGCGGGCGATCGCGTACGGAGGCTCGTCGACGCCGAGGACACCACCACGCCGCTTGGCGTGCATCACCTCGACAAGGCGGTTTGCGAACATTTGCAGCAGGAAAGGCTGGTAAGAGCAGTAACCCAGGATCCGGTTCACCAGGTCTGGATCCTGGAACTCGAAGCCCAGCGCGGCCAGTGGCTCCGACAGCAGGTTCGCCGCGTGCTGCGGCTTGAGCGGCCCGATCACCGTTGGTCGTTGTGCCATGTGGCTGAACGGCGCGTTACGCGCTTTCTTTGCGTACCGCTGGACCGAGTGCAGACCAGCGAAGACGACCTTGACTCGTCCGTTGCTTTCCTGACCGAGCGCTTTCAGCGCGGCCGTCTCGTGGAAGTGCGGCATGTCGGCCTCGAAGAACTGGTCGGCTTCGTCGATCAAGACGAGCAGCCGCCGTTGGGTGTTGACCTGAAGCCATTCCCGCACGCCATGCTCGATGTGCTTTCGCGACGACCTGCGGCCGACGTTCTTACGGGACGCCCGCAGGACGTCTCGAAGCTGCAGTTTATCCAGCAACGCGTCCCAAATCGCGTCCTGGCCATTTGGTGAATTGGCCCGAATTCCAATGACCTTGAGATCGAGGTAGATCGCGACACGATCAGCTCCTGCCCGGCTCTGGCTTTCGAAGTGCTCAGCCGCGCTGTGCAGCAGTGCTGACTTGCCAAGGCCTCGACCACCGAAAACCAGTTGGGTGCCGTCGGGGTCGAGGACACTGCGACGCTCCTGGTCACGGCCGTAGAACATCTCACGCGCGACGACACCACGCTTCTGGAGATACGGGTTCACACCCGAGAACGGCAACAGCACCTTCATCGTCGCGGTCATCTGGCCGCCGCTGTAAGCCGCCAGGTAGGCGAGGGCCGCATCGTCCAGCACGACGATGGGCGCGGTCCGGCTCGCGGCCAGCACGGCCAGATCTCGCCGGGTCTGCATGCTCATCGTGCCGAAGTGGGTGATGAGCAGACTCTCGTCGGAGGTATCGCCGTCAGCCCAGCTCATCAGCAGTTCGGCACTCGGCTGGCCCCACACGAGCAGCACCCGCAGCCTGCCCCTGAGCTTCGACCCGAACGCGGGGACGAGGACCCGCCCGACCTGGCCGGTAACGACGACCTCTACGAACCGGCGGTCGCGCCCGCGCGGCCAGTCGGACAACTTGTCGACCTGCCCTGTTTCCAACCCCATCATCCGCAGCACGGGAATAAGATGGGCCTTCTCGCCGACGTTGTAGCGCTGACCCGGCTCGGTCAACGACAGGTCGCGCCAGCTCTCCAATGTTTCCGCGGCGAGCTGAGCCTGGGTTGTGCTCAACTGGGTGAAGTCCAAGATGGGACAGGTGCCGACGGCTTCCCGGTTACGGACCTGCGCGATGAGCTCGGCCGTCACGCCACGGGGCAGCGCTTCGGGAACGGCGGGCACGAACTGCCGCAGATGCTCCGCCTCCTCGATCTCCGGGAGCTTCTCGTCGACTTCGAGGAAGTAGATGAGTTCTTCAGCAGTTGACAGCTGACCGCTGGTCATGAGTTCCGTGACTCGTGTGGAGGTGCTCTCGTCCACACGGCCATCAAGTTTGAGTTTGTCCAAACGGACTTCGAGCCTTGCCCGCGATTCGGCCCGGTAGCTGCTCAGCTGCACGTCCAGCTTCCTGAGCGCCAGCCTGACGTCCGCCAGGTTGTGTCCCCTCGCCTGCTCGCGCACGCCATCGAGCAGACCGGTGAGGTCGCCGTCCTGTTCCTCCGCGATCTCGTCGTTCGAGCGGGCTCGCCCCAGCATCACGGCGAACTGCTCAAGCTCGCCAAGGAGGGCCTCCCGCGACGACTGCTCAGCCGCCTCGACCACCTTCGCCTGGGCTTCCTGGTCACTCAGGTCGCCTGCCGGAAGACGCCCAGCCCTGGCCTTGTCCAGCAGGAACCACGCCACCCCGAATCGCTCACCATCGATGTGCGAGCTCAGTGCGTCGTCCCAGCTGCGGTCCGCGGCGTCGCGGAGATCGCCGACACTGACGTCTGATGGCAAGCTGACCCGCTCGTTATCGATCATGGCGCCGGGCATCTTCGCCAGCTCGGCCGTGAGCACGTACTCGGGTGCCTGCTCGACCGACGTGAGCGTCCGAGCACCCCGGAGAACGCCGAAAGTCTCCTCAAGCGAGCCGACCGCGGCCATTGCGGCGGCCGCGATCATCGGGTCGTCGTGCCCGGCGAGTTCCTTGAGCGCCACAGCCACGGCGTCACTGCGGACGAGCACCGCCGCCCTCATATCGGCGACTTCGCCCGTGCCCCAAGTGGATTGACCGACATCATGCCTGAGCGAGCGGGCGACCGTCACCCATTCGGCGAGCGGAGTCAGCGCGTCTCGTGCCAGGTCGAGCAGATCGCGTCGCCCGGCCCCCTCGATCGGCTTTCCGGAACTTCCTTGGTACTGACCGTCCAGCGCGTCCAGTTCGCTCTTGACGAAGGCGCTGCTGGCGAGGCGTTCGATAGCCGCGGCGACCTCGTCGACGGCGCGCGTGTCGTTGCGCTCGACGATCCCCAGCGGGCGTCCGAGAATTCCCTGCGCGCCGAGCCACACCTTGCTGATGTCGGTCGCCCGCTTGAACCGGAAAGTGCGATGCCGGACCCGGAACTGTTTCGCCGCGGAAGCCAGAGTGAGTAGCGTCCGCTCACCCTCGGCAACGTCGGCCAGTGCGACAAGGGCGCGCGAGTCGGCGAGAACCCCGCGCAGAGCACGGCGTCCGACTTCTTCGGCGATCACCTTCAGATTCGGTTCCAAGCGGGGGGCCAGCTCGGTGAGCAACGCTCCGGTCGTCGGCTCGCCAGTGACCAGCGCGGCACGGATCAGCGCAGGCACGACCAGAAGCAGACTCGGTGTGTCCGCGACCACGCCGTCCGGCTCAAGCTGGGCCAGCTCGTCCCGGAGCATCGCGGCGACCGCACCGTGCTGGAAGCGGACCGCGTCGGCCAGCGCGGCCACCCGCAGCGTGGCCAGCTGCGTGTCCGGTCGCGATTCGGCCGCTCCGATCGCCGCGGCAAGACCGAACCGTGCGCCGCCCACCAGGCGGGCAAAGTCACGCACGAGGGGCGCTTCGGTGTCGTTCGGCTCGTCCTCAACATCTTCGGCATCGTCGATCGCCGGTTCGACGGGCTCCTCGATGACCGGGGCGGGTGCCACTGGCACGTCGTCGTGCCGAGCCTCGGCAGACTCCGCGGGCGCCGGGTCGGCCTCGGTCAGGGCAAGCCGCGCGGCTTGGAGCGCCAGGAACGACAATTCCGGCCAAAATTCCGACCAGCGCATCGCGACTTCCATCGGCGCCGGTTTGCCGGCAGCCGGCGTGGCGAGGTCGATGAGCAGGCTGAGCGATTCAGCCCGTTTCCGCCCCTGCTCGTCCCAGCGAGCTTGGCTCATCAGCTCGGCCGCTTCAGCGTGCACCTGCGCGAGTTGCGCCACGAGCATCGGCTCATCCGGCGGTGCCGCCAGCTCGCACACAACCGCGAGGGAGGCCCGCAGGTCACCGTCGCGCTCCTCGGCGGACGCCTGGTCGATCGCGGCTCTCAGGCTGCCGAGCGTGTCGCCGAGTGCTGACAATCCCGCGTTGATCAACGAGGAGGTCACTTCGTCGAAGGACTCTCGGGTCCTCACCACGTCGGCCAGATCATGGCTCGCAGGCACCTGCTTCGCACTCAGCTGATCGGCGATCCGTCGCGCCGCCTCAGCCCCTTTCTCGAAGATCGATTCGAGGCTGTCCACAGCCGTGTGAAGATTTTCCGGGGGCTCTGCGACAGCGGAAACCACCACCTCTGCGGCCGTTCCGAAAGCCGGCGACCCATCGATGACCCGCTGAGCCGCGCTGGCGATGTTTTCGCGCTCTGTGACGGTGATCCGCTCGGGTCCGAACCAGGGTTGTCGGCTGGCCCACAACCAAACCCTGGCGTCTCGGACCGAGGCAATATGGTTTGCCCATATCGCTGTCTGGCAGAGCGCCGCGCCCCAGTTTTCAACGGGATCCGGGCCCATACTCTCGAAAACCGCATAGCCGATGTCCGTGGAGACCTTTGCGGTCAACATGCGCGCGGCGTGACGGACATCGTCGTCCGCACCCCGAAGCAGTAACGCTCGCGTGTCCTGGCTCATCTGCCTGGTGATCTGACGTGGCTTGATGTTCAGGCCGAGTGGCTTGAACACCGAGCCCCGGTGCTGCAGTGGCACGGACTTCAACGCTTTCATCACGTCAGCCGCATTGAGCTCTTCGATCGCCGCAGCGAGCATTTCGCAGCACGACGTCAGTACGTGTTCCAGCTGAGCCAGAGCCTCATCGCGTACCGGGTCTTGCCCGAGTGGCCAGTCCGGGTCCTCGACTACGGGGTAGGGACGACCGGCATCACCGTGCGAGCAAGCGGCGTGGGGTCGGCGCTGGGTCATACATCCTCCTGGCAAAGAAATCACGATGTAAGAGCTGGCTGTGGGTGGGTGTTCTCGGCTCAGCCCCCGCGAGTGAACGAGGAAACGTAGGTGTAGCCGGGTGGCAGCTCGAGGGCGCCGCGTCCGACGCGCTCCTGCGCGGCCCGATAAGCCGCTTTCTTTTCCTCGCTTGCCACCCGTCCAAGATGGCCGATCCGTCGGAGGTGCCCAGCCACGTCGGTACTACGCAGGAACCGCGCCTCCAAGGTTCGATGCAACGACGCTGTGTCCGGCCGCGCGCTCGCAGCCGCCACGGACGGTTCGTAGACGAGTACTTCGATCTCGCGCTGGCCGGGCTCGGCGGGAAACCGCAAAAGTCCGCGCTCGTCCACGCCTGCCAGATCCGTGCGCAGGCGTCCATCGCAGATCAGCTGATCGACCGCTTCGCCAAGAGCGGGCTCCGTGTTCTCGCCGTAGACCGCCGTGCACAGCCTTGTCCTGGTCAGCACCGCCCGCCCATGACTGTCGAGCAACCCCAGCCGCCGCACCGCCCGCAAGACACGTTCAGACAAGGTCAGCGCTCCGCCTTCCCTGGTAGAGCTGCCTTCCCCTGAAGAACCACGCTTGCCCTCGCCTGGCGCGGCATCACGCGTGATGATCGACTTGTCAAAACGGTGCTCGATGAACTCGCCGTCTACGATGACTGGCTCCTCCAATAACGTCGACATGGCCCGCACGACACTGCTCCCCCGCGGCCAAGTGCACGTCAAAACGATGCCCACGAAGAAGTCCAGCGGCCAGTCGACCCCGCACAGCTGCGGCTGAGGTGTGAACAACTCGGTGGTCGTGTCCTGGGTCTTCTGACAAGCCTCCAGCTCATATCCATCATGGGACAGCACCAACCGCAGCCCCGTCACGCTGCCACGCATGGCCGTGGCGACACCGTCGGGCAACGGCAGGGTGCCCTCGAGCAGATACTTCAGCCGCATCGGCTGCGACCAGGTTATTTCACTGTCCTTGACAAGAAGGTCGGATGGCTCGAACAAGTCGGCGGGTTCCTCGAACTCCGGCTCGGCCAAGGGCTCCGCATCGGGCAGAGTCGACGCCCACCCGAGTCCCAGCGGCTGAGTGATGTCGAGCCGGGCTTCCGGGCCTCCCGGTGCCTCGGACCGCCAGACGCCACCGCCCTGCCAGGCGTCGTCAAGCCGCAGGCTGACACCGCCTGGCAGCATCCCGGTCGACTCATCTGAGTCACGGCGGGCGTAGTCACTGATCACGGAGTTGGCATGGCACACCGCAGCGGCGTAACCGACGCCGACCAGATGCCGCCCGGCATCCCGGACCTGCCGAAGCCGTGGGCCGATCGCGCTGTAGACCGGCTTCGGTTGCGTCGCCCAGCGCGGCGGCCGCTCCTGGATCGCGCTTCGTCCGAGCTGCGTGGCGATCATTCCCAGATCCGACTCGCCGAGTGGTCCATCGTCGGTCAGCCTTGCGCCGAACGCGGCCCGGCTGAACGAGTATCCATGCCAAGTCCGTAGCCGGTCATCGAGGCATCCGAGAGCATCGCGGACCGTGTTCAGCACGCCGAGTAAAGCCGCGCGGTACTGTTCCTCCCCAGCGTCAGCGGTGAGCAACGAGCCTAAGGGCATCGGGGCTGAGGCACTCATCAGCTGATCACGGCCCCGGGTGAGGAGATACTGCGCGTAGTAGGACACCTCATCGAGATCGGCGTCTTCACGCGAGGCGTATTTGGCGTTATAGACCAGGTGGCCGTCCCCGTTCATAGCACGGCCAGCTCGTCGCGCCCTGTCCAGCTGCGAGTGCGTCGGGGAAAAGCCCAACCCGAATACATCGGTATCGATGACCAGCAGTTCTCGGAGCAGCGGGCAAACATCCGAGTTCGTCTGACCAGGGCCGACCGCTCCGGCGGGCGCACCGGACAACCAGTCCGGCACCGTTCCGTCGTCTTGCAGGTCTGGGTGCGCTCCCTCTTTGTAGACGACCTCAGCGAAGAGCGGACGGCCACCGGAGGTGATCTTGACCAAAGCGCCGACCGGTAGCGCGTCGTTCTCTTCTCCCGCATGGACTTCAGGGAGAGAGAAGAGGTCATTGGTCGCGCCGCCGACGTAGCCACTGACGGTCAGGTCAAAGCCGAAATAGACGGCGTTGAACGCGACGTTGACGTGCACGGGAGCAGTCCGAGTGATAACGAGGGCCACGAGGTACCGAAACAGTCGCTGCTGTTCCTCGTCCTCCATGGAGTCGAGGCCAAGGAGCATGCCCGGTGTCACCAAAGGAGGATCGACATAGGGTTGCCAGACGGGACCCGCGTCGCGCTGAGACGGCTCGTCGTCGAATTCGGCGCCACACGCCCAATCTGCGTCTACCTCCGTCATCTCGTCACCTCCGAAGTCTGGGATGCATCCGCAGCAGTAAGACGCGCCTGTTCACGCCGCACATGTCCAGCGTCACGCCAGAGCACGCCTGTCTGAACGACCTTCGCCTCGGCCGTCAACCGGGCCAGCGAATCTTCGATATCGAACAGCCGAACCGATGGATTGGCGCCGAAGAAGCGACTCATCCGCAGGCCCGTTCGCAGCTGAACTCGCCTACGTGCACGGGGATGGAAGTAGGAATCCTCCCCACGAAGTGCTCGGTAAAGGTCACGCGGATGCACGCCCGCGAAGACGTCCCACACGAGGCGTGAAACCTGCTCGTCGAGCCGCCGACGGCGGACCTCCGCGTCGACGCGATGCCCAGCCGGGCGCGGCCGTTTCGTCTGGAACGCCTCGACAACTCGAGACATTCCGTCCCCAAGTGGCCAGTTGCCCGCGTTCCAGCATGCCGAGCAGCGGTTTCCCGCATGCGAGCAACAACCATCCGGCAGATCCTTGATCCCGAAGTAGTCGGCGAACTTGCGATTCGCGCAGGTGAGCCTGTCTTCGAAAAAGTCTTGCAGCAGACTGATCTCCTCGGCGGCGCGCTGCGCCTTGCCCAGCACCGCGGCCAGGAATCCCGGCGGCAGCACGGGATCGACGACCCGCAAGCCAGTGACGAGCCGCCGGGACGGTGCGGCGCTCACATCGAGCACACCACGGTCGTGGAAGTCAGCGAGCAGCTGCCAGGTGCCTGCAACGTCGTCGACGACTGTCCGGAAGTCGGGCACCGTCCGCTCGAGATGCCGATCAAGACCGTGAACATCCAGCTTGACGCGGTGCAGACCCTGTCCTCTCGAAGGTAGATCCAGCAGGACAGCGACCACCGCAGCTTCGACCTCGTCGAGCAAGTCACCTGCCAGCTCATTCAGTTCGCCGGCTTTGACAATGCAAAATGGCGGGAAATCGCCGAGATCGACGACCGCGCCCAGTCCGGCGAGCGCGGCGAACGCCCGGACGACCCCTGACTGGTAGTTCTCGGCGGTCCTGCTTCGGCGAGCTTCGTCGAGCGAGAGCACACCAGCGGCGATGTCCGCGCCAATCAGCTCGTCGGCGACCGTCGCGGCATCGAGGACACCACGGCTCGCCAATACCGCCTGTCCCATTCGCTCAAGCAGTTCCTTGCGCAGGTCGTTGGCGGTCATGAACGCGACCGTGCGTAACCCCTGAGTCGTCAGCAGCGTCAAGCCGAGATTCGGGTCGGTCGATGTCGTGGCGGCGTCCCGACCGGCACGACCGATCTGCTGGTAGAGCGCGGCGAGGTCGGTCGGTGCGCTGACACAGAACACCGTCCGCACGTCCGGCCGGTTGATGCCGAGACCGAACGCGCTCGTCGCGACGATCACGAGCGGAACGAAGCCTTCTTCGTTCTTCTTGGGCGCCTCACGGAATTCGGTCATGACCGCCGACTTCTCGATCTCGGTCAGCCTGCCGTGGAACCGGCGCACCCGTGTCCCTCCCTCACCTAGGTAGTTCCGCAGATGCGAGTGGAGCGCAACGACCTCTTTGACCGTGAGGCAGTAGAAGATCGAGTGGTCTTCCAGCTTGCCGACGACCTCCTCAGCGAGGCCGGCCGTGATCGCAGGCCCCGCTCGCTCAATGCTTTTCCGGAAGATCGCCAGCTCGGGACGGATCGGGTTCTCCCGCACGGTCACCAAGGTCCCGGCCGCCACCTCCGCCGCTTCACCATCCTGGCCACCCACCGGGCTTTCGGGCAGTCCGAAGACCTCGGCGCGCAGCCCGGCGTGCACCGTGTGGTTCGCCGTCGCGGTCAGGGCGGTGACCGGCAGCCCGAAGTCACGGCGCAACTCGGCCAGGAACTGCTCGACCCTGCTCATGGCCGGACGGAAGTCATCCCACTGCACGAAGGTGTGTGCCTCGTCCAGCACCACGCGGCTGACCCGGCCTTGGCTTGCTGCCTGTCTCACGAGCTCGCGGAAGCGACGCTGGCAGAGCCGTTCCGGCGACACATACACCATACGGATCTTGTGCTCGGCAACGCCGCTGAGCTGCTCGGCGACCTCGGTCTTGCCCGCACGTGAACTCGACTCCCGCATGGGCGCGACTAGGGCGCGGACCGCCCCGCCGATGCTCCGGTTCAGCTCCAGCGCTTGATCCTGCATCAGCGCGACAAGCGGCGAGACCACGATCGTCATGCCGGGCAGTACCAAGGCCGGAAGCTGAAAGCAGAAGCTCTTGCCGAAGCCGGTCGGGAGCAGGCCGAGCACATCGCGCCCAGCGGCGACGGCATTGATGACTGCCCGCTGAGCCGGTTTGAGATCAGCAGGCTCATCGGACAGGCGCAATAGCCCGCCGACGACACCGGAGCGTTCGAGTACCTCCGACTCGAGCGAACCGGCCGCGCGATGTCGCACGACCTCCTCGGCAGTCATCTCCAGTTCGCGGATACGCCGGGTCTGCGGCAGCAGTGTGTGCTCGTGCAGCGCTTGCGACGTGCACAGCTCCTCGGCACGTTCAGTCTTGAGCAGCCCTTCGGCAGCGAAGAACTGCCAGATACGGGCCCAGCCTTCGGCCATCGTTACGACGTTCCCGCCTGCCCGTTCGCCGGTGGCCGGATCCGGCGCCAGCAAGCCCGGCGATCCCGGTTCCGGATCGTCATCCAACGAACCCAGGAAGATGTCGCGGTAGGCCCGGCGCAGCGCGGATCTGCCTGCAAGCTTGCGGTCGCTGATGACGACCACACCACGATGCCGCTCCGACCGGATCAGTCTGCCGACAGCTTGCCGGAGCTGCAGTGCCGCCAGCGGGAGGTAGTAGTTCAAGGTCGCGACGGCATCGGGATCTTCGGCGCGCGCCGCCTCCGCACGTGCTTTGACAGCTTCGCGTCGTGCCGCGATGACCGGCGCGGCAAAGGGCGCAAAAGGGAGTTTGTTGATCCAGACCAAGCGCAGCCGGTCCGGGTCATCGATGTCGACTCCTTGCCACAACCCCTTCGTGCCGACCAGGAAGCCGCCGCCGTGCTCGTGATCCTTGAATTCGAGATAGCCCCGGTTGTTACCCAATACCAAGGTGGGCAGCACAGTTGTCTCGTCACCGCGACGGCGCAGCTCGGTCGCGAGATGCTCTGAGATCCCGCCTGCCGTCGAGCGCGCTGTTGTGAGAACCAGTGCCCCACCGTCGAAGCCACCACGACCGCGGTCCTCGGCATCCCCGACCGCGTGAATCATTTCCCGTGCATAGCCGGCAAGCTGGTGCGCGACGGTGCGCATGGCTCCCTCGGTCTGTTCCGCCCATGACGGGAAATCAGAGAAGCAGACGAGGGCGGCCTGCTTCCCGAGATTGAACGGCGTCGCCAGTGAAAGAGTCGCGACGCCCGACGACAACCCGAGCCGACCGCGGATGAAGTCCCACTTCCCGGCCACGCGCAACGTCGCGCTCACGTAGTAGGTCCTGTCGAACGCGGTCAGGAACTGCTTCCAGTGTTCGTCGGCCGACAGCTCCACCGGACTGCTCGCGATCCGGAATCGATAGCGTCGCAAACCTTCATTCAGCGCACCGACCTCCTCCGCATACACGACCCGGTTCGATGTTCCGGGTGGCAGTTCGCCGGACGCCGTGCCCTCGTCGTCGTCCTCCTCGGAAAGGTCTACCTCGCCTTCGGGCGACAGTTCCTCCTCGGCTTCTTCGTTGGCCGAGCTCGCCGGGGCGTCGGAGCCGCCTTGCCTTCCGATGATCGAGTTCAGATCGTCGACGACCGAGGCCGACGACTCGTGAACGTACTTGCACCTGGTGAGCAGGGTCTGCACGCGCTCACGCTCGAAGAAGTCGAGGACCTGCACGTGGGCTCGCTCGTAGGCGCCCAAGGCCCCGACCAGGGCCTGACAAAGCCCTCCGAGCCGTGTCAGCAGCCCCGCCAGCTGCCGCGACTGCGGTATGCCGGACATGCCCATGTAGGCACTCGCCAGTGTCGCCGTCCGGGATCCCACCAAGGCGCCGCTGGCCGCCCCGCAGGCGTCGAACGCCATGCCCGCGACACGAGGGAGCTGCTCGTGATCAAGCAACGCCTCGAGACTTCCGATCGACTCACCAACGGAGTCCCGTGCGAATCCGCGCCTGGCCGTCTCGCCCCAGGTTTGCAGCTCGGCCAGCAGATCTTCAACGAAACGGTAGTCGACCGTTGCGGTCAACGCGGAGGTGGCGGCATCTTCGAGCTGATGTGCTTCGTCAACGACCAAGATCGTGTTCGTGCCGAGCGCGTCGAGGTCATCCAAGTGGGCCAGCAGCAGAGCGTGGTTGGCGAGTATCAGCCGATTTGACGTCAGAGCTTCCCTAACGACATCCGTGTGCGAGGCCACGGCGACCTCGGCTCCGGCCGGGTATTCGCCGTGGCTGGCCTGCGACAGCGACTCCAGCCAGATCGGGAGCGGAGGTCCCGCGTACTCGCTGAAGAACGCCGGAAGATCGACGGCATCGACAGACCGTGCGATCCAGCCGTTTCGCACGTCAGCGGCGGCGAACAGGCGAAGCATGAGGTAAACGAGAAGTTCACGGAACACCGGTCGTTCAAGGAATCTGTTACGCGGCCCGGGTCGCGACCGAACTGCCCCTTGCTCCATCGTCGCGTCGGCCAAGAGGACGGCCAGCCCGCGAAGAGAGAGTCTGTTCGCCTGCCCCTTCACGAGGTCGCTGGTCTCGAGCAGCCCTGGCACGACCTTGTCCAGCTTGGCGACGTCGTTGGCGAGCTGCTGCTGCAACTGCTTGGTAAAGGTCGAAATGACGGCGGTCCGGTCAGGAGCGCCTGCCAACCAGTCGAGCGCCGCAGCCAAGATCGCGAAGCTCTTTCCCGTTCCAGTTGGCGCCTCGACGAGAGCAGGCACGCCCCCGTCCACCCAGCGGTGCAGCGCGGTGGTCATTTGCTCCTGCGCGGGACGGCGCCGTGCATCGGCCCCATGCGCGACCGCCGCCAGCTCTATCGGGTCGATCCGCCCGTCTTCTCCGCACAGCTCAGAACCGACCTGAAGCGCCGGGCGGGCGCCCACACCGTCATCGAGCCGCCGCGGGACATGGTTCGTCAACTGTGCGGAGATGACGTTCGTGACGTCACCCTGTCCGTATGCGACAACGTCACCGGACGGATGCCCAGGGCTGGTACCGGCCAAGTGCCGCAGAAGTAGCCACGCCGGCGAATCAGGGCACGTGGAAGCGACGAGATCCAGCAGGTCACGATCCCAGCTCGCGACCAGCCGAGCCCCACGTTCGAGTAGCCGCTCAAGCAGGCGACAGTCGTCCACCGCGTTGTGCCAGCTCAGCCCGGCGCGATCTACGCCAACCTGACCGGCGAGCGGACCGAGCTGATGGTTCACCTCCGTCGGCCACAGCGCCAACGCCAGATAGTAGGCATCGACCGGAACCGGAGCGAGCACTGGCAGGCCCTCCCGCAGGCAGGCCTCCGCCAGCAGCGGAAAATCCGCGGCTGTCCCGTTGTAGGTGACGAGCATGTCAGCCTCGGCACAGAACGACTGCAGAGCCAGCAGTGCCTCCAGCGGCGGGATCGCACATTGTTCGTGCCGTACTCGTACCCGGTCACGCCGAATCTGCCAAGCACCGTCCTGCGGCAGCTCGACAAAAGCATCAAAAGTGTTGTCCGCGTGCACCCATGCGGAATCCGTTCCCAGCCTGACCGCACCGATCTGGAAGATCCGCTTCTCGAGATACGGCTCGGTCGCGGTGGTGCGGACAACCGACTCGATGTCGATGATGACAGCGCGCAGCGGCGCGCCAGGATCCGATGTGCTTGACATTTGCTGCGGCATTGTTCGCGTTGGGTCCGGTACTGCGAACCCGCCTTCTGCCAGGACAAGCGCACCAGCCTGGACCGCCTGCGCCACAGCCGCTTCGAGTCGCTTTGCATGCAACCTGGGAAATCTCTTGCTCGCCAGATCCATCAATTGCGCCCTGGTCAGAGCGGCCCCAGCCGCAGCGACGACCTCCACGATCTGGCTAGCCGTCGCGCTGATCCGAGATGCATCCGGTTGGGTCAAGATGATCCTCTCACTCGCGGCTACGGTAGATAGGCGCAAGCGAGCCGAAAACCGTTACATCGATCTTCGATACGACCCCAGATAGCTCCCGATTGTTACATCGAGGAAGCCCGTGGCGGCAGCAGAACTGTTGACAGGGAGTCAACACTTGTGCGCCAGTGCAGGTACCGTTGGTACCCACCCGCACTCCATGGGCAAAGTTCCACACAATCCTCGAACACTTCGCGCATGTGACGCGGCACGACTGACACTCGTGATGGTTGACGCCGCAAGGCGGGCGACGGACACCTAAGACAGGGCGGGGTAGTCATGGATCGACTCCAGGGCTATCCCACGCAGATTTCCCTCCGGGAAACAGTGCGTCATCAGTATTTCGAGCTCCGTACGGGTATCGCGTCGCCCCGATCGCTATCCTGAGGCCGCCACCTCTGGAGGGCATCCCACGTTGGTTTGCTTACAGTAGGCCGTCACCGTGACGGTTGCCCCGGCCGCAGACGACGCGGACCGGCCGTATCCGTAAGGCGGTACGCGCACAGCCGAATTGCTGACGACCCTACCTAGGACCATGCTCGACGCGATCGACCTGCACAAATATAGAGTCCGGCGCACGCGAGCCCGAGAACGCAGGCCGGTGCAACGGCTTCCGCGGGTGATGCTGGCCATCTTCAAACGTGGCGTCGCTCAGCACTTCCTTCGCGACGCTCGTGTAGAGGTCCATCGTCACCTTGATCGACGAGTGCCGAAGCATGTGTTGGATCTCCTTGACACCGACTCTGCCTTGCCTCCGACGACACTCTGCGCTGGCGACCAGGCACGTCCTGACCGACCACGACGAGGTGTGCGCGATGACGATGAGCCGCACCGGCGACCGCGCGCCAGCGGGTGTTGTGCCGGGATGACATCACGGCTGCTCCAGGATGTTCAACGCCCGCTCGATCGGGTCCAACTTGGGGTTGCCCTTCCCGAACGTCTCGATCGCCCGGCAGCGCAGGTCGGTCAGCATGCGCACGGCGGCCGCGTGGTCGCCGTCCTCGTGTGCGGTGGTGGCTCGTTGGAGGGCCTCCGCGATGTCGGCTTCGGTGAGAAAGTCGCGCCGCCGACGCGCGCGGAACGGGTGGACGGATTCCGCGCGAGCCCGGGCTGGCACCTCGGGCGCGCGGACCGCCTCTGGGGTGCGATAGGGGATCGTAACGTCGGGCCGGGCTACCGGGTTGGGCTCGGGTGCGCCGAGCTCCGGCAGGTGCGGCCGCAGCACCGCGCGGACGTCGTCGATTCCCGGCCGGTCGCCGATGTTCCTCGCCAGCAACGCCAAAGTGAGCTCCTCCACCTCTGGAAGCACTCCGGTGGTGAACCGCGATGGCGTCCGATTCGACCTCTGCGGAGGCACGGCATTCGTCACGGACTGACGGAACAACACGATCGTGGTCGTCGCCCTCACGCCCGGCAGGTCCTGGCGCGGAATGCCTCTTCGCCGAAAGCACTTTCACCAGCGCTGCTCGAACCAACTCGGCGCCGATCCCCGGCACTTCTTCCGATCCGTCGACGATCTGCTCCGCGGGAGGTCAGCTGCTCGACGTCGAGCCAGTCGCAGTCGAGCACCCGGTCGGCAAGCTCCAGCTTTCCGTGCCGCTGGAGCAGCAGGATGCCAATCGCCTCGAGTACGACTCGTATCGTGCTGGGCCAGCACGATAGCTCCGGCCCTCCAGCCAGGCGGTCCGGGAGCAATCCAGTGATCGAAGAGCACAGCTAGACCATCCACGCCGTCGTCGCTTCTCACGAGTGATGCGATGCCAGGTCGAATCCTGTACGGAATGCAAACTCAGCGAGGCCTTGTCAGCCGCAGGTTTGTGCGTTCTCGGGGTTCCGGTCGTAGCGCAGTCCACTTCGGCCGACTGAGTGGATGAGGTTGTCCCAGAAGCGTTCGAAGGTCAGCGGCGCGCGGACGGAGTCGAGCATCTCCTTGGTGTGCGGGCAGCTCAGTGTCCTCTGAATCGCGTCGAGGTTGTCCTGTTTGTACTGGCCTCGTGCCGCCGCGGCCGCCGTCGTCTCCGCGCCGAGGCCGGCGACCTCCCAGTTGGACCCGGCGAACTTGCTGTGGCCGATCCGCCTGCCCGGCACGGTTGTGCTGTGCGCCGCCACCGGGTTGACGAGCCCGATCGAATCGTGCACCCACACGTCGAGCGGAAGCAGCATGCCAGGCCCACCGATGTTGAAGTAGCCGAGCACGTCACGGCCGTTCGCCGAGGGATACGCGACCCAGCCCGTCGACGGCGCATACACGTGAACGGCCGGGGCCTGCTGCGCGGCCAGCTGCATACGCGCCTCGTCGGTCATCTCCACGAACAACCGGAAATCCCGCGCCAAGATCGGGTGCTCGGTCCCGCTGGCCGCTACATAAGCGGCTCGCTCGTCAGCGATGACCTCTTGTTCGTCGATCGGCTCTTCCAGACCGGCATAAGGAGTCCGTAGCCAGCCACCGGCGACCACAGCCCAGACGGCGATCGCGAGGGCGGGCGCGAAGGTCAGCTTGATGACCCTGATCGCCATCACCGGCAGCAACAGGCAGAACGTCGCGGGAAGCAACATCCGCCCGTGCATGAAGTCCCCACCGACCCGGACGACATACGCCGCCAGCATCACGGCGCCCACCAGCGGTACGGCCACCAGCACCACCACCCGGCGGTTCACGGACTTCCGCCATACCAACGCGAACCCCGCGAGCAGACACGCGGCGACCGGGATCCACAGCAGGTACGGACCGGTGAAGTCACCGAAATATGCCCATCCGCTGTCCCACAGCGCCTCAGAAGCTTCCTTCACCAGCGCCGTGTTCGGCGTGATCAAGCCGTAGTAGCCCATCCTGAACACCTGATACGACACCGGAAGCACAGCTGCCGCGCCCACCAGAAGCAGCGTGGGCCGCCAAGCTCGCCAGGTGAGCACCAGCAACCCGACCATCGCGACCAAGCTGAACAAAGCGAGGTCCGGGCGGACGAGCGGACCCAGCCCGATGACCACCGCGGTCGACCACAGCGGACCGAACGGCTGCTCGGTACCGCGCCGCACCAGGAGCCACCAGGTCCCGCCGAGCCACAGGCTGATCAGCCCCGTCTCCAGGCCGGAGGTGGCGAAGTCACGAAAAGGCGGCAACGCCAGCACGACGAGTGCACCCGCCGGAAACACGAAGGTGGTCGAGGCAGGCCCGGCCAGCCGCCGGGCACCGTCGAGCGCCAGAAGCAAGCCGGCCGCCGAGAACACCAGCCCGACGATCACCGCGATCCACTCAAGGCTGACTCCGGGGATCCAGCCGACCAGCACGAGCACCACCGTCCACAGCGTGCTGGTGTTCGCCTCCACCCGCTCCCCGACGTTGAAGACCGGACCATTGCCCGCCAGAACCTGCCGGACCGTCCGCAACACGATCAGCCCGTCATCACTCATCCAGCGCCTCTGCCAGGCAAGGACCACAAAACCCAGGACAGTGGCCCCGATGGCGACCCAATTCCACGCGCGGACGCGGCCGCGAACGCCAACTCCGCCGGGTCTGTCCGACACGGCCTCGGATACCGCGGTAATCGTGCTCAAGTCATTCTCCAGGCAAGTGAAAAGAGGACAATCACCCAGAGTTCTGCGATGCGACAAACACTGTCCGCGCCTGGGCAAGACCCGTAAACGATCTTGCCTCACTCTATCGTGTACCGAAAACGGACCGGCGCCGGGCAGAGCAATGGATGCCCTGCCCGGCGCCGGCCGGATAATCAGAATCCGAGCGCGAAGGCCCTTGGTGCCGTCACCTCGTCACCGAAGGCGAAATCGCCATGCCAGAGAACGGAAGCACCCACGAACTTCGATCCATCGGACGCCCCGACATACACGTCCCCTCTCGTGCCGCGCGTGTAAGTGACAATGTCGGCCTTGCCGTCACCGGTGAAGTCACCGATCGCGGGCAACTCGGTCCCATAGGCGAAGTTGTCGTGCCACTTCACAGCATTCCCGACAAACCTCACACCGTTCGAAATCGCCACATAGACGTCGGCCCCCGTCCCCCGGGTGAAGACCGCGATGTCATCCTTGCCGTCACCATCGAAATCGCCCGACGCTGGGATTTCGCCACCGAACGCGAAGTCACCGTGCCACTGAAGGGAATCACCGACGAACTTACCGCCGTCCGAGAACGCGACAAAGACGTCGCCCGCCGTACCACGGGTGAAGCAGGCGATGTCATCCTTACCGTCGCCGTCGAAATCGCCCACCACGGGAATCTCGGCGCCTCCGGCGAACCGGCCGTGCCACTTCACCCCGTTGCCCACGAACTTCTTGCCGTCCGACAAGGCGACATAGACCGAAGCCGTCGTCCCACGCGTGAAGACCGCGATGTCATCCTTGCCGTCACCATCGAAGTCACCGACCGCGGGAATCTCCTCACCGAACGCGAAATCGCCGTGCCACTGCTGCGAGTCGCCCACGAACCTACCGCCGTCGGACAACGCCACATACACATCACCCAGCGTTCCCCGGGTGAAGGTCACAATGTCCGTTTTGCCGTCACCATCGAAGTCACCAGCGAGGGGCACCTCGTTGTTCGTCGCGAACCTGTCGTGCCATTTGACCGAATTGCCCACGAACTTGGCACCATCGGACACGGCCGCGAAGACGTCCGCCGTGCTGGTACGGGTGAAGACCGCGATGTCGTCCTTGCCGTCACCGGAAAAGTCACTCACAGTGGGGACCGGCGTGGTCGCCGAAACAACGCTGGACACCAACTCCACCCCACCGGCCAACGTCGTGACAACCCGGTAGTACCAGGTCTTCTTGGCCGGCAGCGACTTGTGCGTAAAGCTGGTCCCCGTCGTCGAGCCGATGCGACGAGCTTCAGCCACCGGAACCGTGGAGTCCTCCCCCGCATAGACCCGGTACGTCAACTGCCCCTGCCCCGATACCGGGGCCCATTTGACCGAGATCGCGTGGTCGACCGCCTTGGCCGTCGCGACGAACGTCTGCTGTCGGATCCACTCAGCGAGATCGTCGGTGCGCGTAGCCGTCGTGCCCTGCTGCGTCTCGGACACGGCAAGACACCCGTGTTGCCAGGAAGTGCTCACCACACCGGCCAGCTCCGCTCGGCCGGAAACCTCCCGGAACACCGCTCCCCCGGCGTCTCCCTTGCAGGCGTCCGCTCCGTTGTCCCCGGTGAGCGGGATCTCTGCCGCGGTCGGAGTACCGACGGCGAACAACGCCGAGTGCAGCTTGTCGGGCACCCACTCGGTCGCCGTACGGCCATAGCCCGCCAGCCGCAGCTTCTCTCCACTCGCGGCGGCGGCGCCCACGGAAACCGGTGTGATGTCGGTGATCGTCGTGTCGAGCCGCGCGAGCATCACCGCCCGGCTGGGGTGGACCACCAGGTTCGTGACCTTGGCGACCTTGCCCGTGGTGCCGGCGAGATTGGTCCGGCCCACGGTGACAGTGGCCGGCTTGACCGGCACACCGCCCTGCGGATTCCCGGCGAAACAGGACGCTGATGTGATGACCCATTCGGACGCCACCAAGGCCCCACTACAGGCCGCACCCTCTGTGTTGATCTTGGCCGCGAAGGCGTAGCTCCCGTCCGCAGTCGGAGCACCACCGGTGACGGCGTTCGCGGTCGCACTGGTCAGCAGGCTCCCCAGAACAAGAGTTGCGGACAATACGGACAGGCTGACCACTCTTGAACGATGCATTTGAAGTCCCCTCAGGTCAAGATGGCAGCGTCAGCCGACCACGTCGAGTTCGAGCAGCGTGGTCGGCTGGTTGTCCGGGCTTGCGCCGACACCAACCGGCGTGTTGCCGCTGGGATTCACGTCGACGACCGTGCGCTGACCGGCATCCGTCGTGAGCTCGGCCTTCGCCTTGTGCCCCGCCCCGGCAACCAGGCCGTCACCTCGGATTTCGAACACCGCGGGAATCTTCAACTCCAGATGCCCCGGAACACCGAGGACCTTGAAGCAGACTTGCCCGTTCTGCCCTACGGATTCCGTAGTACGAACCCGAATCAAGCCGATGTTTCCGTTGGCAGGAGTCGCGCAGTCCGCGAACACGATGTGACCATCACCGGAGACCAGCACAACTCCATACTGGGCGAGGATGCCATCGGCGCCCGGGTACGCGAAGTCTTCTACCACCGATTTCGGGCCATCAGCCTCGACTTGCCTCGGAAAAGTGACAGCACCGGCAGCCCAACCACCGATTGCTGTCATTGCAAATACTGTGGCGAGAATGAGCAAAAGCTTCCGCCTGAGAAGCACGGCGTTCAACCCCCATTCGATCGAGTACGTGCGGACACAGTGCCGCCAAGGGGTATCGGCGGCCAGGCTTGACCATTACCCACTTTTGACGTGATCCACAACACACTTTGCCACCTAGAAGCGGCCAGTAATCTGCCACTCAGACGCGCAAGCGGAGACGAGTGCGCCGAAAAGCCAACAAAAGGGGGAAATATGGCAATCGAAATTGATTCTCCGCGACTTCACTCGTGAAAGTGTCAACGTTGTCAACTCACAGAAAGTCGAATATTTGACAATGAGATACAGGCGAAGGCAAAGAGCCAGTCTGATTGCATTGCTGATCACCGCACTTCTAGCACATCTCTGTGTCACCCCGGCCGCAGGCGCTCCCGACGTCGGTGCAACACCGGAAGCTATAGTCTCAGTTCAGCAGAACTTGAGTTCACGCGCCAAGGTATTGATTCTTTGGCAAAGCGGCGGCAGTCAGGTCAAGGCGGAAGCGGAAAAGGCTCTGCTCGGCTCCGATGCCGAGGTTGAGGCGTTCCTTAACGACAATCTTGATCGACTCTCCGGACTGGATGACCGTATTGCGGTCAACCAGATCCTCGCGGCTGGCGGCCCGGCGGTAAAGAGCGCGGCGCAGAAGGCGTTGGATGCGGACGCGTCCGCGCTTCGCGCCTTTCTGAACACGGGATTGTCGGCCGCCTCGAACACTGACCTGCGGATTCGCGTTAACCAGATCCTCGCGGCCGGTGGGCCCGAGGTGAAGAAGGCAGCTCAGAAAGCGCTTGACGCCGGTACGGCTGAAGCGCTGAACGAATTTCTGCGTGTTACATCCGTACGTGCCGAAGCGAATGACCTGCGGATTCGGGTCAACCAGATCCTCTCGGCAGGCGGCCCGGCGGTCAAAGTCGCGGCACAGACCGCGTTGGACCGTGACAACGTTGATGCTCTCCGGTTGTTCATCGTGCGTGAGTGGGAAGTAGCCGAAGCGCGCGATCAAGAAACGGCCGGTATCGCTGAGCTGGTCGCCTCGGCCAAGGTCGCGGGGCGGCAGGCAGCGGAAGAAACGCAGGCTGCGAAAGATTCCGCCGAGAAGGCTCTCGCAGAAGCGGATCTGGCGCGTCAGGCGACCGAACTCGCTCAACGAGCGGCCGAAGCAGCCAAGGACAACGCCGCAGGCGCAGCAGTCGCGGCAGGACAAGCCGCAGACGCGGCCAACCGCGCCGCGAGCGCGGCAGTCAGCGCGATCGGGGCGGCCAACGCGGCATCAGCGGCAGCCCGCATCGCGGCGAACGCGGCCACACGAGCGGCAGCGGCGGCGGTCAAGGCGGGAAGATCCTCGTCGACCGCGTGGCACTTCGCAGCGGCCGCCCGCACGGACCGGGGACGTGCTGGCGACGCCAGCAAGGCCTCGATCGATGCCGCTGACGCCTCACGAAACGCACAGCAAGCCGTTCAGGCACTCGACCTCGCCCAAACAGCCCTGGGGAAAGCGAAGGAAGCCGTCGACGCGGCCGGTTCAGCAGGGCAAAACGCTACCAAGTCGGCCGACGCGGCAAAGGAGTCCGCCCGCTGGGCACGTAGCGCGGGTGCAGACGCGTCCAAGGCCGAAGCCGCAGCAGCGGAATCCCGTCGACAAGCGGATCGAGCCAACCGCGCAGCCGCATCCGCACGGGCCTACACAGTTGAGGCCGCCGCAGCAGCATCGGTCGCGCGGGATCTGGCGCTCCGGGCCGCATTCGACGCAAGTATCGCCGCAGCGGCCGCCGAAGATGCGGCAGCTCACGCCGGTGAAGCCGAGAACGCCGCCCGGCTCGCCACCGAGCACGCGAACGCGGCCAGCGCAGCAGCGCAGACAACCCTTGAAGCCGCGGCCCAGGCCAAACGGCTCTACGACGCCGCCCGCAAGGCCGACGACGAACGGATCACCCTTCTCGCGGAGCAGGCGACCGAGTCCGCCCGAAAAGCGGCCGCCACGTATGACCGCGTCGGGCTGACCCGAAAGTGGAACGCGGCCCAAGAAGAGCAGCGTGACACTGAGACCAAGCAACTCTTGCAGGCGGCCAGCGCGCCGGATGCCGACCCAACCCTGGTAGTGACCAACGGACGCCAGGTCGCGCTGCGTCTGGTGACCGTCGGGGGTTCCTGGACGAAGGCCGCTGCGGAAGGCGCTCTCGCCGGCACTGAGCCGGAAGTACGGGAGTACATCAAGGCAGGTCTCGCGCGGGCTGCCGCACTTGATGACCGGGACACGATCCGTGAGCTGATCGCGGACGGCTCTCCTGCCAAGAAAGAAGCAGGCGAGCGGGCTCTGGCAGGTACCGATGAGGACGTGAAACGGTTCCTGGCGTCACCGACCTACGCTGGTCAGGATGCCGAGTACCGGATCATCGTCAACCAAGCTTTGGCCGCCGCTCGTCAGCGTGGCGATGCCACGGTCGCCGCCGCCGCACAGAAGGCACTAGACAGCCAGGACATCGCGGCGTACCGACAGTTCCTCGACACCGGGCAGAACATCGCCCGCGAGAGCGACGACCGGATCGCACTCAATCAGCTCATCGCCAATCCGGCGATCGGCCCGGAAGTGCGGATGCTGTCCCAAGCCGCGCTGGACGGCTCACCTGATCTCATCCGTGTCTATCGTGAAAGCGGTCAATATGTCGCCGCCCGCCACGACCGAGAGGCAGCAGCACACCAAGCCGCTGTCGCCGGGATGGTGGCCGAGATCACCTCGGTCGCTGCCACCGCCTCGCAAAACGCCGAAACCGCCCAAGCGGTCGCGGCCACAGCACGAAACGCCGCAGCCGAAGCCACCGACCACGCGAACCGCGCCAAAGGCTTCGCCGACGACGCACTCGGCCATGCGCAACGGGCGCGAGAATCCGCCAAGCAAGCGGAGGAATCCGCTCGCCAGGCCGCTCAATCGGCAGCCGTGGCGCAACAAGCCGCAACCCGCGCCTCACAATCCGCAGTAAGCGCGACCCGCTCAGCGATCTCCGCCAGGGGCTCAGCCAACATTGCGTTCCGCCACGCACGAAGCGCCGAGAGCGCCGCACGTGCCGCATACCAGGCGGCAAAGGACGCGGGCGCCGATGCCAATGCGGCTGTCGCCGCCGCTAACGATGCCCGACAGAAGGCGATCGACCGGGCGAACAAGGAGATCGCCGACGCCCGGGCAAAGTTCGAGGCCGACGCCAAGAAGGCTTGTGAAGCCGTACCAGCCGGTCCGGACCACGACGACTGCATCAACCGGGCCAACCGGATGGTCGCCGACCCCAAGGGCGAATCCGAACGCAATGTCGCGATCTGCAACCAGTTCAAAGGACACAGCGAAGAAGCATTCAACAACTGCTTGAAGGGAACCTACAACCCAGCTCTCACATACCTGATCAACAAGGCGATCGCCGATGCACAAGACGAGGCGGACACCGAGCAATTCTGGATCACCGCCGGCGTCATCGTCGCCACCGTCGCACTCGTCGCCGTCGGCTTGTACTGCGCCGAGGTCTGCACCGCACCAATGATCGCCGGGCTAGCCGGCCTGGAAGCAGGCTTCCTCGCCGAAGCCGCCGGCGCAGGGCTCCTCATCACCATCGGCGCCGACCTCGCCACAGGATTTGCAGCCGAGGCGCTACTTGCCTCCCGAGTCGCCGCACTCAGCGACGCAGCTTTCCTCAGCGGAATCGCGGTACGGACAGGCTTGGCGCAACTGGATCTAAGCTTTATCCGCAACGGGTTCAAGAACTGTGCCCGGGCGACCGCCCGATCATTGAGCGCGGTCACCAACTCAAATCTATGCCTTATCCCAGTAAAATACGATAGCTGGGGAGATGAACTCGCCGACAAGGCTTTCGAGTATCGCCGCAAAATCGCGAACATGAGCCCTGGCATAAATGTCGCAGTCGCCAAAATTGATGGCTGGGTCGACCCGATCCTTGGCCCAGGCTACATTGCGACAAGGAGCAACGATTTAGGACATTCCGAGGAACAGATAATAAATGCGCTTAAAGCAAAGGGTTTTGACCCCAAGGATATTCTCAAAATCTTCACGGAGAGATCGCCGTGCCCCACGACATGCGGTCCACTTCTCGAAGAATCACTAAGGGAAGGAACGCCGGTGAGCTACGCTGTTCAATATCTCGGCAACGACTGGAAAAATGAAATATCAATGCTTCAAAGTCTATTGAGAATCAGAGCTTCCGGAGGAAGGTACTAGGGAAGCACGCCTCCAGCCCGTTTGGAGGTTCCCTACCAGCTGTCACCCTCAGTGCGTCGACGTCAGGATCCTAACGATCTGGCGTCGACGCCTCCCCTAAATCACTGTGCTAACATTTAGCTACCCCAAGCTTTAAAGAAGCGGAGTATTCGTGATCAACCCTTTCCAGCTCAAGAAGCAGTCATTGATCGAGAACAATATGGATCTCGTCGCACCACCCAAAGTTGTCGAATCCTGGAAGGACCTCGCCAACAAAGTTTGGCAAGAGCTTGTCGATATTGGATTTTCTGCATCTGTAATTGCCGAAGGAGATGAGTTCCCGTCGACTGCAGGAGTGGTTGTACGGATACACAAACAGGACCCCTATGGGGTTACGCTTGAATGGCACGCTCCAGTGGTGGACAGTGAACAATATCAGAGGGAAGTGTTAGAGCAGGTTCACAAGCCAGCCGTAACCAGCCGACTTATTCGCCACGTCTCCGAAGCCAAAGAAATAGCAACAAAGGCCGCCTTCGACGTCCTCAAAGATGCAGGATTCCAGACCATGATGGATTATATTGAACGGGGCGGCTACTACTATCGTGTGCTGTCCACGCCGGCCGACCAGTAGTTTACCTGAAATGAGCCCAAGCTATTGTGGTGGGCTCCTGGGGATGAGTTTGGCCGTCGCCTCGGCCTCTGCGAGTGCGATCTCGGGCAGGACAGTGGTGTAGGTATCCATGGTCACGGTAATTGACGAGTGCCGGAGCATGGCCTGCACGACCTTCATGTCGGCACCGGCGGCGAGGGCGAGCGTGGCGGCGCCGTGCCGAAGGTCGTGTAAGCGGATGGGCGGCAGCCCGGCTTGGCGGACGATCTCGTAGAACCGCTCGGTGACATCTGCTGGATGCAGAGGGCTCCCGTCCGGCTGAGTGAACAGCAAACCGCTGTCGACCCACGCGCCGCCGAGCCTGGCCCTATCCGCGTCCTGGCACGCGATGTGCTGGCGCAGGACGAGGACGGTGTTCGCGTCGAGCGCGACCAAGCCCTCCGACGAAGTGGTCTTCGGCGCTGACTGGCCGGTCTCCCAGCCGTACTGCACGATCTGGTTCGCTACTTCCAACGACGCCGCATCCGGATACGTGTCCGCCCGGCGTTGTCCGCAGGCCTCCCCCCGCCGGAGTCCGACATGAGCGATCAGGTGGTAGAGCGGATACAGCGGGTCGTTCACCGCGGCGTCCAGAAACTGGCCGGTCTGCTCCGGTGTCCACACCATCACCGGCGACGGGATCTCTCCCGTGAGCTTTCCAGCGCAGGACGCGATCCGCCGTCCATACCTTCGCCGTTGGCCGGGGGCAACTCGACCAGCGATGCCACGTTCACCATCAGCAGGCCTTGCTTCACCGCGGGGCTGAGCACCGCCCGCAGCGTTTCCCGGATTCGTCGGATCGAGGTCGGCCCGACCGGACGTTGCCATTTCACCGCCGCGATCTTCAGCGGATCACCGCTGTTCCGGTACTCGGCGATGCGGTCGTTGTGCTCCACGATCGCGTCGAACATGCTCTCCAAGTGAGGCACGCCGAGCTTGTCCCTACAGATATGGCCGAGGTGCGGTCGCAGGTAGAGCCGGACATGCGACTCATACGACCGGTAGGTGTTGCGGCTCCGACTTTTCTTCTTCAAGGCGAGAAACGCCGTGAACACGTCGCCGGACGTCGTCCACCTCCGGCAACTTCTGCTTCTTCGCGACCACGGTGGCGATCACGTCACCGATCTTCCGTCGCGTGTCCTCGTCGTCGTCCTCGGCGATCGCGAGCAGATCCCGGACATGGTCAAGTTCCTCTTGTGCCTTGGCCGCCGACTCGAAGCCACTTCGGCGGCGGGGACGCCGTGTGCCCTTGGTGTCGGCGAGTAGCTCGATCCGCCAGCACCACTGGCCGTGACGGTGCTGAGTCAGCTTGGGACAATTGCTGCCCAGCTCGCGATTGTTGTTGTCCCGGCAGGAACAACGCTTGAAGACCGACCCCATCGGTATCTGTGCCACCGGTCGTCCTCCTTTCTGTTCGGTTGAATCAGCGGGTTCACACGATGCTCGCGCTGACCACGCCGCTCGGGAAAGCCCGAGAAGTGACGAATTCACCTGATGGATGGATCAACACCCAGCGCGCGCAGGAGCCCGGTGGTGGGCACGCGGTACTCACCGCCGACGCGCAACAGCGGGCAGGGAAAGTCATCGTTGCGGGCCAGGCCGTAGGCCGTGGTCCGGCCGATCCCCAACGCACGTGCGGCAGTCATCAAATCGACAACAGCGGGCAGCGCCGCGACCTCGTCCAAGGTCAACGACGTGAACCTTTCGGCATCCGGGTTCACGACTCCTCCAGGAAGCCCTAGCCGGCGCCGGGCCAGGGCATGGCACTCGGGAGCCAGATCAATCCCGATAAACGAGCAGCCCTGCGCGAGCGCGGCAATACCGGTCGTCCGCTACCGGAAAAGGGATCGAGCACGACGCTGCCATCCGGGCATCCGAGCCGCACACAGCGGCGGGCGACCTCCACGGTTCCCGCCGCGCGATGCCCCGTGCGGCCGCGGTCCGCCGCGACCGTCCAGACATCCGACTCCACTCCCGCGGCATCAACTCCGCGGAACCAGTGCTCACCGTCGCGAGCGAAGAGGAAGACCGACTCGTAGCGCTGGGAAAACCGGTCCCGGACACTCTCCGGACGCCCGTTGGTCTTCGCCCACACCACCGCGTTCCGCAACACCCAGCCCCGGTCCTGCAAGGCGAACGCGACACGCCACGGGACCCCGATCAGATCCTTCGCGCGATACCTCGACTGGGGCGGCCGGTGCACTCCGTATGCCTGCGCCGAGCGGACTGCCGCCGTCCGGGCAACGGACCCGCGGGCGACGTAATTCCCCCACGAGCCACCGAAGCTGTCGGCGAGATCCAGCCATGCCGTCCCCACCGGTGTCAGCACCCGCCGGACTTCGTCGAAGACATCGGCGAGCCGCTCGACGTACTGTTCGATCGTGGGCTCCGCGCCGTGCTGACCGTTGACCCGGTAGTCGCGCAAACCCCAATACGGTGGAGACGTCACCACGCAATCCACCGACTCCGCGGGCATGGCGGCAAGGACTTCCCGAGCGTCCCCCAGGCACAGCCGAACACGATCCCGGTCCCATCAGCGAAGGCGGCAGGGCTGTGTCGCCCCTGACTGGTCGGATGCGGGTCCGTCATGCCGCGACCTCATCTTCACCGGCCGTCAGGCCGAGCCGGCGGAGGCCGATGTCGTGAAAATCCGGGTTGAGGTCGATACCGATGTAATTCCGTCCGAGCTTCCTCGCGGCCAGACCGGTGGTGGCGGCGCCACTGAACGGGTCGAGCACCACACCGCCGTCGGGGCATCCGGCGGCGATGCAACGCATGGGGGCGTACATGGCACACCGGACAGGGTTGCGAGCACCTCGAGGTCATGCATAATCGAACCTTTGTTCGATAGCTCCACGTCGGACTCCAGGCGGAGGTCCGCGGCGAACTCTCGATGTGGAAGGTCAGCACGACCGGCTACTGGTTCGGCTGGGTTCAGTTCATGATCAATGAGGGGCGCGGCGGCGCGAGGGCAGGTCAGTGGGTTCCGGGGTACGCGCTCCGACCGCGCGACGAGAGCCACTAGCGCCGAGGTCTGGGGCGAAGAAGCCAAGAGGTGTGGGCTGGGCACGTCCCGTCAGCGTGCGTGGACCGGCCGATAACCACTCTCCGGAGGTCTCGGTTAAGGGCCGTGTAGCGCTGTAGTTCCCCTGCGAACGGCAAAAGTATCGGGGTCGCGCCATGGGCCCGGCGCGGGTTCGGCAGACATTGGAGCCTTGCGGGATCTTGGTAACGCCCATCTGGCGTGCGGCGACTTAGACCAGGTCTCAAACTCGGCGTGTCGCTAGGTGAACCAACGGCCCGCCCCTGGCTCCGCACCGCCCGCCTGTGGGCCCGGCCCGACGGACCGGAGGTCTGTCAGGGAGACTGGGGGCCAGTGCCCGCCCTCTCGACCTGGAGCCTTTTATGCCGCAAGGGACCGTCCGTTGGTTCGACGCCGAACGGGGTTTCGGCTTCCTCGCGCCCGAGGACGGCTCGCCGGACGTGTTCGTGCACGCCTCCGAGATCGTCGGGGACGGCGGCGCGAAAGTGCTCCGCGAGGGTCAGGCCGTCGTGTTCGAGGTCGGCGAGAACGACCGCGGGCCCCAGGCGCTGCGCGTTCGCGTCACCGCCGATGCGGCCACCGGCAGCGCCGTGGGCCTGCTCGGCACCGTCAACTGGTACGAGCCGGGCAAGGGGTACGGCTTCGCGTCGCCGGACGGCGGCGGCGCCGACATCTTCGTGCACAGCTCCGCCATCGTGACCGGCGGCGTGGTCACCGAGGGGCAGCGGGTGGCCTTCCTGATCGTTGAAGGCGAGCGCGGCCCGCAGGCCGAGCACGTGATCCCGCTGGGAGCAGGGGCCGGCTCACCCGCTACGGCTGGTATCTCCGACGATGCCGACGGCACGGTGGCCTGGTACGACGAGGACAAGGGCTTCGGCTTCATCAACCCCGACTCCGGTGCCGGGGACGTCTTCGTTCACGCCCGGGCCCTGGCCGAGGGGCTGACGTGGCTCGCGGAGGGCGACCGCGTCGCCTACGAGGTGGCCAGTGGAGACAAGGGCCCGCAGGCCCGCGACGTGCACCTGGTCCGGGGCACCGAGCCCCAGACGGCGCCGCAGCGGTCGGCACCTGCCGCGGCCGCAGGGCCGGCGGCGCGGGACGTGCCCGTACGAGGCGGCGAGGGCGTCGTCGCGCGCTACGACAGCGACCGCGGCTTCGGCTTCATCACCCCGGACGCAGGCGGCGACGATCTCTTCGCCCACGCGTCCGTGATCATGGGATCGGAGCCGCTGCAGAAGGGTGACCGGGTCCGGTACGCGGTGCGTCAGAGCGACCGGGGCCCGCAGGCCGACCGCATCGAACGCCTCTGAAAAGGCGGCCCCACCGACGGCTGATCACTTCCCGACGAGAGTGCTCGTTCATCCCCGTCGATGGTGCCGTCAGCAACGCGGCTGCAGCCTCCTCCAGGAGCCCCGTCAATTGCCCTTCAGGCCGGATGAGACACAGACCTCGGGCCGCCCCGGCCTGGTTCGCTGTCGCTTCGGCGCTGGCCATGGGCGAGCGACGGAAACACCCTGAGGTTCGCCGTGCACGGTCACCAGATCGAGCACCACCCCGGAATATGCGTACGACTGGGGTAAAAGTCATACCGGGCCAGCGACGTTGATCGTCCACCCAGAACGGATACCGCCAGTGACGGTGGCTTCATCCCGGCACGTCAGCGCCGGGCGAGGACTCGCTTCGCCAGCCAACCGGCGTAGACGGCCAGCCCGGCGAACCCGGCCTTCCGGGTGGGGCGGGCCGCGATCGCCAGGCCGATGGCGACTTCGGTGGCGCCGTTGCGATAGGTCCAGTTGCGGACGTCGTCGGCGAAGGCCATCCGCGTGACGGGTTCGAAGGCCGCCGGAGCGGCGAAGTGGGCGAGACCGGTCGCGGCGATGCCGAGGCCGAGGACCTGGCCGGTGCGTGAGGACATGGAGTTGCCTTCCTTGTTCAGTCGAGGACGCCGGCGCGGCGCCAGAGCCGGCGGCTCGGGCCCCCGATGAGGCCGATCTCGGTGAAGTGTTCGACGGCCTTGGCCGCCCACGACGCCTTGGTCCGACGCCAGTGCGGATTCGCGGCGGCGACCTGGCGGGCTTCGCGGGGGTCGAGTCCGACAGCGGTGTATGCCTTGGGGTGCAGCAGCTCCGAAGTCGCGACGTAGGCCATGCCGGCGATCGCCCAGCGGATCAGTTCGCGGCCGACGCGGCCGTGCCTTGCCCAGGCCCGGCCCAATTCGTCCTTCGCGAAGCTGATGTGGCGTGCCTCTTCGATGACGTGGATCCGGGAGATCATCCGGATCATCGGTTGCAGGCTGGAGTCACGCATCATCTCGCGCTGCATGCCGTCGGCGAGTTCTTCGACGTAGATGGCGCCGGCGAACAGCAGCGCCGGACCGCAGATCGCGCCGAACACCTTGCCCGCGCGGTGCGCCGAGCGGCTCGGGCGCCGCACGACGCCGCCACTCTTCTCGATCGAGCGGGCGAACATGGTGCTGTGACGGCATTCGTCGGCGATCTCGGTGAGCGCGTACTGGGCGTTGTGGGTCGTCGGATCGCTGTTGTAGACGTGCCGCACGAGGCCCTGCATGAGGATCAGCTCGAACCAGATACCCGACGCCGCGGCGGCCGCGGCCTCCTGACGGCTCAGCTCGGCGCGCCGGCTTTCGTCGAGACGCTCCCACAATTCGGTGCCGTACAAGGAACATCGTTCCGGGGCCTTGCCGTACGCCCCGTCGACCAGCGGTGCCAGCCAGTCGACGTCGACGTCCGGGTCGTAGGAAAGCCGTGCGGAGGAGCGCTGCAGGCGCTCGGCGACACGTTCGCTTTCGGCGTTCGCGGTCAAGACGACCTCCTCGGATCCGTGTGCTCGGGCAGCGGTCCGCCGCCGTCCGGGATGACCTGTCCGGAATCGCGGTAGGCCACCGCCTCGTGGAAACCATCGCGTTCGGCGAATTCGCGGAACCAGCGGCCTTCCGGGGTGTGCCGGGTGATGCCGTCGAAAAGCGTCGCGAGCGTCTGCGTGCCGGAGAGGCCCATGTTGTCGTAGGCCTGGTTGATCATCAGCTTCTGCATCACCAGCTGGTTCGTCGGCACGCCGGCCATCCGATCGGCCAGCTCCTCGACGGCGGCTTCGAGCCGCCCGGCTTCCACCGCCTCGAGCGCGAGTCCCCACTCCGCCGCGGTGGTGCCGTCGATGGTGTCGCCGGTGAGCAGCATCCGCTTCGCGCGCTGAGTGCCGACGCGGTAGACCCACATCCCGGTCGTCGGGCAGCCCCACACCCGTGCGGGCGGATAGCCGATACGCGCGTCGGCCGCCATGATCAGCACGTCGCACGACAGCGCGATGTCGCTGCCGCCGGCGATCGCGTGTCCCTGCACCTGGCAGATGGTGGGCTTCAGCGAGCGCCACAGGCTGAAGAAGTCGTCGGTGTTGCGCTTCATCACCCGGTAGTCCTTGACCGGATCCCAGACCGGGCCCTGGTTCCAGCGGCCTTCGGCGTCTTCCTCCGCGAACTGTTTGAGGTCGTATCCGGCGCAGAAGGACCGGCCTTCGCCGCGCACCACGATCACGCGGACCGCGTCGTCCTCGTTCGCCCGCTCCACGGTTTGCCGGATCTCGCGGGGCATGACGTCGTTGATCGCGTTGAGCCGCTCGGGACGGTTCAACGTCAGATAGGCCTTCCGGTCTTCGACGCGGTAAGTGAGCGTCTCAAGCTCCATCGGAGCCTCCCAGCGCCCGAAGGGTGAACGTGACCAGATGCTGGATCGTGTCCGGTCCGCTTTCCCCGGCCAGCGGCCCGACCAGCATTTCCGCGCCCGCGCCGACGAGCGCCGCGGCGGTCGCTTCCGCGTCCTGTGGCGGCAGCAGTCCTTTTTGGACGCCGTCGGCGATGTTCCTGGCGATGACCTCGCGGAACGCGCGGCGGAAGACCAGCCGTTCGGCCTCCACCACGGCGTCGACCGGTTCGGCCAGCAACGCGTACGCCAGCCTCGGTGCCTTCAACGCCCGGCCGGCGAAGGTCTCGATCACCGCGACCACCCGCTCCCGGACGTCGCCTTCGGACGCGGCGGCTTCGACGGCGTCGACTTCCCGGGAGACCACCTCGCGGAAGACCTCGACGACGAGGTCGGCCTTCGACGGGAACTGCCGATACACACTGCCTGTGCCGACCCCCGCCCGCGCCGCGACCGCGGCCATGGAGCAGCCCGCGTAGCCGGTCTCGGCCAGCAGCGCGATGGCCGCGACCAGGATCTCCCCTCGCTGGGAGTCCAGTCTTGCCTGCGTCTTCGGGGTGCGTCGGTAGGGCACGCCAAAGAGTGAAGCACGGATTCCGCACTTCAGCAACGTTGCCTCGTGAGGGGTGAGGACGGTTAGAACCGAGGGTGTCTCAGGTACCTACGTGGGTTCCGGCTGCGGTTGATGCCAGGCCCTGGTCCGTGGGGATGTCGTGAAGGGCCCCTTTGAGACGATGATCGTCTCAAAGGGGCCCTTCACGACACGCCGGTCCGCCTGAGCGCGGGCCGAGGCGGGCACTCAGTTGCGGTTGATCGTGAACGTGCTCGTCTTGTTCCTGATGTCCTCGGCGTTGTCGTTCAAGGTGAGCCCCGTGAACGTCGCCGAGCCGACGGCCGGGCCCTGCCCCGGTTCCGGCAGTTCGTTGACCCAGATCCCGATCCCCGACTTCGCGTCGAACTCGTCACCGCTGCGGTGCGCGCCGGTGATCGACACGTTCGTCAGCACCGTGTCCTCGACCGGGTTCTCCGGCCGGTTGCCGGTGTACTTGGTCTGGAACATGATGCCGCTGTACGTCGGGCTCTGGATGTCCACATCGGACACCCGGATACCGCGGAACTCCTTGGACGCGGAGAACATCCAGATCGCGGGGAACGTCTGCTGTCCCCAGAAATGACCGCCGGCGCGAACCAGCGAGACGTTCTGGACGGTCGTCGGCCGCGGGCCGAACCCGAGGAACGGGTAGCCGAAGTCGAGCGAGCTGATCGTGATCCCCGAGTACGTCAGCGTGTCCGCGATGTAGAGGTTGCGGAAGGTGTTGCTGTGCCCGCCGTACACCGCCAGCCCGGCCGCGCGCCACGGAAGCAGCACGGTCAGGTTCTCGAACACGTTGTCGTACTGGTTGCCGGCGTTGAGGTCCGTGGCGGCGAACAGCGCGAAACTGTCGTCGCCGGTGGAGCGGGCCTCGTTGTTGGTGACCCGGTTTCCCGTGCTGCCGTTGGTGAAGTTGACGCCGTCGGCGAACATGTCGCGGATGCGCGAGTTCTTCACCGTCGTGTTGTCCACATTGGTCGCCCAGAGCAGGCACATCTGGTGCTCCACCCAGATGTCGTCGATGGTCATGTTCGTGACGTTCGTGAAGTTGAAGACCTTGCCGGGGCCGTCGATGCGGGAGGTGTAGTTCCCGAACACGGCGAACCCGCCGAACGTCGAACCGCTCGCGCTCGCCTGGGCGTCGAACCCGATGTCGGTGTTCTCCTGCCCGGCGGGCGCGGTGAACCTCGTGAACCAGGGCCCGGCGCCGAGCACCGTGACCGGCTTGCCGTACACGGTGACCTTGCTGGTCATCGGATACTGCCCCGGCGGCAGGAAGACGCCGGTGAGGTTCGGGTCCTGGCGGACCTTGTCCAGCGCGGCCTGCACGTCCTGCTGCGTGAACCCGGCCGGGACGGCGTAGCGTGCCGGGTCGGGGTTCGCGGCCGCGGTGGCCAGCTCGAAGTTCACGAAGTCGATCGCGTAGTTCAAGCCGTTGCCGGCGTCCTTCTGCAGCTTGATCCTGTGCCCGGCGGGCACCGTGGTGCCGAGCAGCATGCTGGCCTCGTCGTAGATATGGCGAGCGGGCCCGGAACCCGGCGAGTTGTTCGGCCCCGCTTCGGGGCCGTAAAGCCAGGCGTGGCGCGAAGTCAGGTCGATGGCTTTCAGGAACGTGCCGTCGACGTAGACGTTCAGCGTCGAGTTCTGCCCGCCGCCACCCACGGCGTCCGGCATCGAGAACCGGGTCACCAGGGTGTTCGTGGCCGCGCGGGTGGTGAACTCGACCGAGGAGCCGGTCGAGTTCAGCGTCACGGCCTTGCGGCCCGACGCCTCGCCCGCGAGATCACCGATCTTGCGGTTCGGGCCGATCACGGACGCGCCGCCCGCGACCACGCCGTCCTCGGCTTCGTACATGTCGTAGGGCAGGTTCGCGCCGCGGCCGACGAAGAGCGCCTGCGTGCTCGTGTTGTTGCCCTGTTTGGCAGGCAACTCGTTGGTGTCGTTCGCGACGACCGTTTTGACCGTGTACCGGCCGTTTCCGGCGGTCCAGGTGCCGGCGTTCACCGGCGGCGCGGTGGCTCCCGCGGCGATCGCGCCGGTGTACGAGCCGGTGAGCGTCTTGACGACGGTGCCGTTCTGATCGGTGATCGTCACCGTGACGCCGTGGGCGCCGCCCGCCGAAGCGACCGTGCCCTGATTGCGCACCGTGGCGGTGAAGGTCACGGTGTCACCCATCGTCGGGTTGTTCGGCGACCAAGCGGTGGCCGCGACGAGGTCGGAGCTCTGCACCGGGCTGACGACGAGCGCCGTCGAACCGGTGTAGGAGTTGTTGCTCTCGTCCTGCTCGACAACGGCGTTCGCCTCGTCCACCTTCGCGGTGAGCTGGTGGCTGCCCGCCTCCCTGGCGCCGATGTCCGCCGACACCGTCGCCGACGCGCCCCCCGCGAGAGCGCCGACCGGTGCGGTGCCGACCTTCGTCGTGCCCAGGTAGAGGTTCACGTCCGTCGCCCCCGAGGCCGCGGTCCCGGCGTTGCGAACGGTCGCCGACACGGTGATCGCGTCGGTCTCCACCGGGTTCCGCGGCGACCAGGACACGCCCGAAACCGTCAGGTCGGGGTTCGGCGCGGGAACGCCGAAGACCTGGAATTCCGCGGCCTGTCCGCCGGGGGCGCCGGAGTTGGCGGTGATTCGCAGGCGGATGTCGGCGGCGCGGCCACCGACCGGGATCGTCACGGTGTTCCCGCTCGAAGGAGTGAAGGTGTACGTCTGCGCGGGCACCAGCGTGGTGAACGCGGCCGCGCCCTGGTCACGTCCTTCGACGGCGATCGTCTGCGTGCGCTGAGCCCAGGCCGGATCCGGGTCGAGCTTGACCACGACACGGTCGAGGTCGGCGTTGGATCCGAGCGCCACGGTCAGCTGGTTCGGGTACGCCGCGCCCTCCCAATAGGTGGTCACGGAGTCGTCGTTGGCGTTGGCCGCGACATAGCCGTGCTGCACCGAAGATGCCGTGATCGGCTTGCCCAGCGCGAGATTCGTCCCTGCCCGCGTACCGGTCCTGGTCACGGTGCCGCTGCTCGCCGACTGATTGCCCGCCGCGTCGCGAGCGCGCACGGCGTATGCGACCGTCGCGCTGTCCGGCTGGTCGTCGGTGTAGGTCAGGACGTCACCGGCGACGGCACCGCGAAGCTGCCCGTTGGCGTAGACGTCGTAGCCCGTGACGCCGGTGTTGTCCGTCGATGCCGACCAAGTAAGCCGGATCTTGCCGCTCGAAGGCTCGGTGTAGGCGAGATTCCCCGGCGCGGACGGCGGCTGCGTGTCCCCGCCCGCCGGGCCGTGCACCTCGAACTCCGAGAGCTGGGCGGCGGGCCATCCGGTGTTGGCGGTGATGTTCAGCCGCACGAAGCGGGTGTTCCCGGTGACGTCGAGGGTGACCGTGTTGCCGGTCGCCGGGTCGAACCGGTGGCCCGCCGACGGCACGAGGTCGGTGAAGCTCGTACCGTTCGCGCTGCCCTGCACAGCGAAGGTCTGCGTGCGGGCTTCCCAGCCGGAGGGCAGTTTGAGCACGAGCCGGGCGATGTTCGTCGCCGCGCCGAGGTCGGCCTGGATCCACTGCGGGAACTGGTTGTTGTTGCTTTCCCAGTAGGTGGCCTGGTTGCCGTCTCCGACGTTCGACACGGCATAGACCGGCAGCTGGCTGCTGGCCGTGTACGTCGCGTCGGCGGCTTCGGCGGCGGCGGGAGTCACGACGGCGGCCGGCACTGGAGCGCCGTTCGCCGCGACGGCGGGTGGAGCGAGGAGGAGGGACAGGGCGGCAAACGTCACCGCGTGCGTCAGAAGGCGCTTCGTTCTCATGACATTCCTCTGTTCCGGGAGGGGACTGAGCGGAATCTTCCTGACTCTTGTCATGTTCTTGCGCTGAAATGTTCAAGAATTACAGCCCATGAGGCGGCGCAAGTCAACGTCCGGCCTGACCAGGTGTTTCCCTCAGAAGATGGAGAACGGCGTGCGCCGAGCTGTCGAGTCCCCGAGCCGTACGTTTGGAGCTGGAACGCAGCCGCGGCATCACCATCCGCTCGGCAGTGGCCGCCTTCCGCATCGGCGAGCTGCACGTCAACCTGATCGACATCTTCGCCAACAAGCTCGACAGGGCAGGTGCCCGGTACGAGGGCCTTCTCACCGATCTCGCCGAACGTCTCGGTGTCGCCTGCGTACCGGCGGGCGACTTCCGCAAGATCACCCCGTTCGTGCTGGAAGAGGCGCTGCCGATGCGGTGATCGCGACGCTCTCCCGGCTGGTCGAACGCGGTGGCACCGTCACCGGCTCGGTGACGCGGGGCGACCGGTGTCCTGCCCACGGGAGAGGTCTCCCGGTTCGAACAGCGGCTGCCCGGGCTCACCCGCGGCGAGGGTCTGATGACAGGCGAACCGGCGGGTCACCGGCCACGGGTTAGCCCGAATCGGCCAATGCCCGGCTAGCCGGAACGAGTACGTTCTGGTGGTCGGCGAAATCCGCCGCCCGAGGGGAAGGGCCACGATGGATCAGTTTCGCGACACCGCTTCGGCGTTGCGGGAGCTCACCGAGTCGATGCGGCTCGACGAGCCCCGCGACGAGTTGCTGGAACGGGTGGCGAAGAAGGTGGCCGGCCTGCTGCCGGGTGCGGACGGGGCGACGGTCACGCTGTACTCCGGCGACGAACCGAGCACCGTCGCCACCACCGACCAATCACTGCTGCCCCTGGACAAGGCGCAGTACAGCGCGGACGAAGGCCCCTGCCTGAAAGCCGCCGAGAGCGGCACGATCGTCAGGACCCGGCTGGACGACGAGACAGCCGGACGCTGGCCGGATTTCGCGGCCGCCGCCGAACAGCTCGGCGTGCGGACCTCGCTGAGCTGCCCGCTGTTCGTCCCCGACGAATCCCACTTCAGGCGGCGCGAAAACGAGCCGCTCTCCGGCGCCCTCAACGTCTGGAGTTTCCAGAAGAACGCCTTCGACCCGGTCGAGGCGGCGCTGGTCGCGATGTTCACCTCGGCGATCTCGGCGATCATCCTGACCGCGTCCCGCTGGGCCGCCGCCGAACGACAGGCGGAGACCCTGGTCGCCGCGTTGGAGACCAGGGACGCCATCGCCACCGCGAAGGGCATCGTGATGGCACGTCTGGAGCTGAACGCCGAAGAAGCCTTCCGCTGGCTCACCGAGGCGTCACAGCACACGAACCGCAAGATCCGGGAGATCTCCGTGTTGATCGCCGAAGACCCGGGCGCGGTTTTCGGCCGCTAGCCCAGCGAGATCCGGCGGTTCTCGCGTGACGACTCCAGACCGGCCTCAGCGAGCCGGATGCCGCGCACCCCTGCCATGAAGTCGTAGGGGTGCGGCGCGTCCTCCACGACGTGGCGGACGAACTGCTCCCACTGCGCGCGGAAACCGTTGCCGAAGTCCTCGTTGTCCGGCACTTCCTGCCACTGCGAACGGTACGACCGCGTCTCGGCGAGGTCCGGGTTCCACACCGGCTTCGGGGTGGCCTCCCTCGGCTGGATGACGCATTTGTGCAGGCCCGCGACCGCGCTGCCCTTGGTGCCGTCGACCTGGAACTCGACCAGTTCGTCGCGGTGGACCCGCACGCACCAGGACGAGTTGAGCTGGGCGATGATCCCGCCTTCGAGCTCGAAGATCGCGTACGCGGAATCGTCGGCCGTCGCGGCGTACCGGTCGCCCTTCTCGTCGACGCGCTCCGGGATGTGCGTGACGGCCTTCGCGGTCACGGCGTTGACGGCGCCGAAGAGGTTCTCCAGCACGTAGTTCCAGTGGCAGAACATGTCGACGACGATGCCGCCGCCGTCTTCGGCGCGGTAGTTCCAGCTGGGACGCTGCGCCGCCTGCCAGTCGCCCTCGAAGACCCAGTAGCCGAACTCGCCGCGCACGGAGAGGATCCGGCCGAAGAAACCGCTGTCGATCAGGCGCTTCAACTTGAGCAGGCCGGGCAGGTACAGCTTGTCGTGGACGACGCCGTTCTTGACCCCGGCCGCCTCGGCGTGCCGTGCCAGCGCGAGCGCGCCTTCGACCGACTCGGCCACCGGCTTCTCGGTGTAGATGTGCTTGCCGGCGTCGATGGCGCGGATGATCGACTTCTCGCGGACCGCGGTCAGCTGCGCGTCGAAGTAGAGCGAGAGGTCGTCGTCGCCGAGGGCGGCGTCGAGGTCGGTGGTCCAGCGGGTGAGCCCGTGCCTGGTGGCGATCTCCTCGAGCTTGTCCGCGTTGCGCCCCACCAAAACCGGCTCCAGCTGGACCCGCGACCCGTCGGCCAGCTCGACCCCGCCGGCCTCCCTGATCGCCAGGACCGAACGCACCAGGTGCTGCCGATAGCCCATCCGCCCGGTGACGCCGTTCATCACGACGCCGAGTTTCCGCGTGGTCATCCGTTCTCCTTTGAAAGCGCTTTCCTGCCCACATCCTGAAAGCGCTTTCTCACCCTGTCAAGACCGTGCGGGGAAAGTCCCTCCGGCTCAGGACGCCGGGTCGTAGGCGCGGACGGCGTCGAGGTACTCGGTGATGGCGTCCCGGTTGCGCAGCAGGCATTCGGCACGCCGGGTCATCCGGTCGCGTTCGGCCTCCAGGGTCTCGAGCATCTCACTGGTCGCGTCCGGGAAGTAGATCTGCCGGGGTTTGTCCAGGCACGGCAGGATCTGCTTGATGATCCTGGTCGGCAGCCCGGCGTCGAGCAGGCCGCGGACCTGGATGACCCGGTCCACCGAAGACTCGCCGTAGTCGCGGTAGCCGTTGGCCTGCCGCTCCGAGATGATGAGACCCTGCTCTTCGTAGTACCGCAGCAGACGGCGCGACGTCCCCGTCCGCTCCGACAGCTCCCCGATCCGCATGTGCGCCACCTCACCCCGGCCGACTTGACCTTCACATCTATGTGATGGTTCGAGCATACGGTCATGACTCCGAAACTCCCGCTCGGCGCCTTGCTCGCGCTGACCACGGCGGCGTTCGTCACCGTCCTCACCGAAGCCCTGCCCGCGGGGGTGCTGCCCGCGATGAGCGCCGGCCTCGGCGTCGGCGAAGCGGCGACAGGGCAGCTGGTGACGGTGTACGCGATCGGCACCGCGCTCACCGCGATCCCCCTGTCCGCCGCCACCGCGGGCTGGCGCCGCAAACGCTTGCTCCTGGCAGGCGTGGCCGGTTTCGCCGTCGCCAACACCGTCACGGCACTGTCCACGAACTACCCCCTGACCCTCGGCGCGCGGTTCGTCGCCGGGATCGCGGCGGGCGTGGTGTGGGCACTGCTGACGGGTTACGCCCGTCGGCTGGCGCCGGAACCGGTGCGGGGCAAGGCGATCGCCATCGTGATGACCGGCATCCCGCTCGCACTCTCTCTCGGCATCCCCGCCGGCACCTTCCTTGGCGGCCTCCTCGGCTGGCAGGTGACGTTCTCGCTCATGTCGGCGCTCGCGCTCGTCCTGCTCGGCTGGATCACGCTGGCCGTCCCCGATTTCCCCGGGCAGGCCAAGGGCGGCAGGCTCCCGGTGCGCAAGACCCTCGCCGTGCCGGGCGTGGCCGCGGTCCTGTTCGTGACGCTGACGTTCGTGCTGGCGCACAACATCCTCTACACCTACATCGCCACCTTCCTCGAGCACGTGTCGATGGGCGGTTCGGTGGATCGGATCCTGCTGGTGTTCGGGCTGGCGTCGATGGTCAGCATCTGGTTCGTCGGCGTCGGGATCGACCGGCGGCTGCGCCCGCTGACCGTCGCGAGCACACTTCTCGTAGCGTTCGGGGCGACGATTTTGGCTCTGCTGGGCGAAAGTCCGGCGCTGGTCTACGTCGCCGTGGCACTGTGGGGACTCGGCTGGGGCGGGATCCCGACACTGCTGCAGACCGCGGCCGCACAGGCGGGCGACAAGGGCGGCGCGGCGGACATCGCGCAGGCCATGCTGGTCACCCTGTGGAACGCGGCGATGGCGGGCGGCGGGATCGCCGGCGGCGTCCTCCTCGACGGCTTCGGTGCCGGTTCGTTCCCGTGGAGTGTCCTGGTGTTGCTCGTGCCGACGCTGGCCGTGGTGCTGGTGGCGCGGCGGCACGGGTTCACAGCGGCAGCTCCGGATGACTCCGGATCGCCTCGAGAACCAGGTCGACAGCGGCGCGAGGCGCGGACCCGCGCCTGATCGCCGCGGTGATGGCGCGGTCGACCGGCGTCGCGAGCTCACGGGTGGCGACGCGGTAGCGCCGGTCGACGGCGAGGCCGGGCAGGAGAGCGATCGAAAGCCCGGCCTCGACGTGCTGCAAGGTCATCATGTAGTTGCTGAACCGGGCGATCACGCGCGGCTCGAAACCGGCTTCGCGGCAGAGCCGGGTGGCGAGATTCGCCATGTACGACCGGGGGATGTCGAACGCCCATGGCTCGCTCGCGTAGGCGGCGAGGTCGGCGGGGCCACGACCCGCCGCCGGATGCCCGGTCGGGACGACGAGCACGATCGGGTCGGTCGCGAGCGGCACGAGCTCGATGTCGGGACCCAGCGGTTGTTCGACGAAGTCCGTGGTGGTGATGATGACGTCGGCGTCACCGACGCGGAGCGCGGGCATGCTGACGTGCGGTTCGAGTTCGAGCAGTTCGATCTGGAGGCGCGGATGCGAGCGCGCCAGCCGGTTCACCGCGGGGACGGCGATGGTGTGGATCGAACTCTGGAAGGCGCCGAGGCGGACGAGCCCCGCCGGCCCCTCGCCGAGACCGCGCAACTCGGCCTCGACGGTGTCCATGTGGTCGAGGATCTCCCTCGCGCGGCGGGCCAGCATCCGGCCTGCCGGGGTCAGCCGGACGCGGCGGCCGGTGCGTTCCAGCAGCTGGGTACGTGTTTCGGCCTCGAGGACCGCGAGCTGCTGGGACACGCTCGACGCGCTCAGGTTGGCCGCCTTCGCGACCGCGCGGACGGTGCCGAGCGTGTCCAGCCTGCTCAGCAGGCTGAGCCTCCAGGGGTTGAGCATGGACGCCATTGTTGTACGGATCAGCCGAACAGCACAGCCGGAATCGTGAGATGGACGTGTCGCTCGGATCCGATTTACCGTCGGAACATGGCTGCTCCCCACACCGACCTGTCCACCGCCGACCGTTTCTGGGCCGACGCCGACCGGCACCTCGTGCGCTACGCCGGGGCCGGCGACTTCACCCGCGAGATCATCGACCACGCCGCCGGGAGCTACCTGTTCACCGAGTCCGGGCGGCGGATCCTCGACTTCACCTCCGGGCAGATGAGCGCGATCCTCGGGCATTCGCATCCCGAGATCGTCGAGACCGTGCGGCGGCAGATCGGCTCGCTCGACCACTTGTTCAGCGGGATGCTGAGCCGCCCCGTCGTCGACCTCGCGCGACGGCTGGCCGAGACTTTGCCGTCACCGCTGGAAAAGGCGTTGCTGCTGACCACCGGGGCGGAGTCGAACGAGGCCGCGATCCGGATGGCCAAACTGGTGACGGGCAAGCACGAGATCGTGTCTTTCGCCAGGTCCTGGCACGGGATGACGCAGGCGGCGGCGAGCGCGACCTACAGCGCGGGCCGCAAGGGTTACGGCCCGTCCGCGCCCGGCAACTTCGCCATCCCCGCGCCGAATTCCTATCGGCCGGACTTCCTCACCCCGGACGGGGAACTGGACTGGAAGCGGCAACTGGACTTCGGATTCGAGATGATCGACGCCCAGTCCGTCGGCAGCCTCGCGGCGTGCGTCGTCGAACCGATCCTCAGCTCGGGCGGCATCATCGAGCCGCCTGCGGGTTATTTCGCCGCTCTGCAAGAGAAGTGTCGCGAACGCGGGATGCTGCTGATCCTCGACGAAGCACAGACCGGCTTGTGCCGCACGGGAAACTGGTACGCCTTCGAGCGCGACGGCGTCGTCCCCGACATCCTCACGCTGTCCAAAACGCTCGGCGCGGGACTCCCGCTGGCGGCGGTGATCACGAGCGCGGAAATCGAGCAGGAAGCGCATGACCGCGGCTACCTGTTCTTCACCACGCACGTCGCGGATCCGCTGGTGGCGGCCGTCGGGAACACCGTGCTCGACGTCCTCACCCGCGACCGCCTCGACGAACGCGCCACCGAACTGGGCGCCTTCCTCCGCCGCGGACTCGACGACCTCGCCACCCGGCACCCCGTCGTCGGCGACATCCGCGGCCGCGGCCTGCTGGTCGGCGTGGAACTCGTCGTGGACCGTGCCACCAAGCAAAGCTCCGACGAACTGGGCGCCCTGGTCACGCGGCGCTGTCTCGAACTGGGACTGCACATGAACATCGTGCAGCTGCCGGGAATGGGCGGGGTCTTCCGGATCGCTCCCCCGTTGACCGCGACGGAGGACGAACTGGCGGAAGGGCTGGGGATCCTGGACAAGGCGATCGGTGACGCCAGCGTGCGCTGGTCTTGAGTCGAGGTGGTCGTGAGTGGCGTTTCGGGTTAGAACCCGAAACGCCACTCACGACCCACTGAACTCACGAAGCAGCCGAGCGACCTCGCCTGGCCGCTCCAAGAACGGCGAGTGCCCGGCGCCCTCGACGACCTCCACCCGAGCCCCGATCGCCGAGTACCGGGCGAAAGTCTTTTCACAGTCGTAAAAACGGTCCCGTCGTCCGAGAATCACCAAGCACGGCAACGCCAAAGCCGCCGCCTGCGCGTCGAGAGGCCGAGCGGCCAGCGAGCGCGCGCGTTCCACGAGAACCACCCGGGCCATCGCCGGCGCGGTGACGGCGTGATCGGCCAAGTCCTGCAAGGGATCGTCGAACCAGCTCACCCGCCGGAACCGGGACGCGAACCGGGTCCACCGCCGATGGGCGACGAGCCGCACGAGAGCACTGACCATCGGCAGCAACACCGAACTGCCCGGCGGAAAGAACGCGTAGCTGTAGTCCGGCGCCTGTCCGATCAACACCAAGGAACCGACTCGCGGAGAGATCGCGGCCAGCGCCAAGGCGACATCCGCACCGTAGGAGTGTCCGGCGACCAGGACGTCCTCGACACCCAGAACGTCGAGGACTGCGGCCACCATACGTGCCTGCGACGCCGCGTCGAAACCCGAAGAACCACCGGTGCATCCGTGTCCCAGCAGATCCACCCTGATCACCCGATATCGCGCGGCCAGGCCGAGGGTGAGCCTGTCGAACCAGTGCACCGACCCGCAGTACCCGTGCAGCAACAGTATCGGCGGCCCGGCACCGTCCTGACGGACATGGACGGCGACACCGTTCACGTCGAGGAGGTCGCCGATGGGGAAACGAGGCACGCCCCGAACTTAACTCAGACCGGCGCGCTCACTTTGCCGCGGGACAACAGGAAGGCCGCGATCCCGGCGGGCAGGAACATGAGCACACCGTAGATCCCGGCCGGTACGGCCATCGCCTTGTCGCCGAGCACGGAGATCGCCACGGCGATGGCGAGGGTGGCGTTGTGGACACCGATCTCCATGGCGGACGCGATCGACTGCCCGCGGTCCACCCGGAACAGCCGCGGCACGTAGTACCCGATCGCGAGACTCAGCACGGAGAGCGCCAGCGCCACCGGCCCGAGTGTCCAGATGTTGTCCACCAGCGTCCGGAACTCCTGCGCGATCGCCGCCGCGATCACCAGGACGAGCACCACGGCGGAGCCGATCTTGACCGGTTTGCGCATCCGCTCCGCCCAGTCGGTGAACCGGTGCCGCACCGCCATCCCGATCACGACCGGGATCAGCACGATCGCGAACACCTGCACGAACTTCGCGGGCTGGAGCCCGACGGAGGCACTGCCGTCGAGGAATTCGGCCATCGACAGGCCGACGACCAGCGGCAGGGTGAACACGGCCAGCACGGAGTTGATCGCCGTGAGTGTGACGTTGAGGGCGACGTCGCCGCCGGCGAGGTGACTGAACAGGTTCGCCGACGTCCCACCGGGCGAGGCGACGAGCAGCATCATGCCGACCGCGAGCACACCGCCGAGCCCGAACAGCATGATGAGGCCGACGCAGATCACGGGCAGCACGATCATCTGGCACACCAGCGCGATGACGGCGGCCTTCGGGTACTTCAGCACGCGCGTGAAGTCGCCGACGGTCAGGGTCAGCCCCAGCCCGAACATGACCAGCGCCAGCGCTATCGGCAGGAGAATGGAAAACATCGCCGAACCCATCGAGGGGCCTCCGTCCGATATGCCCTTTTCAGATCGGCAATCGTGTCAAGCGGCGTGAACCGGGTCAAGGCACCGAAACCCAGCCGTGACCCCGCCCAGCCCGACGAGAGCAGCGCTCTCCATAGGCGTCGTAAGAAGTCGGTAACCAGGCGAACCGGGCGATCCGGACGGTTCGCGCGGTTGAATGTCCCCCATGAAACGCAAGCGGGTGCTCGCCGTGGTGGCGGTCGGACTGGTGGTGGCGGGGGCCGCGGGCCTCTACTGGTTCCAGCCATGGAAGCTCTGGGTGAACGAAACGGTCCAGGAGGCCCTGCCCGTCGCGGCCCAGCCGTCGGTTCAGCCGACGACTCAGACCACCGGAAGTGCCACGCCCGCACCGAAAGAGCCCGCGGTCGTGGCCACCGGCGCACTGATCAGCCACGAGCACACGACCAGCGGCGACGTCCGGATCCTGCGCGCGGCCGACGGATCACTGGTGCTGCGCCTGGAGAACCTCGACACGAGCAACGGACCGGATCTGCGGGTCTGGCTCACCGACGCGCCGGTCATCCCCGGCAAGGGTGGCTGGTTCGTGTTCGACGACGGCGCGTACGTGAGCGCCGGGAAACTCAAGGGCAACAAGGGAAGCCAGAACTACACGCTGCCCGCCGGCACCGATCTGGCGCGGTATTCGAGCGTGACCATCTGGTGCGAACGGTTCAGCGTTTCCTTCGGCGCGGCCGCGCTGACCAAGGTTTAGGCGAGCCTGTCCACGGCGTACTCCATCTCCGCACGGACGGCGCGCAGATCGATGCCGCCGGGATCGATGATCGCCGCCACGGCGATTCCGCGCAGCTGCCCCACGAGCGCCGCCGCGTACGCGTCCGGGTCGCGGACGCCGCCGATGGAGCCGTCCGCGATCCCGGCGGCGACGGTCTGCGCGATGGCGAACCGGTACCGGCGATCGGCCTCGGTCATCGCCGACCGCACCGCGGGGTCGCCGACGGTCGCGTCCGTCCACAGCACCACGAACGCCCGGTTCAGCGGCGGCATGTCGGTGAGCAGCTCGAAGAAGATGTCCAGCAGAGCGCGCAGCATGTCCATCGGACTGGGCGTCAGCCCACCGGTCCGGGTGGCGACGGCGGCGCTGAAGACGTCGGCGAACTTCTCCGCGGCGAACTCGACGAGCCGCTGGACCAGCGTCTCCTTCGAGCCGAACAGCCGGTAGACGACGCCGCTGGGGTAGCCGGTCCTGGCGCAGATCATGCCGATCTTGAGCCGGGCGAAACCTGCCTCGCCGATGAGGCGGGCGGCGGTGTCGAGAATCCGGGTCCGTGCGATCTCCTGGTCACGCTGGACCTGGCGCTCCTCCGCAGACGAGTCCACGCCGCGATCCTCCCATGACTTCCGGTTCGTCACCCGTCGACGCGGCGTTACGATCCGGACATGAGGATCGCCTTCGCCGCCGACGACAGCAACGCCACCACGGACGCCGTCCAGGCGTACCTCGCCGAGGCGGGCCACGAGGTGTTCCGCCCGGCGACGTCGGACGTCTGGCCGGAACTCGGCGCGGCGGTCGGCAGGGCGGTCGTGGCGGGCGAGGCCGACTTCGGCGTGGTGATGTGCTGGACCGGGACGGGTACGGCCATCGCGGCCAACAAGGTCCCCGGGGTGCGCGCGGCACTGGCCTGGGACACCTGGATCGCCGCCGGCGCGCGCAAGTGGAACGACGCCAATGTGCTGGCGCTGAGTCTCAAGCGGCTGGCCCCCGACGTGGCCGTCGAAATCACCGAGGTGTTCCTTTCCGGCGTCCTGCCCGACCCCGACGAATCCGCGAATATCGCCAGGCTCGGCGAAATGGACGAATTCCGCCACTGACCGGCACCGAACCAGTGAACGGTTAACGCTGTCGAACGTATTAGGCCGTTCGCAGGAAAATCACCACTCTACGTAGTGACGCTTCCCATATTGGTCCAGACCACGTACCGTCTCCCGCAACAAAGCGTTTCCGCATGGAGGTGGTCGATGAAGACGCATCCCCGCCTGCCCGGCTCCGGCCGCGGCAACGCGATGTCGCCGATTTCCCTTTGACGAAATCATCTCCAAGATCATTTCCCTGCACCGGGTTGTAAGGAGTGAAATGTCGAGAAAAAGATGGCATCTGGTCGGCCTGTTCACGGCCGTGGCGGCGCTGGCGGTCGGTTTGGTGACCGTGCCGGCGAACGCGGCCGGCGGCGTCGGAGCCACCCTGACCAAGGGCTCGGACTGGGGCTCCGGCTGGGAAGGCAAGTACACGATCACCAATAACTCGGGATCGAGCCTGACCAACTGGACCCTCGAGTTCGACCTCGCGGCCGGCCACTCGATCGCCTCGCTGTGGGACGGCAGCTACACCGTCTCCGGCCAGCACGTGACCGTCAAGAACACCTGGAACGGCAACCTTTCCAACGGCGGTTCCACCAGCTTCGGCTTCAACGTCAAGTACTCCGGCGCCTACACCGCGCCCGCCAACTGCAAGATCAACGGCGGCTCCTGCGACCCGGGTGGCGGTAACCCGACCACGACGCCGACCGTCTCGACCACCACGACGTCCAATCCCCCGACGTCGACCAGCACGAGCAACCCGCCGACCACCACGACTTCGAACCCGAACCCGGGCGCGAAGAAGAACCTCGGTTACTTCGTGCAGTGGGGCGTCTACGGCCGCAACTATCACGTGAAGAACATTCACACTTCCGGTTCCGCGGCGAAGCTGACGCATATCAACTACGCGTTCGGCAACGTCACCAACGGCTCCTGCTCGGCGAATGACGACACCTACGCCGACTACGACAAGTTCTACGACGCCGGGTCCAGTGTGGACGGTGTCGCGGACTCGTGGGACGCGGGCTCGCTGCGCGGTAACTTCAACCAGCTGCGCAAGCTCAAGAAGATGTACCCGGGCCTGAAGGTGCTGTGGTCGTTCGGTGGCTGGACCTGGTCCGGCGGCTTCGGCCAGGCTTCGAAGAACCCGGCCGCGTTCGCGGAGTCCTGCTACAAGCTGATCAAGGACCCGCGGTGGGCCGACGTCTTCGACGGCATCGACATCGACTGGGAGTACCCGAACGCCTGCGGTCTCACCTGTGACACCAGCGGTCCCGCCGCGATCAAGAACGTGGCTCAGGCGCTGCGCACCAAGTTCGGTTCCTCGTTCCTGGTCACCGCCGCGATCACCGCGGACGCCAGCAGCGGCGGCAAGCTCGACGTCGCCGACTACGGCCCCGCCTCGGCGTACTTCGACTGGTACAACGTCATGACGTACGACTTCTTCGGCGCTTGGGCGGCGCAGGGTCCGACGGCCCCGCACTCGCCGCTGACCTCGTACCCCGGGATCCCACAGCAGGGCTTCAACTCCGACGACGCCATCCAGAAGCTCAAGGCCAAGGGCGTCCCGGCGAGCAAACTGTTGCTGGGTATCGGTTTCTACGGCCGAGGCTGGACCGGTGTCACGCAGGACGCGCCGGGCGGCACCGCGACCGGAGCGGCACCGGGCACCTACGAGGCGGGCATCGAGGACTACAAGATCCTCAAGAACAGCTGCCCGTCGACCGGCACGATCGCGGGCACCGCGTACGCGAAGTGCGGCAACAACTGGTGGAGCTACGACACTCCCGCGACCATCAACGGAAAGATGGGCTGGACCAAGAACCAGGGTCTCGGCGGCGCGTTCTTCTGGGAACTCAGTGGTGACACCTCCAACGGCGAACTCGTCTCGGCCATGCGCAACGGCCTGAACTGAGGAGTCTGACAGTGGGCAAGCGGACTTGGATCCAGGCCGTCGGCCTGGCCGACGCCGCGGCAACGGCCGGCGCGGTCCTCGTGATCGCGCCGGCCTCCGCGGCCGGCGGCGTCGGCGCCGCCTTCAGCAAGGGTTCCGATTGGGGCTCCGGCTGGGAGGGCAAGTACACGATCAGCAACAACTCCGGATCGGGCCTTCCCTCCTGGACGGTCGAATTCGACCTCCCCGCGGGGCACTCGATCGCTTCGCTGTGGGACGGCAGCCACTCGGTCTCCGGACAGCACGTGACCGTCAAGAACACCTGGAACGGCAACCTTTCCAACGGCGGTTCCACCAGTTTCGGCTTCAACGTCAAGTACTCCGGGGGCTACGTCGCCCCGGCGAACTGCAAGATCAACGGTGGTTCCTGCGATCCGGGCGGCGGTGGCCCGACCACCACGCCGACCACGCCGACCACCACGACCACGACCTCTCCGACGACGACCACGAGCACCCCGCCGCCGCCCGGCGGCCGTGGCGCGCCGTATCTGTACATGGGCTCGGGCAGCCCGCCGAACCCGCAGACGGTCATGAACGCGACCGGGATCAAGTGGTTCACTATGGCGTTCATCCTGTCGTCCGGTGGCTGCAATCCCGCTTGGGACGGCAGCCGTCCGCTGCAGGGCGGCGTCGACGCGAACGCGATCGCGCAGATCAAGGCCGCGGGCGGGCAGATCGTGCCCTCCTTCGGCGGGTGGAGCGGCAACAAGCTCGGCCCGAACTGCTCGACGCCGGAAGCGCTCGCCGGGGCCTACCAGAAGGTGATCGACGCCTACGCGCTCAAGGCGATCGACATCGACATCGAGAACACCGACGAGTTCGAGAACGCGGTGGTGCAGGACCGCGTCCTGAACGCGCTGAAGATCGTGAAGGCGAACAACCCCGGTATCCAGACCATCCTCACCTTCGGCACGACGACCAGCGGCCCGAACTCCTGGGGCAACCGGCTCATCGACCAGTCGAAGGCGCTGAACGCCGGGATCGACGTCTACACGATCATGCCGTTCGACTTCGGTGGTGGCGCGGACATGTACGGGAACACCATCAAGGCCGCGAACGGCCTGCGCGACAAGCTGAAGTCGACCTTCGGGTGGAACGACGCCACGGCGTACAGCCACCTCGGCATCAGCGGGATGAACGGTCTTTCGGACCAGCGGGAACTGACGAGTCTCGACACCTGGACCCGGATCACCGACTGGTCCAAGACGAACAAGATCGCCAGGCTCGCGTTCTGGTCGACCAACCGTGACCGGGGCTGCCCGAACGGCGGGGTCGCCGAGAACTGCAGTGGCATCGCTCAGAACGACTGGGACTTCACGCGGATCACCGCGGCCTTCTGACGTCCCTTGAACCGCGGGCCCGCACCGATGCTGCACGGTGCGGGCCCGCTCCTTGCGCCCCCGCAATTCGCCATCTACTTGCGATCCTTGCGTTGCGCATCGATCGCATCCAGATGACGAATTGCGCGGTGGGCGGTCGCGAGCCGGGCACAGTTCCGTGAAGGCCTCCTTGAGGGACCCTGGGTCCCTCAAGGAGGCCTTCACGGACCTTCGCAACTAGTCACCTAATTGCGAAGGGGGCCCAGGCAAGCCGTCAGGGCAGGGCGTTCAGGAACGGTTCGTGGGCGTTCTGGAACTCCCAGCCGTAGTACCGGTCCCAGTTGATCGACCACGTCATCAGTCCGCGCAACGCCGGCGAAGCGCCGCCGCGCAAGGAATACGACCCGCAGCCGGAGTTCTTCACCAGGCAGTTCAGCGCCGAATGCACCGCGGCGGGCGCGGTGTGCCCGTTGCCCGCGCTCACCGCGGCAGGCAGGCCGAACGCGATCTGGTCCTCCCGCAGCCCCGGGAACCGGAAACCGGTCGAGGACACGGTGAAGCCCGCCTTGATCATGTCGGTCATCGCGATGTGGAAGTCCGCGCCGCCCATGAAGTGGTACTGGTTGTCCAGGCCCATCACCGGCCCGGAGTTGTAGTCCTGGACGTGCAAGACGGTCAGCGCGTCCCGCATCGCGTGGATCACCGGCAGGTACGAACCGGTCCGGTTGTCGGCGCCGCCGAGGCCGCCGTAGTACTGGTAGCCGGTCTGCACGAAGAACGTCTCGGGCGCCATCGTGAGCATGAATCCCGCTCCGTACTTGCCTTTCAGCGTCTTCAGTGCCGAAATGAGGTTGACGATCACCGGCGTGGTCGGGTTGCGGAAGTCGTTGTCGCCGGAGTTGAGGTACAGCGAGTGGCCCTCGAAGTCGATGTCGAGCCCGTTCAATCCGTACCGGTCGATGATCGCCGAGACCGAACTGACGAAAGCGTCACGTGCCGCGGTCGTGGTCAGCTGGACCTGGCCGTTCTGCCCACCGATGGAGATCAGCACCTTCTTACCCTGCGCCTGCTTCGCGCGGATCGCGGCGATGAAGTCCGCGTCGCTTTCCACGGCCGGGCATTCCGCGACCGGGCACCGCGTGAAGCGGATGTCGCCGGAGGTCACCGAAGTCGGCTCGCCGAAGGCCAGGTTGATGATGTCCCACGCCGCCGGGACGTCGGCCATCCGCGTGTAGCCGGAGCCGTTGGCGAAGCTCGCGTGCAGGTAACCGATCAGCGCGTGTTTCGGCAGACCGGTGTCGACGCAACCGGAAGTCGTGGCGCTCGCCTCCGCCGTCTTCGGCGATTCGCCCGTGCTGTTGTACGCGGCCACCGAGTAGTTGTGCGAGGAACAGGCCGCCAGCCCCGAGATCGTCGCCGAAGTCCCGGTCACCGTCGCGACCACGGTCCCGCCCTCGTACACGCGGTAGCCGGTCACCGTGCCCGCCGAGGCACCCCACGACAGCGCGATCGACGAATTCGTCACCGTGCCCACGGCCGGATTCCCCGGCGTCGGCGGCGCACCGGGGGTGCCACCGCCGGGCCCGTCGAGGCTGATGTCGTCCGCGTAGAAGGTGCCCGACCCGTACCAGCCGTGGACGTACACCTCGGCCGTCGTCTGCGTGGCCGACGTCGTGAACGAAAGCGACAGCTGCGTGTACGAGGTCGCCGCCGTCCAGGTCGACGGCCCGCCCGTGACCCCGAGGTACACCGGGTTCCCGTTCACCCAGGCGGAAACCGCGTAGGTCGTGTTCGGCCGGACGGACACCGTCTGTGCGCATTTCCCGGTCGTCGAGCCGGGCGTGACCGAAACGGCGTAACCGCCCGAACGGACCGGGGTGCTCACGGCCGCGCCCGCCGCGCAGGACCAGCCGGACGTCGAGCCCGCCTCGAAGCCGGGGTTGAGGAGCAGGTTGGCCGCGTTCGCGGTGCCGCCGCCCGTGATCAGGCCGGTGAAGGTGAGCACCAAAACGGCCAGAAAGGCCAAGGATCTGGAACGCCTCATCGCGATTCCTCCGTGAAAGGGCGGCCTGCCGCCGCGCTGGGCTAATTGTCTAGACCAATATGCGGAAAGTCCATAGCAAGGACGCACCAGTGCCTAAAGACCCGATTACTCAGGGCTGCTTTACCGGTGTGACGCGCGGACGTACTCCGTAACGTCGGAGGAACCAAACAGGGCTGGGGGCTTTCGGGAGGTGGGGACGATGGCAACGCACAGGCACGCACCGAGAACGGCCCTTCCGGCGTGATGACCGTGACCGAAGTCGTACGGCCGACATATCAGCCCCGCCCGGGAGAACCGGACGGCGAACTGATCCGCGCGGCCATCGGCGGTGACCGGCGGGCCGTCGGGAGTCTGCTGACCCTTCTCCGGCCGATCGTGTTCCGCTACTGCGCCGGCAGGCTCGGCGGCACGATGCGCGGCATCTCCACCGCCGACGACTGCGCGCAGGAGGTCTTGATGGCCGTCCTCGTCGCCTTGCCGCGCTACAACTACCAGGACACCAGCTTTCTGCCGTACGTCTTCGGGATCGCCTCGCACAAGGTCGCCGACGTCCGCCGGAACCTCGCTCGCGACCCGTCCGCGCCAGTGCCCGATCCGGAGCCCGATCAGGACGGGCCGTGGAATCCGACGTTCGAAGAGGTCGAGAAGGCGGACCTGAGCCGCCGGTTGTCCCGGCTGTTCAAGTTCCTTTCGACGAAGCAGCGGGATGTGCTCGTGCTCCGCGTGATCCTCGGGTTCAGCGCCGACGAGACCGCGAGCGCGCTGGGCATGGCGAGCGCGGGCGCGGTGCGCGTCACCCAGCACCGGGCGCTCAACGAGCTGCGCCGCGTGCTGAAGGAGAATCCCGCTTTCGCCGACGGCCTCACGCTCTTCTAGAAGGACGGCTTGCGGCGTTGAGAGGCGTAGACAGCGGCGGCGGTGCGGCGTTCGAAACCGAGCTTGTGCAGCAAGGACGACACGTAGTTCTTGACCGTCTTCTCCGCCAGGTACAGCTTTTCCGCGATCTGGCGGTTGGTCAGCCCGTCGGCGATGTGGTCGAGCACCCGCCGCTCCTGCGGGCTCAGCTGTTCGTAACGCGGGTCCGGGGCGTCGCTCTCGCCGCGCAGCCGGTTCATCACCGACGCCGTCAGCGTGCTGTCCAGGAGCGATCCTCCCGCGGCGACGGTGCGGACGGCCTTGACGAGCGCACTGCCGGAGACCTGCTTGAGCATGTACCCGGCCGCGCCCGCCATGATCGCGCCGAACAACGCGTCGTCGTCCGAATAGGACGTCAGCATCAGGCAGGCGGGCGGCGGGTCGATGGACGCCCGGATCTCCCGGCAGACGCTGACCCCCTCACCGTCCGGAAGCCGGACGTCGAGCACCGCGACCTGCGGTTTGACCGCGGGGATCCGTACGTAGGCCTCGGCGGCCGTGGACGCCTCGCCGACCACCGTGAGATCGTCTTCCGCCTCGAAGACGGTCTTCAGCCCGGTGCGGACGAGTTCGTGATCGTCCAGCAGGAACACCGAAATCGTCATCCCACACTCCCCTGTCGGGCCGGCAGCTCCACCGACCAGTCGAGCCTCGTCCCGCCTTCCGGCCTCGCTTCGACGGCGAAGGCGCCGTTCCAGCGGGCCGCGCGTTCGGCGAGGTTCGCCACGCCGCTGCGATGGCCGGGTTCGGCGGGCATGCCGACGCCGTCGTCCACCACCGAAAGTTCCAGCCGACGCCCGTCGCGATCGACCGAGACGTCGACCGACACCTCCGATGCCGCCGCGTGTCTGACCACATTGGACAGTGCTTCCCGCAGGGTCGCGATGAGGTCCGAGCGGACCGTTTCCGGCACCGCCGAGTCGAGCGGGCCGTCGAAGCCGACCCTCGGCTCGGACGCGCAGCCCGCGTCGAGCGCGACGCGCAGCAGCTCCGACCGGAGACTGCCCTGCGCCTCGGCCGGTTCCTGCAGCGAAAAGATGCTGTTGCGGATCTCGCGGATCGTGCGGTCGATCTCGTGCGCGAAGCCGGCCACACGGTCGGAGACCGCGGACTCGCCTGTCAGCCTGCTGAGCCCCTCCAGGCCGAGCCCGATCGCGAACAGCCGCTGGATCACCAGGTCGTGCAGGTCGCGGGCGATCCGGTCGCGGTCCTCGAAGACGGCGAGCCGCTGCCTGTCCTGCTGCGCACGGGCGAATTCGACCGCGAGCGCGGCGTGCGCGGCGAAGGTCTCGGCGAGCTGCACGTCGTAGGCGGAGAACGGGGTCTTGTCGCGGAACTTCGCCACCACCAGGACGCCGAGCTTCTCCTCGCCGACGATCAGCGGGACGGCTACCGTGGAATCCAGGTCCTTGACCATCGCAGGCATCGTGACGCCGCGGCCACCCTGGTGCTCGATCACCTTGTCGCCGTACTCCCGGACCACGACGGGTTTGCCGCTCGTGTACGCCAGCCCGGTCGCGGTGCCCTCGGTCGGCACGGTGACCCCGGCGATCCGGTCGGCGTCCGGCCCCGGCGGCTCGACGATCTCGAACACCAGCATCCCGTCGCCGCACGGACGGGCGACCGCCCCCGCCGAACCGCCGGCGACGACGCGGGCGCGCTCGGCGATCAGGCGCAGGGTCGCGGTCGGATCCTGGTCCGTCAGGAGCGCGCCGGTGACGTGATAGGAGGCTTCGAGCCAGCGTTCGCGCCGCTGCACCTGCTCGAACAGCGCGGCGTTCTCGATCACCACACCGGCCGCCGCGGTGAGCGCGACGAGCAGGTCATCTTCGGCTTCGGTGAACTCCTCGCCGTCCGGTTTGCGGGCGAGGTACAGCATCCCGAAGATGCGGCCGCGCAGGCGGATCGGCACCACCAGGGACTCGTCCTCGGACGGCGGCCGCACCCAGGCGTCGCCGAAGCGGATGAACTCGTCGGAATCGAGCACGCTCAGCGCGCCGAACGGCGCACCGGTCAGGTCGCAGGCCGATTCGACCAGGCGCCGCAGGACGTCGGGGAGACTGAGATCGTGGGCGATCCCGGCCACCGCGTCCAGAATCCTGGGCGCCTTGGCGTCACTCGCCGCACTCACCCGCCGCACTGGCGTCACCGTCCCGGAGTAACTCCCCGGGCAGTGGGGGTCAGGAATGACAAACGCGCCCGGATCGCTCATCTGGTGCGTCGATCACGGACTGTGCTTCGTTACCGCGACCGCCGAGGATCCTCCGACCGGTGACCGACTCGATCGGGATGCGGAGATAGCGCGCGTCCGTCTGACCAGTCCAGCAGCACAGCGGCAAGGTCTCCAGCTCGGCGATCACGATCGGATCACGCACCTCGGCGACGCGGCCGAGGACGGTGACGAACCAGCCCTTCCCGAGATCCGCGGAGAACTCGTCGACCGCGAACGCCACCACACTGTCGAGTATCCCGGCGAACAACGCGCTCTGTGACGGCGTCCGGACCACGATCGCGCCGTGGTGGAGCGCGAACCGCGCGGGCTGGATCGCCGGCAGGGCACGGGAGGTGAACACCACCCGGCCCAGCCCGACGCCCGCGAGCAGTGACAGGCACTGCTCGCGGTCGAGCGTTTCGAGAGCCAAGGAGTCGGACATCGGCATCCCCGCGTTCTCGTCGTGTACTACGTCGAGATCCACGGTCCCCGGCTTACCGACTCGCCGGTAGGGCCGATGGACCCGGCCCGTGCGGGGGATGCCGAGCCGGGCGGCGCCGGCGCCCTCTTGCCCGGCCTGAGGTACATGAAGGTCGAGTTTCCTCGGCTGAGCCGAGGGAAGGGGGCCTTCACGCGCAGCCGGAAGCCATATAGGTACCCAAGACACCCTTGGCTCTAACCCGAATCCCCACTCACGACCACCGGACCGGACGCGTACCTACGCTTTGGGCGACAGCAGCACCACGGGGATCTCCCGCTCGGTCTTGGTCTGGTACTGCGCGTAGTTCTTGTAGTCCGCGGTGATCTTGGGCCATAGACGGGCGCGCTGCCCGGCGTCGGCGACGCTCGCGACCATCGGCTGCGGGCTTTCGCCCTTCAGGGTGACCTGCACGTCCGGGTTGTCGCGGAGGTTGAGGAACCAAGCCGGGTGCTGGTCGTCGCCACCGCGGGACGCCACGATGACGTACGCGTCGCCCTCCCGCAGCGGCGAGGTCAGCAGCACGGTGCGCGGCTGACCGGATTTGCGGCCGATGGTGGTCAGTTCGAGCACGGTCATCCCGGCGACCTGCCAGCCGGCGCGGCCGCCGCTGACCTTCTGGATGACGCGATGGACGGCGTTCATGGTCTTCAAGGCGAAATCACTGGGCATGCGGAGAAGGCTACTCCGCTTTCATCGCGACTTCGATTCCGTCCAGGAGAACGGCCAGCGAGAACTCGAAGGCCTCCCTCGCCTCCTGCTCCAGATAGGACACGGTCTCGTCCTCCATCCGGAATGCCTGCTCGCTCTCCATCCAGGTCAGCGTCGGGAACCGCTCGGCGAAGTCCGGGGAAACCTCCCGCAGCTGCGCGGACCGGGCATACCACCACTCGTCGTCGGACTGCCCTGTCACCTTTTCCGCCAACCGCGACTCCGATGCCGTCCTGGCAGGCTCGCGCACGCACGAGTACAGCGCGCTGACCAGCCGTCGCAGCGCCGCCGGACGCAATCCGGTCCGGCGCAGGATCTTCACCAGCGCCTCCAGTACGACGTACTCGTTCGGCCCCAGCACCGGCCGCGCCTGCGAGACCTGGAGGACCCAGGGATGCCGCAGGTAGAAGTCCCACAGATCCTCGGCCCAGCGCCCGGCGTCGGCCCGCCAGTCTTCCCCGTCGTAGGAACCCGGCAGCTCGGCGAGCGCCTTGTCGTACATGAGATCGAGCAGTTCACTCTTGCTGGGGACATAGGTGTACAGCGCCATGGCCGTGCGGCCGAGCCTGTCCCCGACGGCACGCATCGAAAGGCCCGCCATTCCTTCGGCGTCCGCGATGGCGATGGCGGTTTCGACGATCAGCTCCACCGAAAGCCCCGGTTTGGGGCCGGGCCGCTCGGCGTCCGGCGACTCGGTCCGCCACAGCAGTGCCATCGACCGCCAGGGGTCTCCTTGAGCCGCGTAGACGACCACTTGCCAACTCCTTACAGCATAAACCAACCTCTGCTACCCTCACTTTACAGGCTAAAGAGTTCCAATCAGGGGAGAGCCATGCCTTCGGCCGCCGACAGCCACGACATGATCCAGGTGCGCGGAGCCAGAGAGAACAACCTCGCCGACGTCTCGGTCGACATCCCCAAACGCCGCCTCACCGTCTTCACCGGTGTCTCGGGCTCGGGGAAGTCGTCCTTGGTGTTCGGCACCATCGCCGCGGAATCACAGCGGCTGATCAACGAGACCTACACCGCGTTCATCCAGTCCTTCATGGCCCCGGTCGGACGGCCGGACGTGGACGCGCTGCGGAACCTGAGCGCCGCGATCGTCGTCGACCAGGAGCGGATGGGCGCCAACTCGCGGTCCACGGTCGGCACCGCGACCGACGCGCACACGATGCTGCGGATCGTCTTCAGCAGGCTGGGACAGCCGCACATCGGGACTTCGGGGGCGTTCAGCTTCAACCTTCCCGAGGGGATGTGCCCCGAATGCGAGGGGCTGGGGAAGGTCTCCACCATCGACATCGACCAGCTCGTCGACAAGGAGCTTTCGCTCGACGAAGGGGCGATCACCGTCCCGAACTTCGCGCCCGGCGGCTGGTACTGGAAGGGGCTGGCGGAAGCCGGATTCGTCGATCCGGCCGTGAAGCTGAAGGACTACACGCCGCAGCAGTGGGAAGATTTCATGCACAAACCCGCCACCAAGATGAAGCTCGGCGGGCTGAACACCACCTACGAAGGCCTGTTGGTGAAGGTCCAGCGGCTGTTCCTGTCGAAGGACAAGGAGTCGATGCAGGCGCACGGCCGGGCTTTCGTGGACCGCGCGATCACCTTCGAGCTGTGCCCGGCGTGCGAAGGGGCCCGGCTGAACCAGGCGGCGTTGTCGTCGAAGATCGAGGGCCTGAACATCGCCGACTGCTCGTCGATGCAGATCAGCGATCTGGCCGATTTCGTCCGCAAGATCGACGATCCGTCGGTCGGCCCGCTGATGCAGACACTGCGCGGCACCCTCGAGTCGCTGGTGGAGATCGGCCTCGGCTACCTGAGCCTCGACCGTGAGTCCGGGACACTCTCGGGCGGGGAAGCGCAGCGCGTGAAGATGGTGCGGCACCTGGGTTCCAGCCTCACCGACGTCACCTACGTCTTCGACGAACCGACCGTCGGCCTGCACCCCCACGACATCCAGCGTATGAACGGCTTGCTGCTTCTCTTGAAGGACAAGGGGAACACGGTGCTCGTCGTCGAGCACAAGCCGGAGACCATCGTGATCGCCGACCACGTCGTGGACCTCGGTCCCGGCGCCGGGCCGAACGGCGGGCAGATCTGCTTCACCGGCGACGTCGCCGGGCTGCGCGCGTCCGGCACGCTGACCGGGCGGCATCTGGACCACCGGGCGAGGCTGCGTACCGACGTCCGCGTGGCACGCGGGCAGATCCCGATTCGGAACGCGACCAGGCACAACCTGCGCGGTGTCGACGTCGACATCCCGCTGGGCGTGCTGACCGTGGTCACCGGGGTCGCCGGTTCGGGCAAGAGCTCGCTCATCCACGGTTCACTGTCCACAAGGGACGACGTGGTGGTGCTCGACCAGTCGGCCATCCGCGGCTCGCGGCGGAGCAACCCGGCGACCTACACCGGCCTGCTCGACCCGATCCGCACCGCGTTCGCCAAGGCCAACGGCGTCAAGGCGGCCCTGTTCAGCGCGAACTCCGAAGGCGCCTGCCCGAAGTGCAAGGGCATCGGTCTCATCTACACCGACCTGGCGATGATGGCCGGGGTGGCGACGGTCTGCGAGGAATGCGATGGCAAGCGGTTCACCGCGAAGGTGCTGACGTACACGCTGCGGGGCAAGAACATCAGCGAGGTCCTCGCCATGCCGGTCGCCGAGGCGCGCGAGTTCTTCACCTCGGGTCAGGCGCGGACGATCCTGGACCGGCTTTCCGACGTCGGCCTCGGCTACCTCGGGCTCGGGCAGCCGCTCACGACGCTGTCCGGCGGCGAACGGCAGCGGATCAAACTCGCCATCCGGATGGCGGAGAAGTCCGCGACCTACGTCCTCGACGAACCGACCACCGGCCTGCACCTCGCCGACGTCGACCAGTTGCTGGGGCTGCTCGACCGGCTCGTCGACGACGGGAACACGGTGGTGGTCATCGAGCATCACCAGGCGGTGATGGCGCACGCGGACTGGATCGTCGATCTCGGGCCGGGCGCCGGTTCGGACGGGGGTCAGGTGGTGTTCACGGGGACTCCGGCCGATCTGGTCGCCTCCGGTGACACGCTCACAGCGCAGCACCTTCGCGCTTACGTGGGCCAGTAGCGCGCGCTATGAAAGGCCCCTTCATTGCAAATTTCGCAATGAAGGGGCCTTTCATAGCACCCGGGACCGACGCCGAACCGCTTCACGAACAGCCACCGCACCGATAAGCCCCAACACCACCAAAGCAAGCCCCGAAGTCACCATCTCGACAGGCGAAGCCGCCAGCGGCGAAACCCCCGTCACCGACTCCAGCCCCACGACAGCGGTCAGCACGGCGTAGGCGCCGATCGCCGCCCACACCAGCCGCACGCGCCGCCGTTCCGTCCAGTCCGCGAACCGCAGCAGCCACGCGAGTCCCGGCAGGATGAGGATCGCGTGCATCGCCACCGCGTGGAGTGGCTTCAGCGCGCCGGCGGTGGTGTACGCGGCCTGCGGGTTCCCGCCTCGCGCCTCGACGACGCCGCTCGCGATCATCGCCGCACCCGCGCCGAGCGCCACCAGCAGCGCGACGAGCCCGGATCGCACCGCGAGCCGCATGCTCGGCGTGGTCTCCCCTTCGCCGCGCATCGCCGCCGCGGTGAACGAGATCGCTGTCAGGATGATCACGCCGCCGCCCGCCGCGAGCGTGGTCGACACCGCGTTGTCGAAGCCGGTCTCGAAGTTGAAATGCGACGGCACCCCGCGCCACGCCTGCATGCTCACCAGCACCGTCTCGACAACGCTCGCCGCGGTGAAGACGCCGAGCAGCACGTTCCGCACCCGCGGCCGCACCGCGACGTACGAAGTCGCCCAAGCGACGGTGACCAGGGTCAGCCCGAACGACAGGCCGAACGTGACCGCTTTCCGCATCGACAACGGCCCGGTCCACGAGCCACCGGACACGATCAGCGCTCCCGCGTGCACGAGTCCACCGAGGAACAGGAGTGCTCCGGCCACGTAGGCGACGCGTTCGATCGTCCGCGATTCCCTCATGCCGAAAAGTGTCTTCCGGCTCGCGGCGAAAAGCGTCAGCCGTGAAGCGACATCGCGCGTACGCCCGCCTACGTACCTGAGAGGCCCCTCAGCGAAGACGGCGGTAGAGACCATTGGTCTGTTAGTCTGGCCGACATCATGCCCCGCATCCTTGTCCGCGTCGCCGCGCTGATCGCCGTTCTCGCCCTCCTGTTCGGTGTGCCGTGGTGGACGATCGTCGGCTCGCCCGAACTCCCCGCCGCGCTCGAAGTCCTCGGCACGATCGTGTTCGCCGCCGCGGCTATCGCCGTGCCCGCGTGCATGGTCCTCGGCCACGGCCCGTGGCAGCGCGACCTCGCCGCGAAGATCGGCGACCTCTCCCTCGGGCTGATCTGGCTGCTGTTCTCCTTGTCGATACTCGGAAACGTGCTACGGCTCGTACTCGCGATGTCCGGAGTGGACAGTGCGGCGGGAATCGTGTCCGGCGTCGTGCTGGCGGCCTTCGCGGCGCTGGCGGCGTACGGGATGACCGAAGCCCGGCGCGTGCCGAGGCTCAAGGAGCTCGACGTCGTGCTCCCCCGGCTGGGCGCGGGCCTCGACGGTCTCCGTTTCGCGATCATCACCGACACCCATTTCGGCCCGCTGAACCGGACGAAATGGTCGGAGAAGGTCGTCGAGGTGGTCAACGAACTCGACGCCGACGTCGTCGCCCACGCGGGCGACCTCGCCGACGGTTCCGTCGCCAAACGCGCACAGCAGGTCGCGCCGCTCGGGAAGGTGCGGGCGAAACTCGGCAAGTTCTACATCACCGGCAACCACGAGTACTTCGGTGAGGCGCAGGCCTGGCTCGACCACATGCGCGACCTCGGCTGGGACACGCTGCACAACCGGCACGCGAAGGTCCATCAGGGCGGGGACACGCTCGTCTTCGCCGGGATCGACGACCCGACCGGCGCTGCCTCCGGCCTGCCCGGCCACGGCCCCGACCTCCCCGCCGCGCTCGACGGCGTCGCCGCGAGCACGCCGGTCGTCCTGCTCGCCCACCAGCCGAAGCAGGTCAAGCAGGCCGCCGAGGCGGGCATCGACCTCCAGATCTCCGGGCACACCCACGGTGGCCAGATCTGGCCGTTCCACCTCTTGGTCCGGCTCGATCAGCCCGTCCTGGCCGGGCTTTCGCGCCACGGCGAGCGCACGCAGCTGTACACGAGCCGGGGCACCGGCTTCTGGGGACCGCCGCTGCGCGTCTTCGCGCCGAGCGAGATCACCCTCCTGACCTTGCGAAACAGCAAGTAGTCACCTGGTTGCGACACCTCCGGCGTCGCATCCGGTGCCACCGACAATTTTTTTTGTCTTGACAATTGAGGCTTTCGGAGCGAGAGTTGTGCCCAACGAACTCCCGCCCCGAAAGGCCGAAACGATGACGATCGCCGCCACCCGGACCCACGTCGCACTCCCCGCCCGCACCCTGCTCGTCTGCGGCGCGGTTTCGGGCCCGCTGTACTTCCTGACCACGCTCACCCAGGCCGCCGTCCGCGACGGTTTCGACCTGACGAAGCACCCGGCGAGCATGCTGAGCAACGGCGACGCCGGCTGGATCCAGGTGACGAACTTCCTGCTCACCGGCGTCCTGATGATCGCGGGCGCGATCGGCCTGAGCCGGACGCTCGAACCGGGCATAGGCAGCACGTGGGGTCCACGACTGCTGGGCGTCTTCGGCGCCAGCCTGCTCTTCGCCGCGGTTTTCAAGGCCGACCCCGGCAACGGCTTCCCCGCGGGCAGCGGCCCGGGCACCATCAGCACCGCGGGCGTCCTGCACATGGCCGCCGGCTCGGTCGGCTTCCTCTCGCTGATCGTCGCGACCTTCGTGCTCGCGAGCCGCTTCTCCCGTGAGGGCCGCCGCGGCTGGGCCGTCTACTCCCGCGCCACCGGCATCGCGTTCTTCGCCTCGTTCGCCGGGATCAGCTCCGGCAACGCGAACGCCGTCGTGATGCTCGCCTTCTGGGCCACCGTGATGCTGGCCTGGGGCTGGGTCACCGCCGTCGTCGTCCACACAGCCCGTTCCGCTCGCTAGACCACTCGAGGAGAATTCCCGCCATGAGCACCGTGACCTCGCAAGACGGCACCTCCATCGCCTACACCCGCACCGGCTCCGGCCCGGCCGTCATCCTGGTCGACGGCGCGATGTGCCACCGCGAGTTCGGCCCGGCCAAGCCGCTGGCCGCCGAACTTGCCGCGCACTTCACCGTCTACACCTACGACCGCCGTGGCCGCGGCGAAAGCGGCGACACCGAGCCGTTCTCCATCGCCCGCGAAGTCGAGGACATCGCGGCGCTGATCAAGGAAGCGGGTGGGACGGCGCACGTCTACGGCATCTCGTCCGGCGCCGCGCTCGCCCTCGAAGCCGCGAAAGCCGGGCTCCCGATCACGAAACTGGCGGTGTACGAATTCCCGCTGGTCGTCGACGACACCCGTCCGCCGGTCCCGGCCGACTACGACGAACGGCTGGAGAAGGCCATCGCCACCGGGCGTCCCGGCACCGCGATCAAGACCTTCATGCGGGAAGGCGTCCGCGTCCCCGCTCCGGTCGTCTTCATGATGCAGTTCATGCCCGCCTGGCCGAAGCTGAAGAAGGTCGCGCCGACCCTGCGCTACGACGCCGCCCTGTTCGACGGCCTGCACGACGGCACCCCGCTGCCCGAGGGCCGCTGGGCGGACGTTTCGGTGCCGACGCTGGTCATGGACGGCGGCAAGAGCCCCGCGTGGATCCGCAACGGCGTCGCCGCGCTGGCGAAGGCGGTCCCCGGCGCCGAGCACCGGACGATCGAAGGCCAGACGCATATGCTCAAGCCGAAGGCGGTTGCCCCGGTACTGATCGAGTACTTCAACGACTGACGGAGCGATCATGAAGATCGAACTGGTCGAAGGCGACATCACCGAACAGCAGGTCGACGTCGTGGTCAACGCCGCGAATTCGGCACTGCTCGGCGGCGGCGGGGTGGACGGCGCGATCCACCGCCGCGGCGGACCGGAGATCCTCGCCGAATGCCGGGCACTGCGCGCGGGGCACTACGGCAAGGGGCTGAAGACCGGAGAGGCGGTCGCCACCACGGCGGGCCGCCTTCCGGCGCGCTGGGTGGTGCACACCGTCGGGCCGGTGTGGTCCGATTCCGAAGACCGCTCGGCGCTACTGGCGGCGTGCCACCGCAACTCGCTGCACGTCGCCGCCGATCTCGGCGCGCACACCGTCGCCTTCCCCGCGATCTCGACCGGGATCTACCGGTGGCCGGTCGAGTCCGCGGCGGAGATCGCCCTCGAGACCGTGCTGAGCACGCTTTCGACCGGATCGTGTTCGGTAGAGCTGGTGCGGTTCGTGCTGTTCGGGAAGGCGGCGTACGACGTGTTCCGGGAGCAGGCGGAAGCGTTGGGCGTGGCTGGGTCGTGAGTGGCGATTCGGGTTAGAACCCGAATCGCCACTCACGACCCACCGGGCCACTACACTCCCGCAGGCGACGCCCCGCGCTCGACCACCAACCGGGCCGCCCCGCTCCCGTCCGCCGGAACCGCCCAGATCCCCGAGTCCAGCCCGTACGCGATGGTCTGGTCATCGAGCCAGGCGGCCTGGTCGTCCACGCTCCGTGTCTCGGCCAGCAAGGTCTCCTGTCCGGAGGCCAGATCGAGGACGGCCAGCCGCCACGGCGCCGCGAGATCGGCGGAAACCCGTTTCTTGAAGGCGATCCGCTTCCCGTCCGGCGAAAGGGACGGGCATTCGACGTTCTCCCGGATCATCGTCGCGACGAGCTTCTCGTAGTCCGCCTCGACCAGGTACGTCTTCCCCTTCGTCCCCACGGTCGCGTAGAACCGCTTGCCGTCGGGGGTGAAGGTGATCCCCCAGTAGTTCACGTCGGACGAGTAGTACGGCTTGCCGTCGAGCAGGAGCCCCATCTCCTCGATGCTCTTCATCAACTTCCCGGTCCTCAGGTCGAAGATCCCGGCCCTGGTCGAAAACCCGGTCTCCGCATAGGAATCGCCGTTGACGAACAGCGTCCAGTAGGCAAGCTTCCCGTCCGGCGAGACCCGGCCGCGGCTGGGGGTGCCGGGCAGTTCGATCCGGCGGATCTCGTTGAGGTCCTTGTCCAGCACGATGACGTCGGTCATCGGCGGCAGCACCCCCGGCTGCGCGGACAGGCACAGCGCGGTCCCCGCCGAAGCGGCGAAGCGGTCACAGCTGAGCCCGGACACCTTCCGGGGTTCGCCCGGCCGGTCGACGGGGACCGTGGCGAGATGGCCGAAGTCGGGGCCTTCAGCTGTGTTGCGGAACAGCAGCTGTCCCTTGGCCTGCACCGAAACCGGCTGCCCGGTGACGACGGCGACGGAGTTCACCTCCGGCCCGCGGTCGCGGGAGTGGATCCCGTAGCCGACGGCGGCCGCGATCAGGAGGACGACCGCACCTGCCACCCCCAGGATGCGCGCCCTCATGCGTGTGTCCTCAAAGGACGGATAACGGCGGCCGCGACGACCACCACCGCCAGCGCGCCGGCGGCGACCAGAACCGCGGCGTGCAGATCCCACGTGGTCCAGGCGAGCCCGAAAAGGACGGACGCGAGCATCCGCGTCGTCGCCTGCCCGGTCTGCACCAGCGCCAGTCCGCTCGCCCGTTGATGCTCGGGAAGCAGCGGTCCGGCGGCGGCCATCAGGACCCCGTCGGTGGCGGCGTAGAAGACTCCGTGCAGCACCAGCGCCAGTACGGCGAGGATGCCGCCGTCCACCGGTCCCAGCAGCGCCAGCAGCGCGACGACCAGCGCGACGTGTCCGCCGAGGAACACCTTCCAGCGGCCGATCCGGTCCGAAAGCCTGCCGAACGGCACGGCGAGCAACAGGTACACACCCGCGGTTCCCAGTGGCAGCAAGGGAAAGAAGACCGCGCCGAGATCCCAGCGGCGCTGCAGTACGAGATAGAGGAACGAATCGCTCAGGGTGACCAGTCCCAGCAACGCCGCCCACACGCAGATCCGGCGGAACGACGCCTGCCGGATCAGGCCCGCGGTCTCCCGCAGCGAGACCTTGGGCCGTACGGCGTTCGGCTTCGGCTGGTGGTCCTTGACCAGCACCAGCAGGATGATCACGCCGATCGCGGCGATGCAGAAGCTCGTGAAGAACACCGAGTCGTAGCTGCCGAGGCTGAGCCACAGCACGGCCATGGCGACCAGCGGGCCGAGGAACGCGCCGAAGGTGTCCATCGCGCGGTGCACGCCGAACGCGCGGCCGAGATGTTCGGGTTCACTGCTCAGCGTGATCAGCGCGTCCCGCGGCGCGGTCCGGACGCCTTTGCCGGTGCGGTCGGCCGCGAGGACGGCACCGATCGCGACGGCGGACGAACCAGCCAGCATCAGGCCGATCTTGCCCAGCGCCGAAAGCCCGTAACCGAAGCAGGCGACGGCTTTGAGCCGCTGCCACCGGTCCGCGAGATGCCCGCCGACGAGCCGGACGACGGCGGTGACGCCGGAATAGAGACCGTCGAGCACGCCGAACTGCAGCGGGCTCAGGCCGAGACCGAGAACGAGGTAGAGCGGGAGGACCGCGGTCACCATCTCCGACGAGATGTCGGTGACGAGGCTGACCAGGCCGAGCGCGACGACATTCCCGGTGACGGCCCGCTTCACGCCGCTGCTTTTCGGTACGTCTACTGCCGCCCGACTAGTGGCTATGTACATGGGAGACCTCCTTCACGCGCACCGAACGACCGCAATCAGGTGCCAGGTTGCGATGGTCCGCGACGCGAACCATCGCAACCTGGTGCCGAAACGCGAGGATCAGTGGCAGGTGTAGGTGGGAGACGAGTCGATGGTCTTGCCGTCGAGACCGATCAGCTGGGTCGAGAAGGCGTTGTCCGACATGTTCAGCTTGAGCACGCCGTAGGTCGAGATCGCCTTCGCCGTGGCCGGGTGCTCGGTCTTGACCGGGTACAGGCTCGCCCCGCCACCGCCGCCGATGATCTGCACCGGACCCGCGGGATCCTTGTCGCCGTCGGCGTTCTGCGGATAGAACCGCTCGTAGTGGTGGTCGTGCCCGTTGAGCACCAGATCGACCTTGTTCTGGACCATGGTCTCCCAGAGGGTGGCCATCTTGCTGTTGTCACCGTGGTCACCCGAGGTGTAGCGCGGGTGGTGGTAGTACGCGGCGACGCAGGGCTTGGTGTTGTTCTTCAGGTCCTGCTTGATCCAGTTCAGCTGCTCGTCGCTGATCGCGTTCGCGGCGAGGCCGGGCGAGAACTCCGTGCTGTCGATGGCGACGAAGTGCCAGTTGCCCATTTCCCAGCTGTAGTAGGTCTTCCCGTTCGGCGTCGCGATCTTGCCGAAGTACTGCTTGTAGGCGCCCAGCGGGGTGTGGTCGTAGGTCTCGTGGTTGCCGGGGACCGGGTGCATGATGTTCTTGTACTTGCCCCAGGTCTTGTCGAAGTACTTCGTGAAGTCCTCGATGTGGGCGTCGTCGTACTGGTTGTCGCCCATGGTGATGACCGCGGCCGGGTTCATCTGGCCGACCAGCGCGGCCGTCTTCGGGTGGATGCACGAAGACGACGAAGCTGTGCACTGTTCGGCGATGTCACCGGAGGCGGCGAGGACGAACGACGAACCGCCCGCCTGCGTGGTCGCCTGGATCTGGTTGCTGGCCGCCGAGGTGTTGCCGGCGGCGTCCTTCGCGCGGACGGTGTAGGTGTACGCGGTCGACGCGCTCAGCCCGCTGTCGGTGTAGGAAGCGCTTTCAGTAGTGCCGACGACCTGGCCGTTCCGCAGCACTTCGTAGCCGCTGACGCCGACGTTGTCCGTCGAACCGGTCCACGTCAGGTCCACAGTGGACGAGGTGGCCGAACCCGCCTTGAGGTTCGACGGCGCGGTGGGCGCCTGCGTGTCACCGGAGGAGTCCGACGTCCCGTATACCTGCATCTCCCACAGGGAGTAGCCGTAGCTCGTGGCGCGTTTGGTCCCGACGAGGCGGAGGTACCGGCCGCGGGCGGACAGGCCGGTGAGGTCGTCGGTCCCGCCGTTGCCGTTGGTGACGGATTTGACCGGGGTCCACGCCGAGCCGTCGTTGGAGACCTCGAGTTTGTACGCGGTGGCGTACGCCGCTTCCCAGTTCAGCTTGACCCGGTTGATGGCGGACGGACCGCCGAGGTCGATGCGGATGAACTGCGGGTCGACACCTTCGGCGCTCGCCCACCGGGTGGTGGTCTTCCCGTCGACGGCAAGCGGGCCGCCGTAGGAGGAGGACTCCACCGACGAGACGAGGACGGATTTACCTTGGGACAAAAGGACATCAGCGGCTTGGGCGTTACCGCTGAGCAGCGTCGGCAACAGAATGGCGGCCGCGCCTAGTGGTAGTAGTCGAGTTCGGGCCTTCACATCGATCTCCCCGGGAATCCGTGGCGGCGGGTTGAGAGGGACGGGTGCGCGGCGTTGTTCGTTTGGTAAGTTTCCTAACGAATGCGTACCGTAATCCGTACCACTCAGTGAGTCAAGACGTAGACTCGTCCCATGACCGGCGCCTTGATCTTCGACTTCGACGGAACGCTGGTCGACACCGAGGCCGCCGTCCTCGTGGCCTGGCAGGAGACGTTCCGCGAACGCGGCGGCGAACTCCCCCTCGACGTCTGGCACACCGTGATCGGCACGCAGAACACCGCCGTCGCGATGTTCGAACTGCTCGAGAAGAACGACGAGAACCTCGACCGGATCGCGGTCCGCACCGGCGTCCGCGCCCGGGTCACCGAACTGCTGGAATCAGTGGGGCCTCGCCCGGGCGTCCAGCAGTATCTCGACGATGCGAAGGAACATGGCCTGCGGCTGGCCATCGCGTCCAGCTCGACCGGCGACTGGGTCACCACGCATCTGCACCGGCTCGGCCTCGCGGACGCGTTCGAGGCCGTCCTCACCGGCGACCTCCACGAGGCGAAGCCGAGCCCGGACCTCTATCTCGCCGCGCTCGCCGCGCTGGACCTGCCCGCGGCCGAGGCGATCGCGTTCGAGGATTCACCGCATGGCGTCACCGCGGCGAAGGCCGCCGGACTCCAGTGCGTGGCGGTGCCGAATCCGATCACCGCGGTGCTGAACTTCGACCACGCCGATCTCGTACTCGGCTCGCTGGCCGACAAACCGCTCGGCGAGCTGCTCAGCCGTTGAGCAGCTCGCCAAGGCGGACCAGGAACGGACGCTGGCCTTTGAGCAGTTTCTCCTCCGCCTCGGCCAGCCCGAACCAGGCGACCCTGTCGACCTCCGGGAACTCCTGCGTCCGGCCCGACCGCGGCGGCCACTCCATTTCGAAGGTGCCCGGCACCACCTGAGCCGGATCGAGGTCGCCCTCGACCGCCCAGACCGTCACGACCTTGCCGCCGGACTGCTTCACGACGCCGAGCGGGAGGTACTCCCCCTCCGGCGCGGGCAGCCCCAGTTCCTCGGTGAACTCGCGCCGCGCCGCGGCCTCCGGCGCCTCGTCCGGTTCGTACTCGCCCTTGGGCACCGACCAGCCGCCCGCGTCCTTCTTCGCCCAGAACGGTCCGCCCATATGCCCGAGCAGCACCTCGGTCACCTCGCCCGACCTGCGGAAGAGCAGGATCCCGGCACTCGTCTTACCCGCCATGACGTCCAGTCTGGCCTTGCGCCGATCGGGTGATGTGACCGGCCCGCGAAAAAACTTTCCGCCTGGATGTCGATTCGCGTCGAGCCCGTCCGACGCGTTGTCAGAAGCCGCCCCACAGACACTCCCTCCCGGAAGGACCGGAACCATGACGCAGACCATCACCCCCGCCCAGACCACCACCACCGCCACCCCGCGTGCCGCCAAGGCGCAGGGCGCGATCCAGTCGGCCGTCCGGATCGTCGTCTCATTCCTCTTCCTCTGCCACGGTTTGCAGGGATTCGGCTTCTTCGGTGGTGTCGACGGCGCCGGCGGCTCGGTGGAACTCGGCTCCTGGCCCGGCTGGTACGGCAGCGTGATCGAGGTCGTCGGCGCCGCGCTGGTGCTGGTGGGCCTGTTCACCCGGCCGGTCGCGGTGCTGCTCTCCGGCGTGATGGCCTACGCCTACTTCAGCGTCCACGCGCCGGAAGGCCTGCTGCCGCTGCAGAACATGGGCGAGCTGTCGACCCTCTACTGCTGGATCTTCCTGCTGATCGCCGCGATCGGCCCCGGCACCTTCGCCCTCGACACCCTGCGCCGCCGACGCTGATGGAGAATCGCGAGGCCCCTTTCCTGGAACGATTCCAGGAAAGGGGCCTTTAACGCGTTTCGGCGTTGTTAAATTCGGACATAACATCGAATTACCCCCCGAAAGAAAGTTCCCTACCGATGGGGGTATCCGGCATCCTCTATCACATCAATGGTTTAGACCACCTTGAGCCGGAAGGATGCGTCATGACCCAGACAGCCACCGCCACGACCACCGAGATCGGTCCGACCGCTCCCAAGTGGCAGGGACTGGCCCTCTCCGTCGTCCGCGTAGTGGTCGCGTTCCTGTTCCTCTGCCACGGTCTGCAGAAGCTGGGACTCTTCGACAAGCCCGCCGTGCCGTTCGCCACCTGGCCGGGCTGGTACGCCGGGGTCATCGAAACGGTCGGCTCACTGCTGATCCTCGTCGGCCTGTTCACCCGCCCGGTCGCGGTGCTGCTTTCGGGCACGATGGCGTACGCGTATTTCGTCGTGCACCAGCCCGACGCGTTGTTACCGCTGCAGAACAAGGGCGAGACGGCGGCCCTGTACTCCTGGATCTTCCTGCTGTTCGCGGTGGTCGGCCCGGGCACCTACGCGCTCGACACCCTGCTGCGCCGCCGCCGGAGGTCCTGAGCCGGTTGCCTTCCCCAGTACATGAAGCTTGAGGTCATTGGGGCGAACGTGGCGAGCTGACTGTCCGTGAAGGCCTCCTTGAGGGACTCTGGGTCCCTCAAGGAGGCCTTCACGGACCGGGCTTGGCACCAACCCGCCACTCACGAGACCCGAGCCACCCCCGATGCCATGAAGGACGCTTTCATTGCAAATTTTGCAATGAAAGCGTCCTTCATAGCGCTTGGGAGTGGAACGTCAACGGCCCTGTGGCAACCCTGCCGCCAGGTCGGACAACGCCAGCACGTGCTCCATCAGCACGGTCAACACCTGCTTCGTCGACTCGCGTTCCCGCGCGTCGCACAGCAGCAGCGGGACGTCCATGCTGACGTCGAGCGCCTGCCGGACCTCCTCGGTCCCGTAGCGGTAGGCGTTGTCGAAACAGTTCACGGCGACGACGAACGGCAGTCCGCGGCGCTCGAAGAAGTCGACGGCCGCGAAGCAGCTGTCGAGCCGCCGGGTGTCGGCCAGCACGACGGCGCCGAGCGCGCCTTCGGCCAGTTCGTCCCACATGAACCAGAACCGGTCCTGTCCCGGCGTGCCGAACAGGTACAGGATCAGCTCGGGGTTGATGGTGATGCGGCCGAAGTCGAGGGCGACCGTGGTGGTCGTCTTCTTCTCGACACCGGTGAGGTCGTCGACGCCCTCGGACGCCGCGGTGATGACCTCCTCGGTGCGCAGCGGGGGAACCTCGCTGACCGAACCGACCATCGTGGTCTTACCGACCCCGAACCCGCCGGCGATGAGGACCTTGACCGCGTTCGCGGTCAAGGATCGCCGGGGCTCAGAGTTTCCGGATGCCATCAAGAACCGCCTGGAGTACGTGTTTGTTGGGGGTGTCGGTGACCGGGGTCGCGGTGCGGAACAGCACGAGGTTCTGTTCGATGAGGTCGCTCAGCAGCACCTTCACCACCGGCAGCGGAAGGTCTATGCGCGCGGCGACCTCCGCGACGGAGGTCGGTCTCTGGCACAGGTTGAGGATCCGCCCGTACTCCGGCTCGAAGCCCGCCACCTCGTTCGCGCTGCGCATGGCGACCACCAGGGTGATCAGGTCGAGGCCGAGCGTGTCCGAGCGGGTACGCCCGCCCGTGACGGCGTACGACCGGACCAGGGGGCCGGCCTCGTCCTCGAACCACGACTCGTGCCGCCCGCTCATGGCGAAGTGGGAGTCGCGGCGCGGGGCGCCGAAGTGAGCACCGCGCCGACCCGCTTGACCATCAGGTTCATTTCGTAGGCGACGAGACCCATGTCCGCGTCTTCCTTCGCCAGCAGCGCGAGGCAGGCTCCGCGCCCGGCGGCGGTGACGAACAGGAAGGCGTGGTCCATCTCGACCATGGTCTGGCGGACGTTGCCGCCGCCGAAGTGCCGTCCCGTTCCCCGCGCGAGGCTCTGGAACGCCGACGCGACCGCGGACAGGTGCTCGCCGTCCTGTTCCGACAGGTTCCCGGACCGTCCGATGAGCAGGCCGTCGGACGACAGGACCACCGCCCTGTCGGCACCGCTGACCCGCTTGACCAGGTCGTCCAGCAACCAGTCGAGTTCACTGACTCCCGCGTTGGCCATCTAGTCACGATCTCCGTACATGTCGAGGTCGGTGTAGTCGTCGGTGGGTTCGGTGTCCCGTGCGCGGCGCGTGCCCTGCTGGAACGCGGCGAGCCGGTTCCTCGCCAGCTCGGGGGTGTCCTCGCGGACCTCCTCGGGCTGGGCGGCGGGCCGGTCCTCCATGAGCTGGGGGACCAGGTTCGCCTGACGGCGGCGCTGCGGCAGCGGTGGCCTGCCGGGCGCCTCGGGGCCGGGCCGCCGGGTCTGCGGCGGGCGGCCGTCCTGGGGACGGGTGTCTTGAGGCCGGGTGTCGGCCGGCGGCCACGCCGGCGGCTGCACCGGCTGCGGACGACCCTCGGCACGCATGGGCTCCGGGCGGATCGGCTCTGGCCGCGGCGTCTCCGGCCGGGGCACCCGCGGCGGCCTCGGGGGCAGCGGCGGCAACGTGCCGCCGGGCTGCTCCGGGCCCTGCTGCGCTTGCGGCTGCGGCTGGGGTGCCACCGGCATCGGCACGGGCAGTTCGGGCCGTTCCACGGGGAACTCGGTGCGGTGGCGGGCACGACGGCCCGGGAGCAGCGGCGCGGCTTCCGGCACCTCGGTGCTCTCGGGGTCCACCTCGTCCTCCGGCTGATCAGACGGGACCGGCGCGAGCAGGTCGGTGCGGACGAGCACGATGGCCCTGGTGCCGCCGTACGCCGACTCGCGCAGGTGCACGGAGATCCCGTGACGCGCGGCGAGGCGCGCGACCACGAACAGGCCCAGCCGTGGCTCGGCTGACAGGGCCATGATGCCGAAGTCCGGCGGATCGGCCAACATCGCGTTCAGCTCGGCGGCCTGTTCGGGCTCGATACCGAGGCCCTGGTCCTCGACCTCGATCACGACACCCTTGCCGACCACGTTGCCCCGCAGCTCGACGCGCGACTGCGGCGGCGAGAAGGCGGTCGCGTTGTCGATCAGCTCCGCGAGCAGGTGCACGAGGTCGCCGACGACCGGGCCCTGCACCGCCATCGCGGGCATCTTCGCCGTCTTCACCCTGGCGAAGTCCTCGGTCTCTGCCGAGGCACCGCGGGTCAGCTCGGCCAGCGTCACCGGCTTGCGCCACTGACGACCGGGCTGACCGCCACCGAGGATGATCAGGTTCTCCGCGTTGCGGCGGGCGCGCGTGGAGAGGTGGTCCAGCTGGAAGAGCGTCTCCAGCTGCTCCGGGTCCTCCTGTTTGCGCTCGGCCTGGTCGAGCACCTTGAGCTGGCGGTGCACGATGACCTGGCTGCGGTGCGCGATGTTGAGGAACACCGTCTTGGTGCCCTCACGGGTCCTCGCCTCTTCCACCGCGGCCGCGATGGCGGTCTGCTGCGCCTTGTTGAAGGCCTCGGCGACCTGTCCGATCTCGTCGTCGCCGTGGTCGAGGAAGTGACCCTTGTCGTCGAGGTCGACGGGTTCACCCGCCCGCACCCGGTCCACCAGTTCCGGCAGCCGGATCTCGGCGACGTCGAGGGTGTCCTCGCGCAGCCGCGCCAGCCTTCCGATGAGCCGGTTGGACAGCCGCAGGGCGATGATGAACACGCCGATCGCCACCAGCAGCGCGATGGCCGCGGCGATGGCCGAGGTGATCAGCGTCCGGTCGGCGTCGTCGACCGCCTGCGTCGTGGCCGTACCACTCTGCTCGACGAAGCCGCGCATCATCGCGTCACTGACGCCGCGCGCGGCCTGAAGCCACGTCTGCTCGGGGATGGGGAGCGTGGCCTTGCTGTTCTGCAGGAAGGTGTTCTCGACCGTGTTGACGGCCTTCCACGGATCGCTCGCGACGAGCTGGTCGAACTTCGCCTTGACGTCCGGCAGCATCCGCGAGACCGAAGACTCCAGCTGCGAGCGGTAGGAACCGACCTCGGTGACGTAGGCGCGGTAGGTCTCGTCGGTGAAGCCGCCGCCGGCGACCGCCGCGGCGGCGAGGGCGTTCGCGCGCTGCATCTGGTCGATGGCGGTGAACAGCGGCACCGCGGTGATCCGCTGGTAGGCGTTCTCGGCGTTCGGCGCGTCCTGGGCCAGCCCGGTGAGACCTTCGACGAACTGGTCGAGGATCTGGTTGTAGAAGGTGAAGGCGTCCAGCAGCGGGAGCTGACCGGAGTCGGCCGACTGCCGCATCTGCGGCATCTTCTGGAAGAGCCCGTTCACCGTGGCGATGTTGCGCTGCACACTGTCGGGCGAGTCGCCGATGAACTTCTGAAGGTGGGCGACGACGCCTTGGGTGGCGGCGTCGGTCTTCGCGCGCTGCTCGACGAGCGTCGCGTGCTGCGACCGGTCCCCGGCGAGTTCGCGCAGCGTCAGGCGCCGCTCTTCCTGCACCTGGACGAAGAAGGGGAGAGAGGGGGCTTCCGAGTCACGGATCCGCTGCGCGTAGTCACGGCCGTTGACCGCGTCGAAGATCAGGTAGCCGCCGATCGCCAGACCGACCAGCATCAGCGCGATGCTCGGAATGAGCGCGATCGTCAGAACGCGCGAACGAATCGAAGAGCCGCGGCCTCGTGGAAGGGGAATTTGCTTCACCGTGGTCCGTTTTCCTTCCGGCAGTTTCAGGTGTCGGGTCGCCGGGGATCTCATACCCGCGGGATCCGATTGCCGGATCAACACAGCGTGGTCCGCTCCGCCCGCGAAGACGCTAGGAGACCCAAACGGGTGAGTCAAGTCCAGACGCGAAGGGTAGTCGCGTATGGCCGTGACCAGGTCACGAGAGGTCGGCGGACCTCGAAAGTCCACCACGTGGACCTGGGCACCCCGCCAAGTGACTCACCAGTAGGTCACCTGGCGGTTTACCGCAGGCAGCGGCTTGATCGACACTCTTCGGACTCGATCAAGTCACAGCTCCTGGCGCTCACTTCGCGGTGAAAAAGGCCGACGAAAACTACTCGCCGTGACGTCGCTCACGCTTTCGGACCAGCGCTCCACATACCGTTCGGTTTGCGAACGACATCGCCTCGGAGGAACGCCGCCGTAACGCCGTTCGCGCCACGGAATCGAGAATTACGGACACTAATCGCCGCCGATTCGGCGAAATGATCTTCGTCGGCACGGCCGAGCTCGTCGTCGAGGAGCGCGTCGACCTTCCTGGAGGCGTCCCGGAGCATCCGGACGCCCGCCCAGCACAGGGTCGCCACCCCGCAGATCAGGATCGCGACGAGCACGGTCTCGACCGGGTACCGGGAGCCGAATTCGTTGAGAAGAAAACCGGAGGCGACACCGGACAGGGCGACGGCGGTATAGGTGAACAACATGATCCCCTCCTTCTCCAGGCGCCGGGCCCGCGCCTCGCCGATAAGACGCGCGACGTGGGTTTCCCTTACGCCACAGGGGAAGGATCTACGTCACACTCGCGGCGAGAGCGAATATCGAGATTAACAGCGGATTCGCGAAAGATCGCGCGTTCTCCCCCGCGGGGGCGAGGCGATCACCTATTTGCCACCGATTCCCGAATCAGATTCATCGTTTCGGTGTCGGAGCTCCCGAAGCGTCGTGACGGCACGGAGCACCTCGCCGTAGGTGGTGTAGAGCGGAGCCAGCCCGAACCTCAGCACGTTGGGCGGGCGGAAGTCGCCGATCACCCCGCGTTCGATCAGGGCCGCCATCGTCTTGGCCGCGTCTTCGTCGATGACCGAGATCTGATGCCCGCGGTCTTCGTCGCGCGGGGTCGCGATCGTCGCGCCGTCGAGGAGTTCGTCCGCGCACCGGAAGAAGAACTCACCGAGCGCGAGCCCCTTCGCCCGCAGCAGCCCGCGATCCACGCCGTCCCAGACGTCGAGGGCCGCGTCCAGCGCGAGCAGCGAAAGGATGTCGGGAGTGCCCGCGCGGCCACGCGCGATGCCGGCGTTCGCCTCGTACGCGCCGCGCATCGCGAACGGGTCGCTGTCGCCGGCCCAGCCCGCCAGCGGCTGTTCGAACCCGTCCAGCCATTTCGTTGCCACGTAAAGGAAAGCTGGTGCGCCGGGGCCGCCGTTGAGGAACTTGTACGTGCAGCCGACAGCGAGGTCCACGCCCGCCGCGTCCAATTCGACCGGGAGCGCGCCGACGCTGTGGCAGAGATCCCAGAGCACCAGCGCGCCCGTGCGGTGCAGTGCCCCGGTCAGCGTGGCCATGTCGTGGGCACGTCCGGTCACGTAGTCGACGTGGTTGATCAGTGCGACGGCCGTCCGTTCGCCCGCCTCGCGCGGCATGTCCTCGGCGACGACGCGGCGCACCGTGCGCCCGGTCAGCCGGGCGACCTCGTCGGCGATGTAGCCGTCGGTCGGGAACGTGTCCGCGTCGACGAGGATCTCGTCGCGGCCCGGCCTGAGGCGGGTCGCGGCGACCAGCGCCTTGAACAGGTTCACGCTGGTCGAGTCCGCCACGACGAGCTGCCCCGGCGCGGCACCCACCAGCGGCGCGATCCGCTCGCCGACCCGCACCGGCGCCTCCCACCAGCCCTCCGACCAGGACCGGATGAGCCGCCCGCCCCATTGCTCGCGGACGACCGCGGCGACCCGGTCCGCCACGTGTTTCGGCGGGGCACCCAGCGAGTTGCCGTCGAAATAGGCGACGCCGGCGTCGAGGTCGAATTCGTTCCGCTTGTGCGCCAAGGGATCGGCCGCGTCCAGCGCCGCGGCCTCCGCTACGAGATCAGTCACGGTGGTCATCGTCGGCGAGAGTGTTCCAGAAGTCCAGCTCGTACGCCTGGAACAACCGCGCGTGGGTCCGAGCGTCCTTTTCGGACAGTTCCCCGGCGTCGAGCGCGGCCTGCACGGCCCGTACGGCAAGCTCTTCGAGCTCCGGCGACGGCGCGCCGAAGAAGTCGAAGAAGGCACACGCCTCGTCGTCGAAGCCGTAGCGCTCACGCATCGCCGCGGCGATCGCGGCGCAGTACCGGCCGAAGGCGGCGAAGTTGGCGACGATCGCCACGATGACGTCCGCCGGTTCGCCGTTGAGCGCCAGCCAGGCGACGAACGCCGGATACGCCTGGCAGCCGGCGCGCGGCTCGAAGCCGGGCGATTCCTCGGCGAGCGCCGGCAGTTTGCCGAGCGCCAGCCCCTCACCGGAGGCCAAGGCCGCGAAGAACTCCCGCGCGTTCCGCTCCCGCGCACGGGACGCGAGGTGGAGGAAACCACGCCAGTCGCTGCGGACGATCCGGTACTCCTCCGCGGCGATCGCGGCGAAGATCCCTCGTGCCGCCTCGCCCGCCTCGACCAACGGGACGAGCCGGTTCTCGTCGTCGTGGGGTGCGAGTTCCGCCTGCACCGCGTCGATCAACTCGCGTGCCGAACCGGTCATCGTCGAGGGTCCTCCCGTTCGGTACTGACGCGGTGAAAACGGAAAAGGTGGACATTTCGCGAGCCGCGACCGTGGCCGCGATTCTCTATCCAGCACTGCCGACAGCCCTTACAGTGTGCCTGATCAGGCAGCATCGAGGAGGCCAGCGTTGACCACCCAGCCGACCGTCGCCGAGCAGATCGAAGGCCAGACCATCCCCGCCCTGCTTCACCGCAACGCCCAGGAGTTCGGTGAGCTGCCGGCGGTCACGTCACTCGACAAAGCGGGCAAGCCGACCCTGACCTGGGCCGAATTCCGCACCGCCATCGCGGAGGTGTCGCGCGGGCTCGCGGGCCTCGGGCTCGGCGTCCGCGACCGGATGCTGATCATGGCGCCGAGCAGCCCCGAACACCTGATCGCCGACCTCGCCGCAGCCCATCTCGGCGCGATCCCCTGCACCGCGTACGCGACGCTCAGCCCGGAGCAGATCGGGTTCGTCGCCCGGCACAGCGCCGCCGGTGTCGTCGTCCTCGCCGGTGCCGACGAACTCGGCCGCTGGTCGCAGGTGCTCGACGAGCTGCCCGCGCTGCGGCACATCATCCTGCTCGACGCGTCCGTGATCCCCCCGGACGACAAGCGTTTCCTGTCGTTCGCCGATCTGCGCGCGGCGGGCGCGGAGGCGCACACGGCCGACCCGCGGGCGTTCGAGACCGCGTGGTCCTCGATCACCCCGGACGACCCGCTGTCGATGATCTACACCTCGGGCACCACCGGCGATCCCAAAGGTGTCGTGCTGTCGCACCGCAACGCGATCTACCAGGCCGTCGCCGTCCAGAAGCTGCACGACTCCCCGATGCACGCCACGAACATCGCGTACCTGCCGCTCGCGCATATCGCCGAACGCGAACTGTCGATCTACATGCCGATCGTGTGGGCCGGGCACGTGCACACCGTCGGCGACCCGACCGGCGTCGTCGGCGCGCTGGGCCAAGTGCACCCGAAGAGTTTCTTCGGCGTCCCGCGAGTGTGGGAAAAGATGGTGGCAGGCCTGAAGAACCTGCTCGGCTCGCTGCCGGAAGAGAAGCGGACCGGCCTGCTCGGCGCGAACGAACTGCTGCAGCAGGGCTACAAACTGCGCAGCGACGGCAAGGAGGTCCCGCCGGAACTCGCGGAGAAGATCGCGCAGACCGACGCCGCCGCGCTCGCGCCGGTCCGGGCGATGCTGGGCCTCGACCAGATCGAGGTCGCCTCCAGCGGTGCCGCCGCGCTGCCGGTGGAGATCCTGTACTTCATCGCCGGGCTCGGCGTCGAGATCCAGGAGGTCTGGGGACTGTCCGAGACCACCGGCGCGGTCACCTCGAACACTCCGTCGGCGTTCAAGGCCGGTTCGGTCGGCCGTCCGCTGGAAGGTATCGAGGTGAAGGTCGCCGAAGACGGCGAACTCCTCGTCCGCGGCGCCATCGTGTTCCTCGGCTACCTGCAGGAAGACGGCACGATCAAGCCGGACGTCGACGCCGACGGCTGGCTCGCCACCGGCGACATCGGCACGATCGACGAACGCGGCTTCGTCACGATCACCGACCGCAAGAAGGAACTGATCATCACCTCGAGCGGCAAGAACATCGCCCCGACGAAGATCGAAGGACTGCTCAAGGAACACCCGCTGATCGGACAAGCCGTCGCGATCGGCGAGAAACGGCCGTACGTCACCGCGCTGATCGTCGTCGACGACGAGATCGCGCCGGGCTGGGCGACCGCGAACGGCATCCAGCTCACCGAAGGCGAATCGCTCGCCGACAACGCGGAGGTCCGCGCGGAGATCGAGAAGGCCGTCGAGGCGGCGAACGCGCGGCTGGCCAGGATCGAGCAGATCAAGCGGTACCACGTGATCCCCAAGGCCTGGACGCCCGAAAGCGGCGAGGTGACCCCGACCTTGAAACTGAAGCGGCGGATCATCAACGACCGCTACGCACCCACGATCGCGGACCTGTACCCGGCCTCCGCTCCGGAACCCGCTCCCGCCGCAGGTTCCTGACGCGCGCGAAGTCGTAAGACGCGTGATTGAAGGCGGATCTCGCGTGTCTGGAGCCGTAACACGCGAGTTCCGTCTCCAGACACGCGAGTTACGTCTCCGAGCACGGGACGAAAGGAGTCGCGACAGGGAAGCGGCCGCTGCTAACTTGCCGCCGTGGATCTCTTCTCCCGCTCCTGGGCGGCGCTTCTCGCCGCCGTCGCCGAAACCCCCGACGAAGACTTCGCCGAACCGTCCGGCTGTGCCGGCTGGCTGGTGCAGGACCTGGTGTGTCACCTGGTGATCGACGCGCAGGACGTCCTGATCACCCTCGCCACTCCCGCCGAAACCGAACCCACGCGCGACGCGGTCACCTACTGGGAGGTCGCCGAGAAGCCGCCCACCGGCGAGGACGATCTCGATGCGCTGATCGTGCGTCTCGCCGCCGCGTACCAGGAACCCCGGCTGCTCAAGTTCCATCTCGACGACGTCGGTTCCGCCGCGGGCCGGACCGCCGGCCTCGCCGACCCGGGGATGCGGGTCGCCACCCGCGACATCGTCCTGTCCGCGGGTGACTTCCTGTCCGCGTACGTCCTGGAGTGGACGCTGCACCACCTCGATCTGGTCGCGCATCTCCCGCACCTCGACGGACCCGCCGCCGACAGTCTCGCCAGGACGCGGCAGATCCTGGAGCAGCGCACCGGCGAGACGTTCCCGGCGTCCTTCTCCGACACGGATGCGCTGTTGGTCGGCACGGGCCGCCGTCAGCCGACGGACGCTGAGAAGGCCGAGCTCGGCGACCTGGCCGCGAAGCTGCCCTTCGTCGTCGGCTAATCCGGACGACTCGCGTGATTGAACGGACGACACGGCCGTGTCGTCCGGCTGATCACGCGTGCCGGCCGTCCGATCACGTGATCACGCCGTCCGGGTCGACTCCGTCCACTTCCGCAGCCGGGGAGGGACACGCTTTTCGAGGCCATAGTTCTCCAAGTGCGCGCTGAAGACCTCGTCGAAGGCGCGCTGCACGGTCTCGGTGTCCCACACCGGCCGCTCGAGGATGGGCTGCTTCAGGTACGGCTGCCCCATGACGTGCAGTTGCGGCCCGTTACAGCGGATCATCTGCCCGGTGATGCCGTCGGATCCGGCGCCGAGCAGGAAGAGCACGATCGGCGCGATCCGCGACGGCGTCCGGTCCGGCGGGCAGGCCCGCAGCGACCGTTCCGATTTCCACACCATCCGGGTGTGCGCGAGCGGGCAGACCGCGTTCACCCGGATCCCGCTCTCCTCCAGGTCCAGCGCCCAGGAGTAGGTCAGCGAAGCGACGGCACCCTTGCTGGCGGCGTACACACCCAGCTTCCGCTGCCCGAGCGAGGCGCCGGACGAGATGTTGACGATCGACCCCGGCCTGCCGCTTCCGACCATCGCCTTGATCGCGGCGAGCCCGGTGTACACGACACCGAGGACGTTCACCTCGACCAGCTCGCGCGCCTGCTCGACGTCGTCCTCCCACGGCAGCGCCTCGTAGTTCAAGCCCGCGTTGTTGACCAGCCCGTCGATCGCGCCGAACTCGGCGAGGCACAGGTCGACGATCTCCTGCGCCTGCTTCGGATCAGCGACGCTGTGCCCGCTGGCGACCGCCCTGCCGCCGAACCGGCGGATGTTCTCCGTCGTCCGTTCGGCCAGTTCGGCGTCGACGTCGTTGACCACGACGGCGCCGCCCGCCCTCGCCACGTGCACCGCGAACGCCTCACCGAGTCCTCGCCCCGCCCCGGTCACGACGACGGCCTTGTCGTCGAGCAAACCGTTCATCGCCTTCACCCCTTTGAACCCAGCCGGCCTCCACCTCCAGACCGGTCTCTACTCAGTGTTGGCCCATTCGGCCCAGCCGGGACTCGAGCGGCGGCGAACGGCGGCCCGGCTGCGCCGAGCGAGGGCACGGCGATAGCCGCGCAGATACCCGCGGGCGAGTCAGGCCGACGTCACCCACCGGTCGGACGGCGTAGCCCGATCAGCTCAACAGGCGAAGGATTCACCGGTCTTCTGTTCGTCTCCCTGTAGCCGGAGGCATACTGAACGTTGTCCGGCGGGACAACGACTGTGACTCCCTCGTCGACCACGTAACACGGCAGGCAAGAATGCGAGGGAAGCAAGTTCACCCGATCGGGGGGAGGTGGTCACGCAGTGAAGACGAACGCGGCGCCGCGGATGACCGCCGCCCTGGCGAACCGCGAGTTCCGCGCACTCTGGCTCGCCGAGGTGCAGTCCCTCATCGGGGATCAGCTCACCATCGTCGCGCTGGCGATCCTCGTCTACGACCGGACAGGTTCCGCGTTGCTCTCCGCGGTGGTCTACTCCCTGACCTTCCTGCCCGCGCTGGCCGGCGGCCTCGGCCTCTCCCAGCTGGCCGACCGCTACCCGCGGCGCACCGTCCTCGTCGTCTCGTCCCTGATCCAGGGTCTGCTGATCGCGATCATGGCGATCCCCGGCACCCCGCTCGCCCTGTTGTGCGGGCTGGTGGTGCTGGCGCGGCTCGTGAACGCGCCGGGCAACGCGGCGCAGAACGCGCTGACGCGCGAGGTGTTCACCGACGACGACCTCTATTTCAAGAGCCAGGACATCCGCGGCATCTCGACCAACACCGCCATGCTGCTCGGTCTGGCAGGCGGCGGCCTGCTGGTTTCGCAGGTCGGGGTGAGCTGGGCGCTGGCGCTGGACGCCGCGACCTTCCTGTTGAGCGCGGCCGTGGTCCGCTTCTCCGTGTCCCGGCGGGCGGCGGCGTCCGACGGCAGCGGCAGCTGGTTCGGCGCGGTCAAGCAGGTCTTCGGCAACCGTCACCTGCGGGTGCTGGTCTGGTTCTCGTGGCTGGTGGGCCTTGCCGTCATCCCCGAGGGGCTCGCGGCACCGCTCGCCGCGGAGATGGGCGTCGGGAAACAGGCCGTCGGCTGGCTGCTGGCCGCCGATCCGCTCGGTTTCGTCATCGGGGCGTTCCTGTTGTCCCGGTTCGTCTCCGCGGAACAACGGCGGAGGCTGCTCGGCGTTCTGGCGGCACTACCGATGCTCGCCCTGATCGCCTTCGCGCTCAAACCCGGGCTGATCCCCGCGTTGCTGCTGCTGGCGGCGGCGGGTGCCGCGGGGGCGTACCTGATCACAGTGAGCGCCACGTTCATCACCTGGGTCCCGAACGAACTCCGGGGCGGTGCGGGTGGGGTGTACCGCACGGGGTTGCGGGTGGCTCAAGGAATAGGGGCGGGACTCGGCGGGCTCGCCGCCGATCGGCTCGGGGCGGCGACCTCGGCCATCGCGCTGGCAGGCGTGGTCGGCCTGCTGCTGGCCGTACTGGTCGCGCTCAGCTGGGGGCACATCAACGGAACCAGCCCGGAACCGTTGCTGTCATGACGAATCCACACTGGACGACCCCTGGGGCGGCGGCTCGGCCGCCCGGCGGGTTCGTACTCGGAAATCTCGACGACGGAACACTGACACAGGACCTTGGTCTTCGGCACGGGGGCGAAAAGAAACGACTCTCGATCAGAAGTCACGGCTCGACATGGTCGGACACCTCCTGGGAACCTCGCAGCGAACTAATACCTTGTCCGGGCTCAGAAGTCACGACTGGACACTATCCGTCACCCCTTCCGCGTCGCGTCTCGAAAAACATTCAGTCACCAAGATCAGAAATCACGGGACACGATTGCCACCTCCGGTCCGTGTTCGCGGGCACCCTTGCCGCTGTCGGACAACTGATGCGATGGGATGATACCGGCCGTGGAATACGAACGGTGTATCAGTCGGTACCGGTGAGATTACTCAGCCGTGCCGTCCGCGCGGAAAAGAGGTAGCAATTGCCAGCCGAGACCGGTGACCGCCGCCAGCACGGTGACGGCACCGGCGACCTTGAGGACGCGGCGCCGCCGTCAGCGGCGCGGAGCGATGCGCCGGTGACCGAACGCGGGCGAATGAGCCCGGAAGGTGACCAGGCCGAACCGCGGGAGCGCCATCCCTACGATCCCAGGGCGTGGGCTCTCTGGCAGCGGCCGAAACGGTTCATCGCGTTCCTTTTCGCCATGGAGGCGATCGGAATCGCGATCATGGTCGTCGCGACAATGGATTCCACGAATCCGGGAAGAACGGACTGTGTTCGTTTCGCGATTCTCGCCGTCGGCGCCACCGCGCATATTCAGCTGACCCAGCGACAAGAGGAAAGACGGCGCGATCGCAGTCGTACCGTACTCATCGACCTCACCGCGGTATGGACATTTCCGGCCGCGGTCATCCTGCCGCTTTCGCTGACGCTTTCCATCATCGCGATCGTCCGGATCCAGCATTGGTTCATCGCCCGGCGGCCCGCGCACAACTTCGTGTTCTCTTCGGTCACCCACGGCGTTTCGGTGACACTGGCGTCGCTCACCTTCGCCGCGTTCGGCCCGCACGAATGGGGACGGATTTCCGGCTGGGACACCCTCGGTGAATTCGGCGTCCTGATCGTCACCGGGATGGTCTTCGAAGCGGTGCAGATCGCCTACATCGGCGGCATCCTCACGATCGGCTCGCCGAAGCGGCCCTCGCTGTCGACCGTGCTCGGCAATACGGCCGACAACCTGCTGGAGGCCATCACGATCGGCCTCGGCGCGGTCACCGCGGTACTGCTGTTGATCATGCCACCGATGGTGATCGTGATGGCCGTGGTGACGGTGGTGTTCAATCGCCTCGCCGAGATCGACCAACTGCAAAACGACGCCAGGACGGACCCGAAAACCGGTGTTCTGAACATGCGCGGATGGTCGGAGTCGGCCGATCGGGCACTCGGAAGGACTGCCCGATCGGACGACGGCCTTGCGCTTCTGATGATTGATCTCGACCACTTCAAGTGGATTAACGACACTTATGGACACCCGGCGGGTGACGACGTCCTCCGCGATGTGGCACGGAAATTGGACGAGGTCACCAGGCCCGCCGACGTCGTCGGCCGGTTCGGCGGCGAGGAATTCCTCGTACTTTTGCCGGATATCGACGAAACGGCGGCGAAACTCGCCGCCGAGCGAGTGCGCAGTGCTATCGCGGAACTGCATATAGTGACTACCGACAAAAGAGGCAGCCGGGTGACGATCTCGGGGCGCACCACCTCGATCGGGGCGGCGCTGTTCCCTCGTCACGGTGAATCCCTGGAGGAACTCCTGCACGCCTCCGACGCCGCCGTCTACGTGGCCAAGGAGAACGGCCGGAACCAGGTGCGGTTCGCCCAGGACGTGGACCGGCCCGCTCCCCCGCCACCCACCGAGGCCTGAAGGTGGTCGTGAGTGGCGTTTCGGGTTCTAACCCGAAACGCCACTCACGACCACCTGGACCGAACGCGACCCCCCGGGCCACACCATCAGGGGAACCCCACGGAAACCCCGGGGGTTATCCGGATGTCGGCCTTGATCGGCGGATGGCACCCTGGACGCCATGCCAGCGACAGCCCAAGCCGCCGCTCCTCCTACCCGGATCCGGCGGCCCTGGTCGACTTCGGGCTGGTTGTTGCTGGTCACGGTGCTGGTGTTCGGTTTCGGCCTGATCGCGTCGCGGCCCGCCTCGCCGCCGGACCAGGGCCCACCGACAGGTGACCTCCTCGCCGCGCAGAACGCGGTCGACGCGCTGGCGCGGCCGGGTCCGGTCGAGAACGTGCTCGCCGAACTGCCCGCCGACTTCACCGCGGTCAGCGGGATCACCCCTGGCGTGATGACCGCCCGCGACGGCACCGTGCGCGCCGTTCACACCGACGGGGGCTGCTCGGCGCCGTGGGGCGACGACAACACCAAATGGGACTACGCGGTCCCCTGCAGGGCCCACGACCTCGGCTACGACATCCTCCGCTACGCCGAACGCAAGGGACATCCGCTCGGCCAGGAGGCCAGGGCCTCGCTCGACGACCGGCTCTCGGCGGACATGCACAACGCCTGCGTCCTCAACCCGATGGACTCGCGCGGCACTTGCGACGTCGTCGCCTCCCTCTATACCGCCGGTCTGGTGCTCAACTCCTGGCATCAGCGCTGGGGGCCGCCGGTCGGTGACCCGCTCGGCCCGATGATCGTCGGCGTGCTGGTGATCGGCGCGCTGCTGGTGTTCCGCCTCCGCGGCTGGGTCCGCACCCGCCGGACCGTCGTCATGCTCCCCCGCGAGCCGCGGCCGGTGGTCCCGGTCGGCCGGTGGGCGTTGCTCGGGGTCGCCGGTGTCGTGCTGATGCTGCTCGGCGAATCCGCCGTCGCGCTCGCGCATTGGGCGGGGGCACCCGAACGGTCGTTGTGGCCGTTCACCTGGCTCGCCCAGCTCTGTCCGGTCATCTTCTTCGCGGTCGGCCGGATCAACGAGGCGGGCTGGCGGTCGATCCGCGCGACCGGCGGCCGCTACCCGCAGTACCTCGCCGACCGCGCGAGCCCGCTGCTGCGCCCGGCGCTGATCTTCGCCGTCGTCGCGCTGGTCGTCCCGCTCGCGCTGGAAGTGCTGGGCATCCCGACGGGGACGAACGCCACCGTCATGCGGATCGCGCTGCATCCGCTCTGGCTGCTCGGCGTCTTCCTCTTGACCGTCGTGCTCGCGCCGGCGCTGCTGACGCTGTATCGCCGGACGCGGACCGCCTCCGTCGCCGGGCTGCTGGCCTTGACCTTGGCGAGCGAGGCCGCCGCGCACTGGTCCGGCTCGGCCGTCCCGCGCTACGCGGAGACGTTGTTCCTCGCCTTGTTCGTCCAGCAGCTGGCGTTCGCCCACGCCGACGGTGTCCGCCTGCGGCGCGGCGCCCTCCTGGCGACGGCGTTCACCGGCGCAGCCGGGCTCGGCCTCGCGGTCGCCGTCCGCGGCGAAGGACCGATGCTGCTCGGCGGCCCCGGCGCCCCGGCCGCGTTGTCGGGCCCGCCGTGGGGAGTGCTCCTGCTCGGCCTGGTCCAGCTCGCGCTCCTCGGCCTGCTCTCGCGGCCGCTGGCCCGGCTCGGCGAACGTCCCACGGTCGCCGCGACCGCCCGCCTCGTCCTCCGCGCCCCGATGAGCCTCTACCTCGGCTTCCTGGCCGCGATGCTGCTGCTCGTCGCGGTCGTCTACCTGCCGGGACCGTTCGTGGACGGGCTCAGCTGGCTGGCCCGACCGCGGGTCCTGCTCGCGATGGCCCTGCTGGCCGTGCCCGCCGTGCTCGTCTTCTGGTGGTTCGAACGTCATGCGGGACCGCAGCAGCGAGCGGTCGACGAGCCGGGCCTGCGCGCGGCGGTGTTCTGCCGGGCGGCGGCGACGGTCGGGATGGCGTACGCGATGCTCGGCGTGTTCGGCTTCGCGCTGACCCGCTTCGGAGGCGCTTCCGCCGACGCCGACCTCCTCGGAATCCGGTTCGGCCCGGTCCAGAGCCTGGTCAACCTGTTGCTCGGGGTGTACCTGCTGCACACCGTGCGGAACGGCACCAGCCGGATGACCGGCACCTGGCTGGTCTGCGCGGTCGCGTGCGCGCCTCCGCTGATGAGCGCCCTCGACGGCAAGCACGTAAGCGCCGCGTCGGTCGCGCTGCCGGTCGCGACGATCGTCGTCGCGATACTCGCGGCGGCGGCCGCGCTGGTGCCCGCCCGCGCCGCCCGGCGTGTCCTGCCCTGAGCCAGACAGCGCTGACCAGGCGTTCTTCGTACCATGGTGAGGAAACCGGTGGTGCATGCCACATCTTCGGGGGGATGTGTAATCCTGCGACAACCCTCAACAGGCACCATGCGTCCCTTGAGAAGACCGTCAAACCGGTAGCGAAGAGAAGGAGCAGACCGCGTGGAGTATCCGCCTCGGAATGGGTATGGGGATCGACGTCCCGCCCGGCCTAGGCAGGACGCGCCCGGACGCGTTCCTTCCCGTCCGGCACCCGCCCGCCAGGCCGCGGGCCCGCCGCCTCAGCGCCCGGAACCACGGCGCGCCCCGCGACGACGGTCGTTCCGCGGCCCCAAGATCGCGCTGGGCCTGGTATCGCTGCTGGTGATGGGCCTGACCGGCTACGCGTGGGCCGCGATGGACGGCCTGACGTTCGCGAACGTCGGCATCGGCGCCGACGGCGGCGACAAACCCGCCGACGGCGCCCGCGACATCCTGCTCGTCGGCCTCGACAGCCGCACGGACGCGCAGGGCAACCCGCTGTCGAAGGAAGTCCTGGCCCAGCTGCGTGCCGGACAGGCCGACGGCGAGCTGAACACCGACTCGCTGATCTTCGTGCACATCCCCAACGACGGTTCCAAGGCCGTCGCGATCTCGCTGCCCCGCGACTCCTACGTCGACATTCCCGGCGGCTACGGCAAACACAAGATCAACTCGGCCTATGCCCGCGCGATGCTCGACGAGCGCAAGAAGCAGCAGGAGAACGGCGTCTCCGACCCGAAGGAACTCGACCAGAAGGCCAACGAGGCCGGGGCGAAGACCCTGATCAAGACCGTCGAGCAGCTGACCGGCTCGACCATCGACAACTACGCCGCCATCAACCTGCTGGGCTTCAGCGAGATCACGCAGGCCATCGGCGGGGTCGACGTCTGCCTCAACGACGACGTCAACGACCAGTTCTCCGGCGCGAAGTTCACCAAGGGCCCGCACACCATCTCCGGGGTGGAGGCGCTCGGCTTCGTCCGGCAGCGCCACGGGCTGCCGCGCGGCGACCTCGACCGGGTCGTCCGGCAGCAGGTGTTCATGGCCGGGATGGCGCGGAAGGTGCTCTCGGCGGGCACGCTCGCGAACCCTGGAAAGCTCAACGACCTGATCACGGCCATCAAGAAGTCGGTCGTGCTCAACCAGAACTGGGACGTCTTCGGCTTCGCACAGCAGATGAAGAGCCTGACCGGCGGTCAGCTCGAGTTCCGGACGATCCCGATCGTCAACATCGAGTACAAGACCCCGAACGACGGCGTCGCCATCCAGGTCGACCCGAAACAGGTCAAGAACTTCGTCCAGGGGCTCGCGGGCCCGCAGCCCGGCGAGCAGCAGCAGGCGCCGCCCGCCGAGTCGCCCAACAAGGCGACCACGGTCGACGTCCGCAACTCCACGAACCGGGACGGCCTGGCCTCGACGGTGCTGAAGCAGCTCGTCGACAAGGGCTTCACCGCGGGCGACACGGCCACCGCGAGCGCGCGCAAGAAGACGGTGGTCTGGGTCGCCAAGGGTCAGAAGGCGGCGGGACAGGCCGTCGCCGACGAACTCGGCGGCAACCCGACCGTCCAAGAGGACAAGAGCGTCGAAGCCGGGCACGTGATGGTCTTCCTCGGCTCGGACTTCAAGTCGCCGAGCGGCGCCGAAGGCTCCGGCTCCTCGCAGAACGCCGCCGGTTCGTCGGCCGCGGCACCCCCGCCCGAGCAGTCCGACGAGAAGCCGATCACGGCCGAAGGCGTGCCCTGCGTCAACTGACGCGCCCTCCTTCTTCGCGCGCCGCTGGTGTTGCGAAAGCCACTTTCGCAACGTTGAGCGTTGCGAAAGTGGCTTTCGCAACACCAGCGGCCCCAGGCGGCGAACAGCACCGAAGAGCCTGATGCCACCGAAACACGCCCTTCGAGCCGGTTTCGTTCACCCATTCGGCCCAGCGAGCCAAAATCGGTATGAAAAGCACCCCCGAAACCGCGTAAGAGCGGCGGCCCTGCCGACTTTCATACACGTGAGCGCGCTCGTCCCGGGTTTTGTCACACGGGCGAGCGGTGGAGAAGGTTGGCAAGGCAGGGGACGGGGAGTGCTGATCGACGCTGAGAGCTATCAGCGGATACTCGGAGACGAGCTCCGCAAGCTCCGCCGTAAACGTGGCTGGACACGCAAGGAACTGAACCAGCATCTGCAGAGCGAGATCTCGCTCCAGACGCTGGCCACCTACGAGCTGGGCACCCGGCACTGTTCCGTGGTGCGGCTGGTCGAACTGTGCGTCGCGATGGACGAGCTGCCACAGGATCTGCTGGCCAAGGTGCACCGCCGGGTGTTCGTGGACGAACCGGGCCGCGTCCGGGTCGACCTGCGCCTGGTGATCAAGGACGACCAGGAGGAACTGTTCCCCCTGCGACGGTGGGCGGACGACCGGCTCAAACGGTCGGGTGACGCCGGAAGCGCCGAGGTCCACCTCGACTTCGCGGCGTTGGAACGGATGGCCGAGCTCTGCGGCATCCCCACCGTCGATCTCATCGGAAGGCTTCGCCGGCTCAACCCCTCATGAGCGCGGCGTTCCCCGGTCCGTGAAGGCCATGCCCCCCATCTTGGCTTTCACGGACCCTCCCCCTCTTCGCGTGAAGGCCCCCTTGAGGGACTCTGGATCCCTCAAGGAGGCCTTCACGGACTTCCGGAGGCTCGCCGACCGTCCACATAGGACGCGAATCACCGGGAATGTCTGTCCCTGCGGTCAGTCGAGGAGTTCGTAGTCCTCGCGCCGCACCTTGCGGGTGTCGAGCCAGTACCGCCAGGTGAAGCCCGGCCAGATCGTGCGGTTGACACCCTTCGCGTCCAGGTACCAGCTCTTGCAGCCGCCCTGGGTCCAGATGCCCTTGGCGAGTTTGCGCTGGATCTCGCCGTTGAACCGCTCCTGCGCCTCCGGCCGCGGGTCGAGCGCCTTGCCGCGCGCGAGCCGCAGCGCCTGCGCGACGTAGGAGATCTGCGCTTCGATCATGAACACCACGGAGTTGTGGCCCAGTCCGGTGTTCGGGCCGAGCAGGAAGAACAGGCTCGGGAACCCGGAGACGGTGATGCCCTGATACGTCCGCATCCCTTCGGTCGCCCACTCCTTGCCGAGGTTGCGCCCGTCACGGCCGATGATCTCCAGGTCGTCGAAGGCGTCGGTGACGTGGAATCCGGTGCCGTAGATGATCGCGTCGACCTCGTGCTCGACGCCGGCGCCGTCGACGACGCTGTGCTCGCGGACCTCTTTCACGCCCTCGGTGACGACGTCGACGTTGTCCCGCGCGAGCGCCGGGTAGTAGTCGTTGGAGACCAGGACGCGTTTGCAGCCCATGGTGTAGTCCGGCGTCAGCTTCCGGCGCAGTTCCGGATCCTTGACGCTCTTGAAGATGTTGCGCTTCGCGATGCGCTGGCCGATCTTCATCACCCACGGCTGACCGTTGAAGCCGATCGCGCGGGCCTCGAGCCCCCAGTAGAGGACGTCGCGGAAGGCACGCTGCAGCAGCGGAACCGAGCTGAACGCCTTCCGCAGCGCTTCGGGCATTTCGCGGTCCGGTTTCGGCATGATCCACGGCGGTGTGCGCTGGAAGAGCGTCAGATCTGCGACGTCCTTCGCGATCCGCGGCACGAACTGGATCGCGCTCGCACCGGTGCCGACCACGGCGACCCGCTTGCCCTTGAGGTCGTAGTCGTGCTCCCACTGGGCGGAGTGGAACGCCCGGCCCTGGAAGCGCTCGATGCCGGGCAGCTTCGGGATCTGCGGCAGGTGCAGCGCGCCGACGCCGGCGACCAGCGCGGGCGCGACGAACTCGTCGCCCGACTTCGACGCGACGTGCCAGCGGTTCTCGTCGGCGTCCCAGCGGGCGCCGGTCATCTCCTGGCCGAAGCGGATGTAGCGGTGCAGGTCGTACTTCGCGGCGACGTCGCGCATGTACTGCCAGATCTCCGGCTGCGGCGAGTACGAGCGAGACCAGCCGGGGTTCTGTTCGAACGAGAACGAGTACATATGCGAGGGGATGTCGCAGGCGCAGCCGGGGTAGGTGTTGTCCCGCCATGTGCCGCCCACGTCGTCGGCCTTCTCCAGGATGACGAAGTCCTCGCGGCCCTCTTTCCGCAACTGGATGGCCATGCCCAGCCCGGAGAAGCCGGTTCCGACGATGACGACCCCGGTCTCGGTGCGGTTGCCCATGCCCCGACCTCTCGTTCGAATTACCTGTTACCGGGAGTACACCTTACTCGAAGTAGGTTACCTTCGGTAGAGTGCTGTGGTGACGACGGCGAAGCGCAAACGCATGCCACGAGCAGAGCGAATGCGGCAGATGATCGAAATCGCGGAGGAAGTCTTCGCCGAACGCGGCTACAGCGCGGCGTCGATGGACGACATCGCGGAGCGCGTCGGGGTCTCCAAGCCGATGATCTACGAGTACTTCAACTCGAAAGAGGGACTGCTGCTGGCCTGCATCCAGCAGTCGCGGACGGCGTTGCGCGAGGTCACCGAACGGGCGACCGTCGGCGCGACCTCCGCCGAAGACGCGCTGCGGCGCGGCCTGCTGGCTTTCTTCGTCTTCATCCGGGAACGACGGCAGGCCTGGTCACTACTGCGCCACGAGATGGCGCTGATCGGGACCGGCGCCGCCGACGAGATCGAGCGGACCCGCCGCCAGCAGACCGATCTGATCGCCGCGCTGATGAGCGACTACTTCGACGCGGGCGACGACCTGCGCGCAGAGGCGTCCGCGGAGTTCGTGGTCGGCGCGTGCGAACGGCTCGCGATCTGGTGCGAGCGACACGAGGACGTCAGCCCCGAAACGGCGACCGGATACGCGATGGACGTCCTCTGGTCGGGCCTGTCCGCGAGGGCCCGCTGAAGCGACTGTGAAGATGCGCGTGCATTAGGCCATTCGGTCGTCACTCAGAGCACATTGCCGCCAGTGTCTTGTGACACAGAGTTGTCCTACTGTATCGATGACACTGTAGAAACTCTGATGGACAGTCACGGCCTCCGTCAGGAGGGGGCGCCACCACCCGAAAGTGGCGTCATGACGACGGCGTGGCGAAGTCCACTGAGTGACGCATGCTCGCGAGGAGAGGGGTGAGGCGGATGACCGAACCGATCACCGCGTCGTACGTCCAGGAGGACGACGACTGGAAGATCACGGTCAGCGGCTCCGGCAAGGAACTGACCGGTCGCGCACCGGGCATCATCGCGGCACGGGACCGGGCCGACCAGCTGGTCGAGAAACTGTCCCCGCCCGAACGGTCGACCGTGGTGCACCTGCTCAACGGCAGTGCGCTCGAGTTCACCGCCGCCTACATGACGGCGAGGCTCACGCTTCCGGAGATCGAGCCACTCGAGGTTCCTCCGCCGGCGAACGGCAAGGCCAAGGAGAAGACCGGCGGCAAGCCTCCGGTGCCCCAGGGCAAGGAGCTCCCGAAGGCCGTCGACGAGGCGAAGGCCCCGAAGAAGGCTGAGCCGGCCAAGACACCCGCCAAGGCGGCCCAGACCTCCTGAGACCTACTTCAGGAGTTTGCGGATCAGCAGCACGCCGATCAGCACAGCCCCGCCGATGAGCGGGTACTTCACCTTGGGCTCGTCCAGCTTCGCGCGCAGACCGGTCTTCGCGGAATCCACCAGCTTCGCGGGGTTCGCCTTCGTGCCCAGCTGGTCGAGTGTGGCGACCAGCGCGTTCCTGGCCTGCTCGATCTCACGCTCGATGGTCTCGGGATCGCGAGCCACGTGTCCTCCTCGCCGCGACGGACTTGCTGAACGCCCACGTTAGAGGACGCCACCCCCCACGGTGGCACCGGCCACGCCGAGAAATGCCGATCGTGTCGCACGCTACGATTTCGGGGCAGTACTGGGGCCCGTAGCCCAATTGGCAGAGGCACACGGTTTAGGTCCGTGCCAGTGAGAGTTCGAGTCTCTCCGGGCCCACCGACACCCAAGCTCGTGAGTGGCAAGGACGGCTCAACCGTCCCGACCACTCACGAGCACGTTTCGTTTCGGTGCCCCTCAGCAGGCAGTAGCGGTCACCCGGTGAGCCGTTTCGACCAGGCCTCACCGAACTGATTCGCCTCGCACAGGCGCCCGGCGGTCACCGCGCGCGGTCGTAAACGAGGGCCATCTCCCCCAGCTCCCCGACCTCCTGATACGCCAGCGTCCACTTCGACGCGGGCAGCCCGTCGACGAACAGGCGTTGCCCGCCGCCGGTGATCTCGGGGCAGATCATCAGGTACAGCCGGTCGATCAGGTCGTCGGCGAGCAGGGCCTTGATGACGCTGGCGCTGCTGTTGACCAGGATGTCGCCGTCTCCGCTCGCCTTCAGGCCGCCGATGACGTCGGCGGCGGGGGCGTTCACGACGCGGGCGCGGTCCCAGGGCGCTTCGGTCAGGGTCGTGGAGAGGACCACCTTTTCGGCGTCCGTGAGCCATTTCGCATAGGCGCGGTCGCGGGGGTCGGCGTTCTCGTCGGCGGCGATGGTCGGCCAGAAGCCGAGGAAGCCCTCGGCGTTCAGCCTGCCGAGCACCGCGGTGGTCGCCGTCTCGTGGATACGCGCGAGGTGAGCGCGGGCGACGTCGGTGGTGGCGTACGAGACGATCGCGCCCATGTCGCCGGGGCCGCCGGGGCCGCTGTAGTGGCCGTCGAGGGTGAGGCTGATATTCGCGGTGACGCGGCGGCCGGTCGGGTTGGTCATGGCGTTCAGTCCTTTTCCTGGATGATTCGAGCCGCGAGGTTGTCGAGCACCTGGCCCCAGCCGGTTTCGATACCGGCGATGAAGGGGACGGCCTCGACGGTGGTTTCGGTGATGCGCAGGTCGAGGCGGAGCCGGGTTCCGCCCGGCGCCTCGGTGAACTTCAGGTCGTAGTGACCGGTGAAGAAGGTGTCCCCCTTGGCGTCCAGCACCGAGAGGTCGAATTCGAGGTGTTCGGGTTCGGTCGCGGCGCGGACCTCGCCCGCGGAGCGGTATCGCCCTTCCGCGTCGCGGTAGTCGAGCACGGCTCGGCCGCCCCTCCACGGCTCGATGACGCAGTCGGTGACGGTCATCGAAGGCGGCGCCCACCAGGAGGCGAGCAGGGCGGGGTCGGTCCAGTGCCGCCAGACGTAGTCACGCGGCGCGGCGAGCAGACGGTCGAACGCGAACGCCCGTCCGTCCGCCCACCGGTCCCGGCTCGCGGCCGCGGTGTCCGTGGAGATCGCGGCCTGATAGCGCGTGAGGACATCACGCTCGCCCTCGTTCGCTTCGATGCTCTCGATCAGCGCCCGCACCCGGCTTCCGAAGTCCTTCAGCGGGCCCGCTTCGACCGCGTAGACGCGACGCTGCCCGAGCGGGAAGACCGTCACGAGACCGACGCGGGCAAGGGTCTGCAGGTGCTTGGTGGCCTGCGGCTGCCGCAGGCCGGTCAGCTCGGCGAGCTCACCGACGGACCGGGGCCGCTCGGCGAGAAGTTCGACGATGCGCCACCTCGCTCCGTCTCCCAGTGCTGCTGCGATCTGCTCCATGCCGAGAAGTATTCACTTGCCAGAATATTCTTGTCAAGGAATATCTTCGCGATGGAACTCCAGCAGGCTGCGCTGCTCGGTCAGCGTGGAGACGGAGTCGAAGACCAGACCGTGTGCGGCGGCGAGCTCGCGAAGCTCGTCGAGCCGCCGCTCGCGGCCGCCGTAGAGGACGAGCATGACCAGGTCCCACTCGGTCTGCGCCCCGATTCCGCCGACCGCCTCGATGACGAGGACACGGCCTCCTGGGCGGGTCGCCTCGGCGCAGCGGGCCAGGATGCGATGGGCGTGCTCGTCGTCCCAGTCATGGAGGATGTCGGACAGCAGGTACGCGTCCGCCCCGGCCGGGAGCGGGTCGAAGAAGCTGCCCGCGGTCACCTCGGCCCGGTCTTCGAGGCCCTGCTCACGTAGTTCCTTTTCGGCGACGGCCGCGGTGGGCGCGAGGTCGACGAGATGACCGCGCACCGAGGGGTTGGCCTTCAGGATCGCGGCCAGCAGGCTGCCATGACCTCCGCCGACGTCGACGATCGTGCCGAAGCGGGCCCAGTCGAAACCGGCGACGAGCCCCGGCACTTGCGTCAGGAACCGCTGCGTCATCTGCCGGTCGAACGTCTCCCGCAGATGCGGATGGTCGGCGAGATCGGTCCAGAAATCCTGGCCGTAGCGGCGGATGTAACCCGCCTGACCGGTGGCGACGCTGTGCGCGAGTTCGACGAACGCCAGTTCGCCCCGGCCGCCGGCGGCGTTCATGTCCAGGAGCCCGGCGAGACCGTTTCCCGCGTCAGCACGCAGGTTCGCCCCGTAGCCGGTGGTGCGATAGCCGGTCGATGTCCGTTCGAGGACGCCGAGAGTGGTCAGGTGGCCCAGCAGCAGATCGAGCGCGAGCGGCGCTTGGCCGAGTTCCGCCGCGAGGTCACCGGCGGTCGCGCCATCGCCGGACAGCCGGTCCGGCAACCCGAGGGTGACCGCGACCCGCAGTGCCATCGGCGTCGCCAGCCCGGCCAGCCGGAGGAGATCGTTTCTGTCGTCGTGGTTCGTCACGAAGATCCACTGTGGCAGCGCGGTCAAGCCCGTTTACGGGGTCAGCGTCCGCCCCGTGAGGCCTGCGGTCTCGACGGCCTCGACGTAGCTCCGCGCGACTTCCGCCGCCGGGGTGCCGCCGTCCGGTTCGCCGAGCGCGGCGAGCGTTTCGCTCACCCAGCCGGGGCTGACCGCGTTGACCCGCAGCCCACGTGGCAGTTCGCGGGCCGCGGCGGCGACGAACGCTTCGAGACCGGCGTTGGTCAGGACCCCGAAAGCGCTACCGCGCAACGTCTCCGGGATCCGGCCCGCGGTCACCGTGACCGAACCGCCGTCCGGCAGATACCGGACGGCGTGCCGCAGCAGGAACACCTGGCCGAGCAGTTTCCCTTGCAGGCCTTGGGTGAACTCTTCGTCGGTGCCGCCGTCGACCGGCACCAGCGAGCCACTCCCCGCACAGCACACGACGTGCTCGATACCCGGCTCGGCGGCGAAGAGCGCGTCGAGTGTGGAGGGCTGCTCGACGTCCACCTTGACTTCGCCGGAGCGGGACGCGGCGAGCACGGTGTGCCCGCGTGCGGTGAGCGCTTCGGAGACCGCGGCCCCGATCGTCCCGGTGGCACCGACCACGAGGATCTTCATCGGCGTCTTCCTTTCAGGGTCGGGTGAGAGATTCCGTTTCGTAGGCCCGGTGCAGCGTCGCGACGAACGACGGCGCTTCCGGCAACGGCGTCGCGCCGATCCGGCGCACCGCGATCCCGGGCGTCCACGAGTTCATGACCACCGCGCCGCCGAGCCCCGGCAGGCCGGCGAGCGTGACCTCCTGAACCCGTTGCGGCACACCGATCCGCTCCAGCCGCCGCTGGACGATGCCCATCGTCGTTCCCCGCAGCAGACCGGCTTCGGGCCACACCACCGTATCGCGATCCAGGAAGGCGAGGTTCCAGATCGTCGCCTCGCTCAACCGGCCCCGCCGGTCGACGAACACCGCGTCGTCGAACCCTTCGCCGACGGCCCGCCGCCGGAAGTACGTCTTCGCCATCTCGCCGGTGTGCTTGATGGCGGGGATGACGCGCTCGTGTTCGACGGCCGTCAGCATCAGCGGACCCGCCGGGCCGGACGCCGGAGGCCGGGTGCGCACGAGGACGTCGAGTTCACCCGGCAGGTGGATCGTCACGGTCAGGGAGACGTCCGCCGGGCCCGACTCGATCGCCTTGCGCAGGTACGAGCGGATCCGGTCGTCGGGCAGGGCGTCGCCGAACAGCTCCAGCGAGGCGGTCCGGAGCCGGTCCAGATGCAGGTCGAGCCCGCGGACCAGGCCGTCGCGCACCTGCATGGCCGTGAAGTGGGCGAAGCCGGCGAAAGCGAGTGGCGCCAGGTCTTCAACGGTCGCGGTCTCGCCGTTCCGCTGCACGACATAGGAACTCATGATCGCACCGTAATCCGGTTGCGGCCGCGGTGCCCCGGCGGCAGGATCCCGCGAGTGCCCGCTTCACGTTCCGAACTGCCGCGCTGGCAGTTCGATCTGACCTGGTCGTTGTTCGAGTACCACCTCGCCGCCCTCGAACCGGCGGACTTCCGTTGGGAGCCCTCGGCCCTCTGCTGGACGGTGCGCCCGGACGGCACTCCCGACTGGTCGGACACCGAACCCGACCCGATCCCGGTCCCCACGATCGCGTGGCTCACCTGGCATATCGGCTGGTGGTGGAGCGTCGCGCTGGACCACGCGAACGGTCGGACTCCGCGCGAACGCGAGGAAATCACCTGGCCCGGCGAAGAATCCGCAATCGGATGGCTGCGCGGACTTCGCGAGGAATGGCTGGCCGTCTTGGATCGCTTGACCGACGCCGACCTGGACGCGCCCTCCGCCTATCCGTGGGGCGAGGACGCCGCGCTGACCTTCGCCCACACCGTCGCCTGGGTGAACTCCGAGCTGATGAAGAACGTGTCCGAGATCGGGCAGCTCAGGTTGCTGCGGCTCAGCGCGGCGTGATGCCGGGAATGGACTTCAGCTCGCCAAGGAGCATCGAACTGACGGCGACCGGATAGTCGTCGAGCGCATACACCGTCCCGGCGAGCTCCACCCGGACCGGCGTTTTTCCCTGATGTGCCAGCAAAGCCTGCCTCAATTCGAGAACGGCGTCCTCGGTCAGCCGCTCGGCGGTCGCGTGCAGGGTCAGTGGCGGCTCTCCGTCTTCCGCCGCCGAAAGATCGAGCGGTACGAGGCCGCCGCCGAATACGGACATCTTGTCCTCCCGCCAGTTGACCCGGCCGTTGACTCGGACGGCGTTGTCCTCGGCGAGATCCACCGCGAACAGCGCGTACGCCTTGGGAAAGAACAGCACTTCGAGCGCCGCGTCGAGATCCTCGATCGTGCAGATGGCCCACGGCTCGCCCTTCTTGTTCACCCGCCGCTCCAGCGACGTGATGAGCCCGGCGACGACCACCTCGCCTTCCCTCGGCGGATTGTCGAGGATCGCCGCGATCGGACGGGGCGCGTGCCCGCGCAGGACGCCTTCCGCCCCGTCGAGCGGATGCGCGGACACGTACAGCCCGAGCATTTCCCGTTCGTGGGCGAGCAATTCCTTACGCGGCCACTCTTCGACACCCAACTCGAGGTGCGCGAGCGGTGAGGTGCCTTCTTCGCTCTCCTCGCCCGCGCCGAAGAGGTCGAACTGGCCCATCGCCTGCTTGCGTTTCAACGGCACCACGGCGTCCACCGCGTCCTCGTGCACCCGCAGGATCGAGAGCCGCGTATGCCCGAGCGAGTCGAACGCGCCCGCCTTGGCCAAGGACTCGATGACCCGTTTGTTGCAGGCCACCAGCGCCGACTTGTCGAGGAAGTCGCCGAACGACGCGTACTTCCCCTTCTCCCGCCGTGTCGCGATGATCGATTCGACGACGTTCGCGCCAACGTTGCGCACCGCGCCCAGCCCGAACCGGATCGCGTCCCCCACCGCCGAGAACCGGAGCCCCGATTCGTTGACGTCCGGCGGCAGCACCTTGATCCCCAGCCGTCGGCATTCCGAGAGGTAGACCGCCGACTTGTCCTTGTTGTCCCCCACCGAAGTCAGCAGGCCCGCCATGTACTCGGCGGGGTAGTTCGCCTTCAGGTACGCGGTCCAATAGCCGACCAGGCCGTAGCCGGCGGCGTGGGACTTGTTGAACGCGTACCCGGCGAACGGCAGGATCGCGTCCCAGAGCGCCCGCACGGCGTCGAGGGAGAACCCGTTGGCGAGCATGCCGTCCCGGAAGCCCTCGAACTCCTTTTCCAGTACCTCTTTCTTCTTCTTGCCCATCGCCTTGCGCAGCACGTCGGCGCGGCCCATGGAATAGCCGGCGACGTCACGCGCGATCCGCATGATCTGTTCCTGGTACACGATCAGGCCGTGCGTCTCGGCAAGGATCTCGCGCAGCGGCCCGGCCAGTTCGGGATGGATCGACTCGATCGGCTGCCTGCCGTTCTTGCGGTCCGCGTAGTTGTTGTGCGTGTTCATCGCGATCGGGCCGGGCCGGTACAACGCGTTCACCGCGATGATGTCGCCGAATCCGGTCGGCCTCAGCCGGCGCAGCAGATCCCGCATCGCGCCGCCGTCGAGCTGGAAGACGCCGAGACTGTCACCGCGGGCGAGCAGTTCGTAGGTCGCCGGATCCTCGACACCGAGCGTGTCGAGGTCGATCTCCTCGCCGCGGTTGGCCTTGATGTCGTCCAGCGCGTCACCGATGACGGTGAGGTTGCGCAGGCCGAGGAAGTCCATCTTCAGCAGGCCGATGGACTCGCACGACGGATAGTCCCAGCCGGTGATGACCGCACCGTCGTCCCGCCGCCACAACGGGATCGCGTCGAGCAGCGGTTCACTCGACATGATGACGGCGCAGGCGTGCACCCCCGCGTTGCGGATCAGTCCTTCGAGCCCGCGCGCGGTGTCGAAGATTCTGGCCGCCTCGCCGTCGCCTTCCAGCAGCGCGCGGACCTCCGCCGCTTCGGCGTAACGCTCGTGCCCGGGCTCCACGATCCCCGCGAGCGGGATGTCCTTCGCCGCGACAGGCGGCGGGAGCGCCTTGGAGATCCGATCCGCGATCGCGTAACCGCTCTGTCCATAGTGGACGCGTGCGGAATCCTTGATGGCCGCCTTCGTCTTGATGGTGCCGAAGGTGATCACCTGGGCGACGTGCTCGGCGCCGTACTTGTCGGTGGCGTACCGGATCATCTCGCCGCGACGACGGTCGTCGAAGTCCATGTCGATGTCCGGCATGGAGACCCGTTCGGGATTGAGGAACCGTTCGAAGAGCAGCCCGAGGTCGATCGGGTCCAGATTGGTGATGCCGAGTGCGTACGCCACGAGCGAGCCCGCCGCCGAACCGCGGCCGGGCCCGACCCGGATGCCGACGCGGCGAGCGTGGTTCATCAGGTCCGCGGTGATCAGGAAGTACGCCGGGAACCCCTTTTCGGCGATCACTCCGATCTCGAAGTCGGCACGGGCGAGGTACGCCCCGGGGACGCCGTCCGGCACGCGGCGGCGGAGCCCGGCCGCGACCTCCTCGCGCAGCCAGGATTCCTCGTCGTGTCCATCGGGGACCTCGAAGACCGGCATTCGGTCGACGTGCCGGTAGACGTCGTCGTAAGGCTCGATCCGTTCGGCGATGAGCAGCGTGGAATCCGCCGCGCCCGGGACTTCCGTGTCCCAGTACCGGCGCATCTCCTCCGCGGACTTGAGGTAGTAGCCGTCGCCGTCGAATTTGAACCGGCCGGGATCATCGAGGGTCTTGCCGGACTGGACGCACAGCAGCGCGGAATGCGCCCCCGCCTGATCCTGGGTGACGTAATGGGAATCGTTGGTGGCCAAGGGTTTCAGGCCGAGCCTCTGCCCGATGTCGAGCAGTCCGTCCCGCACGGACCGTTCGATCGGGAGGCCGTGGTCCATCAGTTCCAGGAAGAAGCCGTCCGCGCCGAAGATGTCGCGATAGTCCGAGGCCGCCTGAAGCGCCTCCTCCGGCTGGCCGAGCCGGAGCCTGGTCTGCACCTCGCCGGACGGGCATCCGGTGGTGGCGATGATGCCTTCGTGGTGCCGTGAGAGGAGTTCGCGATCCATCCGGGGTTTGCGGTAGTAACCCTCCAGGCTGGCCAGCGAGGACAGTTTGAACAGGTTCCGCAGCCCTGTCGCGTTCTCCGCGAGCATGGTCATATGCGTGTAGGCGCCGCCGCCGGAGACGTCACCGCCGTCGCCACGCCGCCCCCAGAACACCGGTTTCTTGTGGAAGCGGGACTCGGGCGCGAGGTAGGCCTCGATACCGATCACCGGTTTGAGCCCGGCCCGGACGGACTGCCGGTAGAACTCGTCGGCGCCGTACATGTTCCCGTGGTCGGTCATGCCCACCGCGGGCATGCCGAGCCGCTGGGCCTCCTCGAACAACGGCGCGATCTTGGCCGCGCCGTCGAGCATCGAGTATTCGGTATGAACGTGCAGGTGCACGAAGGAGTCCACCGGCCACTCCCCACGGTTGTACGATCCGGTCCGACGCGGCGATTGGACCCAAGGCGCACAGGCGTTGTCCAACAAGCGACACGCGGCGATCGACAACCGGAAGTTGTAGGGGGAGACAGTGGAGCTGGACCTGGGCGCGGTGCGCGCGTTCGTCGCGGTGGCCGAGGACCGGTACTTCGGCGAGGCGGCGATCCGGCTGGAGGTGAGCCAGCAGGCGATCTCGAAGCGCGTCGCGAAGCTCGAAGCCGATCTCGGCGTACGTCTGCTGTCGCGGACACGCGGCGGCGCCGAGCCGACCGAAGACGGCGAGGAGTTCCTCAACCACGCTCGTGCGCTGATCAACCTCGCGGACCAAGCCGTCGAGCGGCTTCACGGCAGGCGCCGTCCCCTGCGCGTCGACGTCCTCGGCACTCGGCTGGCGACCATGGAGGTGATCCGGGCATTCCATGCCGACCACGACGACGAGCTGGAACTGGTCACGCCAGGGCTGGGCGCGGTGCGCCGGTCCATGCTGCCCGAGACTGTCGATGCCGCCTTCGCCCGCGTCAGCGCCGCGCCGGAGCCGGGCATCGGCCGCACGCCCGCCTACCTGGAGCCGGCGAACCTGCTGGTCGGGCGACGGCATCCGCTCGCACGTCGGCGGCGGGTCGCGATGGCGGAACTCGACGGCATGACGGCGTGGATGCCCTACAACGCGCGGGCCAGCGAATGGGCGGAGTTCTGGCAGGAACTGTGCCCCGAGTTCGGCATCGTGGTCGACACCGAAGGCCCGAACTTCGGGCTCGAACACCACATCGAGGTACTCGGCACATCGAAGGATCGCCTGGGTTTCGTCGGCGCGAAGATGCACGTGCCCTGGCATCCGGACGTCGTCCAGATCCCGCTCGTCGACCCGACGCCGGTGTACCCGTTCTCCCTGCTGTGGCGGCACGAGAACCGGCATCCCACGCTGCCGCTGCTGATCGAGCACGTCCGGTCCGGGTACCGGCCGTTCGACCCGGAGCGGCAATGGCTCCCGGCGTCGGATCAGGAGGCGATGAGCGCGGTCACCGGTCCGTGACAAGGTCAGCGGATGGCAAAGGCGGCACAGGGCGCGTTTGCCATCCGGAAGTAGGCGCACCGCGCGCCAAGTGTCCTTTGTGGCCGGACAAGGCACCGTCTTGACGGGCCACGGATCGGGATCTACTCTTCTCCCTTCAGACAGGCACAGACGAAGAGCCACTGTCAGCGGTCTTCGTCGTGTCTGTTTTTTTGTGTCGGATCGCTGACAGCCAGCGCAGAAAGTTGGCGGTCCATGAGTTCATCGACGCTCAGCCCGACAGGCTCGATCTCGAACGTTTCCCAGGTAGCCGCGCTGATCAACAGTCTTTCGAAGTTGCCGCGCAAGGCGAATCTGCTGTGGTATCTCGTGCTGGGCGGCCTGTTCCTGGACGCCTACTCCAACGCCGCGCTCGGCGCGGGCCTGTCGCCGATGATCAAGGAACTCGGCCTCAGCTCCACCCAGGTCGGCGTGCTCACCGCGACCGCGCCCGCGGTCGCCATCCTGTTCAACCCGATCGGCGGCTGGCTGGCCGCGCGGATCGGGCGGGTCAAACCGCTCATCGCCGCCAAGGCGATCGCGGCGATCGGCGCCGTGCTGACGGCGACGGCGGGCGGTTTCGGCGAGGTGTGGTTCGGCCGCGGTCTGGTCGGGGTCGCGTACGGCATCGACTTCGCGGTCGCGATGGCCATGCTGGCCGAGTACACCCCCGCGAAACTGCGCGGACGGCTCAACCTCTGGCAGTCCGTCTGGTACGTCGCCACCACCGTGAATCTGGGGCTGACGCTGGTGTTCTTCCAGCTCGACGCCGGGGTGGGGATCTGGCGCTGGTCCGTCGGCTCGGCTGGCGTGTTCGCGATCGCGCTGCTGGTGCTGCAGCTGATGTTCCTCGTCGAGAGCCCGTCGTGGCTCGCGGCCAAGGGAAAGCTCGCCGAGGCCGCGGTCAGCCTCCGCCGGATCTACGGTTTCCAGGTGACACCGGGAACCGGGAGCGGGCCGGACCCCGCCACGGAACAGAAGATCGGGTTCCGGCACGCGGGTGTGCTGTTCCGCAAGCCGTATCTGCCGCGGACCTTCCTGTCCACGGCCATCTCGCTGACGCAGTCGATGCAGTACTTCGCCGTCGGGTGGTACCTGCCGGTGATCAGCCTGGCGATCTTCGGCCAGGCGTTCCAGACCGCGACCCTCGGTTCGATGATCTTCAACATCGCCGGGATCATCGGCGGCGCGCTCTCGGCGTACGTCGGCAGGAAGATCGGGCTTCGGACGAGTTCCGCCATCGGCTACGCGTTCGCGTTCGCCATCCTGCTGGTGATGGGGCTGGGCTTCGGGAAACTCCCGATCGCCGTCGGCTTCCTGCTCCCGTTCCTGTTCATCTTCTTCCACTCGGCCGGACCGGGCGCGAACGGCAAGTCGATCGCGGCGCTGTCCTACCGCAGCGACATCCGCACGCTCGGCACCGGGGTCACCGGGATGCTCGGCAGCTTCGGCAGTGTCATCGGGCTGTACGTGTTCCCGCAGATCAAGGAGGCGATGGGGCTGGGGCCGACGATCGCCCTGCTCGCGGTGGTGCCGTTCCTCGGCCTGGTCTCGTGTCTGATCGTCCGCTGGGACCCGACCCGCAGCGGAATCGATCCCGACGACGAGACGATCGACCTCGAACCCGGGCGTGCCTGATGCGGCGCGGGATCCTGGCGGTCGACGAGGGTTCCACCGGCACCAGGGCGGCCATCGTCGGTGAGGACGGCCGGTGCGGGCCCTCCTTCTACACCTCCATCGACGTGAGCCACCCCGAACCGGCGCAGGTCGAACAAGACGCCATGCAGCTACTGGACCGGACCGTCGACGTCGCCCGTCAAGCGGTGGCGTGGGCCGCCGAGAACGGCGTGGAGATCGCGGGAATGTCGATCTGCACGCAGCGGGCGACGGCCGTCCTGTGGGACCGGGAGACCGGCCGCCCGCTGGCCCCCGCCGTGGTGTGGCAGGACAGCCGCTACGCCGCGGAACTGGCGCAGCTCGCTCCGGAGTGGGACCGGCACCTGTGGCAGGCGACCGGCCGCCCAGTGGGGACTCGCGCCCCGTTCCTGTGGGCGGCGCGGCAGCTCGAACGGCTCGACGTCCCGGCGGAGCGGGTGCTGTTCGGTTCCGTCGACACCTGGCTGGTGTGGCATCTCAGCGGTCGCGAGCGCTTCACGATCTCGGCGACCAACGCCGTCGCGTTCGGCGGCTATCGGTTGCGTGAGCACGCGTGGGACCAGGAGTGGTTGGCAGCACTCGGTTTTCCCGTCGAGCTGGCGCCGTCGCCGCGGGACGACGACGGCGATTACGGCTACACGGACCCGGATCTGCTCGGCATCCGGGTGCCGATCGCGGCGGTCATGGGCGATCAGCACGCCTCGCTGATCGCGCTGGGCGCGCTTTCGCCCGGCCAGGGCACCTGCGTCCACGGCACCGGCACCTTCGTCGGCGCGCTGGCCGGTGACGAGCCGCCCGAGGCGGTGGGCGGACTCGACGGCGTGCTGTGCCTGGTCGCCTGGCGCGGCGGCGGCCACAGCCGGTTCAGCCTCGAGGCCTACACCTCGACCACGGGTTCCGCCCTGCGCTGGCTCACCGAGGATCTCGGCCTGTTCGCCTCGGCGGCCGAAATCAGCGCGCTGGCCGCGACACAGCCGAGCGGTGAGGCGACCTGGTTCGTGCCGACGCTCGCCGGGCTGCGCACGCCGGTACTGCGGCCCGAAGCGCGTGGTCTGCTCGCCGGGCTGAACCTGGCGACCACACGGGAAGTACTGGCCCGCGCGGTGATCGACGGCATCGCCCACGCGGTGAGTGACACCGTCGACGCCTTGCGGACGACCATGGACCGGCCGATGACGCGTCTGCGGGTGGGCGGCGGTCTGGCGGCGAGCGACCCGTTGCTCCAGAGTCAGGCCGATTTCACCGGTCTCGCCATCGAGCGGGTGGCGGATTCGGCGACCGCCAGCCTGCGTGGCGCCGCCTATCTCGCCGGCACGCGGCTCGGGCTGTGGCCGTCGCTGGCCGACGCGGTGGCCCACCGCCCACCGGACCGGATCTTCGAACCCGGCCTCGCCGAAACCGACCGGCTGAAGCTGCGTGCGCGCTGGCAAGACGTGCTCGCCGTCTCGCTGTCGTGAATTCCCTGTTCTGATCGGAAAGGCTCCTCCATGTTCACACTGCCGTCCCGGCGGCCGAACGCCGCCGCCGCGGGAGCGACCCCTTCGGCACCCTTGCGGCCGGATCGTCGCACCGCGCTGACCGGACTCGAAACCGGTGAGTTCGACCTGCTCGTGATCGGAGGCGGGATCACCGGCGCCTACTGCGCGCTGGACGCCGTCTCCCGAGGCCTTTCGGTCGCGCTGGTCGAACGGGACGACTTCGCCTCGGGGACATCGTCCAAATCGTCCAAGATGGTGCACGGCGGGCTGCGCTACATCGAGCAGGGCAACCTGGACCTGGTCCGGCATTCCCTGCTGGAGCGCCAAAGGTTCCGCCGCAACGCCCCGCATCTGGTGCAGCGCCTGCCCTTCCTGTTCCCGATCCTGGCGAAGGACGGCGTTTTCGACGCCAGGATCGCCCGCGCCTTCGAGAGTCTCTTGTGGACATACGATCTCGCGGGCGGCTGGCGGATCGGCAAGCTGCACCAGCGGCTCACGGTCGACGAGGTGCTGGCGCACGCCCCCACGCTGCGCGCGGACCATCTGCGCGGCGGCCTGATGTACTACGACAGCCGCGCCGACGACGCCCGGCTGACCCTCGCGATCGTGCGCAGCGCGGCCCGGCTCGGCGCGGTCGTCGTCAACGGCGCCGAGGTGACCGGCCTCCGCGCCACCGGCGGACGCGTGACCGGCGCGACGGTCGAAGCCGACGGCGAGCGGATCGACGTCCGGGCCCGCGTGGTCGTCAACGCGACCGGGGTGTGGGCCGACAGCGTCGACGGCATGGCGTCCGCGGGACACCGGCCCCAGGTGCGCCCGGCGAAGGGCGTCCACATCGTGCTGCCGTGGTCGAAGATCCGCAACGACTGCACGGTTACGGTGCCGATCCCGGGCCGGGCGAGGCGGGCGACCTGCACCCGCTGGGGTGACGTGGTCGTCGTCGGCACCACCGACACCGACTACGACGGCCCGACCGACGACGTGCACTGCACGCGCGACGAGATGGAGTTCCTGCTCGAAGGCGCCACGATCGCCTTCGACACCAAGCTCGGCCCCGAGGACGTGCTGGGCAGTTACGCGGGTCTGCGGCCGCTCGTCGGCGGCTCCGAGGGGACCACGCTCGACATGCGGCGCGATCACCACATCACCGTCGCCTCGGGCATGGTCACCGTGACCGGCGGAAAGCTCACCACCAGCAGGCATATGGGCGAACTCGTCGTGGACAAGGCCCTCGGCCTGCTGGGACGCAAAGCCCGCTGCCGCACCAAGAACCTGCCCCTGCTCGGCGGCGCCGGCTACGACGCCGAGGCCACCGCCGCGACCGGCGGTGTCGCCGCGCACCTCGGCGGCCGCTACGGCACCGAAGCCCGTTTCGTGAGCGAACTCGTCGACGAGGACCCGGCGCTCGGCGAGCCGCTCATCCCGGGCCAGCCGCATCTCAAGGCTGAGGTCGTGTTCGCGGCCAGATCGGAAATGGCGCGTTCGGTGGACGACGTGCTGTCCCGGCGCACCCGGCTGCGCTTGTTCGCCAGGGACGCCTCCGCCGAGGCGGCTCCGCTCGTCGGCGAACTGCTCGGCGCCGAACTCGGGCTGTCGCCGGAAACCGTGGCCGCGCAAGTGGAGGACTATCGGGCGGAAGTCGCCCGGGAGAAGTCGATTCTGTTGGGAGACAACGCATGATCAGCAGCCAGACCATCGCCCATCCGTTCAACCGGGGCAAGTACGTGGTCGGCGCGCCGACACCGCCGCGCTGGGGCGACCGCACCCCGCCCGGGCAGGGGGCGGCATCGTTGCAGACGACCACCGTCGCCGTGCCCGCCGCGCTGACCGAGTCGCTGCGGGGCGTCGCGGACGCGGTGCACACCGACCACGACGAGGTCGTGCTGCGGACCCGTGACTGGTGGGCCGGTTCGATGATCGGCGAGACCGCGGGGAACCCGGCGACCCCGGACGCGGTGATCGCCGAAGTGAGCACGGTCGAGCAGGTACAGGCCGTGGTCCGGCTGTGCGGTGAGCACGGGGTGCCGCTCACGGTGTCCGCCGGGCGCAGCAACGTCACCGGTGCCGCGCTGCCGGTGTTCGGCGGGGTGGTGCTGGACGTCTGCGGGCTGAACCGGATCCTGTCCTTCGACGCGGACTCCCAGGTCGTCGACGTGCAGGCAGGCATGTTCGGCGACCTGTTCGAAACCGAACTGCAGAAGACGCACGGTGCCACCACGGGGCACTGGCCGTCCGCCTTCGCACTGTCCACTGTGGGCGGTTGGGTGGCCTGCCGCGGCGCGGGTCAGCTCTCCACCCGCTACGGGAAGATCGAGGACATGGTGGTCGGCCTCGACGTCGTGCTGGCCGACGGCACGCTCGCCCGGTTCGGCGACTACCCGCGGGCGGCCACCGGTCCTGACCTGCGTCAGTTGTTCGTCGGCTCGGAAGGCACGCTCGGCGTGATCACCTCCGTGCGGCTGCGCACCCATCCGCTGCCCGAGTACGCCAAGGCGGTCGCCTACGGTTTCGAAACCTTCGCCGAGGGGCTGGAGGCGTGCCGTCTGATCATGCAGCGCGGCGCGACCCCGGCCGCGATGCGGCTCTACGACAAGCTGGAGAGCGGAACGCATTTCGGCCTGCCGGACACCAACCTGCTGCTGATCGCCGACGAAGGCGACCCGGTGCTGGTCGACGCGATGCTGCGCGTCAGCTCCGAGGTCTGCTCCGCGACCGGGTCCGAACTGGACGGTCCGGCCCTCTTCGAACGCTGGCTGGACGAGCGGATGCTGGTCGGCAAGTCGGCCGACGGGTTCACGCCCGGCCCGGGTTTCGTCGCCGACACCCTCGAAATGGCCGGGGCGTGGTCGGCGCTGCCCACGATCTACGACGAGGTCGTGGCCGCGATCCAGGCCGTTCCGGGCACCGTGGCCGCCTCCGCGCACCAGTCGCACGCCTACACCGACGGCGCTTGCCTGTATTTCTCGCTGCGCGGCGACGTCGAGCCGGAGAAGCGGCGGCACTGGTACCGCTCGGCGTGGGACGCGGCCAACGCCGTGCTCGTACGCCACGGCGCCGCGCTGAGCCACCACCACGGTTCCGGGCTGCTTCGCGGGCCGTACCTCGCGGACACGCTCGGCACGGGCTTCGACACCTTCGTCGCCGTGAAGCGGACCCTCGATCCGCAGGGCCTGCTCAACCCGGGCAAGCTCGGGCTGCCCAGTGACTTCGGGCCGAACCCCCTTGACTCCACGAGCTGATCGACCACTGTGGACCGTATGAACGAGAGGATCACGGCGGCGTTCGCGGACGTCCCGGTCTGCGCGTCGGTGGTCGGCACCGCCAAGGTGGGCGACTTCGCGAACTCGGCGTCCCGCGTCGGCATCCTCGCGGCGGTCCCGGTCGGGCAGCTGGCCAAGATCGTGCCGGTGCTGACGGGACTGGAGAAGGTCCTCTTCGTCAACATCGACTCCTGTCCCGGCCTCGCCACCGATCGCGGCGGCGTGGACTTCCTCCAGGAGATCGGGGCGACCGGGGTGGTCAGCACCAGGGTCGCCCCGATCGAACGGGCACGCACGTTGTCGATGCTCACGATGCACAAGGTGTTCGTCACCGACCGGTCGAATCTGAACCGCAGCCTGGAAGCGGTGAAACGCAGCCGCCCCGACCTGGTGGAGCTCATGCCCGCGCCGATCATCCCCTGGATGTCGGCGCAGGCCCGCGAAGTCATGTCGCCGTTCGTGGCGGCCGGTTTCGTTACCGACCGGTCCGGGGTGGCCCATTCCCTCGCGATGGGCGCGCTGGGCGCCGCGTCGTCCGATTCGGGGCTGTGGTCGTTGACCCGGTCCCAGCTGAGCGCAGGAGAAAAATGAGTTTCGTCGTGGTGGCCCGGTACGTGACCGCGCACCGGGACCGCGTCCTCGAACTACTGGAGCCGATGGCCGCCGACTCACGGCGTGAGCCCGGCTGTCTCCGGTACACCGTCCATTCCGGAACCGAGGACGGAGTGGTGGTGATCGTCGAGGAGTACGAGTCCGAACAGGACTTCACCGCTCACTGCGAGTCGGAGCACTTCCGGCGGATCGTGCTCGGCGAGGTCGTGCCGCTGTTGTCCGAACGCCAGGTCACCACCTGCGTCCCGGCCGGGAGCGGGCGATGATGCGGGTCCGGGGCGCGGTCCTCCGCGAAGTCGGCCGCCCGCTGGAAATCGAGACGATGACGCTGGAACCGCCCGGGCCGGGTGAGCTGCTCGTCCGGGTGCGGGCCGCCGGGCTGTGCCACTCGGATCTGTCGGTGATCGACGGCTCGCGGCCCCGGCCTCTGCCGATGGTCCTGGGACACGAGGCCGCGGGCGAGGTGGTCGAAGCGGGGCAGGGCACCGGCTTCACGGCGGGTCAGCACGTCGTGCTGTCGTTCGTGCCCTCCTGCGGCGATTGCCGACCCTGCCTCACCGGACGTCCCGCCCTGTGTGGTCCGGCGGCCGAGTCGAACCGGAACGGCACCCTGCTCGGCGGCGGCACCCGCTGGTCCTCCCCCGACGGCCGCCCGGGGCACCACCTGGGTGTCTCCGCGTTCGCAGAGCACATCGTCGTCTCGGCGCGTTCGGTGGTCGCCGTGGACGACGCCCTGCCGTTCGACGTCGCGGCCCTGTTCGGCTGCGCGGTGCTCACCGGCGCCGGCGCCGTCTTCAACGCGACCGACGTACGACCAGGAGACAGCGTCGCCGTGTTCGGCCTCGGCGGTGTCGGCCTCGCCGCGCTCCTCGCCGCGAAGGCCGCCGGCGCGGCCACACTGGTAGCGGTGGACCTCGTCGCCGAAAAGCGCGAGCTGGCACTGTCCCTCGGCGCCACCCACGCACTCGAGGGCGACGTCGACGCGATCAAGGAACTCACCGGCGGCGGCGCCGACCACGCCGTCGACACCACCGGCGTGGTCGCCGCCCTGCACCAGGCCTACCGAGCGACCCGACCCGGTGGCACCACGGTCACCGTCGGCCTTCCCGACCCGTCCGCCGAGCTCGCGCTGCCCGCGCAAAGCCTGGTGGCGGAGGAAAAGACGCTGCGCGGCAGCTATCTCGGCTCGTGCGTCCCCCGGCGCGACATCCCCCGCTTCATCGCCCTTTACCGGGCCGGGCTGCTGCCCGTGGAGGCGTTGCTGACGCACCGGATCGGGCTCGAGGAGATCAACACGGGCTTCGACCGGTTGCGGCGGGGCGCCGCGGTCCGGCAGGTCGTCACCTTCTCTTGATCAAGGTCCGGGATCGGCGCGCGAACCATCACTCCTCGCCGATGTGCCTCCGCAACTCCTTGGCGGCTCGCGCCGGGAGGGCGAGCAGCACACCTTCGAGTATTTCCCTCGCTTGCCGGGGATCGCCGCAACACTCCCGAATACCACAGCCCTCGGTGTCGACCCGAAGCCGTCGGTACGGGTCCGCGGTGAACTCTCTCCAGAGGCGGAGCGCGGTCCGGATCGCACCGTGGCCGAGATAGTTCCGGGAACGTTCGAGCCGGGAGATCTCTGCGGCGAGTGCGGGCGAAAAATCCCACGGGTCACGGAGTTCGGCCGGGCGCCGAAGTCGAAGCCCTCGCCGGACTCGTGCGGGCGCTCTACGCGGCACTGCCCTTTCGGAAGTCCATCACCCGATCATCGTGCCACACCCCGAAGTCCGTGAAGGCCTCCTTCGGGCACCGCATTTGCTTACCCACTACTCGGGGTTCGCGCTCTGAGATCCCCTTGGTCGTCGTGTGGCCTTAGGCGTGACACGCGTGATTGGACGCGGAACTCGCGTGATTGGAAGCGGAACTCACGGCGGACCCGGTCACGGGCGAGATCGGCCTCCAATCACGCGAGTTCCGCGTTTGAACACGCGAGTTCCGCCTTCAATCACGCGCGACGTCCATCGACCTGGTGGTGACATCACCTCACGACCCACCCGCCAACCCGCAGGTCAGACGTAGGCACACAAATGAAGGCCTCCTTCCCTACCTTGAGAGTAGGAAAGGAGGCCTTCACCGACTTCCAGGCTCAGCCGACGATGTCGATCTCGAAGTCCACGTTCGAGCTGTACTCGAAGTCGGCCCACACCGCGCCCGGCAGGTGGTACCGCCGGTGCGAAACCGTCTTCGGGTTGAATCCGGGCGTCTGCATGGGATTCCCGCCGACACCCACCTTGTCGCTGCCCCAGGCGTAGATGTTGCCCTGCCATACGGGCGCGTCGGTGATGCCGTCCCCGTCGACACGCGGGCGGACGATGATCGCGGCCGTCTCGCTGCCGGAGAGGAGCAGCCGCACGGACGTGACGGACGGGCTGGCCGGAATGGTCCTGCGTTCCATGAGTTCTGTCGTCGCCTTCCGCTTCGGGGCGGCGCCGCCGCCGGACAAGTGGGCGTTCGTGTAGGACTCGTTGAGGTCGACACTGCTCGCGCGGATGCCGGGCACCTGGCCGGCGTCGGAGTACTGGTGCACGTCGTAGTGGCCCGCGGCGGCATCGGGTTTGGCGCCGTAGCGCGCGATCCAGATGACCAGGTCCGGCACGCCGAACCGGTCCGGCCGCAGCATCTTCGCGAGCGAGTTGTTCATGTAGATGCCTGGCCGGAACCCGTGTCCCGCCACGCGGTTGCAGAACCTGATCGAGAAGTCGCGCTTGCGCGCGTCGGGGATGTTCGGCGTCCCCGAACCGGGTGGGTTGTCCTCGAGGTCGAGCATCGGGACGCATCCGGTCGCCCCGAGTCGCCGGACCTCCGCGATGAATACGTCAGCCTGTGCCTCCGGCGACGGACTCGCCTGAGCGAAGTGGTAGCCGCCCACCGGGATTCCCGCGGATCTGGCTCCGGCCACCAAGGCATCGCCGGTGTTGCGGCCGCCGTTCGGCAATCCACCACCATCGGTGAGCTTGACGAAGACGAACGTCACGCCATGATCCTTGACGGCCTGCCAATTGGTAACGGACTGAAAGCGGCTGTAGATATCTATTCCCAGCGCCATCGTTACAGCCTGGCGGGTGAACCGGTTGGACAAAAGGGCCTAGTGGGCGATACCTGGTACGTCCGATTCGCCCTTTTGGGCGGCCCCTCCTCGACTGACTCGGCTCACCCATACCCGTACTGTGACGACATGGCGTCTCGAAGCCCCTTTCGCTGGATGACCCGGTGGGCGGACTGGTTCGAAGAACGCGGCGTCTACGTCCCCGGCGAGGAGAGCCGAGCGGTCGATCCGATGCGCGATTTCGGCTGGTTGATCGTGGCCTGGGTGTCCGGTCTGGCGATCTTCATCCTGTTCTTCGCCTTCGCCGTCTGACCGTCGGCGGTGTGCCACAGAGGTGACGACTGTCACTAGCCGTACCCTTCCGATCACGGATCGGCCACGGCTGTACACCAGGTGCGCCTCAACCCGGCCGTGCCGCTCCTCTCGGCTGCGGAAGACCGTCACTCTGGACTCTTCGGCACTAATACCTACCTCGAACGGCCCACCCGCACCTCCGACTGGAGTAACCGCACATGGCGCCCCCGCGCACCCCGAAGCTCTTGATCGCCGCCTGCTCCCTGATGCTGGCGGCCGCCTGCGGGGTTCCGGCACCGGAAAAAGGGGCCGCCGCGCTCGGCGCGGATGCCCCGAAGCAGGGAGTGGCCGCCACCCACACGGAAGGTGACCTGGCGTTCGGCGCCCCGCATCGGTTCGCCACCGGGGTCACGATCTCCGTGTCCGCGCCGAACTCGTTCCGCCCCAGCGCGTCGGCGTACCCGCAGAGCCCCCGCGCGGTGGCCTTCGGCATCGAGGTGACGAACGCGGGCGACGGCACGTACCGGCTCTCCGGCCTGTCCGTCGCGGGCGAGATCGACGGGGAAACCACGGCGGTCAAACAGGTCGTCGACCCGGTGCAGGGCTACAACGGCGTCGCGGACGCCGGCAAGGACGTGGCGCCGGGCCGATCGGTCCGGCTGAATCTGGCGTTCGCCGTTCCGGACAAGCCGGTGAGGCTGCGCCTCCAGGTGCGGCCGAGCCCCTCGGAGCCCGTCGCCGCGAAGTACTGCGGGAAGGTCTGACGCCGCCGGTTCGCTACCGTGTGCGTCATGACCGAGCAGCGACTCTCCCCCGGCGACAAAGCGCCCGACTTCACCCTCCCCGACAGTGAGGGCAACGACGTCAAGCTCAGCGACTTCCGCGGCGAATCGGTCGTCGTGTACTTCTACCCGAGCGCCGGCACGCCGGGCTGCACGAAGCAGGCTTGCGACTTCCGGGACAGCCTCGCGCAGCTCAACGACGCCGGTTACCGGGTGCTCGGCATCTCACCGGACAAACCCGCGAAGCTCGCGAAGTTCGTCGAGGCGGAGGGGCTGACCTTCCCGCTGCTGTCCGACACGGAGAAGACCGTTCTCAAGGCGTACAGCGCCTTCGGCGAGAAGAAGAACTACGGCAAGGTCTACGAAGGCGTCATCCGCTCGACGTTCGTCGTCGACCCCGAGGGCAAGATCGCGGTGGCGCAGTACAACGTGCGCGCGACGGGGCACGTCGCGAAGCTTCTCCGGGACCTTTCCCTGGCGTCCTGACGACGACGGGGCTGGAGGGACCCGCACTCAAACTGGGCGGCAGTATCGCCACGCACGCGGCGAAGTCGTGGCTGCAACGACGGCGAAAGAAGACCGAGCTCGAGAACCTGGTGGAGACGATCGGCCTGTAAGTGGCCGAGGAGCTGAAGCCGGTTCTCGCCGCACGGTTCTCGACACTGCCCGAAAACGAGATCACTGCGGCGTTCCTCGCTGTCGAGGACACGCTCGGCAAGGTCGATCTCTCCGATGAAGCCCTGCCGGCGGACGATGCCGACGCCGAGCAACTGGCCAGCGCGTCCGCGAACAGTTTCCCGCCCGCTCGGCCCTGCTCGCCGAGCGCGACGCTCGCCGCTATTTTAGGACGCCTGTCCCGACAGTCGGACCAGCTGGACCAACTCCTCGCATCCCACGTTGAAGGCCATCTCGATTTACGCCGCCGAGGGGACGCGGTGGACGTCCGGCCGTTGGCGGATCTCGACATCAGTCTCTACGCACGACCGTAAGGCCGCATAACCGGACTCGACGAACTCGGGCCCGGCGTGAAGATCCGCTGACGGTCACGAGTGGCTTTTCGAGTTCTATTGAGGATTAAGGCAAACGTGGCGGATGGGTTCAGCGGCGTTCATCGGTCCGTCAAGACCAGTGGAGTGGTTCGCGGTCCGGCGGTTTTCGTGCTGACTCGGGCAGATAAGTACGTGATGGCCCCCTTCCTTGCGCTAGACGCAAGGAAGGGGGCCATCACGTACTTACCGATACGGTCAAACTAGGAGCAAGCAGACATTTCCCCGCGATTCGCGTCCTCTGTGGACGGTTGGCAAGCCTCCGGAAGTCCGACCCGAAACGCCACTCACGACCACCTCAACCGGTCAGCTTCCGCAGCTCCCCCACCAACGCCCGCAACGCCTTCCCCCGATGCGACAAACCGTCCTTTTCGGACGGTTCCAGCTCCGCCGAAGTCCTCGTCTCACCCTCGGGCACGAAGATCGGGTCGTAGCCGAATCCGTTGGCGCCACGGCGTTCCCGGATCAGTGAGCCACGCCATTCCCCGCGGACCACGGTTTCGTCGCCGCCGGGGACGACGAGCGCCGCCGCGCAGACGAAAGCGGCACCCAACCGCTCGTCGGGTGTGTCCGACAGTTGCGCCAGCACGAGGTCCAGGTTCGCCTCGTCATCACCGTGTTTGCCCGACCAGCGGGCCGAAAGCACGCCCGGCATTCCGTTGAGCGCGTCGACGGAGATGCCGGAGTCGTCGGCGATGGCCGGGAGACCGGTCGCGGCGGCCGCGTCCTGCGCCTTCGCGAGCGCGTTACCTTCGAAGTCCGGAGCGGTTTCGGGCGCTTCGGGGAACTCGGGGACGTCGGCGAGTCCGATGACCTCGATGCCCTCGATCCCCTCCGCCACCAGGATGCGCCGGAGCTCGCCGAGCTTCTTCGCGTTGCGGGTGGCGAGAAGCAGCTTGGTCACTTCGCGCCCTTCTTCTTGTCCGGGCGCGGCTCGGGAAGCTCGCCGGGATACGGCAACGCGAGGGCTTCGGTCTGGAGGCGGGTCAGCTCCTCGCAGCCCGCGAGCGCCATGTCCAACATCGTGTCCAAAGTGGACCGCGCGAAGGTGGCGCCCTCACCGGTGCCCTGCACCTCGATCATGGTGCCCGCGTCGGTGGCGACGACGTTCATGTCGACCTCCGCGCGCGAGTCCTCTTCGTACGGCAGGTCGAGGCGCACACGGCCGTCGACGACGCCCACGCTCACCGCCGCGACCGAAGCTGAAAGCGGCTGCGGGTCGGCGAGGCGGCCCGCCGCGCCGAGCCAGGTGACGGCGTCGGCGAGCGCGACGTAGCCGCCGGTCACCGCCGCCGTGCGGGTGCCGCCGTCGGCCTGGATGACGTCACAGTCGATGACGATCGTGTTCTCCCCCAGCGCCGCCAGGTCGATGCAGGCGCGCAGGGACCGGCCGATGAGCCGGGAGATCTCGTGCGTGCGGCCGCCGACGCGGCCCTTGATGGATTCGCGATCGCTGCGGGTGTTGGTCGCCGACGGCAGCATCGCGTACTCGGCGGTGACCCAGCCGAGGCCGGAGCCTGCCCGCCAGCGCGGGACGCCTTCGGTGACGCTCGCCGCGCACAGCACCCGGGTGTCGCCGAACTCGATCATCACCGAGCCCGCGGGCCACCGCTGGAAGCCGCGGGTGATCTTGATGTCGCGAAGCTGGTCGTCGTTCCTGCCGTCTTTTCTCGCCACGGCCGCCACTCTAGAACCCCGTGTCAGAGGTCGTAGACGGCGCCCGTCTCGACCAGCTCGGCCTCGGGGAACGCGACGGCCGCCTCGGCGAGGACGGCGTCGCGGTCGGTCCAGGGAGCGACGTGGGTGAGCAGCAGCCGCCCCACTCCCGCCTTGCGGCCCAGCTCCCCCGCTTCCTTGCCGGACAGATGGACGCCTGGAGGCCGGTCGGGCGAGTCGGTCCAAGACGCTTCGGCCAGCAGGACGTCGGCGCCGCCGGCGAGGTCGGTCAAGGTGTCGCAGACGCCGGTGTCACCGGTGTAGGCGAGGGTTTTGCCGCCGTGCGAAACGCGCAGGCCGAACGCCGGGGTCGGGTGGTCGACCGGGACCGCGGTGACCTCGAACGGCCCGATCTCCATGGTGTCTTCCCGCAGGATGTCGAAGGCGAAGACGTCGGAGAGATCGGTGGTCGCCCGCTCCGCCTCGTTCGCCGCGTAGGCGTGGGCGAGCCGCTCGTGCACGTCCGAGGGCCCGTACACCGGCAGCCGTCGCGGCCTCGCCGGATACGGCAGCTCGGGATGGTAACGCCGCAGCACGGTGAGCGCGCTGACGTCGGCGCAGTGATCGGGGTGAAGGTGCGAAAGGATCAGCGCGTCCAGGTCGAACGGGTCGCGCAGGGCCTGCAACCTGGCGAGCGTCCCGTTGCCGAGTTCGAGCCCCAGGACGAACCCGTCCGCCTCGATCAGATAGCCGGACGCGGCGGCGTTGGGCCCGGGGATGCTGCCGGAGCAGCCGAGGATCGTGAGACGCACTGTGACACCTTAAGCACGGAATCGGCGTTTTATGCGCTGGTGGGAGCCAGCACACCCGGAGCGAAACCCATGAACCGCTGAGCGAGCCTCGTGAACGGCTCGGCGGATCCGGTGGCGACGAACTCGTGCCGCGGCGGGGTGTCGCGCTCGGCCAGGAGGTCGGCCTCGGTGAGGACGCGCACGAGGTCACGCGCGGTTTCCTCGGCGCTGGACACCAGCGTGACGTCCTGGCCCATGACGATCTGCAGCACCCCGGACAGCAACGGGTAGTGCGTACAGCCCATGACCAGCGTGTCGACCTGCGCGTCCAGCAGTGGTTCCAGATAGCCCTGCGCGAGCCCCAGCACCTGGCGCCCGGTGGTGATCCCGCGTTCGACGAAGTCCACGAACCGCGGGCACGCGACACTGGTGATCTCGACGTCCTGTGCGGCGTTGAAGGCGTCGTCGTAGGCGCGGGACCGGACGGTGCCCTCGGTGCCGATCACCCCGATGCGGCCGGAGCGCGTGGCGGAAACGGCCCGCCGCGCGGCCGGGAGGACGACCTCGATCACGGGGACGTCGTAGCGCTCCCTCGCGTCGCGAAGGCAGGCGGCGGAGGCCGTGTTGCAGGCGATGACCAGGGCCTTCACCCCGCCGTCGACGATGTCGTCCAGCGCTTCCAACGCGTACTGGCGTGCCGTCGCGATGGGCAGCGGACCGTACGGGTTGCGGGCGGTGTCGCCGACGTAGCGCAGCTGCTCACCGGGCAGCTGCTCCAGGATCGCCCTGGCGACGGTGAGCCCGCCCACCCCGGAATCGAAGACGCCGATCGGGGCGTCGGCGCTCGGCTTGGTCACCCGGCGAGGCTACCGGGACCGGCCGCCTTCCTGGCTTGGGACCTGTCCATCCGCGCCATCACCCAGGCCGCGAAGACCCCGGACAGCGCGCCGAACAGGTGGCCCTGCCAGGAGACGTTCGGAGTGCCCGGAAGCAGGCCCCAGAGCATCCCGCTCCAGATGCCCAGCAGCACCACGGCCACCAGGATCTGCCCGATCGCGCGGTTGAAGATGCCGCGGACCAGCAGGAACGCGAGCCAGCCGAAGGCGACGCCCGAGGCGCCGACGGTCACCGTGCCGCTCGGCGCGATCAGCCAGACGCCGACGCCGGAGAGCACCCAGATGATCGCGGTGACCAGCACCCACCGGCCGATGCCCGCGGACATCGCGAGGAAGGCGAACACCAGCACCGGGACGGTGTTGGAGAACAGATGCCCCCAGCCCGCGTGCAACAGCGGCGCCCAGATCACGCCGTCGAGATCGGAGATCTCACGGGCGACGATGCCGCCGCTCTGGTCGAGGTCGGCGGGCAGCACGACGTCGACCAGTTCGACCAGGTAGAGGAGCGCGGTGAAGGCCAGCGCGACGATCGCGGCGGCCTTCGGGTTCGGCGGCAGGACGCGTTTGGCCGGGTCCGTACCGGGCTCGCTCGCCGGGACCGGCTGGGGAGGCAAAGGGGTCACCTCCCCAGGCTACGACGGCGACCGGCGGGATCGCCTCCGTGAGAACCCTGAATTGTCGGTGGGGGCCGCTACCGTCGATCACATGGGGACTTCTTCTTCCGAGCACGTCGACGTGCCCGCCTACCTCACGCGACTCGGCCTCGAGCAGGAGCCGCCGAGCCTCGACGCGCTTTTCCGGCTCCACGCGGCGCATGTGGAGCGGGTGCCGTACGAGGATTTCGAGGTCCAGCTCGGCCGGGTGACCTCGCTGGATCCCGCGGTGTCGTTCAGCCGGATCGTCGCTGGTCGTGGCGGCTACTGCTATCACCTCAACGGCGCGTTCTCGGCGCTGCTGCGGGCGCTCGGTTACCAGGTCACCCGGCATCCGAGCGGAGCGCAGCTCCCGGGAGATCCCGCCGGGATCCATCTCAACCACCTGGCCCTGACGGTGACCGGGCTGCCGGAGACTCCCGAAGTCGGCTGGCTGGTCGACGTGGGGCTCGGGGACGGCATCCACGAGCCGCTCCCGCTGCGTGAAGGCGAGTACAAACAGGGTTCACTGGTGTTCCGCATACGGGCTTCGGACGTCACGCCCGGCGGCTGGCGCTTCGACCACGATCCGCAGGGCAGTTTCGTCGGGATGGATTTCGCGCCGGAGGCGGCCGTGATGGCGGACTTCGCCGAAAAGCACGTCGAGCTGTCCACGTCCGCGGAGTCCGGCTTCGTCCGCACGCTGGTGCTGCAGCGGCGCGACGCCGAGGGCGTGGATTCGCTGCGCGCGCTGACCTTGAGCGGTCTACCGGGTGGCAAGACGGTGCTGGAGTCACCGGCCGAGTGGTGGACGGCGATCGAGGACGTCTTCGGCGTGCCTCGCGCCGGTTTCACCGGTGAAGAACAGGACAGGCTTTGGCGGCAGGCCGTCTCCCAGCACGAGCGTCACACCGCAGGAGGGAGTGAGGCCTCGCCCAGCGCGTAATCCACGGCCGCTTCGGCGTGCAGCCTCGTGGTGGGAAAGGTGGGCACAGGGCTGTCTTCGGGACCGACGAGCAGCTCGATCTCGGTGCACCCGTAGACGACGCCTTCCGCACCCGCCTCGACGAGGCTCGCGATGACCTCGCGGTACCGCTCACGGGAGCCCTCGGTGACGACGCCCGTGGACGAGTTCGTCGTAGATGACCCGGTGCACCGTCTCGCGGTCCTTCTCGTCCGGGACGAGCACGTCGAGGCCGTGCGCGGCGAGACGTTCGCGGTAGAACGGCTGGGCCATGGTGAAACCGGTGCCCAGCAGCCCGACGCTTTTGATGTCGCCTGCCTTGATCGCGGCGGCCGTGGTGTCGGCGAGGTGCAGGAGCGGGATGCCAAGGCCGTCCGTGAGCCGGTCGGCGACCTTGTGCATCGTGTTGGTGCAGAGAACGACGAAGTCCGCTCCGGCGGCTTCGAGGCCGCGGGCGGCCGTGTTCAGCTCCCGTCCGGCGTCGTCCCAGCGGCCTTCGGCCTGCATCGCTTCGATGTCGGCGAAGTCCACCGAGTACAGCACGGTGCGCGCGGAGTGGTAGCCGCCGCGCAGCTCACGGACGCGCTCGTTGACCAGCCGGTAGTACTCGGCCGACGATTCCCAGCTCATCCCGCCCAGCAGCCCGATGACCTTCATGCCCGCCATCGTGCCAGCGCCGCGCGTGCAATGAGCCTTTTTCATCCTTGGTGTTCGAGGGTGAGGATGGCTTTGGCGTGGGTGGTGACGTGGTGGGTGCTGCAGCGGGCGCGGGTGAGGATGCGCCAGTTTTTGAGGGTGGCGAAGCCGCGT